>LFKV01000001.1 GCA_001189345.1 Candidatus Paraburkholderia kirkii
GACGACACGGCGCTTGTCGCCGAACTTCATGAGTTGTTAGGCGACGCGCCGACGTATGGATACCGAGGTGCTTGGGCGTTGCTGAGGCGAAGCCGGGACATGCTGGCTCAACCGCGAGTAAATGCAAAGCGCGTGTATCGCGTGATGCGTCGCCACGGCCTGCTGCTTGAACATCGCCCTCGGCACGCCTCGTCTACGCGTCGGCATGACGGCAAGGTCGCGGTGGATAGCAGCAACATGCGCTGGTGCTCGGATGGCTTCGAATTCCGCTGCGATGCCGGTGTCCCATTGCGTGTCGTCTTCGCACTCGACTGTTGCGACCGCGAAGCCATGAGTTGGGCCGCGAGCACAGGCGGTTACACTGGCGATATGGTGCGTGACGTCATGCTTCAAGCCGTCGAGAACCGCTTCACCGGCGCGTTGAAGGCCGACAGGGAAGTCGAGTGGTTAAGCGGCGATGGTTCCTGCTACATTGCCGATGACACATTGAAGTTCTCTCGAAAAATCGGACTGAAGCCAGTAACGACACCCGTCAGAAGTCCGCAAAGCAACGGGATGGCCGAGAGCTTCGTTAAAACGATAAAGCGTGATTACGAAACGATAAAGCGTGATTACGTTTCGTGGATGCCGAAACCCGACGCCAGGACGGCGCTGCAAAATCTGGCCATCGCGTTCGATCACGATAACGAGTCACACCCGCACAGCGCCCTTAAATACCGCTCGCCGCGCGAGTTTCGTCGGCAAGCAAATTCTCCAACCTAAACGGGACCGGCTGTCCGGTTATGCGGGAGCAAGTCCACTCACATTCATATCTAAAATCCGAGAGTAAACGCGAAATCCGCATTGTTTACAACCCCTTTGTGACCGCTTTCCTATCCCAACATCGCTTCCGGGTGTGTCGACTTCTGTCTGTATAAAGAGATGGGTCGAATGGGCTCATTCTTCATCGGACCATTCACAGGGAGAACCGATCATGTCGAACCGTTCATCACGGATCGCGCTTCTGTTGGCCGGCATCGCATTTGCTCTGATTGCACCGGCCGCCTCATACGCACAACTCAATCTCCAGCAATTCGGCTTCGGCAGCGGCAAGTCGGAGGTCGCCGCCGGCGCGAACGGCGCAGCGCAGCCGTCGGCGCTGAACTCGCTCGTGCAGAACTATCTCGGTGCGAATCAGCAAGTGCTCTCCGGACAGTCGAGCCCCGCATCGGCAATGGGCATGTCGAGCGTCGCGAGTCAGGCGCAGTCGGCAGCGGGATTGCTGTCGGGCGCGTCGGGCGGCAGCGGCGTGCCGAGCTCGAGCGTGCTGTCGCAACTCGGGGGCACGCAGCAGAGCGTGTCGCAATCGCTGATGCAGGCGTTTTCGAACGGCACCGCGACGCCGCCCACCGCCGCGAACAAGCAGACCTTCAGCGACGGTCTCACGTCGCTGGAGCAGGGCGTGAAACAGTACGCGGGCCTGCTCGGATCTCGGTTCCGTGAAGAACTCGATGAACATGTCGTCGCTGCTGCAGGCCGGCTCGAATCCAGGGACCGCGCAGGCGGCGACGTATATCGCGCAGTCCGCGCCGGGGTAACTGCAATCGCTCATGCAGACGCTCACGCAGGCCGTGCAGTACGCGAAAACCAACGGCATCTCGGTGCCGTCCGTCGCGACCTCCGCCCTGAGCGGCGCGAAGTGACCTGACGCCGCGCGCTCGTCGCAAAAAAAACGGCAAGGCGCGCGAGCCTTACCGTCTTACCTTGAATTCACCGTCTGCGCTATATCGCCGCCTGGCGCATCGCAAGACGCCTGAGAAGGGGCGTGGGCTGCTTCCGGTGCAACCTGGGCGGCAACGGCGGCAGATAGGAAATGTCGGCAAGACGTTCGAGCAGGTCCGCGCCGAGGACGTCGAGCGCGGGCGGTTCCACGGGCTCCGCTGCGGCGGTCTCCGGTTCTTCCACGGCGATGCCGAGACTGCGGCGCACGTCCACGCCGCGAATATGAACCTTGTATCCCGGCATCGCTGATGACGTGCTCGCGGGTTTTCCAGAACTCCAGCGCGGAGGACGTCATCGGATGCGTCGACACGTATTCGATCACGATCTCGTAGCCGCGAACCTTCGGGTAATTCAACAGCAATTGGCCGGAGCGAAAATAACTGATGTAGCAGTCGATCTTTTCGTCAGGGCCTTTTGATGGGCTTGTTCCTCGCGCCAGTCGAGATCGTCGAAGAGCGCGATATACGCGCTTGAAAAGCACATCCACTCCGATGTAATCGATGACGTCCACGTCGCGCAGAGACATGGTCATTCCCCTACGCCCTCAAGCGGGCAAATCACAAAGGAGTGCATTGTAACGGATACGCATCGTCGAATAATCGTGAAACACCGTATTGGCAGTATCGAAATCTCACTTTCGTAAGACTCCGAATTTCTGATTTAAGTGCAGTCTTATTGCGCTCTAAGAGGACGGTTTCATAAAGGCTGTTGAGATTGCCGAAGAGTGTTCCAGCAGATCAAGCAACAACCGAGTTTGAGGAACGCTTCATGAATGTCCGCACGACGTTCGAAGCGAGTACGTAGACGGCGGAAGTTATGCAACCAGGCATGTGTACGTTCGACGACCCAACGGACTTTCCCAAGGCCGCTACCGTGCGGGTGACCGCGCCGCGCGATGCTGGTGGGAATGTTGCGCGCGTGAAGGAGGCACCGGTACTTGTCATGATCGTAACCGCGGTCGGCATAAACACAGCCAGGGCGACTCAGCGGCCGGCCGCGCACGCCGCCAATCGGTACGATGGCCTCGATCAACGGGATCAGTTGGGTGACGTCGTGACGATTGGCGCCGGTCAGGATTGCCGCGATCGGCGTACCGTTGGCGTCGGTGGTGACGTGGTGCTTGGAACCGGGTCGTGCTCGGTCGGTGGGGTTCGGGCCAGTTTTTCGCCCGCCCCAACCGCACGAATCGACGATGAGTCGACGACGACGCGGGAGAAGTCGATCTTCCCGGCCGCTCGTAGTTTCGCCAGCAGCAGTGCGTGCAGTCGATCCCACACGCCGGCTTGCTGCCAATCGCGCAGCCTGCGCCAGCAACTGACGCCAGAGCCACATCCCATCTCCGCTGGCAGATCTCGCCACCGGATGCCGGTCTTCAGCACGAACAAGATGCCGGTCAGCGCAGCCCGATCCGGTACCGGCTTGCGGCCCGGATACTTGAAGCGGCGCGGCTTCGCTGGTGGTAGTGCGCTGCGTTATTGAATTAGCACCCTGTCTGTGTTCAGATACAGGTCATGGGTCAAAATGAACCTGACAGATATCGAACGTGAGCAACTGTTGTCGGCGGCGCGCAGCCGAACGGTGCGTGCGGCGGACGTGCGACGCGCAAAGTTGATCCTGATGCTCGAGGACGGCGAATCGCGCGACAGTATCATGCGCACACTGGGTTGCGATTCGCGCTTCATCGCACGCTGGTCGGGGCGCTTCCTCAGCGAGCGACTAGCCGGCATGTACGCCCGGCACCGCGGGCGGGCGCCTACGCAGCCACCGGCCAAACTGGAAGCGCGGGTGCTCAAGTGCACCCTCAAGCACAAACCCGCCGACGGTTCGACACACTGGAGTAGCTACAAGCTCGCAGCAGAACTCGGCGACGTATCGGTCTCGGCCGTGCAGCGCATCTGGCGCAAGCACGGCATCAAGCCGCAGCAGTTGGAGCGGCACATGGTCTCCAACGACCCGGACTTCGAGACCAAGGCAGCCGACGTGATCGGGCTGTACCTGAACCCGCCGGCGCACGCAGCGGTGTTCTGCGTGGACGAGAAGACCGCGATCCAGGCACTCGATCGCAAGGACCGTATGCTGCCGCTGTCGCCCGGGCGCGCCGAGAGTCACGGCTTCGAGTACAAGCGCAACGGCACGCTCAGCCTGTTCGCGGCGTTCAATACTGCCACCGGCGAGGTGCTGGGCAAGACGGTGGCGCGCCACACCAGCGAGCAGTTCGTGGCCTTCCTGACCGACGTCGTCGCCAGCCAGCCCAAACGCCGGGAAATCCACGCGATCTGCGACAACGTCAGCAGCCATAAGACGCAGCGGGTTGCCGACTTCCTTGATGCGCAGCGCAACGTGCACCTGCACTTCACGCCGACCTACTCGTCGTGGCTCAACCAGGTGGAGAACTGGTTCTCGCGCATTCAGCGTGAAGTGATCGCTCGCGGCATCTTCACTTCGGTGAAGGATTGGGATCGCAAACTGATGCCGATACATCCGCGAACACAACAAGAACCCGAAACCGATCAAGTGGAAATATGACGATCCTTCGCGCCGGATTCGACCAGTGCCAATTCAATGACGCAATGGAGTAGCCGAAGCAATGAAGCAGATTCGCGAGCTGCAGCGATTGCTAGGAAAGAAGACAATGGAGGTAGAAATCCTCCGTGAAGCAGTGGAGTATGGTCGAACAAAAAAATTGACTGCGCTCACCATTGCTGCCGGGGGACGACCGTTGAAGACGGTCTGTGAAGTCCTGGGGGTGTCGCGCTCGAATCTCGCAGTCGAGTCGAAGCGGCCGGCTGACTGGGTCGACCGGCGCAAGATGCCCGTGCTCGACGACACGGCGCTTGTCGCCGAACTTCATGAGTTGTTAGGCGACGCGCCGACGTATGGATACCGAGGTGCTTGGGCGTTGCTGAGGCGAAGCCGGGACATGCTGGCTCAACCGCGAGTAAATGCAAAGCGCGTGTATCGCGTGATGCGTCGCCACGGCCTGCTGCTTGAACATCGCCCTCGGCACGCCTCGTCTACGCGTCGGCATGACGGCAAGGTCGCGGTGGATAGCAGCAACATGCGCTGGTGCTCGGATGGCTTCGAATTCCGCTGCGATGCCGGTGTCCCATTGCGTGTCGTCTTCGCACTCGACTGTTGCGACCGCGAAGCCATGAGTTGGGCCGCGAGCACAGGCGGTTACACTGGCTGAGTCACGCCGTTCGCATGAGCATTCTTCGCCTCTGTGACAGCGCGGTCGAACAGTGCGAGTCCTCTATCGAGGAATTGATGGTGCATGTGGAGCGCCTGAAGAATGCACTCAGCATCCACGAACAGCATTTGCTCGGCCTCAAACGGCAACTCCGTTGTAAAGACACGCTCCATTCTCGCGAGGTATCACCCGACACTTAATCGGTATTGGACGTTGCATCGCAGCGAGCTTTATCCTGAGCCTGCCATCGGCTTACTGCATTAGAACGACAGAAGAAGCACACGGAGACTTCGCGCAAGCCACGGCAGTGGCCGGCAGCGACCGACACAATCACGACGACGCAGGCGCCGGGCATGCAGCGCGCGGCGCGCTGTCAGCAGTTCGAGCAACATTCGTTTCCTTACGAGCACGATCACGACAAGGTGATTCGATAGACGTTTCGCCCTTGATCGACTCGGTATGCGGCATTACATATATAAATAAGCATAACGAATTAGTCAGTATTTTAAATCTGCTGAAAACAATACGAGATTCAAGTTTTGGAGAAAAGGAGATATCCATGCGTCAGATCGACCCTCAACGCGTATGAGACGAATCCCGGTTCGGGAAGTTTCACGTTCTTCTTTTGTTCTGGTGCGCGCTTATCATCATTTTTGACGGCTACGATCTCGCGGTCGTCGGCATCGCGCTGCCGTCCATCATGCGTGACATGGGCGTGCAGCCGACAAGCGCCGGTTTCATGGTCAGCTCCACATTGTTCGGGATGATGCTCGGCGCGATCTCCCTCGGCACCATCGCGGACCGCATCGGCCGTGTACGCGCGATCGCGATCTGCATCGTGCTCTTCAGCGTATTTACCGCGGCCGTGAGACTGACCAGAGATCCCGTCATGTTCGGTATCGCGCGTCTGCTCGCAGGGCTGGGCATCGGAGGAGTCGTACCCAATGTCGTCGCGCAGATGACCAAATACTCGCCGCGCAAGATCCGCAGCACGATGGTCACGCTCATGTTCAGCGGCTACTCGGTCGGCGGGATGCTGGCTGCGCTGGTGGGCAAGGCGCTCATCGAACGCTTCGGCTGGCAGTCGGTGTTCTTCGCGGCGGGTATTCCTGCTGTTCTTGCGCCGGTGATCCTGCTGTGCATGCCGGATTCAATGTCTTTTCTCGTGCGAACGGGGCGCATCGAGCAAATGAAGAAGATTGTTGCGCGCATCGATCCCGCATATCGTGCGCAGGCCGATGACGTCTTCGCGCTTTCAAGTCAGGAACCGGCGCACGGCTCGACGATCGCGCGGCTGTTCGCGGACGGCCGCGGCTTCAGCACCGTCATGTTGTGGACAGCGTTCTTTATGTGCCTCTTCATGGTCTACGCCTTGAGTTCGTGGCTGACCAAGCTCATGGCGAGCGCGGGCTACAACCTCGGCTCCGCGCTGACCTTCGTTCTCGTGCTCAACTTCGGCGCGATGGTCGGCGCAATCGGCGGCGGATGGCTGGCGGACCGTTTCAATATCAAGTACGTGCTCGTCATGATGTACGCGCTCGCCGCAGTGTCCATCAGCCTGCTGGGCTTCAAGGTTCCAGTCGGAATACTGTTTTTCCTGGTGGGGCTGGCCGGCGCATCGACCATCGGTACGCAGATCGTCACGTATGCGTTCGCAGGGCAATTCTATCCGGCAGCGGTCCGGTCGACCGGAATCGGCTGGGCATCGGGTGTGGGTCGGAGCGGTGCGATTCTCGCGCCAATCGTGATTGGCTATCTCGTGAGCCAGGCGTTGCCGCTGCAGCAGAACTTCATCGCGATCGCCGTGCCCGGCGTGGTCGCGGTCGTCGCCGTGAGTCTCATCCGGACGAGCCGTTCCTCGCAAGCCACGCCAGACGCGGTCGCAGAAGCGGATCCTGCATGACATACCCGGTGCATTCAAAACCTCTTTCTCCATTGCATTCGATTAAAACAAAGGAGATATCCGTGATCAGGAAGTGTCGATAAGCGTCGGACTCGCGTGTGCTTCGACGGCGCACGCGCAAAGCAGCGTCACGTTGTACGGAGTAATCGATCTAGGCGTCACGTATCTGAACAGCGCGCAGGTGGGCAGGGCGGACAATCAATTGAACGGCGCAAGTCAGGTCGCCATGACCGATGGACATGCAACAGGGCTGTCCGGCAGCCGATGGGGCTTGCGCGGGGTCGAGGATCTCGGTGGCGGCATGCAGGCCCTCTTCGTGCTGGAAAACGGCTTAATGGCCAATACCGGCTCGCTCGCGCAAGGCGGGGCGGAGTTCGGAAGACAGGCCTTCGTGGGGTTGTCGCTGCCGTGCTTCGGCACGCTCACGGCGGGCCGTCAATATGATCCGCTTGTCGAGTCGGTTCAGCAGTTCGCGGCATCGGGTAACTGGGGCGGTTACATGTCGTCTCATGTCGGGGATGTCGATAATCTCAGCAACACGAGTCGAGTCAACAATTCCTTGAAGTTCGCGACTTCGCCGCTCGGTGCATTGAAGCTCGAAGGGCTCTATAGTCTCGGCGGCGTGGCGGGGAATGCGACCCAGAATCAGGTGTGGTCGCTCGGTGCCAGCTATGCCGGAAGCGCCTTCAATGCCGGCGTGGGCTATCTCAACGCGCGCAATCCCAATGTGTTGTTCTACGGCAATACACCGAACAAGGACCTCGCTACTGCCAACAACATCGGCTCGCTCGGCTCGGCCACAGCGCCGGAGGTCTTGCCTGCCTATGCTGGATATGTGTCCGCGAACACGCTGCAGATCGTCGGCGTCGGCGCCTCTTATGCGATCGGCAAGACCACGGTGAGCATCGTGGGCACCAGTACTCGCTTTCAGGCATTGGGGTCGGACTCGGGACCCAATCCACTCGGATATACCGGGAACGCCACGATCAATAGCGCGGAACTGGGCGTGGCACTTTCGTGACCCCTGCGCTCGTCGCCGGAACGGCGTTCGACTACACGCAGCGAAGTTCAGTCAAAGGCGACGGCGGAGCGAAGTACATGCAACTCGATGCGGGTGTCGACTATCTCCTTTCGAAGCGCACCGAGACCTATCTGTTGGCTGTGCTCCAGCGCGCGACGGGCCGGGATTCGCTCGGACAGGCGGCAGTGGCCAACATCAGCGGTTTCACCGCATCGTCAACGGACAAACAGATTGGTGTTTGTCTTGGGATTCGGCACAAATTCTAGGCTGAGGAAGACAAGGGCCTCGATGCAAATATCGCGTCTTGCCACCGCAAGGACTCCGCTTCGTTGTTGATGCGCTGGCCACGTGTGTTCAAAGAACATGATCCGCGACGGCCGCACCTCGGGGAAGTGTGGCCGTCGCGTACGCACAGCGATCAGTTGTGTTCCGACAGCAGCCACGCAACTAACCGTCGTTTTCCACCACCACCAATATGGCTTCGCCATCGATGCGTACAGGAAACCGTGCTCGTCGCCCATTCGATTCTGCTTGCCTGAAATTTCCGCAACTGCTACTTCAACGAACCGGTGCAGTGCGCGAGGATGAGACGAGCGATAAATCTTTGGGATAAAAGTCATGGAGCTGATCCGCATGATCCGCATTGTCTTGTCGAGTTTCTTCGGTGTGCACAAGCGCGCCTCGCATGAAGCGGATTTCGCAAACGTCAATATCGTGATGCTGCCGTTCGTTGCCGTGATACTCGCCCTGATGATCGGGGCGGCGATCTTCGGCTTCGTCCACCTGGTTGCAGACTTCACCAGCTCGAGGCAAGGTTTCTGATCCACGCGGATTTGAGCTTCGGGCTCCGGGAATAGGGGGCGTGAATTGCAGCATCACTACTGCCAGGCGCGACGACCCGCCGCATGTGGCATGAACGAGGTACGGCGTCGGCTACATCGCGCATCGCACGAAGCACCATCAATCTGCCTATGCCTGTCGATATGAAATAAAGAACCGTTCAGCGAGGGCGCCGAATAGTAGGCCGATCGTTGTCCAGAGAATGACCTGCATGCCAATTGCGGCGACGCGGAATTTCCAGAGCACAACGGCAGGAAACTCAGCCGGAACCTCGTTGATGACCGGCAAGAGCCATTGCGCCACCACGATGATCACGACATACAAGAGTCCCGATAGGATGGACGCGTTCCAGTCACCCATGGTGGCGATCGCTCGGCGGCGGGCCTTGAGTGAGAAGATCATGGCCACAATGGAGATCGCGATCATGAGAAAGAATAGACCTGTCCGATATCCGATGGTCTCCGGGTCGCCAACTGACGGCGGGTTGGCGGGATATTTGATGTTGGGCACGATCACGATCGATATGAACGCCGCGAGCGCGAGCCATGCTGAGAGCGAGCGGGCCTGGAGCCGCCCCGCCCGGCCATAGAGATACGCAAATGTCAGCGCAAATATGCCGCCCATCGCGGCTCCATATGTCATCATGCCGGTGAATAGCCCCAATCCCGCCTGAGTGTGCCGGCTCACGAGCTCGGGCTCCGGCGCCTCGCCTTTGGCGGCATCGAGCTTTTCCTCGAAGGAGATGGCTTGATCGACTTGCGGCTCGCCAGCCAGTTTCGCGAAGCCGAATGTGAGAAGTCCCGCGGCGATGCCTGCAAGCATGCCCCGCACCAGCAGCTTTCCGACCATTTGGCGCTCCCGTCAGTGGCAGGGAAACTCGAGCAAATGCCGTCCGTCATGCACGAACTCGTGGACGTACATGCCGGGGACGATGGACGTCGCGCCTTCTTCCGCGCCGACGAAATAAATGGCGATCAACAGCAGCAAGCCGCCGAAGACGACCCAGGGCAGAAGCTCGCTGATTGGAATGGGCGCCGGCGCTGCAGCCGGCGAGGAAGCGATGATATTCATGGCAGACATCTCCCGAGGGTTTCGCGCCCTTCGATGATTCAGGAAAAAACGCGGAAGGTCTGGCTTTCGATTCGGATGCAAACCGATTACAGTGGCGCGACCGCGCCGGAATTCCACCGGCTTCCTCTCGGCGTATCGCTCGCATTCTACGCTCGAAATGTCCGCGGATCACGGTCGTTGACGCATCAGCCATGCCGTAGGTAATGTTGGACTCAGTGCAGCTACGTCCTAACGTTGGAGCAGTCAGTGAAGAAAATCCTCATCATCGGGATTGGTGCAGGCAATCCGGAGTATGTCACCGTCCAGGCCATCAATGCGCTCAATCAGGTGGACGTGTTTTTCGTGATGGACAAGGGCGCATCGAAGGCGAAGCTCGTCGAGCTGCGCAAGGAGATCATCGAGCGATACGTGAAGGAGCAAGGCTATCGGGTCGTCGAGGCGACGAGCCCGGAACGTCAGGGAGACGCTGCAAGCTATGTCAAAGCAGTCGAAACCCTGAACCGCGACAAGCAGTTGGTGTTCGAGCGCCTGCTCGAGGAGGAGCTGAGCGACGGCGAATGCGGAGCATTTCTCGTATGGGGGGACCCGTCACTTTACGACAGCACGATGCGCATCATCGAAGCAATTGCAAAAAGTGGAAGGCACGCGTTTGAATACGAAGTGATCCCGGGCATCAGCAGCGTGCAGGCTCTGGCCGCGAAGCATCGCATGGCGCTCAATACGATTGGGCGCGCCGTCGAAATCACGAACGGCAGAGGCATTGCCGAAGGATTCCCGAACAATGTCGACAGCGTAGTCGTCATGCTCGACTCGCAGAACGCGTTTCGGCACCTGGCGGGAGAGGACGTCGATATTTTCTGGGGCGCCTACGTCGGTACGGAGGACGAGATCCTCATTGCCGGCAAGCTGCGCGAAGTGATGGACGACATCGAACGCGTGCGTGCAGAAGCACGAAGCCGCAACGGATGGATCATGGACACGTATCTTCTGAAGCGACGAACGATTTCACACGACTGAACAGGAAAGCGGATGGGCGACGGCGCTATTGCCCCAAATGGAACTGCCACCCGCAGGTGGCAGCAAGACTCGGCTAACGTTCGACGATCACGCGGACTGACGCAGGGTCTGCGCGGCCGCGACCATGTTCTTGAGCGCCGGAATCACCTCTTCCCACTGACGCGTCTTCAGGCCGCAATCCGGATTCACCCACAGGCGTTCCGCCGGAATGCGCTCCGCCGCCTTCTTCATCAGATTGACGATGTGCTCCTGACTCGGAATGTTCGGCGAGTGAATGTCGTACACGCCCGGTCCGATCTGGTTCGGATACTTGAAGTCGTCGAATGCATCGAGCAGCTCCATGTCCGAGCGCGACGTTTCGATCGTGATCACGTCGGCATCCATATCCGCGATCGATGCGATGATGTCGTTGAACTCCGAATAGCACGTGTGCGTGTGGATCGTAAGCGCTCGATCTGTACCGTTGTCTCGTTCTATTGCACTGCGTTATTGAATTAGCACCCTGTCTGTGTTCAGATACAGGTCATGGGTCAAAATGAACCTGACAGATATCGAACGTGAGCAACTGTTGTCGGCGGCGCGCAGCCGAACGGTGCGTGCGGCGGACGTGCGACGCGCAAAGTTGATCCTGATGCTCGAGGACGGCGAATCGCGCGACAGTATCATGCGCACACTGGGTTGCGATTCGCGCTTCATCGCACGCTGGTCGGGGCGCTTCCTCAGCGAGCGACTAGCCGGCATGTACGCCCGGCACCGCGGGCGGGCGCCTACGCAGCCACCGGCCAAACTGGAAGCGCGGGTGCTCAAGTGCACCCTCAAGCACAAACCCGCCGACGGTTCGACACACTGGAGTAGCTACAAGCTCGCAGCAGAACTCGGCGACGTATCGGTCTCGGCCGTGCAGCGCATCTGGCGCAAGCACGGCATCAAGCCGCAGCAGTTGGAGCGGCACATGGTCTCCAACGACCCGGACTTCGAGACCAAGGCAGCCGACGTGATCGGGCTGTACCTGAACCCGCCGGCGCACGCAGCGGTGTTCTGCGTGGACGAGAAGACCGCGATCCAGGCACTCGATCGCAAGGACCGTATGCTGCCGCTGTCGCCCGGGCGCGCCGAGAGTCACGGCTTCGAGTACAAGCGCAACGGCACGCTCAGCCTGTTCGCGGCGTTCAATACTGCCACCGGCAAATTTAAGCGTCACCGCATGTCCGGCTTTTGCGGGGGACGGCCCATCCTGTCACACCTAAGTCACAAGGATACGATTGCTTCGTGCTGGATGTTTTCGACACGCAGACCCTTGTTCGAAGGGCAATCGAGGATGGCGGATTGCCCAACGAAATCGTTTCACGGATCGAAGAAGTCGACTTGGTTGGTTCATCCGCTGCTATCGCCGAGCTGGTCGAAGCGCTGGGAGCGAAGGGCTCGATCAGATACATAATATCGTCCCATAACTTCGAACACGTTCCCAATCCGGTGAAGTTTCTCCAGGGTTGTGCTGCTGTTCTGGAGCCGGGCGGGGTATTGTCGATGGCTATTCCGGACAAGCGCGGTTGCTTCGATTATTTTCGGCCCTTGAGTAGTCTCGCGCAGGTTCTCGAGGCCGATTTCACGAACCGTAATCGTCCGACGCGAGCGCAGATTTTCGAGCGCTTCTCGTTGCATGCGCGATGCAACTACCATGGCCGGGAGCTTATCGGGTTTCCGATCGGCGCTGATCCCGATTCGATTCATCCATTCGAGACGCTTGAGGTCGCGTTCAATGAATGGGTCGCGTTCGAACGACATCCTGATGACACGTACGTCGATACACATTGCTGGACGTTCACGCCAGCCTCGTTCGAACTGATCGTGCGTGATCTGATCTTTCTGAAGGTGATCCAACTCGAATTGATGGAAGTGGTCGAGGGCGGCGAGAACGAGTTCTACGTGCATTTGGGCAAGCCGCCAAGTGAGGGAGCACGGCATTCGCGTGAAGATTTCTATCGAAAGCGCGCTGAGTTGATGCGGCGTGTGCTCGATGAATCTTCCCCTTCTCTTGCCGCGCAACTCGCGGAAACTACGTCACAGTTGCAGTCTCAGAACGCGCACTATCAAACTCTCCTGAGTCAAAAGGAAACGCAGTTGGTCCGGGCAGAAGAGGCACGCGCTCACGCCGAATACCGTGTTGAAACCATGTTGAACTCGAAGAGCTAGCTGGTGACCTCGCTAATTCGCGCGCTGCGCAAAAAGCTTTTTTAGGGATCGCGGCCCCCACACACCCTGAGTACGCGTCCCTGCGTGCGAATCGGCTTAAGACGCACCAATACTCAAGAACTCATTTGGCACCGGCTCAAGCGTGTGTACTTTGCATGCTCGCAAAATCGCGCCCGCGAAAGACTGCCAATCGAGGCCGTGATCGACCAAAGGGCCGTCAAGACGCAACGGAATCGAAATTCGCACTGGCGCGCTTCACTTGCGGCTGATACTTTCGCGCCAGCCTTCGAAACGGCGTCTCTATGAATCGATACGAGAGGTCGCTAAATACCGCAATCAAGCTTGCAGCGACGACGACGGCGACCGCGACGTGCGTAAAATCGACCTCGAGTCCGATCGATCTTGTCATCAATTCTTTCGTTAGCAGGTACATCGGCAGATGACATAGATATATCGAGTACGACCGTTCGCCGATCCAAACGAGGGGAGCCGCAAGTTTGTATCGCGAGTAGCTGTTACCCGACAACGCCGACACGAGGCACAGGAGCGCCCCTGCCGCTACCACGGGTAGGACGTATGGTTGTGGGAGATGCGTGGGTGCGGAAATACACACGAGTACTCCGATCGTGAGCATTGTGATGCAGGCAACGGGGGGTAACAATAGTTTCGGCAGATCACCGCTTCTCCCAAGAACCAGGAATGTCGCGGCTCCTAGGGCGAATGCCTGTACTCTGAATGCCCAAAGATACGAGAAGCTGGGTGCCGGGAACGCGGACATGACAACGGCTGCCACAAGCATCAGTGCCACTGCCCGTTTGCGGCCAACCGTGACGATCGAAAGTGTCAGCGTGGCGTACAACTGCCATTCGAGAGAAAGCGACCAGGTAACGCCATTGAAATCCGAATGGCCGCAGGTCGCGATTGCATGCTGAACGCAGTAACTCCAATAGACGTTGGAAATGCCGAATATGGCCGCTGCTCCGCTTACGGCAACCTTGCCAGCATCGGCGCCCGGGTTGTGCGTAGCGATGGCGGCGATGCACACGGACACTCCGACCCAGAACGCGACGGCGGGAAACAGCCTTCCCATTCGCCGGATCCAGAATGCTATCAACGCGTTCCTGCTGGAGTCGGTCTGTTGCAGATCTCGTAGGAAGGAATGGCAGATTAGAAGTCCGGATATACCGAAGAAGATGTCGACCCCAGTCCAGAAGGTAAAGTGCTCGAACAAGTTTGAATACCCATCGGACGCTGGAAGGCGGTTCCGATAGTGCTGCATCATCACGAGGATAATCGCCACGGCGCGCAGGCACTGGACGTCAGCGTTTCTGTGGTTCGGCATTGAAAATTGAGTGCTCGGTGTCAATCGGCGCATTGAGAAATGGAGCGAACGGAAAAACGTGCGCGCTGCGGGGGCAAGTCCAGGTCAGCGTATTGAAGCTGACACCGTGGCGATGAATGCGCTCCACGCCACGCATGGCCCTGTCGAAGGTCGGCTTGCCCGAGCGCGACAGCGATAGAGGTCGTGAAGCTCGCGAGGGCCGTCGACGGATAGGCCGACGAGCCAGTCGTGTTCCTTGAGAAAGCCGCACCAGTCCTCGTCGAGCGCGGTGCCGTTCGTTTGCAGATTGTTTTCGATACGCTGCCCGACAGGCTTGTTTGTATTTCTCCTGCAGTGCGACGACTTTTGGGAAGAAGTCGAGGCCCATCAAGGTGGGCTCGCCGCCTTGCCACGAGACCGGACGACGAACGCAGCAAAAGGCGGTACGGCCCGCCCGCCGATGCACGGGGCGAGGACGACACGTGACGCATGGATGTACTCATCTGCGCAACTACCGAAGCTAAAGTAGCGACAGAGGTTACAGACATTACGGAAATCTGAAATCTAACTATGTCTCGCGCTTGTTTTGAACAAATTTTACCTACGGGTCCCATGTGTCGATTCTCCTTGACGGGACCCGCGGGCGCCGTTCAGCTCATTGCACGACGACCGTCCCCGTCATGTGCGGATGCAGCAAGCAGAAGTACTTGTAGGTGCCCGGCTTGTCGAACACGTGCGAGAAGCTGTCGCCGTTGTCGAGCGGGTCGGACTTGAAGGTCTTGCCCTTGTCGGTGACGGTGTGCAGCATGTCGTCGTGATTCACCCACGTCACCTTCGTCCCGACCGGCACCGTGATCGTCGGCT
Organism: Candidatus Paraburkholderia kirkii; assembly: GCA_001189345.1. GTDB lineage: Bacteria > Pseudomonadota > Gammaproteobacteria > Burkholderiales > Burkholderiaceae > Caballeronia > Caballeronia kirkii_B. The sequence continues at coordinate 15,182 of LFKV01000001.1, forward strand.
TGCTGAACGCGAAGTTGTCGATGGAGATGCTCGGCGCGGCCGCCGCCGCGACCTGCTGCGCGGCCTCCTGCGCACAGGCGGTCGGAACCGCGCTGATCACGCCTTTCACGACGAGCGCGAGCGCGGCCTTGCGCAGCAGCTTGCCGGCGAGCGGGCGGAGATTGGCGGGCGAGATCATGCTCGAGGCCCGGCTCGAGAAATGGGCGGCGTTCATGATTGCGCCACGGCGAGCCCGTGTCCGTGACCGTCAGTTGTCCGCGTCCCGCGATGTGCGTGACTTCGCGCAGGCCGAGCATCGTGCGCAACTGCTCCGACGGAACTTTCATCGGCCCGGGGCCGGCTGCCGCGCCCGGCGCGGGCTGCGGGAACGCGGTGGACATCGCCGAATAGAAACGCATCCCCCCTCCACTTTTTTGCGCCACCTGATGGACGTGGCCGTTCAATACCGTCACCGAGCCGAAGCGCTTCAGGAGCGCGAGCGCCTGTGCGCTGTCGTCGGTACCCCAGCCCCACTGCGGATACAGCGCCCACAGCGGGATGTGCGCGAACACGACGATCGGCGTGCTGCTCGACTTTCCCTGCAGATCGGCCTTGAGCCAGGCGAGTTACGCATCGCCGAGAAAGCCGAGGCCGCCGCCCTTCAGGTCGATCACGTTGGTCAGGCCGATGAAGTGCACGCCGCCCTGATCGAAACTATACCAGTGACAGTTGCCGCCACGGCCGTATTGCCCGGAAAAACGCTCGAAGAACGGATTGCCGTCCTCAACGAGCACGTCGTGCTCGCCCGGCACATAGTGCACGTCCATGCCCGCGCGGCCGATGATCTGCGTCGCCGTATCGAATTCGGCGGGCTCCGAGAGATGCGTGACGTCGCCGGTGTGGATCATGAAGGCGGGGCGCCCGCCCATCGCGCTCACGCGGCCGACGGCTTCTTCCAGCGTGCTCGCCGGTTCGGTGTTCGGGTCCTTGTTGAAGCCGATATGGCTGTCGCTGATCCGCACGAAGCTGAACGAGCTCGTCTTCTCGGCGGCTTCCGCGGACGAGATCAGGCGCGACGCGGGCACGCCGCCGCTCACGGTCCAGATCACGCCGGCGCCGGCCCAGGCCATGCAGGAGAGTGCGGTGCGGCGGCGCTTGCCGTGGGCGTCGAGTTCGTCGCGTTCCTGCGCAGGCGGCAGGGCGGTCGGGTCGGGTTTCATCGTGGTTCCTTTCGGGTCGCGGCCGCGGATCTCGTCGTTCGAATCGGCGAACGTTCGGCGAACGTTTGGCAAATTCGCACGCGTATGGCGGCTCGATACATGGGCGTGACGCCGACGACTTCCGCTCGACGAGCAGACTCGCTGCGGCATCCGTTCATCGAACCGGCGAAAGCGGCGCGTTATTCCCGCTATATTTTTTTCGAGACGATGGCGAAAACGGGAATAAAACGGGTGCGCGGGGCGTAAGGGAGGGTGAGGGCACGGGAAAGCGATATGGCCGCGATGCCCGGACGAAGTTTCCCGAACGTGGCAGGCGAAAGGAGACCCGCGCGATGTGGCGAGGCAGGTCGAGACAGGACGAGTCCGGGCATGGCGGGCGCGTGGAGGTACAGGCGCCCATGCGCGCTTCGAGGCGACCGTGATGCCGCACCTGGACGCCGCGTACAACCTCGTGCGTTGGTTGTCCGGCAATGCGAGCGACGCCGACGACGTCGTTCAGGAAGCGTATCTGCGCGCGTTCCGTTTTTTCAGCGGATTCGAGGGCGGCGAGGAGGGAAACGCGCGGGCGTGGCTGCTCGCGATCGTGCGCAACACCTGGTTCACGGAATGGCGGCGGTGCGTGCAACTGGCGGACGCGACGCCCTACGACGAGGAATTCGGCGGCGACGAAGCGCTGCCGGGCTGGTCGAAGGAGAGCGCGGCCGACCCGGAGACGCTCGCCGTGCGCCGCGACGAGATTCATCTGGTGCATCGCGCGCTGGAGGCGCTGCCGATCGCCTTCCGCGAGGTGCTGGTGTTACGTGAGCTGGAAGACATAAGCTACAAGGAAGTGGCGTTCGTGACCGGCGTGCCGATCGGCACGGTGATGTCGCGGCTCGCGCGCGGCCGCAAGATGCTGGCGGGGGCGGTACGCGCGGCCCAGGGCGGGCAGGATCGGCGAGCGTGCGGCTCGTGCGCCGCGCCGGGCCCGGTCATTCAAAGGAGTCGGGAAATGGAAAATAACGATACCGCCTCGCTCGATACGAGGCTCGCCGATGGTTCGCTCTATCATCGCGCACCCGTGCATCTGCGGGCGCAGGTGTTGGCCCGCGTGCGGGCGGAGGTCGAAGAGGCGGCACGCGAGCGCGCGCCGGCACGCCGCGCGGGGCGCGGCTGGAGCAATCCGTTCGCGGCGCCTTGGCCGTTCTTCGGCGGCGCGTTCATGGGCGCGACGCTCTCCGCGCTCGTGCTCGGCACGATGCTGTGGTTTCAGGCGGTGCCGCTCGGGGCGGGTGTTTCGGGCGGCTCGCCGATTGCGCAGGAGATCGTGTCGAGTCATGTTCGCGCGTTGATGTCGAATCGCCCGATCGACGTGCTCTCGAGCGACAGGCATACGGTCAAGCTGTGGTTCAACGGCCGCATCGACTATGCGCCGTCGGTTATCGATCCGGCGGGACCGGGCTTCGCGCTGGTCGGCGGGCGGCTGGACTACATCGATCATCGGCCGGTGGCGGTCGTGGTTTACCGCTATCTGAAGCATCCGATCGACGTGTATGTGTTTCCCGAACGCAAGGGCGAGGCGAAGAGCGCGTCGAACGACAAGGCGTTCTCGCCGGTCGTCACGCAATCCGACGACGGCTATGCGCTCGCGCGCTGGAACCGCGACGGCATGACATTCTGGGCTGTCACCGATGCGTCGGGCGCGGTACTCCGCCAGTTCGCGCACGCCATCGAAACCGGCGCCGCGCGCTAGAAAGGTGCATGCCGCAAACGCTTTCCATCGGTAAAGAAGCCAGAGGGGTGCGCAAGGTTGCGCGCGGTCATTCTCCGGGATGCCGTGCGCTTTTTTTCGCGTTCGACTCTACATGTATTCCCGCTGTCGTGCCGCTTGCGGCCGGCTGAAGAAACACTTTGGATGCTGTCCAAATCCCTCCGCGCAATCCTTGTTTTCGCGTTGATTCCCTGCCTTGTACACTTACGATGCGTCAGGTGTGCGCTAATGCTCGTGCTCTTCGGGTATGTCCGAATATGGTCATATCCTTACATTTTTCTAAACTCGGTCACCGCCTATGTAATCGATAATGCGCACGGCGCTTAAAAGCATTGCTGAAGCGGACAAGCGGGACTGGGCGCGCGCGCCGACGTTTCGGCGCGCCGACCTTCACATAACGATTCAAGCGACGGAGACACACATGGGTATGCAGATGAAGCTCATCGCGAGCGCGCTCGCGTTCGGGGGTTTTTTCGTTGGCCCACGCGGTCGACCCGATCAAGATCGGTGTCGATGGTCCGTTCACGGGCGGTTCGTCTTCCATGGGCGTCAGCATGCGCGACGGCGTGCGTCTCGCCACTGCCGAGATCAACAAGTCAGGCGGCGTGCTCGGGCGTCAGATCGTGCTGGCCGAACGCGATGACGAGGCCAAGAACGAGCGCGGCGTGCAGATTGCGCAGGAGCTCATCAACAAGGAGAAGGTCGTCGCGGTGGTCGGCTACATTAACACGGGTGTGGCGCTCGCGTCGCAGCGCTTCTTCCAGGAAGCGAAGATTCCGGTGTTCAACAACGTCGCGACCGGGACGGTGGTGACGAAGCAATTCGATGATCAGCCCGACAACTATGTGTTCCGCAACGCGGCTTGAGAACGGGTGCCATGAAACACTATTTGTCTATTTGCTTCGCTTTCCTCCTTGCATCGATGTCCTTCACGGGCGAGGCGCTCGCACAAACGAGTCCCGATTCAGTCGTCAAGACCGCCGTCGAAGGTACCGTCAACGCGATGAAGGCCGACCCGCAGGCGCGCGGCGGCGACATGGCGAAGATCACGCAGCTCGTCGAAACGCGCTTCCTGCCCGCCACCGACTTCCAGCGCACGACGCGCATCGCGGTCGGCAAGGCCTGGGCGAGCGCCACGCCCGACCAGCAGAAGCAGCTTTACGACCAGTTCCAGACGCTCCTGGTTCGCACTTACGCCGCGTCCCTCTCGCAATTGCGCGATCAGGACGTGAAGTTCCGCTTCGACTCCCCCAGCGTCGACGCCAGCACGAAGGACACCGTCGTCGAATCGCACGTCATTTCCACGGGCGGCGACAATCCCGTGCGCTATCGCCTGCAAAAGACGCCGCAGGGCTGGAAGATCTACGACATCGACATGATGGGCGCCTGGCTCATCCAAATCTACCAGCAACAGTTCGCCGGCCAGTTGAAGAAGGGCGGCGTCGACGGTCTCATCAAGTTTCTCTCCGAGCACAACGCCCGTTCGGCGGGCTGACCCGCTCGCGTCCTTCCGGCCTGGCCGGGCGTCACTTTCGGCGGTGCTCCACCGCGAACTTGATCAGCTCGGCCTGTCCGTCGATGTCCAGTTTGCGCTTCAAATTCAGCCGATGCGTTTCCACCGTGCGCACGGAAAGCCCGTGTTGCTGCGCGATCTGCTTGCTGGACAATCCTTCCGCCAGCGCATCGAGAACGTCGAGTTCGCGGGGCATCAGGCGTTCGAGCGGAGTCCGCATCGAACGTGCCTGAATCATCCGTGCCGCGACGCCTGCGCTGAAGAAGGTCTTGCCGGCGAGCACCGCATCGATCGCCTGGATGATCTCGGCGGACGGTGAGTCCTTGAGCACATAGCCGCTCGCCCCCGCGCGCACCGCCTGCGTCACGTATTCGACGTTGTCGTGCATCGACAACATCAGCACGCGGATGCCCGGAAAGCGCTCGTGAAAGCGCGCCGCCAGCTCGATGCCGCTCATGCCCGCCATGCCCACGTCCATCAGCACGAGATCGGGCGGGTTCGATTCGTCGGCGGCGAGCGCGAGCGCTTCGCCGGCGCTGCCCGCTTCGCCGATCACGCGCAGATGCGGCACGGAGTCGAGGCGTGCGCGCAGGCCGTCGCGCACAAGCGGGTGATCGTCCACGAGCATGATGCGTGCGGGTTCAGCGCTCATCGGTGTGTCCTTGCAGATTGGGCGCCGCGAGCGGCAACGGCACGGTCGCGGCGATGACCGTGCGGCCGAGTTGCGAGCTGATCGCTAGCGTGCCGCCGAGCGTATCGAGCCGTTCGCGCATGTTGCGTAGGCCGACGCCGCTCGCCGGATCGGAGAACGCATTGTGAGCGTCGAAGCCGCGGCCGTTGTCGGAGATCTCGAGCGTGACGGCGTGCGCCGCGATGTCGAGCGTCAGCGCCGCGCGCGAAGCGTGCGCGTGGCGCGCGATGTTGGTCAGCGCTTCCTGCGCGATGCGAAAGAGCACCGTGTTGACCGGATCGGGAAGCGTCGTGCGTTGCGCCGCAAAGGCTTGCCGTTCGAAGTCGATTCGAAGCGCGCCTCGATGCCGCCCTGACCGTCGAACTCGCGCGCGAGCTGCTCCAGCGCGGCGGCGAGGCCGAGATCGTCGAGCATCGCGGGACGCAGCGCGTGCGAGATGCGGCGTACTTCGCGCAGTGTGCCGGAGAGCCGTCCGAGGCTGGTCGCGAGCGCGGTCTCCGCGGTTGGTTCGCGCGCCGCGCTTCGCTCGAGACGCGCGAGCGCCGATTCGAGCAGCAGCTTCACGGAGACGAGCATCTGGCTGATGCCGTCGTGCAGTTCGCGCGACAGGCGCGCGCGCTCTTGCTCCTGCGATTCCACCACTTGCCGCGCGAGGCGCTTGAGTTTCGCGTCCGCGCTTCGGTGCTCGCTGATGTTGAGCACCGCGCCGCACAGCGCGATGACCCCGAGCGCGGCGAGCGCGATCGCGCCGATCCACATCAGCGTGCGCGCGATGTTCGCGGCGGCCTGCGCATCGATGCGCGCGAGCGTCGTCTCGACGTCCTCCAGATAGATGCCGGTGCCCATCATTCAGCCCCAGCGCTCGAGCGGCATAGCCGAGCTTCGGCGCGAGCATGCCGGTGGACGGCCGCCGCCACACGTAACGCACGTAGCCGCCGCCGCGCGACGCCTGCTCGATGAGCTCCTGGATGGTCAGCGCGCCTTTCGGATCGCGCATCAGCCACAGATCGCGCCCGACCAGATCGGGCTGGCGCGGATGCATCAGCGACGTGCCGTGCATCGTGTAGACGAAAAAGTGGCCGTCCTGGCCGAAGTCGAGTCGCTGCAGCGCATCGAGCGCGAGCCGGCGGCGCTCGTCGTCGCTTCTCGGGTCGCTGGCGGGCGCGTCGTAATACGGCGCGATCGCGCTTTTCGCGATCTCGACGTAATGCTGCAGCTCGATCTCCTTGCTCGACATGTACGCGGCCTGCGTGGTCGCATGCTGTGCCTGCGCGAGCTATGCAGCCTGCTGGCGCACGCCGTACGTGATGCCGCCGATCGCCAGCAGGAAGATTTTTGCCTTGAGATTCATCGGCATTGTGATGTATTTCTTGCTACGTGATTCTACGTAGGTCGGGTACGTAGTTGTGCGCTTGTAAGGCTTTGGGCGAAGGCGAATACTACCGCCCAATGCGTCGCTGCGGCGCATGGATCGATACCAAGGGCTTACCCCCAAGGGCCAAGTAAACAAGGAGACACCATGAATCGGGCTTCCGGATTCCTGGTCTGGATCGCGCTCGCGCTGCTGGGCGCGTTCGCATTCGGCACCATCGCGCTCGCGCACGGCGAGCGTATCAGCACACTATGGATCGTCATCGCGGCGGTCTGCGTCTATCTCATCGCTTACCGCTTCTACTCGCGCTTCATCGCGGGCACCGTGCTGCAGCTCGACGGCCTGCGCATGACGCCGGCCGTGCGCCACAACGACGGCCTCGACTACGTGCCGACTAACAAGTACGTGCTGTTCGGCCACCACTTCGCGGCCATCGCGGGCGCGGGTCCGCTCGTCGGTCCGGTGCTCGCCGCGCAGATGGGCTACACGCCCAGCATGCTGTGGATTCTCGCGGGCGTGGTGTTCGCGGGTGCGGTGCAGGACTTCGTCGTGCTGTTCATCTCGACGCGCCGCGATGGCCGCTCGCTCGGCGATCTCATCAAGATGGAGCTGGGCACCGTGCCCGGCGTGATCGCGCTGTTCGGCGCGTTCCTCATCATGGTGATCATTCTCGCGGTGCTCGTGCTGATCGTCGTGAAAGCGCTGACGAATTCGCCGTGGGGCACGTTCACCGTGGCCGCGACGATTCCGATCGCGCTGTTCATGGGCCTCTACACGCGCTACATCCGGCCGGGGCGCATCGGCGAGGTGTCGATCATCGGCTTCGTCCTGCTGATGCTCGCGATCACGTACGGCGGTCAGGTCGCGCAATCGCCGACGCTCGCGCCGCTGTTCATCTTCACGGGCGTGCAGCTCGTGTGGATCCTGATCGGCTACGGCTTCGTCGCGTCGGTGCTGCCGGTGTGGCTGCTGCTCGCGCCGCGCGATTATCTGTCGACGTTCCTCAAGATCGGTACGATTCTCGGTCTTGCGATCGGCATTCTGATCGTTGCGCCCGAACATTAAGATGCCCGCCTTGACGAAGTTCGTCGACGGCTCCGGTCCGGTGTGGGCGGGCAACCTGTTCCCGTTCCTCTTCATCACGATCGCATGCGGCGCGGTGTCGGGCTTCCACGCGCTGATCTCCTCGGGCACGACGCCCAAGATGATCGACAACGAAGTGAACATGCGCTTTATCGGCTATGGCGCGATGCTGATGGAATCGTTCGTCGCGATCATGGCGCTGGTCGCCGCGTGCGTGATCGAGCCGGGCGTGTACTTCGCGATGAACAGCCTGGCCGCGCTGCTCGGCACGACGCCGGAAGCCGTTGCGCAGACGGTGTCGAGCTGGGGTTTTCGCGCTGACGCCGGACATGCTCACGGCGACGGCGAAGGCAGTCGGCGAAACGACCATCGTCGCGCGTGCCGGCGGTGCGCCGACGCTCGCGGTCAGCATGGCGCAGATTCTCCATCAGGTGATCGGCGGCCCCGCGATGATGGCCTTCTGGTACCACTTCGCGATTCTGTTCGAGGCGCTCTTCATCCTGACCGCCGTCGATGCGGGCACGCGCGCCGGCCGCTTCATGCTGCAGGACCTGCTCGGCACGTTCCATCCGGCGCTGCGCCGCACGGAATCGCTGCTGGCGAATATGGTCGCGACGGGGCTTTGCGTTGCCGCGTGGGGCTACTTCCTATATCAGGGCTTGGTCGATCCGTTCGGCGGCATCAATACGCTGTGGCCGCTCTTCGGCATTTCGAACCAGATGCTCGCGAGCATCGTGCTGATCCTCGGCACCGTCGTGCTGTTCAAGATGAAGCGCGAGCGCTATGCGTGGGTCACGCTCGTGCCGACCGCGTGGCTGCTCATCTGCACGCTGACGGCCGGCTGGCAGAAGATCTTCGATGCCAAGCCCGAAGCTGGGCTTCCTGGCTCACGCCGGCAAGCTGCGCGAAGCTTACGATGCGGGCAAGGTGATGGCGCCGGCGAAGTCGCTGCCGGAGATGCAGCGCATCATCTTCAACGATTACGTCGATGCGGCGCTTTCGGGCTCTTCATCTTCGTGGTGGTGAGCATTGCGGTGTATGGCCTGCTGTCGGTGCTGCGTGCGCGCCCGTGAAGCCAAGCCGACCGTTCGCGAGACGCCTTTTGAAGCGATGCCCGCGGGCGCGGCGGTGCGCTCGGGTCACTGATCGCATCGGCGACGAATGGAGGCTGCGATGTTCAGCGATCTTCGACAGGCGGGACGGTACCTCGGCCAGGCGATGCGCCTGATGGTCGGGATGCCCGACTACGATGCGTACGTTACGCACATGCAGACGACGCACCTGGACAAGCCGGTGATGACCTACGCGGAGTTTTTCTGCGAGCGGCAGGAGGCGAGGTACGGGTCGGGGGCGGGGAAGTGCTGCTGATGTGATGCTGCTCGGTGGCAGTGAATGAAAACGCGACGGTGATGAGCCGTCGCGTTTTTGTTTGGGCTGGATGACCCAGGTCACCCGCCCTTCGCGTTTCTACGGACTCAACCGCAACTCAATGTGCCGCCGCGGTCTGCTTCGCGCCCTTGTTCTTCTGCATGCGCCCGATCTCTTCCAGCTTGATCTCGACGTGCTTCGAGAACACGTACTCGGCCGGGCGCTGCTTGTCGATCGGCAGTTCCTTCGCGAAAGCGCCCTGCGTGCGCGGGCCCGAAAGCGCGATCTTCGCGGCTTTGAGCGGATGCGCCACCGTGTCCATCACGGCGGTCGCCTCGAAGCCGCAGTGAACCATGCAGTCCGCGCATTTCTCGTACTTGCCCGTGCCGTACTTGTCCCACTCGGTGGTTTCCATCAGTTCCTTGAAGGTCTTCACATAGCCTTCGCCGACCAGATAGCATGGCTTTTGCCAGCCGAACACGGTGCGCGCGGGGTTGCCCCACGGCGTGCACTGATACGTCTGGTTGCCCGCGAGGAAGTCGAGGAACAGCGTCGACTGGCTGAACGACCAGTTCTTGCCGTTGTTGCCGCGCTTGAAGATCTCGCGGAACAGGTTCTTTGTCTTTTCGCGGTTCAGGAAGTGCTGCTGGTCCGGTGCGCGCTCGTACGCGTAGCCCGGCGAGACCGTGATGCCGTCCACGCCCATCGGGCCGAGCGTGTCGAAGAACTTCGCCACGCGCTCGGGTTCCGCATCGTTGAATAGCGTGCAGTTGATGTTCACGCGGAAGCCGCGGCGCTTCGCTTCCTTGATGGCCGCGACGGCCTTGTCGTACGTGCCCGGCTGCGAAACCGAGTGGTCGTGCGCCTCGCGGTCGCCGTCGAGGTGAACGGACCAGACGAAGTACGGGCTCGGCTGATAGTCGTCCATCTTCTTTTCCATCAGCAGCGCGTTCGTGCAGAGATACACGAACTTCTTGCGCTGGATGATGCCCTTCACGATCTGCGGCATTTCCTTGTGCAGCAGCGGCTCGCCGCCCGCGATGGAAACGACCGGCGCGCCGCACTCGTCGACGGTGCCCAGGCACTCTTCGAGCGACAGGCGCTGGTTCAGGATGGGATCCGGATAGTCGATCTTGCCGCAGCCATTACAGGCGAGATTGCAGCGGAACAGCGGTTCCAGCATGAGCGCGAGCGGGTAGCGCTTGTTGCGGGTCAGGTGCTGCTTGAAGATGTAGGCGCCAACGCGGGCCTTCTGGAGCATCGGGATAGACAATTGCGTCCTCTCCTTATTCTTCGCGAATGGCCGTGGCCGCAACGGCGGCGAGCGGCTGAATGAGCTTCGCGGGGAGTTTGAATTCGACCTTTTCCTCGCGGCCTTCCATCGTCGTGACTTCGACGTGGCCGAACGCGCGCAGGGCATCGATCACATGTTTGACCATTTCCTCGGGCGCCGAGGCGCCCGCGGTGATGCCGAACGTCTGCACGTCGGCAAACCATTCCGGCTTGATCTCCGAACTGTCCGCGACGAGGTAGCTCGGCACGCCGCTCTCGGCGCCGATCTCCCGCAGGCGGTTCGAATTGGAACTGTTGGTGGCGCCGACCACGAGCAGCACGTCCACCTGGCTCGAGAGCTCGCGCACGGCGGCCTGGCTGTTCTGCGTCGCGTAGCAGATGTCGCGCGTGTCCGGGTCGACGATATCCGTGAAGCGGCGCTGCAGGGCGTCGATGATGCCGCGCGTGCGTCGACGGAAAGCGTGGACTGCGGACGTACGCCACCGGCGTATCGGCCGCGAGCGTCAGCTTCTCGACTTCGGCTTCGCTCTGCACGAGCACGACCTTGCCGGGGATCTGGCCGATGGTGCCTTCGACCTCGGGATGGCCCGCGTGCCCGATCAGAATGAGCGTGCGCCCTTGCGATACGTACTGCCGGCCCTGCACATGAACCTCGGTGACGAGCGGGCAGGTGGCGTCGAGCACGTCCAGCCCGCGCGCCTGCGCGTCCTTCTCGACGCTTTGTGCGCAACGCCGTGCGCGCTGAAGATCGCAACCGCGCCGTGCGGCACTTCATCGAGCTCTTCGACGAAACGTGCGCCCTTGCTGCGCAAGGTTATCGACGACATGACGGTTATGAACGATCTCATGACGCACGTAAACCCGTGCGCCATGCCGTTCGAGGGCCAGATCGACGATTTCGATCGCACGGACCACTCCCGCACAAAAGCCGCGGGGTTGAGCAAGGATAATACGCATATTCGAGCGAACTCCGACTGACGCGGGTTTCGGGTTAGCCGGCGCGAAGCTCGCGCTTTCCGATGATTCGGCCCGAACGACGCCTGAACGTCCGAAAGAGGCCGGGAAAGCAGACCGGAAAAAAGACACAGTGGATTCGGTCTGCGCGCCGAAGTTGGCCGCGTATTCTAACGCGTTCCCTTTTTGGGTGCTCAGTGCCTGCGTCGCCGCGCGGAACGCCGCGATGCACGCGAATACGGCGATTTGCAGAACCCAGTAAACTATCGAACGCTTCGGGCCGCGCGGCCTGCCGCGCCGGTTTGCGGTACCGCCCGTGCCTTGTATTTTTTTGCGCAACGCCCGGCCGCCGCACATCGGCGGAAATTGCCCGGCCCGGCACCATCGCGCTTCCCGAATTTCGCGGGGACGGATCGGACGTCATTCGCGCGATCCTTCTCGCACCGTTTTTTTAAAGCTAATTGTTTACTTCATGCTACTGATTGCCTGGCTGTCTTTCTTGATCTGGATCGTGTTGCTTTTCGCGCGCGGCGGTTTCTGGCGGGCCGAGCCCGCTCCGGCGCTCTCGGACACGACGATCCACGCCGTCGGCAACGCGGAGATCGCGCGGCGCGGCGCCTGGCCGGCGCTCGTCGCCGTGGTGCCGGCGCGCAACGAAGCCGACGTCATCGGCCGCGCCGTCGGCTCGCTGCTGAAGCAGGATTACGCGGGCGCGTTCTACGTGATCGTCGTCGACGACCACAGCACCAACGGCACCGCCAGCGTCGCGCTTGCCGCCGCACGCGATCTCGGTCTCGAAGACCGCCTCACGGTGTTGACCGGGGAGCCGCTGCCGCCGGACTGGTCGGGCAAGGTGTGGGCGCAGTCGCAAGGCATTGGAGCGATCGATTCGCTCGGTCTGCCCGCCGAATATCTGCTGCTCACAGACGCGGACATCTACCATCCGGCCGATGCCGCGACGCAGCTCGTCGCGCGCACGATTCTCGAGGACCGCGACCTGGTTTCGCTGATAGTGCGTCTGCGCTGCGATTCGTTCTGGGAAAAGACGCTGATTCCCGCCTTCGTGTGCTGTATCCGTTTGCCTGGGTGAACGACGTGAAGAAACCCACAGCGGGCGCCGCGGGCGGCTGCATGCTCGTGCGCCGCTCGGCGCTCGTGGAAGCGGGCGGGATCGAATCGATCCGCCAGGAACTTATCGACGACTGCAGTCTCGCCGCGTGCATCAAGCATCGCACGGACCGCAACGGCGCACGGCCGATTCGCCTCGATCTCGCCGAGCGCAGCGAGTCGCTGCGTCCGTACGACAGTTGGCGGGACATCTGGAACATGATCGCGCGCACAGCCTTCACGCAACTGCGCTACTCGCCGCTGCTACTCATCGGGACCGTGCTGGGCATGGTGATCATCTATCTCGCGCTGCCGGTGCTCGCCCTGACGATTACGGGCCGATGCTGCGTTATTACCGCAGACCGCTCTGGTGGGCACCGTTCCTGCCGCTCGTGGCGTTGTTCTATGTCAGCCGACGATCGGTTCCGCCGTGCGTTACTGGAGCGGAAAGGGCGGTCAGTGGAAGGCGCGGTGCAGGCCCCGACGCAGGAAGGCTCCTGAACGGCCCGGGCGGCTTCCGGGCGAAGCCGCCTTACTTCGTCAGCATGGCATACAGCTCGATGACCATGTTCGGCGAGAACGTGAACGGCACCCAGCCATGCCCGCCGTGACGCAGGACCAGAAGGCGGTCGCCGTTGGCATATTTCTGCGTCGCCATGATCGGGTTCTTGGTCGCCGCGAAGCGCCAGCCGGGCGCAATGCCGGCCGGCTGCTCGACCGACATCGACGCGCGCACGTTCGACAATTCCTCGATGAGCTCCGAGACGCCTTCCGGGCTCAGCTTCACCGACTTGCCCGCAATCGTCATTTCGATCGCATCGCGGTCCGGCCGCGAGACGACAAGCGTCGGCGGCTCGTTCAGCGTGGGCGTCGGATCCAGCGCGGGCGGCTCGATGGGAGCGGCATCATCGGATGAAAGCGCGGCGGGCGAAACGACGTGTCGACGGACGCATCGGGTGTCTACCCGGAAACGGCGGACTCCGGCGATTCAGCAGACGATCGGGCAGATGCGGCAGCGTTCTGAAGGAGCGCATCGAGGCTCGACTCCAGCGCGCCGAGCTGGTCATTTAGATTCATGCGAATGGGTCGAATGGGTCTGTGTCTTACGAGCTTGACGAGCTTGACGAGCTTGCGGCGAGGCAACGATTCTACCTGCTCACCTTTGGCGAGGTCGGCACAGGTTGTAACCAATTGCACCGACCGTGCGGATTAAACGACAGTTTTTCGTCGCCCAAAATTTCGTCGCCCAAAAAACAAAACCGGCACCCCGAGGGATGCCGGTTCATCGCGGCGCACCTGACGATGCGCCCGTCCCGCCTTACTTCGCGAGCGCCTGCGCTTCGGCCAGCGCGGTGCTGAGCGTCTTGCTCGGACGCATCACGGCTTCGAGCTTCTTCCCGTCCGGCTTGTAGTAGCCGCCGATGTCCGCTTCCTTGCCCTGCACGGCGCCGAGCTCCTCGACGATCTTCTGCTCGTTCTCGGCGAGCTCGCGGTCTTCCGACTGCGAAGCGAGCTCCTGCGCCCAGTACATCGCGAGGTAGAACTGGCTGCCGCGGTCATCGAGCTGGCCGGTCTTCGGCGACGGGCTCTTGTTGTTGTCGAGCAGCTTGCCGGTCGCGGCGTCGAGCGCCTTCGCGAGGAGCTTCGCACGTGCGTTGTCGTTCTTGATGCCGAGCTCTTCGAGCGACACCGCCAGCGCCAGGAACTCGCCGAGCGAGTCCTAGCGCAGGTGGTTTTCCTGCACAAGCTGCTGCACGTGCTTCGGCGCCGAGCCGCCCGCGCGGCAGCTTGACGGTCGGCGGCTTGCGCCCGACGAAGCCGGCGATGTCCGCCAGCATCTGCTGCAGGGGGCAGGTTCTCGCCGCCCAGGATGTACCGCTCGCCGATCCTGCCGCGCTCCAGCGCGAGGAAATGCCCGTTCGCGACGTCGTCGACGTGCACGAGATTCAGGCCCGTATTGACGAACGCCGGAATCTTGCCCGTCGCCGCTTCGACGATGATGCGTCCGGTCGGCGTCGGGCGCACGTCGCGCGGGCCGATCGGCGTCGACGGATTGATGATCACCGCCGGCAGCGCGTCGTTCGCGACCATGCGCTTGACCGCGCGCTCCGCCAGCACCTTGCTGCGCTTGTAGGTGCCGATGGTGCTCGCCGGGTCCGCGGGTCTGGTTTCATCGACGATCGCGCCCGAGCTCGTCACCTTGAGCGTCGCGATGCTGCTGGTATAGACGATGCGCTCGACGCCTTCGGCCAGCGCCGCGCGCATGGGGTCGCCTCGGTGCCTTCGAGGTTCGCGCGCTCGATCTCGCTCGGGTCCGGCGCCCAGATGCGGTAGTCGGCGGCGACGTGGAGGAGAAACCGCACGCCCTTGAGCGCGGCGCGCATCGACGCTTCGTCGCGCATGTCGCCGACGACGATCTCCGCATCCAGCGATTCGACGTTCTTGCGCGGGCTGGTGGCGCGCACGAGCACACGCACGTCGAAGCCGCGCTCGATGGCGAGCCGCGCGACCGCGGACCCGACGAATCCCGATGCGCCCGTGACGAGCACGCGAGAGCCTGGAAAAATCAGTCATTGTTACCTCATTGAAAACGCTGGCGCGGCCGTTCTTCGTAACAACTGCCGCGCGGGAAAGCACGCCCCGAGGGGCTGCAAAGCCAGATGTGACAAGGGCTTGCGCCTCATGCTATGGTCCGTGCCTTGCTGCCGGCGCGAGATCCGCGCAAAACTCGAACACAACCGGTGAACGATGCCTCAAGACACTCGAAATCTCTCTCCTGGACCTACTTCGCCATCGCGATCGCGCTTGTTGCCGTGTTCGCCATCGATCTGCTCACGCCGATGCGCGTCGCGGTCTGGGTGTTCTACGTGCTGCCGGTCGTGCTCTGCGTATGGGCGGACCGGCCGGCGGCGCCGATCGTCACCGCGGTCGCTTCGTCGCTGCTGATGATCGCGGGGTACGAATTCTCCTCCGCCGACCCGGGCGCGAGCCGCGAGGTGCTGCAGTTCAATCGTGCGATCGGCATTCTCGTGCTGCTCGTGCTCGCGGCGGTGGCGCACCTGTATATCAAATCGCGGCTCGCGGTACAACGCACGACCTGGCTGCAGCAGGGCATCGTACAGCTCAGCCTGCAATTGCGCGGCGAGTAGTCGCTGGCTTCGATCGGCGCGAGCATCCTGCGTTCGATCGTTCCGTATCTGGGAAAGTTGGCGTCGTCTACGTGCTCGAAGGCGATGCGCTCGTGCGCGTCGCGGCCTGGGCGCTGCCGGACGAGGAGAGCGCGCCGCGCAGGATCGCGCGCGGCGAGGGGCTCGTGGGTCAGGCGATCGCGGATGCGCGCGTGCTCGAACTGCGCGACGCTTCCGCGCATTACCTGAGAACCGGTTCCGCGCTCGGCTCGGCGACCGCGTCGCGCGTCGTGATCGCGCCAGTCTACGCCGATGGCGAAGTGGCGGGCGCCGTCGAGCTCGGCTTCGTCGGCGGCGAAGGGCGCTTCGACGACGCCCGCACGCTGCTCGAAATGGCGTCGGAGCCGGTCGGCATGGCGCTGCGCTCCGCGCGCTATCGCGCGCGTCTCGTCGAGCTGCTCGAGGAGACGCTCTCGCGAAGCTGCTGCAGGACAACAAGCAGGGCAATCTGACCGACGAGCAGGTGCGCTATGCCGCGACGATCCACTCGTCGAACAGCGACTTGCTCGCGCTCATCAACGACATTCTGGACCTGTCGAAGGTCGAGGCCGGGCAGATGGACGTGCAGTTCGCCCCCGCCGCCGTCGATTCGATTCTGGAGGCGCTCAGGCAATCCTTCGCGCCGGTCGCCGGGAACAAGGGCCTTGAATTCGCCACCGAGCATGGCGAGAATGTGCCGCAGTACTTCGTCACCGACAGTCAGCGGCTTCTCCAGGTGCTGCGCAACCTCCTGTCGAACGCGTTCAAGTTCACCGAGCGCGGCCGCGTGACGGTCGCGGTGGAACGCGCGGGGGACAACGCGCTGCGTTTCGAGGTGCGCGACACGGGCATCGGCATCGCGCGCTAGAAGCAGGACCTGATCTTCCAGGCGTTCCAGCAGGCCGACGGCACCACGAGCCGCAAGTACGGCGGCAGCGGCCTCGGACTCTCGATCTCGCGCGAGTTCTCGCGCCTGCTCGGCGGAACGGTCGGCGTGTCGAGCGAGCTGGGCAAGGGCAGCGTGTTCTCTGTGACGCTGCCGATCGCCGCGCGCGAAGGCACCGTCGCGGTCAAGCTCGAGACGATCGCCCATGCGAACGAGCCGGCGCCGGCCGGGGTCCACCCGCCGCCTCCGGAGCTGGCACCCGCGCCGATGCGGACGCCTAGGCCCGTTCAGCCGCCCGCCGCGATGCCCGAGCCGGCCGTCATCGCCGACGACCGCGCTGACCGCAAGCCGTCCGGACCGCGTGATACTCGTCATCGAGGACAATCAGCTGTTCGCGCGGATTTTCTACGATCTCGCGCACGAGCTCGATTTCGACTGCGTGCATGCGGCCACTGCGACGCAAGGTGTCGAGCTCGCGCGCTCGCTGCAGCCGAACGGCGTGCTGCTCGACATCGGCGGCCTGCCGGATCAGTCGGGACTCACGGTGCTCGAATGGCTGAAGCACGATCCGCTCACGCGCCATATTCCGATCCACATCGTTTCCGCGACCGATCACGCCGACGTCGCGCTGCATCTCGGCGTGATCGGCTACACGCTCAAGCCGAGCGCGCGCGACGAACTCGCGAACGCGATCCGCAAGCTCGAGGCGCGATCGTCGCAGGGCATGCGCCGCGTGCTCGTCGTGGAGGACGATCCGGCGCTGCGCCAGAGCATCCACGCGCTGCTCGCGAGCGAGACGGTGGCAATCGTGGAGGCGGGATCGATCGCCGAGGCGCTCGAGGAAATGCAGCGCGGCGTGTTCGATTGCGTCGTCATGGATCTCGCGCTGCCCGACGGCTCCGGCTACGAACTGCTCGAACGCGTGTCGATGAGCGGCGGGGCCACGTCGCCGCCGGTGATCGTCTATACGGGGCCGGCGGCTGTCGCAGGAAGAGGAGCAGCGGCTGCGCCGCTACTCGAAATCGATCATTATCAAGGGGGCGAAGTCGCCGGAGCGCCTGCTCGACGAAGTGACGCTCTTTCTGCACAGCGTCGAGAGCGCGCTGCTGCCGGAACAGCAGCGCATGCTGCGCGCCGCGCGCCAGCGCGACGACGTGTTCGAAGGCCGCACGATCCTGCTGGCGGAGGACGACGTGCGCAACATCTTCGCGCTGTCGCGCGTGATCGAGCCGCTGGGCGCGACGCTCGAGATCGCGCGCAACGGACGCGAGGCGCTGGAGGCGCTCGCGCGCCGCAGCGACATCGATCTCGTTGATGGACGTGATGTGCCCGAGATGGACGGCCTGACCGCCATGATGGAGATTCGCAAGCAGGCGGAGCATGTGCGCCTGCCGATCATTGTGCTGACGGCGAAGGCGGTGCCGAGCGACCGCCAGAAATGTCTCGAAGCGGGTGCGGACGACTACATATCCAAGCCCATCGACGTGGATAAGCTCGTCTCACTGTGCCGCGTGTGGTCGCGCCAGTGACGACCGGACCGACCTCTCAGATGAACGACAGCAGGCACGAGGAAGAAGCGGCGTTCCACATCGAACTGAAGCTGATTCTGGAAGCGATCTACTTGCGATATCAGGACGACTTCCGGCACTACTCCGTGAGTTCGCTGAGAAGGCGGCTCGCGCAGGCGGTGCACGATTTCGGCGTGCCCACGCTTTCGCAGTTGCAGGAACGCATCTGCGCGACCCGGCGTTGTTCGCGCGGCTGTTCCAGTACCCCACCGTGCAGGTGAGCGAGATGTTCCGCGACCCGCAGTATTTCCGCGCGATCCGCGAGCAGGTGGTGCCGATTCTGCAGACCTATCCATCGATCAAGGTATGGGTCGCGGGATGTAGCAGCGGCGAGGAGCTGTGGTCGCTCGCGGTGATGTTCGCCGAGGAGAAGATCGCGGATCGCACCGTGTTCTACGCGACCGATATCAACGCCGAAGCGTTGCGCCAGGCCGAAAGCGGCATTTATCCGCTCGAGTGCATGGCGGGCTTCAGCCAGAACTATCTGGCGGCGGGCGGCAAGCGTTCGCTCTCCGACTACTATCACGCGGTCTACGGCGCGGCGAAGTTCTCGCAGACGCCCAAGTCGCGCGTCGTGTTCGCGGATCACAGCCTTGCCACCGACAGCGTGTTTCTGGAAGCGCATCTCGTATCGTGCCGCAATGTGCTGATCCGTTTCGACCGCGCGCTGCAGGACCGCGCGCTCGGCCTCTTCAGCAATTCACTCGTGCGGCGCGGGTTTCTCGGTCTGGGCAGCAAGGAGAGCCTGCGCTTTTCGAAGTTCGCGGACTTCAATCCGCGCGAGCGGCTCTATCAGAAGGTGTGACGATGAACACCTCATTCGACGCGCAACGCATCGGGGCCATCGTGATCGGCGCATCGGCGGGCGGCGTCGAGGGCTCAACCAGTTGCTGCCCGTGCTGCCGAAGACGTTCGCGCCGCCGGTGCTCGTCGTCGTGCACGTGCGGCAGGGGCAGCCGAGCCTGTTGCCGGGGCTGTTCGCGCCGCGCTGCGCGCTCGCCATCGAGGAGTCGTTCGACAAGGACGAGATCGCGCCGGGCGCGGTGTATTTCGCGCCGCCGGGTTATCCATGCTGGTCGAGGCGGAAGGCGGCACGGCGCCGTCGATCGCGCTCTCGGTCGATCTGCCGGTGCGCTTCTCCAAGCTGTCGGTGGACGTGCTGTTCGAATCGGCGGCGCATGCGTACGGCGAGCGGCTGCTCGGCATCGTGCTGTCCGGCGCGAACGACGACGGCGCCCGCGGCGCGCGCGATTCGCGATGCGGCTCACGCAGTGCATCGACCGCAGGCAATGAAAAAAGCAAGGCAAGGAGTCACCATATGACCCAACTCATCCACGTGCTGATCGTCGACGACATCCGCAACAACATCACGGCGCTCGAAGCGTCGCTCGCGCGGCCGGATTTGTTGGTGCTGAAGGCCGAATCGGGGCCCGCCGTGCTCGAGCTGCTGCTCAAGCACGAAGTCGCGCTCGCGATTCTCGACGTCAACATGCCCGGCATGGACGGGTTCGAACTCGCCGAGCTGATGCGCGGCAGCCCGCGCACCGCGCACGTGCCGATCATCTTTCTCACGGCGACGGCGCAGGACGCGAGCCGCACGTTCCGCGGCTACGAAGCCGGCGCGGTGGATTTTCTCTACAAGCCGTTCGACTCGCGCATCCTGAACTCGAAGGTCGACGTGTTCATCCAGATGGAGCGCCAGAAGCAGCAGCTCGCGACGCAGCTCGCCACGGTGCAGCAACTGCTCGATGCGCACGAGATGCTGATGGCCGTGCTCGGTCACGATCTGCGCACGCCGCTGTCGGCGGTGATCACGTCGGCGGAATATCTCGCGCGCTTCGTGCCGGACGAGAACGTCGCGAACATCGGCACGCGCATCAAGTCGAGCGGCATGCGCATGGTGCGCATGGTCGATCAGTTGCTGAATCTCGCGCGCCTGCGCGGCGGTCGCGTGACCTTGCAGCCGCGCGCAGTGGAGCTGACGACGCTCGCGAAGAACATCGTCGACGAGTACGAGGCGCGCGTCGGCAAGGGGCGCACCTCCCTGCTGCACCAGGGCGACACGCTGCTGCAGGGCGACGGCGACCTGCTCTCGCAGGTATTCTCGAACCTCATCGGCAACGCGCTGCAACACGGGCTGGAAGGCTCGGCGATCCAGGTGCGACTGGACGGCGGGGGCGAGGACGTGACCATCGCCGTGTAGAACGCCGGCGAGATTCCCGCCGACGTCCTGCCGACGATCTTCGCGCCGTATCGCTTGGGCCGGCGCCAGCTCGAATCGAGCGGCCTGGGACTCGGGCTCTACATCACGCGCGAAATCGCGCAGATGCACGGCGGCGACGTCAGGGCGCGCTCGACGTCCGAAGCGGGCATGGTCTTCGAAGTGACGCTGCCGCGTGTGCCGCGGCCGCGCGCGGGCGAGTGCGCCGAGACGGCCCAGCCATTCCGCCTGAGCTGACACGCTCGCGGCCGGTCGTGTCTACAATGCGGCCTGTGAACGACGAACGAAGGGAGTGCGCGATGTCCGGCCCGGATCTGGACACGAGGATCGAAACCTATTACGTGCGCGTGCGAGGCGTCGTCCAGGGTGTCGGCTTCCGGCATCACACGGTGGGTGCGGCGCGCGCATGCGCTCGGCGTGCGCGGCTGGGTCGCCAATCTCGACGACGGCTCCGTCGAGGCGGTCATTCAGAGGGCGCCGCCAACCAGGTCGACCTGATGCTCGAATGGCTGCGACGCGGCCCCCGCATGCCCGCGTCACCGATTTATTCAGCGAAGAGCGCCACGTCGAAAGCGCTACGAGCGCTTCGAGCAGCACTAGCTCATCGCGCTACCAGCAGGCTCTCCGCGAACTGCCATTCCTCGTCGCGCCACTGATGCGTGCATTCGAAGCCCGCGTCGGCGGCGATCGGCGCGACTTCCCCGGTCGCGTACTTGTGGCTGCTTTCGGTCCAGATCGTCTCGCCCTCGCGGAACTCGACGCGCAGGTCCGCATCGCGCACGCGAACGGAAAGCGCGCGCTTCGCGCGCAAATGCATCTCGATGCTGCGTGCATCGGGGTTGAAGCGCGCGACATGCTCGAAGGCGTCGAGCGGAAAATCGCCGCCCAGTTCGCGGTTGATGCGCGCGAGCACGTTCAGATTGAACGCGGCGGTGACGCCGATCGGGTCGTCATATGCGGCGATCAGGATCGGCAGCGGCTTGATGAGATCCGTGCCGAGCAAAAGCGCGTCGCTGGGCTGGAGCATGCCGCGAATCGAGCGCAGAAACTTCGTCGCCGCGAGCCGCGCGAAGTTGCCGATCGTGCTGCCGAGAAACAGCACGAGGAGCCTTTCGCCTGCTTTGCGCTTCGAGCTGACCTCCGACAGCCCCGTGAGATAATCGCGCTCGTGCCCGACGATCGACACGCGCTCGATGTCGCTCAGCTCGCGGTGGCACAGCTGCAAGGCGGTGCGCGAAATTTCAATCGGATGGTAAGCGGTGGGCTGCTTTTTACACAGCGCTTCAAGAATGCGGCGCGTCTTGCGGCCGCTGCCGCTGCCCAGCTCCGCGACCTTCACGTCGCCCGGCATGGCCGCGACGATGTCCGTCGCATGGTCCTTCAGCACGCGTTCCTCGGCGCGCGTCACGCCGTATTCGGGCAATGCGGTGATCACCTCGAAGAGGGCGGAACCCACTTCGTCATACAGATACATCGAGGGCAATTCTTTCTGCGGATGCTTGCGGAGACCGGCGTGGACGACCTCTGCGAAGGCGTTGGAAAAGCGGGGCGACAAGGCTGGTTGAGTCATGACGTCTCCATCGATGCGGCGTTTTCTTCGCGCGCCGCCGCTGAAAGCGACGGCGTACGGCGCCTGATGCTGCGGATGCAACGACGTGAGCGGCGGATGATCGCGCGTAGCGCCGCTCGGACTTCGGGAGAGGACCGGCGGCGAGCGCCGGACTTCCCAGGGTCGCCGATCGTCGTGACCGGCGAAAGACAGTGCTGGACAACTCAGAACCACCGTGCGAGAGAAAGTTCACGCGGGGTTCATGCCGCAATGCGAAGCGTGAAGGGAGCAAAAAGGGGAGCAAAAAGCGGGCACGCCCGGAAAATGCGTTTGAAACGGATCTTGAAAAACGGGGGCAAGGTCCGTTTAGAATGCGCCATTCCTGGCAGTTTCCATTGAGTCCGGCTCGCGTTCCACCTTCAGCGCTTCGCGCCACATTTGATGAATCAGCATGACCTGGGACGCGGCATCGCGCTGTCCGTCGCCGCTTCCGCGCTTTTTGCGCTCATGTCCTGCTACACGAAATGGCTCGCGCCGCTCGATGGGCTCGACATCTTCGCGTGGCGCATCGTCTGGACGCTGCCCGGCGCGCTCGCGCTCGTCGCGCTGCGAAGCCGCTGGCCGCAATTATGCGCGCTCGTTTCGAAGCTCGCCAAAACGCCGCAGCTGCTGCTGGCGTTCGCCGTCGCCGCGGCCTTGCTCGGCCTGCAACTGTGGATCTTTCCGTGGGCGCCGCTGCACGGACGGGCGCTCGAAGTCTCGCTCGGCTATTTCCTCTTGCCGCTCGCGATGGTGTTGCTCGGGCGCTTCCATTACGGCGAGCGCCTCGACGGATTTCAGTGGGCGGGTGTCGCCGTGGCCGCGGCGGGCGTCGCGCACGAGCTCATCGTCACGCATGCGTTCGCGTGGCCGACGCTCGTGGTGGTGCTCGGCTATCCGCCGTACTTCGTGATCCGGCGGCGGCTCAATGCCGATCCGCTGGTGTCGTTCGCCGTGGAGATCACGCTGATTGCACCCGTCGCACTGATCATGCTGTTCGTGCGCGGCTCGTTCGCGGAAGTCGCGGGCGCGCCGCATCTGTGGCTTCTGATTTTGCCCGGCCTCGGCGCATTGAGCACGGTCGCGCTCGCGTCTTATCTGCGCGCGAGCCGCCATCTGCCGCTCGCGTTCTTCGGCATTCTCGGTTACGTGGAGCCGGTGCTGCTGGTGGGCGTTGCCGTGCTGCTGCTGGGCGAACCGTTTTCAGCGCGGCAACTCGGCACCTACGTGCCGATCTGGATCGCGGTCGTGCTGACGGGCGTGCATAGCGCGCGTCTCCTGATGCGCACGCGTTCGCGCGAGGCGGCGTTGCCGATGAGCGAGCATCATGCGAGCGTCGAGCATGAAACGGTCGCGGAGGAAGTCGAGCGCGTGGAGTGATCAGCGCGCGGCGCGCGCGCCTGAATGGCATCGTGAAGATCGCGCCTGAGCCCGAGTCCGGACAGAAGCTCCACGAGGATGAAGAGCGGCCCGATCAGAAGCCCGATGATGTCGTCGACGAACGCGGGCTTGCGATGTTCATAGCGAACGTGCCCGATGAACTGGAATATCCAGCCGCTCACGAACATGCCGATGCCGATCGCGAGCCAGATCGACGTGGCGCGCGAGGCCGCCCAATCTCCGAACGCCGCGCTCAGCGCGGATACGATACCCATGCCAATGCCGAGCGGCACGTCGAGCCGGAGAGATAGTAGAGGGTGGCGAGCGCGAACAGCAGCCATGCCGGCGTGAGCGTGAACGCACCCGAAAGGACCGGCCATGCGGGACGGCTCAGCAGCGCGGCGATCGCGAGCACGATGAGCGGAATGCCGACGAAGTGCGTGGCGACGTTGCGTCTGTCGCGATGATATTCGGCGTATTGCGACAGATGATCGGTCAGCGTGCGCATGGCGAGTGTCTCCTTCGTGTTCTTTTATTCCACGAATGATAAGCTGCGTGTCGGCATCGGCAAGTAGAGCGTTTCCTTTAGCGTGCCGGAATCGCGGCCGGCAAAGGAAAAAGCGAGCCCGCAGGCTCGCTTTTGATCGAACGCACCGGAATGTCGTTATGCAATGCCCGGTGCGCGATGCGAATGACGTCGGCCTCCCTTGCTGCTTCGCCGCGTCGACCTTCGCATCGACGGCCGCTTTGTTTGCGTCGCTTTGTGCCTCGACTTTCTCCTTGTCGGCCTTCATTTGAGTTTTCCTGTGTCGGTCGCCGCGGTTTGCGCGGATACCGTAGCTTTAACCGTGAAAACGCCGAATCCACGGATAGTGTTGACGTTCTTCCGGTGACAAACGGTAACCAGTCGCGAACAAATGAAACGGCGTCCGGTAAGAGCGGCCGGGTGCTTCAAGCGTCTCGACGCGCGTTACCGGACGTGCGGGAAAGTTGTTACGGTTTAGCGAATTCGATTCGATTTGTAACCATGCTCAGTGTAATTCGGTATCCGAACTGAAAACTCCACGTCACGCATTTCGGGCATCCCATTTGTAAGCATTGAAATGCACGGTTACCAACTGCAGCACTTATTTCTTAGCCGGCTGCTTAAGACGAGTCCCATGAACCCGGTCAACGGGAAATGGAGAAGCTCATGAAACGCGCAGCACTTGTCTTGTTGATAATCGGCAGTTTGACGGTGGCGGGCCGGGCTTCGGCGCACGGACACAGCGGCGGCGGTCGCCATGGCGGCGGAGGAAATGGCGGCGCGATCGTCGACGCATTGATCGGCGGTGCGGTGCTCGGTGCGCTCGTCACTTCGGTCGCCAACGCGCAGCCGACTTATGCGCAGCCAGTCTATCAACAGCCTGCGTATGCGCAACCCGTCTACGCGCAACCGGCGCAGCCTCCCGGCTACTGCTACGACAACTATCGCGGTGCCTATGTGCCTTGCGGTTATTGAGCGCATGGCCCGACACGACGAAGCAGCCGCGGCACGTCGTTTGCGCTGAAGCGGATGCGGTCGTTGCAGCATTCGGTTGTCGCGACCGATGCGCATACTTTGGAGACTTGCAATGAACGCGACTACGAAAAAGCTGCTGATCTCGGCGTTGGTGCTGGGCCTGTCCGGCGGCGTCCATGTACAGGCTGGAGGCGGCGCAGTGGGCGGCTCGACGGGCGCGGGCGGCAATGGTTCGTCCGGCTTGGGTTCGCCTGCGGCGGGCAAGGGCGGCGGCGCCGGCATGGGCGGTTCATCGGACGGCACGACCGGCACGGGCGCCAAGAGCGGAATGGGCAACGGCGTGAACAACGGCATGAGCCAGGATCAGGGCACCGTGCAGCGCAGTGCGCCGAACAACGGCAACATGAATTCGGGCGGCACGAACCCGAACGGCAGCGGCGCGCAGAAGGCCTATTGATGCGCCAGCGCGCACGCGGGTGCGATCGCCGCGACATCGCCGTGACGCGATTGCGGCATCCGCCCGACGACGGCGCGCAATTCAGACGGGAGGCAGGCAGAACGCGCCGTGAACGGCGCGGGATTCACTGACCGCTTGCGGACGCCGTATCGGCGGACGTAGCGTGTTTGAACGTTTTCGCGCGCAAGCTGACCTTTTCCGCATAAGCGCGCGATCCGCCGTAATTCTTCAGCGCGGCGTCGATGTCGCCTTGCGCGGATTTCATATAGTCGTGCAGGATGGCCGAACCGGCTTCGATGTTGTCCTCAGGGTCCGTCAGATCGATGTTTCGCACGAGCTTCCTGTGCGCTGACGGCACCATCTGCATGAGCCCCGTTGCGTTGTTCGGGCCTCTGGTCGTTTCCTTGAAGCGCGATTCGATGGAGATGATGGCGAGCAGGAGCGTCGGGGGAAGCGAATATTTCGATGCGGACGACATGACCGCGGATGCGATGGTCTGAGCCTTTTCGCGGGCCACGCCGAATTTCCGTGTAAGGAATTCCGAAATCTTGTGAATTTCCTGCTGTGCCTTCGTGTCCTGTTGGACGGATGCGTCGCTGGCGGCGGCAAGCGCGCTTTCCTGAGCGAACGCGGTGTGCGCGGTGCTCAGCGAGATGGTAAGGGCGGCGAAGGTGACGAGAAGTCGGCGCATCGGATGGGGAAATCAAAGCGGAGCCGCATTATATCCCCATAAAAAATCCTTGTGGATCATGCACTTGTATTAAATCTGATGTTTCGTTTCGAAAATCGGAATGAATTACGTGCGTTCGGCCCGCTTCGCGGAGGGCGCGGAAATGCCCTCGCCGGCATCCAAGGAAAGGCGCGCGAACATCGGCAGCGACGCCAGCACGACCAGCGCGGTCGCGATAAAGCCGCACGCCAGTTGCCAGCGCTCCGTGTGCGCGCTGTCGGAAACGAGCATCGTCGCCTGGATCGTCCCGGCGGCGACCGTCACGCCCACGGCCTTCATGAGCTGTTGCGCGGTGCCCTGGAAAGACGTGGCGGCGGCGAGGCGCGGCCTGGGCACGTCGGCGAAGGCGAGCGCGCCCATCGTCGCGAAACTGAGCGAGCGACCGAGTCCGCCCAGCAGCAATAGCAGGAAGATCGCGGCGGCGGGCCAGGCCTGCGACATCGTCGAGCAAACGAGCAGTACGGCCGCGAAACAGACGCTGCCCGCGCACAGCACCGTGCGCACGGAGAAGCGCCGCAGCGCGAGCGCGGTCATCGGGCGCATACAGAACGAGCCGAGCGCGCTCGCGAACGTGACGAGGCCGTTGGCCGTCGCGCTGTAGCCGAAGCCTGTTTGCAGCGTGAGCGGTACGAGAAACGGCAGCGCGCCGGCGCCGGCGCCGGCGCCGGCGCGGAACAGGCTGCCGGCGACCGTGGCGGCGTGAAACGTGGAGATGGACAGGAGCGAGATCATGAAAAGACTGAGCGACGTGCCCGAGAGCAGCATGCCGCGCAGATCGGGCGGCGTGCGGCTCTCGGGCGGCGAGGGCGGCAGCAGCTTCCAGGTGAGCAGAAGGCCCACCGCGCCGACCGGCACGTTGACCCAGAAGATGCTGCGCCAGGTGAGGGCGTCGGTCAGAAAGCCGCCGAGCGGCGGGCCGAGCAAGGGGCCGACCAGAGCGGGCATCGTGAGCCAGGTGGTGGCCTGCAGCAATTCCTCGCGCTTGACGCCGCGAAACAGGATCAGGCGGCCGACCGGCACCATCATCGCGCCGCCGAGACCCTGCACGATGCGCGCGGCGAGCAGTTGCGGCAGGTTCATCGCGGCGGCGCACGCGACGGAGGCGAGCGTGAAGGTCGCGATCGCCCACATGAACACGCGCCGCGCGCCGAAGCGGTCGGCGACCCAGCCGCTCGCGGGAATGAAGACCGTCAGCGCGACGAAATACGCGGTGATCGCGCTGCTCAGATGAATGGGGTCGATCTTGAAGATCGCGGGCCATCGTCGGGATGGCGGTCGCGACGATCGTGCCGTCCATGTTCTGCATGAACAGCGCGCTGGCCACGACGGCGGCGGTGATGCGAAAGTTGCTGCCTTTCACGATGCGGCGCCCGTTTGCGCGCTGAAGGCTTGCTGCAAGATTCGTTGCAAGGCGTGCTGGAATGGGAATGGGGCATGCCGCAGAGTCTAGCGCGATAAGCGCACGGGCGTTTTTCGACGCATCCATCACGTCCGCGACGAGCGTCTGGCGTGTCTGCGTGGGCAGCATGCGGCGGTCGGGCTCTGCCGGCGGAGTGCGGCCGGACGGCTCGTGCCTAAAAGCCTGCGCGCGGACGATGCCCGCCGCTATCGCCATGAAATACGGAAGTTCGGGCGTCACGCGATGCGCGTCCTTCGCTTGGTCGTCCCAGCGGCGCAGCGCGAGCGCATCCTCCGCGTAGGGCTTCGCGAGGAAGGCATGCGCATCCTCCGCGTCGAATACGCCGCCTTGCAGTTGCAGGCTGCGCACGGAATCCGCCGAGAGGCGCGCGTGATACGACGCATCGATCGCGCACAGGCAGCGCTTCGCGTCGACGTGCAGGCGAATCGGCTCGAGCACGGCATCGGAGAAGAGCGGCCGCAGGAACGGCAGCGCGAAGTACTGGTGCAGATCGTCGATGCCGTGCTCGGTCGGCGTCTCGCCCTGCAGATTGAGCAGATGCCCCCAGGTCGTGCAGCAATGCGGCGACGACGAGCTCGCGGCTCGCACCCGCCTGTTCCGCGAGCGTCGCGCTTTGCAGCGCGTGCTGCAACTGGGTGACCGGCTCGCCGCTGTAGGCGATCGCGCCATGTGCGTCGAACAGATGCCGGATGTCGTCGAGGGAAAGCGCCATCTTGAGGAAGCCGGAGAATGCGTATGCTGCTGAAATGAAATCCAGCGATTGTCGCTCCGCTTTGTGACGCGACGATGGCGAACCTCGGCAGCGCGACCTGCGACGCGCGAGGAACGAACGCGATGCCTTTCTCCTTCAGACGCCACCCCGAACTCGCCGGCCTCGATCTTCGATCTTCGATCTTCGATCTTCGATCTTCGATCGCGGCGCGAGGTGCGCCGCATCGCCTGGTATTTCGCGCAAAGGCACTGGACCCTGCACGCGCCCGCGTTCGCCTGGATCGTTTTCGTGCTGCTGCACACGCTATCAGGTGGTGCCGGAGCGGCGCGACTATCTGCTGGTCACGCTCGTGATTTTCGTGGTGGCGGTCGTCAACGTCAGGTTCCACATCGAGCGCTATCTGCGGCCCGCGCGCGCCATTTTCGACTTGCTGGGAAGCGCCGCGGCGCGCATCGTCACGGGCCGCTAGATGACGTGTTGCATTGCCGCATCTGCCGAAGAGGTCCCGTTTTCGCGTGTTACGATGCTCGGCGACCCGTATCCACCGAACGCAAGATGGCAACGCTATACGAAACGCTCGGCGTGGACGAGCACGCCACCGACGAAGAAATCAAGCGCGCGTACCGCAAGGCCGCAATGCGCTGCCACCCTGACCGCAACACGGGCAACGAGGACGCCGCCCGCGCGAAATTCCAGGAGATCAAGGAAGCCTACGCGATTCTCTCCGACCCCCGAGCAGCGGGCGGTGTACGACCGGATCTTCGCCGAGGAGATGCGTCGCTGGGAGGAACGCGCGCGCCGGGAGGAAGCGGAACGCGAAGCAAAGGAGCGCGAGGCGCTCTATGCGGAGCGCGTGTCGCTCGTGATGCGTTTCGCGTCGCAGGGCCATAACCGTGACGTCGTGTTCGGCGTCCTGCTCGGCGCGCAATGCGACGAATCCACGGCGCGGCAGATCGCGGACAGCGCGATCGCGTTGCACGAGTCGCGTCAGGCCGGAGCAGGCGCGTCGAGAGCGTGAAGAAGCCCCCGCCGGCGAAGTCCATGCGAGCAAGGAAGAAGAGAAGGAGGCCGCCGATACCGGCGCGGCGAATCCGCTCGGCGCAATGTGGTTTCAGTTCCTCAACAATCTGCGTTTCTAGTTGCAGGCGGCCGACGCGAGGAACGCCCCGTCTTTGAAGCGGGGCGGCAGGAACCGGACTCGAACCGATTCGCCGATGGAAGGCCCTTAGGCTGCGAGCTTTTCGCCGCGCATGTTGCTTTGCCGCGGCGCGGGCGGATAGACGCACCAGTGCCCGTCGTCATGACGGAAGAAGAACAGCGCTCGCGAGGCCTTGCCGTGGCACGTCTCGACACACACATAGCGCCGTCCGTCGGAACGGATGCGGCTGAACTGTCTCACATGAACCGGCACGCTGCCCGGCGCGAGCCATTTTTCGACCTGGTAACGAAGTGATCGCTCATTCGCGCGTTTCATTTCAGTCTCCTGCACGCGGCATTCATGATCGGGTCAACGGCGCAACCTTTGAACGGTTTAAAGCCCGATCGAAACCCCTGCCGCAACGCGCCACGTCCCTCACAAAGCACTTTAACTCTACGCCCGTATGCATGGGCGGAGCCCATTTTTGCGAAATAGCAACAGCGGAAGAAAAATGCGCTTTGCCACGCCCTGTTCACAAAAAACGCTGGACCGGCTCATGAACGTATCCTCATGCAACGCGATGCGCGGATATGTACGCGAACGGTCATATCAATGACCTGGTGCGTACGCTAGCCGTCACTTGGAAGGGGAGCGATTCCCGTGCCCAGGCCCGCGCGAGTGGCAGGCGATTCAGAGCGGGCGGGCGAAGCTCAGTTCGTGGCCGTCAGGATCGGTGAGATGGAAATAGCACTCGTTCCACGGCGCATCGCGTGGTTCGAATTGCGGCTCGATGCCGTGCGCTTTCGCCTTGCGATAGAAGGCGGCCACGTCGGAGACGTAGATGATGACGCGGCCCCAGAATCGGACCGGCTCATGCCTTTCGCTGGTCAGATTCAGGAACGAATCGCCGAGCGCGAACGAAGTGAACGCCTCGTTCGCGCTACCATGCAGGATGCGAAAGCCGAGCGCCTCGTAGAAGCGCACCGCGCGCCATGTCGTGCGTGGCGAGCGTGATCGCGCTCAGGCTTTCGACGTGCGCATCGTCGTCTTGTCGTCAATCGTTCGGCGTTCCCATGCGCTCGAATGTCATCCCGGATGATGATGCGACACGAGCGACAGCACCGACAGGTCCGGATGCGTGCCATCGACGATGCTCTTGCCGACGTGCCGCGCCTCTTCGACGGCGTCCTCCGCCGTCTTGTATTCGTCGTCGCCGTCCGCGTGGAAAT
This sequence comes from Candidatus Paraburkholderia kirkii, assembly GCA_001189345.1. Taxonomy (GTDB): domain Bacteria; phylum Pseudomonadota; class Gammaproteobacteria; order Burkholderiales; family Burkholderiaceae; genus Caballeronia; species Caballeronia kirkii_B. Next base: position 45,509 of record LFKV01000001.1, read on the forward strand.
GTACCGCTTCGCCGGGTGCGTCCGCATGGGCGCCGTGTCTGCACACGTGGCCGATGTAGACGAAGCGGTCCACCGCGCGCGGTGGCGCATGCTCAGGTGTGGGCTTGAGCTGGGGCAGCACGTGGATCTCGAAGTCTTCGTATTCGAACACGCGCCATTGAGCGGGGTCGTCGGGCACGATCGCCTCCCCTTGGTCTATTTGTTCGCTCACCAGCCAATGTTACTCCTGTTGGCGCGCCGAATCCACCGCAATGCGCGGCGGTGCGCGCCGTATCGGCGCGCGTTCATCGGATCGGGACAGTGTCCGCTTCTCATATCGGACGAAATACGTGGCGGCAAGCACATCCGGCGGCCGTTTCCCTTATTCGTGCGCGCCGTGCCGCGCCTCGCCGTCGCGAACGAAGCATTGCCGAGACATCATGAGCACGCATCCGATGCGTCGATGCGTGCCCGCGATGGGTACGTCACGCATGAGCATCAGTTCTCGCGTTGGGTGCCGACGATGCGGTCTTCGAAAATGGCCGTGTTGATGTCGAAATCGTCGATGGTCGCGGACCCGCGTCCGTCCACGGTGGCCAGCACCGCGCGGCCGCCGGCGATGCGCCGCATCTGCGCTTGCGTGAGCGAGGTTTCATCGAGTTGTGCGGGACCGATGGGAAGGTCCTTGATGACGAGAGTGCGTTGCGTGATGGTTCTCCCTGAATGAGTTAGCCGAAGCAGGTCGAGCACGGTACGTGTGCCCGCCTGTTTTTTTGCAAGCGCTGTGCCATTCTTCGAAACGAATGCGGCATGCGCGCATGCCCAGCGCGCGATGCCCGCCGCGCCTGCATGCGACTCATCGCGGCTCGATGTGATGCCCCGCTTGATCGATGCTTCGATGACCGGCATGTTGGACGCGCGCGAACAAGTATGCGATCTGCTGTTGGCGCTTGCAGGCGCCCAAACACATCGAGGCCGGGACCATGACCCACAGACTCTGCGCGTCGCTCGCGATGGCCTTCTCCATCGTCACGAGCAGCGCACTTGCGCAACACGCATCGCAATCGATCGCGATACCCGACTGCACGCTGATCGACGACAACGCAGCCTACAACGATGCGCAGACCAATCGCGACCAGACCGCGCGCCTCGCGATGGTGAGCGGCGCATTGCGCGACGACCTGCGCGAGCGCCGTCTCTTCCGCGTCGCCGACAATGCGGGCGCGCGCGATCTGATCGCGTCGCTGCAGGGCGCGCAGGACATGAGCGCGTGCAACGGCTGCGCACGACGCTTGGCGAAGCAACTGGGCACGTCGCGCGTCGGCGTGTGCGGGGTGCAGAAGATCAGCAATCTCATCCTCAACATCAACCTGCGCGTGGAGGACGCCGCCACCGGCAAGTCGCTCTTCCAGCGTTCGGTGGACATGCGCGGCAACACCGATCAGTCGTGGCGCCGCGCCGCCAGGACGCTCGCCGATCTGCTGGCGGACGATCCCTCGGCCACGCGCTGACAGCGTATCGGAATGCGCGCAATGCGGCATGCGCCGTCGAATTCGGGAATTTCTCCCGGCCCCGAGCGTTGCCACCCTCGCGCTTGTTGGGCTAAGTTGGCCCTGCAGGCACGTGCGCCCTGGTATGCGCCGCGCGTGTGCGCCCACGAACTCGAATAATTCGAATCGAAACCGCTGGAGACGAACATGCACGTCAGATTCAAGGCGGCGCGCATTGTCTGCGCGTCGGTCATCGCGCCATCGCTCGCCGTTGCCGCGAGCCTCGCGCACGCCGCCGCGCCGACCGCCTACGTGACGACCGAGAGCGCCGGAGTCGGCGTGATCGATCTCGACAGCCTCTCGCTGGCGAAGACCTACGACGTCGGCAAGGACGGTCCGCGCGGCCTCTCCCTGAACAAGGACGGCACGCGTCTCTATTTGGCGAACAAGGCGACGAGCGATCTCTCGGAGATCGATACCTCCACGGGCAAGGTCGTGCGCCGCGTCAAGATCGGCAAGAATCCGGAATTTGTGCGCGTCTTCGGCGGCTATGCGTACGTGACCTACGAACCGGGAGAGAGCGGTGGCCCGCCCAAGCCCGGCGAATCGGAAAAGGACGACGACGACGCGAACTCCCCGCCCGCCGAAATCGCCATCGTCGATCTGAAGACGATGAAGGTCACGCGCTCCGTCAAGAGCGGCCACGAGACCGAAGGCGTCGAGTTCTCGCCGGACGGCAAGCTGATTCTCGTGACCAACGAGGGCGACGACACGGTGTCGGTGTATCGCGTCGGCACGGGCAAGCCGGTGCGCACGGTGAAGTTGCCGAAGGGCTCGCGCCCCCGCGGCATCAAGGCGTCGCCCGACGGCAAGCAGTATGTGGTCACGCTGGAGAACGCGAACAAGTTCGTCGTGCTCGATGGCGGCAGCCTCAAGACCGTCAAGACCGTCGACACGAAGACGGGGCCGTATGGCGTCTCGTTCGACCCTGCGGGCAAGCGGCTGCTGGTTGCCGCATCGCGCAACAAGACCTTGCAGGTGTTCGACGGCGCCACCTACGAGCACGTTCAGGACGTCCCGGTCGGCCAGCGCTGCTGGCACTTCAGCTTCACGCCGGACGGCTCGAAGCTGCTGCTCGCGTGCGGCCGCTCGAATGCGGTCTATGTGCTGGACGGCTCGGACTACAAGGAGATCAAGCAGATCGGCGATCTGCCGCTCGCCTGGGGCATCGTGACGTATCCGCCGAGCGCGGGGTCGATCGTCGGACGCTGACCGAACTGCGAAGACGTTCGCGAAATGGCCGCCGTGCGCGGCCATTTCGTTTTCCGCGGCCGGTCATTGCACGATCCGCTGCCCGCCGCGTCCGCATTGGCTGCTAGTATCGACCTGGACCCGCCTGCGAGGACCTTCATGCTCACCCTGGCCGAGGCATTCGAGGAAATCCGCGAGGCGCCCTTGCGCAAGCGCGTTCTGATCGCGGTCTAGAACGATTGCGGCAATTGCCGTTGGCTGCCCGCGCATATCGGCAAGCATGGCGAGCTCCGCTGCGATGCCGACCCCGATGCCGGGATCGAGCTCGACGAAGACGCCGCCGACGCGCTCGGCCTGTTCGATGCGGGTTCGCTGTCGTCGTGCGCCTGGGCGCGCTGGGCGTCGGCGCACTCGTGATGGGCACGGAATCGCCGAGCGACGCCATGCGCATGATGGAACAGCTGAAAGCCAACGCGCTCAGCTGCTTCGTCGAACACTATCTCGCCGAATTGCAGCAGCGGCGGCCCGCGAAGGTGTGTATCCGTTCAGGCCGCGCTGAGACGCTCTACCAGGCTCATTTCCACGCGTAACGCATCCCTACCCACACGCCGCGCGGCGTGCCGACGCCCAGGAACTGCTCGTTCACGGTGAACGTGCCGTTGAACGTATGGTTCGGGCTGTTGAAGAAGTTCTCGCCGAGAATCGCGAAGTTCGCGTAGCGCCTGTTCAACAGGTTCTTCACCGCGTCGCGTAGACCTGCAATTGCTTGGTCACGTTGTAGGTCGTGTCGAGGTCGATGAGGAAATAGCCCGCGATGCTGCCGTTCGCGTCCTGGTTGTTCTCGTCGCCGCGCGCGAAGATGTTGCTGCGATACGTGAGATTCGTGCCGATGTTCCAGCGCGAGATCGGGTTGTAGTCGACGCGCAGCCTCACGGTGTTGGCCGGAATGCCCGGAATGCGGTCGCCCGAATGCACGGTGATGTTGCCGTCGTCGTCCACGCTCGAATTGCTGGCGCTGCTTTCGGTCCAGGTCGAGCGGTACGTCGCGTTCACATAGCAGCTGTAGCTCGCCGCGACGCCGAGCGGTCCCCATTGCATGCGGCCCGCGAGCTCGAAGCCTTGCCGGCGCGTCTTGCCGACGTTCTGGAAATAGCCGAGCGTGCTCGCCGCGCCCTGGCTGCTTACGAACTGGATGTCGTCGGACAGCGTCGTGCTGTAGGCCGCGGCGCTCCACGTCGTATGGCTGCCGATGCGGCCGCGCGCGCCGATCTCGAAGGTGCGCGAGATGACCGGCTTCAGGTCCGGGTCGGCGATGAAGTCGTTGGGCAGCGAGCAGGGCGCGTTCGGGTCCGCGCACGCGAGCTCGATGGTGGTCGGCGAGCGCATGCCCTCGTTATAGGTCGCATAGGCCGTGAAGTATGGCGTCGGATTCCAGTTGAAGCCCACGGCCGGGTTGAAGCGCGAGAACGTGTGCCGTCCATCGAGCAGCGGCTGCACGCCGCTTTCGTCGCCGATGGTCGCCTTCGCCCAGTTGTAGCGGCCGGCGAGCGTCATCGACCATTGCTCGGTGAACGACAGCGTGTTCTCGAAGTAAATGCCCCAGTTCTCGTTGCGCGTCTTGGCGTCGGTCGTCGGCGCGAACGGGCCCGTGCCGATGGTCGCGCGGGAGTCGGTGAACTCGGCCGGCTGCGAGGACTGTGTGAAGTGCGAATTGGTGAAGTCGCCCGCGGCGCCCAGGATCAGCTAGTTGTCCATGCCGAAGAGCTTGTTGAGCAGCGTGAGCTGCAAGCTTGCGCCGTAGCTGTCCGTCACGATTACCGACTGATCGTTGGTGGCCTGCGTGAGTTCGTCTTCGTCGTCGCCGTCGGGGTCGAAGTCGTCGTTGACGTTGCTGCTCACGTTCTTGTTGCGGTAGTGCCGATAGTACACGTTGCCGCTCAACTGAATGTTCGGCGTGAAGTAGTGCTCCGCGTTGATCGTCAGATAGCCGACCTGGTTCTCGCTCGTGTCCGGGAAAGTGTACGCCTGCCGGAAGTTGTCCATGAACGAGCGGGGAATTGTCTGCGAGCCGTTCAGCGTGTTGTCGGCGCCGCCCATCGAGACGGAGATGGTCGTATCGGCGTCGGTGTAGCGGATCTTGCCGAAGGCCTGGCGCAGGCGGCTCGAATTGTGATCCGCCCAGCCATTGTCGTTCGTGATGTTCGCGGTGAAGTAGTAATCGAGGTGATCGCCGATCATGCCGCCCTGTTCGATCTGTGCGACCTTGCGCCCAAACGAGCCGAAGCTCAGGTCCACGTTGCCGCCGGGATTGCTGCGGCCGTTCTTGGTCTGCACGGCGACGGCGCCGCCCAGCGTGTTCAGGCCGAAGGTCGGGTTCGAACCGGGGATGATCTGCATGGTCTGGATCGCGGCCTGCGGAATCAGATCCCAGTTGACGACATCGCCGAAGGGCTCGTTGATGCGGACGCCGTCCATGAACACGGACAGGCCTTGCGGCGTGCCGAGCAGCGGCGAAGCGGTGAAGCCGCGATAGAGGATGTCGGTTTGAGACGGGTTGCCTTGCGCGTCGTTGGTATCGACGCTCGTGAGGTTTTTCTGCAGGTAATCGGTGACGGTCTGCGAATGCTGCGCCTCAATCTCACTGCCCTTGATCGTCTGCACGTTGGCGGGCACTTTCTCGAGCGGCGTGCCGACGCCGACGAGCGGTGTGGTCCCGACGACGACGATCGTGGGCAGCTCGGTGTCAGGCGGCGCGCCGGTCGTGGCGGCGCCGTGGCCGAAGCGGGCGCGGGCGCTTCCGCCGCGCCGGTGGCGGGCGGTGTCTGCGCCCACGCGGCCACCGTGATGCTCGCGAACGCGCTGCCGAAAACGAGCCGCAGACCCGCTCGGGGTTTGAACGGATGCGCGGGCGCGGACTTGCGCGGCATGCTCTTCATCGTCGTCTCCTCTCGTATTCTGATCCACGCGTCGAGAATGTTCCTTTCAATGAAAGCGTCGCATAAGAATGAACGCGTGGACCGGGAGCTTTTCCCGATTGCGCAGGGAAGCGTTCCCAATTGCGTTCCACGCGCCGCACCGCCCGATGACGCTGTGCGTAGAATGCATTCCGTGATGTCGTCCGAATCCCTGCCCCCTCTTAAGAAGGACGCTGCCCGCCGCACGCCGCGCTCGCCGGTGTGGCGCGATCTCGCCTGCGTGCTCGCCGCGACGTTCGTCGCCGGCGCGCTCTTCGCAAGGTTCGACTTCAACGAGTACGCGTACCGCCTGATGCGCAGCGCCGAGCGCTTCCAGCTCGACGAGCTGCCTCCGACGCTCGTCGTGCTCGCGGTCGGTTTTGCGTGGTTCGCGTGGCGGCGCTATCGCGAGGCACGCTCGGAAGTGCGCAGGCGGCGCGCGCTGGAGGAGGCGGAGCATCTGCTCGCGGAAAACCGCCGGCTCGCGAGTCAGGCGCTCGCCGCGCAGGAAACCGAGCGTCGCCATCTCGCGCGCGAGTTGCACGATGAACTCGGCCAATACCTCAATGCGATATCGCTCGATGCGGGCCGCATCCACGATCTGTCGGCGGAACGTGAGGCGGAGATCCATCGCCTGTCGCTCGCGCTGATGCAGAGCGCGACGCACGTGTATCGCGAGATCGGCGGGATGATCCGCAAGCTGCGGCCCATCGGTCTCGATGAGTTCGGCCTGCCCACCGCGCTGGAGCATTGCGTCGACGGCTGGCGCGAGCGCCTGCCCGATGCGACATTTACGTTTACCGTCGACGGCGATTTCGACAACCTGAGCGATGCCCTCAACATCACGCTTTATCGGCTCGTGCAGGAAGGGCTCACGAACGTGTCAAAGTTCTCCCGGACTTCACGCGTGGAGATCTATCTGGCGCGCGCGCCGGAGGAAATCGTCGTGACGATGGCCGACGACGGGCCGGGCGTCGACCTCGCGAAGCCGCGCAAGGGCCTCGGTCTGATCGGCATGCGCGAGCGCGTCGAAGCGCTCGGCGGGGAGTTTCACGTCGCGAGCGAGCCGGGCGCGGGCTTTCTCTTCTGCGCGCGCGTGCCGGCTCAGGCCGGACTGCCGTTGCCCACCGACCCGAGGGCGCCGAGCGAGCCGAACGAAGCGGTGAACGCGGCGTCGGCCGATCCGGCGAAATCGGCGAAGTGAAGGCCCAGGCGATTGGCGATCTGCGCGAGCTGCACGCCGTTGTCCGCGCCGAATTTCTGGCGGATCACGGATTGGTGATTGGCCACCGTCTTCTGGCTTAGGCCGAGCCTCTCGGCGATGCTCGGCAACGTGTAACCTTGCACGAGCAGGCGCAGCACTTCGAACTCGCGCGCCGATAGCTGGCGTCCCGGCGGCCCTTCCTGGATCGTCGCGCGCAACGCGAGCGCCTGCGAGATGTCCGGGCTCAGATAGCACACGCGCCGCGCCACCGAGCGCACCGCTTCGACGAGTACGTCGGGCGCGCTCGCCTTCGTGACATAACCGCGCGCATAACCGCGCGCGTCGGCGTCGAGCGCGCGGCGCACGAAGATCGCCTCCTCGTGCACGCTGAAGATCAGCACATGCGCATGCGGCTCGCGCGTCAGCATGCGCCGCATCGCCTCGATGCCGCTCGCGCCGGGCAGGGCGAGATCCATCACGACGACATCCGGCTGCAACGCGCAGAACTTCTGGTAAGCCTCCGCGGCATCCGCCGCTTCGCCCGCGACGCTCACGTCGGGGCTCAGTTCGAGCAGACGCTTGTAGCCTTCGCGGACCACGGCGTGGTCGTCCACGAGCAGCACGGATATGTCGGCAATCGTGGCTAGTTTTCTCCTTCTTCTGAACCATTTTCGCGTTCGGGCGCCGCGATGCGCCGGGAATTCGCATCGTTGCGGAAGACGATGGCCTGCTCCTGCGCTTCCTGTCTCGCCGATGCCGCGCGCACCACTTCAATGACGCGCTCGTGATGCGGGGACTTGTCGCATACGGGATCCGCGTTCGCGGGGTCCTGCGTGAGCAGATACGCCTGACAGCGGCAACCGCCGAGATCGATCGCCTTCTCGTCGCAGCTGCGGCACGGCTCCTTCATCCAGCCGAAGCCACGAAAGCGATTGAACGCATCGCTGTCGTACCAGATGTCCTTGAACGGCATCTCGGCGACGTTCGGAAAGGTGAGGCCCGGCAGCGAGCGCGCGGTATGACAAGGCAGCGCGGCGCCATCGGGCGCGATGCCGAGAAACACCGAGCCCCAGCCGTTCATGCAGCGCTTCGGCCGCCGCTCGTAGTAATCCGGCACGACGAAGAAGATCCTGCACTGGTCGCCGATCTCGCTGCGATAGCGTTCGACGACGGCTTCCGCTTCCTCCAGTTGCGCCTTCGTCGGCATGAGCTGCGCGCGGTTCTTGTGCGCCCAGCCGTAATACTGCGTGTTCGCGAGCTCGAGATACTTCGCGCCCATCGCGAGCGCCATGTCGATGATGCGCCCGACATGCGGCAGGTTGTAGCGATGCAGCACGCAATTGAGAACCATCGGAAAGCCGTGCGCCTTGATCAGGCTCGCGACGCGCTTCTTGTAGTCGAAGGTCTTCGTGCTGGAGAGAAAGTCGTTGAGCTCCTGCGAGGAATCCTGAAACGAGAGCTGGATATGATCGAGCCCGGCCTCCTGCAATGCGCCGATGCGCTTCTCCGTCAGGCCGATGCCCGACGTGATCAGGTTGGTATAGAAGCCGAGCTTGCGAGCCTCGCCGACGAGCGTTTCGAGATCGTCGCGCAAGAGCGGTTCTCCGCCCGAGAAGCCCAGTTGCGCCGCGCCCAGCGCGCGCGCCTGACGCAGCACGTCGAGCCATTGCGCGGTGTCGAGCTCGCGTGCGTGATCGGCGTAGTTCACCGGGTTGTAGCAGAACACGCAATGCAGCGGACAGCGATACGTCAGCTCCGCGAGCAGCCACAGCGGCGGCGCGACGGGCGCGCCTTCGTGCTCGGGCCTGGCGACGGGTTCGGACAGGTCGGTCATCACGCTACTCTAGCCAGCCTCGCGCGCGCGCGCCGGCGATGAACGCCCGCACGTCGTCGCCGAGGCCGGTCGCATTGAACGCCGTTTCCAGATCGGCGACGAGGGCCGGGATATCGCGCGTGCCGTCGCGGCGCAGAAGAATCTGCGCCGCGCTCTGATTGAGCTTCACCATGCCCTCGGGATAGAGCAGCACGTGCGCGTCCTGCGCCGGTTCCCATTGCAGGCGGAACGGGCGGTTCAGTTTCGGATGCAACGAATTGTCCGGCGCTTTCGACGGCTTCCTGCACTCGTTGAGTCGGGTTGTGATCGCTCATTGCGGAAACGCCTTCTCGATCGAGTCGAGCATGGTCCAGAGGATATCGAGCTTGAATTGCAGGATGTCGAGCGCGCGCTGCTGCTCTTGACGAGTGGTGAAATGCGCGAGCGTCACTTCGAGCCCGTGCTCGACGTCGCGCTGCGCAAGCGATACGCGCGAGCGGAAGTACGCGAGCCCGTCCGGCTCGATCCACTTGTAGTGCTCGGGCCACGTCGCCAGACGATCCTTGTGGATCTGCGGCGCGAACATTTCGGTCAGCGACGAGCACACCGATTCCTGCCACGGCACGCGCCGCGCGAAGTTCACGTAGGCGTCGACGGCGAAGCGCACGCCCGGCGTCACGAACTTCAGCGACCAGAGATCGTCGCGCGAGAGGCCGACCGCGCCGCCGAGACGCGCCCATGCCTCGATGCCGCCGGGCTGATCGCCGTAGCCGTCGTGATCGAGAATGCGCAGCACCCAGCGGCGGCGCGTTTCGCGATCGTGACAGTTGGACATCACCGCCGCATCCTTCAGCGGAATGTTGATCTGATAGTAGAAGCGGTTCGCGACCCAGCCGCGTATCTGCTCGCGGGAGCAACCGCCGCCGTTCATCTTCACGTTGAATGGATGATGGATGTGATATGCCATGCCCTTCGCGCGCAATTGCGCTTCGAATTCCTTGCGCGTCCACGCGGGGCCGGCGTCCTTCGACGCGGTGAAGATTGGGCCTGTGGTCGGGTTGAGCATCGGGTCGAACATTGAGGGGTCTCCAGTGCGAATGTCACAGCTCGAAGGTCATGCCGTCGTGCGCGACTTCGATGCCGTGCTCCGACAGGATGCGCCTTTCGGGTCCGTCCTCGACGAGGATCGGATTCGTGTTGTTGATATGGATCAGCACTTTTCGCACGCCCGCGCGGTCGATCGAATCGAGCACGTCGATCATGCCGCCCGGGCCGCTCTGTGCGAGATGGCCCATGTCCCTGCCGGTCTTCTTCGTGAGTCCGAGGCGGATCATCTCGTCGTCGGTTCAGACGGTGCCGTCGACGAGCAGGAGATCGGCTTCGCGCATGGCATCGAGCACGTGCGCGTCCAGCGCGCCCAGGCCCGGCGCATAGAACGCGCGCTTGCCCGTCGCGCTGTTCGTGAACATCAGGCCGATGTTGTCGCCGACTTCCGGCGCCTCGCGATGCGGCGAATAGGGCGGCGCCTTGCTCGACAGAGGTAATGCGTCGATCGTCACGCGCGGCAGCTCGGGCACGGAGAACGAAGCGCCGTCGAGCGCGATGCGCCTGTGCTCGACGCCGCAGTAATGCGAAAGGATCGACGTGATCGGGAAGCCCGTGGAAAGGTCCTGCCATACCGCATTCGTCGTATAGAGCGGCAGGGGCGTGCCGCGCTCGCGCAGCATCAGGAGGCCGGTGACGTGATCGATCTGCGCGTCCATCGTGACGACCGCGGCGATACCCGTATCGCGGACCTGGCGCGCGGGTTGCAGCTCGGTATTCGCCGCGATCTGCGCGAGCACGTCCGGCGATGCGTTGACGAGCAGCCAGTCCTCGCCGTTGTCGGTGACGGTGATCGACGATTCCGTGCGCGCGCGCGCTGCGACGGTGCCGCGCCGCACGCCGTCGCAATTGCGGCAGTTGCAGTTCCATTGCGGGAAGCCGCCGCCCGCCGAGGAGCCCAGCACGCGGATTTTCAAGGCCACATCCTCCGCAGGAGACCGTCGCGGTCGATCAGTTGATGCTTCATCGCGCCGAGAAAGTGCAGTATGACCAGCGCGGCCATGATCCACGCGAGATACTCGTGGATGCCGAAAAAGACCTGCCGCAGATGCTTATCGTCCCAGCCCCATTGCGGCAGCGCCAGGCCCCAGAACTTGGTGCCGTACTTGTTGAACGACGAGCCCAGATAACCGGTGAGCGGCATCGCCACCATGCCAACGTATAAAAGAGCCTGCGTGATGCTCGCGGCGGCGCGTTGCCACGCCCGCATCGGCGGCAGAGGCGGACGGCCATAAGCCAGGCGTACCAGGATGCGGATCAGCACCAGCAGGAAAACGGTGATTCCAAGCGACTTGTGGAAGTTGACGAGGTCCGACTTGAACGGCAGTCCGCGCGGCAGGCCGACCATATAGAAGCCGATGCACAGCATCGCGATGATGGCGATCGCGATCAGCCAGTGCAGCGCGATCATCGGGCGCGCATAACGCTCGCTTGCGGCGTTCAGGCTGCCGTCGCGCGAGGTTGCGGAGGTCCGCGCGGTGCTCATGGCATCTCTCCCGTAAAAATGGTTTTCGATCCACAGTATACAAGGTCCATTCTTTCTCGCTCGGCTATGAATTGGCGATCAGCAATTCCCCCCGTCCGTCCACCGCGAGGTCGCCTGCGTAGCGCCGCGGCAACACATCGCCCGCGAGCGTTGCGAAGCACGCAAACCCGTGCGCGGTCTCGCGCGCGAGCATGCGCGTGAAAAGCAGCCAGAACACGTCGAAGCCGTGTCCGCCTTCGGTGAAGGTCGGCGGAATGCGAGACGGCGCGTTCGTCAGAAGCACGGTGCCGCGCCGCATGCGGTCGCCCAGCCGCGCGCCGGCGCTGCCGCGGATCGCGAGCGTGCCGCCGGTCATGCTTTCCATGTCGCCGGGCAGCGCGCCCGCCGCGAAATCGCCGGCATTGCCTTGCACGCTCAGACGTCCGCCCTGCATTTCGCAGGCGGCGAACAGGCCTGCGTCGGCCATATAGGTGCAACGCGCCGCCGGACATCTTCATGCCCGCGAAATCGCCCGCGTTGCCGTGCACCGTGAGCGTGCCCTCGCGCATGTTCGCGCCTACCTGGTCGAGCCATTGCAACGTCGCCCTCGATTGTGAGCGACGGTTCGTCCGCGTCCGCCTGCGCGATGTCGAAAAGATCGCCGAGCGCGCAATGTTCTCCCGTGCCTTGCAGCGCGATGCGCGGCAGTTCAGCCGACGAAGCAGCCGCAAGCGCGGCGGGCAGTAATTTCGACCCGTCGACGCGAAAGCCCGGCGCATTTTTACGCGCAACGTGATGGCGTTCATGCGCGGCTCCCGTCGATGCCCTGCGACAGCTCATGCAGCCTGAAGTGATACGGCCCGAGCTTGCCGCCGTAATTGCCCGCGGAAATGCGCAGCACGCCGCTCGCGCGCCCGAGGTTCGTCGCGGCGGCGATGCCGGCCGTCATCGCGGCGCCGACGTCGGCGTCGGTCAGGCCGTCGATCACGATTTCGAGCACGCATGCGACGTCGGCCGTCAGCTCGCTCTTCTTCAACAATCCGACGAGCGTCGGGCAGAACGCGTCGTTGGTGGACGCCGTCGCGCTCGCGTACTTCGAGCCGATTTTCGAGCCCGAGCGCACCACGCCGCCCGGAAACGGCGTGATGATATTCGGCAGGCGATGCATCGCCGCGACGGCGGCTTCCGCCGCATCCAACGCGCTGTCGAGGTCGCGCGCGAGCAGCAGCAGATTGCCGCCGCCGACCGCTTTCATGGTGGCGGTGAAATCCTCGCAGACGAACTCGCCGTCCATCACAGGCACGCGCCAGTAACGCGTGCCGTCGAGCACTTTCGAGATCTGCCAGCCGTCGCCGAAGAAGCGCAGTCCCGCGCCGAGCGGCGCGTCGTCGGAGAGCGGGGCGCGCTCGTCGCGGGATCGATGCCGCCGTACACTGCCGTCGTCGGGCACGTCAGCACGCATTGCCCGACGCGGCGCGACCTGCCTGGCCAGTTCCTTCGACGATATCGCGAAGATCAGCACCGCGACGCCGGGCCGGCCGTCGGCGTTTCGTCGCCGGACAGATCGCGCTCGATGCCCGCCTCGCAGCCGCAATCGATGACGGACGTGGCGAACCCCGTCAGCGAGTTGGCCGCGTGCCGCGCCCACGTCGGCATGTGCGCGGTGATGACGAGACGCGTCGCCTTCATCGGGAAGGCTTCGGCGAAGGTGTCGTCGATCTGCGTGTTGTTGATGCGCATCGCCGTCACCTTTCGCCCGCGGCGAAGCACGCGACCGGCAGCAGCCGTCCGCCATTGCAGCACGCGCAGACTTCGTCGTCGTCGATCGCTATGTTCTCGAAGCGCGTCGCGAAGTTCGCTTGCGCATATTCGCGTATGCGCTTTTCGATCGAGCGGTCGTAGTCCGGGTTCACGTAATGAATGGAATGCCGCCCGTGGGCGTGGCGAGCAGCGTGCCGTCGCGCGCGATCAGTTCGCCGTCCTTGAACACGAACGCGGGCGACGTGAACATGCGCTCGCGGTCGGCGTCGTCGCGATACACGGCGATATCCGCTGCCGCGCCCGCGCCGAGATGCCCGCGACCCTTCAGGCCGAGCAGCTTCGCCGGACCGGCGCGCGTGATGATCGCGATGTCGTACAGCGAGAACTCGCGCGTGATTTCGCTCAGGGCGCTGGCGGTCTTCGCATCGGCGTGCAGCTTGTCGAGTTGTTCGTCGCGGAAGGACTTGTCCATCAGCAGGCGGATCAGATGCGGATAGCTCGTGAAAGGGCCGCCGTTCGGATGGTCGGTCGTCGTCGACACGCGCCACGGATCGTCGGCGAACAGAAAGATTTCCAGCCCGATGATCCATTGCAGCGCGTTCACGAGGCTTTGCTCGCGATAGCGGAACGGCACGACGCCGCAGCCCGCGTCGCATTCGATATCGCCGAGCACCCATTTGCGCGGACGGGCCATCGGCGCGTTCCTGAACTGCATCATCGTGTCGCCGGATGCGGTGACCGTCTGGCCGAAGATGATCTGGCCGACATCGATCGTCACGTTGGGCCGCGCGTTCACCGCTTCGGCGATCGCCCGCGCGCCCGACGAGAACTTGCGCAGGCTTTCCGCGCCGTAGCGCGTCAGATGAATGGGCAGGCCTTCGGCGGCGTCCATCGTCTTGATCGTCGATTCGAGGTTGCCCGGCACGCCCAGGTTGCTCGCGTGAACGTGCAGCGGATGGGGCACCCGCAGCTCGGTGAGCGCGCGCGTGAGCGTCTTTAGCACCTCGCGCGGCGTGATGCCGTAATGCACGTGCCTTTCGTCGACGTCCAGAGAATGCTGATTGAACTTGAACGCCGAGATGCCGCCCGGATTCACGACTTTCACGTCGAGCGCCTTGCTCGAACCGATGGTCCAGCCGACGTAATCGCGCAGGCGCTCGAAGTCTTCGTTCGCGGCGAGCATCTGCAGAAAGAGCTTGTCGTTGCCGCTCATCACTTAGGCGCCGTGATCGATGATCGGCGTGTCGCCCATTTCCAGATGGGCGTGGCGCGCGTTCGATGCGATCATCGCGGGCTCGAATACGGCCGTGTAGCCCATCTCCGCATAGCGATAGCCGGTTGCGAGCGTGCCCGGCGCGCACACGCCGCAAGAGGGCAGGCGCATGTAGCGGCCTTCGTCGGGACGATCGGGCACGGCGCGCAGATCGTCGCGATGATCTTCCGGCAGGAGCAGGCGCGAGAGATTCGTCTTGCCGCCGCCGATGTGCGAATGCAGGTCGATGCCGCCGGCCATCACGACCATGCCGCTCGCGTCGAAGTCGCGCTCGGGCGCGACGGTGTCGCCTTGGGCGTAATCGACGATACGGCCATCGCGGATATGGATGTCGCGCTTCGCGCCGTCGACGCCGTTGGCCGGATCGTAGAGCGTGCCGCCTCTGAGGCGCGTGGGCTCATTGCGGCCTCCTTGCCTGGGCGAGCCGCGATGCGATCGTCGCGACGCTCGGCAGGCCTGTGTCGCGCGCGGCGGCGAGCGGCGCGACCACGGAAGTATCGACGCGAAAGAGGTGGCCGCCGCTGTTGATGCTTGGCGTCGCGACGGGGATGAACACGGTCGGGCCGGTGCGTGCGGGCAGCGTCGTCGACGGATGGCCGAGGACGATCGCGGGCATGGTGTCGTCGAGCGCTGCGGGCAGCGGCTCGGGCGCGAAGCTCGACACCCACAGGAGCGCATCGGGTTCGCGGCGGTTCAGGAGCGTTTCGGTGCGGTAGCGATACGCGTCGTGATCGAGCGGCAGGCCGTATGCGACGCGCGTGCGCAGCGGGAAGCCCGAGAGCCACGTCGCCGCCTGATTGACGGTCAGCGCGCCGTCGTCGCCGGCGAGTGCGAGCGCGCCTGCGCGGACGGTGCGGTTGACGGCCTTGACGATGCGCTGGAGCGCTTCGATCGCGAGCGCCGCGTGCGGCGCGGGCAGCGACGACGGCTCGTAGATGAACACGGTGTATTTTGCGGCGCTGATGTGCTCGGTCAGGGCGACGAGCTCGGGCGCCGGAATCGGGCGGCCGCTTTCCATATGCGCTGACCAGAGTGCGAGAGTATCGAAGGGATCGATTGTCTGCGGAATCGATTCGGTTCGGCTGGTTCGTGCCCAGGCGGCCTGATCGATGTCGCACCCCACGAACACGACGCTCGTTGCGCTGCCTTCATCGATGATGCGTTCGTAGAAGTGCGGATAGCGCCGCGACGGCTCGCAGGCGAACACGATGACGAGATCGGCGCGCGAGCGCACTTCGGAGAGCGTCGTAAAGAAGGCGCCGCGGTTCTGCAGGGCGCGATTGGAATTGGCGAGCGTATCGCCGTGCAGATGATCGAGGATGGCGCCGCAGTGCGCGGCGAGTTCATAGAGCGCGCGTGCGCCGGCCACGTCGGTCGCGAGGCCGCCGAAGAGCGGCCGCCGTGCGTTCGACAGGATCTCGCCGGCCCGCGAGAGCGCCGATGCGAGATCGGTGCTTTGTCCGTCGATCGTGGGTTTTTGGTTTGCATCCTGCGGACCGAAGCGGGCAAGCGAGTCTGCCAGACGCGGGCAGGCGGTGTGCGGCGCTGCGAGCCGCTGATCGCCGGTGGGTGCGAGCGTGATGTCGTCGCATAGCAGTGGGCATAAATATTGAGTTACCCCACCGACGATCCGCGTCCCACATCGCGACGAATGCAAACCGTCCCGAATCGCGGAAGCGACGAGCCACGCGTACGCGCCGCTGTCGGCGGCAAGAGCGAGATCGGCGTCATGGCGGACGCCGCCCGCCCCGATCATTTCACGCTCACCGGCGAGCGCGCGCACGTCGGCGAACGTATCGAGATCGGGCCCGGCGTAGGCGCCCACGTGATCCAGCGTCATCACGATCACGCGCGACGGCCACCACGCGCTCCCGGCATGCGTTGAGCCGAGGGCGGTCCGCCGCGATAGTCGAGCGAGAGAATCGGCTTGAAGCCGCACGCCGACGCTTCGGCGATGGCGCCCGTGTCGAGCAGGGTCTCGGTGCCGAACACGGGCACGATCGCGGCGCGCGATGCGGACCGCGACAGGCGCGTGACACGTTCGACGAGCGCCCGCCTCGGGGCGAACGCGGTGAAGCCCGCGTCGAGCCAGATGTCGACGCCCTCGCCGAGCGCATCGCACAGCGCGGCAAGCGCCTCGTCGTGCGCGCCGCGCCGCAGGATCGCGCCCAGGTCCGCGACGTACAGCGTACGCGAGCCGGTGGCGGCGACGAGCGCACGGGCGATCGCAACGGGATCGCTCGTCGCGCACAACGAGGACTGGATCGGCCGGTAGCGCGAACGCTCGCCGCGCACCGCGCGCACCGCATGGCCGTCGAGCAGATCGAGAACGGGTATCACCTGCATGGATGGCTTTCCTTTGATCAAGATCTTTGTATTCGAGTATCTCACCGGCGGCGGCATCGATCCGGACGCGGCGGGCATGGGCAGCCTCGCCGATCTCTCGGCGCTGATCGTCGAGGGCCGCGTGATGCGCGATGCCATCACCGCCGACCTGCGCGCGCTGCCGGGCATCGAGGTGACCGTTGCGAGCTCGCGCTTCGAACAGTTCGACGACGCCCGGCGCCACGTGCGCGGGCAGCCGGGCGAGCCGCTCACGCGCTTCGTCGCCCGCATGGCCCGCGAACACGACTATGCCTGCATCGTCGCGCCCGAGTGCGACGGATTGCTCCTCAAGCTCTACGACGCCGTCGGCCAGGCGCGCTGGCTCGGCTGCGCGAAGGAAGCGCGCGGCATCGAGCAAGAGCGCGACGGCCGCGTGTCTCGCCGCGCGCGGCATCGCCGCCACGCCCGCGCTCGAATCCGACGCCGCCGTCGCGGGAGCCGGCCGCCGCTGGGTCGTCAAGCCCGACGACGGCGCGGGCGGCCTCGATGCCTACGTCTATGACGATCTCGATGCCGCGCGCGCCGAATACGAAACGCGCGCGGCATCGGGCCGCAATCCCGTGCTGCAGGAATGGATCGACGGCGAACCGCTGAGTCTTTCGCTCATCTACCGCGAGCGCCTCGCGCGGCTCGTCAGCATCAACCGGCAGCGCATCGGACTGTCGGGTGCGGCGGGGTCGGAGCGCCGCGAGCGCATCGTCCAGTTCGACGGCGTGGACGTCGATCGCATCGAGCGGCACGGACCGCAGGGGCGCGCGCTGGAGCGTCTGGCGCTGCGGGTCGCCGAGGCGTTCCCCGGCTTGCGCGACTTCGTGGACATCGATGTCGTGTGGCATCCGGAGTTGGGACCAATCGTGATCGAGGTCAATCCGCGTCTGACGGTCGCGTATGCGGAACTGAGCTGGCGCGGTGGGAAGAACCTCGCGGCAGAGTTGCTCGCGGCGCATCGCGTGCCCGGCTTCGACGGCGACGCCCGACGCCTGCGCGCATGCGGCGGAGCATCGTCATGACGACGTTTTCCGAGGCGCCGGTGTTCGGCTGGGACGTGGGCGGCGCGCACGTCAAGGTATCGCTGGCGACGCGCGCGGGCGCGCTCGTCGACGTCGCGCAATGGGCGTGTCCGCTGTGGCAGGGCATCGCGCATTTGGAGCGCGTGATCGACGGCGTGCTGGAGCGCTGGCCCGGCGCCGCCGATGCGTCGGCGCGCCACGCCGTCACGATGACGGGCGAAATGGTCGATCTCTTCGCCGACCGCGCCGAGGGCGCGCACGCTCACGCGAACGCTGGTTCAATGGCTCGGTCCGCGCACGATGTTCTATGCGGGAGATGCGGGCTGGCTCGCGCGCTCGGCGTGCGCGGACGGCTGGCGCAAGGTGGCGTCGGCGAACTGGCTCGCGACCGCGCAATGGGTCGCGACGCGCGTCCCCGATGCATTGCTCGTCGATATCGGCAGCAAGACCACGGACATCATTCCGATCGTCGGCTCCCGTGTCGCGGCGCGCGGCGCGAACGACGCGGAGCGTCTGATGAGCGGCGAGCTCGTCTATCAGGGCGTCGTGCGCACGCCGTTGTGCGGGGTAGCGCATCGCATCGCGTTTCGCGGCGAGACGAACGAATGGTTCGCGACCACCGCGGACGTGTATCGTCTGACAGGTGAGCTGCGGCCCGAGCACGATCAGCATCCGAGCGCGGACAACGGGCCGAAAACGGAGGCCGCGAGCCGCGCGCGCATTGCGCGGATGATCGGCCGCGACGCCGCCGATGCGAGCGACGCCGAATGGCGGAGCTTCGCACAAGGCTGGCGGCACGAGCAGCTGCGCACGCTCGAGGCGAATCTCGCGCGCGTGATCGCGGGGGATGCGGCGCTTGCGGTGGCGCCGATCGTGGGCGCGGGCTGCGGACGTTTTCTTGCGGCGGCGCTCGCGCGGCAGGCGGCGCGCAGTTATATCGATTTCGCGCGGCTCGCGGGCGTTGCGGATGACGATGCGACGCGTGCCGAATGGATATCGACGTGCGCGCCGAGCGTGGCGGTTGCGCTGCTTGCGTCGATGGCGGCGAGCGGAGCGAAGGGCGCGGCGGGCGACGAAGGGCATCCTTCGAACGATGCGTCGCCGCGCGCTGCGTGATAGCTTATGGAATTGAACGGATGCGTGGCCCGGCGGCATGATCGAACGAGGACAGGAACCATGTGGGTGGTGAAGATCGGGGGTAGCCTCAGTCACGACTCGGCGCTGCGCGAGTGGCTCACGCGGCTATGGGAAGTGGGCGGAGGGCGCGTCGTGATCGTGCCGGGCGGGGGCGATTTCGCGGACGCGGTGCGGCAATATCAGCGTGAATGGCATTTCGACGACCTCGCCGCCCACAACATGTGTCTGCTCGCGATGGCGCAGTCCGCGATTCTGATGCAGGGCGTGGTGCCGGAGCTGGTGCTGGCGTCGAATGAGAATCGCATACGGCGGGCGTTGCGCGACGGACGTGTTGCGGTATGGGTGCCGACAGATCTGATGCGTTTGACGCCGGATTCGATGACCAATTGGGTTACGACTTCAGACAGCTTTGCGGCGTGGCTTTCGACTTCGCTCAACGCGGAGCGGCTGATGATCGTGAAGTCGTACGAGGTGGGGGTGAATACACCGTTGGAGGCGGTGGCCGCGGATGGCATTTTGGATCGGCGGTTTCCGGCTTATGTGCGGGATGCTAACTATTATTGTTGAGATTTTTGGCAAGCGGGATGCTGGGGTTGTGAGGGATCGGTTGCTTAATGTGGCGGTTTAGGTTGTTTTTTGTTTGCTTGGACTTTTTTCGTGAAACTTGTTTTCTTATTGGTCTATAAGCGTTGCCCCTGTGCGGGGCTGCAGTCACTTTCTTTGCTGCGGCAGAGAAAGTAACCAAAGAAAGCAGCTTTTGGCCCGGAGTGCGAGAGGCGGGCTCGTCGTCATGTTTCGAAGTGGCCCAGCCTCTAAGAGACGGTTTCATAAAGGCTGTTGAGATTGCCGAAGAGTGTTCCAGCAGATCAAGCAACAACCGAGTTTGAGGAACGCTTCATGAATGTCCGCACGACGTTCGAAGCGAGTACGTAGACGGCGGAAGTTATGCAACCAGGCATGTGTACGTTCGACGACCCAACGGACTTTCCCAAGGCCGCTACCGTGCGGGTGACCGCGCCGCGCGATGCTGGTGGGAATGTTGCGCGCGTGAAGGAGGCACCGGTACTTGTCATGATCGTAACCGCGGTCGGCATAAACACAGCCAGGGCGACTCAGCGGCCGGCCGCGCACGCCGCCAATCGGTACGATGGCCTCGATCAACGGGATCAGTTGGGTGACGTCGTGACGATTGGCGCCGGTCAGGATTGCCGCGATCGGCGTACCGTTGGCGTCGGTGGTGACGTGGTGCTTGGAACCGGGTCGTGCTCGGTCGGTGGGGTTCGGGCCAGTTTTTCGCCCGCCCCAACCGCACGAATCGACGATGAGTCGACGACGACGCGGGAGAAGTCGATCTTCCCGGCCGCTCGTAGTTTCGCCAGCAGCAGTGCGTGCAGTCGATCCCACACGCCGGCTTGCTGCCAATCGCGCAGCCTGCGCCAGCAACTGACGCCAGAGCCACATCCCATCTCCGCTGGCAGATCTCGCCACCGGATGCCGGTCTTCAGCACGAACAAGATGCCGGTCAGCGCAGCCCGATCCGGTACCGGCTTGCGGCCCGGATACTTGAAGCGGCGCGGCTTCGCTGGTGGTAGCAGTGGCTCGATCAGTGCCCACAGTTCGTCGTCGATGATTGGTTTGCCCATCTCCTCGATCCTGTTGTCACAACGATCGAGGTTAACAGGTTGCGTTACGGGTTAACAGCCCCTAAGACGGGTTAACAGCCCCTAAGAGATCTTTTTGAAACCAATTCTAAGTGTCGCCCTCAAAAGGCTCACGCGGCTTGGCTCGCGCACGGTCTGCCTAGCTAGTCACCCAAGGTCGCTGGTTCAGCACGAAAGAGCACCGGCCCGCTTCGCGGCCGAAGGGTAAATTGGGTATGCGCGTGCTTCTCTACCTAACGTCTCCATCTCACCGCATCCGCCAAAGATTGGTTTCCCTTGCATACCGGACGGCAGCGCGCAGCGCAGTGCCGGAGCTTGCTGGTGCTGAAACAGTGTGCTAAGGGGTTTCGGGCGGCAGACCGTGCGCGTGCCAGGCCCGATGGGGCCTTTGAGGGCACTCGCTATTGAGCCCACCGGCGGCTGGCACGCGTGGCCAAACTGCGTGTGACCGCGGGCGGATGAGAAGCTGCTTTCTTTGGTTACTTTCTTTGCAGCAGCAAAGAAAGTGACTGCTGCCCCGCACAGGGGCAGTGCTAATAGACCGATAAGAAAACAAGTTTCACGAAATCCCAGGCAAACGAACCAACCCAACATCCCCCCATGCAACGCCCGCGCCCACATCTCGACGCGCTTGAGATCAAGCCTCCCCCTTCGCCCATTGCGCTCATCGCAAAGCGCGCCGCGAAACTCCGCAATGTCCGGCGCAAGCAGCCGAATCCTCTCGAGATCACCCCAACCCAGCGAACCAGCGACCGCGGTCATTGTCCCGCGCGACTGGACATCGGCCATGCAAGCCGCAAGCATCCCGACATCGACGCAATCGAACAGCGTGCGCCCATTCTTGCTCGCCGTATCGAACACGATCCCGACAAAGCCCAGCTGCGCGGCAAGCGCCGCAAGCTCGCAGTCTACGCGCCGTCATCGGAAAGAAGAACCGGCACCACCACCGCCGGCAGACCGGCCAGATGCCGCAAGCAGGCAGCCGCACCGGCACCCGGCGATATGCCCACCTTCACATAATCGACGCCGGCAGCAGCGACATCCAGCACCCGTGTGGTCATCTCATCGAGCGCATCGTTGGGCAAATCGCCGATGGTCGCGCTGATCGGCCGCAACGCATACTGCGCCCGCAATGCACTCACGATGCGCGCGATCTCGCCCGTCGCGACGCCGCCCAGCGCGCCCGCGCTCGGTTCCTTCAGGTCGATCAGCTTGGCGCCGGCCTTCGCGGCATTGAATGTTTCGTCCGCCGAGCGGACGCTCGCGAGCAATGCGGTCATCGTCAAAACTCCAGAGGGAATACTACGGAAGTGCGTCAGGTGAGCGCCTTCGCGCGATGCGCTTCGATGGAGCGCAACAGCCATTGCCATGCCTCGCGCTCGGCATCGCCCGCGGTCTTGTCGATCGCGATTTGCAGATACGCGATTTCACGGTCCACCTTCTCCAGCGGCAGCATGAACAGCCGGCTCACCAGAATCGCGCCTTCGACCACGGCCGCCTGTGCGCGATTGAAGCCCGGAAACGGTGCGTGCGTCGCGCGATGCACGCATTCCATGCGCAGCACGGGACGCGCGGCGTCGTCGTGCAACTCGGGCCAGGCGCAACTCGTTGTGCGCAAGCGTTTCAGCGAGGCGCACGCTTGGCACCGTGCTCGCGATTACCGTCGGCCAGTCGCGCGCGTAACCCGCGTAACCCGTCACGCAGCCCGCGAACACCCGCACGTCCGTCGTGAAGTTGATGACCGCGCTCTTCGTCGCGATGACGTTGTCGAGCGTGGTCGACGGGCGAAACGGCGCAAGGATCGCGAAGCCTTCCTCGAAGCGAACGCCCATCGGTGCGATGTGCGGCCGGCCGTCGCGATCCGCGGTCGTGACGATGGTCTCGTAAATCATGATGCGCGGTTCAATCCGGTCGGCTCAAGGACATTCGGACCGCACGAAGTAGCCATATCTCCTTTCGACGCGGCCTCGTGCGGGTTTCATCCGCATTCAGCGGGTGGCGATATACATCGTGATTTCGAAACCAAAACGCATATCGGTGAAGCTAGGCGTGGTCCATTGCATACGCATTCCTCCATGTGAGTTGGGTTGCTGCTTGAGGTTGATTCCTCGATAGCTTGCCGATGCGGACGAATCCGCCAGGCGACCGGGAGGAGCCGGCGCTTCAGCGGTGCAAGCGCCATGCCAATGACATGAAGCGGATGCCGAAGAGCCGCCGATGCCCCGCCATGCGCGCCGACTGTGACGGAACCAGAGCAAAGTGTTCCATTCTCCCGGCATTGACCGAATCAGGGCTAACCCCCCCAATAAGGCATTGCTTAAGCCCGGGCAAGAAAATCGTGAATTCCTTTCCTTGCGACCCGCGCTTACTCTGCAATCACAGCAGGCGCAGCACATAAAAGCGCGACGGACGCTTCGGACATCAGGGCGCACGTCACTCTCATCTTCACTGTCGAGGCAACGGAATGAACGACTTCAGCCAGGCCGCCGTCGAGGCGGCGCGCAATCCGTCCGATCCGCGCTCGCGTTATGCGGCCGGCGTCATGAAGTATCGCGAGATGGGCTATTGGCAGCCCGACTACACGCCGAAGGACACCGACATCATCGCGCTCTTTCGCATCACGCCGCAAGCGGGCGTGGAGCCGGAAGAAGCAGCCGCTGCCGTGGCGGGCGAATCGTCGACCGCGACATGGACCGTCGTATGGACCGATCGACTTACCGCGTGCGACATGTATCGCGCCAAGGCGTATCGCGTCGAGCCGGTGCCGAACTCGCGCGCCGACGAGCCTCAGTATTTCGCGTACATCGCCTATGAGCTCGATCTGTTCGAGGAAGGATCGGTCGCGAACCTGACTGCGTCGATCATCGACAATGTGTTCGGCTTCAAGCCGCTGAAGGCGCTGCGTCTGGAGGACATGCGCATTCCGGTTGCGTATCTGAAGACGTTTCAGGGGCCGCCGACAGGCATCGTCGTGGAGCGCGAGCGGCTCGACAAGTATGGACGTCCCTTGCTCGGCGCGACGGTGAAGCCGAAGCTCGGGCTGTCGGGAAAGAACTATGGGCGCGTGGTGTACGAGGGCCTGAAAGGCGGGCTCGATTTCCTGAAGGACGACGAGAACATCGATTCGCAGGCGTTCATGCACTGGCGCGACCGCTTTCTATTCTCGATGGAAGCGGTCAACTGCGCGCAGGCCGAGACCGGCGAAGTGAAGGGTCATTATCTGAAAGTGACCGCCGGCACGATGGAGGGCATGTACGAGCGCGCGGAGTTCGCGAAGGAACTGGGCTCGTGCATCGTGATGATCGATCTCGTGATCGGCTGGACCGCGATCCAGTCGATGTCAAAGTGGGCGCGCAGGAACGACATGATTCTGCATTTGCATCGCGCGGGGCATGGCACGTACACGCGGCAGCGCAATCATGGCATTTCGTTCCGTGTGATCGCGAAGTGGCTGCGCATGGCGGGGGTGGATCATGCAGATGCATCAGTTGCTCGATCTTTTCGGCGACGATGCGATCCTGCAGTTCGGCGGCGGGACGATCGGGCATCCGCAAGGCATTCAGGCTGGCGCCACGGCGAATCGCGTCGTGCTCGAATCGATGGTGAAGGCGCGGAATGAAGGGCGTGATATCGCCAATGAAGGGCCGGATATTCTGGAGGCCGCTGCGCGGGGGTGTACTCCGCGGAAGCGGGCGCTCGATGTCTGGCGCGATGTGACTTTTAATTATGCATCGACGGATACGCCGGATTTTGCCGTGACGGCGACGGTGGTTTAGGTTGTTGTTTGCTTGCTTGGGCTTTTTTCGTGAAACTTGTTTTCTTATTGGTCTATTAGCGTTGCCCCTGTGCGGGGCGGCAGCCACTTTCTTTGCTGCTGCAAAGAAAGCAGCTTTTGGCCCGGAGAGCTTGAGACGGGCTCGTCGTCATGGTTCGGATTGGCCTAGCCCCTAAAGAGTGCCCTCAAAGGACGAACGGGGCTTGGCTCGCGCACGGTCTGACTAGCTAGTCCGTTAAGCGCGTGGGTTCAGCACCAAAAAGCTTCGGCACAGCGCTGTGCGCTGCCGTAGGGTATGCAAGGGAAACCAGCGGTTGGCGAATGCAGAGAGATTGAGGCGTTAGCAAGGAAGTGCGGGCAGACCCGATGGACCGGTCGCCCGCGCGTAGCTTGCTGATGCTGAACAACAGTTGCTCACGTTCGATATCTGTCAGGTTCATTTTGCCCATGACCTGTATCTGAACACAGACAGGGTGCTAATTCAATAACGCAGTGCACTAGGCTTAAACATAGGCAGAAGACTACCTCAAAATTTAAGCGTCACCGCATGTCCGGCTTTTGCGGGAGGACGGCCCAGTCACTTCCACTTCACCCCGCTGCACGCGAGTTGGGTCAATCAGATCGAACTGTGGTTTGCCCGCTATACGCGGTGGGTGCTACGCCATGCCAATCATACCAGCACGGCGCATCTGCGCGAGCGCACCGAGCAGTTTATGCACGAGCATAATCAGGCAGCACGCCCCTACACATGAACTTTCCGGGGCTATCCGTTGCAAACGGGCACATCGTAATCGAGAGACAGACATGCCAGCCATACCCACTAAGCATTACGCGACTGAACTCCAGCGTCAACTGCGCAGCTTGCTCGGCCATGAGCAGATCGTCACACAAACCTACGGGCGGCACCTGCTGATCAAACGTCTCGACGATGACGAACCGACTGTTGTGGCGCGCCTTACCGAGCTCGCCCGGAATCGTTATAGTGCAGCCTTTCGCAGCCAAACCGGCCGATGGGAACCGCTGCCGGGCACAGGTTCGCTCCACGAGATGGCCGAGATCGTCGTCACGCTCCTACAGCCATATTTGCAGCGCGATAATTATTAAAGCCATTTAAGGGATATTGTACTAGCTTGTCAGACCGTGCGCGGTCCACGCCCAGTATGGCCTATGAGGGCACTCTCTACTGAGTCCACTGGCGGGTGGCAAGCGTGGCCAAACTGCGTGTGACCGCGGGCGGATCAGAAGCTGTTTTCTTTGGTTACTTTCTTTGCAGCAGCAAAGAAAGTAACTGCCGCCCCGCACAAGGGCAGTGCTAATAGACCGACAAGAATTC
Organism: Candidatus Paraburkholderia kirkii; assembly: GCA_001189345.1. Lineage (GTDB taxonomy): Bacteria > Pseudomonadota > Gammaproteobacteria > Burkholderiales > Burkholderiaceae > Caballeronia > Caballeronia kirkii_B. The sequence goes on from LFKV01000001.1 coordinate 71,104, forward strand.
AGGATTCCACGAAAAAAACCAAAAACCTACCACTCCCAACTAAGGATCCCGAAATGAAGATAACGCAAGGAACATTCCCCTTCCCCCCCCCCCCTTAACCAACGAAGAAATCTCCGCACAGATCAACTACGCACTGGACCAAGGCTGGGCCTGTTCGGTCGAATACACCGACGATTCCCACCCACGAAACACATACTGGGAAATGTGGGGCCTGCCCATATTCGATCTCCACGATGCCGCTGGCGCGCTGATGGAAGCCAACGCCTGTCGCAAGACATATCCGCACCACTACATTAAGGTCAACGCCTTCGACTCGGTGCGCGGCTTCGAAACCATGCGTCTGTCGTTCATCGTGAATCGCCCCGAGGAAGAAAAGGGTTTCCGCCTGGAGCGCCAGGACAACGCAGGCCGCGTGCAACGCTACGCCATCCGTACCTATGCGACCGACCGCCCCAGCGGCGAACGCTACCGACGACGAGGAAATGCCATGAGCGCCGAAGCCACCCTCGAAGCAACGCCCGATCAAGTCGGCGAGGCCCCCGCGACGCACGCCGACCTGATGGCGCTCTACCGCGAATCCCGCGTCGGAGAGGTGCTCGCGGAACTGGACCGCGATCTCATCGGTCTTGCTCCCGTCAAGACGCGCATTCGCGAGATCGCCGCGCATCTGCTCGTGGAGCGTGCCCGCGAAACGCTCGGCCTCGCGTCCGGCGCGCCCACGCTGCACATGTGCTTCTCCGGCAATCCCGGAACCGGCAAGACGACCGTCGCGCTGCGCATGGCGTAGGTGCTGCATCGGCTGGGCTATATCCGGCGCAATCATCTCGTCTCGGTCACGCGCGACGATCTCGTCGGCCAGTACATCGGTCACACCGCGCCCAAGACGCGCGAGGTGCTCAAGCGCGCAATGGGCGGCGTGCTCTTCATCGACGAGGCCTACTACCTGTATCGCCCGGAGAACGAGCGCGACTATGGACAGGAAGTCATTGAAATCCTGCTGCAGACGATGGAAAACCAGCGCGACGATCTCGTCGTGATTCTCGCGGGATACGAGTCGCGCATGGAGACGTTCTTTCGCAGCAATCCAGGCTTTCGCTCGCGCATCACCTGGCATTTCCCGACTACGCGCCCGACGAGCTCCTGAAGATCGCCGAGTACATGCTCGCCGACATGCACTACCGCTTCGACGACGACGCGCGCCGCGCGTTCGAGGAGTACCTCGCGCGCCGCATCCGTCAGCCGAATTTCGCCAACGCACGCTCGGTACGCAATGCGCTGGATCGCGCGCGCCTGCGTTAGGCGAATCGCCTTTTCGCCGCGGCCGAAAAGGGCAGCGGCACCGCCGACGCCGATGCGCTGATGCAACTCGATGCCAGCGATATCCGCGCGAGCCGCGTGTTCACCGATTCACCACTCTGAGAAGAGCGCGATGCTGGATGGACGCACGACCTTATCGAAGTTCCTGATCGATACGCTGGACCGCAAGCCCGGCTCCGATGCGGCGAGCGGCCTGTCCGCACTGCTGATCGACGTTGCCGCATCGATTAAAACGATTGCCGCGGCCCTGACGCGCGGCGCGCTCGGCGGACAGCACGGCTCGGCGCAATCGATCAACACGCAAGGCGAGGAGCAGAAGAAGCTCGATCTCGTGACCAACGACATCTTCCTGCAGCATTGCGAGTGGGACGGCCTGCTTGCGGGCATGGTGTCCGAGGAGATGGACGGCGTGTATGCGATTCCGGAGCCGTATCCGCGCGGCGAATATCTGCTCGCGTTCGATCCGCTCGATGGTTCGTCGAACATCGACATCAACGGCGTGGTCGGCTCCATTTTCTCGGTGCTGAGACGCGGTGACGACGAAGGCGGCGTTGCGAACGAGGCGTCGTTCCTGCGCCCCGGACGCGAGTAAGTGGTCGCGGGCTACGCGATCTACGGGCCTTCGACGATGCTCGTGCTGTCCGTCGGCAACGGCACGCACGGCTTCAGGCTCGAGCGAGATGTCGGCAACTTCGTGCTCACGCATTCCGATATCCGCATTCCCGAGGATTCGTGCGAATTCGCGATCAACGCGTCGAATGAACGCTTCTGCGAGCCGCCGGTGCGCCGCTACGTGCAGGAATGCAAGGACGGCCGCACCGGCTGCTGCGAGCAGGACTTCAACATGCGCTGGATCGCGTCGATGGTCGCGGAAGTGCATCGCATCCTGATGCGCGGCGGCGTGTTCATGTATCCGCGCGACTTCAAGACACCCCAGATGGAAGGGCGCCTGCGCCTGCTGTACGAAGCGAATCCCATGAGCTTCATCGTCGAGCAGGCGGGCGGGCTGTCGATCACGGGGCGCGAGCGCATTCTCGATCTCGAGCCGCGCGCGCTGCATCAGCGCGTGCCGGTGATTCTCGGCTCGCGCAACGAGGTCGCGCGCATTCATCGCTATCACGGCGAGTACGAGCGGGGTGAGGACAAGCCTTCCACGTCGCCGCTCTTCAACGAGCGCTCGCTGTTCCTGCCGGAAACGCCGGTGTGATCTTCACGAGGTGCGCTCATCGAATAATCCGCACAGGGAGGCAAGCGCATGTCAGTCAAGCATCCGATCATCGCGGTGACGGGCTCGAGCGGGGCCGGCACCACTACCGTCATGAAGAGCTTCACGCATATCTTCAGGCGCGAAAAAATCAATGCCCAGATCGTCGAGGGCGACGCCTTCCATCGCTACGACCGCCTCGGCATGCGCGAGGCGATGAAGCAGAGCGAGCGCGACGGCCAGCGCAATTTCAGTCACTTCGGGCCGGAAGCGAATCTGCTCGAGGAACTCGAAACGCTGTTCGCCACTATGTCCACGATGAAGGGGAGGCCGCGCATTACAAGCAGGATGCGGGCACCTTTACGCCGTGGGAAGACGTCGCGCCCGGCACGGACATGATGTTCTACGAAGGCCTGCATGGCGCCGCCATCACCGGCAAGGTGGATATCGCACGCCATGCGGATCTGCTCGTCGACGTCGTGCCGATCATCAACCTCGAATGGATTCAGAAGCTGCATCGCGATCAGACGATGTGCGGCTATTCGCACGAAGCCGTCGTCGATACGATCCTGCGCCGCATGCCCGACTACGTGAACTACATCTGCCTGCAGTTCTCACGCACCCATGTGAACTTTCAGCGCGTGCCGACCGTGGACACGTCGAATCTGTTCACCGCGCGGGAGATTCCGCAGCCTGACGAGAGCTTCGTCGTGATTCGCTTCGCGAAGCCCAAGGGCATCGACTTTCCCTATCTGCTGACGATGCTGCACGACTCGTTCATGTCGCGCCCGAACGTGATCGTCGTGCCGGGCGGCAAGGTGGGGCTCGCGATGCAGCTCATCTTCACGCCGATGATTCTGCAGCTGCGCGACCGACGCGCGCGCGCATGAACCGCTTTCCATTCATCGCATCAAAGGAGGCATCTCATGAATGCCGTCGCCGAGGCGCTGCCTCAACGTCACCGTTCACCCGATACGCGACAGATGGCGAACGCGCTGCGCATGCTCGCCGTCGACGCCGTGCAGCAGGCGAACTCCGGTCATCCCGGCATGCCGATGGGCATGGCGGAGATCGCGGTCGCGCTGTGGGGGCGTCATCTGAAGCACAATCCCGCCGATCCCGACTGGCCGGACCTCGATCGCTTCGTGCTGTCGAACGGTCATGGCTCGATGCTGCTCTATGCGCTGCTGCATCTGAGCGGTTACGACCTTTCCATCGACGAGATCAAGCGCTTCCGGCAGAGAGGCAGCAAGACGCCGGGACACCCTGAAGCGGGCGTGACGCCCGGCGTCGAAACGACGACCGGGCCGCTCGGCCAGGGCCTGAGCAATGCGGTCGGCATGGCGCTCGCCGAGGCGCTGCTCGCGCGCGAGTTCAATCGGCCGGGGCATGAGATCGTCGATCATTGCACGTACGTCTTCGCGGGCGACGGCTGTCTGATGGAGGGCATGTCGCATGAGGCGGCGTCGCTCGCGGGCACGCTGCGGCTCTCGAAGCTCACGGTGCTGTACGACGACAACGGCATCTCCATCGACGGACACGTCCAGGGCTGGTTCGCCGATGATACGCCGCAGCGCTTCGAAGCCTACGGCTGGAAGGTGGTGCGCGCGGTGGACGGCCACGATGTTGGCGAGGTCGCGCGCGCGTTGCAGGAAGCGCGCGAGTCGGATCGCCCGACGCTCATCTGCTGCAAGACGGTGATCGGCCACAGCGCGCCGATGATGGCCGGCACGCACGACGTGCACGGCACGGCGCGCCGCTCGGCGCCGACGAAATCGAAGCGACGCGCCGCGCGCTCGACTGGCCGCACGCGCCGTTCGAGATTCCGTCGTCGATTCGTGCGCTGTGGGACGCGCGCGAGGCCGGCGCGGCGGCGCAGGAAGACTGGAATCGTCGCATGAATGCATATTGACGGGCGTTCCCGAACGAGGCCGCCGAGTTCGAACGGCGCATGCGCGCCGCACTGCCCGCGAACTGGCGCGACACGGCGCACGCGCTCGTGCGCGAGGCGGATCGCGCGCGGCAGACTGTTGTGACGCGCAAGGCGTCGCAGCTTGCGATCGAAGACCTCGCGCGGGCGTTGCCCGAGCTGCTCGGCGGTTCGGCCGACCTGACCGGTTCGAATCTCACGCGCTGGAAGGACGCCGTCGACGTGACGGCTGCTTCGGAGAAGGGCAACTATATCCATTTTGGCGTGCGTGAATTCGGCATGAGCGCGGTGCTCAACGGCGTCGCGCTGCATCGCGGTTTTCTGCCATTCGGCGGAACGTTCCTCACGTTTTCCGACTACTCGCGCAATGCGCTGTGCATGGCCGCGCTGATGAAGACGCGCACGGTATTCGTCTTCACGCACGACTCGATCGGACTCGGCGAGGACGGCTCGACCCATCAGCCGATCGAGCATGCCGCGAGCCTGCGGATGATTCCCTGCCTCGACGTGTGGCGACCCTGCGATATCATCGAGACGATGCAGGCATGGATCAGCGCGGTCGAGCGCGACCGGCCTTCGTGCCTGTTGCTCTCGCGCCAGAATCTGCCGTTCGTGCCGCGCGACGAAGCGCAGATCGATGCGATCGAGCGCGGCGGCTACGTCCTCGTCGACTGGCCGACGACATGTGAGCGCGATGCGCGCCGCGTCGTGCTCATCGCGACGAGTTTGGAAGTCGCGCTCGCGCTCGATGCTGTCGAGCCGCTGAGGGAAGCGGGCATTCTCGCGCGCGTCGTGTCGATGCCGTCCACCACCGTGTTCGACCGGCAATGCAATGCATGGCGCGAGCGCGTGCTGCCCGAAGGCGTGCCGCGCGTTGCGATCGAAGCGGGCGTCACCGGGTTCTGGCGGCAGTACGTCGGATTGAACGGCGGGGTGATCGCATCGGCTTCGGCGAATCCGCGCCGGCGAGCGAGCTGTTCGCGCACCTCGGCGTGACGACCGGGGCGCTCGTCGACTAAGCGCGCCGCGTGGCCGCCTGAGCACCGCCCGAGATTTCGCAACGCTATTTCAAGGGGACGTCACGATGGCTTTCATCGCATTGAGGCAGTTGCTGGATCACGCGGCCGAGCACGATTACGGCGTGCCCGCCTTCAACGTCAACAACATGAGCAGGTGCACGCGATCATGCAGGCCGCCGAGGCGACAGGAAGCCCGGTCATCCTGCAGGCGTCGGCCGGTGCGCGCAAGTACGCGGGCGAGCCGTATCTGCGGCATCTGGTGCTCGCGGCCGTGGAGGCGCATCCGGACCTTCCGGTGGTGCTGCATCAGGATCATGGCGCGAGCCCGTCCGTCTGTCAGCAGGCGATCCGTTCGGGCTTCACGTCGGTGATGATGGACGACTCGCTCATGCCCGACCAGAAGACGCCCGCCGACTACGACTACAACGTGCAAGTGAGCCGGCGCGTCGCGGAGGCGGCGCATTCGGTGGGCGTGTCGGTCGAGGGCGAGCTCGGCTGTCTCGGATCGCTGGAGACCGGGCGCGCGGGCGAGGAGAACGGCGTGGGCACCGCAGGAGCCCTGAGTCACGACCGCCTGCTGACCGATCCCGACGAAGCCCGTGCGTTCGTCGAGGCGACGGGCATCGATGCGCTCGCGATCGGCACGTCGCATGGCGCGTACAAGTTCAGCCGCCAGTCGACGGGCGACATTCTGGCGATCGACCGCATCGCCGAGATTCACGCGCGCATTCCGGATACGCATCTCGTGATGCACGGATCGTCGTCGGTGCCGCAGGAGTGGCTTGCGATCATCCGCGAGTACGGCGGCGAGATTCCGGCGACATTCGGCGTGCCGGTGGAGGAGATCCGGCGCGGGATCGCGAATGGCGTGCGCAAGGTGAATATCGACACCGACATCCGCCTTGCGATGACGGGCGCGATGCGGCGGGCAATGGCGTCGGCTCGATCGGAGTTCGATCCGCGGCATGCGTTGAAGGCGGCGACGGCGGCACGGGATTTGTGTATCGAGCGGTTCGAGGCGTTCGGATGCGCGAGGCATGCGGAACGCATCAGGCCGATGGGCCTGGAGGCGATGGCGAAGCGGTATCACTGAGCCCGGTCGAGGGTGTCGCGTATGCGTGCGGGCATTCGGCGATCCTTCGGGATGCGCCCAATCTCGTGTGCGGTGTTGATTTCTTCCGGAAAGATCGGACCGTAGAACGCTTCGACCATGTAAGCGCTATGTCGTCCGACTCCGGAAATCCGCCAATGTGCCGAACGGTCAATTGGGAGCTCATTCATGCCTACCGAATCTCCGACAGCAGAACTCGGCGCAGCAGCATCCGCGTTCACGCTACCCGCAACCGACGGCAAGACGCACACGCTCGATTTCCTGAAGGGCGCGAACGGACTCGTCATCGTCTTCATGTGCAATCACTGCCCCTACGTGAAGGCCGTGATGCCGAACCTCGTTCGCGATGCGCTCGCATTGAAGGAAATCGGCGTCAACGTCGCAGGCATCAATTCGAACGATGCGACCGTCTACACCGATGATGCTTTCGAACGCATGATCGCAATGACCAAGGCGTGGAGCCTGCCGTTTCCGTATCTGCACGACGAAACGCAGGAAGTTGCGCGCGCATACGGCGCGGTTTGCACACCGGAATGCTTTGGCTTCGACCGCGACTTGCGATTGAGGTACCGCGGCCGGATCGATGCCTCGCGCAAGGAAGCGCTGCCCGACGCGCGCCGCGACCTGTACGAAGCCATGCGCGCGATAGCGGACAATCGCGAGCCCCCGGAAGCACAACGTCCGGCGCTCGGATGTTCGATCAAATGGAAGCCCTATTGCGCTGCGTCATTGAATTAGCACCCTGTCTGTGTTCAGATACAGGTCATGGGTCAAAATAAACCTGACAGATATCGAACGTGAGCAACTGTTGTCGGCGGCGCGCAGCCGAACGGTGCGTGCGGCGGACGTGCGACGCGCAAAGTTGATCCTGATGCTCGAGGACGGCGAATCGCGCGACAGTATCATGCGCACACTGGGTTGCGATTCGGTGAAGGATTGGGATCGCAAACTGATGCCGATACATCCGCGAACACAACAAGAACCCGAAACCGATCAAGTGGAAATATGACGATCCTTCGCGCCGGATTCGACCAGTGCCAATTCAATGACGCAATGGAATAGGAAAGAAGACGATGGAGGTAGAAATCCTCCGTGAAGCAGTGGAGTATGGTCGAACAAAAAATTGACTGCGCTCACCATTGCTGCCGGGGGACGACCGTTGAAGACGGTCTGTGAAGTCCTGGGGGTGTCGCGCTCGAATCTCGCAGTCAAGTCGAAGCGGCCGGCTGACTGGGTCGACCGGCGCAAGATGCCCGTGCTCGACGACACGGCGCTTGTCGCCGAACTTCATGAGTTGTTAGGCGACGCGCCGACGTATGGATACCGAGGTGCTTGGGCGTTGCTGAGGCGAAGCCGGGACATGCTGGCTCAACCGCGAGTAAATGCAAAGCGCGTGTATCGCGTGATGCGTCGCCACGGCCTGCTGCTTGAACATCGCCCTCGGCACGCCTCGTCTACGCGTCGGCATGACGGCAAGGTCGCGGTGGATAGCAGCAACATGCGCTGGTGCTCGGATGGCTTCGAATTCCGCTGCGATGCCGGTGTCCCATTGCGTGTCGTCTTCGCACTCGACTGTTGCGACCGCGAAGCCATGAGTTGGGCCGCGAGCACAGGCGGTTACACTGGCGATATGGTGCGTGACGTCATGCTTCAAGCCGTCGAGAACCGCTTCACCGGCGCGTTGAAGGCCGAAAGGGAAGTCGAGTGGTTAAGCGGCGATGGTTCCTGCTACATTGCCGATGACACATTGAAGTTCTCTCGAAAAATCGGACTGAAGCCAGTAACGACACCCGTCAGAAGTCCGCAAAGCAACGGGATGGCCGAGAGCTTCGTTAAAACGATAAAGCGTGATTACGAAACGATAAAGCGTGATTACGTTTCGTGGATGCCGAAACCCGACGCCAGGACGGCGCTGCAAAATCTGGCCATCGCGTTCGACCACGATAACGAGTCACACCCGCATAGCGCCCTTAAATACCGCTCGCCGCGCGAGTTTCGTCGGCAAGCAAATCCTCCAACCTAAGCGGGACCGGCTGTCCGGTTATGCGGGGGCAAGTCCATGCTGCGCTGGATCTGGATGCTGACCGACTCGTGCCTGCTCGCCGCGCGCCCGACCAGAATCCTGCCGCACATCGTCGACACGCTGCTGCTCGCAAGCGCGCTCACGCTGGTCGCGATCGTCGGCTTTGCCGCGAACGCCGCGTGGATCGGGGCGAAGATCGCGGGCCTCGTCGTCTATATCGTGCTCGGCACGCTGGCGCTCAAGCGCGGCCGCACGAAGGGCGCGCAGCCGTCTACGGCGTGCTGGCGATCGTGGTGTTCGCGTTCATCGCGTCGGTCGCGCGCACGCACGATCCGCTCGGGTTCCTGCGCGCGATGGCATGACCAGCGCGCGCACCCCGCGCGCTCCGATAAAATTCCGATTTTCCCTCTTGCGCAGTACCGCTCTCCATGACTCAAGACGAACTCAAGCAACTGGTCGGCCAGGCCGCCGCCGACTACGTGAACGCGAACGTGCCCGAAGGCGCGATCATCAGCGTCGGCACCGGGTCGACCGCCAATTGCTTCATCGACGCGCTCGCCCGATCGAAGGCGCGCTATCGCGGTGCGGTATCGAGCTCGCTCGCGACCACCGCGCGGCTCGAATCGCACGGCTTCAAGGTGTTCGACCTGAACGAAATCGAATCGCTGCCGGTGTACGTCGACGGCGCCGACGAAATCGACGCGAGCGGCGCGATGATCAAGGGCGGCGGCGGCGCGCTCACGCGCGAGAAAATCGTCGCGTCGGTGGCGGACGTCTTCGTGTGCATCGCGGATGCGAGCAAGCGCGTGCCCGTCATGGGCAAGTTCCCGCTGCCCGTCGAAGTCGTGCCGATGGCGCGCACCGCGATCGGCCGCAGGCTCGCCGTGCTCGGCGGCGTGCCGATCGTGCGCGTGACGAAGGACGGCGCGCCGTTTATTACCGACAACGGCAACGAGATCATCGACGTGAAGGGCTTGTCGATCGACGATCCGCGCGCGCTCGAAGCGCAGATCAACGTGTGGCCGGGCGTCGTGACGGTCGGGCTGTTCGCCGCTCGCGGCGCGAATCTCTGCCTGCTCGGCACGGATACCGGCGTCGAGCGCATCGACTACGTCTAGGACAATGCGTGGCGCGCCCGCGTCGGAGCGCTAGAGCGCCTCGATCTCGCGCGCCGCGCGCATCAGAATCTCCCGCATCTTTTCCAGCCGCGCGACGTCGTGACGGCCCGCGCGCCCGCGCTGGGCGAGCGCCTGCTTCAGACGGGCGAATGCCTCGCGCAATCCGGACCCTCCGCCCGATCTTTCCCTGTTTCCCGAGCCATCGGCCGGCGACGGCCCGAGCCGCGCGTGAATCGCGTTCAGGAACGGCTGATTCTCGTCGAGGTGCAGCCGGCCCGCGCGGGTGATCGTGTAGCGCCGGCGCTCGCCACGAAGCTCCTGCGCCGCGATGAAGCCCTGATCCTCGAGCAGCGACAGCATCGGATAGACGATGCCCGCGCTCGGGCTATACAAGCCGCCGCAGCGGGTCTCGAGCGCCGCGATGACGTCGAATCCGTCGCGCGTTCGCTCGCCGATCGATTCCAGTATCGCGAGCCGCAGGTGGCCCGAATCGAACATGCGGCGGCGCTTTTTCTGCTCGCTCTGCGTGCTGCGCACGATGCGAAGGGCCGCGTCCTGGCGCGGCCGTCGCTGCTGACGTCTGCCGAACATGATCGTGCTCCTCGGGGCCGTGGTGCGATTCCGATCGAAGATCGAATCAAGATATCGCTTTTCCCGGCGCGGCGCGCACGCGGCGCACAAACAAAACGAAAGGCCCGGCGTGGACTTCGCCGGGCCCTTGTCTGCCGAAAGACCGATCAGTACGCGTTGCGTCCGATGAATCCCTTGAACATCGTCATCGCGACGATCTTGATGTCGAACCAGAACGACCAGTTGTGGATGTAGAACAGGTCGAACTTCACGCGGCTCTGCATCTTCTCGACTTTCTCCGTCGCGCCGCGATAGCCGTTCACCTGCGCCCAGCCCGTGATGCCCGGCTTGATGCGGTAGCGGAACATGTAGCCGTAGACGAGATCCTTGTAGAGATCGTCGTGCTCCAGCGCATGCGGACGGGGACCCACCACCGACATGTGGCCGAACAGCACGTTCAGGAACTGCGGCAATTCGTCGAGACTCGTGCGCCGCAGGAAGGCGTCGACCTTCGTCACGCGCGGATCGTTGCGCGTCGCCTGCGTGACGTGGCCCTTGTTCTCCTGGTGCACCGCCATCGAGCAGAACTTGTAGATGGGGAACGGCCGTCCATCCGCGCCCTTGCGCTTTGCGTGAAGAACACCGGACCCTTCGACGTCATCTTCACCGCGATCGCGATCGCAATCAGCAGCGGCGAGAGCGCGAGCAGGGCGGTCGCCGCGAACAGGCGGTCGAACAGCATCTTCGGCCACATCTGCAGCGTGCTGACAGGCGAAGTCGTCAGATTGATGGTCGCCAGCCCGGCGACATCGGTCATCGAATGATTGAAGAGCGAGATGCTCCGCGTGTCGGGAATCAGCCGAAGATTCACGAAGTCGTGCCTGAGCGCATGCACGAAGCGGTAGATCGTGTGCTCCTGCGACAGCGGCAGCGCGAGCCACACTTCGTTGATCTCCTCGGCGCGAACCTTCTCGACGAGTTCGTCGAAGTCGTTCAGCGCCGGCAGGCGCGTGCCGCCCTTGCCGATCGCGGTCGCGGGCCCCTGCATGCCGCCGACGCCGCTCGCGTGCAGTTCCTCGTCGCCGATCGTGTCGAGCAGGCATACCGGCGTGACGCCTTGCTCCGGCGTGCTGCTCAGGTGCGCGAGCAGCGTGCGCGCGAAGCCCTGAGCGCCGACGATCGCCACCGTGCGCTGATTGAAGCCGCGTCCGCGCATCAACCGCAAACCCGAATACACCGCGCATTTCACGGCGATGATGAGCGTGCCCGAGATGACCGTCGAATACGCGAACCACAGCCGCGACACCGAATCCATGCGATGCAGCGTGAATGCGAGGAGCAGACCCGTGACCACCACCGCGATCCACGCGAGCGCGACGCGCGCCAGCATTACCGGAAGCGGCTTGCCGCGCCAGGGGTCGTACACGCCGAACGCGGGAAAGAGGAGCAGGGCGAGCACGGAGTTGAACGCGATCAGCAGTCTTTCGATGTCGCTGATGTCGAGCGTGGCGAAGCGCACCGAATGCGCGATCAATCCGCCCGCGATGATGAGCAGCACGTCCAGGAAGCGCGCCGACCAGGCGAACATTTCGTGATTTTTTGCTTGCATCATGAAACTATCAAACGCTGGAGGCCGATGCTGCCTCGGTTGCACGAAGACGCGGGAGCAGGCGGTCGAACTCCCGCTTGACCAGGCCATAGCACTCGCATGCGCGGACTTCGAGGCCCTCGCGATCGACTACCTTGAGCACCCGCGGCTGTGATGAATCAGACCCGCGTCGTGCAGCTTGCCGGCGGCTTCGGTCACGCCTTCGCGGCGCGCGCCGAGCATGTCGGCGATCAGCTGCTGCGTGACTTGCAGCTCGTTCGACGCAGTGCGGTCGATTTCGATCAGCAGCCAGCGGCAAAGTTGCTTGTTCAGCGAGTGATGGCGGTTGCACGCGGCCGTCTGCGCGACCTGCGTGAGCAGGGCCTGCATATAGAGCAGCATCAGGCGGCGCAGAAAGTCCGAGCGGCCGAACTGCTCGCGTAGCGCCTGTGCGCTCATGCGATAGGCGAAGCCGGGGCATTGCACCTGTACGCGCGTGGGCATGGTTTCGCCGCCCGTGAGCACGGGGACGCCCGTCATGCCTTCGCGGCCCACCGCGGCGATCTCGACCGAACCGCCATCCTCCATCGTATGCAGCAGCGAGATGATCGCCGTCGTCGGAAAATAGACGTGGTGAATGCGTTGGCCCGAATCGCACAGCAATTGCTCGGTGCGCAGCTGGACGAGTTCGAGGTGAGGCGTGAGCGCTTGCCATTCTTGGGCCGGAAGTGCGCCAAGCAGATGATTGCCGTGCAGATCGGACTGGAGGGTCAGCATGATTGTTCTCTCTCGTAACTTCGCGCGTTGCGCTTCACATTTTTATTTACTGGCGTGACGGTTCTCTTAAGAGTCGCTTGCAACCGCATCGAAACAACGCTTCACACCAGCCCCGTAGCAGCCCATCGTCGCATCGATTGATTTTCTTATTGGCGCCGGCCGGATTGCGTGTCCTTAACAGCGAGGACTGTGCCAATGCGATCAATCGCAATGCTGGCGCGACCTCATTGCCGAAGCGAAATTCGTGATGCACCGCAGCGCGCCGTTTTTGTTTCAGTCTTGAACATTGGTGGTCTTAAAAGAATACGTGTGCGCCCCAATGCGTTTCATCAGCGCAATCCCCCCGAATGTCGGTTTGGTCTTTTCCGACTACCGCGCGACAAGCCTCGCAGGTCGACATCCCTTAGACAGGACACCTTCTTTCGTAGGGACAATGAAAATTGATTCATCCGTGTTCCATGCGCTTCGTGGCCTGTCGAACGCGCATGGATCCGGGAGCCTCTTGATTCCCCGCGGAGCATTGACCCACAAGGGTTTGCGGGCATCCGAAAAAGCGTTCCATGCGATGCATCGTCAAATGGAAACGTTGCGTGAATTGCACGAACCGAAAAGTTGGCGCGCGATGCCGCGCGCCAACGGGTCTTCGAGGCGGGTCATGCGGCGCAGACAGGCTCACACGGCGCTTGCAGCAAAGCGGATATCGACCTGACGAATCACGCTTCGACGTAAAACGTTTGCGCTCGAATCGTCGGATTGATGCCATGCGAAGGGCTCGAATCGAGCCGCGCAAAGGCGCACCGAAATGTTTCATCGGGGACAATCTCATGCGGAACGATTAATTGCGCGAATCGGCATTTGCGCCGAATGCCGCGAAGACATCACGCCGTCATATGCATCGGTATATGGCGAATGGCGTAAGCGATTGAAAAATGCCTTGAAAACAGGGCTCAAATATGTATTTCGACATGCGTGATTCGAGCGAATCGCCGATCGATCGCCATGCATATGAAATGATCAATAGACGATATTCGCGAGCGGCGGGACGACGTGCTCGTATGCATCCTCGACGACATCGAACGAAGCTTCGCAGAGCTCACGCCGGCCGCGCGAAAGGGCGCGCGCCAGACGGCACTGCATGACCATCGTTTCGCTGGCTATCCGGTGCGCGCCCGCATGCGCCTGCACCGGAATACCGAAGCCCTGCTCGCGCATCCATTGCAGGTAATGCGCGAGCAGCTCGAAGTTCGCACCCAGCTGTCTCATCACGTTGATCGCGTAGAGACGCGCATAGGATTCGCCGCGCGATCATCGTTTCGACATGCTCGGGAAAGACTTCGCGCCAGCGCGTGATCGGGTTGTGCGCCGGGCGCCGCAGCAGATGCGCGCACAGAAGATCCGCCGAGACCTCGGCGAGCGGCGTGCCCGAAAGCGGGTCTCTTGCATGCTTCACGAATTCCACGTTCGGAAAAAGCGGTTGCGCCGGCGTGTCGTCCTGACGGTGCGTGGCGTCGGGGCCGCAATACGCCCTCGTAGTCGTCGCCGTTCAGCAGGTGATACCCCGTGTGATGGAAGTGGCCGAGACGTCGCGCATCCGGATCGATGACGTCGATGCCGATGGTGGTTCTCGCATGTTCGCGCCGATACGAGCCCGGGCCCATGTCGGGCAGAAAAAACGCATCCACTTCAACCAGCACGATGTTTTCGCGCCGCGTCTGCACGAGCACGCGCGCCTCGAGCGAGTCGAACACGGCGAGTTCCTGCACCTGCAGGCCATAGAGCTTTTCGATGTCCTCGACCGGCAGCTTGCCGAGCGTGAACTGGTCGTCCTCGAAATCCTGCGTGACGGTGAACGCGAGCGCCGCGCGCGGCTCGAGCCCGCTGCCGTGCAGGAGCTCGATCCACAGGTCGACGGGAGCCATGCCCTCGCGCCAGATACGTTCGCCCCGATGCAGCGCATGCGCTGACGACGCCGCGCACGCATGCGCAGGGGATCGAGTGACACGACGCGGGAACGACTCGCGCCTGAACTCGTCACACCGCTCGTATGGAAGGCGCTCATGCCGTTACCTCGGGTCGGGAATGCCGGTGTCCGATACTGCGTGCGCGTCGAAGCGTGCCGATGTGTCGTTCTTCGTTTCTGTCGCGTTCGATGGCGGTATGCATTCTGATTTTCCCATGAAGGTGCCGAACTACGCGAGTGCTATCGACGCGTGCGAACGCACGCGGCCGCCCCTATCGAGGGCAGCCGCGTGACGTCGGTTCGTCGGGCAGGCGTCTTTTTCCCCGGGACGCCTTTCTTGCGTGTGGTGAGCCCTATTTGAAGCGGCCGCAAGGTTTGGGTCGGTGCGATGGCGCACTGAATCCTGGCGGGTCGGGACGTAATGTTTAATCGTCGCAACGCCGGTTATTACCGGTAAAGCATGGAGATAATCAATGAACTGGAAAATCCTAGATTTTGAACAACTCACTGCGCGGGAGCTTTATTTGATTTTGCGCGCGCGCAGTGCGGTGTTCGTTGTCGAACAGTCGCATGTGCATCTCGACCCGGATGGACGCGATGAAATCGGCACGCACATTTTCGCGGCTGAAGACATGAGCCGCTCGATGCCGGTGCTTGCCTATGCCCGCATTCACGAGGGCGATGCGGAAGACCCGGAAGTGGTGGTCGACAAGATCCTGACGAGCCCGCTGCGCCGCGGCGACGGCACCGCGCATGCGCTGATCGAGCGCGTGCTTGCCGTGACCGCCGAGCGCTGGCCCGGACGCGGCGTGCGCCTGACCGCGCCGGTGAGCCTGCGCGGCTTTTACGAAGCATTCGGCTTTCGCAAGACCGAGGGTCCGTTTCTCGAGCACGGCATGCCGTACATCGGTCTGACGCGCAAGAGCCGCTAGCCTCGCGAAACGGCCGGTACGGGCAAGCTTCAGTTCGCCGGTCCCGGCGCCTACGCGAATACCTACGAGTTGCTATAGGTTTCGCCGCCGTCATGACGGGCGCCGCGACCGGCGCCCGTATCGAAGCGTAAGAAAGCGGCAAGAAAGCGACACGAAAGACGCAATCCGGCAGCATCGGGGCAAGAACAACGAGCAGGGCGGCGCGCCGCCTCGAAACCCATCCTCGAGACAATACGATCAGCGCCGCCGGCACGAGCCGGCGCGCGTGCAGACAGCACTCTCATGCAAATAATCCATCTCGCCAACCACGCGCAGACGATCGGCAACGGCACCGTCAACATGATGGTCGATCTCGCCTGCGTGCAGGCGCGCATGGGCCAGGAGGTGGTGGTCGCATCGTCCGGCGGCGGATTCGAACCGCTACTGCGGCGCCACGGCATCACGCACATTCCGTCGCGGTAGCCGTGGCGCGTGCCGTCGATGATCGCGGGCTTCAACCGTTTCATCGATCGCTTCGATCCCGACACCGTCCACGCGCACATGATGACCGGCGCGCTCATCTCGCGCTTCGGCAGCATGCGGCGGCGTTTCGCGCTGGTGACGACCGTGCATCACGAGCTGCAGAAGAGCGCGTCGCTCGTGCGCGCGAGCGATTGCATGGTCGCCGTGAGCCGCGCCGTCGCCGAGGACCTGGCGGCGCGCGGCATCGGGCCCGAACGCATGTCGATCGTGCTCAACGGCACGGTGGGCGCGCTCCGGCTCCTGTTGCGGCCCGCCGCGCGGCCGGTGTGCCTGAAGCATCCGAACATCGTCTGCGTGGCGGGCATGTACCGGCGAAAGGGCATCGCGGATCTCCTGCACGCGTTCGCGCTCGTGCGCGAGCAGTCCGTGAACGAGCGCGAGTTCCTGCCCGAGCCGCACCTGTATCTCGTCGGCGACGGTCCCGACCGCAGCGCGATGGAAGCGCTCGCGGCCGAACTCGGCATCGCATCGGCGGTGCACTTCACCGGCTTCGTCGCCGACGCGCGGCCCTATTTCGCTAGCGCCGACGTCTTCGCGCTGCTGTCGCGCCAGGATCCGTCGCCGCTCGTGATCGCCGAGGCGCGCGAGGCCGGCTGCGCGACCGTCGCGGCGCGCGTGGGCGGCATTCCCGAGATGTTCGACGACGGCGCTGCCGGCGTGCTCGTGCCCCCGGGCGATCCGGCGCAGGCGGCGGCCAGGCTGCGCTGGCTGCTCATCGACAGCCGGCGCGCGGCCTGTACGCGGCGCGCGTGGCAGAATCTGCAGCGGCTCTCGGTGGAAAGGGTGAGCGGCGAGTACATGGCGATCTACCAGCACACGCTCGCGGAACGCGCGTCGATGCGGCGTCGCCAGATCACGCTCGATGCGCGCCGCACGCGCGCCCCCGATGGCGCGGTCTGAGCTTACGACTGACGAATCGGCGCGACGGCGCGTTTCCCCGCGGAGCTCGGATCATACAAAAGCCCCATGCCAGCGGGCGAGCGTTCGCGTTCGCACAGAAGGCATACGAGATGCTTGCTCAAATGAGTGCATGATCGGTCCGACGAACGCGATGGACCGCAAGTGAACGCTCGCGCCGCGCTGCGACGCCGCCATTCTTCAGTTTCCCTGACGAATGGCGGCGCGCGCGGCGCGAGCGCAGCAGCGGACGCGCTCGAAGCGGACAAGAACAAAAAACGAATCATCGGCGTCGAGGTCAGAGGAATTACCCTGTCAGGAAATTCCTAACTGGCATTCGAAGCAACGAAGACGCAAAGTATCAAGCACGACGAATGGACCTGTCGGGAATTCGTCGTGCCTTTCGCAGCCTGAGAAGCGAAAGCGATGCGCGCATACACACGGCTACGGAACAGGCGAGAAGGGGAGAAGCGAGATGGATGAAAACAAAGAGCGATCGCTGGTGGCGAAGGTTATGGACGGACTCGTCTCCGGGATTGTCGAGCGAAAATATGGGGCGATGCTGCCACCGCAGGACATCCTCTCGAAGGAGTTCGACGTGAGCCGCACCGTCATGCGCGGGGCGCTCTCGATGCTGCTCATACGGCACATGCTGGACGTGCGGCCGAAGACGGGCACGCGCATTCGTCCGATGAGCGACTGGCGCCTCATCGACGAGGACGTGGTGAGCTGGCGCTTTCGCGCGAAGCCGGATCAGACCTTTCTGCGCGATGTAATCGAATTCCGCATGCTGATCGAGCCGCGCGCGGCCGCGCTGGCCGCCGCGCGCGCGACGCCCGACGAGATCGCGGGCATCCGCGATGCGTTCGACGCGCTCTCGCGTCTGCAGGTGGGCGCGCCGGAATATCAGGCGGCCGACGAGGTGCTGCACACGCGCATCGTCGCCGCCAGCGGTAACCAGTTCTTTCGCCAGATGACCGCCATCGTGCGCGGCGCGCTCGTGACGGTGAACCCGATCGTCGACGGCATCGAGTCGGTGCGCGAGGCGACGCTCGCCGCGCAGAAGAGCGTCGTCGAGGCGATCGAGGCGAAGGATCCCGCCGCCGAAGCCGCGACGCGCGCGCTCGTCGATCTGGCCGCTGAGGAAATGGGTCGTGCGTTCTCGTTCGAGCGCGTGAGCAGCGCCCGCCCACCGCACCGAACGTGAACGCGTCCGCGGGCGCGTGAGGCGCCGTCCGGCGCACCAACAGGTTCGCAGCAAGCAGCAAGCCGGGACGTGTCCCGGCTTTTTGTCGTCTGCGCGGCTCGCGAAACTGGCATGCGATGCAATCCGGCACAATGCGTTGCACGACGAACATTGCTCAGGGAGGCAGGATTGATCGACACGAACATCACCGGAGAAACGATACGCTGGGGCATCGTCGGCGCCGGACGCATCGCCCGGCGCTTCGCCGACAGCCTCGCGCACGTCGCGGGGGCGCGGCTCGCCGGCGTCTGGTCGCGCCGGGAGGAACCGGCGCGCGCCTTCGGCGATTTCGACGCGATGCTCGGGCATATCGATGCGCTTTACATCGCGACGATGCAGGACAGCCATCCGGAGTATGCATTGCGTGCCTTTGCGGCGGGCAAGCCGGTGCTATGCGAGAAGCCCGCCGCCGTGAATGCGCGCGCGCTGCAGCGGATGATCGACGCCGCGCGCGGCGAAGCTGCTGTTCATGGAAGCGATAAAGCCGCCGTTCTATCCGCTCTACCGGCGCCTGCGCGAGCACCTGGAAGCCGATCCCATCGGCGAAATCGGCCTCGTGCGCGCCGGCTGCTCGATGGCGAACGTGCCGCTCGATCATCCGCCGTTTTCGCTGGAGGCAGGCGGCGGCGCGCTGCTCGACATCGGCATCTACGAGGCGTTTCTCGCGGTGGACTGGCTCGGCGAGGCGCTCGATGTGCAGACCATCGGCCGTCTCGGCGAAACGGGCGTCGACGTGTTCGCGAGCCTGAACGTGCGCCACGAGCGCGGCATCGCGCAGCTGTTCTGCGGGCTCGACCTGCGGGGCCGCGGCGACGCGCTGATCGGTGGCACGGGCGGCACGGTCACGATCCACGAAAACTGGCGGAATCCGGTGCGCGCGACCATCACATACACGGACGGCCGCAGGGTCGAACTCGACGAGCCCTTCTTGGGCGGCGGCCTCAACTACGAGGCCGCGCATTTCTGCGAACTGCTGCGCGCCGGCGCGATCGAGAGTCCCGTGATGAGCCACGCGACGTCGATGCGCATGATCGCGATCATCGACGCCGCGCGCCGCGATCTGAAGCTGCGCTTTCCTTTCGAGACCGACTGAGCAGGAAAGGCCGCGGGCGCCGGCCGTCAATGCCGTCCGGGCAGCGCGAGACGCCGCTTGAAGATCCGCTGCACGAACTCGAGCACGCTGCACAGCACCCAGTACACGAACGCGGCCGCGAGATAGAGCGGCAGAGCGGCTGATACGTCGCCGCGATGACTTCCTGCGCGCTGCGCAGAAGCTCCGTCACCGTGATGACCGACACGAGCGAGGTGTCCTTGATCAGACTGATGAGACTGTTCGACAGGCTCGGCACCGCGATGCGCAACGCCTGCGGCCCGATCACGTAGCGCAGCGTCTGGGTGCGCGAGAGCCCGAGGCTGTACGCCGCGAGCTATTGCCCGCTGTGCACGCCCAGAATCGCGCCGCGCATGCTTTCCGAAAGATAGGCGGCGACGTTCGCCGACAGCGCGATCACGCCCGCGGGCGTCGGCTCCAGCGAAATGCCGAGGTTCGGCAGGCCGTAATACACGACGAAGATCTGCACGAGCAGCGGCGTGCCGCGCATCACACTCACGTAACATCGCCCGATCGCGACGAGCGTGCGGTTCTGGCTGATGCCCATCAACGCCAGCACGACGGCCTCGACGAGGCCGAAGAACATCGAATAGAGCGCGAACTTGATCGTCAGCAACGCGCCTTGCGCCAGCACGGGGGCCGATTGAACGAGCAGGGATGTCGTGGACATGAAGGGAGAGCGGTGAAAGAGCCGGTGTGCGGCGCGGATGGGGCGGCGCGCACAAAGCGCACATCATAAAAACCGGCACGGAAAAAGCGAAGGGCGGCACCGTCGCACGATGCCGCCCCGGGACGCCCTGGAAGCGGTGGCTTACTTCGCCGGCTTCGTCACGTCGATGCCGAACCACTTGTCCGAGATCTTCGTGAAGGTGCCGTCGGCTTCGAGCTGAGTCATCGCGTCGTCGATCGCCTTCGCGAATTTCGGATTGCCCTTCTTGATTGAAGGGAATTCCCGACGGGTTGCCCGCGCCGACGTTCGCGCCGGTGCGCAGCGGCAGTTGTGAGTTCTTCAGCAGGTACGCGAGCATCAGGCGGTCGTTGAGCGCGGCATCCATCCAGCCGGCCGGCGGCGAGGTCGCGCAGATACTCGGGCGCGCCCGGATACGTCTTCACGTCGATGCCCGGCACCGACTTCGCCATGTCCATGTAGTTCGTGCCGAGCCCGACGCCGAGCTTCTTGCCCTTCAGGTCCTCGAGCGTCTTGAACTCGCGCTTGTCGTCGGCGCGCTGGATCAGCTGCGCGTTCGAGTACGTGTACGCTGGCGAGAAATCGAGCGTCTGCTTGCGCGCATCGGTGATGCCGACCTGGTTCACGATCACGTCGAACTTGCCCGCCTGCAGGCCCGCGATGATGCCGCTCCATTCGGTCGTGCCGAACTCGGGCTTCACGCCGAGCTTGGCGGCGACGGCCTTGGCGATATCGACGTCGTAGCCGACCAGCTCGCCTTGCGGATTCTTCGAATTGAACGGGGGGAAGGTGCCTTCCAGGCCGACGCGCAGCGTGCCGCGCTGCTTGACCTGATCGAGCAGGTCCTCGGCGTGCGCAGCGGTGACGGCGGTGAACGCCGCGCCGATCAGGCCGGCGGCGACGAATTTCTTGAGCGTGGACAGTTTCATCGCGTTGTTCTCCTCTTGATTCACGATCAATGCGTCAGCAGGTGCGGCGATCATAGTGAAATTGCAATCGCCACGTAATATCGTTCGCTTATTTCTATATTCTTTGAGCGAGCGCTTCGACGCATTCGCGCACGAGCGCCGGGCCGCGATAGATGAGCCCGGTGTAGATCTGCACGAGCGATGCGCCGGCCGCCAGCTTCGCGCGCGCGTCCTCGCCCGAGAAAATCCCGCCCACGCCGATGATCGGCACGTCCGTGCCGACCTCCGCGCGCAGCTTGCGGATCACCTCGTTGGACGCGTCGAACACTGGACGCCCCGACAGGCCGCCGGCTTCGTCGCCGTGCCGCATGCCGGTGACGGCCGTGCGCGAGAGCGTGGTGTTGGTGGCGATCACGCCGTCGATCCCGTGCGCGAGGAGCGTGCCCGCGATCGACTTGATCTGCTCGTCGTCGAGATCGGGCGCGATCTTGAGCGCGAGCGGCACCAGCTTGCCGTGCAGATCGGAGAGGTGCTGCTGCTTGTCCTTGAGCGCGCCGAGCAGCGAATCGAGCTGGCCCGCGCCCTGCAGTTGTCGCAGATTCTTCGTATTCGGCGACGAGATGTTGATCGTCACGTAGCTCGTGAACGGGTAGACGCGCTCGAGGCAGTAGAGGTAGTCGTCGGCGGCGCGCTCGATCGGCGTATCGGCGTTCTTGCCGATGTTGAGGCCCAGCACGCCGCGATAGCGCGCGGCCTGCACATTGGCGACGAACTGATCGACGCTGCGATTGTTGAACCCCATCCGGTTGATGAGCGCGCCAGCCTCGGGCAGCCGGAAAATGCGCGGGCGCGGGTTGCCGGGCTGCGCGCGCGGTGTCACGGTGCCGACCTCGATGAAGCCGAAGCCGAGCGCGGCGAGCCCGTCGATGCACGCGCCGTCCTTGTCGAGACCGGCCGCGAGCCCGACCGGGTTGCGGAACGTGATGCCCATGACGGTGCGGGGCGAATCGGGTCCGCGGGTGGCGAGCATGCCGGCGAGCCCGGTGCGGCCGGCCGCGCCCAGCATGCGCAGCGTCAGGTGATGGGCGTCTTCCGCGTCCATCTTGAAGAGATGCGAGCGCGCGAGCGGATAAAGGGAACTGAACACGAAATGAAAGCCGGTAGCGGCGAATTTTTTTAAGACCGCTATTTTAACGGCATTGGACACCCAGCCGGAGCGGGCGCGTCGCAGTGGTTTCCTGGATTCTCGCGGACTATCTCGGCTGGCCCGGACCGTGGATGCGCCCCGGCATCGGCAGCGTGCCGGCGGATTGCGTGCTCACGGGATCGAGCAGCGACCAGCGGCCGTCGATCAGGCCTTCCAGCGGCCGGAAATTCGCCTTGTAGGCCATTTTCTCGCTCTCGCGGATCCAGTAGCCGAGATACACGTTCGGCAGATCGAGGCTCTTCGCCTGCTCGATCTGCCAGAGGATGTTGAAGGTGCCGTAGCTCGTTTTCGGCAGATCCGGCTCGAAGAACGTGTACACTGACGAAAGCCCGTCGCCCAGGATGTCGATCATGCTGATCATGCGCAACTCGCCGCGCCCGTCCGGATGCATCGGGTCGCCCGCCTCGCGGAACTCGACGAGCCGCGAGTTGATACTGCTCTGCAGCAGGAACTGCTCGTACTGGTCGCGGCTGTCGCGGTCCATGCCGCCGCCCGCGTGCCGCGCCGACTGGTAGCGCATGTAGAGCGCGTAATGCTTTTCGTCGTAATGCAGGGGCGCGACGCTCGCGACAAGATTGCCGTGCTGTTCCCACACCCGGCGCTGCGTGCGGTTCGGCACGAAGCGCGCGACCGGCACGCGCACCGGCACGCAAGCCCGGCAGCCGTCGCAGTACGGGCGATAAGTGAACACGCCCGAGCGCCGGAAGCCGGCTTTCACGAGTTCGGTATAGACGTCGGAGTTGATGAGATGGCTCGGTGTGGCCACCTGCGAGCGTACGACGCGCCCTTCCAGATAACTGCAAGGGTAGGGCGCTGTTACATAGAATTGCAGCGCGGAAAGCGGTGACAGCGGCAGCTCGTTCGGATGTGTCACGTTGGGCGGCTCTCGCAGGCGTCGTCTCATCGTTGCCGGCCGGCACGCGAAGCATGATGCGCCAGGCGGCTGCGTGTCGTATGTCGCTTGTCGTATGTCACTGGAGGGGTGGCGCTCGGCGCGTTCAGCGCGCCAGCACGTCGAGCAGGACGGATTTGTCGAAGCGCCAGCCGATCGCCGGTTCCGCGGCCGCTCGCCGCAGATGCGCGACGAAGGCGCGGCGGGCAATCTCGCGGCCCCCCAGCGACGCCAGATGCGACGTGTTTTGCTGGCAGTCTATCATCTCTATTTTGTTGCGGCGCAAGTGTCCGACGAGCGCCGCGAGCGCGATTTTCGACGCGTCGGTCTTGCGCGCGAACATCGATTCGCCGAAGAACATGCGCCCGAACGACACGCCGTACAGGCCGCCCACGCGCGCGCCCTCGTACCACGTCTCGACGCTGTGCGCATGGCCCGCGCGATGCAGCGTCGTGTATGTGTCGACGATATCCGCCGTGATCCACGTGCCGCGCTGGCCGTCGCGCGGCGTGTCGGCGCAGGCGCGCATCACGGCGGGGAAATCGTCGTCGACGCGGATTTCCCACGCCGGGTCGCGCACCATGCGCTTCAGGGTCTTGCGCAGCGAATCCGACACCCGGAATTCGGCCGGATAGAGCACCATGCGCGGATCGGGACTCCACCACAGCACGGGCTGGCGGTCCGAATACCACGGAAAGATGCCGCGCCCGTAGGCATCCACGAGCCGCGACGGCAGCAGGTCCGCGCTCGCGGCGAGCAGCCCCGGCGCGCCGCTCGATGCGCCGAGCGCGCGCTCGACGGGCGGGAAGGGATCGTCGTCGGCGAGCCAGGGAACCATGTTCTCGGAACAGCGGCGATCAGCCGTCGCGCAGCGTGCGGAAGATGTCGCCCGTATGCAGCGTGAAGTTGCCGGCGGCGCGGTCAGTAAAGAAGAAGCGCAGCGTCTGGCCGACCGTCGGGAACGCGATCTCGTCCCACGGAATCTCCCTCTCCTCGACAAGCTTCACTTTCAGGCTTTCCTCGCCGGGATCCACTTCGATATCGAGCAGCCGCGCGAGATAGAACAGATGCACCTGATGTACGTGCGGCACGTTGAGCAGCGAGAAGAGGTTCTGGATCTCGACGCGCGCGCCCGCTTCCTCGAGCGTTTCGCGCGCGGCGCCTTCGCTCGTCGTCTCGTCCATTTCCATGAAGCCGGCGGGCAGCGTCCAGTATCCGTAGCGGGGCTCGATCGCGCGGCGGCACAGGAGCACCTTGTCGTCCCACACGGGCACGGTGCCCACGACGTTGCGCGGATTCTGGTAGTGAACGGTGCCGCAGTTGCCGCAGACGTAGCGTTCGCGGTTGTCGCCGGGCGGAATGCTCAGGCCGACCTCGTGGCCGCAGGCGGAACAGAATTTCATGGAAATGGACGTGGGAAGTGTGGTGCGAGTGTATCATCGCGCCGCGGCGGCTTTGAGGCGCCCTGGCGCGGCTCGCGTATCGGCCGCGCCGCATGGGCGGCTTCCCCGGGGCCGCGGGTGCCGCGCCCGCCTTCTCGCTACAATAGTCGAGCGGATTGCCGTGTCCCTTTCATGATCGGGGCGCTTCGCGCGCCTAAAGCGAACTCCATGTCATCCCAGCCCACCGCTTCTTCCCGTCCCCGATGCTTGCCACCGCCGAGGCGCTCGACCGTTTGCTCGCCGCCGCGCGCCGGGTGGAGGGGCGCGAACGCGTCGACACGCTCGACGCGCTGAACCGCGTGCTCGCGGCGGACGTGACTTCGCCGCTGGACGTCCCGCCGATGCACACCAGCGCGATGGACGGCTACGCGGTCCGCGCCGCCGACCTCGCCGGCGCCAGCGAAACCGCGCCCGTGGTGCTGCCGGTGTTGCAGCACATTCCGGCGGGCCACGCGGCCGCGCCGCTCGCGGCGGGCACGGCCGCGAGCATTTTCACCGGCGCGACGGTGCCGCCCGGGGCGGATACGGTGGTGATGCAGGAGATGGCGCAGGTTCCGGACGACGGACGCGTCGCTTTCGCGCAGACGCCGGCGGCGGGCGAATGGATCACGCGTCAGGGCGCTGATATCGAGCGCGGCTCGGTCATCCTGCCGGCGGACACGCGTCTGACGCCGCAGGCGCTCGGGCTCGCGGCTTCGGTTGGCTGCGCGCAGCTCGAGGTCGTGCGGCCGGTGCGCATCGCGATTTTCTTTACCGGCGATGAATTGCGCATGCCCGGCGGGCCGCTCGAGCCCGGCGCGATCTACAGCTCGAACCGCTTCACGCTGCGCGGGCTGCTTGCCGGGTTCGGCTGCGAAGTGACGGATCTCGGCATCGTGCCGGACCGGCTCGACGCCACGCGCGACACCCTGCGGCGCGCGAGCACGATCTCATCCTGACGTGCGGCGGCGTTTCGGTCGGCGAGGAAGATCACGTGAAGCCGGCCGTGGAAGCGGAAGGGCGCATTTCGATGGGCAGATCGCGATGAAGCCGGGCAAGCCGCTCGCGTTCGGCGCGGCGCGGTGCGGCGCCGATGCGGGCGAGGCGTTTTTCGTCGGCCTGCCGGGCAATCCGGTATCGAGCTTCTGCACCTTTCTGCTGTTCGTGCGGCCGTTCCTGCTGCGTCTCGCGGGCGTGAGGGACGCCGCGCCGCGCGTGTATTCCATGCGCGCCGACTTCAGCCAGAAGAAAGGCGACCGGCGCAACGAATTCCTGCGCGCGGGTCAACGAGTCGGGTGGGCTCGATCTCTTTCCGAACCAGAACTCCGCCGTGCTGACATTGACCGTATGGGGCGACGGCCTCATCGACAACCCGCCGAATCACGCGATAAGCATCGGCGAGATCGTGCGCTTCATCCCGTTTTCAGAACTGATGTGGTAAGGACACGCTGGACATGAAAAGTCGAACTGAGGTTTTTTTGCGAGCGTGTGCGAGTCACTGGGCGTCGCGAACGAAACGGTGGCCGTGCCGGACACGGTGGTCAACGTCGGCGATGTGCGCGCCTGGCTGCGCACGCGCGGCGGCGTGTGGGCGGAGACGCTCGCCGAGGGCCGCTCGCTGCGCATGGCCTGCAATCACGTGATGACGGACCCGTCGCAGCGCATCACCGAGGGCTGCGAGGTCGCGTTCTTTCCTCCGGTCACGGGCGGCTGACATGTCGACGCCAACCCGGGCGACACGCGCCAAAGTCCGCGTGCAGGAAGCCGATTTCGACATCGGGGCGGAAGTGGCCGCATTGCGCGCCGACAATCCGAAAGTCGGCGCTGTCGCGTGCTTCGTCGGCACGGTGCGCGACCTGAACGAGGGCAGCGCCGTCGAGACGAAGACGATGGAGCTCGAGCATTACCCCGGCATGACGGAAAGGTCGCTGGAAGCGATCGCCGATCAGGCGCGCGAGCGCTGGCGCGGCTCGGACGTGCTGATCGTGCATCGCGTGGGGAAGCTCAGGCCGCTCGACCAGATCGTGCTCGTCGCGACCACGGCGATGCATCGCGCGGAGGCGTTCGAATCGTGCGCTTTCTTGATGGATTACCTCAAGACGCAGGCGCCGTTCTGGAAAAAGGAAAAGACCGAAGCGGGCGAGCGCTGGGTCGACGCGCGCGAATCCGACGATGCGGCACTCGCGCGCTGGCAGGGCGGGAAGTCCTGATTCGCGCTACTTCCCGTCCGCCGGCTTGCCGACGAACTTCGCCGGAAACGGCTCCGCGGCGGGACGCTCGGGAAAGCGCGGCTCGGGCGCGTCGCCGGTGCGCCTGCGCTTGAGCGCCGCGAGCAGCGCCTGCTGCTCGGCGGGAATTTGGTAATCCCAGCCGAACTTGCTGAGCTGCAGGCTCTGCGCGATACGCAGCGCCGGCTCCATGAACTGCACGGCGGCGGCCGGTTCGTAGCGCGCTTCCACGGTGTTCAGGAAAAGCGAAAGCCAGCGCGTGAAGTGGCGCGGCTCGATATCGTCGATCGGCCGATGCGCTTCCTGCACGTTTCCCCAGTATTGCTTCGTGCCGAGCACGAGACTCGACCAGAAGGTCGTCATCTTGGCAAGATGCTCGTCCCAGCGGCCCTCGAGCGCGCGGGAAAAGATCGGGCCGAGGAGCGGGTCGTCATCGACGCGGCGATAGAATGCCTCGACGAGCGCGCGCACGTTCGCTTCGTCGGGTTCGCTCTCGCGCGCGGTCGCGGCAGGTTGATGATCTGAATTCATGGCAAGGCATTCTTGAGGCAAAGAGCGGGCAAGGCAACGCGCGACGAAGCATATTTCTGACCAAAAGCAGCGACATGCCTCAGAATGACGGATACTCGCGCGGCGCCGCCCGGAGGACGCGATGTCCGTCCGGGCGCCCTTGCGGATATTAGCCCTCGCGCGGCCGGGCGACGGGCATCTCCCTTGCCGCCGCGCGGACTCTCGCCGGCCGGCGCCGCGCCCTTTCGAGTCGTTTCTCGCGTTCACCGCCGTCGCGAAGTGGACGGCGCCCAACCTACCTTTTAGCGCGACACCATGCGACGACCGACTACACCGACTATGCGTTGCGGGTTCTGCTGTATCTGTCCGTGCGGCCTTCCGGACTCTCGACGATCCAGGAGATCTCCGACGCCTACGGCATCTCGAAGAATCATTTGATGAAGGTCGTGCAGCAGTTGGGCGAGCTCGGCTGGGTCGAAACCGTGCGCGGCCGCAACGGTGGCCTGCGGCTTGCCGAGCGCTCGCGCGCGCTGACGATCGGTGAGATCGTGCGCAGGACGGAGAAGGACTTCGCGATCGTCGGCTGCTTCGGCGATCGGGCCGAAGGTCAGCAGGGCTGCGTGATTCAGCCGCAGTGCCGGCTGAGAGGGGTGCTCGCGGCGGCGCGCGACGCCTTTCTCGCCGAGCTCGACAGGCACACGGTCGGCGAGAACGCCAACCCGGCGAACGAGCTTGCGCGGCTGCTGGGCATCGCCAGCGTCCCGATTCCGGCGGCCGGGTTCGTTCCGGGCCGCGAGCCGGGGCCGAACGAAACCTGAGCGAAACTCGAGCGAAGCCCCGAGCGGAGGTCGGTTCGAGTCAGGGCCGCCGGCCGGTCGCCGCCGAAAACAAAAAACGCTCTGAACGAGCAAAACAATGCTTGAAAGCGGCACAAAACGCCTCATTTTGGTCGTATTCCGAATTGGAGCTTTAAAAAATGAGAATCGACAAACTCACCACCAAATTCCAGGAGGCGCTCTCCGACGCGCAGAGCCTGGCGGTTGGGCACGGCAACCAGTACATCGAGCCGGTTCACCTGCTTGCGGCGCTCCTCGCGCAGCAGAACGGTTCCGCGCGCTCGCTGCTCTCACACGTGGGCGTGCAGGTCCAGGCGCTGCAGGCGGCCCTCAACGAAGCGATCGACCGTCTGCCGCAAGTGCAGGGCACGGACGGCAATGTTCAAGTGAGCCGCGATCTCGCGGGCCTGCTCAACACGGCCGACAAGGAAGCGCAGAAGCTCAACGATACGTACATCGCGAGCGAGATGTTCCTGATCGCCGTCGCCGACGACCGTGGCGAGGCGGGCCGCATCGCCGAGCAGCACGGGCTGACGCGCCGCGCGCTCGAAGCGGCGATCAACGCCGTGCGCGGCGGCGCGCAGGTCAACAGCCAGGACGCGGAAAGCCAGCGCGAGGCGCTCAAGAAATACACCGTCGATCTGACCGAGCGCGCCCGCGCGGGCAAGCTCGATCCGGTGATCGGCCGCGACGACGAGATCCGCCGCTCCATTCAGATCCTCCAGCGCCGCACGAAGAACAATCCGGTGCTGATCGGCGAGCCGGGCGTGGGCAAGACGGCGATCGTCGAGGGGCTCGCGCAGCGCATCGTCAACGGCGAGGTGCCGGAGACGCTCAAGGGCAAGCGCGTGCTGTCGCTCGACATGGCGGCGCTGCTCGCGGGCGCGAAATATCGTGGCGAGTTCGAGGAGCGCCTGAAGGCCGTGCTCAACGACATCGCCAAGGACGAAGGGCAGACGATCGTCTTCATCGACGAAATCCATACGATGGTCGGCGCGGGCAAGGCCGAAGGCGCGATGGACGCGGGCAACATGCTCAAGCCGGCCCTCTCGCGCGGCGAACTGCACTGCATCGGCGCGACCACGCTCGACGAGTATCGCAAGTATATCGAAAAGGACGCGGCGCTCGAACGGCGCTTCCAGAAAGTGCTCGTGAACGAACCGTCGGTGGAAGCGACCATCGCGATCCTGCGCGGCTTGCAGGAGAAGTACGAGCTGCACCACGGCGTCGAGATCACCGATCCGGCGATCGTCGCGGCGGCAGAGCTGTCGCATCGCTACATCACGGACCGCTTCCTGCCGGACAAGGCCATCGACCTGATCGACGAAGCCGCGTCGCGCATCAAGATGGAAATCGATTCGAAGCCCGAAGAGATGGACAAGCTGGATCGCCGTCTTATTCAATTGAAGATCGAGCGCGAAGCCGTCAAGAAAGAGAAGGACGAAGCGTCGCAAAAGCGCCTGCAACTGATCGAGGAAGAGATCGAGCGTCTGAACCGCGAATATTCGGATCTCGAGGAAATCTGGACGGCTGAAAAGGCCGCCGTGCAGGGCAGCGCGCAGCTGAAGGAAGAGATCGAGAAGGTTCGCGCCGACATCACGCGGCTGCAGCGCGAAGGCAAGCTCGATAAGGTCGCCGAGCTGCAGTACGGCAAGCTGCCGGAACTCGAGGCGCGTCTCAAGCAGATGACGCAGGCCGAATCGCAGGAGCAGAACAACCCGACGCGTCCGCGCCTGCTGCGCACGCAGGTCGGCGCGGAGGAAATCGCGGAAGTCGTCTCGCGCTCGACGGGCATTCCCGTGTCGCGGATGATGCAGGGCGAGCGCGAAAAGCTTCTGCAGATCGAGAGCAAGCTGCATGAGCGCGTCATCGGCCAGGACGAGGCGATCGGCGCTGTGGCGGATGCGATTCGCCGCTCGCGCGCGGGTCTCTCCGATCCGAACCGGCCGTATGGTTCGTTCCTGTTCCTGGGGCCGACGGGCGTCGGCAAGACCGAGCTGTGCAAGGCGCTGGCGGCGTTCCTGTTCGATGCGGAGGATCATCTCATCCGCATCGACATGAGCGAGTTCATGGAGAAGCACAGCGTTGCGCGTCTGATCGGCGCGCCGCCGGGATACGTCGGCTACGAGGAAGGCGGCTATCTGACCGAAGCCGTGCGCCGCAAGCCGTACAGCGTGATCCTGCTCGACGAGATCGAGAAGGCGCACCCGGACGTGTTCAACGTGCTGCTGCAAGTGCTCGACGACGGTCGCATGACCGATGGCCAGGGCCGCACCGTCGACTTCAAGAACACGGTCATCGTGATGACCTCGAACCTCGGTTCGCAAGTCATCCAGGGCATGGTCGGCGAGCAGCAGGAAAAGGTGAAGGACGCCGTCTGGGAGGAAGTTAAGCTGCATTTCCGGCCGGAATTCCTGAACCGCATCGACGACGTCGTGGTGTTCCATGCGCTCGATCGCGCGAACATCGAGTCGATCGCGAAGATTCAACTGCAGCATCTGCAGGAACGTCTCGCGAAGCTCGAGATGCAGCTCGACGTGTCGGATGCGGCGCTCGAGCAGATCGGCAAGGTCGGCTACGATCCGGTATTCGGCGCGCGTCCGCTGAAGCGCGCGATCCAGCAGGAAATCGAGAACCCGGTCGCCAAGCTGATTCTCGCCGGACGGTTCGGGCCGAAGGACGTCATTCCGGTCGACGTGCGCGAAGGAAACTTCGTGTTCGATCGCGTGGTGCATTAAGCGCGGTCTGGCCGCTCCGGTCGGAGCGGCGGTTCAATCCAGAGGCAACGAAGCGATTCGTTGCCTTTTTTCTTATCCAAACCGGAAAATCGCGTCGATCGCAAGGATTTTACGATCCAGACTCGCATAATCGAGAAAATCCAGTCGACCGAACGGATAATCGCCATACGCTATTCGGATCCACTATAATCTGTGCGATCGCAAGGATTTTTATCATGGAAATCGACATCCGGAATGCACACGATATCGGCGTTGCGGTGCGTGCCACGCGCAAGGCCCAGCGGCTGCGCCAGGCAGTCGCCGCCGGCAGCATCGGCGTCAGCGAGAGCTTCCTCGGCAAGGTCGAGAAGGGCGCCGACAGCGTGCACTGAGGCAAGCTTTTCCAGGTGCTGGAAGGCCTGGGCGTGCGCGTGAGCGTCGACATCCCGGACGAAGCGGGCGAGCTGTTCGCCGGCGAGGAAATCAAGCGTTACGCGCGTGTCGAGCGCGGCGAGAAACGCCGGCGCGCGCGGAAGGGAACGGATGCGTCATGAACGCGAAGACCGGGACGTCGCGCAGCAGGTGCCGGGCAGTGGCGCCGGCTGCATTCCATCGATGCCTGCCAGCTGCTCGATTTCGCGCGCACCTTCAAGTACGAGCCAGAAGACCGACTGGCCGAAGCGCGCGTCGTTCGCGTGGGACATGCTCGGCGCGCGATATTACGAGGACTTCGACCGGGCGCTCATGCTGCGCGCGGGCGAGGTGCTCGGCATCGCGACGAAGACGGCGCAGCGGCTGCTGGACGCGCTGGCGGGCTCGATCGTGCGCGCCGCCGCCGATCTCCATGCGCGCGTCGAGCAGGCGAACGCGGCGCTCCTCGCCGGGCGGCCGCAGCTGGCCGCGACGCTCGGCGGCGAATCGACCTGTCTGCGCGTGATCCGCCATACGATCATCGCCGAAATGACGCGCAGACTTTGCGCGTCATAAAAGCAAAAGCCCCGCGCGGCGCATCGCCTGCGGGGCTTCGAAACAAACGTAGAGGAGGGTTCAGCCCTGCTTCGGCTCTTCGCCCTTGCCGAACAGACCGGCGAGGCCGCCGAGCGAGCCGAGCACGCCGGCCAGATCGAGCTGGCCTTCGGGCGGCACTTCGCCGTTCGGCGTGGCGCGATCGACGACGTGCGGCAGCACCGCCGCCAGCATGCCCGAGAGCTGATCGCCCGAGACGCTGGCCTTTTGCGCGAGCGCGCCGACGTTGTCCTGGCCGAGTACGTTCGTGAGCGTGTCGGGGCTGATGGGCTGGTTCTCGCCGGTGCCGATCCACGACTGGACGATATCGCCGGCGCCGTGCTGCTGGAAGCGCTGAAGAAGCCCATGATGCCGCCCGGCTGGCTGTTGACGAATTCGAGCGCCGCTGCGATCAGCGCGGCCTGGCCGGATTGAGCGGGCTGGCCGCCTTGCTGCGATGAATTGCCGAGGGTGGAGGCGAGGATATCGAGTAGGCTCATGGCGGTCTCACTACACGAGAGGTTGCGGGGTGGTGGGTTCGCCCGCGCCGCCGAGTCCGACCGGAATCCGGAAACGGTGACGCGGGCATCGGCCGTGAAGGCCGTCTAGCGGTAATCATACGCGAAGACGGTTTCCCTTCGTCCGGCGTCCCGAAGCGTTACTGACTGGCGGCCTTGTCTTTCTTGCTTCGCTTCGACTTGACGGGCTTCGCATCGCTCGCGGCGGACGGGCTCGAGGCACTCGCCGCGGCCGCCGCAGCGCTTTCCTTCTCCGACTTCTTCGAGGCCTTGGTGGCCTTCGCGCCCGATGCGGGCGTCGCGGCCGGCGTCTGCGCCGCGGTGGCGGCAGGCGAGGTCGCCGCGGTGGTGGCCGTCGAGGATTTGACCGTCGAGTTCGGCGCGGCGCTGCCGCCTTGCGTGGTCGTGGTCGCGGGCTTCGTGGTCTTGCCGGTCGGCGGCAGCGACGAGCCGCCGATCGTCAGGCCGTTCTGCTCCAGATTCGCCACCGACTTGGTTCCCAAACCCTTGACGCGGTTCGCGAGATCGTCGGCATCCTTGAACGGGCCGTTCTTCGTGCGCTCGTCGACGATCGCCTTCGACTTCACGGGCCCGAGGCCCTTCACCGATTCCAGCGCGGCTTGATTTGCGGTATTGACATCGACCGCGGCGAAGGCCGCACCGATGGACAGCATGAACGCGAGGCACAGCATCAGCAGCTTTTTCAGCATGACGGCACTCCAGGCTTGAGAGAAAGAATGACGGATCGATAAGTTCGGGCCACTTGGGAAGATGCCGTTAAGGATAGGGCAAAAACCCGTCCCGAACGATGACGGCTCGCATTGTGCACGACCCCACCGCGTGCGCCGCGCTTTCGCACAATCTTTAACGTTGCAGAATGCCGGATGGATGACGTTGCGCTTTTTTATCTTCCCTGCTTCGCGCTGCAAACCTTTGCGCAGCTTCGGCGCGTCATCTGGCTGCGTGCGGAGCGGTCTTGGCGTAGGCGCCGCGCACTTCGAAGCCGATCCTGTCGACGACTTCGCCCCGCACATCCACGAGTTCGAGCACGTGGCGTCCCGGCCACGGAAGCCAGGCCACGCGGGCATCGCGACTGTACGGTTTGCCGTCGAGCCGCCAGGCGGGGCGCGCGCCGCTGTCCGCGCGCTCGAACCATACGCGCTAGCGCGCGGGCGGGATGTCCGGGTCAAGCGCGAAAACGGTGCCGTCCGTGGGCGCGCCGATGCGTGCCGCCTGCGCATCGGAATCCGCGCCGCGAACGGTCCGCGCCGCATTCGCCGTGAGCCCGATGGCGCTCATCTGCGTGCCGCGGAACCATTCGCTGCGGGCCGGCTCGGCGTCGTTCTGATACGTGATGCTCGCGCGCACGACGCCCGCTGGCGCTTGCGGCGCACGGCTGTCCGAGCGTCGGTTCAGGTAGCTGACGAGCGCGTTCCACGCCGGCGCGGCGCCCGTCACGCCTGAAACGTCCCACATGGGCGCGCCGTCGGCATTGCCGACCCACACGCCCACGGTGTATCGCGATGTGAAACCGACCGCCTAGTTGTCGCGCATGTCCTTGCTGGTACCGGTCTTCACCGCGGCGAAGCTGCGCGTGGCGAGCACGCTGTCGAAGCCGAAGGTGCGGGTGCGCGCGTTGTTGTCCGCGAGGATGTCGGTGACGATGAAGCTCGCCTCCGAGCTGAACACGCGCGTGCCGGCCGGCGCCGGGCGACGATCTCGCGACGGGATTTCCCTTGAGGCGTCGGCGGGATCGAAGAAGGGCCGCGCGACGCCGCCATTCGCGAGCGCGCGGTATGCGTTGGCGAGCGCGGCCAGTGTGACGTCGGTGCTGCCGAGCGCGAGACTGAAGTCGTAGTAGTCGCCCGCCTGCGAGAGCGGCAGGTCGAGCGCGACGAGCGTTTTCGCGAAACGGTGCGGCGTGACCATCACGAGCGTGCGCACGGCCGGCACGTTCAGCGACGAGCCGAGCGCCGTGCGCACGCTCCCCCAGTCCTTGAAATCGTGATCGTAGTTCTGCGGAATGTAGAGGCCGCCGCCGGTCGCGAGATCGAGCGGCGCATCGTCGAGCAGCGTGGCGGCGGTGACGCGCTTCTCGTCGATCGCCTGCGCGTAGAGGAACGGCTTCAGCGTCGAGCCGGCCTGACGCGCGGCGAGCACGGCATCGACTTCGGGCGCGTTCGACAGCCCGCCCGCCGAGCCGAGCGACGCAAGCACTTCGTCCGAGCGGTTGTCGATGACGATGGCCGCCGCGTCGTGCACGTTGCGCGGATGCGGTGCGGGTGAGCGTGAGCTGCACGTAGCTCGTCAGGTTGACGCATGGATCGACGCCACGGCCGCCGTGCAGCGCCTGCATGTCGCGCAGGATGGCGCACGCGCGCGCGGCGACTTTCGCGTACGGCGCGTTCGGCGCGCGCACCAGCGAGGCGGCGAGCGCCGCCTCGCGTTCGTCGAGACCCGATGGCGCCTTGCCGAACAAGGTCTCGGACAGTGCCGACAAGCCGACGATCTCGCCGCGAAACGGCACGAGATTCAGGTACGCCTCGAGAGTCTGATCCTTGCGCCAGCTGCGCTCGAGCCACAGCGCGCCGACTGTCTGGCGGGCTTTTCCCCGATGGAACGGCGTCCGCCCGGCCTGCCGTCTTCCTCGATGAGGCCGGTGAGCTGCATCGTCACCGTGGATGCGCCGCGCGTGCGCGTGTTCCACAGATTGCCCCACGCGGCGGCGGCCGCGCCGCGCCAGTCGACGCCCGCGTGCTCGTAGAAGCGCTTGTCCTCCGATACGACGATCGCCTCGCGCAATGCCGGCGACACGTCCGCGAGCGCGACCCAGTCGCCGCGCCACGCGCTCGTATCGATGCGCGTGCGGGCGAGCGGTTCGCCATCGCGGGAAAGCAGCACCCAGTCGGAACTGCACCACCTCGCGCGCACATCGTCGAAGCGCGGCGACGCATGCGCCGCCACCGACAGGACGCATGCGACGACGAGACAGGCGGCGCGCATCATGGCATCACCGCGCGGCAAGCGGCCGGACTACCACCGGCGCATTCGGCAGCGCGCCGAACGACGAAGGCGCGTAGAGCGCCTCGACGTGCGTCGGCGGCAGGCCGAACGTCCCCGGATTGTTGAGCCGCATCGTGTATTCGACCTGCAGCCGGCCTTTGGGCAGATAGTCGTAATACGCGCGATAGCCGTCGAAGCCGCGCTCGACGAACGCGGGCCACGCGCCGCGATCCTGCTTCTCGCCTGAGGTCGCCACTTCGGAATCGTGGCCGAGGTCGGAGCCGAGAATCGTCGCGCCCGCGGGAATCGGATCGTTCACGACGACCCAGGTCATGTCGCTCTGCGCCTCGATGTCGAGATGCACGGCACGACGTCGCCGCGCGAGAGCACGCCTTTCACGGCCGGATCGACCGGCGTGACGGTCTTCGCGATGCGATAACTCGCCGCGAACGGCGCCTTTAGCACGATGGCCGCGAGGCTCTCGATCGTCGCCCACGGCTTGCCCGTGCCGTCCTGCGTGAGCGTGAGGGGACCCGTCGTCCACGGTAGCATGCTGCTGCGCGCGCTTGCGGTCTTCGTCGCGGGCGTGGCCGAGGCGGTCGCCGCGGCCGCCGCGGCGTTCCAGTTCACGCTGTGCGTCAACGTGCCCGATCGAATCTCCGTATGACCGGTGACCGGCGTGCTTTCGAAGAGCCGCGAGAAGCGGCCGACCGCGAGCGCGCCCCACAGATTGGCGGTCGTCGTCTGCCATGCGCCGTTCTTCTGCAGCGCGAGCAGCCCCGCGACGAGACGCGGCATCTCGTCCTTCCAGCCGGGCGCGTTGGCGAACGCGAGCGCGCTGCGCGCGGCGTTGGTCTCCGCGCCGGTCATGAGCCACCAGAGATCGTCGTCGCGGCCGGTCGAGAACGTGAGACGCGTGCCCTGATAGGTGAGGCGCGCGCGGATGATCTGCTCCGCCTGCGCGCGCTTCTCGTCGCGATTCGGAATGCCCTCGACGCGCGACAGGATCGCGTAGTAGTCGAGCACCGCGGACGTCGGCCACTGATCCGGCGCGATCGTGACCGAGCCGAGCATGCGCGGCTGCGCGAGACCGTAGCGCGACAGCGCTTCGATCGCGGCGAGCTTCTCGAAGTCGAGATCGTTGCGTGGCGCCCAGAACTTGCGCTCGATCTTGCCGTCGACGAAATTCGCGAGGCCCGCGGCCATCTGGTTGCGCAGGTCGTCGGGCAGGGCGAAGCGGCTGTCCTGCTTCGCCGCTTCGTCGGTGACGGCGAGCAGGTACGCGGTGAGCGCGGGGCTGCCGGTCGGGCGTTCGTCGTCGGCGGGCGGGAAGTAGTTGGCGAGGCCGTCGCGGTCGAGACACGACGGCATGCGCGCCAGCACGCCTTGCCAGAGCGCCGCGTCCGTCAGGCCGAGCGCGCGCGATGTCTGCTGCTCGAGGCAGCCGTACGGATAACGCTCGAACCAGCGGCGCACGCCGGGCAGGCCGTCCGCGAGCTTCGGCTGCAGCGACACCGCGATGCCGCCGCGCACGGCGCCGTCGCCCGACTGGCTCGCATCGGCGGGCGGCGCGACGGGCAGCGTGAGCGTGCCGTCGACTTGCGCGATGGTCACCTGCTGCACCGTGACGGGAATCGCCGCGACCACGCGTTGCGTGATCTTCACCGCGTCGCTCGCCTTGGGTCCGGCCTGCTCGGTTGCGCTGACTTCCCACGCGAGACTCGCGGAAGAATCGCTGCCGAGGACGTCCGGCGTCGTCACTTCCCACGCCGCTTCCTGCGACGATTCCGGCGTGAGCTCCACCGTGCGCGCCCGAGCGCGAGCGATCCGGCGCGCGGCGTGACCACGACGCGCATCGTCCGCGCAGTCGTGTTGCGCAGCGTGAACTGCGCGCGGAATGCGTCGCCCACGCGCACGAGCGGCGGCAGCCCCGAGATCAGCTGCAGGTCCTGCGTGCTCCGGATCGATGCGCTGCCGGTGCCGAATCGCCTCGCGCCGAACGCCGCGACCGCGACGATCCTGAAGCGCGTGAGGGCGTCGTTCAGCGGCACGTCGACCGTGGCCTCGCCCTTCGCGTCGAGCGTGACGCGCGGGTTCCACAGCAGAAGCGTGTCGAACAATTCGCGTGTCGCGCTGTGTCCGCCGCCGCCCGCGGGCACCGCCTTGCGCCCGAAGTGACGCCGCCCGATGATTTCCATCTGCGCGGTCGCCGTTTCCACGCCGTACGCGCGCTGCTGGAGCATCGCGTCGAGCACGTCCCAGCTTCGATTGGGCATGAGTTCGAGCAAAGCTTCGTCGACGGCCGCGACGGCGATCTGCGTCCCGGCGGGCGCGGGCTTGCCGTCGGGCAGCGCGACCTTCACCTTCACGCGAGCCTTGCTGCGTACCGCATACGACGTCGCGTCCGGATTCACGCTCACCGCGAGCCGGTGCGAGGCCGTGCCGACCTTGATCGACGCGAGCCCGTAGCGGAACGCGGGCTTCGACAGATCGACGAGCGGCGTCGGCGCCTGATACTGGCGGCCTTCGTACCAGAACGCGCGCGCCCATTCGACCGGCGCCTTCCATCCCCATGTGAAGAACGAGTACCACGGCACTTCGCGGATGCGCCCGCGCAGTGCGAGCACCGACACATAGACGTTCGGCGCCCAGGCCTCATCGACCTTCAGCTCGACGGTCGGGTCCTTGCCGTTCAGCTCGACGACGCGCGTCTCGACGATGCCTTCGCGCTCGACCGCGACGAGCGCCGTCACCGAACGGAACGGCATGCGCACCTGGAAACGCGCGGTCTCGCCGGGCTCGTAAGCAGTTTTTTCGGGGAGCACGTCGATACGGTCCGTGTTCTCGCCGCCGAACCACAGTTCGTCCTCGCGCGTGACCCAGACGGACGTGCTCGCGTTGGCCGCGTGGCCGTCGCCGTCCCGGGCGACGGCGATCAGATCGACGTTGCCCGGCTCCTTTACCCGGACGTCGCACGACAGCAGGCCGTGATCGTCGCTCGTGCCGCTGCACAGCGTGCCGAGCTCCCTGATCTCGGTGTGGTTGTCGTACGCATAGAAGCCGCCGACCATGCGCTTTCTCGAACTCGACATCACGTGCGCGACGGCCTTGATCTCGACCGCTACGCCCGCGCGCGGCTTGCCCTGCAGATCGAGCGCCAGCGCCAGAACGGGCAGCGCGCCGCCGACCGACACCCAATGTCCCGCCTTCACGCCGACGGCCATCGCGGCGGGCCAGAGCGTGGCGCCGCCGCTGATGGTCTGGGTCTCGCCGTTCGGATCGGCGAAGCTGGCTTCGAGCGCGAGGCGCTTCGGCGATTCGACCGCGGGCAGCGGCTTCACCGTGAGCTTGCCGGCGCCTTCGCGATCGAGCGTCACGCGCAGCTTGTCGGCGACGAGCTTCGCCGTCGCGTCGTCCCGTTGCTCGCTGTCTTCGTCCTCGGCGGGCGCGCTCGCGCCGTCGTTCGCGGGCTTGCGCCAGGGGGCGAAGCTGAACGCCTCGTATTGCGAAGTGAAGGGCGGCGACACGTCGCGCACGAGCGCCGACACCTGCACCGGCAGATTCGACGCCGGGCCGCCTTGCACATATTCGAGCCGCACCGCGACCGGCGCTTCCTGCGCGGCGACGAGCCCGGGCGATTTGCCGTCGCCGGCGGTGATCGAGCCCTTGAACACCGGCAGGCGGAACTCCTCCACGCGGAAGCTGCCGGATTCGTACGACTGCGTGACGCATTGTCGTTGCCGCCGTCGTCGCCGTCACCGTTCGAGGAAGCCGCGCCGTTGTCGAGCGTCACGCTGTATTCGCCGAGCTTCGCCGCGACGGGCACGGTGAAGCTCGAATCCGCGCTGTGATCCGCCCCCATTTGAGCGGCAGGTGCCAGGTCTGACCGCTGCCGACGTGCCGGATCGTCACGCGGCTCGGGTAGCTCGACGGAAAGGCGAAGCCGTTCAGCGTCTCGACGCGCAGCAAATGCTTCATCGATACGGTTTCGCCCGCGCGCAG
Organism: Candidatus Paraburkholderia kirkii; assembly: GCA_001189345.1. Classification (GTDB taxonomy): domain Bacteria; phylum Pseudomonadota; class Gammaproteobacteria; order Burkholderiales; family Burkholderiaceae; genus Caballeronia; species Caballeronia kirkii_B. Next base: position 110,364 of record LFKV01000001.1, read on the forward strand.
CAACGTGCGGTCGAATACGGTATGCGCGCGCGTCGTGCGTGCCGTGCTCATGTGCGACGCGCCGAGCGCGGGCGAGCTCAGCTCGACGACATAGAAGCCGGGTTTCGCGAGCGGAATGCCGACGACTTCGAAAGGCCGCAACGCCTTCGGATCGGCGGCGTGCCGGGCGAGCGTCTCGACGCCCGGATGCTTCGCGAGCATCGACAGCGAACGGACGTCGATCTGCGGATCTTTCGAGATCGTGCCGTCGCTGTTCGGGATGACGACCGGCGTGATGCCGTTGCCGAGCATCTCGGGCATGCGCTCCTGAATCGCCGAGCGCGACATCGAGATGCCGTCGAACTGATCGACCGCGCGCATCCACTGGCGGATGTCCCGATCGGCGTCGAGCCTGAGCTTCGTGATCTGCGACGTGCCGGAATCGAGCCCCTGCACGTGCAGATCCGCTTCGACGTGGCGCAGCGTGACGGGCAGCAGCGGGCATGTCGGGTTCCGCGAAGCGCTCGATGATGCCGAACGCGCCCGAGGAGAACTTCGCGAGCGGCGGCATCGGCGTGGTCGCGGTCCTGAGCGGAAAGAGATCGGCGTGTTCCGGCAGCGGCGCGGCGAACTCGACGGCGCTCACTTCCGCGTCCTTGTCGCTCGCGTCGAAACGGGGAGAAGCGGTGCCTTTCGGCCCGCGCAACAGGAACTTCTGGGCATCGGCGCGGCTGATCGGCGCGCTGAAGTTCAGGCGCAGCGGCCGCAACAGCGTGCAGGGCGCCTTGGCGTTCTCGCGCTCGCACGAGAAGCTCGCCGTGAAGGGCTCGCGCACCGTGAAGTCGAAGCGCTTCTCGACGTCATTGGCGACGCCGCCCGGTCCCGTCACGCCCGCGCCGTAGACGAGCTGCATCTTCGTCGCGGACGGCAACGTTTGCCGGCAGGCGAGCGTGAGCGCGGTCGCTTTCCTTCTCCAGCCGGAAATGCCCGAGCAGGGCGGCGCGCGTGGCATCGCCGAGCGCGCGAACGGGAATGCGGTTGCCGAGCGCGTTCGATTCGCACCACACGTGCTGGAGCACCGAGGCTTGCGTCGCGGGGCCGTTCAGGCGCAGCACGAAGGCCTGGTTCTCTTCGATGTCGCCATAGCTCGGCATGATGCGCGTGACGGACGGGCCGCCCGTCTGAAACGCGAAGTGGCGCGGGCCGGCAAGCGCGGTGCCCGCGACGGACTTGAGGGAGTCGGAGAGATCGAGCGCGCAGTGCACGCCGGGCGGCAGATCGTGCGCGAAGTCGAAGGCCCAGGTCTTCGCATCGATCCAGCGTCCCGAGCCCGATGTGGCGGAGGCAGGCGCGCCGCTGCAGGCGAGCTTGCCGGGCGCGGCGGCGGCTGCGTTGCCGAAGGCGATCATCGGCTCGTCGAACTTCGCGATGACCTGCCGCACCTGCGCGACCTTGCCTTGCGGCGACACGCTCGCGATGCGCGCGGCATCGGCTCGATGGATCGCGGCGCTCATTCCGAGCGCGGAGATCAGCGTGGTTGCGGCCAGAATCCATTTTTTTGTGACGTCGTCATGCGGCTCATCCGCTCGCTCCGGGTTTCCCTCGACGCGAAATTCTACTGGAGCCTTACGTCTTTCTTTCCGATGATGCGAAGTCGATGATGTTTTCAAGCAAATCATCGCATCGGATGCAAGCGGTTCAGTCCGCGTCGACGTTCGGGAGATGGCGCGTGCTCACGCGCCGCCAGTACAGGAAGAGCCCGATGCCCGCGACGCCGAGACTCGCCGAATTAGCGATCCAGAAGCCGCGCGCGCCCTGCAGCCATTCGGGCACGCCGCCGCCGACGTCGAAGCCCAGCAGATAGCCGCCGCCCAGCCCGATGCCCCAGAGCGCGACGGCGTAGATCACGGTCGGCACGAGCGTCACCTTGTACGCCCGCAGAATGAACGCGGTCGTGATCTGCAAGGCGTCGCAGAGGTGGTAGAAGAAGATGACGAGCACGAGCGGCATCGCGGCCGCGATGACGTTCGCATCTGGCGTGTAGGCCGCGATCACCTGCGGGCGCGCGGCGAGCAGGAGCACGCCGTACGCGAGCGCCAGCACGCACGCCATGCCGATGCCGTGCCGCGAGATCGAGCGGGCGTTGTCGTAGCGTTCGGCGCCGAGCGCTTGCGACACGAGCGTCGAAGACGCGATGCCGATCGAAAGCGGCGTCATGTAAAGCATCGCGCCCAGATTCCCCGCGATCTGGTGGCCGGCGAGCGTGGTCGTGCCGAAGCGGGAGATGAAGAGCGCCATGAAGGTGTACGACGTCACTTCGATGAGATACGAGAGCCCCATCGGGATGCCGAGGCGCAACAGCGCGAGCTGACGCCGCCAGACCGGCCAGCAGAAGTGCGAGAAGATGCCGAACGTGCGGAAGAACTCGAACCTGAACAGCACCGTCAAGCCGACGATCGCCAGCACCCAGTTGATGAGCGTGCTCGCGAGCGCGCAGCCCGGGCCGCCCAGCGCCGGGACGCCCGCGCCGCCGAAGATGAACCACGTGTTGAGCGGAAACTTGAGCAGGAGGCCGCCCACCTGCAGGAACATCACGAGCCGCGGCTCGCCGACCGCGTTCGCGAGCGAACTGTAGACACGGAATGCGAGGCTCGCGGGCAGGCCGAACGACAGAATGCGCAGATAGTCGACCGTGCGGTCGTGCAGCGCGCGCGGCGCATTCGCGAGAGAAAGGAGCGGCTCGGGAAAGTAGAGCAGCACGAAGCCGAGCACGGCGAGCGCGGCGGCGAGCCATAGCGCCTGACGCGTTTCCTCGCCGATCTCGCTTTCGCGGCCCGTGCCGAAGAGCTGCCCGGCGATCGGCTGCAGCGCGACGAGAATCCCCGTGAGGCCGATATACACCGAGATGTAGATCGAGCCGCCGAGGCCGAGCGCGGCGAGATCGGTGGCGGAGAAGCGGCCGACCATCGCAGTGTCGATCACGCCGAAGGCGATCACCGCGAGCTGGCCGATCAGCACCGGCCACGCGAGCGCCGCGATCTTGCGCACGTCGCTCAGCATGCCGGTCGTGCTGGCCGATGTCGTCGTCGCGCGCATCGCGTTACTGCACCCGGCGCAGGCTCTTCGGACGCAACGGTTTCTGCACCGGCGGCGTGGGGCGCTCGATGCGCACGTACAGGCGGAAGCGCTCGTCGCGGTCGGCCACGCGCCGGCCTTCCCACACGAGCTTCCATGCGAATTCCGACATCGACGACGGCTCGCCGTAATCCGCGCGGTCCTGACGCAGGATCACGTCGCAATCCTCGTCGAACGCGAAGTGCATGCCGCCGAAGTAGGCGAAAGTGGCGATCTGCGCGTCGCCCAGGCGCACGGGCGAGATGCACGTGTAGTCGGGCGGCAGATGCGCGGCGATCTGCTCCGCGACGTCGCGATACGTGCGACTATAGTTCACCACCGGCAGCCACAGGGTCATGAGCAGCACCCACATGAGCGTCGTGCCCGCGCTCGACAGCACGACGCTGCGCCACAGGACCTTCGGATGGCGCGCGAGCCGCCAGCGCACGAGCATGAACCAGCAGACGGTAACCGCCACCGCGCACACGAACGAGATCAGCTTGAACTCGGGATGGAAGCCCGGCGCGAGACGCGCGAGATTGCGAGCCATCGGCGCGGGAAAGCCGATCATGCCCGCGGTCCACACGAGCCACACCAGCGTGCCGATGATGGTGAAGCTCAGCATCGCGAACCAGTCGATCGCATTGATCGCGCCGCGCTTGAGCGTGGGCAGCGCGAAAGTGGCGAGCACCGAAAGCGGCGGCAGCAGTAGCATGAAGAGCCGGTTGGTCTCGTGCGCCTGCAGCACGACCAGCACGAGCAGCGGCCCGATGATCGACAGGGGAACGCCCACGTGCGGCGAGCGGCGCAGCCCGCCCCAGCTGACGAACGCCCAGATCGCGAGCGGCCACGCGGGCCACGTGAAGAGCGGCAGATTTTTCATCGCGTAGCCGAATACCGAACTGGGCGTGCCGGAGAAGGAATAGAAGCTGTTGCGCCACCACTGGCGCAGCCACCATTCGCCGTCGTCGGGGAAGAAATGCAGGGTCGGCAGGACCCAGGCGGCGATCAGCACGATCGCGACCGGCAGGCCGTAGATGATGAGCGGCAAGGCGCGCACCTGCTTCACGATGATCGTCATCGCGAGCGTGCAGAGCAGCAGCGCGAACACCAGCACCGGCGAGCTGGACAGCCCGACCACGCCGATCGCCGCGCCCCATACGAGGCCGCCGTGGATCGGCTTGTCGAGGCTGCGCACGAGGCCGTAGATGAGCATCGCGGTGCCGGCGAACTGCGCGAGCTGCGGCGTGGTTTCGTGGCCGCGCTCGGCGAGGCCGAAGCCCGCGAGCAGGATGAGCAGCGCGCCGTCGGCCAGCATGCGGCCGTAGTCGCGCGGCTCGGGCTCGCCTCCGAAGGCGTATTTGAAGGGCTGGGCCTCGTCGCGCCGGCCCAGCAGATAGGTCGAATACCAGACGAACGCGCAGGCCACGCAGAAAAGCAGGCCCGTGATCACGCGCGAGGCGTTGCTCGCGTCGACCCAGGGGCTGAGAAGCCGGATCGCCGACGCGCCGAGCCAGTACATCAGCGGGCCGTCGGTGGTCGGCGCGCGGCCGAGGAGGTTCGGCAGCAGCCAGTCGCGGGCGTCGCCGTTGGCCATCGTCCACATCACGCCGAAGCCCGCCGCGTCCTCGTTCTTCCACGGATCGCGACCGAACAGGCCAAACGACGCGTAGGTGATGCAGATGGCGAGCAGCAGCCAGCGCGGCAGGGCGCTGGTGGCGGAGGCGGTCAGACGAACGACAGATCGCATGCGATAGGGCTGGATGGATAATGGTCCGCTGCCGGCGCGCCCGAAAAGACGAGGGCCGGAGCAACCGGCATTGTAGTCGCGGCATTGTAGTCGCGCGGCCGCGTTAAGGGCGGTTAGGGGCGGCTGACCGGCGCTCGTCGTAACGAGACGCCGTGACCCTTGGGTGCCTTGAGCGCAGCAGGGTCGACCAAAAGTACCCGCGGACAAAAAAGGGCAGCCATGGCTGCCCCTTTCTGCCTGACCGGCAAACCTCCCGGCCGTGAAGTCCGACTTACTTCTTGGTGGAGAAGCGCGCGAACTTGTTGTTGAACTTCTCGACGCGGCCCGCCGTGTCCATGATCTTCTGCTGGCCGGTGTAGAATGGGTGCGATTCCGACGACACTTCGATCTTCGCGAGCGGGTAGGTCTTGCCGTTGAATTCGGCGGTTTCGCGCGTCTGGATGGTCGAGCGGGTCACGAACTTGAAGTCGTTCGACATGTCGACGAACAGGACTTCGCGGTAATCCGGGTGGATGCCTTGTTTCATGGTTTTTCCTGATTATCTGGTGGTAGCCAACTCGCTGCGTCGGGTTTTCGTCTTCTTGACGGCCTGCGCGAGCCACTTGCCTAGGGGTCGAAAAACAACGATTATGCCAGAAAATCAGTCGGTTGACATCTTTTTCGGAGGTTCTTGCGCACCTTACACGGCGAGCGCGCCGACCCCCGCCGGATCCTGCCGGTAATAGCGCGCGAGCAGCCGGTACAGCTCGGGATATTCGGACTCGAACGCCTGCGGTGTGACGAAGAGGGCTTCGCTGCACACCGCGAAGAACTCGGACGGGTGGTCCGCCGCGTACGGGTCGATGAGCGATTCGCGCTCGAAACGGCTCCAGCGGCGCTGCGGCACGGCATCCACGCGCGCGCAGAACTGGTCGTAGGCGTTGTCGAAGATGTCGGCCCAGGCCGTGGAATCGAGCGGCGCGTGCCAGCGGCGATAGAGCGGCGGGTGGCCGTCGGCTTCGCCCGTCACCATGTCGATCTTGTGCGCGAACTCGTGGATCACGACGTTGTAGGCCTCCGAGCCGTCGGCCATCTGCGCGTCCTCCCACGATAGCACGACCGGACCGCCCTCCCATGCCTCGCCGCTCGCATCGTGCTCGATCTCGTGCACGACGCCGTCCGCGTCCTCGACCGTCTTCCTGATGATGAATTCGCCCGGATACGCGATCACGCCGACCCAGCCGCGATAGAGATCGAGGTCGAGATTGAGCACGGGCAGGCACGCCTGCGCGGCGATGGAGGCGATCATCGCGTCGGTCAACTCGAGCTCGTGCGCCGTCGAGAACGCCTTCTGCGCGATGAACAGGCTCGCCATCTCGCGCAGACGCACGAGATCGGCCGCGCCCAGATGACGGAAGAACGGATAGGCGTCGAGCGTGCCTTGCCACAGCGCGTCGTCGATTGCGTACTTGCGCAGCGCGCGCTCGCGCCGTTGAGCGCCGAACCAGCGGGAAAAGAGGTTGGCCATCGGTGGGTTGAATCACGGGAACAGTCCGGATTGTACGGACGGCGGCCGCCGCAATCGTGAAGAAGCGCAAACGCGGCGCGAAAAAAAAAACCGCCTGACGGCGCAGGCGGTTTCTTCTTGCGTCGGACGGGAAGCGGATCAGCCTCCGCCGCGGCGCATCATGTCGAAGAACTCGGCGTTGTTCTTCGTCTGACGGATCTTGTCGAGCAGGAATTCCATCGCTTCGACTTCGTCCATGTCGTGGATGAACTTGCGCAGCACCCAGACCTTCTGCAGCAGGTCCGGCTTGATGAGCAGCTCTTCGCGGCGCGTGCCCGACTTGTTCAGGTTGATGGCCGGGTAGACGCGCTTTTCGGCGAGACGGCGTTCCAGGTGCACTTCCATGTTGCCGGTGCCCTTGAACTCTTCGTAGATGACGTCGTCCATGCGGCTGCCGGTTTCGATGAGTGCCGTGCCGATGATCGTGAGCGAACCGCCTTCCTCGATGTTGCGCGCCGCGCCGAAGAAGCGCTTCGGACGCTGCAGCGCGTTGGCGTCGACACCGCCGGTCAGCACCTTGCCCGAGGCCGGCACGACCGTGTTGTAGGCGCGCGCGAGACGCGTGATGGAGTCGAGCAGGATCACGACGTCGTGCTTCATTTCGACCAGGCGCTTGGCCTTCTCGATGACCATTTCGGCGACCTGCACGTGACGCGCGGCGGGTTCGTCGAAGGTCGAGGCGATCACTTCGCCCGCCACCGAGCGCTGCATTTCCGTCACTTCCTCAGGACGTTCGTCGATCAGCAGCACGAACAGCACGATGTCCGGATGGTTCTGCTTGATCGCATGCGCGATGTGCTGAAGCATCACGGTCTTGCCCGATTTCGGCGATGCGACGAGCAGGCCGCGCTGGCCCTTGCCGATCGGCGAGATCATGTCGATGATCCGGCCCGTCACGTTTTCCTCGCCGCGCATTTCGCGCTCGAGCGGCAGCGGCTTGTTCGGATGCAGCGGCGTGAGGTTCTCGAACATGATCTTGTGTTTCGAGGCCTCGGGCGGCTGCCCGTTGACTTTGTCCACCTTCACGAGCGCGAAATAGCGCTCGCCGTCCTTCGGCGTGCGCACTTCGCCTTCGATCGTGTCGCCGGTGTGCAGATTGAAGCGGCGGATTTGCGACGGGCTGATATAGATGTCGTCCGTACTCGCGAGATACGAGGTCTCGGGCGAGCGCAGGAAGCCGAACCCGTCGGGCAGCACTTCGAGCGTGCCGTCGCCGAAAATCGTGTCGCCGGCCTTGGCGCGCTTTTTAAGAATCGCGAACATCAATTCCTGCTTGCGCAGGCGGTTCGCATTTTCGATCTCGAGGCCATTGGCCATCTCGATCAGTGCAGACACGTGCTGAGACTTGAGCTCGGATAAATGCATACGGATTTCCCGCCGGGGAGAAGAGGTGCGACAGAAAGATTTGGGAGAAGAGGTGAGCGGAACCGCTCGAGACTTAATACTTCTTGAACTCTTGTGAGTATAGCATAGCACACGCCGCATGCGCCTCGGGTGGGCTTTGGGCGGGGCTTTTCGGCCGATGTTGTCGCGTGACAACATCGGCCGCACCGGAACTGCGCTGTTATCGCGTTGCCGATGCCCGTGCCGGATGCTGAAGCATGCCGGCGCCCGCCGACGATGCCGTCACAGGTTGCTGTCGAGGAACGCGGTCAGCTGCGACTTGGACAGCGCGCCGACCTTCTGCGCGGCGACCGCGCCGTTCTTGAAGAGGATCAGCGTGGGAATGCCGCGCACGCCGAACTTCACCGGCGTCGACTGATGCTCGTCCACGTTGATCTTCGCGATCTGGAGGCGATCGCCGTAATCCTTCGCGACTTCGTCGAGGATCGGGGCAATCATTTTGCACGGACCGCACCATTCGGCCCAGAAGTCGAGCAGGACAGGTTTATCCGACTTGACGACATCCTGTTCGAAAGAAGCGTCGCTGATGTGCTTGATTGATTCGCTCATTGTCTGAATACCTCTATTGATTCGAGGCCCGCGTTTGAATGCTCGCCACGATACACCAAAACTGAAAAAGGAACTACGTCGTCAACGGGCGGGGTAACCCCGCATGCCGTGCGCCAGAACGGCTCGCGACCGGCGGCAAATGATCCGCGAAGGGGCCCGAATGCACCACCGGGCGTCACTTGCGGGTAATTCACAAGTCATCTTAGCCTACTTTGCTATCCGTTGCCGGGTGCTGATAGGGCCGATCTGAGGGCGAAAACATCAAGTGCAAGAGGACGGCGCGCCCGTTTCCGAGAGGCCTTCCGACGGCGCCGGCCTGCATGATACAATTCGGCGTGACGGGCCTCCTCGCATGGTGGCGCGGTCAACCTGGTCAGATCGGGAACGAAGCAGCCACAGCCGCTTTCTACCAGTGCCGAGGGTCGGGCTCGTCACCTTCCGCTTTTTTCCTCCTTTCGCCTTTCGCGTTTCCCCCTGCTGATTTGCCGTTTCGCGCGCCTGCCGTTTCGCGCGCCATTCGGGTGCGGCGATTCTGCGCGCCGGCATGGCGCGCGAGCACCGCCCGCAGGCACGCCGACGCCCTTTCGGAACGGCGTTTGCGCGAGGTCGTTGCTGATACAATTTCGCGCATGACCTATCAAGTTCTCGCACGCAAATGGCGGCCGAAATCGTTCGAGTCGCTCGTCGGCCAGGAGCACGTCGTCCGTGCGCTCACGCACGCGCTCGACGGCGGCCGCCTGCATCACGCCTATCTGTTCACGGGCACGCGCGGCGTCGGCAAGACGACGCTCTCGCGCATCTTCGCGAAGGCGCTCAATTGTGAAACCGGCGTGACCTCGAAGCCGTGCGGCGTGTGCCGCGCGTGCCGGGAAATCGACAAGGGCCGTTTCGTCGATTACGTCGAAATGGATGCGGCGAGCAATCGCGGCTTCGACGAAATGGTGGCGCTGCTCGAGCGCGCCGTGTACGCGCCGGTCGACGCGCGCTTCAAGGTCTATATGATCGACGAAGTGCACATGCTCACGAATCACGCCTTCAACGCGATGCTGAAGACGCTGGAGGAGCCGCCGCTGCACGTGAAGTTCATTCTCGCAACGACCGATCCGCAGAAGATTCCGGTCACCGTGCTCTCGCGCTGCCTGCAGTTCAATCTGAAGCAGATGCCGGCGGGGCATATCGTGTCGCATCTGGAGAACATTCTTCGCGACGAGAGCATCGTGTTCGAGCCGCAGGCGCTGCGGCTTCTCTCGCGCGCGGCGGACGGCAGCATGCGCGATGCGCTCTCGCTGACCGATCAGGCGATCGCCTATTCGGCCAACCAAGTCACCGAGGAAGCCGTGCGCGGCATGCTCGGCGCGCTCGACCAGAGCTACCTGATCCGTCTCGTCGATGCGCTCGCCGCCGGCGACGGCGAGCTCGTGCTCTCGATCGCCGACGAAATGGCGCTGCGCAGCCTGTCGTTCTCGACGGTGCTGCAGGATCTCGCGAGCCTGCAGCACCGGATCGCGTGGGCGCAATTCGCGCCTTCGTCGGTGCTGGACGAATGGCCGGAAGCCACGGACATCCGCCGCTTTGCCGAGACGCTCTCCGCCGAGCAGGTCCAGCTTTTCTATCAGATCGCGACCGTCGGGCGTAGCGAGCTCGGTCTCGCGCCGGACGAATACGCCGGTTTCACGATGACGCTTCTGCGCATGCTCGCGTTCGAGCCGGCGGGCGGGCCGGGCGGCGCCGTCGCCGTCGCCGCGCCTTCGGGCGCGAAGGCGGACGTGCCTGCGCCTGGAGCCGAGACGGCGATCGTGAAGGCGGAACCGCCGGCGCCTGCCGAAGCGGCAAAAGAGCGCGCGCAACTCGCGGCATCCGTCGAGAGCGCGAAGCCCGTGGCGCCCGCCGGAGCCGGCGAGCCGATCGCGAGCAAGCCCGCGCCCTTGCCGCGCGCCGCGCGTCGAGCCGCCGACGAAGCCGCTCCGGCCGCATCGCGCGTGCCGGAGCCCGAAGCCGTCACGCCGCCGCGCGCCGGAAGCGGTGCGAGCGCGGCGCTCGAAGTCCTGCGCAGCGCGGGCATGCGTCTTTCGTCCGAGCGGGGCGCACGCGCTGCGTCCGCTGCGCAGACGGCCGCGCCCGCCGCGCCCAAGCCAGCCGCAAAACCCGCGGTGCAGGTTCAGGTGCCTGTGCCGCGCCGCGCACCCGCCGCCTCCGCAGCCGCGGGCGCGCCCGAACCGAAGCCCGCCGCCAGCGAGCGCAAGTCGAACGTCGTCCCGCCGTGGGAAGATCTGCCGCCCGATGACTATCCGCCGCCGGGATCGGAAGACGACTACTTCGCGCTGCCCGACGACGGCTCCGTGCCCGCCTTCGACAGCGGCCCCGACGACCTGCGTTTCGCCGGCGGCGAGTCCTCGGCGAGGTCCGCGCCGCAGCCGAAAATCGATACGACGCCGCTTCCGCCCGCCGTGCTGCTCGACGCGCTCGGCATCGAAGGCGAATGGCCGGCGCTCGCCGTCGATCTGCCGCTGAAGGGCGTCGCCTATCAGCTTGCGTTCAACAGCGAGCTGACCGCCTGCGACGCCACGTCCGTCACGCTCGCCGTGCCGGTGCAGATGTACGCGGAAAGCTCGCACGTCGCGGAGCTCAAGGCGGCGCTCGCCGAGAAACTCGGCCGCGCGCTCGAAGTCAACGTCAACGTCGGGTCCGCGCGCCGCACCGCCGCCGCGCTCGACGTCGCCGAGCGCGCGCAGCGCCAGCAGGAGGCCGAGCAGGAGATCAAGCAGGATCCGTTCGTGCAGTCGCTGATCCGCGATTTCGGCGCGAGCATCGTGCAGGGTTCGATCAGGCCGATTTCCGCATCGGGCCCGAATCCGTCGTGAATCGAAGGGCGCGGCGCGGGTTTCGACGCCGTGCATCCCCACTGAATATCGAGCGCACGCGCCAGCCGCGCGCTTGTCCGCCTCACGCTTTCCAGGAAGGAGCCGAACCATGATGAAGAACCAACTCGCCGGGCTGATGAAACAGGCTCAGCAGATGCAGGAAAACATGAAGAAGATGCAGGACCAGCTCGCGCAGATCGAGGTCGAGGGCCAGTCCGGCGCCGGTCTCGTGAAGGTGACGATGACCTGCAAGAACGACGTGTGCCGCGTGCAGATCGACCCGAGCCTGCTCGCCGACGACAAGGACATGCTCGAAGACCTGGTCGCCGCCGCGTTCAACGACGCCGTGCGCAAGGCCGAGGCCACCACGCAGGAAAAGATGAGCGGCATGACGGCCGGCATGCCGATGCCGCCCGGCTTCAAGCTGCCGTTTTGAGCGCGCGCGCCGAAGCACGGCGCTTCGGTGCGCCCAATGAGGACACGTGAAACAACCTTCCGCCCTGTCGGCGCTCGTCGAGGCGCTGCGCGCGCTGCCCGGCGTCGGACCGAAATCGGCGCAGCGCATGGCGTATCACCTGATGCAGCACGACCGCGCGGGCGCCGAGAAGCTCGGACAATCGCTCCTTTTCGCAACGGAGCATCTGAAGCACTGCGCGAAGTGCAACATCTTCACCGAGGCGGACATCTGCGAAGTCTGCCTGGACGAGGAGCGCGACCCGGCGCTGCTGTGCGTCGTGGAGACGCCGGCCGATCAGATCATGCTCGAGCAGACGCTCACGTATCGCGGGCTCTACTTCGTGCTGATGGGGCGGCTGAGCCCGCTCGACGGCATCGGTCCGAAGGAAATTCACTTCGAGCGACTCATCGGCCGCGCGCTCGACGGCGTGGTGCGGGAAGTGGTGCTCGCCACCAACTTCACGAACGAGGGCGAGGCGACCGCGCACTATCTGGCGCAGACGCTCAAGTCGAAAGGGCTAAAGGTCACGCGGCTCGCGCGCGGCGTGCCGGTCGGCGGGGAGCTCGAATACGTTGACGCCGGCACGATCGCGCGCGCGATGCTCGATCGCCGCTCGGTCTGAACGCGCCAATCTCCAGATGACAGAAACCGAAGCCCTCGCGCTCGCGACGCATCGCTATTACAAGGGCGGCCTTTATCGCGTGATCGGCGTCGCGCGGCACTCCGAAACCGAGGAAGCGATGATCGTCTACGAGCATCTGTGGCCGCACGAGCGCGGCCTGTGGGTGCGTCCCGCCGCGATGTTCAACGAGACGCTCGCCGACGGCACGCCGCGCTTCGAGTCGCTCGACATTCCGCTCTGACGCACGCAAGAAAAAATAGAGGAGACAAGACATGAGCGCATCGACCGGACCGCTTGCCGGCGTCAAGGTGCTGGAGCTGGGCACGCTCATCGCCGGGCCGTTCGCCGCGCGCTTCATGGGCGAATTCGGCGCGGACGTCATCAAGATCGAAGACCCCAACGGCGGCGACCCGCTGCGCAAATGGCGCAAGCTCTATCCGGAAGTCGGCGGCACGTCGCTCTGGTGGGCGGTGCAGGCGCGCAACAAGAAATCGGTGACCGTCAATCTCAAGGCCGAGGAGGGCAAGGAGATCGTGCGGCGGCCCGCGAGGGAAGCCGATATCGTCATCGAGAACTTCCGGCCCGGGCTGCTCGAAAAGCTCGGGCTCGGCTACGAGGTGCTGGCGGCCGAGAATCCCGGCCTCGTCATGGTGCGTCTTTCGGGCTACGGCCAGACCGGTCCGTACCGCGATCGCCCGGACTTCGGCGCGATCGCCGAATCGATGGGCGGACTGCGCCACATCACCGGTTATCCGGATCTGCCGCCGCCGCGCATCGGCATTTCGATCGGCGATTCCATCGCGGCGCTGCACGGCGTGATCGGCGCGCTGATGGCGCTGCATCATCGGCAGGTGAACGGCGGGAAGGGGCAGGTGGTCGACGTCGCGCTGTACGAAGCCGTGTTCAACAGATGGAGAGCGTCGTGCCCGAATACGGCGTGTACGGCCTCGTGCGCGAGGCGTCGCTGCCGGGCATCGTGCCGTCGAACACGTATCCGTGCCGCGACGGCAGCATCGTGATCGGCGGCAACAGCGATCCGATCTTCAAGCGCCTGATGAACGCGATCGACCGCGCGGACCTCGCCGACGATCCCGCGCTCGCCTCGAACGACGGCCGCGTGCCGCGCACGCAGGAAATCGACGATGCCATCGCCGCCTGGCTCTCGACGCGCAGCATCGACGAGGCACTCGCCGTGCTCAACGCCGCCGACGTGCCGGCAGGGCGCATCTACAGCGTCGCCGACATGTTCACCGATCCGCAATACATCGCGCGCCAGATGCTGCAATGCTTTCTGTGGCAGGACGGCCGCGAGATCACGTTGCCGAACGTCACGCCGAAGCTCTCGGAGACACTCGGCGAAACGCGCTGGCTCGGGCCGCAACTCGGTGAACATACGGATGAAGTACTTCAAACGCTCGGGTATGATGCCGACGATATTGCGCGGCTGCGGGCGGCAAGGGTGATCTGAGCCTCGGACCGGAACCGCGCTGACAACGATAAATCCAGGAGACAGACAACAATGAAACGCAGAACGTTCATCGCGAGCGGCGCCGTGCTCGCGAGTGGTGCTTGGTCGGCCATGCCGCTCGCGTTCGCGCAGAACAAGCCGGAGCAGGCCAAGGTATCGATCGCGGTCGGCGGCAAGAACCTGTTCTACTACCTGCCGCTCACCATCGCCGAGTGCCGCAACTACTTCAAGGACGAAGGGCTCGAGGTCGAGATCGCCGATTTCGCGGGCGGCGCGAAGGCGTTGCAGGCGGCGGTCGGCGGCGGCGCGGACGTCGTGTCCGGCGCGTTCGAGCACACGCTGCTTCTGCAGGCGAAGAATCAGTACTTCCGCGAGTTCGTGCTGCAGGGCCGGGCGCCGCAGATCGTGCTGGCCGTGTCGAAGAAGTCGATGCCGAACTACAAGTCGGTCGCGGACCTGAAGGGCAGGAAAATCGGCGTGACCGCGCCGGGCTCGTCGACCTCGATCATGGCGAGCTTCGTGCTCGCGCAGACGGGGCTGAAGGCGACCGACGTGTCTTTCATCGGCGTGGGCGCGGGCGCCGGTGCGATCGCCGCGCTGCAGTCCGGCCAGATCGACGCCATCGCCAACCTCGATCCGGTCATGACCAAGCTCGACCGCGCGGGCGACATCCGCATCGTGTCGGACACGCGCACGTTCGCGGACACCAGGACGGTGTTCGGCGGCAACATGCCGGCGGGGTGCCTGTACGCATCGTAGAGCTTCATCACGAAGAACCCGAACACGACCCAGGCGCTCACCAACGCGATGGTGCGCGCGCTCAAATGGCTGCAGACCGCGTCGGGCAAGGACCTGATCGCGACCGTGCCGGAAAGCTATCTGCTGGGTGACCGCGCGCTCTACCTGGATTCGTGGCAGCATGTGAAGGAGGCGCTGTCGCCGGACGGCCTGATGCCCGCGGACGGTCCCGCGACCTCGCTCAAGACGCTGCAGGCCTTCGACGAGACCGTGAAGGGCAAGCCGATCGACCTGTCGAAGACCTGGACCAACGACTTCGTGAAGAAGGCGCTCGCCACCGTCAAGGTCTGATCGATGAGCGCGCCATCGAAACATGCGCTCGCGCTGGAGGACGTCACCTGCACGTTCGCCTCGCGGGAGAATCGGCGTGACCGCTACACCGCCGTCCGCAACACGAGCCTCGCGATCGCGCCGGGCGAATTCGTGTCGGTGGTCGGGCCGACCGGCTGCGGCAAGTCCACGCTGCTCAACGTGTCGGCGGGATTGCTCGAGCCGTCGTCGGGCCGGGTGAAGGTTTTCGGCGACGCGCTGAAGGGCATACCGGCGCGCGGGCTACATGTTCCAGGCGGATGGCCTGATGCCGTGGCGCTCCGCGCTCGACAACGTGACGGCCGGCCTCGCGTTCCGGGGCATCCCGAAGCACGAAGCCGATGCGCACGGCGAGGCGTGGCTCAAGCGCGTGGGCCTCGGCGGCTTCGGCGATCGCTATCCGCATCAGCTGTCGGGCGGCATGCGAAAGCGGGTCTCGCGATGGCGCAGACGCTCATCCTCGATCCGGACATCATCCTGATGGACGAGCCGTTCTCCGCGCCCGACATCCAGACGCGTCAGCTGATGGAAAACGAGCTGCTCGACCTCTGGGCCGCGAAGTGCAAGGCCGTGCTCTTCATCACGCACGATCTGGATGAGGCGATCTCGATGTCCGACCGCGTCGTCGTGCTGGCGGCGGGGCCGGGCACGCATCCGATCGGCGAATTCGCGATCGACCTGCCGCGTCCGCGCGATGTCGCCGAGATCCGCTCGCATCCGCGCTTCGTCGAGCTGCATGCGCAAATCTGAGGCGTGCTGCGAGAAGAAGTGCTCAAGGGCTACCAGCAGCAGCTGAAGCCCGCCGCCGCCGAATAAAAGACCAATACGATCATGTGGAACAAGCTGCGCCCGAATCGCGCGAATCTCATCGTGTGGCAATGGCTGTTGCTGCTCGTGTGCTTCGCGCTGTGGTACGTGCTGACGAGCCCGACGCTCCTGCCGCCCTTCTATTTCGACGACGCCAAAAAGGCCGCGTTCTTCTTCGGCGAGCCGCAGAAGGTGCTCGTGCGCATCTGGGAGTGGTTCACGAGCGGCGAGATCTATCTCCACCTGTGGGTGACGCTGATCGAAACGGTGCTGGCGTTCGTCATCGGCACCGTGTTCGTGCTTGGGCGTGGGACTATGGTTCGCGCTCGCGCCGACGACGAGCGCGCTCCTCGATCCCTACATCAAGGCCGCCAACTCGATGCCGCGCGTGATTCTCGCGCCGATCTTCGCGGTCTGGTTCGGGCTCGGCATCTGGTCGAAGGTCGCGCTGGGCGTCACGCTCGTGTTCTTCATCGTGTTCTTCAACGTCTATCAGGGCGTGAAGGAAGTGAGCCCGGTCGTGCTCGCCAACGCGCGCATGCTCGGCGCGAACCGCAAGCAACTGCTGCGGCACGTCTATCTGCCGAGCGCGACGAGCTGGGTGTTTTCGAGCCTGCACACGTCGGTGGGGCTCGCGTTCGCCGGCTCGGTGGTCGTCGAATATCTCGGCTCGGCGCGCAGCGTCGGCTATCTGATCCTGCAGGCGGAAGGTACCTTCGACATCAACACCGTGTTCGCCGGCATTCTCGTGCTCACGGCTTTCGCGCTCGTGCTCGACGGGCTCGTCGCGCTGGTCGAGCGGCGCCTCATGAAGTGGCAGCCCAGGAGCGGGGAAAAACAGAAAAACTGTAGGCCGTCGCGCGAAAAGGCAATCGCGCCCGCGTCGCCCTGACGTGCTCACATCTCGATCACGATCTTTCCCGTCACGCGACGATTCATCATGTCGTCGAGCGCGTAGCGCTTCGTGACAACCGGACGCAGCCTGCCCGCCTTGATCCAGTCGACCATCGTCGCGAACTCCCGGTCGGCGAGCGCATGCTCGCGCTGCATGTGTCCGCCCCAGAACACGCCGACGATGCTCGCGCCTTTCAGAAGCGCGAGATTGAGCGGCAGCTTCGGGATTTTGCCGTTGGCGAAGCCGACGACGAGATAGCGCCCGCGCCAGCCGATGCTGCGAAATGCCGGTTCCGCATACGCGCCGCCGACCGGATCGAAAATGACGTCCGGACCGTTTCCGTCTGTCAGCGCCTTGATGCGCTCGCGCAGATCCTCTTGCGCCGTAGTCGATGAGCTCGTCCGCGCCATGCTCGCGGCAGAAGGCGAGCTTCTCCGCGCTCGACGCCGCCGCGATCACGCGCGCGTCCATGATCTTGCCGATCTGGATCGCCGCGAGCCCGACGCCGCCCGCCGCGCCGAGCATGAGCAGCGTGTCGCCCGCTTTCAGTGCGTCGCGGTCGACGAGCGCATGGTAGGAGGTGCCGTAAGCAAGCGTGAACGCGGCGGCCTCGGCGAGATCGACGTCGTCGGGCAGCGCGATGCAATCCGCCGCCTTCGCGCGCGCCTGTTCGGCGAAAGCCCCTTGCGCCGTGTAGGCGGCCACGCGCATCCCGGGCGCGAAGCGCGTGACGCCCTCGCCCACTTCGCGCACGATGCCCGCGAATTCGGCGCCTGGCGTGAACGGCAGCGGCGGCTTGAACTGGTATTTGTTCTGGATGATGAGCACGTCGGGGAAATTCACCGACGCCGCTTTCACGTCGATGACGAGCTCGCCCGCTTCCGGATGCAGGTCGGGCAGCGTTTCGATGGAAAGCTTGTCGGGCAGTCCGTGTTCGTTGCAGCGTACGGCGCGCATGTCGTCTCCTTTGAAGTGCCCTCAGTGTAGGGCAGGGACGGCATCGGAAGCGAGCCTGCCAGTCGTCGTCGCGCCATGTTTCCTCGGTTACAATCGTCGGATGCGAATCCTACTCAGTAACGACGACGGTTATCTGGCGCGCGGCATCAACGTGCTGCACGATGCCCTGCAGCCGCTCGGCGAAGTGACGGTGATGGCGCCCGAGCAGAACTGTAGCGGCTCGTCCAACTCGCTTACGCTGTCGCGGCCCCTGAGCGTTCACCAGGCGCCCAACGGCTTCAACTTCGTGAACGGCACGCCGACCGACTCCGTGCACATCTCGCTCACGGGCATGCTCGACCAGCAGCCGGATCTCGTGGTGTCCGGCATCAACAACGGGCAGAACGTCGGCGAGGACACGCTGTATTCTGGCACGGTCGCCGCCGCCACCGAAGGCTTCATGTTCGGCATTCCGGCGATCGCCTTCTCGCTCGTCGGCCGCGACTGGCTGTATCTGGAAGACGCGGCGCGGGTGGCCGCCGAGATCGTCGCGCATTTCCTCGACCATCCGATGCCGGGGCATCCGTTGCTCAACGTAAACATCCCGAGCCTCCCTTACGACCAGCTCGGCGAATGGAAAGTGACGCGCCTCGGCAAGCGCCATCCTTCGCAGCCGGTCATCCGCCAGACTGATCCGCGCGGCAATCCGATCTACTGGATCGGTCCTTCCGGCGACGCGCTCGACGCGAGCGAAGGCACCGACTTCCACGCGGTCGCGAACGGCTTCGTGTCGATCACGCCGCTGCAGCTCGATCTGACTCACACGAAGCTCATGGCCGAGACGCGCGAATGGGCGCGCGCGGGGAGCCGCCGCACATGACCGACGAGCGCGCCAAGCGCTTCCCGCTGGCGCTCGCGGATCTGGTTCGCGAGCCGCGCAAGCCCGCGAACCGCGCGCACGATTCACGCGGCAAACCCGCCGCCTCCGTTGCGCTCAAGTCCGCGTCCGTGCAGCCGGTGCAAGCGGCAAAGCCGGGGCCGTCGCGCGCGGCGAACGCGACGATGAAGAATCCCGCGACGACGACGGCGTCCGCGAAGCCGGCCACCTCCGTTTTTCCCGCGCGTTCCGGCGCGAAGCCGGCGGCGAGCGCCGCGCAAACGCATCACGCGTCTCATGCGCCGCGCACCGGCGCATTGCGCGCCGCAGCGCGGCCCGTCGAGCGCAGCCTGAACGCCGCCGCGACCGCGACGCGAAAGGGCGCGCCCAATGTCGCGCTGGCCAGCACGCAGACGCTCACGTCGGAACGGGTGCGCGACGCATGGTCGAACGTCTGCGGTCGAACAGCGTGACCGATCCGCGCGTGCTCAATGCAATGTCGGTCGTGCCGCGCCACATGTTCGTCGATCCGGGGCTTGCCGCGCAGGCTTACGAAGACGCCGCGTTGCCGATCGGCCATCATCAGACCATCTCGAAGCCGTCCGTCGTGGCGCGCATGATCGAGCTGGTCGCGGCGGGCCGCGCATTGAGCAAGGTGCTGGAAATCGGCACCGGCTGCGGCTATCAGGCAGCGGTGCTGTCGCAGGTCGCAACAGAGGTCTATTCGATCGAGCGTGTGCGTCCGCTGTCCGAGCGGGCGAAGCTCAATCTTCGGCCGCTGCGCGTGCCGAACATCAGACTGCATTACGGCGACGGCCGTCTCGGCTTGTCCGTGGCCGCGCCGTTCGACGCGATCGTGATCGCGTGCGCGGGGCTCGACGTGCCGCAGGCGCTGCTCGATCAGCTGGCGGTGGGCGGCAGGCTCGTGGCGCCCGTCGGGTCGCAGGCCGCGCAGTCGCAGGTGCTGACGCTCGTCACGCGCGTCTCGGCCACGCAGTGGCGGGAAGAGCAGCTCGATCGCGGTTTCTTTGTACTCTTAAAATCCGGAGTGATTTGACACCGATGAGTATCTTGCGTGCTTTGCGAGAAGAAAGTGCGGACCAATGCCCGAGCGCAGCGCAGCGCGGCGTGTGCGTGCTTGCGTTGTCCGTGCTGGCGGCTTGTTCGACGCGCATGGACATGGCGCCGGTCGTCGACAGAACGGGCGCGCCCATCGGCACGACGGCGGCGCAGACGCCGGACAACGGTCCGCCGCCACCCGGCTATTACCACGTGAAACCGGGCGACACCCTATATCGGATCGCACTCGAAAACGGTCAGAATTATCACGACATCGCGGCGTGGAACAACCTGACCAACCCGAACCAGATCGAAGTCGGCCAGCTGATGCGCGTGGCGCCTCCGGGCGCGAACGTCGCGACCGCGCCGATCGCCGGCGGCGGCGTGCAGACGCAGCCGCTCAACGGCGCGAACGCCTACGCGGCGCCGCAGCCGGGCGCGACGGCGCAGCCGCCGTACTACGGTCCGAGCTCGGGCATGGGCGCAACGCCGGGTGCGTCGGGTGTGCCGGGCGCGGACACGAGCGCGGCGGCGCCCACCGGCCAGCCGGCGTTCATCTGGCCGGCGCGCGGACCGATTCTCGGCACCTTCGACGAAGCGAGGAACAAGGGTTTGAACATCGACGGCGCGGCGGGAGATGCGGTCAATGCGTCGGCCGATGGACGAGTGGTTTATTCTGGAAATGGACTACGCGGCTACGGCAATCTCATTATCATCAAGCACGACGCAACTTTTCTCACAGCGTATGCACACAACCGCGCTTTGATGGTAAAAGAGGGAGACGCGGTGACTAAAGGGCAGAAGATCGCTGAGATGGGGAACAGCGATTCGGACCGCGTGATGTTGCATTTCGAAGTTCGCCGGCAGGGAAAACCTGTTGACCCACTGAAGTATTTGCCGTCGCAATAAAGCAAAACCATCATGCCAAAAACGAAGCGCCGCCTGCCGCAAGCCGAGACTGAGACGATCAGCCGACCTTTGCAAGTGTCGGTGGAAGACGGTGCTTCGACCCATGATGACGAGATCAAGAACGTCGATGTCGAGATCGATGCTGGCGATGACGCCGGCGGTCGCGGCAAGGACGGCGAAGAAGCGAGCGAAGGCGCAAACGATTCCGCGCCCGACGCCGACGATTTCCGCTCGCTTCTGCAGGCCGAGCTTACAGCCGACACCATTCAGCATTACCTGAACCGCATCAGCGTGAAGCCGCTGCTCACTGTCGAGGAAGAGCAGCGCTATTCGCGGCTCGCCAAGGCGGGCGAATTCGAGGCGCGGCAGGTCATGATCGAGCGCAATCTGCGGCTCGTCGTGAGCATTGCGAAGGGATATCTGAACCGTGGCGTGCCGCTGCTCGATCTGATCGAGGAAGGCAACCTCGGCCTGATGCATGCCATCGAGAAATTCGATCCGACGCGCGGCTTTCGTTTTTCGACCTACGCCACCTGGTGGATCCGCCAGAGCATCGAACGCGCGATCATGAATCAGGCGCGCACGGTGCGTCTGCCGGTGCACGTGATCCGCGAACTCAATCAGGTGTTACGCGCCAAGCGCCATCTGGAAAAAAAATCCGCCAATTCGAACGACGCCGTCGCGCCCGAGCGCCGCGATGCGAGCATCGACGACATCGCGTATCTCACCGGCAAGACGCCCGAGGAAGTCACCGACATCCTCGCGCTCAACGAACACACTGCTTCGCTCGACGCGCCGCTCGACCTCGATCCCGGCAGCAGCCTGCTCGATCTGCTTTCCGACGACCAGAGCCAGTCGCCCGATGCCGAAGTGCAGCACCGCGAGCTCGAATCGCTCACGCGGCTGTGGCTGTCGCGTCTGTCCGACAAGCACCGGCATGTGATCGAGCGGCGCTTCGGGCTGAACCATATCGAGCCCGCGACGCTCGAAGAGCTCGCCGACGAAATGGGCCTCACGCGCGAGCGCGTGCGCCAGATCCAGCAGGAGGCGCTCGTGCGGCTCAAGCGCTTTTTCGCTTCCAACGGCGTTTGCAAGGACGCCGTGCTTTAACGCTCCCATGCATGAAGCGGCGCCCGCGAGGGCGTTCCGTTCCAGGATTCAATGACACCGATTCTCGTTTTCGACATCGAAACGATCCCCGATGTCGACGGCATTCGCCGTCTCGAAGATTTGCCCGACGATCTCTCCGATCGCGAAGTCGCCGAACATGCGTTCGAAGCGCGCCGCGAGCGCGTCGGCAACGATTTTCTGCCGCATCACCTGCAGCGCGTGGCCGCGATCTCCTGCGTGTTTCGCGACAACAACGGTTTTCGCGTGCGCTCGCTCGGCACGCCGGCCGACGGCGAGGCGGCGCTCATCCAGTCGTTCTATCGCGTGATCGAGAAATACACGCCGCAGCTCGTTTCGTGGAACGGCGGCGGCTTCGATCTGCTCGTGCTCCACTACCGCGCGCTGGTGCACGGCATCGCGGCGCCGCGCTACTGGGATCTCGGCCAGGAAGATCGCGAGTTCAAGTTCAACAATTACATCAGCCGCTATCACATGCGGCACATCGACCTGATGGACGTCCTCGCGATGTACCAGGCGCGTGCCAACGCGCCGCTCGACGCGCTCGCGAAGCTGTGCGGCTTTCCCGGCAAGCTCGGCATGGACGGCGGGCGAGTCTGGGACGCGTTCTGCGACGGCCACATCGACGAAATCCGCAACTATTGCGAGACCGACGTCGTCAACACGTATCTGATGTACTGCCGTTTCCAGATGATGCGCGGCGGGCTCACGCCCGACGAGTACGCCGACGAGATTGGTTTCGTGAAGAACGCGCTCGCGCAGGAGGCGTCGCCGCATTGGGCGGAGTACCTGGCGGCGTTCGCCAAATGATGGCGTGACGTTCGTCTACAATCTCGTCTTTGCCATTCGTTAGCCAGGAAGTACGCAGGTGTCTGAAGCCGCTCGAAAAACCCCGCATCGCCGCCGCGCCGCGCCGGCGAAATCCGTCACGCCCGATCCGAACTTCGTCGCGCCCGAGCTCGAAATCGATTCGCTCGACATGGAAGCGCGCGGCGTCGGCCGCACGGTCAACGAGGACGGCGAGCCAGGCAAGGTCATCTTCGTCGAGGGCGCGCTGCCGGGCGAACGAGTGAGCTATTCGAGCTTTCGCAAGAAGCTGAGCTTCGAGCAGGCGCAGGTGGTGAGCGTGCTGCGCGAGAGCATGATCCGCACGAAGCCGAAGTGCCGGTATTTCGGCACGTGCGGCGGCTGCTCGATGCAGCATCTCGACGTGCGCGCGCAGATCGCCGTGAAGCAGCGCGTGCTCGAGGATAACCTGCAGCATCTGTCGAAGCTGCGCGCGGAAACCATGTTCCGGCCGATTCACGGGCCGTCGTGGGGATATCGCTATCGCGCGCGCCTGACCATCCGGCACGTCGAGAAGAAGGACGGCGTGCTGGTCGGCTTTCACGAGCGCAAGAGCAGCTATGTCGCCGACATGACGAGCTGCGAAGTGCTGCCGCCGCACGTTTCCGCAATGCTCGTGCCGCTGCGTCATCTGGTGGCGGGGCTGTCGATCCGCGATCGCATGCCGCAGATCGAGCTGGCGGTGGGTTCGGACGTCACCGCGCTCGTGCTGCGCATCCTCGAGCCGCTGACCGAAGCCGACGAAGCGCTGATCCGTGCTTTCGCCGACGAGTACGGCGTGCAGTTCTGGCTGCAGCCGAAAGGTCCGGACACGGTCTATCCGTTCTATCCGCTCGATTGCGAGCTGGCTTACACGCTGCCGGAGTTCGATATCCGCATGCCGTTCAAGCCGACCGATTTCACGCAGGTGAATCACCAGATCAATCGCGTGCTGGTGGCGCGCGCGTTGAGCCTGCTCGCGCCGGAAAAAAGCGACCGCGTGCTCGATCTGTTCTGCGGCATCGGCAACTTCACACTGCCGCTCGCGCGGGTGTCGCGCGAGGTGGTGGGCATCGAAGGCAGCGAAGCGCTGACTGCGCGCGCGCTGGAGAACGCGAAGGCTAATGGCGTCGACGGCCACACGTCGTTCGTGTGCCGTAATCTCTTCGAAGTCACCGCCGACGATCTGCGCGCCCTCGGCCACTTCGACAAGTTCCTGATCGATCCGCCGCGCGAAGGCGCGCTCGCGGTGGCGAAGGCGCTGGCGGACATCGCGCAAGGCGGCGACGGGCCACTGCCGACGCGTATCGTCTACGTGTCGTGCAATCCAGCGACGCTCGCGCGCGACGCCGGGCTGCTCGTGCACGAGGCCGGCTACCGCATGAAAGGCGCCGGCGTGGTGAACATGTTTCCGCACACGTCGCACGTCGAGTCGATCGCCCTGTTCGAGCGCGACTGACGCGCAGTTTCGTTTTCTGCAGACGCAAAAAAACCGGCTCGAAAGCCGGTTTTTTTGTTTTCGTCGCGCCAAACCCGGGTCAGTTCCGGTTGCCGTCGAAAATGCCGAGCAGCGCCAGCAGGTTCGTAAACACGTTGTACAGGTCGAGATAGATCGCGAGCGTCGCGCTGATGTAGTTCGTCTCGCCGCCGTTCACCACGCGCTGCACATCGAACAGCATGTACGCCGAGAAGATCACGATGGCGAGCACGGAGATCGTCAGCATCAGCGCCGGCAGCTGCAGGAAGATGTTCGCGAACGCCGCCAGCAGAATGACGATCACGCCCATGAACAGGAACTTGCCGAGGCCCGAGAAATCGCGCTTGCTGACCGTCGCGATGGTCGCCATGGCGGCGAAGATCACGCCGGTGCCGCCGAACGCCGTCATGATCAGCTGCGGGCCGTTCGAGAAGCCGAGGATGAAGCTCAGCAGGCGCGAGAGCATCAGGCCCATGAAGAACGTGAAGCCCAGCAGCACGGCGACGCCGATCCCGCTGTTCTTGGTTTTCTCGATGGCGAACATGAAACCGAACGCGATCGCGAGGAACGCGATGAAGCTCATCGCCGGGCTGGACGCCGCGAACAGCGAGAAGCCCGTCGCGACGCCGACCCACGCGCCGAGCACCGTCGGCACCATGGAGAGCGCCAGTAGCCAGTAGGTATTGCGCAGCACGCGGTTGCGCACCTCGACCGAGGTGATGCTGCCGTTGCGGCCAAAGCCAAAGCTGTAGGGTGATTCGTTCATGGTTTCTCCTTGCTCCAATTGTCTGTCGTTCGGTCTTCCCGCGACATCCGTCATACTCGAATTGATAAGGTGCGCGGACTTAAACTAGTATTAGGACCAGGTTGGCGCATCGCCCGCGTCGCGCACGCCGGGTTGCAATGCGGCGTTTGGCTCCACAATATGGCCCCGGCGCGCGCCGAATTCTCAATAGTTCGAAAGGCCGATTCCGGCGTGTTCGCGCTCAAGTCCTCGCCGGGTTTGATTCTTACGGCGCCGTAAGGTTTCAATTGAAATTATACCTTGCTTCGTGCTACAACTGCCGATTCGTTTTAATCCGTAAAATGTTCATTTTTTGGAGTTTTTCATGGCGATCGAGCGCACCCTGTCGATTATCAAGCCGGACGCAGTGGCAAAGAACGTTATCGGCCAGATCTACAGCCGTTTCGAGAACGCAGGTCTCAAGATCATTGCGTCGCGCATGGTTCATCTGTCGCGCGCCGACGCGGAAAAGTTCTACGCCGTGCACGCCGCCCGTCCGTTCTTCAAGGGCCTCGTGGAATTCATGATTTCCGGCCCGGTCGTGATCCAGGTGCTGGAAGGCGAGAACGCGATCGCCAAGAACCGCGACCTGATGGGCGCGACCGATCCGAAGAAGGCCGACAAGGGCACGATCCGCGCCGACTTCGCCGACAGCATCGACGCAAACGCCGTGCACGGTTCGGACGCTCCGGAAACGGCGCGCCAGGAAATCGCGTTCTTCTTCTCGGAAGTGAACGTCTACTCGCGTTAATCGCAGCGTTGAATGCCGCACCGGCTCATCGAAGGCCGTCGCGGGCATCGTGCCGCAACGCAGGATTGGCCGCATCGGCAGTACAGGCAGGAATTGGCGCGAACGGTCCCGGACATCACGCTCTGGGCTTCGCAATCTGAAATGGCAGGACTCGACATGACGAGTAGCACCACCTTCAACCTTCTCGATCTCGACGCCGCCGGGCTCGTCGCGTATTGCGACAGCCTGGGCGAGAAGCCGTTTCGCGCCAAGCAATTGCAGCGCTGGATCCACCAGTACGGTGCCGAGGATTTCGACAGCATGACGGATCTCGCGAAATCGCTGCGCGAAAAACTCAAGGGCCGCGCCAGCATGGCGATGCCCGACATCATCCGCGACCACGTTTCCTCCGACGGCACCCGCAAGTGGCTGATCGACGTCGGCAACGGCAACGCGGTCGAAACCGTGTTCATTCCCGAAGAGACGCGCGGCACGCTGTGCATGTCGTCGCAGGCGGGGTGCGCGGTGAACTGTCATTTTTGTTCTACCGGCAAGCAGGGCTTTTCACGAAATCTGGCGACGGGCGAGATCATCGGCCAGTTGCGCATGGCGGAATTCGCGCTGCGCAAGTCTCTCGGGCGCGACGTCGGCGGTCCGGGCAAGGGCGAGCGCGTCGTCACGAACGTCGTGATGATGGGCATGGGCGAGCCGATGCTCAATTACGACGCCGTCGTGCCGGCCATGCGGCTGATGCTCGACGACAACGCCTACGGCCTGTCGCGCCGGCGCGTGACGCTGTCCACCTCGGGCGTGGTGCCGATGATGGACCGGCTCGCGGCGGATCTGCCCGTGGCGCTCGCGGTCTCGCTGCACGCGCCGAACGACCCGCTGCGCGACATGCTGGTGCCGTTCAACAAGAAGTACCCGCTGCGCGACTTGATGGCGGCGTGCCAGCGCTATCTGAAAGTCGCGCCGCGCGGTTTCATCACGTTCGAATATTGCATGCTCGACGGCGTGAACGACACCGAGGCGCACGCGCGCGAACTGCTCGCCGTGACGCGCGACGTGCCGTGCAAGTTCAACCTCATCCCGTTCAATCCGTTCCCGGAATCGGGGCTGACGCGCTCGAAGAACGAGCAGATCAAGCGTTTCACGCAAGTGCTGATCGACGCGGGCATCGTGACGACGGTGCGCAAGACGCGCGGCGACGACATCGACGCCGCGTGCGGCCAGCTCGCGGGCGCCGTGCAGGACCGCACGCGTTTGGCGGAGCGCACGAATCGTGCGGGAAACAAGGTGATCGACGTGCGGGCGGTCTAACGGCCGCCGATAGCCGCGACGGAAGTGCGCGCCCGCGCCCCTGAAGCGGCCCACGGCGTCACCCGAAGCCGAACATTTTGTTATAAAGCGGTCTGCAATGGCGCCGGAGTTGTATCGTGCAGGTGTTTTTGGAACCCGGCGATATGACAGCGCTATATAAAAGAATCGATGCGAGGAATTTGGCATGAGTGAGCCGCAACACCCGACGCCTTTCGGCAGTCACACCGGCAACCGGTCCGACGGTCACGACGGACAGCCCGGTGCGGAAGGGGCGGCATCGAATGCGAGCCAGGCGAGGACCCTGGACTCGCTACAGGCTGTCGGCGCGCGTCTCGCGCAGCTCCGGCAGGCGAAAGCATGGTCGATCGACGACGTTTCCGCGCGGCTCAAGGTGTCGCCGCCGAAGCTGCTCGCGCTCGAAGCGGGCGATATCAGCCAGTTGCCCGATCGCACGTTCGCGGCGGGCATCGTGCGCAGCTACGCGAAAATCCTCGGCGCGGATCCCGCGCCGTTCACGCAGGCGTTCCGGCGCGAGGGCGGCGGGGTCGAGCTCAATCTGAAAGTGCCGGCGTCGGCGGGCGCGGGTCTGCCGCGCGGGCGCGTTTCGGTGCCGCTCGGCAATTCGTCGGGCCGCCGGCGCTCGTGGATGTGGGGTGTCCTGGCGGTCATCGTCGTGCTGGCGGCGCTCGTGACGTGGCACACCGGCGGCGATTCGAGCAACTGGCTCGCGCGCCTGAAGGCGAGCACCGGCGTGGGTACGCCGTCGAGGCCGGAATCGAACGAAACGGTTGCGGCTTCGTCGGTGGCGACGCCCGACGAAGCGGCCGCGGCGAACACCGGCGAAGCGTCGCTGCCGGAAGTCGCGGCCGCGCCCGGCGAGCAGCCGATGCCGCGCCCGCTCGGCACGAACGCGCTGCCGGCTTCGTCGTCGACGCTTTTCGCGCAGGGCGCGGGCGCGGCGCCGGCTTCCGCAGCGGAGGCCGCGTCGGCTGCGGCGACGGCGGAAGCATCCGCGCCGGCCGTGGCGGGCAGCGGCTCGAGCGCGGTCGAGCTAAAAGTGAAGGAAGATAGCTGGTTCAGGGTGCACGGCAAGGACGGCAAGGAGTTGTACTCCGGGCTCGTGCGCGCCGGCAACACGCAGCGCGTGGAAGGCGAGGCGCCGTTCAAGGTGACCGTCGGCAACGTGAAAGGCGTCGAGTCGCTGTCGGTCGACGACGAGCCGGTGGACGCCAAGCGGTATTCGTCCGCACGCGGAAACGTCGCGCGTCTCTCGCTGCCCTGAGGGCGCGAGGCCGACTGATTCCGTGCGCGACGGACGGTTCAGGGGCGCCGCGGTTTCCGCCGCGACGCCCGTTTGAAGTTTCAACAATGCAACGCGCCGCTTCGGCGGCGCCCAGGTTGCCAGAGGGTTTTTCGATGCAATCCGAAGCTCAATCCCTGATCAGCAGCAAGATTTGTTCGACCGAGCCGGTTTTCGGCGGTCCGTTGCAGCGTCGCGCCTCACATGCGGTCGATGTGCGCTGGGGCGGCCAGCTCGTGACGATCGGCGGCGACGCGCCCGTGCGCGTGCAGTCGATGACCAATACCGACACCGCCGACGCCATCGGTACCGCCATCCAGATCAAGGAACTGGCGCAGGCCGGTTCGGAGCTCGTGCGCATCACGGTGAACACGCCGGAAGCGGCGGTCGCCGTGCCGCATATCCGCGAGCAGCTCGACCGCATGGGCGTGACCGTGCCGCTCGTCGGCGACTTCCACTACAACGGCCATCTGCTGCTGCGCGACTATCCGGGCTGCGCGGAGGCGCTGTCGAAGTGCCGCATCAACCCGGGCAACGTCGGGCAGGGCGCGAAGCGCGACACGCAATTCGCCCAGATGATCGAAGCCGCGATCAAATACGACAAACCGGTGCGCATCGGCGTGAACTGGGGCAGTCTCGATCAGGAGCTGCTCGCGCGCATGATGGACGAGAACGCCGCGCGCGCGACGCCGTGGGAATTGCAGAGCGTGATGTACGAGGCGCTGATTCAATCGGCGATCGGCTCGGCGGAACGCGCCGTCGAGCTGGGTCTCGGCCGCGACAGGATCATTCTGTCGTGCAAGGTGAGCGGCGTGCAGGACCTGATCGCCGTGTACCGCGAACTCGCGAAGCGCTGCAGTTTCGCGCTGCATCTCGGCCTGACGGAAGCGGGCATGGGCTCGAAGGGCATCGTGGCCTCCACGGCGGCGCTCTCGGTGCTGCTGCAGGAAGGCATCGGCGACACCATTCGCATCTCGCTCACGCCCGAGCCGGGCGGCGCGCGCACGGGCGAGGTCGTCGTCGGCCAGGAAACCCTGCAGACGATGGGCCTGCGCTCCTTCACGCCGGTGGTCATCGCGTGCCCGGGCTGCGGCCGCACCACGAGCACGCTGTTCCAGGAGCTCGCCTCGCAGATCCAGGCCTACCTGCGCAACTCGATGCCTGAGTGGCGCGAGAAGTTCGCAGGCGTCGAGAAGATGCACGTCGCGGTGATGGGCTGCATCGTCAACGGGCCGGGCGAATCGAAACACGCGAACATCGGCATCAGCCTGCCGGGTTCGGGCGAGAATCCAGCGGCGCCCGTGTTCATCGACGGCGTGAAGGTGAAGACGCTGCGCGGCGAGCGCATCGCCGAGGAATTCCAGCAAATCGTCAGCGACTACGTTGAGCGCACGTATGGGCAACAGGCAGGCAAGCGCGAAGAGACGTCCACTGCAACCCTCTTAAAGACAGATGACTAAACAGAAGAAACGGCTCGAGAAGCTGAGCGGCGTGAAGGGCATGAACGACATCCTACCGCAGGATGCCGCGTTGTGGGACTTCTTCGAAACCACCGTCAAGTCGATGCTGCGCGCGTACGGCTATCAGAACATCCGCACGCCGATCGTCGAGCACACGCAGTTGTTCACGCGCGGTATCGGTGAAGTGACCGATATCGTCGAAAATGAAATGTACAGCTTCACCGATGCGCTCAACGGCGAGCATCTGACGATGCGCCCGGAGAACACGGCGGCCGTTGTGCGCGCGACCATCGAGCACAACCTGCTGTACGATGGCCCGAAGCGTCTGTGGTACATCGGCCCGATGTTCCGTCACGAGCGTCCGCAGCGCGGGCGTTATCGCCAGTTTCATCAGGTGGGCGTGGAAGCGCTCGGCTTCGCGGGTCCGGACACGGACGCCGAAATCATCATGATGTGCCAGCGCCTGTGGGACGACCTCGGGCTCACCGGCATCCGCCTCGAACTGAACTCGCTCGGTCAGGCGGACGAGCGCGCGGCGCATCGCAAGGAACTGATCGCGTATCTGGAGAAGCATGCCGACGCGCTCGACGAGGAAGCGCAGCGCCGCCTCTACACGAATCCGCTGCGCGTGCTCGACACGAAGAATCCGGCGATGCAGGAAATCGCGCAGAACGCGCCGAAGCTGGTCGATTTTCTCGGCGACGAATCGCGCCGGCATTTCGAAGGCGTGCAGCGTCTGCTCAAGGCGAACAACATTCCGTTCACGATCAATCCGCGTCTCGTGCGCGGCCTCGACTACTACAACCTGACCGTGTTCGAGTGGGTCACGGACAAGCTCGGCGCGCAGGGCACGGTCGCGGGCGGCGGGCGCTACGATCCGCTCATCGAGCAGCTCGGCGGCAAGCCGACGGCCGCGTGTGGCTGGGCGATGGGCGTCGAGCGCATTCTCGAGCTGCTGAAGGAAGAGCAGCTCGTTCCCGAAGCCGAGGGCACGGACGTGTACGTCGTGCATCAGGGCGAGGCCGCGGCGGAGCAGGCGTTCATCGTGGCCGAGCGTCTGCGCGACACGGGTCTCGACGTCATCCTGCACTGCAGCCCAGACGGCGCGACGGCCAGCTTCAAGTCGCAGATGAAGAAGGCCGACGCGAGCGGCGCGGCGTTCGCCGTGGTGCTCGGCGAGGACGAGCTCGCGCAGGGCATGATCGGCGTCAAGCCGCTGCGCCGCTCGGGCGGTGAAACGTCCGAGGGCCAAAAGAACGAGCAAGTGAACGTTCCGGCGCAAGACTTGACCGAATACCTAATCAATGCGATGGTTGCAACCGCCGATGACGAGGCTGCCTGATTTTTGGGCACTTCGACCGCGCGCATCGGCCGGGATCCGAAGACCCGGCATCGCGCGCGGCGCTCGTTGAGGGTAATGAAACGCAGGAAGGAATAGCTGGACGATGAGCTATCACGACGAACAAGAATCGATTGAAAGCGTAAAGGCCTGGTGGGCCAAATGGGGCAACGCCACGACCTGGATCGTGCTCGTGGCGCTCGTCATCGCGGCCGGCTACAACGGCTGGAATTTCTGGCAGCGCCGTCAGGTGGCCGAGGCCTCCGTGCTGTACGACCACCTTCAGCAAGCCGTGAACGGCAACGACCAGGCGCTGGTCTTGCGCGTCGCAGCGGACATGGAAGACAAGTTCGGCGGCACTGCCTATGCGCAGATGAGCGCGCTCGCGGCGGCGAAGTCGCTATATATGGCGGGCAATGCCGCCGGCGCGAAGGCCCAGCTGCAATGGGCGATCGACCACGCGAAGGACGACGAGTACAAGCAGATCGCAAAGCTGCGCCTCGCGCTCGTTCTGCTCGACGAGAAGAACTACGATGCGGGTCTCAAGCTTCTTGCGGATGTACCTCTTGAGGCGTTCAAGGGTGTCATCGCGGATCGCCGTGGCGACTTGCTCGCCGCGCAAGGCAAGCACGACGACGCGCGCGCGGCCTACAAGGTGGCGCTCGATACCGCTGCCCGCGACGACACGTCCGCGCGTCAGCTGATCCAGTTCAAGCTCGATGCGCTGGGCGGCTGATCCGCATCGTCGTCTTGCCGATACAGTCATAGCCCAATCAAGCCGCCGCGCCGAAACGTCGTTCATGCGACGCGGCGCGCGCACCGATCAACCGATTCCAACCATCCATGTTGCGTCCACCGATGACTCTTTTGAAACGCTATGCTGTACCGCTCGCCTGCGCGATGACCGTCTTGTTGGCCGCTTGCTCGTCGACTAAGGATGAACGCCGCGTGCCGGTGCCGCTCGCGGAATTCAAGCCGGTGCTGAACGTCAATCAGGCGTGGAAGTCGAGCGTCGGCAAGGCCGGCCGTTATCTGTTCTCGCCGGTCGCGGCGGGCGATTACGTCTACGCCGCCGGCGCGAACGGCTCCGTCGCGAAGATCGACGCGAAGACCGGCCAGAATGTCTGGCGCACCAAGCTCAAGGACGACCTCTCGGCGGGCGTCGGCAGCGACGGCAATCTCACGGCCGTGGGCGGACTGAAAGGACAGGTCGACGTGCTCGGGCCCGACGGCAAGCTGCTGTGGACGGCCACGGCGCCGGGCGAGATCATCTCGCCGCCGCTCGTCGGCAACGATCTCGTGATCGTGCGCACGATCGACGGCAAGGTCATCGCCTTCAACGCGCAGACCGGCGAGCAGAAGTGGGTCTTCCAGCTGCGCGCGGTGCCGCTGAATC
Organism: Candidatus Paraburkholderia kirkii; assembly: GCA_001189345.1. Taxonomy (GTDB): domain Bacteria; phylum Pseudomonadota; class Gammaproteobacteria; order Burkholderiales; family Burkholderiaceae; genus Caballeronia; species Caballeronia kirkii_B. The sequence goes on from LFKV01000001.1 coordinate 142,463, forward strand.
TGCGCGTGTCGGCGGGCATGACCTTCGCCGGCAACCAGGCGGTGCTCGCGGGCTTCCCGGGCGGCGCCTTCGCCGCGATCAACCTGCAGACGGGCGACGCCTACTGGCAGGCGCCGGTGTCGTATCCGAAGGGCGTGACCGAAGTCGAGCGCATCAACGACGTGACCGGCGTGCCGGGTCTCGTCACCGCGCAGACCTGCGCGGTGACGTTCCAGGGACGCATCGGCTGCTTCGACGCCAACACGGGCCAGCCGGTATGGGAGAAGAACTTCTCGAGCGACAGTGGCCTCGCGCAGAGCGAGCAGGTGGTCGCGGCGGGCGACGACTGGTCGGTCGTCAACGCGTTCCGCGCATCCGACGGCTCGCCGCTCTGGAAGACGGAGGTGCTCAAGAACCGCAACGTCAGCGTGCCCTTCATCCTCGGCCGCGCCGTCGTGGTGGGCGACTACAAGGGCTTCGTGCATTTCCTCAACACGGAGAACGGCGAGATGATCGGCCGCGCGCCGACCGACGGCAGCGCGATCACCGCGGCGCCCGTGTTGGCGGGCGATACGCTCGTCGTGCAGACGCATGACGGCGATCTCTACGGCTTCCGTCCGAGCAACTGATGCCGAACCCGGCCGGGAGAGGCGTCAGGCTTTTCCCGGCCATCGAGTTGCAAGCGCGCCGTCGTTCGGCGGCGCGGCAGGCTCGCCCCGACGAGCCGCACGAGAAAGAAGCGGTGCGCCGCGCGGCGCGCCCGACAGAACCCGCATGCAAAAGCAGGGTCGCAAGAACGAAGCGCGCGATATCGCCGCGCGACAAACGGCCTCCGAAGAGGCAAAATCGGCGAACGAACGCCCAAGGCCTGGTCCACCGACGCGCCTCGCGTGCGGCAAGCCGAATCCATGCTAATTTTCGACAAGCGCAGCTTTGCGCGGCGTAGCGGAACGCAACGAGACGTTTGAACCACGCGTACCGCGTCCGCCTTGCGTTCAACCTTGAACAACATCAGATGAAACCCGTGATTGCCCTCGTCGGGCGCCCCAATGTGGGGAAATCGACTCTTTTCAACCGGCTCACGCGCTCGCGTGACGCGCTCGTCGCCGACCTGCCGGGCCTGACGCGCGACCGCCACTACGGTGACCGCGTCGGTGGTGAGCGCCCGTATCTCGTGGTGGACACGGGCGGCTTCGAGCCGGTCGCGAAGGACGGCATCCTGCACGAGATGGCGCGCCAGACGCGCCAGGCCGTCGAGGAGGCCGACGTGGTTGTGTTCATCGTCGACGGACGCAACGGTCTGGCCCCGCAAGACAAGTCGATCGCCGACTATCTGCGCAAGACCGGCCGGCCGCTCTTTCTCGTCGTGAACAAGGCCGAGGGCATGAAGTACACGGCGGTTGCGTCGGACTTCTATGAGCTCGGCCTGGGCGACCCGCGCGCGATCTCGGCCGCGCACGGCGACGGCGTGCTCGAGATGATCAACGACGCGCTCGACATCGCCTATGCCGATCAGCCGGAGGAGAGCGAGGAAGAGAAGGCGCAGCACGGCATCAAGATCGCGATCGTCGGGCGTCCGAACGTCGGCAAGTCGACGCTCGTGAACGCGCTGATCGGCGAGGAGCGCGTGATCGCGTTCGACATGCCCGGCACGACGCGCGATTCGATCTATGTTGATTTCGAGCGCCAAGGCCGCAAATACACTCTGATCGATACCGCCGGCCTGCGCCGGCGCGGCAAGGTGTTCGAGGCGATCGAGAAGTTCTCGGTAGTGAAGACGCTGCAGTCGATCGCGGACGCGAACGTCGTGATCCTCCTGCTCGACGCGCAGCAGGACATCTCGGAGCAGGACGCGCACATCGCGGGCTTCGTGGTCGAGCAGGGCCGCGCACTCGTGGTCGGCGTGAACAAGTGGGACGGGCTGGATTCGCATGTGCGCGAACGCACCAAGGCCGATCTCACGCGCAAGCTCAAGTTTTTGGACTTTGCTAAATTCCATTACGTCTCGGCGCTGGAGAAGACCGGCATCGGCGCGTTGATGAAATCGGTCGACGAAGCCTACGCGGCCGCGATGGCCAAGCTGCCGACGCCGAAGCTCACGCGCGCGCTGATCGATGCCGTGGAATTCCAGCAGCCGCGCCGCCGCGGTCCGGTGCGACCGAAGCTGCGCTACGCGCACCAGGGCGGGCAGAATCCGCCGATCATCGTCGTGCACGGCAATGCGCTCGACGCGGTCACGGATACCTACAAACGTTATCTGGAAGGGCGCTTTCGGGAAACTTTTGGACTCGTCGGCACTCCACTGCGCATAGAGTTCCGGTCGAGCCGGAACCCTTATGCGGACAAGGAATGAGAGCCGCGTGAAACCCGGCGTTCCGGCGCCGCGGGCCCGTTGTTTACCCATTGGGCCGAACTGGTGCCGAAAACTTAAAACAGCGAAAATCAGCTATAGTGTAGCGATTCTCGGCGGATCTCTTTTTCTTCGTCCACAATACTTCCAACCTGCAAAAAAACACGGAGTTTGCTATGAGCAACAAAGGGCAATTGTTACAAGACCCGTTTTTGAACGCACTGCGTAAAGAGCACGTGCCGGTGTCGATCTATTTGGTCAACGGCATCAAGCTTCAAGGGAACATCGAATCGTTCGACCAGTACGTCGTGTTGCTCCGAAATACGGTCACACAAATGGTCTACAAGCACGCCATTTCGACGGTCGTGCCTGCCCGTCCGGTGAATTTCCACCCGGACGCCGAATCGTCCTAAACTTCGTCGCGGCCGGCGCGTTTTTGCCATTCCTAAGCAAACATTAAGCAACTCGCCGGTCGCTTCAAAAACCAACACATCAATTTGATCAACGCAGCGCTCGTCGGCATCGACTTCGGCAAGATCGATTTCGAAGCCAGTCTGGAAGAACTCAGTCTGCTCGCACAAAGTGCGGGCGCCCATCCCGCCGTCACGCTCACCGGCCGCCGCTCGAGCCCCGATGCCAAGATGTTCATCGGCAGCGGCAAGGTCGAGGAACTGCGCCTGCAGTGCGAAGCGAACAACGTCGAACTCGTCATCTTCAATCATGCGCTCGCGCCCGCGCAGCAGCGCAATCTCGAGATGGCGCTGAATCGCCGCGTGGTCGATCGCACGAGCCTCATTCTCGATATCTTCGCGCAGCGCGCCCGCAGCCACGAAGGCAAGCTGCAGGTCGAGCTCGCGCAACTGCAATATCTGTCGACGCGCCTCATTCGCGCGTGGACTCACCTCGAACGTCAGAAGGGCGGTATCGGCCTGCGCGGCCCGGGCGAAACGCAACTCGAAACCGACCGCCGTCTGATCGGCGAGCGCATCAAGGCGCTCAAGACACGGCTCGACAAGCTGCGCCGCCAGCACGGCACGCAGCGGCGTCAGCGCGCGCGCAACCGCACGATGTCGGTGTCGCTGGTCGGCTATACGAACGCGGGCAAGTCCACGCTCTTCAACGCGCTCACGAAGGCGCAGGCGTACGCCGCGGACCAGTTGTTCGCGACGCTCGATACCACCTCGCGCCGCGTGTTCCTCGGTGAGGAAGCGGGGCACGTGGTCGTGTCGGATACCGTCGGGTTCATTCGCGAATTGCCGCACCAGCTCGTCGCGGCGTTCCGCGCGACGCTCGAGGAAACCATTCACGCCGACCTGCTGCTGCACGTCGTCGACGCGTCGAGCGCCGTGCGCCTCGATCAGATCGATCAAGTGAACGAGGTTTTGCGCGGCATCGGCGCGGATTCGATCCGCCAGATTCTCGTCTTAAACAAGATCGATGCGGTGCCCGAGCTCGCGGCCCGCGGCGAGGCGGTTGAAAGGGACGAGTATGGTAATATTTCGCGCGTCTTTCTGAGCGCTCGCACGGGTCAGGGGCTCGATGCGCTGCGCGCTGCCATCGCCGAAACCGCCGCGGCGGACACCGAAGAAACCGATGCGGGCCTACCCAGCGTGCTCGCCGGATTCGCGGAGCTGCACGAGACGTCAGAAGCCAAGCAATCCACGCAGTCCGGGTCAAACGCCCTACACGACACGCACGCGCAGCTCGAGGACTAGCGGCCTGCCGTCGAACGTGACGATCACAAGGTTCCCGAGCACGGACACTGATCCGTCCGGAATCGAATCGGCCCGCATCGATCCGTATTGACCCGGCTGCCTAATGGTAAATCACCGAGTGAACGACTACAACGAGCGGACTAACCGGCAACGCGAACATGCCGTCTTTTCGATCAACGATCTGCACTGGGGGCGGGGCGATGGCAATGGCGTGAAGAACGACACGAAGCGTCCGCAGGACCGCAAGCGTCCCAACGGCAAGGACGAAGGTCCGCCCGATCTCGACGAGATGTGGCGCGAATTCAACCGCCGCATCGCCGGCGTGTTCGGGCGCAAGCCCGGCAACGGCGCGCCCCGCGACAACGGCCGCGGCACCAGGATCGGCCTCGGGATCATCATCGGCGTGCTGATCGCCATTTATCTCGGCAGCGGCGTGTTCGTCGTGCAGGACGGTCATGTCGGCGTCATCTCGCAGTTCGGCAAGTATCGTCAGACGGTCGCGCAGGGCATTCACTGGCGTCTGCCGTATCCGTTCCAGTCGGGCGAAATCGTCGATACCTCGCAGATCCGCTCGGTCGAAGTGGGGCGCGGCACGGCGCTCTCGCAGGGCAACGTGCGCGATGCGTCGCTTCTCACGAGCGAGGCGGACATCATCGACGTGCAATACCAGATCAAATCGCCGACCGACTTCCTGTTCTGCAATCTCGACCCCGACCAGAGCGTCGTGCAGGCCGCGCAAGCCGCGATTCGCGAGATCGCTGGCAGCCTCAAGACGGACGACATGCTCTACAAGGACCGCGAGGCGTTGTGTTCGCGCTTGGCCGAGTCGATTCAGCGCTCGCTCGACACCTATCGCACCGGCCTGCAGGTGACGGGCGTCGCGGTGCAGAGCGTGCAGGTGCCGCAGCAGGTGCAGTCAGCGTTCGAGGAAGCGTCGCGCGTGCGCCACAGGCCAGGATAACGAACGCGCCCGCGATGATACCGCGCAGGCCTATGTCGATCAGCTGCTTCCGCGCGCGAAGGCCGACGCGGCCAGGATAATCGACGAGGCCACGGCCTACGCAATCGCGAGGTCACGCAGGCGCAAGGGCGACGCGGAGCGCTTCAAGGAGGTCTACGCCGAATACTCGAAGGCGCCCGCGGTCATCCGTCAACGCATGTATCCTGGACACGATGCAGCAGATCTATTCGCGCACCACGAAGGTTTTCGTGGACAGCAAGGCCGGCAACAACGTAGTGTATCTGCCGCTCGACAAGCTCGTCGAAGCGAATCGTCAGCAGGCGAAGGACGCGGCCGAGGGTTCGGCGGCGCGAGCGGCACGGTCGCCGCGGGCCGAGCGCGAATGCCGGCGGCGATCCGCTGCGCTTGCGGGACGCGTTCCGCTCCCGCAACCGTCAAGACGATCTGCAATAAGGGGCGCGAACATGAATCGAATCATTGCGCTCGTCGTCGCGGTCGTCATCGTGCTGTTCATCGGCTCCTCGATGATCTTCACCGTCGATGAAAGACATGCCGCGGTCGTGGCCGCTCACGGCGAAGGCAGCCCGCGGCTCGAAGGTCCCGGCCTGTCTTCAAGCTGCCGCCGCCGTTCCAGACGCTCACGCTCATCGACACGCGCACGCTCACCATCGACGAATCCGGCGCCGACCGTTTCTCGACGGAGGACAAAGAACGAAGTGCTGGTGAACACGGTGATATCGCGTCGCCGACCCGCTCAAGCTCTTCGAGAGCAACGAGAAGAACACGCAGACGGCCAGCGCATCATCGCGCTGGCGAGCGGCTTCGCGAAGCGCTCGCTCACCGACGCGCTCGGCAATCAGCAGGCGCTCGCGAGCGAGGCGCAGAAGAGCGTGGAAGACGCGGCCGCGGCGTTCGGCGTGCAGCTCGTCGACCTGCAGATGACGCGCATCGACTTTTCGTCGGCGGTGGCCGATTCGGTCTACAAGCGCATGATCGCGGCGCGCCAGCAGGCGGCGGCCAACGAGCGCGCGAAGGGCACGGCGGAAGCGGACAAGATCAAGGCGAACGCGGAACGCGAGCAGCAGCAGATTCTCGTCGACGCCTACAGCCAGGCGCAGTCCATCAAGGGCGAAGGAGACAGCAAGGCGGCGGCCATAGCGGCCGATACGTACGGACGCGATCCGCAGCTCTACCAGTTCTATCAGAGCCTCGAAGCGTATAAGAAGACGTTCAAGCCGGGCGACGTGATCGTCGTCGACCCGAGCAGCAAATTCTTCCGCTTCATGAAAAGCCCGAATGGCGGCGCGCCGGACACGCCGCCCGCCGCCGCGAAGCACTGATCCTGCCCGCGCGGCGCGTCGGAATTCATCCGGACGCGCCGCGCTTTCATTCCCTTGGACATGGCCGAGACGTTACTGCTCGCTCTTGCGTTGATGCTGATCATCGAAGGCATGTTTCCCTTCGTGTTTCCGATCGCGTGGCGCAATACCTTTCGCCGCATCGCGGAGCGGCCGATCCACCACATTCGCATCGGCGGACTGATCGCGATGGCGCTCGGCCTGATTCTGCTTCTGATCGCGACATGATCGAAACGCCCGGCAGCGCGGCATCATTTCGCCTATCTTGTCCTTATTCTTTCGTCCCTGACCGTTGAAGTCCGCGAGCGCCGCGCCGCAAGCGCAACGCGCCGCGTCCCGTAGGAAACGTATCGATGTCCACCTGGTTACTTCCCGAGAATATCGCCGACGTATTGCCGTCGGAAGCCCGCAAGATCGAAGAGCTGCGCCGCCGCCTGCTCGACCGTTTCCGTTCGTACGGCTACGAACTCGTGATGCCGCCGATGCTCGAGTATCTCGAATCGCTCCTGACGAGCGGCGGAAGCGACCTCGATCTGCGCACCTTCAAGCTCGTCGACCAATTGTCCGGGCGCACGCTCGGCCTGCGCGCGGACATCACGCCGCAGGTCTCGCGCATCGACGCGCACCTGCTGAACCGTCAGGGCGTGACGCGCCTGTGCTACGCCGGGGTCGTGCAGCACACGCGCCCGCGTGGGCTGCACGCGACGCGCGAGCAGATTCAGATCGGCGCGGAAATCTACGGCCATGCGGGGCTCGAGGCGGATCTCGAGATCCAGCAGCTAATGCTGGATTCGCTGCATCTGGCCGGTCTGACGAAAGTGCGCCTCGATCTGTGCCACGCGGGCGTGCTCGCCGCGCTTCTGGAGCTGGAGCCCGCCGCGGCATCGCTCGGCGAGGCGCTCTACGACGCGCTCGCGAGCAAGGACGTGCCGCGCCTGCATGAACTCACGGCACATCTCGGCCAGGTGCCGCGCGAGGCGCTGCGCGCGCTGCCCTCGCTCTACGGCGATGCGTCGGCGCTGCAGATCGCGCGCGGCCGCCTGCCGAACCTGCCGGTGATCGCCCGCGCGCTCGACGATCTCGCATTCCTCGCGGGCCAGGTCGAAAGCGCGGAGCTGATGATCGACCTCGCGGACCTGCGCGGCTATGCCTATCACAGCGGCGTGATGTTCTCGGCCTACGTGGACGGCGTGCCGAATGCGGTCGCGCGCGGCGGCCGTTACGACGACGTGGGCCTCGCATACGGCCGGGCGCGGCCCGCGACGGGTTTCTCGCTCGATCTGCGCGAAGTGGCGCGCATTTCGCCCGTCGACGCGCGTGGCAGCGCAGTCCTCGCGCCGTGGAAGCATGACGAGCCGCTGCGCGCGGCGATCTCGGCGCTGCGCGACGCGGGTGAAGTGGTCATCCAGGCGCTGCCCGGCCACGAGCACGATCTGGACGAATTCGCGTTCGACCGCGTGCTCGTCGAGCGCGGCGGCAGGTGGACGGTCGAGCCGCGCGCCTGACCGGAAAGGATACAGCTGCTTGATCGGCAAGGGATTTTCACTATTGCGCTGCGTCATTGAATTAGCACCCTGTCTGTGTTCAGATACAGGTCATGGGTCAAAATGAACCTGACAGATATCGAACGTGAGCAACTGTTGTCGGCGGCGCGCAGCCGAACGGTGCGTGCGGCGGACGTGCGACGCGCAAAGTTGATCCTGATGCTCGAGGACGGCGAATCGCGCGACAGTATCATGCGCACACTGGGTTGCGATTCGCGCTTCATCGCACGCTGGTCGGGGCGCTTCCTCAGCGAGCGACTAGCCGGCATGTACGCCCGGCACCGCGGGCGGGCGCCTACGCAGCCACCGGCCAAACTGGAAGCGCGGGTGCTCAAGTGCACCCTCAAGCACAAACCCGCCGACGGTTCGACACACTGGAGTAGCTACAAGCTCGCAGCAGAACTCGGCGACGTATCGGTCTCGGCCGTGCAGCGCATCTGGCGCAAGCACGGCATCAAGCCGCAGCAGTTGGAGCGGCACATGGTCTCCAACGACCCGGACTTCGAGACCAAGGCAGCCGACGTGATCGGGCTGTACCTGAACCCGCCGGCGCACGCAGCGGTGTTCTGCGTGGACGAGAAGACCGCGATCCAGGCACTCGATCGCAAGGACCGTATGCTGCCGCTGTCGCCCGGGCGCGCCGAGAGTCACGGCTTCGAGTACAAGCGCAACGGCACGCTCAGCCTGTTCGCGGCGTTCAATACTGCCACCGGCGAGGTGCTGGGCAAGACGGTGGCGCGCCACACCAGCGAGCAGTTCGTGGCCTTCCTGACCGACGTCGTCGCCAGCCAGCCCAAACGCCGGGAAATCCACGCGATCTGCGACAACGTCAGCAGCCATAAGACGCAGCGGGTTGCCGACTTCCTTGATGCGCAGCGCAACGTGCACCTGCACTTCACGCCGACCTACTCGTCGTGGCTCAACCAGGTGGAGAACTGGTTCTCGCGCATTCAGCGTGAAGTGATCGCTCGCGGCATCTTCACTTCGGTGAAGGATTGGGATCGCAAACTGATGCCGATACATCCGCGAACACAACAAGAACCCGAAACCGATCAAGTGGAAATATGACGATCCTTCGCGCCGGATTCGACCAGTGCCAATTCAATGACGCAATGGAGTAGGCTTAAAACATAGGCAGAAGACTACCTCAAAATTTAAGCGTTACCGCATGTCCGGCTTTTGCGGGGGACGGCCCAAGGACGGCCTCGTGCACGTCTCGGCGATGTCCACGAAGTTCATCAAGGATCCGCACGAAGTGGTGAAGACCGGTCAGGTCGTCAAGGTGAAGGTGCTGGAGACGGACGTGAAACGCCAGCGCATCTCGCTCACCATGCGTCTCGACGACGACTTCGCACTGGCCTCGTCCGGCGGCGCAGGCGCGCAGCGCGGCGGCCAGGACCGCCGTTCGGGCGGCGAGCGCGATGCTCGCGGCAATCAGCGCCGCGAGCCGGAACCGGCGGGCGCAATGGCGGCGGCGTTCGCAAAACTGAAACGCTGAAGTCGTACGCTTCAAGCAAGAACCCCCCACGCCTTCGGCGTGGGGGGTTCTTTTTTCACGACTGCTTCGATCGGCGTCAGATCTCGATCTTCGTTCCGAGCTCGACGACGCGATTCGCCGGAATGCTGAAGAAGTCGGTCGACTTGGCCGCGTTCTGGTGCATCCAGGCGAACACGCGCTCGCGCCACACCGACATGCCCGGCAACTCCGTCGGCACGACCGTCTCGCGCGCCATGAAGAAGGACGTGTCCATCAGCTCGAAAGTCATCGCGTGCGTGCGCGTGATCTGCTCGAGCACGGCCTTCACGTCCGGCGTCTCGTTGAAGCCATACGCCGCCTTGACGAGGAAGAGCCCGCCGCCGATGTCCTTCACTTCGAGACGATGGGCGTCGTCGACGTAAGGAATGTCGCGCGTGGCGAAGTTCATGAAGATGGTGCGCTCGTGCAGCACCTTGTTGTGCTTCAGGTTGTGCAGGAGACTCACGGGCACGAGCGAATCGCTGCCGGTGAGATAGATCGCCGTGCCCGACACGCGATGCGGCGGATGCGCGAGCAGGCCCTGCAGGAACGGCATCAGCGGAATGCCGTCCGCGGCCGTGCGGTCCTTCACGATCATGCGGCCCTTGTACCATGTCATCAGCAGGAAGAAGAGCGCCCCGCCGATGCACAAAGGCAGCCAGCCGCCCTGCTCGACCTTGAGCAGGCTGGCGCCGAAGAAGCCAATGTCGATCGCGAGAAACACCGCGATCATTCCGCCGACGAGAAAGCGGTTCCAGCCCCACAGGTTCACCATCACCACCGACACGAGGATGGTGGTCGTGAGCATGGTGGCGGTCACGGCGAGGCCGTACGCGGCCGCCAGATTCTCCGAGCTCTTGAAGCCCACCACGATGCACAGGATGATGAACAGCAGCATCCAGTTGACGAGCGGAATATAGATCTGCCCGATCGCGAGATCCGACGTGTGCAGGATCTTCATGCGCGGCACGTAGCCGAGCTGGATCGCCTGGCTGGTCAGCGAATAGGCGCCCGAGATCACGGCCTGCGAGGCGATCACCGTGGCGACCGTCGAGAGGATCACGAGCGACAGCAGGGCCCAGTCGGGCGCGAGCAGGAAGAACGGACTCTCGATGGCCTTGGGCGAATGCATCAGCAACGCGCCCTGACCGAAGTAGTTCAGCAGCAGCGACGGCATCACGAGGCCGTACCAGCCGCAACGAATCGGCTTCGCGCCGAAGTGGCCCATGTCGGCGTAGAGCGCTTCCGCGCCGGTCAGCACCAGCACCACCGATCCGAGCACGATATACGCCTGCAGCACATGCTGGGCCATGAAGGAAATGGCGTAGTAAGGATTGAGCGCGGCGATGATGCGCGGCTCCATCACGATGTGCACGACGCCCAGCACGGCGAGCGTCACGAACCACACAAGCATGATCGGACCGAAGAGCTTGCCGACCACCGCCGTGCCGTGGCGCTGAATCCAGAACAGCGCGATGAGGATGACCATCGTGATCGGCAGCACGTAGGGCGAGAGCTTGGGCGCCGCGATCTCGAGACCCTCGACCGCCGAGATCACCGACATCGCCGGCGTGATGACCGCGTCGCCGTAGAACATGCACGCGCCGAAGATGCCGAGCATCATCAGGACGCCCGAAACCTTGCCCGACTCCTTCACGCTGCGCAGCGCGAGCGTCGTCATGGCAAACACGCCGCCTTCGCCGTTGTTGTCGGCGCGCATGACGAACAGCACGTACTTGACGGCGACCACCATGACGATCGCCCAGAAGAGCAGGGAAATGACGCCGAGGATCGACGCTTCGGAAAGACCGATGCCGTACGATGGGCTAAAGGCTTCCTTCAATGAATAGAGAGGACTCGTGCCGATGTCGCCGAATACGACGCCGATGGCCGCGAGCGCAAGCGAGGGCAATGGCTGTTTATGCTCGTGCGCGTGAGTCGTGTTAGTCATAAAAGCGAAATATCCGTCCAGGGCGGAAAAAAACGAACGCTATTCTATCTAACGTCGCACGCAGGGGCGCTTTCTCGCATGTTGCTCGGACACTCCGAGAGACGCGAGTGAGAGTTTAGCATCGCGCCCGGATGCGTCGGCGGCCACGCGCGCGACGTTTCGTTGCGCGCGCCCGTCAGGCCGGCAAAAACAAAACGCCGTTGCATCCGGCGTCGTGCTAGGCGAACGGCGTATGTCCGACGAAACGATCAGACCTCGCGGGTCAATCGCGTGAGTTCTGCATGCCGCGCTTGATCCATGCGCCGAGGGTTGTGCGGACGCACGGTGTCCCACTCCTCGAAAGGCTGATGAATCCACGGGTTCGTTTCAAGGTATTGAACGTGATAGTCGGGCTTCACCTTGGAACACGCCTTGTACCACAGCACCGCGGAGCGCACCGCGGTTATGCCCGGATAACGATCCTTCAGATGTTCCTGCACGCGCGCGAGCGTCACGCCGGAATCGACCAGCAGCACGTTGCCGGAGAGATCGCCGCGCGTCATCGTGATGTACTGCGCGATGTCGAGCTCGCCCTGCTCCGTGCCCGCTGCCTCGCGATACGAGCTCGTCGCGAGAATGGCGAACGGCAGGTCGTAGATGCGCGAGAGCTGATCGCCGACGCGCAGGCCGCCGCGCGCGAGGCACAGGGTCTTGTCGAACTTCCAGCCCGAATCGTGCACCTTCAGCGCGAGGAGTTCGATCAGCCGGTGGTATTCATCCCAGCCGCCCCAGAGGTTCTTGTCGTCGTTGCGCGGGTCCGTCATCGCGATCATCGTGAGGCTCTTTCAAATGCTTAGGTTATATACGAAATGTGGCCGCAGGAGGCGGCCACATTCTTTACAGCGTCCGGTTCTCGGGTCGAAGCTCAGTCGAGGCTCAGACCTTGAACGGATGGCGCAACAGGATGGTTTCGTCGCGGTCCGGACCGGTCGACACCATGTCGATCGGCACGCCCGCCACTTCCTGCACGCGCGTGAGATACGCGCGCGCGTTTTCCGGCAGGCCATCCCATTGCGTGATGCCGATGGTGCTTTCCTTCCAGCCGCCGAAGGTTTCGTACACCGGCTCGCAGCGCGCCACTTCCGATGCGCCGCGCGGCAGGATGTCGACCTGCTTGCCGTCGAGCGTGTAGCCGACGCACAGCTTCACTTCGTCGAGGCCGTCAAGCACGTCGAGCTTCGTGATGCACAGGCCCGAGATGCCGTTGATCTGGATCGAGCGGCGCAGCGCCGCGGCATCGAGCCAGCCGGTGCGGCGCGGACGGCCGGTCACCGAGCCGAATTCCTTGCCGACGGTCGCGAGCGTCAGGCCCACCTGCTCCTGACGCTGGGCGTTGTCGGCGTCGTACAGTTCGCTCGGGAACGGCCCCGAGCCGACGCGCGTGCAATACGCCTTCGTGATGCCGAGAATGTAGTTCAGGCGCTGCGGCCCGATGCCAGCGCCCGCCGTCGCCGCGCCCGCGACGCAGTTGCTCGACGTGACGAACGGATACGTGCCGTGGTCGATGTCGAGCAGCGTGCCCTGAGCGCCTTCGAACAGCAGATTGCGGCCGGCGTGGTTCTCGTCGTAGAGACGGCGGGAAACGTCCGCGACCATCGGCACGAGACGTTCGGCATAGCCGAGCATCGTGTCGAGCGTTTCCTGGTAGTCGACGGCGAGCGCGCCGAGGTATTGCGTCAGCACGAAATTGTGGAAATCGAGTGCCTCGCGCAGGCGCTGCTCGAACACCGGCCGGTCGAAGAGATCCTGCACGCGCAGGCCGCGACGGGCCACCTTGTCCTCGTACGCCGGGCCGATGCCGCGGCCGGTCGTGCCGATCTTGCCGGCGCCGCGCCTGGCTTCGCGCGCCTGGTCGATGGCGACGTGATACGGAAGAACGAGCGTGGCGGCTTCGGAAATGAACAGGCGCTTCTGGACGTCGATGCCCACTGCCTCCAGCTCGTCGATTTCCTTGAAGAGCGCTTCCGGCGACAACACGACGCCATTGCCGATGTAACAGGCGGTGCCCGCGCGCATGATGCCCGACGGAATGAGGCGCAGGATGGTCTTCTTGCCGCCGATGATGAGCGTGTGGCCGGCGTTGTGACCGCCCTGGAAGCGCACTACGCCCTGAGCGTGGTCCGTCAGCCAGTCGACGATCTTGCCCTTGCCCTCATCACCCCACTGGGTGCCCACCACGACGACGTTGCGCCCCGGGTTCACATTCACTGCACTGGCAGACATGTTGATTCGTTAGCTGGTTAAAAACGTATTTTACCTATGTTCGCGAAAGGTTCTGAGTTTTTCGGGATGCGTTTCGCGTTTCCGTCACGCTTGCACGATTGGCATGGTCTATTCCATTGCGTCATTGAATTGGCACTGGTCGAATCCGGCGCGAAGGATCGTCATATTTCCACTTGATCGGTTTCGGGTTCTTGTTGTGTTCGCGGATGTATCGGCATCAGTTTGCGATCCCAATCCTTCACCGAAGTGAAGATGCCGCGAGCGATCACTTCACGCTGAATGCGCGAGAACCAGTTCTCCACCTGGTTGAGCCACGACGAGTAGGTCGGCGTGAAGTGCAGGTGCACGTTGCGCTGCGCATCAAGGAAGTCGGCAACCCGCTGCGTCTTATGGCTGCTGACGTTGTCGCAGATCGCGTGGATTTCCCGGCGTTTGGGCTGGCTGGCGACGACGTCGGTCAGGAAGGCCACGAACTGCTCGCTGGTGTGGCGCGCCACCGTCTTGCCCAGCACCTCGCCGGTGGCAGTATTGAACGCCGCGAACAGGCTGAGCGTGCCGTTGCGCTTGTACTCGAAGCCGTGACTCTCGGCGCGCCCGGGCGACAGCGGCAGCATACGGTCCTTGCGATCGAGTGCCTGGATCGCGGTCTTCTCGTCCACGCAGAACACCGCTGCGTGCGCCGGCGGGTTCAGGTACAGCCCGATCACGTCGGCTGCCTTGGTCTCGAAGTCCGGGTCGTTGGAGACCATGTGCCGCTCCAACTGCTGCGGCTTGATGCCGTGCTTGCGCCAGATGCGCTGCACGGCCGAGACCGATACGTCGCCGAGTTCTGCTGCGAGCTTGTAGCTACTCCAGTGTGTCGAACCGTCGGCGGGTTTGTGCTTGAGGGTGCACTTGAGCACCCGCGCTTCCAGTTTGGCCGGTGGCTGCGTAGGCGCCCGCCCGCGGTGCCGGGCGTACATGCCGGCTAGTCGCTCGCTGAGGAAGCGCCCCGACCAGCGTGCGATGAAGCGCGAATCGCAACCCAGTGTGCGCATGATACTGTCGCGCGATTCGCCGTCCTCGAGCATCAGGATCAACTTTGCGCGTCGCACGTCCGCCGCACGCACCGTTCGGCTGCGCGCCGCCGACAACAGTTGCTCACGTTCGATATCTGTCAGGTTCATTTTGACCCATGACCTGTATCTGAACACAGACAGGGTGCTAATTCAATAACGCAATGGACTAGGCTTAAACATAGGCAGAAGACTACCTCAAAATTTAAGCGTCACCGCATGTCCGGCTTTTGCGGGAGACGGCCCAGTCACTTCCACTTCACCCCGCTGCACGCGAGTTGGGTCAATCAGATCGAACTGTGGTTTGCCCGCTATACGCGGTGGGTGCTACGCCATGCCAATCATACCAGCACGGCGCATCTGCGCGAGCGCACCGAGCAGTTTATGCACGAGCATAATCAGGCAGCACGCCCCTACACATGAACTTTCCGGGGCTATCCGTTGCAAACGGGCACATCGTAATCGAGAGACAGACATGCCAGCCATACCCACTAAGCATTACGCGACTGAACTCCAGCGTCAACTGCGCAGCTTGCTCGGCCATGAGCAGATCGTCACACAAACCTACGGGCGGCACCTGCTGATCAAACGTCTCGACGATGACGAACCGACTGTTGTGGCGCGCCTTACCGAGCTCGCCCGGAATCGTTATAGTGCAGCCTTTCGCAGCCAAACCGGCCGATGGGAACCGCTGCCGGGCACAGGTTCGCTCCACGAGATGGCCGAGATCGTCGTCACGCTCCTACAGCCATATTTGCAGCGCGATAATTATTAAAGCCATTTAAGGGATATTGTACTAGCGGATTGATTTGCCGATGTTTTCGGGGAGCCGCGATAGTGCGCTGCGGCAAGAGCGCGCAGGCGCGTTCGCGACAATCGACCGCACTGTTTCGAGGACCGCGCGCAAGATTCCGGAACAACTTTTACGATGCGTCGTCGCAAGTCCTTCGATGCGCGCGGGTACCATAATGGCTCTTGAGCACGCGCGCTGCGCGGACACGAAGGAGAAGCATCATGCGCCTCGATGACGAAGCGGAAAGCCAGAACGTCGAAGACCGGCGCGGCGGGGACGGCTTTCGGGTCGGCGGCGGATCGATCGGCATCGGCACGATCATCATCGCGCTCGCGGCGTCGTATTTCTTCGGCATCAATCCGATGACCATCATCAACGGCGCGCAGGTTCTGCAGGGCAGCGCGCCGCAGCACCAGGCGGCGCCCGCCAATGCGCCGCCCGCCAACGATCCCAGCGCCGTGTTCGTGCGCCGCGTGCTCGGCAACACGGAGCGCACCTGGCAGCACATCTTCCGCACGCAGTTCAATCAGGACTATCCGCCGCCGAAGCTCGTGCTCCTTACCGGCGGCATGCAGACCGCGTGCGGCATGGGACAGACGGCGATGGGCCCGTTCTACTGTCCCGCGGACCGCAAGGTCTACATCGATCTCTCCTTCTATCGCGAGTTGCGCGACCGCTTCGGCGCGGGCGGTGACTTCGCGCAGGCCTACGTGATCGCGCACGAGGTCGGTCATCACGTGCAGAACGTGCTCGGCATCTCGGACAAGGTCGATCGCGCGCGCGGATGTCGCCCGAGCAGGCGAATGCGCTGTCGGTGCGCGTCGAGTTGCAGGCGGACTGCTTCGCGGGCGTGTGGGCCGCGGTCGCGCAGCGCGACAACGCCAAGCTGATCGAGCCCGGCGACTTCGAGCAGGGGCTGAACGCGGCGGGGGCCATCGGCGACGACCGACTGCAGCAGCAGTCGCAGGGGCGCGTCGTGCCCGAGGCGTTTACGCACGGCACGAGCGCT
The DNA here is from genome assembly GCA_001189345.1 of Candidatus Paraburkholderia kirkii. Classification (GTDB taxonomy): domain Bacteria; phylum Pseudomonadota; class Gammaproteobacteria; order Burkholderiales; family Burkholderiaceae; genus Caballeronia; species Caballeronia kirkii_B. The sequence goes on from LFKV01000001.1 coordinate 158,956, forward strand.
CAGCGCCAGCGCTGGCTGCGCCGCGGCCTGGCGAGCGGCGACGTGAGCCAGTGCGACACGTTCTCGGCTCGCTCGCTCTGAGCCTCCGAGACGGCCGGCGCTCCGCACCTCGAATTGGACTATGCTGAATGATCGCCGCGGCAGCCGGCGGGCCGTGCCTAAGTCCCGTGCTTACAAACACTGACAGTGCCGTCGCCTCAATTTCATTAGAATCACTGTTTTTCCGGGGGCGGCCAGCCGTGCCGCGTGTCGTGGCGCCGACCGTATGGATCGGTACGCGGACCGGAGCACTCACGTATCTTTCATGAAGCGAATTCTGATCGTCAAAGTCACGTCGCTCGGCGATATCGTCGAGACACTACCGGTCGTCTCCGACTTGCGGCGCGCGTTTCCTTCCGCGAAAGTCGACTGGGCCGCCGACGCCGCCTTTGTCGACATCATCCGCTGGAATCCCGGCGTCGACCGCGTGCTGAGCGCGCCGCTGCGCAAGTTCAAGAAGGCGCGCAACTGGAACGATCTGAAGGAAATCGCCGGATCGATCAGCGAGTTGCGCGCCGAGAAGTACAACGTGATCGTCGATATTCACGGCGTCTACAAGAGCGCGATCATCGCGTTCATCGCACGGGGAAAACTCCGCTTCGGCTATCTGAACCAGGATCTCGGGGAGCGCGGCGCGGCCTTCGCGTACAACGCACGCTTCGGCCCGCGCCCGCATACCGACGCATGGCGCGGCATGCGCGTGAGCGTCGCCGAGGCGCTCGGCTACGCGTTCGACGAGACGCCCGACTACAACGTGCGCCTGCCGGCGCTCGCGCGTAGCCTGGATATCCCGCGCGGCGTGCCCATCGCGATGCTGTTCCATGCGACTTCCGCGGACATCAAGAAGTGGCCCAAGGAGCATTGGGGCGAAGTGGGGCGCTGGCTCGTCGCGCGCGGTTATTCGATCGCCTTGCCTTGGGGCACGGAAGGCGAGCGCGGGGAAGCGCAGGCCATCGCCGCGCTCGTGCCGGGCGCCCTGGTGCTGCCGAAACTGAGCGTCGAGGAGTGCGCGCACTGGATCGAAGCGTCGGAACTGGTCGTCGGCGCCGATACCGGGCTTGTTCACCTCGCGCATGCATTGCAGCGCCGCACGGTGATGTTGTTCGCGGTGACATCGCGCGAGCATTTCGGCGTGAACGCGCCGGGGCGTTCGGTCTCCGTCGGCGATCAAGGTGCGCCGCCCAACGTGCCGCAGGTTCTGGCGGCGATCGAGAGCGTGATGGGCGCGCCCTCGCAGGCGGTTCCCGGTTCGGCTGAAACGGGCGCAATGGTTCGCTAGGCGCGTCCCGCGTTAAAACTTTTATGCGCATAAAACTTTTTTAGCCGGACCGGCGCGGTAGGAACGGCCACGCTTCGGCTAAAAAATCAGCGCGCCAACGTAAAACTTGCCGCACGGCACTTGACGGCAGCGTGGTCAGGTACGACGATTATGAAAATACTTGAGAATCGTCCTACAAGATGGCCGAAGAAACCGTTCTGGAAGCGCACCCGTCGCTGGTTCGGCTGAACGCTTCCGACATTCCGTTGAATGCATCGCTCGAATGGCCGATCGTCGCCGCCGACGGCTCGCCGCTGTTCGATGCGGGTGACGTCGTGCCGGACGCCGCCGTGCGCGATTTCATGTTTCGGCACTTCGAGCCGCATCGGGTGATTCCGCAGCCGGCGCCGGACGTTCGTTAGAACGAAGCGGACGAGGAACAGCCGCTGACTTTCGAAGATATCGGCCTCTCCATCGGTGCGCGTGTCGGCTTGCGCGGCACCGGCGGCACCGGGTCTGCCATGTATGCAAGCCGCGTGATCGGTTTTTCGGCTCCGCGCCGCAACGGCGAGCGATCGTTGTTCGTCACCCAACCGCTGATGGCGGGCTTCGACCCGCTGGAGCTCGTGGTCGGCGAGCAGGTGGATCTGGTCGCGCTCACGGGGTGCGGCGTGTTCCGTTTCGCGTGCACGGTCGATGCGACCTGTCGCGAGCCATTCAACATTCAACTATGTGGTGCTGTCGGCGCCGGGCGCGATCCGCAAGCTGCGCACGCGCAAATTTGCCCGCATGCCCACGCGCCTTGCCGCGCATTTTTCCGCCAGCGGCAAAGAGGACGATGTCCGGCAACTGGGCCGTGTGAGCGACATCAGTCCTTACGGTATGTCGCTGACGGTCATGCAGCCGAGCGCGCGCGTCGGCGACCATCTGGATCTCTCGTTTCGATTCACTACCGATGGCGCCGACGTCAGGATCGACACCATCGCGATCGTGCGCCACGTCGGCATGCCGGACCCGGCCGATCACAGCGCGGCTTACGGGCTCGAGTTCGGGTCGCTCGAGCCGTCGCAGCGTATCGCGCTGAAGTCGTTCATGGCGGAACACAGCTAGGATCGAGCGGCGCCCGCCAGGCTTCGGGCGGACGGGGGACGCGGCTCAGCTTCCCGGAAAGCCGTCCGGGAAAAGGCGCTCGACCGCCGCCTCGAAATGCTGGACCGGCGCGGCGCCGCGCAAGGCGATCGGCGGCGGCGGTTCCTGGCCAGGCGCGGCTTCACGCGACAGCACTGCGAACGGCACGCCGCTCACGCCGAGTTTCTTCGCGAATTCCTCATCTTCGATCACGAGATCGGTGTAGGTGCCCTCATCGAGCGCCTCTTCGAGCAGCTCCGGATCGACGCCGCACGTCGCCGAGATGTCGAGCAGCGCATCGGTATCCCCGATGTCGATGTCTTCCTCGAAGTACGCCTTGAAGATCGCGCGATGCACGACGTCGAAGCGGCCGGACTCGCGCGCGAACATCGCCGTCTCGAAAGCCTTGCGGCTGTGCGGCGCGACGGGCGGCAGACGCATCGACACGCCGCGCTCCTCGGCGAGCGGCCGGACCGAGTTTTCCCAGGCGTCGAGAATTTTTTCGCTATTGGGATCGAGCAGGGGTGTCGGTTCGGGACGCAACTCGAACGCGTGCCAGCGGATCTCGACCGCATCGCCGTATGCGTTGCGGAACTGATCGAGCACGGGCGTCTCCAGATAGCAGAACGGACAGACGAAGTCCGACCAGACGTCGATAATATACAGAACAGGCGTGGATGCCATGTAAGCCTCAGGAGCGAACGGCGCGCAAGGCGCCGTTGAACGAGATTCGGCGAACGCCGCGAGCGAGGGGCGACCGCAAATCGGTATGTTAGCGCGAGCCGCCTCCGGGCGCGCGGCTTTGCCTTCAGCGCGCTCATTGCGCAGCGTCAGAAGCCGCCGTCGATTTCGATCCTGCTGCCGTCGAAGAAGTGCGACAGATGAAACGCGCGCGGATCGACGAGGGGCGGCGCGTCGTTCGCGACGAGGTCGGCCATCAGCCTGCCCGCGCCCGGCCCAATGCCGAACCGTGGCCCGAAAAACCCGTCGCGATGAACAGCCCCGGCAGGCGCTCGACACCGGAGATGGCCGGCACGGCATCGGGCGTCACGTCGATGTAGCCGGCTCATGCCTGTTCCACGCGCAGTTGAGCGAGCGTCGGGAAGATCGAGCGGAACTCGGCGAGCGCCGCTGCGTTGAAGGCTTGGTTCGGCGCGGGGTCGAGCGTGCGTACCGTCTCGAAGACGGTCGGCCGGTCGAGCGGCCAGCGCCGCGGCCGTCGCAGCTCCTCGAAGAAACGCGCATTCAGACCGAGCTTGAGCGAACCGATCTGGCTCTTGAGCGCGGGCAGGAACCGGGCGAAGAGGCGGATGTTGTCCGGCGTGAGGTCGTGGTAGCTGCGAAACGCGTTGGCGATGGTGTAGCCGCCGTCGAGCCGCTTGCGATAACCCATGTCCTGATTGCACGCGCTCACGTCGGGGCCGCCCTCGACGGGCGAAATGCGCATGACGGACGAGCGCACCATGAGCTGCAGCACGTCGACGCCGAGATTGCCCGCGAAGTATCGCGTCAATGCGCCGCCCGCCACGACCACGCTCGCGCAGCCGATGCGCCTCGGTGACCAAGCCGCTCACCGCGCCGCCGCTCGTCTCGATGCCGCGCACCGCGCAGGGCGTCAGCACTTTCACGCCGCGTTCGCGGACGGCGGCGGCCATCGCGGGGAAGGCGCGTTGCGGCTTGGCGCGGCCGTCGCCCGGCGTATAGATGCCGCCCGCGAAGCGCCGCGCGGAGCCGGGCATGAGCGCGGCGGTCTCGTCCGGCGAGACGATGCGCGAGTCCAGCGCGTCGCGGCCCACGCGCGCCAGCGCGCGTTCGAGCCATGCTTCGTGATCGGCGAGGGCTTTGGCGTCATCGGCGGCGTAAAGGATGCCGCACTCCCGAAACCCGGTGTCGATGCCGAGCTCGGCATCGATGCGCCGCCAGAGCTTCTGGCTTTCCAGGCTCAGTTCGAGTTCGCGCAGATCGCGATGCGTGGCGCGGCACCAGCCCCAGTTGCGGCTCGACTGCTCGCCGGCGACATGGCCTTTTTCGCATACGGCGACCGAAAGGCCCTTTTCGGCGAGAGCGCGCGCCGTGCTGATGCCGATGACGCCACCGCCCACGATAACCACGTCGACGCGCTCCGGAAGCGTGCGGTCGTCGGCGATGCGTTCGGTGGGTGGGCCCATGTTTATAAAGTGCTCCTGAGGATGGTTGCCGCGAGTTCGGCGGATTGCGCCGCGAGCGCCTGGTCCGTATGACGAGGGCGACTCAATTGCGCGATCAGTTGTTCATGCAGGCCGCGCGCCTGCCCCACTGTACCGGGAACGGACAGCCGCCGACGAAAAGCGGGCGCCGCATGGAACGCAACGTCATACGCGCGGCTGCGAACGGCCCGCGACCGAGGTTCGCCGACCGCATCGCGGAGCAGCGCGGTCTCGCCTTCGACGAATTCCCGTGCCGTGCCGCTCATGCATGGGCTCTCTCGAAGTGAACGTCGAACGCGACGTCCATCACGTTATCCGCCTCGACATCTTCCAGCACGAGTTCGAAGTTCATGTCGTGCGCCTGCTCGAACGAAACGGGCACGTTCAGCACGTACGTGAGCCGCTAAAGACGCCTTCCCCGGAGCTCACGTGCGGAACGACCGAGGCCCGCAAACGGTGCCTCCGTAACACCGCGCCGGCAGTATCGAGATGCCGCGCGATCTGCTCGTCCGGGAAATGAGCGGCGATCAGGATCGAATCCGCTTCCATCACCCGTCGCGTCGTTTCGTCGTCCCATTCGACGACGGCCGCACGTGCGCGTTCGATCAATCGCGCCGTGCGTCCGATCGCCCCTGCAAGCACGCCATACCGGGCGATTGCCGTGAGATCCGCGGTCCGCGGCTCCGTGAGCTCGCGATAGATCTCATGCGCCGCCGAGAACAACCCCGAGATTCAACCGCGTGATCATCCAGTTCTCGCGGCTCACGTTCGACTGTCCCAACGCGCTGCTGTTCCTGAACGCCGCTTCCGCGCCCTCGACATCGTTGAGCCCGTGCCACGAGCCTCTCAGTTCCCACGCGGCGCACGCGTCCGCGTGCATCAGCCGATCGATCTCGTGACGGATCGCGCGCCATTCGCGCGAGAGCGGGGAGATTTCGGATGCGTCGATGAAGCGGGGCGGCGCGGCTTGCAGCGCGTTGATGCGATCGACGATCCGATGCGTGTTCGGTTGCGGTATGGCGTTCATTTCTTTTTGCCGGTGACACGAAAAGCGATGACCCCGCGACACGCCATGCGCGATTCGCGCATCGTCGAATCGACGGGTGAAGGCATGCTAAGTGAATCGTTCGCTTTTGACCATACGAATGAAATTGCTTTCCTGCAGCAAGCGCTCCGCGGCTCACCTCGATTCGCGGGAAACCGGCGTCACGCAAGGCGTTCGGGCCGGCATAGGCCGATTGTCATAAGCCGATTCGCAGGTCCGCTGCGCATGCTCGCGCGATCCGCTACGATGCAGAACGACGCGCTTGCCGACACTGACACTGTTTGCGCCATCGGATAGAGCCGGCATCGCGCCGAATTGCAACCGTCATCGGGCGCGCCCGGCCAGGCACGGCGCGTGCGGATCGCCACGGCATGCGTGCTTCGCGCTCCGGATTCGCACGGGGCCGTTCATCACAATTCCACCTCATCTTCCGGAGAACTCTCGTGCAAAAGACAGCATCGGCGAAATGGAGCGGCGGCATCAAGGACGGCAAGGGTTTCATCTCGACGCAGACCGGCGTGCTCAACGAAGCGCCGTACGGCTTCAAGTCGCGCTTCGAGGAAGGTCCGGGCACGAATCCGGAAGAGCTGATCGGCGCGGCGCACGCGGGCTGCTTCACAATGGCGCTTTCTCTGCAGCTCGAACTGGCGGGCATAAAGGCCGAGAGCCTCGAAACGAACTCGACGGTCACGCTGGAGAAGGACGGCGACGGCTTCACGATCACCGCATGCCAGCTCGATCTGAAGGCGAAGATTCCCGGCGCGGACAAGGCCGCCTTCGACCGGGCCGCGCAGTCGGCAAAGGAAGGCTGTCCGGTGTCCAAGCTCTTCGCGGGCAACACGAAGATCACGCTGAACGCCGAATTGGTTTCCTGAGCGCGCCCTGCGTGGTCGGGCTACGCGGACGGGCGGCTCACCTGTCCGCGGTTTTCTGGCGCGTGAGTTCCTCGAGCGCGAGCCGGGCCGGCGCCGGCAGCGCCACGCCTTTTCGCGTCACGACGCCGTACGGCTCCGTCCGCGAGCGCACCGCGATGGCAAGCCGCTTCGCGAGTCCGTGTCCGGCGAGGAACGTCGCCATGTCGAGCGGCATCATCGCGACGAGCGTCGGGTCGCTTTGCAGCAGCAGGACGGTCGTGATGGTCGAGGCCGTCTCGACTGGATGCAGGGGCAGCGGCAGCCGCTTCCTTGAACTCCCGCTCGTAGAGGCTGCGGATGGCATGATGCTGGGATAGACGATCCATCGGCTCGACGCGAGTTCGGCCAGCTCCATGCGCGGCGCATCGACGAGCACGCCCGACACCGCGCCCGTGATCGCGCCGATCGCGAGTCGCCCGCCCGTGCCTTGCAGTATTCCCGCCATCTCCTCGCGCAAGTGCGCGACGTCCATGTGAATCAGCCGCGCATAGCGGATCACGCAGCGCCCCAACTCGTTGGGCTGGATGCCCTGCGCGGAGCGCGTGAAGAGCGTCACGCCCAGGGTGGCTTCGATCTCGCGCAGCGCCTTGGTCGCGCCGGGTTGCGTGAGCGCCATCTCGTCGGCGGCGCGATGCAGCGAGCCGTGATCGTCGAGCGGGATGAGCAGACGCAGTTGCTTGAGCCGCAGGCGCGCGGCGATCGAATCGGCATTCGGCAGCATGAGCAGGCAGGCGCGTGGAGCAGAAATCAGGGAGAACACGAAGATAACCCAAAGTTATCGCCCCCGGCGCAGCTTTCATTATTCAAGCGCGAACGCGTTGTCTACATTGTGGGCTTTCGTCCAACCATCGAGGAAACACCGACTTATGAAGCTTCTGCGATACGGCGCGCTCGGCCGCGAAAAACCCGGCCTGCTCACTCCACCGGCACGATTCGCGACCTCTCCGGCGTCGTCGGCGATATCGCGGGCGATGCGCTCCTGCCCGAATCGCTCGCGCGTCTCGCGAAGCTCGATCCGTCGACGCTGCCGGCCGTGCCCGCGGGCGAGCGCATCGGGCCCTGTGTCGGGCGCATCGGCAAGTTCGTCTGCATCGGCCTGAACTATGCCGATCACGCGGCGGGATCGAACCTGCCGGTGCCAGGCGAGCCGGTCGTGTTCAACAAGTGGCTGTCGGCGGTGGTCGGCCCGAACGACGACGTGCGCGTTCCGCGCGGCTCGAAAAAGACCGACTGGGAAGTCGAGCTGGGCGTGGTGATCGGCAAGGGCGGCGCGTATATCGACGAAGCCGATGCGATGAGCCACGTCGCAGGCTATTGCGTGATCAACGACGTGTCCGAGCGCGAATACCAGATCGAGCGCGGCGGCACCTGGGACAAGGGCAAGGGCTGCGATACCTTCGGCCCGATCGGCCCGTGGCTCGTCACCGCCGACGAAGTGCCCGATCCGCACAGGCTGCCGCTCTGGCTCGAGGTGGACGGCAAGCGCTATCAGAACGGCAACACGAGCACGATGATCTTCAAGGCCGGCGAAATCGTCTCGTACCTGAGCCGCTTCATGAGCCTGCAACCCGGCGACGTCATCTCGACGGGCACGCCGCCGGGCGTCGGCATGGGGCAGAAGCCGGAGCCGGTCTATCTGCGCGCGGGGCAGGTGATACGCCTCGGCATCGAAGGGCTGGGCGAACAACGGCAACGCACGGTCGACGCATGAACCGATACGACTTCACGAATCGCGCTGCCGTCGTGACCGGCGGGGCGCAGGGCATCGGCCATGCGGTGGCGGAGCGTCTGCTCGATGGCGGCGCGCGCGTCGCGCTGTGGGATCGCGACGAGGCGGCGCTGGCGTCCGCGCGTGCGTCGCTTGCCAAAGCCGGCGACGTGGATACCGTGCTCGTCGATCTGACCGATCGCGATGCCGTCGCGCAAGCCACCTCCGTCACGCTTGCGCGCCTCGAGAAAATCGACGTGCCGTGCACAGCGCGGGCATCGCGGGCGCGAACGCGACGGTCGCCGACTACGCGCCGGACGAATGGGCGCGCGTGATCGACGTCGATCTGAACGCGGCCTTCCACGTGAACCAGGCGGTCGTCCGGACGATGATCGCGCGGCTACGGACGCATCGTCAATATCGCGTCGATCGCGGGCAAGGAAGGCAATCCGAACGCGTCGGCGTACAGCGCGGTGAAGGCGGGCGTGATCGCGCTGACCAAGAGCCTCGGCAAGAAAACCGCGGGGCTCGACATCGCGGTGAACGCCGTGACGCCCGCCGCCGCGCGCACGAAGATCTTCGAGCAGATGAAGCAGGAGCACATCGACTACATGCTGTCGAAGATTCCGCGCGGGCGCTTCGTCGAAGTGCGGGAGATCGCGGCGATGGTCGCGTGGCTCGTGTCGTCGGAGAACTCGTTTACGACCGGCGCGGTGTTCGATCTTTCGGGAGGACGCGCGACCTACTGACCATCGCCGGCCGGGCAAAGCAATAACAACTCAAGCCATACATGGAGCCGAGGCAGCCGCCGATCCGCCTGCCTTGACCGACCAGGAGACAAACGACGTGAATGCCGATTCTCTCGCCGCCCGCGCGACGCGACGCACGACGACGCCCGGATCTACCGCAAGGTGTTCTGGCGCTTCGTGCCGCTCTTCGTCGCGTGCTTCGTGTTTTCGTACCTCGACCGCATCAACATCAGCTTCGCGAAGCTGCAGATGCAGAGCGAACTCGGCTTCTCCGACGCGATGTACGGCTTCGGCGCAAGCGTGTTCTTCGTCGGCTATTTCCTGTTCGAGGTGCCGAGCAACGTGTTCCTGCATCGCGTCGGCGCGAAGCGCTGGATCGCGCGCATCATGATTACGTGGGGCATCGCGTCGGCGTGCATGATGTTCGTGCGCACCGAGACGTGGTTCTACGTGCTGCGCTTCCTGATCGGCGCGCTCGAGGCGGGCTTCGTGCCGAGCGCGCTGTACTTCTTCACCAAGTAGTTTCCCTCGTCGCGGCGCGGGCGCATTAATTCGTTCTTCATGGCGTCGATCGCCCTGTGCGGCATCGTCGGCAGCCCGCTGTCGGGCGCGATCATGAAATTCTGCGACGGTCTCCACGGCATGCCCGGCTGGCAATGGCTCCTTCTGCTCGAAGGCATTCCGTCGGTGGTGCTCGGGTTCGTCGTGCTCGCCTTCGTCGATGACGAGATCGATCACGCGAAATGGCTCGACGCGGGCGAGAAGCGCGCGCTGAAGGAGCAGCTCGCGCACGATCCCAAAGTGGGCGAGGTGCATTCGCTGAAGGCCGCGTTCAGCGAACCCGTCACCCTCGTGATGGCGCTCATCTATCTCTTTCTCGCGATGGGCATCTACGGCCTCATCTTCTGGATGCCGTAACTCGTGAAGACCGCGGGCACGAGCGATCCGTTCATGATCGGCCTGATCTCGATGCTGCCTTACGCCGTCGCGAGCCTCGGCATAATCCTGATCGGCAGGAACTCGGACCGCACCGGCGAGCGCCGCTGGCACCTGGGCGCGTGCGCGCTCGCGGGCGCGGCAGGGTAAGTGCTGTGCGGCCTGTTTCCGAACCACACGGTGATGCTCGTGATCGGCCTCACGGTTGCGGCGACCGGCATCATCACCTCGCCGCTGTCCGCATTGCGGCAGTGGCTGCCTGTGGTGTCACGGCTGTTATGGGTGCAGCGGATCGCAGCGCCGACGGCGCGCTCAATCCGGTGCCTGTGCCGCGTTTCCGTTGCCCGTCATGCACGCGGACCTGTTCACGTCTGCCGCTGTGCATCTGTCCGCATCGATGGTATGGCTGGTCGTTGCAGCAGAACGTGCTGCAATTGCTGATCGCGGGCGCCTTGCTACGCCGTACGGCAAACGTCTTCGCGTTGGCGTATCACACCGTGCGGCGCTGGTGGCGATCGTTGGTGGCGGCCCACGGGACGTTCACCTTCCACCTGTGTAGCCGTTTTGCTGAGCTCGGCCGCAGTGCCGCTCGCCACGACTTCTGGCTGGCCTGCCTGCATCGCATGCCGCTATGCGAAGCGATGGCGTGGCTGGATCACGACGGCATAGCTGTCCCATGATCGACTGGTTCCTGATCGCCATGCGACGGCGCTGACCGAACTGCAGCGGGGACTCCACACAGTCTGCTCACTGCCGCGCGCCGACGATCAGCGCTTTGATGGTGGTTCCTTCACTTCGACAGGGACCTCCATGAACGATATCGATCCGAAGGCGCTGTTCCGCCTGTCGGTGCTCGGCCCGCTGGTCAGCCGCGAGCGCTTGAGTCGCGGCGAACTGCAGCAGATCGTGCGGCAGCTCGCGCAGCAGGAATACGCCATTTCCGGTTCACGCCGGCGCCACATCAGCGAGAAGACCCTGCAGACGTGGTATTACGCGTGGCGCCGCAATGGACTGGCTGGCCTGTCCGATGCGCCCCGTACCGATACTGGCCGCTCGAAGCTGCCCGAGCCGGTGCAGGTCGCGGTGCTCGCGGCCAAACGTGAGAACCCGCGTCGCTCAATCCGCCAGATCCGCCTGCTGCTGGAAGCCGCCGGCCTGGTGCCGCGTAACACGCTCTCGCGCTGCACCGTACATCGCCTGCTCAAGGCTCACGGCATCTCACGCATTGCCGGACCGGATGTCGTGCCCGAGAAGAAGCGCAGCTTCGCGGCCGAACACGCCGGCTCGATCTGGTTGGAAATAAACCGCTTGCCCCAGCCGGAGGCGCGCCCCTGACGATTAAGCTGCTCTGTCGTTTCACTCTCGGTGTACTCGTTGAGAAGCCGGTCCATTTCGGCGATGACTGCGCGAGGGGTTTGCCGTAATATCCACGCTGGCTTGGACAGCGGCACATGTAGCGTATGCGTGGCGCCGCCATTAAAGCGGACCTGAACGCAAATGTCTGCACCCTTGAGCAAAGTCACATCAGCAATGAGCAGCCGCGCCATGCGCTTTCGCTCGCAATCAGGTGTGCGCGGATCGTTCCAGAGACGAGGGAAGTCTCTCGCGAGCGTCATGATGCTTGCGCGCTGTTTATCGTTAAGTCCTGCGCGATCAGCTTCGCGCTGCTTTTCGTAGTGATCCTGAGCTTCGGTGAGAGCACGTAGCGCCTGATTCCATTCCGATTCAAGCGAATCCGCGACCAGCCGATTCGCGGGATCCACCTGCATATAGCGGCGCCACGCCAGATCGGCCTCGTAGCGTGCTCGTTCAAACTCCTGGCGGTGCAGTCGGTCGCGCTCGTCAGAGCGGTTCTCAAGTTCTTCCTGTACTGCAAGCGCGACCCCAAGTGTGACTGGCGTGACAGTTTCCACGAGCAACCTGCCGACGGCCTCGTCAAGCTCTCCACCGCGAACATGCTGGCACACCGGCCGCCCAAGTTTGATGCTGTGGCGCTGGCACATGTAGTCCGGTATCCTGCGTGTACCTTGGACGTGATAGCGCACTGTCATCCGCTCACCGCATTGGCACATATCGCGAGGCCTTGCAACAGCGCCGGCCCCTCACGCGGCGCTCCCTTTTCCCGATCCATGCCCAGTGCGTGGGCATTCTCCCGCAACACCTGAACATTCTGTTCGAACTCTTCCTAGCTTACATAGGCCTCGTGGGCGTCGGGGATCAGCGATACCCATTCCTCAGAGGGCAGCCGGGCGCAGACCTTCTGCCCGTCGGGATGATTGCGATAGCGCGTGCGCCCGAAGCAGTACGCACCTGCGTACCGCGGTGATGCAGAACCCACAGTACGCGTGAGTGCTCGAGCTCGCTCCACAGCACATCATCTTTGCGTCCTCCGTGGTGGACCCGATGCGGGAACAGAAGGCCCTGCTTACGGAAGGCCTTGACAGTTGCTGTGGCCGAACCGGTGCGCCGAAACGTGCGGAAGAGATGCCGGATGCTGTGCGTCGGAATCCAGACGCACGCGCGATTCCGTGTCGTAGACAAAGCCGATGGGCAACCGCATCTCCAGCTCTCCTCGACGTGCCTTATTGAGGATGCCGCCGCGCAGTCGTGCCCGCATGACGTGCAACTCGGCCTTGCTCATCGTGCCCTTCAGGCCGAGCAGCAATCGATCATTCGACCGAGTTTCATAATGCATCTCTCCCGTTAGAATCCTGGTAGTCTCAACGTCTTCTCGTCTTGCAGCGCCTCGAAGTTCCGTGGCCTTCTCTCAATCACACTTCGCACGCCTATCTGCACGGCGTCAGAATCCAGCGACGCCACCGGTATCTGCCACGGGGCACACGGCATGAGCTGTGAGGCGGGCAAGATCCCTTCATCAATGAGACGGTGAACGGAGCCAACGCAGATCTGCAGGCGCCGTGCAGTTTCCTCGACGCTAATCAATTCGCCGTCGTTAGATGCTGGATCGAAGGCTGCTATTCCCAGTCTCTCGCGCAGCTCCCGTACCCTAACGGTCGTCCACGTCTTGCCGTCGGAGGGTTTACAGCGCATCCGGTTCATTGTCACGGCCAAGTCGCGATCCGGTCATTTACCACCGAGTTTGCGCATGACCTCCACCGACCCGTATTGCGTCTGTGCTTCGGTATCGGGATAGCGGCCGCCGCGTATCCGCGCGATACGCACCTCGGTATGTCGCCCTCCGGTTCAATGGATTGCAAGCACAGCTTCATTGGAAGAGTCGTCCAGATCGATCACCACTTCCTGGATAAGAACCCGTACTATTCGTTGCTTGGTTCTCGGGGTGGCGCCTGATGCGTTCCACGCAGTCGGCAAGTCGTGTGCGAGCGACATCAGTCGCCCCCCCGGTCAACTTCCGGATTGGCAAGAACCTTCGTATCAAGAGATTCGATGCGAATCTGGAGTTCAGCAACACGCTCAAGTGCAGCGTTCCATCGCGCTTCCAGTTCACGTGCGACCAGTCGCTTGCCAGGATCAACTGCCTCGTAGCGGCGCTCTGCCAGCGAGGCTTCATAGCGCGCTTCTTCCGCTTCGCGCGCCAATGCTTTTCGCACCTCATCATCCTTGTGGGACCGCGTTTCACTCGCTCTTATTGCGGCGTCTACTGCATATGTCGAAACCACTTCCAGTAGTTGAGTTGCTATGGCCTTGTCGACACGTACGCCGCCGATGCCGATGCAAAGTCCGGCGCCAACGTGACTGTCGTCGCCCCGGCACTGGTAGCGGTGCGCTTGCCCCGATCTCATCCCATAGAAGACCCGCATCATCCGGCCGCATCGGCCACATCTTACAAGGCCGCCCAACAACGCGCGGCCACCTCGCGCAGATTTGCGAGACATTCGCTTTTGCATATGCGCATTCTCGGCAATCATCCGCTGATTTTCCTCGAATTCATTCCAGGTGATATAGCCTGGATGGTGATCTTTCAGTAAGACGTTCCACGACTGCATGGGCTTACTGCGAGCACTACCTTTTCTCGCTCTCCCATCAACAACATGAGTCTCAGAACTCTTCCTGCCAAATACATAAGCTCCAGCGTAGACCGGATGCTGCAATAGCTTGATTACGTTGTGATAGGCAGGTGACTGCCACGCAATCCGGTTGCCAACCGCGCTCTGCCTCAGAACGGGCAATTGGAGCTTCTCCAGCTTGGCCCACAGGAACACCTGACGGGCGCTTCCTAGCTCTCGAAACCGACGGAACACGAGGTGGATTGTTTCCGTGACGCGTTCATCCGGGTCCAGTTCAATTTTCCCCAACTCATTCCAGCAGTATCCTGGCGGCAATGAGAATCGAAGTTCCCCTCGTGCAGCTTTCGCATCGCGTGCAGCAATTCCACGCTCACGTAACAGACTCAGCTCATACTCCGACATTGATCCCTTCAGGTCCAGTAAAAGGCGATCGTTCGTGAGCCGCGGATCGTGTACGCCATCGGGATCAATAATTAGCGTACCAGTCAAGGCGCACAGGTCGACGAGATGATGCCGGTCACGGCCGTTGCGCGCAAGTCGCGATGCCTCGATACAGAATACCGCACCAACCGTACCGCCGCATATTGCAGCCACGAGTTTCTGAAATCCGGGCCGCTCCGTAAGCCCAGACCCTGAACGACCCAGGTCATCGTCTATGACGGTAACGTTGGCGAAAACCGGTCTTGCGCGCGGACTCGGCAAGATCGTACTGACGTCGCTTGCTTTCCGTGTGGTTATGCACCTGACCAGGTGACGATTGACGAACGTATACGACGGCGTCGCGACCCAGATGCGCGGAACTGATTTTAGAATTCATCGCCGGCCTCCCGCGCCTGATCCACGTTCTCCACGGAGGTGCCTAGCGCTTCCAGAAGAAGGTCTGCTACGGCCTGTATCAGTTCTTCGCGCGTTGGCGCCGGGAGGAGAAGCACCGGCTCTTCCCGGTCTAGTAATAGAGTCAGTTGCTTCCTTGGGGTCATCGACGATGGTCTCATCTGAATTACTTTCCCGTTTTCGAATCAAGGAAGACAATGATCCCCCATCGGGCGACAGCGTCGTCTCGCACGCGAGGACGTCTCGCAGTTCCATCAATGCGTTCAGGGCAACTTCTGGAGAACCCAACGACATCGTGTCGCACCGCGCCTTGTCAAACATCCGTCCTGGCAGTTCCCGCGATAGCCCGTTGCGGACTTCTACATGAATCACTTCTGCGGCGCCGCGTCCCTTACGACGAACCACCTGAAGTTGCTGCCCGTGCAATGGATGCCATGGATACTCCATCGTGACAAACTTCAATCGGTATGCTGAATGTTGCTTGGTCCCATGGGCCTGATGACGCTTGCCGCGCGTCAAACAAGGTGAGAGCAGCGCGTCAATCAGGATGAGAGTACTGGCGTTGTGGCAGCGGCTCCGGGCTACGCCCTCCACCGCTGCCGCAACGCCGCGCCGAAGAGTCCGTCCCGCTGCCGGGGTGCCTTGTCGGTGGTCGCGGTAAATCGGGTATGAACAGCTCTTCCATGTAGCGAAGGGAGGCTGAGTTGCCCGGCCGACACATCAACGACCATCAGATGAGGCTCTACATGAAGTACAGACTCAAGGAAGGACCAGCTCAAGCGGCTGCGCGCGCCGGGTTCAGCGCTGCCACGGGTTATCGCATCGATCAGGACCGGCGACTGCCATCGCAGAAGAAGGCACCACGTGCGCGCCGCCGTCCCGAGCTTCCGGGCAACGTGCGCCGCACACTGGAGCGCCGTATTCGCGACTGGCGCGCACTCCATGGCGAGGAGCATGACGTTATGTTCCGTCAGGTACACGAACCCGGTCGTCTCGGGTTGTCCGACTTCACCGAGATGGACAGCCTGGGCGTCACCGTGGCGGGTGTCGCGCTTGACCACCGCCTCTATCACTTCCGGCCGGCCTGCTCGGGCTTTGAGCACGCTCACGTCATTCTCGGCGGCGAGAGCTATGTCGCGCTGGCTGAAGGGCTGCAGAACGCCATCTGGGCACTCGGGGGCGCGCCACGCGAGCACCGCAGCGACAGCCTGTCGGCGGCGTTCCGCAATCTCGATGCCGACGCGCGCAAGGATCTGACCACGCGTTACGATGCACTGTGCGCCCACTACGGCATGCAGCCCACACGCAACAACCGTGGCGTTGCCCACGAGAACGGCGCCATCGAGAGCCCTCATGGCCACCTCAAGAGCGCAGTGCGTGATGCGTTGCTTCTGCGCGGCAGTCACGACTTCGACAATCTCGGTTCCTATCGCCGCTTCATCGACGAGATCGTCGGTCGAATCAACGCGCGTAATGGCAAACGCATTGAGCTCGAGCGGGCACTGCTTCAGCCGCTTCCGGTCCAGCGTACGTGCGACTACGAGGAAACGCGCGTTGACCTTCGATCGCCTGCTTGAGCAGCTACCGCAGCGCCAGGCATGCAGGACCATGATTGAACTGCTCAGCCTGGCCCACGAGCACAACTGCGAAGCGCAACTGGCCCAGGCGCTGCAGCAGAGTCTGGACGATGGACAGTTACCCGAGCTGGACGCACTGTGTTCGCGTTTCGAAGCGAAGCGCACGAACAGCATGCCGGAGGTGAACGTCCAGCTGGCACCGCTGAGCGACTACGAAGCCCTGCTTGACGACATGGCGACGGAGGTGACGGCATGGTCTCGACATCAACGCCACCCGCCTGTCGCTGCTGCTCAACGATTTGCGGCTGCCCGCCATCAAGCAGATCTGGTCCAGCTTTGCTGAGCGCTCCGACACGGAAGGATGGCCGGCAGCGCGCCTGCCGATGGCGCTGGCCGAACACGAGATCGCCGAGCGCGATCGACGCCGAATCGAACGTCACCTCAGGGACGCAAAGCTGCTGCCGGGCAAGACACTGGAGAACTTCAATTTCGACGCGGTGCCAATGGTGTCGCGCGCGCACGTCTCGGCGCTTTGCGCGGGCGACGGCTGGTTGCGTAACGGCACCAACCTGATTCTTCTAGGGCCTAGCGGAGGGGGCAAATCGTACCTGTCGTCGGCGATCGGACTGAGCCTGCTGGAGAAGGGCTGGAAGGTCTTCTTCGCTCGCACTACCGACCTCGTGCAACGGTTGCAGGTCGCGCGCCGCGAGCTCGCGCTGGAGTCCGCCGTCAACCGGCTGGATCGCTTCGACCTGGTCATCCTGGACGATTTCGCATATGTCAGCAAGGATCAGGCAGAGACGTCGGTGCTGTTCGAGCTCATCAGCGCCAGGTATGAGCGCCGTTCCCTTTGCATAACGGCCAACCAGCCGTTTGGCGAATGGGACAAGGTTTTCCCCGACCGGGCCATGACGGTGGCCGCCGTCGACCGGCTGGTCCACCACTCGACCATCTTTGAGCTGAACGTCGAAAGCTACCGTCGCCGTACTGCCCTGCAGCCCAAGCAGCAGGGACCGGGACGCCCGGCCAGTAGAGCGACACCAAAGAACGTTGGTGTGCCACCGACACAGGAGCATCAGCACGGCATCGACCTCACCGAATGATCCGCTGTTCTCGTCCTGATTGACGCGCGGCTCGCAGGCAAAGCTAGCCGCGTCAATCAACCGCAGCATCACCTTCCCGCCACCACATTCTCATCTTGATTGTCGCGCAACACCCACTCGCCCGCGTCAATCAACTCCGCGCGTCAATCAATAAACGCTTGCCAGCGTCAATCAACATCGGCATCAGCATTTCTGCCGCGACATTCTCAACTTGATTGTCGCGCCACAGTGGGCAGCGAGACACCTATCCGAACATTGCCAGGCGGGCTCGTGAGCAGAAGGTGGACATCTTTTTCTGGGACGAATCGGGCTTCCGTGCTGACTCGGTGCATGGCAGGACGTGGGCGCCGCGCGGTGAAACGCCGGTGGTCGAGCGGCCCGGCGAACGTCACAGCATGGGCGCCGCGTCCGCCGTTAATTCGAAGGGAGCTTTCTGGTTTGCGACGTATGAAGGGGCACTAAGAGACGGTTTCATAAAGGCTGTTGAGATTGCCGAAGAGTGTTCCAGCAGATCAAGCAACAACCGAGTTTGAGGAACGCTTCATGAATGTCCGCACGACGTTCGAAGCGAGTACGTAGACGGCGGAAGTTATGCAACCAGGCATGTGTACGTTCGACGACCCAACGGACTTTCCCAAGGCCGCTACCGTGCGGGTGACCGCGCCGCTCGTTTTCGTTCGTGCTCCGCTTCTTTCCGATCAACGAAAGACGATGGAGGCGCCTCTTGTTCCTGCACGGCTTCGCTCCGCTCTTCTGGGCGGGCGCAAAGGAGACGCTCGCGCTCGCGGTGCTGTCTCTCGCGGTATCGGTGCTGCTCGGTCTTCTGGGCGCATCCTCGAAACTCTCGCGTCACGGGCCCTTGCGCGGCCTCGCGACCGTCTACACGACGCTCATCCGCTCGGTGCCCGATCTCGTCCTGATGCTGTTGCTGTTCTACAGCATCCAGATCGCGGTGAACCACCTGACCGACGCGTTTGGCTGGGATCATTTCGACATCGATCCGTTCACGGCGGGCATGCTCACGCTCGGCTTCATCTACGGCACGTACTTCACCGAAACCTTTCGCGGCGCGTTTCTCGCCGTGCCGCGCGAGCAGCTTGAGGCGGGCACCGCGTACGGCATGAGCGGCCTGCGCGTGTTCGGTCGCATTCTCTTTCCGCAGATGATGCGCTTCGCGCTGCCGGGCATCGGCAACAACTGGCAGGTGCTGGTGAAGGCGACGGCGCTCGTGTCGATCATCGGTCTCACGGACGTCGTGAGGGTCGCGCAGGACGCGGGCAAGAGCACGTTCAACATGTTCTTCTTCATCCTGATCGCGGCGCTTATCTATCTCGCGGTCACAAGCGCGTCGAACCTCGTGCTGATGGCGCTCGAGCGCCGCTACTCCATCGGTGTGCGGCACGCCGAACTCTGATCCCCCGCAAGCGAGCGAAAGCCATAATCCAGATCTTCGCCGAATACTGGCGCCCGTTCCTGTACTCCGACCGCATGCGCGCGTCGGGCCTCGTCGTCACCTTGTGGCTGCTCGCGGCCTCGATCGCGCTGGGCTTCTGCGCGGCGGTGCCGCTCGCGTGCGCGCGCGTCTCGAGAAACCGCTGGCTTTCGACGCCCGTGCGCATCTACACCTACTTGTTCCGCGACACGCCGCTCTACCTGCAGCTGCTGTTGCTCTACACGGGCATGTACAGCCTCGAATTCGTGCGCATGCAGTCGCTGCTGGAGGCGTTCTTTCGCAGCGGTTTCAACTGCGCGATCCTGGCCTTCGCGCTGAACACCTGCGCCTACACGACGGAAATCTTCGCCGGCGCGATCCGCGCGATTCCCCACGGCGAGGTGGAAGCCGCGCGCCTACGGCATGAGCACGTTTACGATGTACCGCCGCGTGATCCTGCCGTCCGCGCTGCGCCGCGCCTTGCCTTTGGCCTTTGTACAGCAACGAAGTGATCCTGATGCTGCACGCGACGACCGTCGCCTTCACCGCGACCGTGCCGGACATCCTGAAGGTCGCGCGCGATGCGAACTCCGCGACCTATCAGCCGTTCGAATCGTTCGGCATCGCGGCGCTCCTGTATCTGGCGATCTCGTTCGCGCTCGTCGCGGCGTTCCGGCGCGCGGAGCGGCACTGGCTCGCGTACCTGCGGCCCGCGGGCGCGGCGCGTCCGGGCCGCGCGTGACGAGCGGTAGAATTCGAACCCATGGATCAGATCCTGTCATCACCCGAGGAGAAAGCGTTGGAGCCAACCGCCAAGAACGTCGCGACCAAGCTCGTCGCAGAGGACATTCACAAACGCTACGGCGACAACGAAGTGCTGAAGGGCGTCTCCCTCGCGGCGAAGGCCGGCGACGTGATCAGCATCATCGGCGCGAGCGGCTCCGGCAAGAGCACGTTTCTGCGCTGCATCAACTTTCTCGAGCGGCCCAACGCGGGGCAGATCATCGTCGACGGCGAAACCGTGCGGACCAAGACCGACAAGTCCGGCAATCTCGAAGTCGCGGATCACAAGCAGCTGCAGCGCGTGCGCACCAAGCTCGCGATGGTGTTCCAGCACTTCAATCTGTGGTCGCACATGACGGCCATCGAGAACGTGATGGAAGCGCCCATCCACGTGCTCGGCATCCCGAAGAAGGAAGCGGAGGACCGCGCGCGCGAGTACCTGGAGAAGGTGGGGCTGCCGCCGCGCGTGGAGAAGCAGTATCCGTCGCATCTATCGGGCGGTCAGCAGCAGCGCGTGGCCATCGCGCGCGCCCTCGCGATGCATCCCGACGTTATGCTCTTCGACGAACCGACTTCCGCGCTCGACCCCGAACTCGTCGGCGAAGTGCTGAAGGTGATGCAGCGTCTCGCGGAAGAAGGTCGCACGATGATCGTCGTCACGCACGAGATGGGCTTCGCGCGCAACGTGTCGAATCACGTGATGTTCCTGCATCAGGGACGCACGGAAGAAGAGGGCGCGCCTTCGGAGGTGCTCACGGCGCCGAAGAGCGAGCGCCTGCGCCAGTTCCTGTCGGGAAGCCTGAAATAACGTGGCGGGTGCGCCGCTGCAGGTGGCGATTGTCGCGCTGCCGCCGGTCTCGATGAGCGACATCGGGCCGATCGTTGACAGTCTTTCGCTCGCCAACGAGATCGACGGGCATCGCCTCTAGAGTGGCGCATCTGCTCGTGGGACGGCCGTCCCGTGCCGCTCTTGGGCGGCGCGCAGCTTCCCGCCGACTGCGCGTTCAACGACGCCGTGCGCTGCGACTGGCTCATCGTCGTTTCCGAGCGCTATCAGCAATTCGCCGACTATCGCCCCTTTCTCGCGAGTCTCGCGCGTGTGGCGCCGCGCACGCCGCTCGTCTCGGGCATCCATCACGGCGTGTGGTGGCTCGCGATGGCCGGGCAGCTCTCGCAGTACCGCGTCGCGGTGAACTGGGAGACATATCAGCAGTTCACCGAGCAATTCGAGCGTGCGATCGTCAGCCAGCAAATCTTCGAGATCGACCGCGACCGCGCCACGTGTTCCGGCGGGCAGGCGGGCATCGATTTCATGCTCGCGATGATCCGACCATGGGCAGGATCTTGCGGAACGCATCGCGGATTCGCTCGGCATCGGCGTCCTGCGCGCGGGCACGGAGCGCCAGCGCATCCCGTTCGTCACCGCGCCCGGCGAGCGGCATCCGCGCCTGAACGACGCGCTCCAGCTGATGGAGGCGAACATCGAAGACCCGCTCGCCACCGACGAGATCGCGAGTCTCGTCGGCATGTCGCGACGGCAGCTGGAGCGGCTGTTTCGCCAGTACCTCGGCGCGATGCCGTCGAAGTATTACCTCAATCTGCGGCTCACCAAGGCGCGCACGCAATTGCAGCGCACGAGCAAGTCGGTCGTGCAGATCAGCCTCGCGTGCGGGGTTTTTTTTGTCGGCGGCGCATTTTTCGAATGCGTATCGCGACCGCTTCGGCGTGACGCCGCGCGAGGAGCGCCGCAACTGGATCGAAAAGCAGCGGGGCGCCATCGACGAGCCGCGCGGCGGCGCGCTGATCGAGCCGCCGGATGCACGCTGAAACGGCGCCGGACGGCACGAGGCGGCGCGAAAAGCCCATCGAAGCAGTCGCGAACGCGCAAGACGGAACGCCTGCGAAAAGCCTAATATCGAACACAATGCACGAACCTGACGAGGAGTGGCTCATGACCGACATCAATGTGAATCGCGGTACGTTCGACGAGGTAATGGTTCCGGTGTTCGCGCCGGCCAATTTCGTGCCTGACCGGGGCCGCGGCTCGCGCGTGTGGGACACCGAAGGGCGGGACTATGTCGATTTCGCCGGCGGCATCGCGGTGACGGCCCTGGGTCACGGACATCCCGAATTGTTGAAGGTGCTGCACGAGCAGGGCGACAAGCTGTGGCACATCGGCAACGGCTACACCAACGCGCCGGTGTTGCGCCTCGCGAAACGCCTGACGGACCTGACCTTCGCCGACCGCGCGTTCTTCGCGAATTCGGGCGCGGAGGCGAACGAAGCGGCGCTGAAGCTCGCGCGCCGGTATGCGATCGACAATCACGGTCCGGACAAGATCGAGATCATCTCGTTTACGCAGTCGTTCCACGGCCGCACGTTCTTCACGGTGAGCGTCGGCGGCCAGCCGAAGTACGCCGAAGGCTTCGGGCCGCAGCCGGAAGGCATCCGTCATCTGCCGTACAACGACCTGCCGAAGGCGCTGGAGGCGATCGGCCCGAAGACCTGCGCGGTGATCGTCGAGCCGGTGCAGGGCGAGGGCGGCGTGCTGCCCGCCGATCCAGCGTTCCTGAAAGGCCTGCGCGAAGCGTGCGACAGGCACGGCGCGCTGCTCATCTTCGACGAGGTGCAGACGGGCGTCGGCCGCACGGGCACGTTCTACGCCTACATGCAGTACGGCGTGACGCCCGACATCCTGACGAGCGCGAAGGCGCTCGGCAACGGCTTCCCGATCGGCGCGATGCTCACGACCAACGAGATCGCCGCGCACTTCAAGGTCGGCGTTCACGGCACGACTTACGGCGGCAATTCGCTGGGCGCGTCGATCGCAGAAAAGGTCGTCGAGCTCATCAGCGACCCGAAGCTGCTCGAAGGCGTGAACGAACGCAGCAACGCGATCAAGGCGCATCTCGAGCGCATCAACGAGCGTTCCGGCCTGTTCAAGGAGATTCGCGGCCGCGGCCTGCTGATCGGCGTGGAGCTGAACGACGCCTACAAGGACCGCGCGAAGGACGTGCTGAACGCGGCGGCGGCCAACGGCGTCATCATGCTGATCGCGGGGCCGAACGTGCTGCGCTTCGCGCCGTCGCTCATCATGCCGATGGCCGATCTCGACGAAGGCTTCGCGCGCATTGGGAAGTCGATCGAGCAGGTCGTCGGCGCCAGCGCCGTCGCGCGTTGATCTTTCGCCAACAGGAACCGACGATGCGCTTCGTTCGTCCCGCAAGACTCTCCGACCTCGACGAGCTGCAACGGATGGCGCGCGCGGCGCAGCCCGTGCTGCACTGCTGCCGCACGACCGGCGCGCGCTGGAAACCTGCGTCGCGCTTTCGGAAGACTCGTTTCGCGCCGAAGTGGAATTTTCCGGCGAGGAGTTCTATCTCTTCGTGCTCGAGGATGCGGAGACGGGCCGGTTGCTCGGCACGTCGAGCATCGTCGCGTCGGCGGGTTATTCCGAGCCGTTCTATGCGTTCTGCAACGACGCGCTGATTCACGCGTCGCGCGAACTCAAGGTGAACCGCAAGATTCACGCGCTCACGATGTTGCACGAGCTGACGGCCAAGAGCCGCCTGACGGGCTTCTATGTCGATCCGTCCCTGCGCACCGGCGATGGCGAAGCGGCGGCGCATCTGCTGTCGCGCGCATGATCTACATCGCCGCGAACCGCAAGCGCTTCTCGAGCGAGGTCTTTTCGCTGATGCTCGGCGTCACCGACGATTCCGGCGCGTCGCCGTTCTGGGAAGCCGTCGGCCGCAAGTTCTTCGGCCGCGATTTCGAGCAAGTGGAGCTCGAATCGGGCGGCCGTAGCCGCACGTTCATCGCCGAGGTCATGCCGAGCTATCCGCTCTACGTGCCGCTGCTGCCCGGCGAGGCGCAGCGCGTGCTCGGCGTCCAGGAGAAGGACACGGTGCGCTGTGTGCCGCTGCATCAAGCTTCGGGAGAATTGCAATGATCGTCGTGCGCTGCACGCAGCCGGGAGACGTCGACGTGCTCGTCGCGCTCGCCCAGGAAACGGGTCCGGGGCTCACCACGTTCAAGCCGGATCGCGCGCCGCACGCTCAGCGGCGACGCCGAGCCCTTCGAGGCGAGCTATTTCTTCGTGATGGAAGACACCGCAACCGGCGACATCGCGGGCGTGTGCGGCATCGAAACGCAGGTGGGTCTCGAGCAGCCGTTCTACAACTATCGCGTGTCGACGGTCGTGCATGCGAGCAAGGACATGGGCGTGTGGACGCGCATGTCGCTGCTCAACATCTCGCACGATCTGACGGGCTATGCGGAAGTGTGCTCGCTGTTTCTGAGCCCGCGCTATCGCACGGCGGGCGTGGGCGGGCTGCTGTCGCGCTCGCGCTTCATGTTCATCCGCAGTTCACGGATCGCTTTCCGCAGCGCCTGTGCGCGGAATTGCGCGGCCACTTCGACCTACCGCTATCGCGTGTCGCACGACGAAGAGCGCATCGTGTTCCCGAATCCGAAGGTAAAGCCCGGCCTGCGCACCAGCCTGATGGTCGTCGATACGACCGACGCAACGCTCGGATCGCTCGGCTGAAACGCGCTTCATCCGCTCATGCGAGTCGCGGACTTGCATGAGCGCGACATCGGTTTGCCAAATCGCTTCCTCGGTTCGTTGCCGCGCGGCGGCTTCGCGTTCGTCGCGCTTTCCGCGTGGCGCGGGCTCACGCGCGCTACAATCGCGCCCCGGTGTTTGATGCGACGCACCAATTCGCGGCCGCTGGTTTAAGCGTGGATTTTTGTGCCGCGATGCTTTTCGGCTGCGATGAGCCGCATCAGGACACGTGTATCGAACTGCAAATGGAAGGAGATGGAAGTTGACGAATTCGCATAGGATCAGCCGCAAGCTCGCCGCATTCGCGGTGCTGGGCGCCACTGTTGCCGCGGGCATCGCCACGCTGAACGCGCGGGCGGCCGACACCACGAAGGAACTGCGCTTCGGCGTCGAGGCGTCTTACGCGCCGTTCGAATCGAAGTCGCCGAGCGGCGAGCTGATGGGCTTCGACATCGACATCGGCAACGCGGTGTGCGCGAAGCTGAAAGTAAAGTGCGTGTGGGTCGAGAACTCGTTCGACGGGCTGATTCCCGCCCTGCAGGCGCGCAAGTTCGACGGCATCAACTCGGACATGACGATCACCGACAAGCGCAAGCTCGCCATCAATTTCACCGATCCGATCTATACGATCCCCAATCAGCTGATCGCAAAGAAGGGCAGCACGGTCCAGCCGACCGTCGACGGGCTGAAGGGCAAGCGCGTGGGCGTGCTGCAGAGCTCGATCCAGGAGACGTACACGAAGGCGAAGTGGGCGCCCACGGGCATCGACGTCGAGTCGTATCAGGCGCAGGA
Organism: Candidatus Paraburkholderia kirkii; assembly: GCA_001189345.1. Lineage (GTDB taxonomy): Bacteria > Pseudomonadota > Gammaproteobacteria > Burkholderiales > Burkholderiaceae > Caballeronia > Caballeronia kirkii_B. The sequence goes on from LFKV01000001.1 coordinate 183,996, forward strand.
CCAGATCTACGCGGATCTGGCGTCGGGCCGTCTGGATGCGGCGTTTCAGGATGCCGAGGTGGCGTCGAAGGGGTTTCTGAAGCAGCCGCAAGGCGCGGGTTTCGCGTTCGCGGGTCCGGCCGTCACGGACGACAAGCTGCTCGGCTCCGGCGTGGGCTTCGGCGTGCGCAAGAACGACAAGGCGCTCAAGGAAGCGCTCAATCGCGCGCTGAAGGAGTTGAAGGACGACAGGACCATCGATCGCTTCGCCGCGAAGTACTTCGACGTGAAAGTGGTGCTGAAATAACGTCGCGGATGCGCTGGGCCGGCCCGCTTTGGCGCAAGCCGAGGCGGGCGCGGCCCGTGCGCGTGTTGAAGCGAGGCGCTCACTGGTCCGGCGGCGGGGATTCGTCCTGGACGAACAGCATCGAAATATAGAGAACGGTCGATATGGCGATTATCCCGACGCCCACCAGGACTTTCGTCCGATTGAATTCCAGGCCGCCGTTGATCGCGATGCCGATTCCGACGCAGGCGGCCAGCGTCCCGGCGGCGGCAAGCGCGACGTTTGCCTTGCTGAGGAACAGCCGGCGCCGTCTGCGGCCCGCTTCGCTGAACGGTCCTCGTTTCATCGCATCCTCCGCTTGAGTCAGCCGCGTTCAGGGCCACCTGGCTTTGCATCGCCGATATCATAATTGCGATCGCCGTTCCCGGGCGCCGGTCGCAAATGCTTCAGACGTCGGCGCGTCAGGTATCGGCCGCGGTACTCCCGACCCTTCCCGTCGCGCCGAACACGATGAAACTCATTGCCGCGAGCGTCCACACCGCGGCGACGCCGTAGAGCAGGACCCAGCCGAAGCCATGCACAAGCGCATCGCGCGCCACGGCATGATCGAGCGCGACGGCGCGCCCGGCGGCAATCGCCTCGCCGAGCGCATGGCGTTGCGCCGCATCGCGCCCGCCCGCAGGCGTGCGCATCAGAAACGCCTCGATGCCTGCCCCGAGAATGAACCCCATCAGCGCGATGTTGATGGCGAGGGCGATCATTCTCGCGCTCATGTCGATGCCCGGGGCCATGCTCGCCCGCGCGCTCGACACGGCGCCCGTCGTCGTGTTCGTGACGGTCGTGTTGGTGAGGCCGAGCCCGATTCCCGCGACGATGCAGCCGGGCAGCATCGTCAGCCAGCTGGCGTGTTCGGCGCCGCTGCCCGCGTGCATCAGAAAGAAGCCCAGCCCGATGGTGAACAGTCCGCCCAGTATGACATAGCCGGGGCGATAGCGATGCGCGAGCCGCTTCGCCACGGGCGGCACGATCAGTGCCGGCAGCGTATAGGCGAGCAGCGCGAGACCCGCGCCGACCTCGCCGTAGCCGAGCGCCTCGTGGAAGTACGCGGGCAGATAGATCATGAACGGCCAGAAGCTGAAGTTCATCGCCGCCGATCCGATCAGCGCGCCCGAAAAATTGCGGATGCGGAATACGGAAAAGTCGAACATCGGATGGGGGGTTCAGGTTCTCGGCGATGACGAACGCGCCCAGGCAGAGCGCGCTCGCGGCGACGATGCCCAGCGCCGCCGGGCTGGCAAAGCCCAGATCCGGGCCTTGCGCGATGTAGAAGGCCAGGCCGAACACGGCAAGCGACAAGGTCACGACGCCCATGCATCGAGTCTCCGCGCGTGCGGATCGCGCGATTCGCCGACGCCCGGGATCGCGAACGCGAGTGTCGCCAGCGCGAGCGGTGCATGCACGAGAAAGACCCATTGCCAGCCGGCGAGCGCGGCCGTCGCGCCGCCGATGATCGGGCCGAATCCGAGCCCGATGCCGAAAATGATCCCCCACGCGGCGAACGCCCTGACGCGCGCATGTCCCTGCCGAAACTGATGCGACAGCACGGCCACCTGGCAGATCAGCATCGCCCCGCCGCTCGTGCCTTGCAGGGCACGGCCGGCAATCAGCACGGGCATGGTCGAAGCCAGTCCGCACAGCAGCGAGGTGATGCCGAACAGGGCGATGCTGATCACGAACACGCGCCTGTGGCCGAAGCGGTCGGCGAACGTGCCCGTCGCCATCAGGACGGTGGTGCAGGCGATCGTATAGGCGTTCATGACCCACTGGATGTCCCTGAAGCCGCCGTGCAATACTTGTGCGAGCGCCGGCAGGATGGCGGGGACGCTGGATATCTCGAGACCGAACATCAGGGACGACAGACAGGCGCCCAGCAGGGCAAGCGTGTTCTTGCGCGGATGAGGGAAGGGCATGTCGGCCAAGCGCGAAACGAGGAAGAGCGCTTAATATATCGGGAATGAGAGTCCCGATTGGCGAGCTGGATTCGGATGAATGTGTCCTTTATGGAACCAATGAGGCAGCGCAATGAATGAGCGACTGAACGGCGTGGAGACGTTCGTGCAGGTCGTGGAGGCGGGCAGCTTCGCGCTGGCCGCCGACCGGCGGAACCTGACGCGTTCCGCCGTCGGAAAGATCATTGCGCGCCTGGAGACGCGCCTGGGCGTGCGCCTGATTCATCGCACGACGCGCAGCCAGAGCCTCACGGAGGACGGTGTCGCGTACTACGAGCGCTGCGTGCGCGCGCTGACCGAACTCGACGCGCCGAGGTCGAGCTCGACGGCGGTCGGCGCACGCCGCGCGGACGCCTGCGGGTGAGTCTGCCGCTCGCCGTCGGCTAGTTGTGCGCCGCGCCCGTGCTGATGGATCTGGTGCAGGCGCATCCGCAATTGCAGATCGACATGTCGTTTACTGACCGGATGGTCGATCTCGTCGACGAGGGCTTCGATCTCGCCGTTCGCATCGGCGAACGGCGAGACAGCGCGAGCCTCGCGGCGCGGCGCCTCGGCGTGCAGCACACCTGCATCTGCGCGTCGCCGGCGTATCTGGTGCGTCATGGCGCGCCGGCTTCGCTCGACGACCTGAACGGCCATGCCGGCATCGCGTATGCGTGCGCGGGCGTGCCCCTGCCGTGGGACCTGCGCGACGACGAAGGACAGGTGAAGCGCGTCGAGATTCGCGCGCGGGTGAGCCTGGACGACGTGCAGGCAATCACTTCGGCCGCCGTCGCGGGCTTCGGGCTCGCGCGCATTCCGTCATGGCTGCTCGCGCGCTATCTGAGCACCGGCGAGCTCGTGCTGGTCCGCGGCCAGTGCAGTCTGCCGCCGCAGGAGATCAACGTCGTCTGGCCACAGACGCGCTACATGCCCTCGAAAACGCGTTGCGCGATCGATGCGCTCATCGCCGGAATTCCCGCGTCGATCGATGTCTGAACCCGCGCGGCTACATCGACGGCGCGATCACCACGGTCGCCGTCGTGCCCGCGCTCAGCAGCACGCCGTCCGGCACCTGGTCGATATGCACCCGCACCGGCACGCGCTGCGCGAGCCGCACCCAGTTGAACGTCGGGTTCACGTCCGCGAGCAGCTCGCGACTTTGCGGATTGTCGCGGTCATAGATGCCGCGCGAAATGCTCTTCACGTGCCCCTTCAGCTCGCCGCCGCTCATCAGCCGGATCAACGCCTTGTCGCCCACGCGCACGTGCGGCAGCTTGGTTTCCTCGAAGTAGCCGTACACCCAGAACGAGTGACTGTCGACGATCGCGAGCTTGGCCGCGCCCGCCGTCGCGTAGTCGCCGCGAAACACGTTCAGGTTGGTCACGTAGCCGTCCACCGGCGAGTACACCTTCGTGCGCTCGAGGTTGAGCTTCGCGGCATCGAGTGCCGCCTGCGCCTGCTGCAGCTACGCATCTGCGGTCGATGCGGTCTGCATCGCGTTCTCGCGCGCTTCCTTCGACACGACGAGACTGTCCATGTCGGCGCGCCGCGCGGCGTCCGCGCGACGCATGCGCAGCTCGGCCGCGCGCGCCGCGACGTTTGCCTGCGCCTGCTCGATCGCGATCCGATAGTGTGACGGATCGATTTCCATCAGCAGGTCGCCCTTCTTCACGAGCTGATTGTCGCGCACCGGCAACTGCACGACCGCGCCCGAGACGTCCGGCGCCACGTTGACGACGTCCGTGTGCACGCGGCCGTCGCGCGTCCACGGCTCGTCCATGTAGTGCACCCACAGCACGCGCCCGATGATGAGCGCGGCGGCGAAGATGGCGATCGTCAAGGCAAGGCCAATGATTTTCCTGAGAATCATGATGCAACTCTTTTTCAGCTTGTATGGATGTGATACGGCTCAGCGATACGCGATGAGCCCGAGCGTCCCGCAGATGCAGACGAGCAGGCTCGCGCGAAACAGCGCCGGATGCCAGACCACGCGATAGAGGTCGGTCAGCGCGAGCAGGCGGTCGACGATCCAGGTGATCATCGCGCCGGCGATGAACAGCAACAGGATGGTCGGCACATAGGCTTCGAGGATCGCGATGTTACGCGGCAGCATGGGGCGCTCCTGGTATCGTAGGGTTCCGGGCGGGCGCGAACTGCGCGAACGGCGATTCGTGATCGAGCAGCGCGGTCCGGATGAAATGCAGATGACTCACGATGCGCTGCAGCCGGTGTCTCTCCTCGCGCGGCGGGTCGAGCCGGGCGAGCAGGTCTTGCGTGTCGCCGATTGCGCGCCCGGTGACGGCGAGGGCGGCGTCGAAGCGCGCGGCCTTCGGGCGATCGAAGAGACGCGCGACGGCATCGAGCGTCGCATCGACCGAGCGGCGCCAGGGCATCGACGCAGCGTAGTGCGGCGCGTTCGACAGCTCGGCGATCTCGCGCCGCAGGTCGATGACCGCATTGCCGAACTCGAGCACGGCGAAGAGCCACTGCAGCGCGTCACGTTGCAGGTCGGGGCGCCCTGTCGCGAGCGCGTTGATCTGCGAAAGCAGGTCGCGAGTGCGGCTCTCGAAGTGCACCGCGAAGTGGTGAGCGCGAGCCGTCCGCGGCGCGCGCTCACCACTTCGCGGCGCAGGTCGCCGAGCAGGAGATGCCGCAGCCACGGCGCATCGGTGGGCAGCAGTACGGCGAAGGTGATCGCCGCGACGATCATCGACAGCACGAGCGCGAGCGCATCGTTCATGAAGCCGGTCGGATCGTAGTGGACGAGATTGTCCGGTCCCGCGAGAAAGCAGAAGAAGATGCAGTAGCCGATGCCCACGCCCGCGAGCGCGCGCCGCGTGCTGAGATACGCGCCGAGCAGCAGCGCGGGCGTGAGCGCGGCGCACATCAGCATGAAGCCGTCGATGTGCGGAAACACGCCGAACACGACGATCATCCCGATGACGGCGGCAAGCATCGTGCCGATCGCCATTTGCGCGGACATGAGCGTCGCGCGCGGCGACGACGACGCGAGCGCGCACACGGCCGCCGCGTTGAGCACCATCGTGCCGCCGCTCGGCCACGCGGGCGCGATCCAAAACGCGGAGAGAACGAACATCACGACCGCGCCGCGCAGCCCGGAGACGGCCGCGGCGAACATGTTGGTCTTCGGCACGTAACGTGCGGCCCAACGCTCGCGCTCGTGCGAGGGCGAGGTGAGCGACGCGTAGGTTTCGGCGTACGCGAGCATGTCGTCGACGAAGCGATACAGCAGTTCCGCCGCGGTATCGAACTCCAGCTGAACGAAATCCGGATTCGTCTCGAGCGCGCCGCGCGCATGCGCTTCGGCAAGGCCGCCTTGTACTCGCGCAACTGCGCGGCGGCGTGCGCGGCGTCGGCGGCATTGCGCACGGGTTCGCCCGCGATCGAGAATAGCGGCGGCACTTCGCGGAAGAACGGCTCCAGCGCGGCGATGGTCGTGACCGATGCGTTCTCGCGCAGCCGGTTCATCAGCTGATGCAGTGCGTGAAAGCGCGTCGACGTGCTCATGAACTCGCTGTTGAGGCGCGCGAACCGGCCGCCGCGCATGCGCGACTCGGGATTCTCGAATACCGCGACGCTGCGCGCGGCCTCGAAACCGACGATGTCCGACACGAACGCGAGATTGGTTCGCTCGATCTGCGAACGCTCCATGTCGCCCGAGAGCGCACGGCACACGTAATCGACGAACTGCGTGAAGCGTCGCCTGACCGTCGTGCGGACCTGCTCGCCCGCATGCTGCGGAAAGACGAGCGCGCTCACGGCGTCCGCGCATACGATGCCGAGCGTCACTTCGCCGACGCGCGTGAGCGCCGAGAGATAGGCGCCTTCCGGATGTTGCGCGGCCGGAATGCCGATCACCGCGGCCGTGTAGCCCGCGAGCACGAAACCGTATGGACAGAAGTTGCGATTGCGCGCCGCGCCCGCCGTGCAGACGCCGACCCAGAGCGCGGTCGCCGAGAGAAACAGCACCGGCTGCTGCGAGAACAGGCTGATGAGGATCATCATCACGACGAGCCCGACCATCGTGCCGCAGAAGCGGTAGAAGCTCTTGGCCAGCACCATGCCGCTTTGCGGCTGCATCACGACGAACACGGTGGTCATCGTGGTGCGCGGCTGCTGCATGTCGAGGCGCATCGCGATCCAGAGCAACAGCAGCGCCGCGAGCACGGCCTTGAAGATGTAGACCCACGCGAGGCCATCGGTGCGCGCCCATTCGGCGAATGCGCATGCGAGCGACGCGCCGCGGAGGCTTGCCGAAAGGTCGTGGAAGAAGTGGACATGAGCGTGACCTTACTTCTGCTTCGCTTCGCTCAGGCGGCTGAGTGGCCCGATGTGCTTCGACGGCGCGAGCGCGGTTTCTTCCGGTCCGTTCGACGGATCGTCGATGCCGCCGCCGAGCGCCGAGGTGAGCGTCGCGTAGGCGGCGAGCCGTTGTGCCCGCACGCGCGCCTGGCCATCCTCGGCGGGCAGCAATTGCGTCTGCGCGATGAGCACGTTCAGATAGTTGGTGAGGCCGCGCCGGTAGCCTTCGTTCGCGAGATCGTAGTTCCTGCGCGCGGCGGCCACCGACCGGCCGGACGCCTCGGGCTGCGTGTCGAGCGAATGCACGCGCACGACCTGATCGGCGATGTCCTTCAGCGCCGCGACGAGCGTGGCGTTGTAGTGATCGACGGCCTGGTCGTATTGCGCCGAGGCTGCGCCGAGCTGTGCGCGCAGGTGTCCGCCTTCGAAGATCGGCAGCGAGATCGCTGGACCGAAGCTGTAGCCCGACGCCTTGCTCGTCAGGAAGCTGAGCAGCGCGCCGTCCGCGAACGCCTGCGTGAGCGACGCGGCGAGATTGATGTTCGGATAGAAGCCGGCCTTCGCGACGTCGATGCCGCGCGCCTGCGCCGCGACCATCCAGCGCGCCGCGACGATATCGGGCCGATGGCCGACCAGTTCGGCCGGCAGCGCGGAGGGCAGGGGCAGGGGCAGCGGCGTCGCGAGCGACAGTTGCGGACGCGCGAGCGCTTCGCCCGCGCCCGGACCTTCGCCGGCGAGCGCGGCCAGCTGGTTGCGCGCAAGCTGGATCTCTTCCTTGTAGACGTCGACCTGACGCTCGTATTCGGGCAGCGGCGCCTCGGCCTGGCTCACTTCGAGCTGCGTGCCGATGCCGCCCTTCAGGCGCCACCGCGCGAGATCCGCGATGCGCTCCTGCTGCTCGAGCGTTTCCTGCGCGATGTCCAGCAGCGCGAACGCCTGCGAGAAGCCGATGTAGGCGCGCACGACGTTCGTCTCGAGCTCGAGCTGCGCGGCGCGCACGTGGGCGACGTCGAGCGCGCGCTCGGCGTTGTTGTCGTCGCGGCCCCACAGGTCGAGGTTGTACGAGAGGTCGAGGCCGGCGGTGCTGTCCCAGGTCGTCGTATCGGCGGGCCGGGACCGTAGAAATCGTTGTTCGGCCAGTTCTTGCGCGAGACGCTCATCGCGGCGTCCACATGCGGATACAGCTCGGAACGCGCGACGCCGCCATGGCCAGCGTCGGACTGCCGCTCGTCGCGCGCGCGATCCACTGATCGAGCTGCGGGTCGCGATAGGCGCGCCACCACTCCTGTCCAGGCCATTGGGCGTCGGCGTCGGCCGCGCGGATGGCGCTGCCGGCGTCGAGGGTCGATGCGTCCTTGAGCGAGTCCTGCGGCACGATCTTGCCGGTGTTGGCGCACCCGGCCATTGTTAAGATTGTTGTAAGAACCGCGGCTGAAGCAGCCCTGCGGAACGCTCGCCCTCGCACGATTCACTCCCGAATTCGAATTAGATGCCAGGGGTCGATTATATTTTTGCGAGGATTGTCGAATAATCAGTAAGGATGTAAAGCATTTTTACGCACACTGCGATAATCGTTGTTGCTGGTCGTGCAACAATTCACCCACAAACAGTCTCTAGAGTCGGAAAAGCGCTATGGACACGCTTCAAAACATGCGCGTATTCGTGCGCGTTGTCGAAGCCGGCAGCTTCACGGCGGCCGCGCAGCATCTCAATACGACGACGGCGTACGCCTCGCGGGCGGTGTCGGATCTCGAGGCGCACCTGCGCACGCGCTTGCTCAATCGCACGACCCGCCGCATCGCGCTCACGGAAGCCGGCGAGCGTTATCTGCAGCGCTGCGAGCAGATTCTCGCCTACGTGGACCGGGCCGAAGCCGAGGCGAGCGACGCCCACGCGCGCCCGGCCGACAAGCTGAAGGTCCATTCGATGACGAGCTTCGGCCAGCACTACATCGTGCCGATGATCTCGCGCTATCAGCAGCGCCATGCGTCGGTGCAGGTGGATCTGACGCTCGGCGCAGCGCGTGCCGGATCTACTCGACGAAGGCTACGACGTCTCGGTGGTGCTCGCCTCCGATCTGCCCGATTCCGGGCTCGTCTCCGCGCGGCTCGGCTCGGTGTTCAGCATCGCGTGCGCGTCGCCGGCCTATATCGAAAGGCACGGCGCGCCGCACGTGCTGTCCGATCTCGTGCGCCACACCTGCTTGCATCTGATGACGCCGGTTTTTCCGCCGGATCGCTGGGTCGACGGCCCGAACGGCCAGGAGACGGTGAGCCTCGACCCGTCCACCTTCACGTTGAACGTCGCTGAGGCGATGGTGGTGGCGATCCGCGAGAGCATGGGCATCGGCGTGCTGCCGACTTCGTCCGTGCTGCCGGGTCTGCGCGCGGGCACGCTGGTGCGCGTGCTGCCGCAGTACACGATGCAGGAGTTGAACGTGTACGCGCTCTATCCGTCGCGCCAGTATCTCGACGCGAAGATCCGCACGTGGGTGGAATTTCTGCGCGAGGCGCTGCCCGACACGCTCGCCGCCGATGCCGAGTCGCTGAAGGAGTTCGTCGTCACCTGAAAGAAGGGCGAATGCGCGTTGTTACGAAAAAAGGCGCGGCGCAACACTTGCTTACCCACGGTTTGTCCGCCGCTTGTTACTTTCAGCATTCGATCATTCGCCTCTTTTACCCGGAAAAATCACATGAGTACGCCACTTCTGCTCGCACTCGCCGCGCTCCTGGTACTGATCGCCGTTCCGGCGTCGCGTGGATCTCTTCAACGCCGTGCGCGTCCGGTCGGAACGCGAGGCGAAGCGGCGTCTCGTACCGGTGCGCATCGACGACCGCGACGCGCGTGCGCGCCGCCTGCGCGATTCGTACGACCGCTGAATCTTCACGCCAGGTGGCGTTCAGAGCAGCGATTCCAGCGGCTCGATGAGCCGCGGTTCGTCGTTGGTCGCGCGAGTCACGTCGTCCGACACGCGATGCCAGACGAAGTGCGACGCCGGCACACCGCCGGACTCGGCGAGCACGGCGATATCCTCGGGCGACGCGCCGAGATTGAGCCAGCGTCTTGCAGCGGCGGGCGCGAACACGAGCGGACGGCGATCGTGCACGTCGACGAGGCCTTCGTCCGGGGCGGCCGTCACGATGACGAAGCCCGCACCGGGTGCCGCGGCGTCCTCGTCGCGCATGACGCTCGTCAGCGTGGCGAGAAACATCGGCTCGCCGTCCGCGCGCTGAATGAAGCAGGGCTGCTTAAAGGGGTTCCGCCGCCGCGTCGCCCGGGCGCGGCTCGACACGCCATTCGAACCAGCCGTCGGCCGGCACTAGAATGCGGGCTTTCTTCCACAGATGCTTGAAATATGCGCTCGTCGCGGCGGTCTCGACGCGCGCGTTGATGGTGTGCGGCAGCTTCTTCTGAATGGCCCAGGGCGGACAGTAGCCCCAGTGCACCGCGCGGATGATTTCTTCGGGATAGACGGCGAGCGGGTGCGTGCCGGGCGAGAGGTTTATAGTCCGGACGCCGGTCGGCGGCGTCCACGAGCACGAACGGATTGCTCAGATGCAGGCGTTGCGCGTAATGCATCGGCACTCGGTACTGGCTGATTCGGCCGCACATGGCGTTCCTCCGCAAGATCCAACACGGTTCCGTGCTTTCTCGTTCGTTCTTCGCAGCTCTTTGCGCTTATATCTCGACCACCTTGTCCCACGCGAATTGCTCGTTTTCCCAGCGTCCGCTGCGACGGTCGAAGTATCCGCGCGGATTGCACACGATGCGCGTGCCGTCGACGACATAATCGAACGACGTATGCGTATGGCCATGAATCCACAGCGACGCGGGCGTGCGCGCCAGCGCCGGCAGGTGATTGACGAAGCCGCGGATACGAGATCTTCCGCATAGCGCGGCGCGAGGCTTTCGCGCATCGGTGCATGATGCGTGACGACGATCGTCTGGCCCGCGAAGGACTTCGCGAGCTCGCCTTCGAGCCAGGCGCGCGCCTGTTCGTGTAGCGCGAGCGAGTCGTCGGGGGCGAACGCACGCAGTTTGCCGTCCGGCTCCGGCCAGGCGAGCTGAATCAGGTCGCGATAGTCCAGCATTACTTTCGCGCAAGCCTCTTTCGCCTTCTCGACGTCTGCCTCGCTCGGACCGAACAGCACGAAGTCGGTCCAGAGCGTCGTGCCGAGCACGCGCCACGCGCCCCTGCGGTCGACGAGCACCGCGCTGTTTAGATAGTGCACGTTATCGACGCTGCGCGCGGCATCTTGCATGGCCGTTTCCATTGCGCCGAATTCGCCATCGTAGTACTCGTGGTTGCCGGGCACGTAGACCACGGGCACATCCGGATCGAAATTTTCCGCCGCCCAGCGCAAGCCTTCGGCGTGGTTGTGGATGTCGCCCACGAGCACGACGAGATCGGCCTGCGCATACGGAATCGCAAGCGGCTCGTCGCATTCCAGGTGCAGGTCCGACACAGTACGCGGATCTTCATGCGGCGTTCTTCGGGGGCGAAGTCGCGCTCCGGCGCACGACCTTGCCGGGGTTCATGAGGTTGTCCGGATCGAGCGCGGCCTTGATCGCCTGCATGAGCCGCACCTCGACCGGCGATTTGTAGTGCATCGCCTCGTCCACCTTCAACTGGCCGAGCCCGTGCTCGGCGCTGATGCTGCCGCGATGCCTGTGCACCTGGTCGTACACGAGCGCGTTGACCGGCGTTTGGAATTCCGTGAGGAATCGCCTTGCATCGACGCCCTCGGGCGCCTGCACGTTGTAATGCAGATTGCCGTCGCCGAGATGGCCGAACGTCACCATGCGTGCGCCGGGCGCGGCTTTCGCGATGATCGCGTCGGTTTCGTCGATGAAGCGGCCGATGCTCGAGATCGGCACGGCGATGTCGTGCTTGATGTTTAGGCCTTCCTCGGCCTGCGCGAGCGAAATGTGCTCGCGCAGATCCCAGAACGCCTGCGACTGCGCGAGGCTCTCCGCGACCATCGCGTTTTCCACGATGCCTTTTTCCAGCGCCTTTTCCATCAGCCGCTCGAAGAGGGCGCGGGCGTGCGCGTCGCTTTCGCTGTCGGAGAGTTCCAGCAGCACGGTCTGGGCATGCGGTTCGCCGAACGGGTAGCGCAGTTGTGGAAAGTGCCGGCCGACGAGGCGCATCGAGAAATCGGACATCAGTTCGAAGCCGGTCAGGAGCGCGCCCGCGTAGCGTTGCGCCATCGAGAGAAAATCGAGCGCGGCGTGCGGCGAGGCGAGCCCGGCCAGCGCCGTGACCTTCGCGACCGGCGCGGGATGCAGCTTCATGACGGCCGCCGTGATGATGCCGAGCGTGCCTTCCGCGCCGATGAAGAGATCGCGCAGATCGTAGCCGGTGTTGTCCTTGCGCAGCCCGCGCAGGCCGTCCCAGATTTCGCCTTGCGGCGTCACGACTTCGAGTCCGAGACAGAGCTCGTGCGTGTTGCCGTAGCGCAGCACGCCGGTGCCGCCCGCGTTCGTGGAAAGGTTGCCACCGATCGTGCAGCTGCCTTCGGCGGCGAGGCTCAAGGGGAACAGACGCTGCTCGCTTGCGGCGCGCGCCTGGATGTCCGCCAGCACCACGCCGGCTTCCACCGTGATCGTATCGTTGTGCGGATCGACGCCGCGGATGCGGTCGAGCCGCTTCAGGCTGACGACTGCCTGTGCGCCGCTGGCGTCGGGCGTTGCACCCCCGGCGAGTCCGGTGTTGCCGCCTTGCGGCACGAGCGCGATGCGGCGCGCGCGCGCGAGACGCACGACGGCGGCGACCTGCGCGGTGTCGGCGGGCAGAAGCACGGCGCACGCGCTGCCGCGATAGCGCTTGCGCCAGTCGACGAGATAGGGCTCAGTATCGTGAGCGTCGGTCAGGACGTGCGTCGCGCCGAGCAGCTCGGTGCAGGCGTCGATGAAAGTGTGGGAGGCGGTCATGGGCAATGAGGCGAGAGAGTCCGGTGGAGCGTAGACCACAGTATTCGCGCAGGGAGGCGGCGCGCGAACCTCGTCCGAATGGCATAGGCACGCGCGCCGCGCGCGGTTTCGTGCTACAAAGCATCACGTCGCGGCGGCGCAGGCGTCGAAAAAGCGAACGCTTCAGTTTTTTTTCGCACCTGCGTTCAAGCGGGCGGCCCGCTTGAACGGCGCGACGTAAGCCAGGGCGAAGGCGAAGAACGCGAGCGCAAGCAGCGCTTCGAGCCAGCCGAGCGACGCGGAGAGACGCGCATCGGTCATGCCGCGCACGACCCCTTCCGCAAGGTAGAGCAGCACGAGCATCGAGGCCCATTGCAGCGTGTAGACGTTCCTGCGCGCGGCGCCCGGCAACGCGCACGCGAGCGGCAGCGCCTTCAGCGCGAGCGCCCATGCGCCAGGGCGTAGCGGCGCGAGCCAGAGTTCCCAGAGCAGCGCGAGCGCGATGAGCGCGGCGAGGCTCGCGAGCGCACCCAGCGCGTAGGCGGCGCTGGGCCGTGATCCGGAAGCGGCGGGCGCGTTCATCGTTAGGCTCAGGCGGCGCGTGCGCCGCGCACGAGGTTGAGCGCGGTGCGCGCGAAGCGCGCACCCAGCGCGATGGCGAGCGCCTTCTCGTCAGCAGAGATGCCGTGGCGCTGGTTTTCGTCGCCGCCCGCGCGCGCATGATGCGACGCGCCGTAAGGCGTGCCGCCGCTTTGCGTCGTAGTGAGCCGCGACTCAGTGTACGGTATGCCGACGATCATCATGCCGTGGTGCAGGAGCGGCAGCATCATCGAGAGCAGGGTGCTTTCCTGGCCGCCGTGCAGGCTGCCGGTGGACGTGAAGACGCTCGCCGGTTTGCCTGCCAGGGCGCCCGCGAGCCACTGCGGCGTGGTGCCGTCGAGGAAATACTTGAGCGGCGCGGCCATGTTGCCGAAACGCGTCGGCGAGCCGAGCGCGAGGCCGGCGCATTCCTCCAGATCGCGCAATTCGGCGTAGGGCGGGCCGTCCGCGGGAATGTCGGGCCGGGTCGCTTCGCAGACGGTCGAGACCGGCGGCACCGTGCGCACCCGCGCCTGCATGCCGGGCACGCTGTCGACGCCCTGCGCGATCGCGAGCGCAAGCTCGCGGGTCGCGCCATGGCGGCTGTAATAGAGCACGAGGATGTCGTTCATAAGGCTTTTTTAGTGAACGGCTATTATTATAGATTATAGGGATTGGGGGTGATTTTCGTGGCGTGGCGCTTCGGTGCGCAGGGAATCGGGCCACGACGGGGAGAACGCGTTTGCAGCACTTTTCCATCGATCTCGCGGCAGTCAGGCGCCTGGCCAGCTTCGTTGCGCGGCGTTTGGGCGATGACCGCGTCGCGCAAGTGGCGGGCAGCCTCACGTTTACGAGCGTGCTGTCGCTCGTGCCGCTCGCCACGGTCGCCTTCGCGCTCTTCACCGCGTTTCCGATCTTTGGCTCGTTCCAGGCGTCGCTGCAGGACTTCCTCGCCGTGCATCTGATGCCGCCGCAGATCAACGACCAGATATTCAAGTATCTGAACCAGTTCGCGTCGAAGGCGAAGGGGCTCACGACGGTCGGCATGATCATCCTGTTCGTGACCTCCGTCATGACCATGATGACCGTCGAGTCCGCGTTCAACGTGATCTGGCGCGTGCGCAAGGCGCGTCCGTTCGCGCAGCGCGTGCTCGTCTACTGGTCGATCATTACGCTCGGGCCGATTCTCTTCGGCTGCAGCCTGTCGATCTCGTCGTACGTGTTCGCGCATTCGGTCGCGTTCGCGGGCTCGCACAACCTGATGCCGCCGATTCTCGAATGGGCGCTGACGGGCGTGTCGCTGCCCCTCACCGTGATCGCCTTCACGATCATTTACATGTACATGCCGAACTGCAAGGTCGAGTGGCGCGATGCGCTCGTCGGCGGCCTGATCGCGGCGGTCGCCTTCGAACTCGGCAAGCGCGGCTTCGGCTATTACGTGCGGCGCATTCCCACCTACACGGCCGTGTACGGCGCGTTCGCCGCACTGCCGGTGTTTCTGCTGTGGGTGTATCTGTGCTGGATGATCGCGCTCGTCGGCGCGATGGTGACCTCCGCGCTGCCCGCCATTCGCACCGGGCAGTATCACCGGCGCGATTTTCCCGGCAGCGATCTGCTCGACGCGCTGGAAATCCTCGCGCGGCTCGTCGAGGCGCGCGAGGAGGGCAAGCCCGGCTACACAGCGTTGCAGCTTTCCGCGATGGTGCGCTGCGATCTCGACACGTCGACGCGCCTCATCGCGCGGCTCGACGCGCTCGGCTGGATCGGCCGGCTGGAGGATTCGAGCATGCCGCGCTACGTGCTGATCGCCAATCCGAATCAGGTCACGGTGACGATGTTGTTCGAGCAATTTGTGATCGACCGCGCGGAGCTGGAATATCAGTTGAAGCTGGACGTCGCACAGGTGGATTGCGCCGCCCTCATGAACGCGCTCGACAACGAGAAACTGGAGATCACGCTCGGCTCGCTGATCGCCGCGCGCGCCTCGGCGCGCTGACGAACGCGCGGCTGCGCGAGGCGCCGCGCCCGTCGATGCCGCAGCAGACGGCATGAGCGCTCAAAGCGAAATCTTGCCGATGCAGATGTCCCTGAACATCACCCAGTCACCCATCAGGCTGTAGACCGGATGGGGAAACGTGGCCGGGCGGTTCTTCTCGAAGAAGAAATGGCCGACCCACGCGAAGCCGTAGCCGCATACGACGGCCGCCGGCAGCCACAGCCCGTCGCGATCGCCATCGCGAGGCAGCCGATCACGCCGAGCGAACCGATGAAATGCAGCCTGCGCGAGACCGGATTGCGATGTTCCTCGAGATAATAGGGATAGAACTCGGCGAAGTTCGCGGAATCTTCCCCGTGTACAGGGTGCGCCATGACGGCCTCCCTGTCGATGCCCGCTGGTGTCGCGCCTGTCTGACTATTACCTAGCAAGAATCATTCTGCGACCGCGAATCGTGCCATGCAAGCGGGCGCAGCGGGTATCGGCGGCCTGCCGCACGCGCCGTGTCAGCCGGATTTCGCCGCCGCCCCGACGCAGGTGAGCGCGTCGAGCGTCGCGTCCGGCTGCTCGGACATGAACGTGTGCCCGGCATCCAGTTCCACGGTCCGTACCGGCGCGCCGGCTTTCCTCAGCGCATCGACAACGGGCCGCGCGGCGCGCGGCAGCGTCATCATGTCGCGCCTGCCGCTCACGACGCACACCGGACAGCGCACGGCGGCGGCACGTTCGAGCGCACTCGCGTAGGTATTGCAGGCGCTGAAATCGGTATGAAAAAGCTGCGCTTCGCCGAGCAGGCTCACGCGCTCCATGAGCCGCCGGTTCACGCCCTGCAGCCAGAATCCCGGCGCGGGGCACGACGGCTTCGCGGCGATCGTCGAGTGCGACCACTGGTTGACCATGTCGATCGCTTCGGGCTCGTGCTCCCGGGCGGCGTCGAGCAGCGTGTCAGAGACGCTCATCGGCGTGGCGGTCGCGAGGAGCGCTATGCTTGCCGCGCGCGGGATGGCGGGCTGCCGCATCGAGCGCGATCAGCGAGCCCACCATGCTGTGGCCGACGAAAATCGCCCTTTGCACGATCGCCGCGTCGAGCGCGCCGATCGTCCAGTCGGCCAGCGCGCCGATGGTGGAAAGGGCAGGCCCCTCGCTGCGTCCGTGACCCGGGAAGATCGAGCGCCAGCACGCCGAAGCCGTGGTGCGCGAAATAGCGCGTCTGCAACGCCCAGACGCTGTGATCGTGCTCGGCGCCGTGAATGAACACCACAGTGGGATGGGCGGCGTCGAACGGCTTGCCGCCGGTATAGGCATAGGCGGCGCGGCCGTGGATGTCGAGGATCATGAGCGGCTCCCCGGCGGCGCCGCGGCGCCTGCGTCCTGGCCGTTCTCGGCCGCCTTCTGCGCGGCCTTCAGCCCGCGCTTGAGATCGTCGACCAGGTCGTCCGGATCTTCCAGTCCGATCGAAAGACGGATGCGCTCCGGCACGATGCCCGCGGCGGCGAGCGCGGCGGCATCCATGCGGAAATGCGTCGTCGAGGCGGGATGGATCACGAGCGAGCGCGCGTCGCCGACATTCGCGAGGTGCGAGAACAGCGTGAGCGTCTCGATGAACTTGCGTGCCGCCGGCACACCGCCCTTCAGATCGAAGCTGAACACCGCGCCCGCGCCGCGCGGCAGCAGGCGTTGCGCGAGGGCGTGATCGCGGTGCGTCGGCAATTCGGGATAGGCCACGCCCTCGACCGCCGGCGAGCCCAGCAGGAATTCGATCACTTTGCGCGTATTGGCGACATGCCGATCCATGCGCAACGGCAGGGTTTCTATGCCTTGAAGCAACTGCCACGCGGCTTGCGGATGCAGACATGCGCCGAAATCGCGCAGGCCTTCGCGACGGGCGTGCAACAGGGACGGCGCGACGGTGCTCTCTTCGGCGAACACCATGCCGTGAAAGCCGTCGTAAGGCCCGGTGAACTCCGGAAAACGTCCGCTCGCGGCGAAATCGAAGGTGCCACCGTCGGCGAGCACGCCGCCGATCGTCGTGCCGTGCCCGCCTAGGAACTTGGTCGCCGAGTGATAGACGAGGTCGGCGCCGTGCTCGAACGGGCGCAGCAGATAGGGCGTCGTGAACGTGGAATCGACGAGCAGCGGCGCGCCGTGCTCATGCGCGATCTCGGCGACGCCCGCGATGTCCAGCACGTTGAGTCCCGGATTGCCGAGCGTCTCGCCGAAGAACAGCCGCGTTTGCGGCCGCGCCGCGGCGCGCCATGCATCGAGATCGTGCGGCGGCACGAAGGTCGTCTCGATGCCGAAGCGCCGCAGCGTGTAATGCAACAAGTTGTACGAGCCGCCATAGAGCGCGCTCGACGCGACGATATGCGAGCCCGCGCCCATCAGCGTGGCGATGGCGAGATGCAGCGCGGCCTGGCCGCTCGCCGTGCCGATCGCGCCGACGCCGCCCTCCAGCGCGGCCACGCGCTCCTCGAACACCGCGACGGTCGGGTTCGAGATGCGCGAGTACACGTGTCCCGAGCGCTCCATGTTGAAGAGCGCGGCGGCGTGATCGGTGTCGCGGAAAGTGAACGAGGTGGTCTGATAAATGGGGGGGTGTCGCGCGCGCCCGTGGGGGTGTCGCGCGCGCCCGTGGCGGGATCGGGCGCGGCGCCCGCGTGCAGCGCGAGCGTGTCGAAACGGTTGGCTGGCATCATTGGCGGCCGGCGCGCGGGGCGGCGCCGGCATGTGGCGGAAATGATGATCAACCATTGTAACATCGGACGCGCGCGCCCAAACCTAGAGCGAACGCGGGTCGCCGGATCGCGCAAAGCCTTGTCCGTCCGGCCGGCGCGGGCGGACCGGCGTGCCGGTCAGCTTTCTTTTTGCGGGCCTTTCCGATAGGATCGAACCATGGTTTCATCAACGTTTTGGCATCTGCACAGGCATTTCGCGAGGAGACAGTCATGCGAGTCAGCGACATTCTGAAGGTAAAGGGCAACACGCTGTTCACCGTGACACCCGATACGCCGCTCACCGACGCAGTCGACACGATGGCGGCGCACGACATCGGCTCGCTCGTCGTGATGGAGTATGGCGACCTGGTCGGCATGCTCACTTTCCGCGAGATCATCATGACCTTGCACGACAACGGCGGCTCGGTCGGCACGACGACCATCCGCAAGGTCATGGACGACCATCCGCTCACCTGCACGCCGGAAACCGACGTGAACGAGGTGCGTCGCATGATGCTCGAGCATCACGTGCGCTATCTACCGGTCATGGAAAAGCGTGCGCTGATGGGCGTCATCTCCTTCTACGACGTGGCCAAGGCGGTCGTGGAAGAGCAGGGCTTCGAGAATCGCATGCTGAAGGCCTATATCCGCGACTGGCCCGAGCAGCAGGAAGAGGCGCGCTGAGATCCGTCGCCATGCCGCGGGGCTTTGCGCTTCGCAGCATGGCCGATGTGTTGCTGAAAGTCAGCGATTTGCACCCATCCGTCATCCGCAGCGCGCCCGAACGGCGCGTTTTTTCGTCTGCCCCAAGGGTCGGGGTGGCTGCTCGAGGTTCGGTTTCCATTCCATTCCATTCGGATTCGATCGTGGTGCGCGCATGACGCGCGTTCATCCCGCGGTCAACACCAAAGCTCAATATACGGAAAGACATGAGTGACGATCCGCTGCGCGCCCGGTCGCGCGCTTCCCGACGTTCGGACGCCGAAAGCGAAAGCCAGTTTCGCCTGTTGCGCGAGCGCCGTTTCGCCCCGTTCTTCTGGACGCAGTTCCTGGGCGCGATGAACGACAACGTCTTCAAGGTGGGCTTCACGTCGCTCGTGACGTTTCAGGCCGCGCGCTTTTCGGGTGTCGATCCGAAGACGGCCGCGTTCCTCATCTCCGCCATCTTCATCGTGCCGTTCGTGCTCTTTTCCGCGACGTCCGGCCAGATCGCCGACAAGTACGACAAGGCCGTGCTTGCGCGCCTCGTGAAGAGCTTCGAGATCGTCGTGATGCTGATCGGCGGCGCGGGCTTCGTGCTGCGCAGCGCGCCGCTGCTCTACGCGTGCACGTTCCTGATGGGCGTGCATTCGACCGTCTTCGGGCCGGTGAAATACGCCTATCTGCCGCAGCATCTCGATTCGCACGAACTCGTCGGCGGCAACGGGCTGGTCGAGATGGGGACGTTCGTCGCGATCCTGATCGGCACGATCATCGGCGGCGCGGCGGCGGGCGCCTCCGAACACGGGGCGATGCTGCTCGCGCTCGCCTGCATCGGGTTCGCGCTCATCGGGTGCGTCGCGTCCGCTTTCGTGCCGAAGTCGGCGGCTTCGCAGCCGGACCTACGCATCAACTGGAATCCGGTGTCGGAGACGTGGCGCAATCTCAGGCTGGCGAAGGCGGACCGGGCCGTGTTCCTGAGCCTGCTCGGTATCTCGTGGCTGTGGTTCGTCGGCGCGACCTTTCTGACGTCGTTCTTCAACTTCGCCAAGGACGTGCTGTCCGCCGATCCCGACGTCATGACGGTTCTGCTCGCCACGTTTTCCATCGGCATCGGCACGGGGTCGCTGTTGTGCGAACGGCTCTCGAAGCGGCGCGTCGAGATCGGGCTCGTGCCGCTGGGCTCCATCGGCATCAGCGTGTTCGCGATCGATCTGTTCTTCGCGAGCCACCGCATCGCGCCCACCGGACACTTGCTCGGCGTGCCGGAGTTCCTGCTCGCGCTGCCGCACTGGCGCATTCTCGCGGACCTGTTCCTGCTCGCCATGTTCGGCGGCTTCGCTTCTATAGCGTACCGCTCTATGCGCTCATTCAGGCGCGCAGTCAGCCCACGCATCGGGCGCGCATCATCGCCGCGAACAACATTCTCAACTCGTTCTTCATGATCGTCTCGGCGCTGATGGCGCTCGCGCTCACGTCGTTCGGCGTCGGCATTCCGGGGCTGTTTCTCACGACTGCGCTGCTCAACGTCGTGGTCGCCGTGTATATCTATTCGCTCGTGCCGGAGTTTTTGCTGCGCTTCATCGCGTGGATGCTCGTGCATACGTTCTATCGCATCCGCCTCGTCGATGCGCAGCGCATTCCGCCGCACGACGCGGCGGTGCTCGTCTGCAACCACGTGAGTTTCGTCGATGCGATGGTCATCATGGCGGAGAGTCCGTAGCCGATTCGCTTCGTGATGGATCATCGCATCTTTCGCACGCCGATCCTCGGCTGGCTGTTCAGGCACGTGAAGGCGATTCCGATCGCGCCTGCGCACGAGGACTCCGCCTTGCTCGAACGGGCCTACACGGCCTGCGCGCAGGCGCTGGAAGAGGGCGATCTGGTCTGCATCTTTCCCGAAGGCAAGCTGACGCGCTCGGGCGAGGTCAATCCGTTCCGCCACGGCGTCTCCGAGGTCCTGCGACGCCGCCCGGCGCCCGTCGTGCCGATGGCGCTGCGCGGGCTCTGGGGCGCGTGTTCTCGCGCCACGAGGACGCCCGATGGCCGCGACCGGTCCAGCGCGGCGTGATGAGCCGCCTGACGCTCGCGGTCGGCGAGCCGATCGCGCCCGCCGACGCGACGCCCGAGCATCTGCAGCAGGTCGTGACCGTGCTGCGGGGCGCCAGGCGCTGAGCGCGACGGCGCTGGCATAATAGCGATTTCCCCCGACACATTATTTCAGGTCGACGCTCATGTCCGGCAATACCCTCGGCACGCTCTTCACAGTCACGAATTTCGGCGAGTCCCATGGTCCGGCAATCGGCTGCGTGATCGACGGCTATCCGCCGGGCATGGCGCTCACGGAAGCCGATATCCAGATCGAACTCGATCGACGCCGCCCCGGCACGTCGCGCCACGTCACGCAGCGCCAGGAAGCGGATCAGGTCGAGATTCTCTCCGGCGTGTTCGAAGGCGTGACGACCGGCACGCCCATCGCGCTCTTGATCCGCAACACCGATCAGCGCAGCAAGGACTACGGCAACATCGCGCAAACGTTCCGTCCCGGTCACGCGGACTACACCTACTGGCAGAAGTACGGCGTGCGCGACTATCGCGGCGGCGGCCGCTCGTCGGCGCGTCTGACCGCGCCGACCGTCGCCGCGGGCGCGGTCGCGAAGAAGTGGCTGCGCGAGAAGTTCGGGCTGGAGACCCGCGGCTGCATGAGCGCGCTGGGCGAGATCGGGATTCCGTTCGTCGGCTGGGAGCATGTGCGCGAGAATCCGTTCTTCTCGCCGAACGCGGAAATCGTGTCGCAGCTCGAGGAATACATGGACAACCTGCGTCGCGACGGCGATTCGGTCGGCGCGCGCATCGAAGTCGTCGCATCCGGCGTGCCGGTCGGACTGGGCGAGCCGCTTTACGACCGGCTCGACGCCGATATCGCTCACGCGATGATGGGTCTCAACGCCGTGAAAGCCGTCGAGATCGGCGCGGGTTTCGCGAGCGTCGCGCAGCGCGGCTCGCAGCATGGTGACGAGATGTCGCCCGAAGGCTTCGCGACCAACAACGCGGGCGGCATTCTCGGCGGCATTTCGAGTGGGCAGGACATCACGGTGTCGATCGCCATCAAGCCGACGTCGAGCATTCGCACGACGCGCCAGTCGATCGACAAGGACGGCGCGCCCGCCACCGTCGAAACCTTCGGCCGCCACGATCCGTGCGTGGGCATTCGCGCGACGCCGATCGCCGAAGCGCTGCTCGCGCTAGTGCTGATGGATCACGCGCTGCGCCATCGCGCGCAATGCGGCGATGTCGTGGTCGAGACGCCCAAGATCGCGGCTCAGGCACCGAACAAGTAAGCGCAAAGAAAAACGGGCGCCGGCTTAAAACCCGGCGCCCGTCTTCATTTCGGCGGAAATAATGTGGACTTGCCCCCGCATAACCGGACAGCCGGTCCCGCTTAGGTTGGAGGATTTGCTTGCCGACGAAACTCGCGCGGCGAGCGGTATTTAAGGGCGCTGTGCGGGTGTGACTCGTTATCGTGGTCGAACGCGATGGCCAGATTTTGCAGCGCCGTCCTGGCGTCGGGTTTCGGCATCCACGAAACGTAATCACGCTTTATCGTTTCGTAATCACGCTTTATCGTTTTAACGAAGCTCTCGGCCATCCCGTTGCTTTGCGGACTTCTGACGGGTGTCGTTACTGGCTTCAGTCCGATTTTTCGAGAGAACTTCAATGTGTCATCGGCAATGTAGCAGGAACCATCGTCGCTTAACCACTCGACTTCCCTGTCGGCCTTCAACGCGCCGGTGAAGCGGTTCTCGACGGCTTGAAGCATGACGTCACGCACCATATCGCCAGTGTAACCGCCTGTGCTCGCGGCCCAACTCATGGCTTCGCGGTCGCAACAGTCGAGTGCGAAGACGACACGCAATGGGACACCGGCATCGCAGCGGAATTCGAAGCCATCCGAGCACCAGCGCATGTTGCTGCTATCCACCGCGACCTTGCCGTCATGCCGACGCGTAGACGAGGCGTGCCGAGGGCGATGTTCAAGCAGCAGGCCGTGGCGACGCATCACGCGATACACGCGCTTTGCATTTAGAGACGGTTTCATAAAGGCTGTTGAGATTGCCGAAGAGTGTTCCAGCAGATCAAGCAACAACCGAGTTTGAGGAACG
Source organism: Candidatus Paraburkholderia kirkii (assembly GCA_001189345.1). Taxonomy (GTDB): domain Bacteria; phylum Pseudomonadota; class Gammaproteobacteria; order Burkholderiales; family Burkholderiaceae; genus Caballeronia; species Caballeronia kirkii_B. The sequence continues at coordinate 206,639 of LFKV01000001.1, forward strand.
CTTCATGAATGTCCGCACGACGTTCGAAGCGAGTACGTAGACGGCGGAAGTTATGCAACCAGGCATGTGTACGTTCGACGACCCAACGGACTTTCCCAAGGCCGCTACCGTGCGGGTGACCGCGCCGCGCGATGCTGGTGGGAATGTTGCGCGCGTGAAGGAGGCACCGGTACTTGTCATGATCGTAACCGCGGTCGGCATAAACACAGCCAGGGCGACTCAGCGGCCGGCCGCGCACGCCGCCAATCGGTACGATGGCCTCGATCAACGGGATCAGTTGGGTGACGTCGTGACGATTGGCGCCGGTCAGGATTGCCGCGATCGGCGTACCGTTGGCGTCGGTGGTGACGTGGTGCTTGGAACCGGGTCGTGCTCGGTCGGTGGGGTTCGGGCCAGTTTTTCGCCCGCCCCAACCGCACGAATCGACGATGAGTCGACGACGACGCGGGAGAAGTCGATCTTCCCGGCCGCTCGTAGTTTCGCCAGCAGCAGTGCGTGCAGTCGATCCCACACGCCGGCTTGCTGCCAATCGCGCAGCCTGCGCCAGCAACTGACGCCAGAGCCACATCCCATCTCCGCTGGCAGATCTCGCCACCGGATGCCGGTCTTCAGCACGAACAAGATGCCGGTCAGCGCAGCCCGATCCGGTACCGGCTTGCGGCCCGGATACTTGAAGCGGCGCGGCTTCGCTGGTGGTAGCAGTGGCTCGATCAGTGCCCACAGTTCGTCGTCGATGATTGGTTTGCCCATCTCCTCGATCCTGTTGTCACAACGATCGAGGTTAACAGGTTGCGTTACGGGTTAACAGCCCCTAAGACGGGTTAACAGCCCCTAAGAGATCTTTTTGAAACTACTTCTAAGTGGCGAGTTGTTCGTCGAGTTGCTCAAGAAGTTGATGTTTCATCGTAAAAGAGCGGTTCATTTGATCGTCGACGGATTGCCAGCGCATAAGAAAGCTATCGTTAAGGACTATGTCGCGAGTACGCAGGGCAAGTTGACTTTGCATTTTCTGCCCGATTACGCACCGGACCTCAATCCAGATGAACTGGTGTGGAGTCACGTCAAGCGGACCGGCGTTGCGCGACGCCCACTTCAAAAAGGTGAAAAGTTGGGCTCAAAAATTCACGAGCAGCTTTCACAAATTAGCCGCGATCCGTGCCTTGTTCGATCATTTTTTAGGTATCAATCTGTCCGCTATATGCGGACTTGTGATTAAGCCACGGGCATCGGCTTCTCAGGGTCGACGGCTCGTGGCTTTTTTACTTTCTGGTTGGCGCACGGGAGGCGCATCACGATGGGCACGGATCTGAACGACGGGCACGAAGCGGCGCATCGCATCGAGATCACGGCGAACGGCCGGCGCTGCCGCGTGATTCACCAGGGCGTCACCTACGCCGACACGCACGCTGGTCGAACCGGGCACGGAGAAAGTGCACTACTTTCCGCGCGCCGACGTCAACATGGCGCGCCTGGAACGCTCGATTCACACCTCGCATTGCCCGCTGAAGGGCGAGGCCACGCACTATCACCTCCTGACGGAGGACGGTCCGGTCGAAAACGCCGCATGGAGCTACGAGGCGCCGCTCGATGCTGCATCGAAGATCAAGGGCTATCTCGCATTCAACCGGTCGCGCCAAGCACGGCTTGCCGTCGCTGCGCGGGGCGGGCGAAAGCGCGGCGCGCCGGCATGTCTTCCTGCGGCCCGGTTCGATGTCCGCGGCGTTCTCGCGTCGTCCGGGCGCGATACGCGGATCGGCCGCCGATGTCCAAGCGAGCGGCGTGTTGCGGCATCGCCTGCACGGGCATGGATTCGCGCACCACGAGCACGATCGTTTTCACGATCCGCATTCGCTCGGCTTGCTGGGATGGGCCTGGGCGACGATGCTTTTGTGCGTCGCGCTGTTCGCGTACTTCGCGCAGCATATCGGACTGCAATGAGCGGGCCGCAATGAGGCGCTACACGCCGCGAAACGCCCGCCGATAAGCCGACGGCGAGATCTTCAGCGTCTGCGCGAACTGCTGACGCAGGGTCGCGCCGGTGCGAAAGCCGCTTTCCTCCGCAATGCGATCGACCGGCAGGTCGGTGTCCTCGAGCAGCCGCTGCGCGAGCGCGACGCGCCGACCGTCGCGCCCGTCGTTTCCCGGAAACGCCGCGTGAAGGTGCGCCGGCTCATCGCCATGCGCGCGGCGAGCGCATCGAGCGAATGATCCGCCCGCAGGTTCGCGCGCATCCAGTCGAGCAGTCCGGAGAGACGCTCGCCGTGCGCGCGCTCGGGCAGCGGCTCCTCGATGAACTGCGCCTGCGAGCCCTGCCGATGCGGCGGCACGACCAGCCGTCGCGCGACCTGATTGGCCGCGCGCGAGCCGGCGAGCCGCCGCAGCACGTGCAGGCAGCAATTGAGTCCCGCCGCGGTGCCGGCGGAAGTCGTGATGTTGCCGTCGTCGATATAGAGTACGTTGGGGTCGAGGCGCACGCGCGGATAGCGGCGCATGAAATCGTCCGCCCACGCCCAGTGCGTGGTGGCGGCGCGGCCGTCGAGCAGGCCCGCCGCCGCGAGCACATAGGAGCCGAGGCACAGGCCTACGACCTGCGCGCCGCGCGCGTGTGCGGCGCGCAGCGCTTCGAGCAGCGCGTCGGGCGGCGTTTCGTCCGGATCGCGCCAGGAAGGCACGATGATCACGTCGGCGCTCGCGAGCGCATCGAGCGGCTGCAGGGCCGCGATCGTGAAGCCGGCCGACGTCGCGAGCGCATCGGATTCCGCCGCGCTCCCCACCGAACACGATGCACGGCACGGCGAGATGAAACGGGCTGATGCGGTCGAACGCGACGACGGCGATCGAATGGCGGCGCATGGTTCGGCTCCGGCGAAATGCGAATTCGCGCATTTTGGCCCGATTCCGGCGAAAGTTGGCAATCGGGCCACTTCTGGCCGTCGCCGGGGGCGGAGACAATGCGCTCGAACCATCGCGCTCATTCAAGAAAGGAGCTGACCATGCCGCGCCCTGATCGTCATCGACGTACAGAACGAATACGTCACCGGCAACCTGCCGATCGAATATCCCGATGTGAACCTGTCGCTCGCCAATATCGGCCGGGCGATGGACGCGGCGCAGCAGCACGGCGTGCCGGTTCGTCGTCGTGCAGAATTTCGCGCCCGCCACCGCGCCGATCTTCGCGCGCGGCTCGGCACTGGCGGAATTGCACGAGACGGTGACGTCGCGCCCGCGCTCGCATTACGTCGAGAAGTCGTTGCCGAGCGCGTTCGCCGGCACCGGTTTCGCCGAGTGGCTGAACGCGCGCGAGATCGACACGATCGTGATCGCCGGCTACATGACGCACAACTGCGACGATTCCACCGTCAAGCATGCGGTGCACGCCGGTCTTTCGGTCGAGTTTCTCGCGGACACGACGGGCGCCCTACCGTACAAGAACCGCGCGGGCAAAGCGAGCGCGGAGGAGATCCACTGCGTGTTCACGGTCGTGATGCAGCCGCGTTTCGCCGCCGTGCTCAGCACCGACGAATGGATCGCCGCGCTGGAAAGCGGCCGCCCGCGCGCGACGACATTTACGCGTCGAATCAGCGTGTGCGCGCGGCGGATTCAGCCGCCGGCCGGTGACAGCAGGGCCGGGCTGCAGCGCAGGGCGTCGAAGCACGCGTCGATGAGCGCTTCGGCGTCGCGCTCCGGGCGGACGATGTCGGGCAGCATCAGCGAATCGTGCAAGATGCCGGTGAAGAGGCAGTGGAGCATGGTCGTGGCGCGGCGGGCATCCAGCGTCGCGGGCAACTGCTTCTTCTCGACGGCATTGCGCAGCGCGCGCTCGATGCGCTCCGTGCCGTCGCGCATGTTGTTCTGATGCCGCTCGCGTACCGGCCCCATTTCCTCGACGAACTCGCATTTCATGAAGAGGATGTCGAACACGCGCCGGCGCTGTACGTCGGTCGTGATGTTGCGCATGCACCAGACGAACAGCTCCCGGAGGCGCGCGAGCGGGTCTTCTTCCTTGCCGTCCAGCGTGGTTTCCACGAGCTCGTCGAGCGGCAGCAGGCTGCGCTCGAACATCGCATTGAAGAGATCGCTCTTATTGGCGAAGTGCCAGTAGATCGCGCCGCGCGTCACGCCCGCAGCCTGGGCGATGTCCGCGAGCGTCGTGCGCGACACGCCTTTTTCGTAGAAGACGCGCTCGGCCGCGTCCAGAACACGGTTGCGTGTCGCCTGTGCTTCTTCCTTGGTTCGTCTGACCATATCGTGCGGCCGATGGCCGTCTGCTCCTGCTGCTGCCATTGAGGGGAAGCTCTAAATGCGGCCCTGTCGAAGATTCGTCCAACGTAATCGATTCCCCCGAGCGGTTTTTTCTCGCCTCCAATGGGGAAAAACGCGTACGGTTTTTTACATTCATTCGTGAATGTATATACAATACCGCCCGTCGATCGATAGCCCAAGTAGCAGACGGCGAGTAGTATCCCAACCAAGCTTTCATTTCGATTGTCCGTTCTGGCCGTCCTCAGGCCTTTCGGCGGCGCTGCATGAGCGTCGCGCACGGGGCATGAAAAGCCGGCCGCTGGCCGGCGGTTGCGTTCGTTGGTCTCACTGGTTGGTTTATTGGTCAGCGTCTTACGACGCTCGTGCGCGGCATTGTCCGGGGAAGGCCGCCGCGCACCCACTTCACTCTCAGTCTTAGACAGAGGTCGCTCCATGCGCGTCGAACGGGTTCCATTCCGCTTAATCACCGCCGCGACGGCTGCTGTGTTCCTGGCAGCGTGCGGACAAAAACAGTCAGCACCTCCGCCGCAAATGCCCGAAGTGGGCATCGTCACCGTGCAGCCGACGAGCGTGCCGGTCGTCGTCGATCTGCCGGGCCGCACCAGTGCGTATCTCGTTGCGCAGGTGCGTGCGCGGGTCGACGGCATCGTGCTGCGCCGCGAGTTCACCGAAGGCGCCGAGGTCAAGTCCGGTCAGCGTCTCTACAAGATCGACCCGGCGCCGTACATCGCCGCGCTGAACAACGCGAAGGCATCGCTTGCGAAGGCGCAGGCCAACGTCGCCTCGCAGAACGCGCTCGTCGCGCGTTACAAGGTGCTGGTCGCGGCCAACGCCGTGTCCAAGCAGGACTACGATAACGCCGTGGCCGCGCAGGGCCAGGCCGTGGCGGACGTCGCCGCCGGCAAGGCCGCGGTCGATACCGCGCAGATCAATCTCGGCTATACCGACGTCGTCTCGCCGATCACCGGCCGCACCGGGATTTCGCAGGTCACGCCGGGCGCGTACGTGCAGGCGAGCCAGGCCACGCTGATGACCACCGTGCAGCAGCTCGATCCGATCTACGTCGACCTGACGCAATCGAGCGTCGAGGGCCTCAAGCTGCGCAGGCAGATCCAGGAAGGGCGTCTGCAGACCGAAGGCATCCACGCGGCCAAGGTGGCGCTCGTGCTGGAGGACGGCCGCACGTATACCGAGCAGGGCAAGCTGCAGTTCTCCGACGTGAGCGTCGACCAGAGCACCGGCTCGGTCACGGTGCGCGCGATCTTCGAGAACAAGGACCGCGTGCTCCTGCCCGGCATGTTCGTGCGCGCGCGCATCCAGGAAGGCATGAACGACCACGCGCTCGTCGTGCCGCAGATCGGCGTCACGCACGACCAGAAGGGTCAGCCGACCGCGCTCGTCGTGGGCAAGGACGACAAGGTCGAGCTGCGCCAGCTCGTCACCGGCGGCACCAATGGCAACAACTGGGTGGTCGACAGCGGCCTGAACCCGGGCGATCGGGTGATCGTGAACGGCGTCGAGAAGGCCAAGCCGGGCATGCAGGTGAAGCCGGTCGCGGGCGCCTCCGGCACGCAGGCCGCGGACCCGGCTCCGGCGGACGCGAGCGGTGCGGCCGCCTCGAGCGGTGCGCAGGCGGCTTCGGCCGCGTCTGGCGCGTAAGGTAATAACAGGGAGCCTGTTACATGGCAAAGTTTTTTATCGATCGACCGATCTTCGCGTGGGTGATCGCGATCATCCTGATGCTGGCGGGGATGGCGTCGATCTTCACGCTGCCGGTCGCGCAGTATCCGACGATCGCGCCGCCGGCCATCCAGATCAGCGCGACGTATCCGGGCGCCTCGGCGAACACCGTGGAAAACACGGTGACGCAGGTGATCGAGCAGCAGATGACCGACCTCGACCACTTGCTGTATCTGTCGTCGACCTCCGATGACTCGGGCACGGCCACCGTCACGCTGGCCTTCGCGGCCGGCACGAACCCCGACATCGCGCAGGTTCAGGTGCAGAACAAGCTGCAGCTCGCCACCCCGCTGCTGCCGCAGGTCGTGCAGCAGCTCGGCACGAAGGTCACGAAGTCGAGCTCGAGCTTCCTGCTCGTGCTCGCGTTCGTGTCCGAAGACGGCAGCATGAGCAAGTACGACCTCGCGAACTACGTGGCGTCGAACGTGGCGGATCCGCTCTCGCGTCTCGACGGCGTCGGCACCACGACGCTGTTCGGCTCGCAGTACGCGATGCGCATCTGGCTCGATGCGACCAAGCTCACGAACTACTCGCTCACGCCGGTGGACGTGAAGAACGCCATCACGAACCAGAACGTGCAGGTGGCGGCGGGTTCGCTCGGCGGCACGCCGGCGGTTCCGGGCCAGATGCTGCAGGCGACCATCACCGAGGCGACGCTGCTGCGCACGCCCGAGCAGTTCGGCGACCTTCTCCTGAAGGTGAATCAGGACGGCTCGCAAGTGCGCCTGAAGGACGTCTCGCACATCGAGCTCGGCGGCGAAAACTACAACTTCGACACGAAGTACAACGGCCAGCCGACGGCGGGCTTCGGCATCCAGCTCGCGACGGGCGCGAACGCGCTCGCCACGGCGAAGACGGTCCGGGCCAAGATCGACGAGCTGTCGAAGTACTTCCCGCACGGCCTGGTCGTGAAGTACCCGTACGACACGACGCCGTTCGTGCGCCTGTCGATCGAGGAAGTGGTCAAGACGCTGATCGAGGGTATCGTGCTCGTGTTCCTCGTGATGTATCTGTTCCTGCAGAATCTGCGGGCGACGATCATCCCGACGATCGCGGTGCCGGTCGTGCTGCTCGGCACGTTCGCGATCATGTCGGCGGTGGGCTTCTCGATCAACGTGCTGTCGATGTTCGGCCTCGTGCTCGCGATCGGCTTGCTGGTCGACGATGCGATCGTGGTGGTGGAGAACGTCGAGCGGGTGATGTCGGAAGAGCATTTATCGCCGCGCGAGGCGACCCGACAGGCGATGGGCCAGATCACCGGCGCGCTGATCGGCGTGGCGCTCGTGCTGTCGGCGGTGTTCGTGCCGGTGGCGTTCTCGGGCGGGTCGGTCGGTGCGATCTATCGTCAGTTCTCGCTGACGATCGTCGCGGCGATGGTGCTGTCCGTGATGGTCGCGCTGATCCTCACGCCGGCGCTGTGCGCGACGATCCTGAAGCCGCATCCGGAAGGGCACCAGCCCGAGAAGAAGGGTTTCTTCGGCTGGTTCAACCGCAACTTCAACAAGAGCCAGGACAAGTACCACAAGGGCGTGCAGCACGTCATTCGCCGCTCGGGGCGCTGGCTCATCGTCTATATCGTGGTGATCGTCGCGGTGGGCATGCTGTTCCTGCGGCTGCCGAAGTCGTTCCTGCCCGACGAAGACCAGGGCACGATGTTCGTGCTCGTGCAGGCGCCGGCCGGCTCCACGCAGGAGTACACGGCGCACGTGCTCAAGGACGTGCAGGACTACCTGCTCACGGACGAGAAGGCGATCGTCGAATCGGTGTTCACGGTGAACGGCTTCTCGTTCGCGGGCCGCGGCCAGAACTCCGGTCTCGTGTTCGTGCGGATGAAGGACTACGGGGATCGACAGCACGGCGACCAGAAGGTGCAGGCGCTGGTCGGGCGCATGTTCATGCACTTCGCGCCCTACAAGGACGCGATGATCTTCCCGGTCAATCCGCCTTCGATTCCCGAACTCGGCACGGCGGCGGGCTTCGACTTCGAGCTGCAGGACCGCGCGGGCCTGGGCCACGCGAAACTGATGGAAGCGCGCAACATGCTGCTCGGCATGGCCGCGAAGGATCCGACGTTCGCGCAGGTGCGTCCGAACGGCCTGAACGACACGCCGCAGTTCAAGGTGAACATCGACCGCGAGAAGGCGAACGCGCTCGGCGTCACGGCCTCGGACATCGACCAGACGTTCTCGATCGCATGGGCGTCGCAGTACATCAACAACTTCCTCGACGTCGACAACCGGATCAAGAAGGTCTACGTGCAGGGCGACGGTCCGTTCCGCACGAGTCCGGAAGACCTCAACAAGTGGTACGTGCGCAACACCGCCGGAACGATGGTGCCGTTCTCCGCGTTCGCGACGGGCGACTGGATCTACGGTTCGCCCAAGCTCGAGCGCTACAACGGCATCTCGGCGGTGGAAATCCAGGGCGCGGCCGCGCCGGGCAAGTCGACCGGCCAGGCGATGACGGCGATGGAAGCCATCGCGGCAAAGCTGCCGGCGGGCATCGGCTACGAGTGGACGGGTCTGTCGTATCAGGAACGCCAGTCGGGCTCGCAGGCGCCGATCCTGTACGGCATCTCGATCCTGGTCGTGTTCCTGTGTCTCGCGGCGCTGTATGAAAGCTGGTCGATTCCGTTCTCGGTCATCATGGTCGTGCCGCTCGGGGTGCTGGGCGCGCTGCTGGCCGCCACGCTGCGGGGTCTGGAGAACGACGTGTTCTTCCAGGTCGGCCTGTTGACGACGGTGGGTCTGTCGGCGAAGAACGCGATTCTGATCGTGGAATTCGCGCGTGAGCTGCGCATGCAGGGCATGACGACGGTGGAAGCGGCAATGGAAGCGGCGCGCCTGCGGTTGCGCCCGATTCTGATGACCTCGCTCGCGTTCATTCTTGGCGTGCTGCCGCTCGCGATCAGCAACGGCGCGGGTTCGGCGAGCCAGCACGCGATCGGCACCGGCGTGATCGGCGGGATGCTGACCGCGACCTTCCTCGCCATCTTCACAATCCCGATGTTCTTCGTCGTGATCTCGAAGTTCAGCAAGAGCAAGGATGTGCCGTCGCCGGGTACGTCGGGCGATTTCGAAGGTCCGCATGGCGGCTCGCAGAATGGCTCCGATAAGGAAGGACATTGAGATGCTTAAACATTCCTTGATCGCGGCCGCCGTGGCGGTGTTCGCGGCCGGCTGCACGTTCCAGCCGAAATACGAGCGCCCGGCCGCGCCCGTCGCGCAGACGTTTCCGGAAGGCGGCGTATATTCGACCCAGCCGGACGCTTCGTCGACGGCGGGCAATGGCCGCAGCGCGAACAACCAGAGCGCGCCGGACATCGGCTGGCGCGATTTCTTCGCCGACGCGCGCCTGAAGGAGATCGTCGCGCTCGCGCTGAAGAACAACCGCGACCTGCGCGTCTCGGTGCTGAACGTGCAGGTGGCGCAGGCGCAGTACCGGATCACGCGCGCTGGACTGTTCCCGACGCTCGACGCGGTCGCGTCGCAGTCGAAGCAGCGCACGCCGAAGGATCTGTCGTTCTTCAATCAGACGATCTCGAACACCTATAGCGTCGGGCTGAACGCGTCCTGGGAAATCGACTTCTTCGGGCGCGTGCAGAGCCTGAAGGATCAGGCGCTCGCGCAGTATCTGTCGACGGCCGAGTCGCGCAAGGCGGCGGAAATCGCGCTGGTGTCGTCGGTGGCGGATCAGTATCTGACGATGCTTGCCTACGACGATCAGCTCGTCGTCACGCAGAACACGCTGAAGACGGCGCAGGAGTCGTACCGCATCACCAAGCTGCAGTACGATAACGGCACGGGCTCGGAGCTCGACTTGCGGCAGTCCGAGGGCGTGGTCCAGCAGGCGGAGGCGAATCTGCAGTCGCAGGCGCGGCTTCGCGCGCAGGCCGAGAACGCGCTCGTGCAGCTCGTCGGCGAACCGTTGCCCGCCGATCTGCCGCCGGACATGCCGCTCGATACGCAGAATCTGCTGTCCGACATTCCGGCCGGCCTGCCGTCCGATCTGCTGACGCGTCGTCCCGACATCGCGGCGGCGGAGCAGTCGCTGCTGGCGGCGAACGCAAACATCGGCGCGGCGCGCGCGGCGTTCTTCCCAAAAGTCTCGCTGACGGGCAGCTTCGGCACGCTGTCGCCGACGCTCGGCGGCCTCTTCAAGCCGGGTTCGGCCGCATGGTCGTTTGCGCCGACGATCGATCTGCCGATTTTCGAGGGCGGTCAGAACGTGGCCAATCTCGATCTGGCGAACATCGAGAAGCGCGTCGAGATCGCCAACTACGAGAAGGCGATTCAGACGGCGTTTCGCGAAGTCGCCGACGGCCTCGCCGCGCGCGGCACGTACGACGAGCAGATCAAGTCGCTCGAGCGCTTCGTGAAATCGCAGAGCCGCCGGCTGGAGTTGTCGGACCTGCGCTATCGCAACGGCGTGGACAGCTATCTGGCCGTGCTGACCGCGCAGACCGATCTGTATTCGGCGCAGCAGCTGTTGATCACCGCGTGGCTGAATCGCCTGACCAACCTCGTAGATCTGTATCAGTTCCTCGGCGGCGGATGGATCGAGCATTCGGGCGATGCGCCGCGTCCGGCGGACGCGCCGGTCGATTACGGCTCGCAAGGCGGGCCGCGGGCGGCTTCGGCGCCGGCGGCGGCGGGGTAGCGCCCGGCGTCGCTCAGACCTTCGATGTCACGAAGCCGGACGAGAAAGTGCAGGCGCTGGTGGGGCGCACATACGGCCATTTCGCGAGCTACAGGAACGCGCTCGTGTTTCCGGTGAATCCGCCTTCCATTCCGGAACTGGGCACGGCGTCGGGCTTCGACTTCGAACTTCAGGACCGTGCGGGTCTGGGCCACGAGAAGCTCATGCAGGCGCGCGCGATGTTGCTCGGCATGGCCGCGAAGGACCCGACGCTCGCGCAGGTGCGCCCGAACGGCCTGAACGACACGGCGCAATTCAAGGTGAAGATCGACCGCCAAAAGGCGCAGGCGCAAGGCGTCGATCCATCGACGATCGACCAGACGTTCTTGATCGCGTGGGCGTCGAAGTACGTGAACAACTTCCTCGATACGAATAGCCGGATCAAGAAGGTGTATATGCAGGGCGACGCGCCGTTCCGCATGTCGCCGGAGAACGTCAACAGCTGGTACGTGCGCAATGCATCGGGCGCGATGGTGCCGTTCTCGTCGTTCGCGACGGGCGAATGGAGCTACGGATCGCCCAAGCTCGAGCGCTATAACGGTCTTTCTGCGATCGAGATCCAGGGTGTCGCGGCGCCGGGCAAATCGACCGGTCAGGCGATGGCCGCGATGGAAACGCTCGCCGCGAAGCTGCCGGCGGGCGTCGGCTACGAATGGACAGGCTTGTCGTATCAGCAGATCCAGTCCGGCTCGCAGGCGCCGATTCTCTACGGCATCTCGATTCTCGTCTTGTTCCTGTGTCTCGCGGCGCTGTACGAGAGCTGGTCGATTCCGTTCTCCGTGATCATGGTCGTCCCGCTCGGCGTGATCGGCGCGCTGCTCGCCGTGTCGCTGCGAGGGCTCGAGAACGACGTGTTCTTCCAGGTCGGCCTGCTCACGACAGTCGGCTTGTCCGCGAAGAACGCGATCCTGATCGTCGAGTTCGCGCGCGATCTGCAGCTGTCGCAAAAAATGGGTCCGATCGAGGTCGCGATGGAAGCGGCGCGCCTGCGTCTGCGTCCGATCCTGATGACCTCGCTCGCGTTCATTCTCGGCACCTTGCCGCTCGCGATCAGCGATGGCGCGGGGGCGGCGAGCCAGCATGCGATCGGCACGGGCGTGATCGGCGGCATGCTCACCGCGACCTTCCTCGCGATCTTCATGGTGCCGATGTTCTTCGTCGTCGTGTGGGCGCGCTTCGGTGGCGACAAGGAGGACGCGGGCGCGGCGCTCGCGCGTTACGAGCAGCAACGCCGGGCCGAACAGGGCGTGAAGCCGGGCACGAAGGGTGGCAATGGCCCGGGCAACGAAGGACACTGAAATGCGTAGATTCTCCTTGATTGCAATGGCCGTCGCGGCGCTGGCGACGGGTTGCACGATGGCGCCGAAGTACGAGCGTCCCGCAGCGCCGGTATCGGCGAGCTTTCCGGCGGGCCCCGCATACGCGACGCAGCCGGGCGCGGCGGATGGCGGCGCGCGCAGCGCCCGGGGCGTGGCCGGCGCCGACGTCGGCTGGCGCGATTTCTTCGTCGATGCGCGGCTGCAACGGCTCATCGACATCGCGCTCGGAAACAACGTCGCCGTACTCAACGTCCAGGCCGCGCAGGTGCAGTACCGCATCGCGCGCTCGGAGCTGTTTCCGACGCTCGCGGCGCAGGCCGGCCAGTCGAAGCAGCGCACGCCGAAGGATTTGTCGCTCTTCAACCAGACGATCCAGAGCACCTACTCGGTGGGTCTGAACGCGGCATGGGAGATCGACCTGTTCGGCCGCGTGCAGAGCCTGAAGGACCCCAGGCGCTCGCGAAATACCTCGCGACGGCGTACGCGCGCAAGGCGGCCGAGATCTCGCTGGTCTCGCAGGTGGCGACTCAATATCTGCAAGTGCTGCAAGCCGACGACCTGCTGGCGGTCACGCGGCAGACGCTCGGGAGCACACGCGATTCGTACGACATCGTGAAACTCCAGTTCGACAACGGCACGGCGTCCGAGCTGGACCTGAGCCAGGCCCAGACGGTGATGGAGAGCGCCGCGGCGAATCTGCAGGCGCAGGAGCGCGCGGGCGCAGGCGGTCAACGCGCTCGTGCTGCTGCTCGGCGAGCCGATGCCCGACGACTTGCCGGCCGGTATGGCGCTCGACGGACAGAACCTGCTCACGGACATTCCGGCGGGCCTGCCGTCGGACCTGCTGCTGCGCCGTCCGGACATCATGGAGGCGGAGCAGAACCTGCTCGCCGCCAACGCGAATATCGGCGCGGCGCGCGCGGTGTTCTTTCCGAGCATCTCGCTGACAGGCAGCTTCGGCACGCTGAGTCCGTCGCTCGGCGGGCTGTTCAAGCCGGGCTCGGCGGCGTGGAGCTTCGCGCCGACGATCACGCTGCCGATCTTCGAGGGTGGGCAGAATCTCGCGAATCTCGATCTTGCGAACATCCAGAAGAAGATCGAGATCGCGAACTACGAGAAGGCGATTCAGCCGGCTTTCCGCGACGTGGCGGACGGGCTCGCCGCGCGCGGCACCTACGATCAGCAGATCGCGGCGCTGGAGCGCGATACGGCCGCGCAGCAGCGGCGCCTGGATCTGTCGACGCTTCGCTACAAGCAGGGCGTCGACAGTTATCTCGGCGTGCTGACGGCGCAGCAGGATCTCTATTCGATGCAGCAGACGCTCATTACCGCGCGCATGCAGCGGCTCGCCAATCTCGTGAGCCTATATCAGGCGCTCGGAGGCGGATGGATTGAGCGGACGGGAGATCAGCCGCGCGCCGCGGATGCGGGCTAGCGCGCCGTCTCTACGCTGGGCGGGTGCCGTATCCTGGGCGTTCGATCATCGGCGCCCGGCATACGACCAAAAAAAACGCCGCGGCTCCCACCGCGGTGCATCACGCAAACAGCCAGCAAGCACTTCCAGGGTATGACTTCCTTAGTGCGCGTCTCCCGCGTGAGCCGCGCCATCGAACTCGTGTGCGGCTTCGCGGATCTCGCGCCGCGCCGCGCACTCCTTGCGCACGCCATTGAACACGATATTCAGAATCACCGCCGACACCGAAGCCAGCAGAATCCCGCTGTGAAGAATCGGCTCCAGCGCGTGCGGCAGTTGCGTGAAGAAACTTCGGCGCAACGACCGGCACCATGCCCATTCCCACGCTCACCGCAACGATGAACAGATTGTGATGGTTCTTCGAGAAGTCCACTCGCGACAGCGTCTTGATGCCGTTCGCGGCGACCATGCCGAACATCACGATGCCCACGCCGCCCAGCACGAACGGCGGCACGGACGCCACGACTTGCGCCATCTTCGGAAAGAGGCCGAGCACGACGAGAATCACGCCGCCGGTCGCGCAGACGAAGCGGCTCTTCACGCCCGTCACGCCGATCAGCCCGACGTTCTGCGAGAATGACGTATGCGGGAACGAGTTGAAGATGCCGCCGATCAGCGTGCCGAGCCCGTCGACGCGCAGGCCGCGCACGAGCGCCTTCTGATCGACCGGACGCTCGACCAGATCGCCGACCGCGAGGAACATGCCGGTCGATTCGATGAAGGTCACGAACATGACGATGACCATCGTCGCCACGGAGAGCGGATCGAAATGCGGCATGCCGAAGTGGAACGGCAGCACGATGCCGACGACCCACGGCGCGTGCGCGACGCCGTCCATGTTCACGCGGCCGAGCATCGCGGCGATGATGAAGCCCGCGACGATGCTGAGCAGCACCGAAATATTCGCGATGAATCCGCGCGCGAACTTGTTGGTGAGCAGGATCAGCGAGAGCACGACGAGCGAGAGCAGCAGATACACGGGATTGCCGTAGTCGGGATTGCCGACGCCGCTCGCCGCCCAGTTGATACCGACGCCCATCAGCGAAAGGCCGATGACCGCGATCACCGTGCCGACCACGACCGGCGGAAAGAAGCGCAGCAGCTTGCCGATCATCGGCGCGAGGAGGATGCCGATGACGCCCGCCGCGATGGTCGAGCCGAATACGTCGAGAATGCCGAGCGAGGGATTGGTGCCGATTGCGACCATCGGGCCGACGGCGGCGAACGTGCAGCCCATGATGACGGGCAGGCGGATGCCAAAGATCCAGAGCCCGAGCGTCTGAATCAGCGTGGCGATGCCGCATGAGAACAGATCCGCGCTGATGAGAAACGCGACCTGGTCCTTCGACAGGTTCATCGCCGCGCCGAGAATCAGCGGCACCGCGCCCGCGTACATCACGAGAACGTGCTGTATGCCGAGCGTCAGCAACTGACCGGCGGGCAGCCGTTCGTCGCACGGATGCACGGACGGGTTCACCGAACTTGCAGCCATGTCTCTCTCGGCTTGCCGCGCGCGTGGTTCGCGCCGCTCGCGGCGTCGCATGCGCGGGGCGGCGCGCTGTCGGAGGAAGCGGCGACGGCGCTCGGCTTGTGCGCGGGCATTCCGATGGCCGTCGGCGCGGGCGATACGCCTTGCGCCGCGCTCGGCAGCGGCCTGTCGTCCGACGGCGATGCGCTGCTCACCACCAGCACCGGTGGCCAGATCGTCGTGATGTGCGCCGAGGCACCCGCGCCGGTGCGCGGTTTGCACACGTATCGGTCTGCGACGGGCGCGTGGTATCGCATGGCGGCGATGCAGAACGTCGGCGTCGCGCTCGAAGCGGTGCGCGGCTGGCTCGGCTATGATTCGTGGCCCGAAGCCTATGACGAGGCGTTCGCCGCAAACGCCAGCGCATCCTTGAGCTTTCTGCCGTATCTGAGCGGCGAGCGTTCCCCGTGGATGAACCCGGACGCGCGCGGCGGCTGGCTCGGTCTCGGTCTCGATGACACGCGCGGCACGATGATGCGCGCTGCGTTCGAGGGCATAGCATTCGCCTTGCGTGCGGGACTGGACGCCATCCGCGGCAACCCGGGCGAGCACGGCACGACGCTCGGCTCGATGCGGCTCGCGGGCGGCGGCTCGGTCGATCCGCGCTGGCGGTAACTGCTCGCCGACGCACTGCGCGTCGAACTGTACGCCGTGGAGTGCCCGAACGCGGCGACGCGCGGCGCCGCGATCCTCGGCGGTATCGCCGCGGGGGACGACCTCGCATCGCTCGCACCCGCCGCGATGCTCGTTGCCACGCCACGGCCAGACGCATCGCTCGATGAACGGATCGCGCGTTTCATCGGTCTGTACGAGCGTGTCGAAGACTGGTTCGCACCGCGGCGCGAGAGCGCTTAAACTTTCGTACCCTCGATTCCGACGCAATACGCATCGGGGACGACGAAGCGGCGCTTCATATGAGCGGCAAGCGATGCTCGCCTCGTCAAGACAACATCGAATTCAGAAATGCCCGCACCCGACATGTCCAAACCCCCGTCGCATCTCGATTTCCGCTCGCGCGCGTTCCTGCTCGATCACGCGTTGCGCACGATGACCTTCTATCACCCGCACTGCATGGACCAGGCGGGCGGCTTCTACCATTACTACAAGAACGACGGCACCGTCTACGACCGCACGTCGCGGCATCTCGTGTCGAGCACGCGCTTCATCTTCACCTACGCGATGGCGCACAGGCACTTCGGCCTCGACGAATATCGCGGCGGCGTGGTGCACGGCATCGAATATCTGCGCAGGTTTCATCGCAATCCGCAGACGGGTGGCTATGCGTGGACGCTCGACGGCCGCGACGTCACCGATGCGACCAACCATTGCTACGGCCTCGCGTTCGTCGTGCTCGCGTATGCGAAGGCGATCGAAGCCGGACTCGACGAAGCGCGGGCCTATCTCGACGAAACCTGGGACCTGATGGAAACGCGCTTCTGGGACGTGGCGCACGGCCTCTACAAGGACGAGGCGAGCGCGGACTGGCAGGTGTCCGGCTATCGCGGCCAGAATGCGAACATGCATGGCTGCGAGGCGATGCTCGCCGCATACGAAGCGACCAGCGAAGCGCGCTACCTCGATCGCGCGGCGCTGCTGGCGGACAACATGGTGAACCGCCAGGCGAGCCTCGCGGGCGGTCTCGTGTGGGAGCACTACAAGCCGGACTGGTCGATCGACTGGGACTACAACAAGGGCGATCGCAGCAACATCTTCAGGCCGTGGGGCTTTCAGCCGGGGCATCAGACGGAATGGGCGAAGCTTCTGCTGATCCTCGATCGTCACCGGCCCGAGCCGTGGCATCTCACGCGTGCGCGCGAATTGTTCGATCGGGCGCTGGAGCTGTCGTGGGATCACGAGCACGGCGGCATGGTCTACGGCTTCGATCCCGACGGCAGGTTCTACGACGAGGACAAGTATTTCTGGGTCCAGGCGGAGTCGCTCGCGGCGGCGGCGTTGCTCGCGGATCGCGCGCAAGGCGATGGCGACGCCGCGCTCGCCGCGCGCTACTGGAGCGATTACGAGCGCTTGTGGCGCTATAGCTGGGAGCATTTCGTCGATCACAAGTGGGGTGCGTGGTATCGCATCCTCACGCGCGACAACCGCCAGTACAGCGACGAGAAGAGCCCGGCCGGCAAGACCGACTATCACACGATGGGCGCATGCTACGAGGTATTGAACGTCGTGCGCTGAAACGGAATCCGCATCACCGAAACTCAAGGAGCTGAACGATGAAGACGAAAGCAGCCATCGCATGGGAAGCCGGAAAACCTCTGACGATCGAGGAAGTCGATCTCGAAGGCCCGCGCGCGGGTGAAGTGCTGATCGAAGTCAAGGCGACGGGCATTTGCCATACCGATTACTACACGCTGTCCGGCGCGGATCCCGAAGGCATTTTTCCGGCGATTCTCGGGCACGAGGGGGCGGGCGTGGTCGTGGACGTCGGGCCGGGCGTCGGCACGCTGAAGAAGGGCGATCACGTCATTCCGCTCTACACGCCGGAGTGCCGCCAGTGCAAGTTCTGCCTGTCGCGCAAGACCAATCTCTGTCAGGCGATTCGCGCCACGCAGGGCCGTGGCCTGATGCCCGATGCGACCTCGCGCTTTTCGCTCGATGGCAAGCCGCTGTTCCACTACATGGGCACGTCGACGTTTTCCAACTACATCGTGGTACCGGAGATCGCGGTGGCGAAGGTGCGCGAGGACGCGCCGTTCGACAAGATCTGCTACATCGGCTGCGGCGTGACGACGGGCGTGGGTGCGGTCGTGTATTCGGCAAAGGTGGAGGCGGGCGCGAACGTGGTCGTGTTCGGTCTGGGCGGCATCGGGCTGAACGTGATTCAGGGCGCGAAGATGGTCGGCGCGGACAGGATCATCGGCGTCGACATCAATCCGGGGCGCGTCGAGCTGGCGAAGAAGTTCGGCATGACGCACTTCATCAACCCGAAAGAGGTCGAGAACGTCGTCGATCAAATCGTGCAACTGACCGATGGCGGCGTGGATTACTCGTTCGAATGCGTGGGTAACGTGAAGCTGATGCGTCAGGCGCTCGAATGCACGCACAAAGGCTGGGGGCAGTCGTTCATCATCGGCGTGGCGGCGGCGAGCGAGGAAATCGGCACGCGGCCGTTCCAGCTCGTCACGGGCCGCCAGTGGAAGGGCTCGGCGTTCGGCGGCGCGCGCGGGCGCACCGACGTGCCGAAGATCGTCGACTGGTACATGGAAGGCAAGATCAACATCGACGATCTGATCACGCATCATCTGCCGCTGGAGCGCATCAACGAGGGCTTCGAGCTGATGAAGAAGGGCGAGTCGATTCGTTCCGTCGTGGTCTATTGACCAGGCGGGGAAGGCCGGACGCGCTCAGCCGCGGCCCCTGCCGAAGCGCTCCCGATAGGTGAGCGGCGTAATGCCGAGCGCATGCTGAAAGGCCTTGCGCATCGCTTCATAGGTCTTGAAGCCGCTTCTGGCGGCGATCGTCTTCGCGGGCAGGTCGTCTTCCTCGAGCATCCTGCGCGCCGCCTCGATGCGTGCCCGCGTCAGAAAGGTGGAAGGCGTCGTGCCGGTTTCCCGCTTGAACAAGCGATTGAAGTTGCGCACGCTCATCGACACGCGCTCCGCCATTTCCGCCGGAGAGAGTTCGCGTCGAATGTTGGCGAGAATCCAGTCCTGCACGTCGCGGATGCTCGGGTTCTGCGTCGCCTGGCTCACCAGATGCGAGCTGAACTGCGACTGGCCGCCCGGCCGCTTGAGATACACGACGAGATCGCGCGCGACGTCGAGCGCGACGTCCAGCCCGAAATCCTCTTCGACGAGCGCGAGCGCCAGGTCGATTCCGGTCGTGACGCCCGCCGACGTCCACAGATTCCCTTCGCGTATGAAGATGCAGTCGGCATCCACGCGCACGGCCGGATACTTTTCCTTCAGCGCGTCGGCGACGGCCCAGTGCGTCGTCACGCGCTTGCCGTCCAGCAATCCCGCCGCGGCGAGAAAGAACGCGCCCGAGCACAGCGCGGCGGTTCGCGCCATGCGTCCCGCGGCCACCTCGACCCATTGCACGATTTCGGGCGCGGCGCCGACGGCCTCTTCGATCTGCCATGCGCCCACGATGATCGCGGTATGCGGCAGTGCGAGCGTATCGATGCGTTTTCCGGCCGTGAGCGTGACGCCGGTATCCGACAGGATGTCTCCGCGCCGGATCGAGGCGAGTCTGACGTCATAGCGCCCCGCAAGACCGCGGCGCTCCAGATGAATATTTGCGTAGGTGAAGACGCTCAGCGAGCCGATCGCCTCGAGTGCCTTGAAGCCGTTGTAGATGACGATGTCGACCGTCAGGGGCATGCGGTTACCGTTCATCATTCGCGCGCCGCTCGAAGCGTTTCACGTTGTCACGGGAGAAGAAGCGCTGCCGTGCGAGCGCATGCCGCGCCGTCTGCGCGTCGCGCCGGACTTCCGGCGGGTGTTTGCGATCGAAGCTGTCGAGGTTGGATGTCATGATGCGCAGGAGTCTCGCCGATGTCGCGATATTCTTGCATGGAGGGGCGAAGAAATGACAATCCCGATGCCGGCGCGAACCGGTCATCGGGATTCGAAAGCGGAACCGCCGCTGCGCTTCAGTGCCCGACGTGTGCGGCCTGCTCGACCGACTTGACGGCGCGCTTCTGCAACTCTTGCGTCGTATGCCCTTCGCCGTTCGGCAGCCAGCCCGGAGGACGCAGCAGGAAGCCGACCGCATCCGACACGCTATTCGCGTTGAACATGTCCTTCGCGAGGCTCGCCCAGTGCTCCAGCTCGACGACGATCGGGTTATGCGAAGTCGTCGGCGTGGTGAGGCCGTAGCGGCAGGGCTCGTCGGCGCGTTCCTCGACATAGTGCACTGCGTTATTGAATTAGCACCCTGTCTGTGTTCAGATACAGGTCATGGGTCAAAATGAACCTGACAGATATCGAACGTGAGCAACTGTTGTCGGCGGCGCGCAGCCGAACGGTGCGTGCGGCGGACGTGCGACGCGCAAAGTTGATCCTGATGCTCGAGGACGGCGAATCGCGCGACAGTATCATGCGCACACTGGGTTGCGATTCGCGCTTCATCGCACGCTGGTCGGGGCGCTTCCTCAGCGAGCGACTAGCCGGCATGTACGCCCGGCACCGCGGGCGGGCGCCTACGCAGCCACCGGCCAAACTGGAAGCGCGGGTGCTCAAGTGCACCCTCAAGCACAAACCCGCCGACGGTTCGACACACTGGAGTAGCTACAAGCTCGCAGCAGAACTCGGCGACGTATCGGTCTCGGCCGTGCAGCGCATCTGGCGCAAGCACGGCATCAAGCCGCAGCAGTTGGAGCGGCACATGGTCTCCAACGACCCGGACTTCGAGACCAAGGCAGCCGACGTGATCGGGCTGTACCTGAACCCGCCGGCGCACGCAGCGGTGTTCTGCGTGGACGAGAAGACCGCGATCCAGGCACTCGATCGCAAGGACCGTATGCTGCCGCTGTCGCCCGGGCGCGCCGAGAGTCACGGCTTCGAGTACAAGCGCAACGGCACGCTCAGCCTGTTCGCGGCGTTCAATACTGCCACCGGCGAGGTGCTGGGCAAGACGGTGGCGCGCCACACCAGCGAGCAGTTCGTGGCCTTCCTGACCGACGTCGTCGCCAGCCAGCCCAAACGCCGGGAAATCCACGCGATCTGCGACAACGTCAGCAGCCATAAGACGCAGCGGGTTGCCGACTTCCTTGATGCGCAGCGCAACGTGCACCTGCACTTCACGCCGACCTACTCGTCGTGGCTCAACCAGGTGGAGAACTGGTTCTCGCGCATTCAGCGTGAAGTGATCGCTCGCGGCATCTTCACTTCGGTGAAGGATTGGGATCGCAAACTGATGCCGATACATCCGCGAACACAACAAGAACCCGAAACCGATCAAGTGGAAATATGACGATCCTTCGCGCCGGATTCGACCAGTGCCAATTCAATGACGCAATGGAGTAGCGAATGGAATCGATGTGCGCGGAGGCGGGCAACACAGGAGCGACGTTCCAGGGTAACAGGTCGTCGATGCGGTTTATCGGGTAATCGGCAACGCGCTCGATGACGTAGTGCAGATAGGCTTCGGGATCGATACCATTCAGGCGTGCTGAGCCGATCAGGCTGTACATCGCGGCTGCACGTTCGCCGCCTGTGTCTGCGCCGGCAAACAGATAATTCCGCCTTCCAATTGCGACGCCGCGTAGCGCCCGCTCGGCGATCAGATTGTCGATCTCCGCCTGACCATCACCGCAGTAGTAGACAAGCGCAGGCCAGCGATTCAACGAGTACTGGATCGCCTTGGTGGTGTCCGATTTCGCGGAGAGTGTGAGAATCGTCGCTTCGAACCACCGCTTCATATCCTCAAGCAGCGGCACCGCCTGCGTCTGGCGAACTCGCAGCCGTTCCCCCGGAGGCTTGCCGTGAATGTGTTCCTCTATGCCATAGAGCGCGCCAAAGCGCTCGAGTGCTTCGTTGGTAATCGACGACGGTCGCACAGCGTGCAGATCGTGCAGCTTTCGACGTGCATGTGCCAGGCACGCAGCTTCCCGGATCTGACCACCGGCGTAGAGTTCCGCGTAGCCGGCAAACGCGTCAGCCTGCAGTACGCCCTTGAAGCTGGCAAGGTGTCGCTGCGGATGTTCGCCGCGACGATCCGGTGTATCAGCGAACCAGACTGCTGGAGCCTCAGTCGAACCACTGGGCCAATCATCGCGCACATATACCCAGAGCCGCCCCGTCTTCGTCTTGCCATTGCCCGGCGCGAGCACTGGCAACGGCGTGTCGTCGGCGTGAACCTTGGTGCCACCGAGCGCATAGCGGCGCACTGCGTCCACCAGCGGATCGAGCAGTCATGTCTGGCTGCCCAGCCAGTGGCACATGGTGCCCGACTCAATCTCGACGCCATCGCGCGCGTACATGACAGATTGCCGATAGAGCGGGATGTGATAGGCAAACTTCGATGTCGCGATATGTGCGAGCAATGCAGGCCCAGGAAGGCCCCGGTCAATTGGACGACTCGGCGCGGCAGCCTGCACGATGCAGTCACAGCACGAACAGGCGAGTTTGGATTCGAGCTGCTCGGATATGTCTTCGCCCAGTGGCTTGAGCGTGCCACCGCAGCCGGGGCAACGTTCTTCGGCCGGACGGTGCATGCGCTCTTCGCGTTCCAGATGATTGCGACCGAACTGCATGCGACGCAACTTCGCGATCCTCAGCTTCAGATCATCGATGTCGTCGGGCAGGTCGCTACCGGTCAGATCCATGGCAGCAGTTTACGACTGTCTGCTGCACGCGGATCATCAGGTAACTGACGTTTACAAAGCGCTGCGCGGGCGTGCTGCCTCGATCGGTTCGCGCCAGTCAAACCCTTCGAGAAGCAGCGCCAGTTGAGCCGTTGTCAGCGCCACAACACCAGTGTCAGCACGTGGCCATGCAAAACGTCCTTTCTCAAGGCGCTTTGCAAACGGACATAGGCCGCCATCGCTCCAGTACAACGCCTTCATAAGGTCACCACGGCGCCCTCTGAAGATAAAAACCTGGCCACCGTACGGATCCTTCTCAAGCACTGTCTGCACCTTCGCTGCAAGCGCATTAAAGCCGGATCACATGTCAGTGACGCCTGCGGCGATCCAGATCCGCGTATTTGCAGGCAGGCCGATCATCAGAGAAGCCGCTCGAGTACCAGGCGCAAGATCGTCGCGTCGGGCGTGCCTTCTATCCGGACGGAAGTATTGCCGTGCTGAAGCTCAATCCTGCCGCTCGTAGTAACTGGAGCGGCCTGCACAACTTCGTCGAATCCGGCAGATGGTCAGTTGCCCGATCGGGCTGAACATCGACAACAACAGGCAACATGGCCTGCGTCTGAGCATCTTCGACCAGCAGGCCCTGCGCGTACAGTTTGCGCCACGCCCATACCTGGTTGGCATTGACGTTGTTGTCGCGGGCGACCCGAGCGACCGAGGCTCCTGGTTCAAATGTCTGCTCGACGACCGTTGATGCAGCGATGAACGGCGATCCGGGAAACCGGATCGCCGTTTCTTATGGGCGAAAAAAAGGCGGCTCGCTTTTTCACGAACCGCCTCTGATGGAGCCTGCGCGTCAAGCCACTTGCCGCTTTTCCCCACCGTCGTTACTGCGCCACTGCGCGAGCAGCTTTTCCCACCTGATCTTCGCCACCTTCACGTTGTTTTCCTTGATGTGCCCATAGCCGCGCATCGAATCCGGCAGATTCGCGAGCTCGATCGCGAGCGGCAGCTTCTGCACCGTCAATCTGGCGATCAGCTCCTTCACCAAGGCTTCGTATTCACCGATCAACGCGCGCTCCATCTTGCGTTCTTCCGTGCGCCCGAACGGATCGAGCGCCGTGCCGCGCAGGAACTTGAATCGGGCGAGCACGCGTATCGCCGACATCATCCACGGACCGTACTGCTTCTTGACGAGATGCCCGTGCGCATCCTTCTTCGATAAGCTCGGCGGCGCGAGATGCATCTTGATCTTCCAGTCGCCTTCGAAACTGTTCTTCACCTTGTCGAGGAACGCCGGGTCTGCATAGAGCCGCGCGACTTCATAATCGTCCTTGTAAGCCATCAGCTTGTGCAGATTCTTCGCGACGGCTTCGGTGAGCGGATACTGGCTGTCGCCGACGGCGAGCTCGGCTTCCTTCGTGCGCACCTCCGCGACCAGACGCCCATAACGCGCGGCATACGCGGCGTTCTGATACTTCGCGAGATAGTCGAGATGTTTGTCGATGAGCGTATCGAGCGCCTTCGGCGTATGCAGCGCGATGACCTTGCCCGGGCCCTCCTGCACGCCCTGCTGCGCATCCGCGATCCGGCGCACCGCTTCGGGATCGTCCGCGGCGCGGCGCCCCCATTCGAACGCCGCCAGGTTCTTCTCGACCTGCACCGCGTTCAGCTCGATCGCCCGCACGAGCGACTCGTGCCGCAGCGGCACCCAGCCTTTCTGCCACGCAAACCCGAGCACGAACGGATTCGTATAGATCGCATCGCCCATCAGCGCGACGGCGAAGCGGTTCGCGTCCACGAGCGCGACGTGCCGACCCGCCGCCGCGCGAATGTCGGCTTCGGCGCTCGCGCCCGGGAAGCTCCAGTTCGGGTTCTTGATGAACTCGGCGGTCGGCGTCTGCGCGCTGTTCACGACGACGCGCGTGTGATCCGGCTGCATCCGCGAGCCGCACTCGTTGCTCGCCGTGACGATGGCATCGCAGCCGATGACGAGATCCGCCTCGCCCATCGCGATGCGCGTCGCGTGGATATCGGCCGGACGGTTCGCGATCTGCACGTGGCTCATCACGGCGCCGCCTTTCTGCGCGAGACCGGTGACGTCGAGCACCGTCACGCCTTTCTGCTCCAGATGCGCCGCCATGCCGAGCAGCGCGCCGATCGTCACCACGCCCGTACCGCCGACGCCCGTCACCAGCACGCCATACGGCCGCGCGATTTCCGGCAGCTCCGGCGTGGGCACGGGCGGCATCGCGTCGCCGGCGGCGCCCGTCGCCTTCGGCTTCTTCAACTGACCGCCTTCCACCGTCACGAAGCTCGGGCAGAAGCCGTTCAGGCATGAATAGTCCTTGTTGCAGGTCGATTGGTTGATCTGCCGCTTCGTGCCGTACTCGGTTTCGAGCGGCTCGACCGACAGGCAATTCGACTTCACCGAGCAATCGCCGCAGCCTTCGCAGACCGCCTCGTTGATGACGACGCGCTTCGCCGGATCGGGATACGCGCCGCGCTTCCGGCGGCGGCGCTTCTCGGTGGCGCAGGTCTGGTCGTAGATCAGGATCGAAGTGCCGGAAATTTCGCGCAACTGGCGCTGGATGTCGTCCAGTTCGTCGCGATGATGGACCTCGATGCCCGGCGCAAGACCGACGTTCGCGTCGTATTTCTCCGGCTGATCCGTGACGATCACGATCTTCGCCGCGCCTTCCGCCGCCAGCTGATGCGTGATCTGCGGCACGGTCAGCACGCCGTCGACGGGCTGGCCGCCGGTCATCGCGACCGCATCGTTATAGAGAATCTTGTAGGTGATGTTCACCTTCGCCGCGATGGCCGCGCGGATCGCGAGCAGGCCCGAGTGGAAGTACGTGCCGTCGCCGAGATTGGCGAACACGTGCCTGTCGTTCGAGAACGGCGACTGGCCGACCCACGCGACGCCTTCGCCGCCCATCTGGCTGAACGTGCTCGTGTTGCGGTCCATCCAGACCGTCATGTAATGGCAGCCGATGCCCGCCATCGCGCGCGAGCCTTCCGGCACGTTGGTCGACGTGTTGTGCGGACAGCCCGAGCAGAACCACGGCTTGCGCTCGGCTTCGACGCGCGGCCGTGCGAGCGTCTTCTCCTTCGCCTTGATCACGGCGATGCGCGTCGCGATGCGCGCGCGCACGTCGGCGGGCAGGTCGAATTTCTCGAGGCGCGTGGCGATCGCCTTCGCGATGATCGCCGGCGACAGTTCGTAGTGCGCCGGCAACAGCCAGTTGCCCATCGGCACGGACCATTCGCCGCCCGCGCCGTCCTTTTCGTCGAACTTGCCGTAGACGCGCGGACGCTGCGTATCCGGCCAGTTGTACAGCTCTTCCTTGATCGCGTATTCGAGAATCTGGCGCTTTTCCTCGACGACGAGGATTTCCTCGAGCCCGCGCGCGAATTCCTGCGCGCCTTGCGCCTCGAGCGGCCACACGCAGCCGACCTTGTACAGATGGATGCCGATCTGCGCGCACGTCGCATCGTCGAGACCGAGATCGGTCAGCGCCTGACGCACGTCGAGATACGCCTTGCCGCCGGTCACGATGCCGAAGCGCGCATGCGGCGAATCGATTTCCACGCGATCCAGCTTGTTCGCGCGCACGTAGGCGAGCGCAGCGTACCACTTGTAGTCGAGCAGACGCGCTTCCTGCACGAGCGGTGGATCGGGCCAGCGGATGTTCAAGCCGCCTTCGGGCATCGCGAAATCGGTCGGAATCACGATCTTCGTGCGATGCGCATCGATATAGACCGACGCCGACGACTCCACGACATCGGTCACGCATTTCATCGCGACCCAGAGGCCAGAGTAGCGGCTCATTGCCCAGCCGTGCAGGCCGAAATCGAGATATTCCTGCACGTTTGACGGAAACAGCACCGGCAGGCCGCACGTCTTGAAGATGTGCTCCGACTGGTGCGCGAGCGTCGATGACTTCGCGGCGTGGTCGTCGCCGGCGAGCACGAGGACGCCGCCGTGCTTCGACGATCCGGCGGAATTGCCGTGCTTGAAGACGTCGCCGGAGCGATCCACGCCCGGGCCCTTGCCGTACCACATCGAGAAGACGTCGTCGTATTTGGCGCTCGGGTACAGGTTGATTTGCTGCGAGCCCCACACGGCGGTGGCGGCGAGATCTTCGTTTACGCCCGGCTGGAATACGACCTGATGCGCGGCGAGGTGCTTCTTCGCCTTCCAGAGCGACTGATCGAGACCACCAAGGGGAGAACCGCGGTAGCCGGAGATGAATCCGGCGGTATTGAGGCCGGCGGCCCGGTCGCGCTCTTGCTGGAGCATCGGCAGGCGCACCAGCGCCTGGATGCCGCTCATGTAGGCGCGGCCGCGTTCCAGCGTGTATTTGTCATCCAGCGTGACGGACTTCAATGCGGCTTCTAGAGAAGAAGCTCTTTGTTCTGCGTCTAGCGGGGCGTTCATTATGTATCTTCCTCCACCCGAGTTTGGGATCGCCAAAGCATGTTTCGAACCACTGCGTCTTGTGAACGCGTAGGCCGGGACTTCAAGTTTGCCGGGGCGAGCCGCTCTTTGAGGCACTGGTACAAACCCGTTCAAAATTCCTCGCTTAACAGCGCTTTGCGTCAAATCCTTGACGGTTTGACCTCGATGGAAGTGGTTTTGTTACAGCGTGTAAAACCGACCGGATCAGGGGGGGAACCCTTCGGCTCAAGCAAACCAGTCTAACACAGCTCCTTCGGAATTTCTGCGCGATGTTTTTTTCGCGCATTTTAGATTCCGAAAGCCAGTAGTACACATGTAGTTAGAAGGGATAACGATGAAACAACGCCACATCCAGAGCTTTCTCATGGTTTCGGCGGCCTTTTTCGCCATCAGCGCGCCGGTGGGCGGCGCCCGGGCGAATAGCGCGTCGCCGTTCGGGGCGTCGTCGGTTGCACAGGTCGCGCAAGCGCGCGTTCAATCCGTCCAGGCTGGCGCCGAGAAGCGCCGCGCGTCGGCAAGCAGCTGACGACGAGACGGCGGGCTGATCCCGTCATCGCGGTCCATGTCGCCGGAATGGGCCGCCAGAATAGATAAAGGGACATGAACCTCGCAGTCATGTCCCTTTTTTATTGCGGGTCCTTTTGCGGACCTCAACTTGTGCTGGTGTCCTTCAGCACTCCGCGGCGCATCTGGTCCAGTTCGATCGATTCGAACAACGCCTTGAAATTGCCCTCCCCGAAGCCCTGATTGCCCTTGCGCTGGATGATCTCGAAGAAGATCGGCCCAATCTGGTTTTCCGTGAAGATCTGCAGCAGGATTTCGTCCTTGGTGCCGTCGATCAGAATCTTGCGCTTCTTCAGTTCCGCGACCGATTCGCCGTGGTTCGGCACGCGGCGGTCCACGAGTTCGTAATACGTGTCGATGGTGTCGAGCAGGGCGATGTTCGCGCCGCGCAGGCCGTCGACCGTCCTGTAGATATCGTTCGTGCCGAGCGCGATGTGCTGAATCCCTTCGCCGTGGTACGCGTCGAGATATTCCTGGATCTGGCCCGCGTTTTCCGAGCCTTCCTCGTTGATCGGGATGCGGATCTTGCCGCACGGCGAAGTCATCGCCTTCGATTTGACCGCCGTCACCTTGCCTTCGATATCGAAGTAGCGGACTTCGCGGAAATTGAAGAGCCGCTCGTAGAACTCCGCCCATTCGACCATGCGGCCGCGATGCACGTTGTGCGTCAGATGATCGATATAATAGGTGAGCCCGTGACCGACCGGGTTCTGATCCGCGCCCGGAATCGGCTCGAAGTCCACGTCGTAGATGCTGATATCGCCGATGTTGCCCTGCTGCGCGCCGTTCTTGCCGCGCCAGCGGTCGACGAAATAGATCAGCGAATCGCCGATGCCCTTGATCGCCGGGATGTTCAGCTCCATCGGGCCGGTCTTGTTGTCGAAGCCCCACGCGCCGAGTTCGAGCGCGCGCTTGTACGCCTGGGCGGCATCCGCGACGCGGAATGCGATGGCGCAGATCGACGGACCGTGCAGGCGCGCGAAGCGCTGCGCGAACGAATCCGGCTCGGCGTTCACGATGAAGTTGATCTTGCCCTGGCGATACAGCGTCACGTTCTTGTGGCGATGCTTCGCAATCGCGGTGAAGCCCATCTGCTCGAACAGCTTGCCGAGCGCGAAGGGGTCCGGCGCGGTATATTCGATGAATTCGAAGCCGTCGGTGCCGACGGGATTTTCCCAATTCGATGCGGTCATGCGTTGTCTCCTGATGTGCGTTCGGCGCAAGCGCGCGACGTGGAGACAGTGTAGTCAGGCGAGCGCGGCAATAACTTGCAAAACAAATCGACCCCTCATATTATTGTGCACGATACTGCCAGTATAGCGCCCTTTGGAGCCATGAAATGGCCAAAACCGAGTTGGGCACGATAGACCTGAAGATTCTCGCGATCCTGCAGGAGAACGGGCGGCTGTCGAACCAGGAAATCGCGGATCGTGTGAATTTGTCGCCGAGTCCGTGTCTGCGGCGCATTCGGCGGCTCGAGGAATTCGGCGTGATTCGCGGCTATGTCGCATTGCTCGACGCGAAGAAGCTCGGGCTCGGCTTGCTCGCCTACATCAATGTGCGCCTCGAAAAACGCGGCGGCGTGCAGGCCGAAAGCGCCGACGCACGGCGACCTGTTTCGCGAGGCGGTGCGCTCGTGGCCGGAAGTCGTCGCCTGCGACGCGATGACCGGCGAGATGGACTTCCTGCTGCGCGTGCAGGTGCGCGACATGGACGATTTCTCGCGCTTCGTGCAGGATCAGCTGCTGCATCACCCTTCGGTGATCGACGTGCGGTCGAGCTTCTCGCTCGAGCGCATCAAGGAGACGACGGTATTGCCGCTGCGCTGAATCGCGCGGGCATGAGAAAGGGCGGCCGAAGCCGCCCTTGTCGTGCTGGTCCCGCTCGTAGCGCGAACCCGCGCTGTTTTGAGAATGCTTACGCGTTTTGAGAATGCTTACGCGGCGTCGGCCGTCGGCATGAACGCCTGGAAAACCTGTGACGCGCGATGCGCCTGGCGCTTGATCGCGTAGTCGAACACGGCGGCCTGCTCCTGGAGCATTTCAGCCATGATGCTGCTCTGATCCGCCGGCGCGAGCGAAAGATAGGCGTCCGCTTCGCCATACGCGTATTCGATCTTTATGCCCGACTTCCTGGCGATGTGCATTATCGTCGAGTTGCGGGACAGGCAGTGCATGTAGAGCACCGACACGTGCGTATTGCGGCTGCGCATGGCGGCGCGCTCGAACAACTTCGTGCCGATGCCGCGGCCGCGCGCGCTCTCGAGCACCGACAGACACGCCGAACTCGGCCGTGCGCTTGGCGCCTTCGGCGGGCAGATAGGCCAGATGGCCGACGCCGACGAGTTCCAGCTCATTCCCGAATACGCCGAACACCTTGTCGTTCGAGAAATTGATGTTGCGCACGTAGTTCTCGATCACGTGATCCGGCACGAACTGGTCGAAGCGCAGGAGACGGTCGTCCTCGTCGAGCGCGAGGAAGTGCGTAAGGAGACGCTCGCGATCGGCAGAGGACAGTTCGCGGACGAGAGCCGGCATACGCGCGTCTTTGAGCGGCTGATCGTTCGCGACGATCGGCTCGGCGGTGCGGTTGATGGTCAGTTCCACGGTAGTTCCTCCTTCATTCGTCATGCAGCGTGCTGCAAAGCAAAACGAATTTTGACCGATTCCGGAGAAACTAATACGTGAAAACCCCTAAAACCCCTAAAACCCCTAGGGGAGTCGTTCTAAATAACCACTGAAAACGATTTAATTTATTTAAAATCAACAAGTTGCGATTTGTGCGCAAAAGCAACGCGTTCGCGAACGAGCGTTTTGTTGTGCCGAAGCATTCCTACTGCTCGCCGCCGAGCCCGTGCTCGATCATGTCGACCGCCTGTTCCGCGAATTCGCGATAGCCGAGCTTGCCGCCCGGCTTGAGCCAGGTGAAGGTCCAGTTGATCATGCCGAAGACCATCATCGTGAGCGCGGTCTGATTGTCTTCCGAGGCGCGCTTCGGATAAGCCCGCGCGAGCTGGCGGGCGAATGCCGCCACGATATCGCGCTGACGATCGAGGATGATCTCGC
This sequence comes from Candidatus Paraburkholderia kirkii, assembly GCA_001189345.1. GTDB lineage: Bacteria > Pseudomonadota > Gammaproteobacteria > Burkholderiales > Burkholderiaceae > Caballeronia > Caballeronia kirkii_B. Next base: position 237,019 of record LFKV01000001.1, read on the forward strand.
GCTGCGCTTCCTTCAGGTACTTCACATCGTTGAGAAGCGCGACATGCCGACTGTGCGACGTTTCGTATTCGACGAGAAACGTGCGCACGAGGTCCGCGAAGGCCTCGCGCTCGCCGAGCCCGCGCCGCTGGCTCGCACCTTCGACCTCCGCGATGATCAGCATGAGCCGCTTGGTGTAGCGGTCGAGCAGATCGAAGAGGATCGCTTCTTTGCTCTCGTAGTAGTGGTAGAGACGGGCTTTCGACGTGCCGCTGGCGGCGGCCAGATCGGCCATCGAGGTGCTCGGATAGCTCGTCTGGGCGAATTTCGCCGCGGCGAGTTCGAGGATCTGTTCGCGTTGCGTCTCGTGATCGGGCGCTTTGGTACGGGCCATGTGTTCGAAAAATGCGTTCTTATTGATCTGATTTAGCGGCGCAGGTCGGCCCGCTCGATTTCGGACGGTGTGCCGCGGATTTTCAGCCGGCCCGCCGTGACGAGCTCGCGGCAGCGCCAGAATGCGATGGAATCGGAGAGCATGAAATCGAAGCGCTGTCCCATCGCCGCGCCGGCGATTTTGCGGGCCGGCTCCCACTCGGGACCGGCCAGATCGAGCAGCGCTTCATCGACGTCGAGCCAGGTTCCGGCGACGAGCATGTTGTCGCGCAGGCGGCGCGTCTCGGCGTTGGCGTATTTCGCTTCCTGCCATTCGAGCGCGAGCCGGCTGATGCGCAGTACGGAAATCGGCGCCGCGCCGAGCAGTTTCGCGAGCAGCTGCTTCGGCGAGAACATGCCGACGGCGGTCGCGCGGTCCGCGCGGCCGAGGCGTTCGGATTACTTGTCGTCCGCCGCGATTTTCAGGTCGTCGTGAGAGAGCCTCGCTTCGTTCAGACGCTGGGGCGCGTTACGCAGATGGTAGGCGACGACGCGCCGCAAGGTCAGCTGATCGGCCGCGCTCTGGCAGTGCCACACGACGATTTGCGCGTCGCCGCGCGCGAGGCGGGCGAGCAGCGCCAGCTGTTCCTCGAGTTCGTCCTCGAAATCGGTCGTGCTGTTCAGCACCAGGCGCCAGAATGTGGCGCGGGCGAGCGGCGAATCGTCGATGTCCCTGATCGGACCGACCGCGAGATCGTCGCGCAGCGTGACGACACGATCCTCGCGTTCCGCGCGTCGCAGTGCTTCGGTGAGGGATTGAGCCGCGCTGTCGCCATTTGCGACGTGAATCGTGTTCATCGTTGTCGGCATGCCAGAAGACGAAAGGACCGCTCGGAGGAGCGGTCCTTAGTTTACGCGAATCGAATGTCGTTCGGGCTGTGGTGCGGCATGCCGACCCTGCGCGGCGATCAGCGCTCGTCGAAACTCACGACCACCCGCTCGCTCACCGGATGGCACTGGCAGGTCAGCACGAAGCCGTCGTCGATCTCGTGCTGCTCGAGCGTGTAGTTTTTCTCCATCTTCACGCCGCCCTCGAGCACCTTCGCGCGGCACGTGCAGCACACCCCGCCCTTGCACGCGTAGGGCAGCGCGAGCCCGGCCTTCAGCCTCACGTCGAGCACGCTCACTCCCTCGTACGGCAGGCGCAGCCTGCGCTTCTTGCCGTCGATAATCAGCTCCAGATCCGCCGCCGGCGTGTGCTCCGTGATCTCGATCGGCGGCACGCCCGCTTGCGGCAAGGGCGTGCCGCAGCGCTCCACGTGAATCTGCCTGGGCGCCACCCCCGCATCCTTCAAGGCCGCCTCGGCGGCCGCATCCATCATCTCGGGCCGGGGCCGCAGATGAACGCCTCGTCGATCTCCTCGGGCGCCAGCAGCGTTTCCAGGAACGCCCGGCACTTCGCCCGATCCAGCACGCCGTTGAACAATTCCACGTCCTGCAGATCGTCCGACAGCACGTGATACAGCGAGAACCGGTCCATGTACCGGTTCTTCAGGTCCTCGAGCTCCTCGGCGAACATGCTCGCATCGACGCTGCGATTGCCGTACACCAGCGTGAAGCGGCTGGTGGGCTCCATGTCCAGCGTCGTCTTGATGATCGCCAGCACCGGCGTGATGCCCGAGCCGCCCGAGAACGCCAAGTGCTTCGCGTGCTCCGCGTTCAGGTGCGTGAAGAAGCGCCCGTCCGGCGTCATCACCTCGATCTCGTGCCCCGGCTTGAGCGTCTCGAAGGCGAAGTTTGAGAAGCGCCCGCCGCGCACGCGCTTGATGCCGATGCGCAACTCGCCGTCGCGGTCGTAGTCGGTCACGCCCACGCAGATCGAATACTAGCGGCGCGTCTCCTCGCCGTCGATGTGCGTCTTGAGCGTCAAGAACTGGTCCTGCGTGAAGCGAAACGCCTCGCGCAGATCGGGCAGCACCTCGAACGAAACGGTGAAGGCATCGGTGGTTTCCGGACGAACGTCGCGGATGCGCAGCGGGTGGAATTGCGGAGTCGCCATGTCTATCGGCTCGCTTTTCAGTGAAATCGGTTCGGAAACGCGGTTCAGTACGGCTTGAAGTAATCGAACGGCTCGCGACAATCCACGCAGCGATACAGCGCCTTGCACGCGGGTCGAGCCGAATTGCGCGAGCGGCTCCGTGTGCGTCGAGCCGCAGCGCGGACACGGAACCTCGTCCTTTTGTAGGGCACGAAGCGGATCGGCTGCTCGGCGCGACCGCACGCGCCAGCTGGCGGCGCGATGCCGTAGCGGCGCAGCTTCTCGCGCGCCTCGCCGGTGATCCAGTCGGTGGTCCACGCCGGGCGCGAGCACCGTCTCGATGCGATGCGCGCCGAGCTGCGCCTGCTCCATTGCCCGCCCGATATCCTCTGCGATCTGCGACATCGCCGGACATCCCGAATACGTCGGCGTGTGGTCACCACCTCGAGCACGCCATCGTCGCCGTGATGCACCTCGCGCAGGATTCCCAGCTCGCGGATCGACACCACCGGAATCTCCGGATCGGGCACCGCCTCGAGCACCGACCAGGCGCGTCCGATCGCCGCGCGTGCGTTGACGGGTTGCATCATCACCAGCTTGCCCCGGATGCTGACGCGCCAGACTCTGCATTCCCGCCAGCAGATAGCCCATGTGCTCCGAATGCTCGCCCAGCTTGCCCGTGCTCACGTGCGTCACTTCGGCAGGCGCTTCGAGCGTCGCCTCTTCCAGCGCCGAGCGCACCTGCGCGCACCACGCCGCTTCGAGCAGCGCGCTGGCGAGCGGCGCGATGCCCGCCTCCGCCACCACCTGCTCGATCGCATCGGGGACGAAGAACTCGCGCGTGTACGGCATCAGGTAATCGAGCGCCGCCTGCGCGTGCCGATGCGATTCTTCCGTGCCGTCGCCCAGGCGGACCAGCCAGTCGCGCGCGTGATGCAGGTGATAGCGCGTCTCCTTGATCGACTTCGACGCGATCGCCGCGAGCTGCGCATCGCTCGACGTCTGCAGCGCGCTCCACACCTCGGCCATCAGCGCCGAGTACAGGAAGTTGCGCACGATCGTCACCGCATGATCGCGCTCGGCGCGCGCCGTGCCCGCCAGCGGGCCGAAGTGCGGCAACTCCGTGATCGTGTAGTTGGCGAACTCGCGCTCGGTGCGGAAGTACGCGTAGTCGTCTTCGGTCTTCTGCGCGCCATCGAGCGCCGCCTCCAGCGTCGCCGCGTGCGTGTACAGCAACCGCGCCTGACCGATCAGATCCAGACTCATGTTCGCGAACGCGATGTCTTCCTCCAGCGCCGGGCCGTGGCTGCACCATTCGGCGTTGCGCTGGCCGAGGATCAGCGCGTTGTCGGCCAGGCGCAGCACATAGGCGAGATGTTCGTGGCTCATGTCCCTCGCCCTTACATGTGGTTGATTTCGTCGGGCAGCACGAAGAAGGTCGGATGCCGATAGATCTTGTCGCCCACCGGCTCGAACAATTCGCCCTTGTCCGCCGGGTCCGAGGTCGTGATCGCCGCCGAGGGCACCACCCAGATGCTCACGCCTTCCTGGCGGCGCGTGTAGACGTCGCGCGCCATCCTCAATGCCGCGCTCGCGTCCGGCGCATGCAAACTGCCGCAGTGCTTGTGATCCAGCCCTTGCTTGCTGCGCACGAACACTTCCCAGATCGGCCATTCCTTGCTCATCGTCGATGTCGCCTCGATTGCTTCAGGCCGCCGCCTGGTGCGCGCGCCTGCTGTTTCTGCGCATACGCGAGCGCCGCCTCGCGTATCCATGCGCCTTCCTCGTGCGCCTTCACCCGCGTGGCGAGCCGCTCCCGGTTGCACGGGCCGTCGCCGTTGACTACCCGCCAGAATTCTTCCCAGCCGATCTCGCCGTAGTCGTGCGCCTGGCGTTGCGCATTCCACTTCAGATCCGGATCGGGCAGCGTGACGCCCAGGATCCTCGCCTGCTCGACGGTGGCGTCGACGAACTTCTGGCGCAGATCGTCGTTCGAGATGCGCTTGATGCCCCAGGCAAACGACTGGCCGCTGTGAATCGAGTCCTTGTCGCTCGGGCCGAACATCATTAGCACCGGCCACCACCAGCGGTTCACCGCCTGTTGCACGAGCGCCCTTTGCGCCTGCGTGCCCTTCACCTTCATCATCGCGAGCAGCGCGTCGAAGCCCTGGCGCTGGTGGAACGACTCCTCCTTGCAGATGCGGATCATCGCGCGCGCATACGGACCGTACGTGCAGCGGCACAGCGGGATCTGGTTCATGATCGCGGCGCCGTCGACGAGCCAGCCGATCACCCCGACATCGGCCCAGGTGGGCGTCGGGTAGTTGAAGATGCTCGAATACTTGGCCTTGCCCGCGTGCAGGGCGGCGACCAGTTGATCGCGCGAGACACCGAGCGTCTCGCGCGGCGCTGTAGAGGTACAGACCGTGGCCGCCTTCGTCCTGCACCTTGGCGAGCAGGATCGCCTTGCGCTTCAGGCTCGGCGCGCGGCTGATCCAGTTGCCCTCCGGCTGCATGCCGATGATCTCCGAATGCGCGTGCTGCGAGATCTGGCGCACCAGCGTCTTGCGATACGCCTTGGGCATCCAGTCCTGCGGCTCGATCTTGCCGTCGGCCTGCATCACCGCATCGAAGCGGGCTTGCTCGGGCGCGGACCCGGGCGTCTCCGCGTGCGCGTCGCGGCGGCCGGCGCGGGGGGCGGGAGGTCGAGGGATTGGGTGTACATGGCGGCACTCGCTCCTGGAAAGCCGCTGTCCGGCGATTATAAACCGACCGGACGGTCTGTAAATAGATTTTTGAGACGTGCTCGGGTAAATCCGCATCAGGCGCGCGGAGACCGCCGCGCGAAACCGCGCGTTATCAATCTTAGTGCAGACAGGAGAGGCGTGCCGAAGGCGGCACGAAGCCGAGGGGATATTTGACGGAGCGGTGGGCATCGATCGCCGCCGCTCCGAAAGCGGGGATGACAGGACAGGCAGACGTTTACCGCGTCTGTTGGGCGGCGAAATCCTCCGCGTCGACGTCGTAGCCCGACGGTTCCCAGCGCACCGCGAACAGCGCGACGAGTCCCGCGAGCGGCGCGACGGCGATGATCCAGAACACTTTCGTGCCGAGCGCCGCCGACAGAACTGGGAACAGGAACAGCGAAACCGTCGAGCTGGCGCGCATCAAGGTCTGATTGAAGCCCACACCGACGCCGCGCAGCGACGTCGGGTAGCTCAGCGATGCGAACGTCATGCTGTGCGAGCCCGGGCCGACGCCCTGTCCCAGCAGGAACGCGGCGAGGAAGGCGACCGCGATGACGACTTCGGCGCCGGTCGAAGGCTTTCCGACGATCGCGAGCCCGACGAGCGCCGCCAGCTGAAACGCATAGCCGACGACCGACAGTTTCCAAGCGCCGTATTTCGGCACCGTGCGCACGGAGAACAGCCTGCCCGCGAACGCGAAGCAGAGGTTGAGCGCGAGCGACGCGAGAATCGTCGTGAGCATCGACTACGCGAGAAAGCTCGATGATCACCGGCAGCCCGAACGCGACGGCGTTGTAGGCGAACGACGAGGCGATCGCGATGACCGTCGCGAGCACCGTCCGGCGCAGGTAGATGCCGCGCAGCAGCGCGCCGTAGTTGCTCCACGTCGCGCGGCGGGCTTTCGGCGCACCGGATGCGGCGCGCGGCGTCCTCGACGCGGGTGTCGATGCCGTACGAGCGCTTGAGAATCGCGGCCGTGCCCTTGAGATCGCCCTGATTCGCGGCCCATACCGGCGATTCGCTCATGTAGCGGCTGCGAATCGCGATGATCGCGATCGCCGGAATCGCGCCGAAGCCGAGAATCAGGCGCCAGAGCCAGCCGGCGTTGTGCTCGGGCAGGACCGCGTACAGGCGGCGCCGAGCACGAGCAGATACGAGACGCTGATCGCCGCGTACCAGACCGGACACCACATCGCGACGCGGGCCGTCTTGTTGCCGCGCCCCTGCAGCCGCGAGAATTCCGCGAGGAACGCCATCGCCACCGGCAGATCGATGCCGACGCCGAGGCCCCATCACGAAGCGCGCACCGCCGAGCACCCAGGCGTTCGGCGCGAGCGCGCAAGCGATCGCCGCGACGACGAAAAAGAACATGTCGGCCATGAATACGCGATAGCGGCCCACTCGGTCCGTGAGATAGCCGCCGAGGAACGCGCCGATGACCGCGCCGAACGTGATCGCCGCCGCGACGAAGCCGGAACCGGCCGGCGTGAGCGAAAATTCGCGCGCGATGTCCTTCATGCCGAAGGCGAGTGCGCCGAGATCGTAGGCATCGAGGAAAATCCCGCCGAGCGCGATGGCGACGACGATGCGGGCATCGCTGCCGATCGCGGCGTCGCGGTTGACGAGACTGGAAACGTCGGCGGTGCTTCGGATGACGGGACGCGGATCGGCGGCGGCCCGGGTGGAAGTGCGGTCGGGCGCGAGGGAAACGGACATGATCGGGCTGATTCTGAAAAAAGTTGTTGAGGCAATGAATCGCGCGATCGTACTGGTCCGTGCGCGGCGGACCAAATTCTTTTTTGTTATTTAATGACTTACGCGCGGCTCGCGGGCTTTTCGCGCGGCTCGAAGGCGGCCGAACGAGGCCGCCGGCTGGGATGCGACAATGGCGCTCCGTTCCGCTCTCATTGATCAGGCATGTCGTCAGTTGAAAAATCGTCCGGCGTTGCGGTCGTCGGCGGAGGACCGGCGGGGCTCATGGCGGCTGAGGTGCTCGCGGCGGGCGGCGCGCGGGTCGATGTGTTCGACGCGATGCCGTCCGTCGGCCGCAAGTTCCTGATGGCGGGGAAGGGCGGCATGAATCTCACGCATTCCGAGCCCGCCGATGCTTTCCTCTCGCGCTACGGCGCGCGCAGCGCGAACATCGCGCCGCTGCTCGCGCGTTTCGACGCCGGCGCGCTGAGCAACTGGGTGCACGGATTGGGCGTGGAAACTTTCGTCGGCAGCTCCGGCCGCGTGTTTCCCACCGACATGAAGGCCGCGCCGATGCTGCGCGCGTGGCTGCATCGACTGCGGGCTTCGGGCGTGACGTTTCACATGCGTCATCGCTGGCTCGGCTGGGATGACGAGGGCGTGTCCACTTCGCGTTTCGCGACGCCGTCGGGAGAAAAGCGCATTCGGCACGACGCGCTCGTGCTCGCGTCCGGCGGCGCGAGCTGGCCGCAACTCGGCTCGGATGGCGGCGCCCGCGCGATTCTCGCGGCGCGCTGCGTGGCGGTGCGGCCGTTCGTGCCGTCCAATTGCGGCTTCGATGCCGGCTGAAGCGAGCACTTCAGCAGCCGCTTCGCGGGGGGCCGCTCAAGTCGGTGGCGATCGGCGTGCCGCGCGCGGACGGGGCGTTCGAACGGCACGTCGGCGAATGCCTGATCAACCGGATCGGGGAATCGAGGGAAGCCTGATCTACGCGCTGTCCGCGCCGATCCGCGGCAGGATCGCCGAAAGCGGAGGCGCGGGCGCGACCATTCTGCTCGACCTCGCGCCGCAGCTTTCGGCCGAACGCGTGCGCGACGAAGTGCGGCATCCGCGCGGCGCCCGGTCGATGTCGAGTCATCTGCACAGCCGTTTGCATCTGACGGGCGTGAAGGCCGGGTTGCTGCGCGAGTGCCTGAGCAAGGAAGAATTCGCCGATCTCGACACGCTCGCTGCACGCTCGCTGCGCGGATCAAGGCGCTGCCGCTGCGCCTGCTGCGCCCGCGCCCGATCGAGGAGGCGATCAGCAGCGCGGGCGGCGTCGCGTTCGAATCGCTCGACGCGCGCTCGATGCTCAGCGCGCTCCCGGGCGTCTTCTGCGCGGGCGAGATGCTCGACTGGGAAGCGGCGACTGGCAGCTATTTGCTGACGGCGTGCTTCGCGAGCGGGCGGGTCGCGGGCGAAGGCGCGCTCGCGTGGCTGGCCGGGCGCGGTTGATCCTGTCTACGCGGCGACGAGCCGCCAAAGCGACGTCATTTCCGCCGAGCGCGCGGCGTGAAGCGGATCGGCCTTGTCGGTCGCTCGCGGATGATGCGGTTTGATGTCGATTCTTCCGTCCACTTTGAGACCGGCCGCATCGATCCATTCCTGCAGCTGCGCGCGCGTGCGCAGGCCGAGATGCTCGGCAAAGTCCGACAGGATGAGCCAGCCTTCGCCGCCCGGCGTCAGATGCGCGGCGGGGCCGTCGAGGAAGCCGCGCAGCATGCGGCTGTCCGGATCGTAGATCGCGTGCTCGATGGTCGCGCTCGGACGGGCCGGCAGCCACGGTGGGTTGCAGACGATCAAAGGCGCGCGTCCTTCGGGGAACAGGTTGGTCTCGACCACATCCACCTGACGATCGAGACCGAGGCGCGCGATATTCTACCGGGCGCAGGCGAGTGCGCGCGCATCGGCTTCCGTCGCGACGACACGCTCGACGCCGCGCCGCGCGAGCACGGCCGCCAGCACGCCGGTTCCCGTGCCGATATCGAACGCGAGTTCGCGCGACGGCAGCGGCTGGTTCGCGACGAGATCGACATATTCGCCGCGCACGGGCGAGAACACGCCGTAATAGGGATGAATCCTGTCTCCCAGCGCCGCGATCTCCACGCCTTTCTTGCGCCACTCGTGCGTGCCGATCAGACTGAGCACCTCGCGCAAGGACACGACCGACGCCTCGTCCGATGGCGGCCCGTACGCTTCTTCGCACGCCTGGCGCACGTTCGGCGCGCGGCGCAGCGGAATGGCGTAGTGCTCGTCGAGCGGAAGGAGCAGCATCGCCAGCGTGCGCGCGCTGCGATTGCGCGAGGCGGTGCAGGTTGAAGGCGTCGACGGGAGACGTCTCCGCGGCGGGCTTTTTGGTCTTGCGCGGCTTGTTCTCGATGCGGCGCGCCATCGCCTGCAGCAACTGCCGGGCGTTCTGGAAGTCGCCGCGCCAGAGAATCGCGGTGCCTTCGCAGGCGAGCCGGTACGCGTGATCGGCGGTCATCTGGTCGTGCCCGATCATGAGGCGTTTCGGCGGCGGGTTGCCGCTCTCGGAGCGCAATCGGGCGGAGCGGCGTTCTCCATCCTCTTCCCAGTCGAGCCGTTGCGGTGCGGTATTTTTCGATTGCATGTCTATATTGATGCGCCGGCCGCCCGGGCCGGCGAAAGATGAACTGGCTGCATTGTGAGGCCATTTCGGGCGCGCCGTTCCCGCATGCGTGTTTTCCGGGTGATCGGCGTCGCGGCGGCCTTGACACTTCAGGCACAATCGAGCCTTTTCTGAACGCCATCGCCGAATGAAACTCCGAGTTCTCGCCGCGATCTGCGCGGCCGCGCTTGCCGCGCAATTCAACCTCGCGCCGCACGCGTTCGCCGCCGAAACCGCCGATGCGCCCGCCAACGAACATTGGGTCAGCGCCTGGGGCACCGCGCTGCAGTCCATTCCGCAACTGGCCAATCTGCCGCCTTTGTACCGGGCGCCGGACGTCGCGGGGCGCACCGTGCGCCAGCTGATCTATCCGCAAATCGATGGCAAGCGCATGCGCCTGCGGATCAGCAATCTTTACGGGACGGAACCGCTGGTCGTCGAATCCGCGAGCGTCGCTCGCGCGACGAGCGGGAGCAGCCCCGCGATTCGAGCGGGAAGCGCGCGGCCGGTGTTGTTCGGCGGACGCAAGAGCGTGACGGTCGCGCCCGGCGCGCAGATCACGAGCGATGCGGTCAATTTCGACGTCGATGCCCAGCAGCCCCTGGCCGTCAGCATGTTCATGGGAAAGGATCAGAAGCTCGTCGCGTGGCATCGGATCGCGAGCCAGGTGAACTACATCTCCACGCCGGGCGATCACTCGGACGACGCGTCCGCCGGCTCGTTCCGCACGCGTTTCACCCAGTACGCGTGGCTGACCAGCGTGACGGTAGAGAGCCCGTCGGCGCAAGCGGTGGTCGCAATCGGCGATTCAATCACCGACGGCATGCGCTCATCGCTGAACGCCAACCGGCGCTGGCCCGATGCGCTGGCGAAACAGCTCGCGCGTAGGGGCGGCGGAGAGACGGCGGTCGTGAACGCGGGCATCAGCGGGAATCGGCTTCTGAGCAATTCGCCCTGCTACGGCGAGGCGCTGGTGAGCCGCTTCGACCGCGACGCGCTGCGTCAGCCGGGCGTGCGCTCGGTAATCGTGCTGATCGGCATCAACGACATCAACTTCGCCGCGATGCCCGCGCACGCCGGACTCGACTGCGACGCGCCGCATACCGAAGTGAACGCGGATGCGCTCGTGCGTGGATATCAGCGGCTGATCGCGGAGGCGCATCAGCGCGGCATCAAGATCTACGGCGCGACGTTGACGCCGGCTTCGTTGCCGCCGGAGCGGGAGGCGATCCGCACGGCGGTCAACGAGTCGATCCGCTCGAGCCGGGCGTTCGACGGGGTGATCGATTTCGATCAGGCGCTGCGCGATCCGTCGCGTCCGAGCGTGCTCCAGAGGCACTACGACAGCGGCGACCACATTCATCCGAGCGACGCGGGCTACGCGGCGATGGCGGCGGCCGTGCCGCCTGGGATCGTCACGGGGACGGCAAAACCGGCGCGTTGAAGCGGACGCCAAAAAAGTTGCTTCATCATCTGTCGTTCTTGTCTGCTTGGCCTAATATTCAGCCCCTCGTCGCAAGGCGAGGAGCCGCCGGAGAAACAGGCGGCCTCCGAAGTCAGCAGATTTTGAAGCGAAAGCGAAAAAAGGCTGTTGACAAGGAGAAAAAGATTCTGCATAATTCCCCTTTATGCCGCATGCAGCGGCGCAAGACGGTGGTGAGTGGACTTGCCCCCGCATAACCGGACAGCCGGTCCCGCTTAGGTTGGAGGATTTGCTTGCCGACGAAACTCGCGCGGCGAGCGGTATTTAAGGGCGCTGTGCGGGTGTGACTCGTTATCGTGGTCGAACGCGATGGCCAGATTTTGCAGCGCCGTCCTGGCGTCGGGTTTCGGCATCCACGAAACGTAATCACGCTTTATCGTTTCGTAATCACGCTTTATCGTTTTAACGAAGCTCTCGGCCATCCCGTTGCTTTGCGGACTTCTGACGGGTGTCGTTACTGGCTTCAGTCCGATTTTTCGAGAGAACTTCAATGTGTCATCGGCAATGTAGCAGGAACCATCGCCGCTTAACCACTCGACTTCCCTTTCGGCCTTCAACGCGCCGGTGAAGCGGTTCTCGACGGCTTGAAGCATGACGTCACGCACCATATCGCCAGTGTAACCGCCTGTGCTCGCGGCCCAACTCATGGCTTCGCGGTCGCAACAGTCGAGTGCGAAGACGACACGCAATGGGACACCGGCATCGCAGCGGAATTCGAAGCCATCCGAGCACCAGCGCATGTTGCTGCTATCCACCGCGACCTTGCCGTCATGCCGACGCGTAGACGAGGCGTGCCGAGGGCGATGTTCAAGCAGCAGGCCGTGGCGACGCATCACGCGATACACGCGCTTTGCATTTACTCGCGGTTGAGCCAGCATGTCCCGGCTTCGCCTCAGCAACGCCCAAGCACCTCGGTATCCATACGTCGGCGCGTCGCCTAACAACTCATGAAGTTCGGCGACAAGCGCCGTGTCGTCGAGCACGGGCATCTTGCGCCGGTCGACCCAGTCAGCCGGCCGCTTCGACTTGACTGCGAGATTCGAGCGCGACACCCCCAGGACTTATAGGCTCCCGTCCTGATAGAGCTTGCGCCAGCCGAAGACTTGGTTGGCATTCACTTGATGTCGGCGAGCGACGCCAGAGACCGTTGCACCGGGCTCGAAAGTCTCGCGAACTATCGCTAGTTTCTCTTCAACCGAACGCCGGCGGCGCTGCTCCGGCTGGGTCAGAACTTCTAGAGGTTCCACGTTGTGACTAGGCTTAAAACATAGGCAGAAGACTACCTCAAAATTTAAGCGTCACCGCATGTCCGGCTTTTGCGGGGGCAAGTCCACTCGGTTGCTTCGGGCCGTAAGAAGCGCTTGACAAGAGCGTGTTGTTACCCCATAATTAACAGTTATCTGCGGAGGGGTGCCCGAGTGGCTAAAGGGGGCAGACTGTAAATCTGTTGGCTTACGCCTACGTTGGTTCGAATCCAACCTCCTCCACCAGAATTCAAGCGGTAAGGGAATCCAACCCTCGCGGGTGTAGCTCAATGGTAGAGCAGAAGCCTTCCAAGCTTACGACGAGGGTTCGATTCCCTTCACCCGCTCCAGTGTCGGTTAGTAGTTAGTGCCCATGTGGCTCAGTGGTAGAGCACTCCCTTGGTAAGGGAGAGGTCGGCAGTTCGATCCTGCCCATGGGCACCAGCAGTATCAGTCTAGTAAATTGCGCGCGGCGCAAGGTGCGAAAATCTTGTTAGGAGTCGAAAATGGCCAAAGGTAAATTCGAACGGACCAAGCCGCACGTGAACGTGGGCACGATCGGTCACGTTGACCACGGCAAGACCACGCTGACGGCAGCGATCACAACGGTGCTCACGCAGAAGTTCGGCGGCGAGGCGAAGGCGTACGACCAGATCGATGCGGCGCCGGAAGAAAAGGCACGTGGTATTACCATCAACACCGCGCACGTCGAGTACGAAACGGCTAATCGTCACTACGCTCACGTCGACTGCCCGGGCCACGCTGACTACGTGAAGAACATGATCACGGGCGCCGCGCAGATGGACGGCGCGATCCTGGTGTGCTCGGCCGCTGACGGCCCGATGCCGCAAACGCGCGAGCACATCCTGTTGGCCCGTCAGGTGGGCGTGCCCTACATCATCGTGTTCCTGAACAAGTGCGACATGGTGGACGACGCCGAGCTGCTCGAGCTGGTCGAAATGGAAGTGCGCGAGCTGCTCTCGAAGTACGACTTCCCGGGCGACGACACGCCGATCATCAAGGGTTCGGCCAAGCTGGCGCTGGAAGGCGACAAGGGCGAGCTGGGCGAAGTGGCGATCATGAACCTGGCCGACGCGCTGGACACGTACATCCCGACGCCGGAGCGCGCGGTTGACGGTTCGTTCCTGATGCCGGTGGAAGACGTGTTCTCGATCTCGGGTCGCGGCACGGTGGTGACGGGTCGCGTGGAGCGCGGCGTCATCAAGGTCGGCGAGGAAATCGAAATCGTCGGTATCAAGCCGACGGTGAAGACGACGTGCACGGGCGTGGAAATGTTCCGCAAGCTGCTCGACCAGGGTCAGGCGGGCGACAACGTCGGTATCCTGCTGCGCGGCACGAAGCGTGAAGACGTGGAGCGCGGTCAGGTGCTGGCCAAGCCGGGTTCGATCACGCCGCACACGCACTTCACGGCTGAAGTGTACGTGCTGAGTAAGGACGAAGGCGGCCGTCACACGCCGTTCTTCAACAACTACCGTCCGCAGTTCTACTTCCGTACGACGGACGTGACGGGCTCGATCGAGCTGCCGAAGGACAAGGAAATGGTGATGCCGGGCGACAACGTGTCGATCACGGTGAAGCTGATCGCGCCGATCGCCATGGAAGAAGGTCTGCGCTTCGCCATCCGCGAAGGCGGCCGCACCGTCGGCGCCGGTGTCGTGGCAAAGATTATCGAGTAGGAACCAGAGATCTTCTCGGTAGTGAGTGGTTTCGGGGTCGGCGAAATCCGTCGGCCCCAAATGGTTTAGGGGTATAGCTCAACTGGCAGAGCGTCGGTCTCCAAAACCGAAGGTTGGGGGTTCGATTCCCTCTGCCCCTGCCAATTCTTGCGTCAAGTGGCGCTGTGTTTAAGGTATTATGGCGAATCCTTCCGTCGAAACTGTAAATACTTCCGGTGACAAGTTGGTGTTGGTGGCGGGCGTATTGTTGGTCTTGACCGGATTCGTGGGGTTTTTTTGGCTCTCTGGCCAAGAGTGGTACGTTCGCGGCGCAGCGCTTGCTGTCGGTGTCATCGGGGGTGTCGCAGTCGGTCTTTTCTCTGCGCCGGGCAAGGGTTTCATCGCCTTCGCCAAAGACTCGTACAAGGAAGTCCGCAAGGTTGTTTGGCCGACTCGCAAAGAGGCCACGCAAACGACCCTGGTGGTCTTCGCGTTTGTTCTGATCATGGCCATTTTCCTTTGGCTTAGCGATAAGTTGATCGAATGGGTGATTTTCTCGGCGATTCTGGGTTGGAAATGATATGAGCGATACTCCGACATCCCCGAGCGGAAAGCGTTGGTATGTGGTGCACGCCTACTCCGGAATGGAGAAGAGCGTGCAACGTGCGCTTCAAGAGCGCATCGAACGCGCAGGTATGCAAGATCAATTCGGTCAGATTCTCGTTCCGACCGAAGAAGTCGTTGAAGTGAAGGGTGGCCACAAGTCGGTCACCGAGCGTCGTTTCTTCCCGGGTTACGTCCTGGTCGAAATGGAAATGACGGACGAAACGTGGCACCTGGTGAAGAATACCGCCAAGGTCACCGGTTTCGTCGGTGGCGCGCGCAATCGTCCGAGCCCCATCTCGCCGCGTGAAGTCGAAAAGATCATGTCGCAGATGCAGGAAGGCGTCGAGAAGCCGCGGCCGAAGACGCTCTTCGAGGTTGGTGAAATGGTTCGTGTGAAGGAAGGTCCTTTCACCGACTTCAACGGCAACGTCGAGGAAGTGAACTACGAAAAGTCCAAGGTCCGCGTGTCGGTGACCATTTTTGGGCGCTCGACGCCGGTCGAACTCGAGTTCGGCCAGGTCGAAAAGACTTAATCGAATACATCGCATCGCGCGTGGCCTCGCGGCCATCGCGCGATTCGCGCTTTACGGTCCGCGTCATGGCCGTTGAGGAGCGTCAGTAGGCTTTAACGTCGAACGCGCGCTATCACTCACCGAACGCTTACGCGTTCAGCAGAGGTTTTCAATATGGCAAAGAAAATCATCGGCTTTATCAAGCTGCAGATCCCTGCAGGTAAAGCCAACCCGTCGCCGCCGGTCGGTCCGGCACTGGGCCAGCGTGGCCTGAACATCATGGAGTTCTGCAAGGCGTTCAACGCGCAGACTCAGGGCATGGAGCCGGGTCTTCCTGTGCCGGTCGTCATTACGGCATTCGCGGACAAGAGCTTCACGTTCATCATGAAGACGCCGCCGGCTACCATTCTGATCAAGAAGGCAGCCGCTGTGCAAAAGGGTTCGAGCAAGCCGCACACCGACAAGGTTGGCAACATCACTCGTGCTCAAGCGGAAGAAATCGCGAAGACCAAGATGCCGGATCTTACGGCAGCTGACCTGGACGCAGCCGTGCGCACGATCGCCGGCAGCGCGCGTTCGATGGGCATCACTGTGGAGGGCGTGTAAATGGCTAAGCTTTCGAAGCGCCTTCAGGTATTCGCGAACAAGGTTGATCGTCAAAAGCTGTACCCGATCGACGATGCACTGGCTCTCGTGAAGGAATGCGCGAGCGCGAAGTTCGACGAGTCGATCGACGTGGCTGTGCAGCTCGGCATCGATGCGAAGAAGTCGGACCAGGTGGTTCGTGGTTCGGTGGTTCTGCCCGCTGGTACCGGAAAATCGGTTCGCGTCGCGGTGTTCGCGCAAGGCGACAAGGCCGAGCAAGCTCGTGCAGCCGGCGCGGACATCGTCGGCATGGAAGACCTGGCTGAGCAAGTCAAGGCCGGCAACCTGAACTTCGACGTCGTGATCGCTTCGCCGGACACGATGCGCGTGGTCGGTACGCTGGGCCAGATCCTCGGCCCGCGCGGCCTGATGCCGAACCCGAAGGTCGGCACGGTTACCCCGGACGCCGCGCAGGCGGTCAAGAACGCGAAGGCGGGTCAGGTGCAATTCCGCGTCGACAAGGCCGGTATCATCCACGGCACGATCGGCCGTGCGTCGTTCGAATCGGCCTCGCTGCGTCAGAACCTGGCTGCGCTGATCGATGCGCTGCAAAAGGCGAAGCCGGCGACGAGCAAGGGCGTGTACCTGCGCAAGATCGCCGTGTCGAGCACGATGGGTGTCCGCGTTCGCGTGGATCAAGGCACGCTGGCGCAGCAGTAAGAATTTCGAGCGCGGTCGAAGGGCCGTGCTAATAAAGGGCTTTGGGCGGTTGCAAGATTGCGGTTTCGAATCGCGCAACCGGTTGTCAAAGACCGTTGGTGGTGATGCAGCAAGCAGGCATCGCCTTAATTCAAGCCAACGCAGATGGCGAACCCGAAACAGTTTTGCAGTGGTTGAAGTCGGTTGTCGATCGTCTAACAGGATGGTCACCGATCGATCGAGATACTCCTAACAGTCGGACGCCGTTGTTGAACGTGGTGCATGAGGGTTTGTGGCCCGAGTGCATCGAATCTGGAGGTTTAACCGTGCCACTGAACAAAGAAGATAAACAGGCAGTCGTCGCTGAAGTCGCCGCGCAAGTCGCGAAGGCTCAGACGATGGTGCTTGCTGAGTATCGTGGGATCGCGGTTGGCGATCTGACCAAGCTGCGCGCGAAAGCGCGCGAGCAACAAGTGTATCTCCGCGTGTTGAAGAACACGCTGGCGCGTCGCGCCGTCGAAGGTACCCCGTTCGCTCCGCTGGCTGAGCAGATGACCGGTCCTCTGATCTACGGCATCTCGGAAGATGCGATTGCTGCTGCCAAGGTCGTCAATGACTTCGGCAAGAGCAATGGCAAGTTGATCATCAAGGCTGGTTCCTACGAAGGCAAAGTGATGGACAAGGCAGGCGTGCAAGCGCTGGCCAACATCCCGAGCCGCGAAGAACTGCTCTCCAAGCTGCTGTTCGTCATGCAGGCACCTGTTTCCGGCTTTGCGCGCGCTCTGGCCGCGCTGGCTGAGAAGAAGCAGGGCGAAGCTGCGTAACGACTGCGCTTGGGCGCTAGTCGCTTAAGTTAGGCAATGCTAGATCGCTAGCTCGATCCGAATTCAATCTAGGAGTATTTCACATGGCAATCGCAAAAGAAGACATCCTCGAAGCCGTTGGCTCGATGTCCGTTCTGGAACTGAACGAGCTGGTCAAGGTGTTCGAAGAGAAGTTTGGCGTGTCGGCAGCTGCTGTTGCAGTCGCTGGCCCGGCAGGCGCCGGCGGCGCTGCTGCTGAAGAGCAGACCGAATTCACCGTGAACCTGCTCGAAGCAGGTGCGAACAAGGTTTCGGTCATCAAGGCCGTTCGTGAACTGACGGGTCTCGGCCTGAAGGAAGCGAAGGACCTGGTCGAC
The DNA here is from genome assembly GCA_001189345.1 of Candidatus Paraburkholderia kirkii. Lineage (GTDB taxonomy): Bacteria > Pseudomonadota > Gammaproteobacteria > Burkholderiales > Burkholderiaceae > Caballeronia > Caballeronia kirkii_B. The sequence goes on from LFKV01000001.1 coordinate 254,500, forward strand.
GGCGCACCGAAGCCCATCAAAGAAGCGGTGCCCAAGGCTGCTGCTGAAGAAGCGAAGAAGAAGCTGGAAGACGCTGGCGCGAAGGCTGAAATCAAGTAAGTTTTAGCGCGCTATGCGAAGGCTGGCGGTTTTTCACCGCCGGCCTTTTTGTGCTTTGTGGGGACGTAGTTTTTCATGCTTGCCAGCAGGTATGAATGTCCCCGCAGAAGCCAAAGAGAACGGTCGGGTCGGCATGTTTTTCCGGCAGTTCTCTTTGTCTTCTGAAGCGACTGCAGAAGGCAAGTTTGGTCGGGTAGCGGGAAACACAGGCATCCGCTGCCGTCAGCCAGCGGTTGGTAGCGGCCGACCACCAAGCTTCTAGATTCGCGCGTCCTCCCTTAGGACTGGCGCGGGTCTCAGTCGGTGAACACGAGGTTGTGACATCGAGGTATCCCGACTCGATAACGCCCGCCGTGATTCGGAGATCGTATGCAATATTCCTTCACCGAGAAGAAGCGTATTCGCAAGAGTTTCGCGAAGCGCCCCATCGTTCACCAAGTTCCCTTTTTGCTGGCGACCCAGCTTGAATCATTCCAGATGTTTCTGCAAGCAGACGTGTCGTCCTCGCAGCGCAAGTCGGAAGGCCTGCAAGCTGCGTTCACCTCGGTTTTCCCGATCGTTTCGCACAACGGTTTCGCGCGGCTCGAGTTCGTCAGCTACATGCTTTCGCCGCCCGCGTTCAACATCAAGGAATGTCAGCAGCGCGGCCTGACGTACTGCTCGGCCCTGCGCGCGAAAGTGCGTTTGGTCTTGCTCGACAAGGAATCGCCGAGCAAGCCGGTCGTCAAGGAAGTAAAGGAACAGGAAGTGTACATGGGCGAAATTCCGCTCATGACGCCGACGGGCTCGTTCGTCATCAACGGCACGGAGCGCGTGATCGTCTCCCAGCTGCACCGTTCGCCTGGCGTGTTCTTCGAGCACGACAAGGGCAAGACGCATAGCTCCGGCAAGCTGCTGTTCTCGGCGCGCATCATTCCTTACCGCGGTTCGTGGCTCGACTTCGAGTTCGACCCGAAGGACGTACTGTACTTCCGCGTTGACCGCCGTCGCAAGATGCCGGTCACGATCCTGCTGAAGGCCATCGGTCTGACGCCGGAGCAGATCCTCGCGAACTTCTTCGTCTTCGACAACTTCCAGCTGATGAGCGAAGGCGCGCAAATGGAGTTCGTTCCCGAGCGCCTGCGCGGTGAAGTCGCGCGCTTCGACATCCAGGATCGCGAAGGCAACGTCATCGTCACGAAGGACAAGCGGATCAACGCGAAGCACATCCGCGACCTCGAAAACGCCAAGACGAAGTTCATCTCGGTGCCCGAGGAGTATTTGCTCGGCCGAGTGCTGGCGAAGAACGTCATCGACCCGGAAACGGGCGAGGTGATCGCGAACGCCAACGACGAAATCACCGAATCGGTTCTCGAAAAGCTGCGCGAAGCGAAGGTCAAGGACATCCAGACGCTCTACACGAACGATCTGGACCAGGGCCCGTACATCTCGTCGACGCTGCGTATCGACGAAACTGCCGACAAGATGGCCGCGCGTATCGCGATCTACCGCATGATGCGTCCGGGCGAGCCGCCGACCGAAGAAGCGGTCGAGGTGCTGTTCAACCGTCTGTTCTACAGCGAAGACGCGTACGACCTGTCGAAGGTCGGCCGCATGAAGTTCAACCGCCGCGTCGGCCGTGACGAGATCACCGGTCCGATGACGCTGCAGGACGACGACATCCTCGCGACCATCAAGATCCTCGTCGAGCTGCGCAACGGCAAGGGCGAAGTGGACGACATCGACCACCTCGGCAACCGTCGCGTGCGTTGCGTCGGCGAACTCGCGGAAAACCAGTTCCGCGCCGGTCTCGTGCGCGTCGAGCGCGCGGTGAAGGAGCGCCTCGGCCAGGCCGAAAGCGAAAACCTGATGCCGCACGACCTGATCAACTCGAAGCCGATTTCGTCGGCGATCCGCGAGTTCTTCGGTTCGTCGCAGCTCTCGCAGTTCATGGACCAGACCAACCCGCTGTCGGAAATCACGCACAAGCGCCGTGTTTCCGCACTGGGCCCGGGCGGTCTGACGCGCGAGCGAGCAGGCTTCGAAGTCCGCGACGTGCATCCGACTCACTACGGCCGCGTGTGCCCAATCGAAACGCCGGAAGGTCCGAACATCGGTCTGATCAACTCGCTCGCGCTGTACGCGCACCTGAACGAGTACGGCTTCCTCGAAACGCCGTACCGCAAGGTCGTGGACAGCAAGGTGACGGATCAGATCGACTATCTGTCGGCGATCGAGGAAGGCCGTTACGTGATTGCTCAGGCGAACGCGGCGGTGGCCGAAGACGGCACGCTGACCGACGAACTCGTGTCGTCGCGCGAAGCGGGCGAAACGCTGATGGTCACGCCGGACCGCATCCAGTACATGGACGTGGCGCCGTCGCAGATCGTGTCGGTGGCCGCATCGCTGATTCCGTTCCTCGAGCACGACGACGCGAACCGCGCGCTGATGGGCTCGAACATGCAGCGTCAGGCCGTGCCGTGTCTGCGTCCGGAGAAGCCGGTCGTCGGTACGGGCATCGAGCGTACGGTGGCCGTCGACTCGGGCACGACCGTGCAGGCGCTGCGTGGCGGTGTGGTGGACTATGTCGACGCGGGCCGTATCGTGATTCGTGTGAACGACGACGAAGCGGTTGCCGGCGACGTCGGCGTGGACATCTACAACCTGATCAAGTACACGCGTTCCAACCAGAACACGAACATCAACCAGCGTCCGATCGTGAAGGTCGGCGACAAGGTCTCGCGCGGCGACGTGCTGGCCGACGGCGCCTCGACGGATCTGGGCGAGCTCGCGCTCGGCCAGAACATGCTGGTCGCGTTCATGCCGTGGAACGGCTACAACTTCGAAGACTCGATCCTGATCTCGGAAAAGGTCGTGGCCGACGATCGCTACACGTCGATCCACATCGAGGAACTGAACGTCGTCGCTCGTGACACGAAGCTCGGGCCTGAAGAAATCACGCGCGATATTTCGAACCTCGCTGAAGTGCAGCTTGGCCGTCTCGACGAGTCGGGCATCGTGTACATTGGCGCGGAAGTCGAAGCGGGCGACGTGCTGGTCGGCAAGGTCACGCCGAAGGGCGAAACCCAGCTGACGCCGGAAGAAAAGCTGCTGCGCGCGATCTTCGGCGAGAAGGCGTCGGACGTGAAGGACACGTCGCTGCGCGTGCCGTCGGGCATGAGCGGCACGGTGATCGACGTGCAAGTGTTCACGCGCGAAGGCGTCATGCGTGACAAGCGCGCGCAACAGATCATCGACGACGAACTGAAGCGCTATCGCCTCGACTTGAACGACCAGCTGCGCATCGTGGAAGGCGACGCGTTCCAGCGTCTCGCGCGCATGCTAAACGGCAAGGTCGCGAACGGCGGTCCGAAGAAGCTCTCGAAGGGCACGAAGATCGACCTCGCTTACCTCGAGGATCTCGACCACTACCACTGGTTCGACATCCGCCTGGCGGACGAAGAAGCAGCGGCACAGCTGGAAGCGATCAAGGACTCGATCGAGCAGAAGCGTCACCAGTTCGACCTCGCGTTCGAAGAGAAGCGCAAGAAGCTCACGCAAGGCGACGAACTGCCGCCGGGCGTGCTGAAGATGGTCAAGGTGTACCTCGCCGTGAAGCGTCGCCTGCAGCCTGGCGACAAGATGGCGGGTCGCCACGGTAACAAGGGCGTGGTCTCGAAGATCGTCCCGATCGAAGACATGCCGTACATGGCCGATGGCCGTCCGGCAGACGTCGTGCTGAATCCGCTCGGCGTGCCGTCGCGGATGAACGTGGGTCAGATTCTCGAAGTGCATCTGGGCTGGGCCGCGAAGGGTCTCGGCTGGCGCATCGGCGAAATGCTGCAGCGTCAGACGAAGATCGAAGAGCTGCGCGCGTTCCTGACGAAGATCTACAACGAGTCGGGCCGCAAGGAAGAGCTGGAAGGCTTCTCGGATGACGAGATCCTCGAGCTCGCGAAGAACCTGCGCGAAGGCGTGCCGTTCGCGACGCCGGTGTTCGACGGCGCAACGGAAGACGAAATGTCGCGCGCGCTGGATCTGGCGTACCCGGACGAGATTGCCACGAACCTCGGCATGACGCCGTCGAAGAACCAGGTCACGCTGTACGACGGCCGCACCGGCGAAGCATTCGAGCGTACGGTCACGGTCGGCTACATGCACTACCTGAAGCTGCATCACCTGGTCGACGACAAGATGCACGCGCGTTCCACGGGCCCGTACTCGCTCGTCACGCAGCAGCCGCTGGGTGGTAAGGCGCAGTTCGGTGGCCAGCGCTTCGGTGAAATGGAAGTGTGGGCGCTCGAGGCGTATGGCGCGTCGTACGTGCTGCAGGAAATGCTGACGGTCAAGTCGGACGACGTGACGGGCCGGACCAAGGTGTACGAGAACCTGGTCAAGGGCGATCACGTGATCGACGCGGGCATGCCGGAATCCTTCAACGTGTTGGTGAAGGAAATCCGCTCGCTCGGCATCGACATCGATCTCGACCGCGACTAATCGGACTACGGAGAGAAAGCAATGAAAGCTCTGCTCGATCTATTCAAGCAAGTCCAACAAGAAGAAGTCTTTGATGCGATCAAGATCGGCCTCGCGTCGCCCGACAAGATTCGTTCTTGGTCGTTCGGCGAAGTGAAGAAGCCGGAAACCATCAACTACCGCACGTTCAAGCCGGAGCGGGATGGTCTGTTCTGCGCGAAGATTTTTGGTCCGATCAAGGACTACGAATGCCTGTGCGGCAAGTACAAGCGCCTGAAGCACCGTGGTGTGATCTGCGAGAAGTGCGGCGTCGAAGTGATGCTGGCGAAGGTGCGCCGCGAGCGCATGGGCCACATCGAACTGGCCTCGCCGGTCGCGCACATCTGGTTCCTGAAGTCGCTGCCGTCGCGTCTGGGCATGGTGCTCGACATGACGCTGCGCGACATCGAGCGCGTGCTGTACTTCGAAGCCTACGTGGTGATCGATCCGGGCATGACGCCGCTCAAGGCGCGGCAGATCATGACCGAAGAGGACTACTACAACAAGGTCGAAGAATACGGTGACGAGTTCCGCGCCGAAATGGGCGCGGAAGGCGTGCGCGAGCTGCTGCGCTCGATCAACATCGATGAGCAGGTCGGACTGCTGCGCACCGAGCTGAAGAACACCGGCTCGGAAGCGAAGATCAAGAAGTACGCGAAGTGCCTGAAGGTGCTCGAGGCCTTCCAGCGTTCGGGCATCAAGCCGGACTGGATGGTGTTCGAGGTGCTGCCGGTGCTGCCGCCGGAACTGCGTCCGCTCGTGCCGCTCGACGGCGGCCGTTTCGCGACCTCGGACCTGAACGACCTGTATCGTCGCGTGATCAACCGTAACAACCGGTTGAAGCGTCTGCTCGAGCTGAAGGCGCCTGAAATCATCGTCCGCAACGAAAAGCGGATGCTGCAGGAAGCCGTCGATTCGCTGCTCGACAACGGCCGTCGCGGCAAGGCGATGACCGGCGCGAACAAGCGTCCGCTGAAGTCGCTCGCCGACATGATCAAGGGTAAGGGCGGCCGCTTCCGTCAGAACCTGCTCGGTAAGCGTGTCGACTACTCGGGCCGTTCGGTGATTGTGGTGGGTCCGACGCTCAAGCTGCATCAGTGCGGCCTGCCGAAGCTGATGGCGCTCGAACTGTTCAAGCCTTTCATCTTCAACAAGCTGGAAGTGATGGGCGTCGCGACGACCATCAAGGCCGCGAAGAAGGAAGTCGAGAACCAGACGCCGGTGGTGTGGGACATCCTCGAAGAGGTGATCCGCGAGCATCCGGTGATGCTGAACCGCGCGCCGACGCTGCACCGTCTCGGCATTCAGGCTTTCGAGCCCGTGCTGATCGAAGGCAAGGCTATCCAGCTGCACCCGCTCGTTTGCGCGGCGTTCAACGCCGACTTCGACGGTGACCAGATGGCCGTTCACGTGCCGCTGTCGCTCGAAGCGCAGATGGAAGCGCGCACGCTGATGCTGGCGTCGAACAACGTTCTGTTCCCGGCCAACGGTGACCCGTCGATCGTGCCGTCGCAGGATATCGTGCTCGGCCTGTACTACGCGTCGCGCGAGGCGATCAACGGCAAGGGCGCAGGCATGGCGTTCACGGGCGTGTCGGAAGTAATCCGCGCGTACGAGAACAAGGAAGTCGAGCTGGTTTCGCGCGTCAACGTCCGTATCACCGAAATGGTGGCGAACGAAGACAAGAGCGAAGGCGCGCCGGCGTTCGTGCCGAAGATCTCGCTGTACGCGACCACGGTCGGCCGCGCGATCCTGTCGGAGATTCTTCCGCCGGGCCTGCCGTTCTCGGTGCTGAACAAGCCGCTGAAGAAGAAGCAGATCTCGCAGCTGATCAACACGGCATTCCGCAAGTGCGGTCTGCGCGAAACGGTGATCTTCGCCGACCAGCTGATGCAGATGGGCTTCCGTCTGGCGACGCGCGCGGGCATCTCGATCTGCGTAGACGACATGCTCGTGCCGCCGCAGAAGGAGACGATCGTCGGCGACGCCGCGAAGAAGGTGAAGGAATACGACCGTCAGTACATGTCGGGTCTCGTCACCGCGCAGGAGCGCTACAACAACGTGGTCGACATCTGGTCGGCGACGTCGGAAGCGGTCGGCAAAGCGATGATGGAGCAGCTCGCGACGGAACCCGTCACGGACCGCGACGGCAACGAGACAAAGCAGGAGTCGTTCAACTCCATCTACATGATGGCCGACTCGGGCGCGCGGGGTTCCGCGGTGCAGATTCGTCAGCTGGCCGGCATGCGCGGCCTGATGGCGAAGCCGGACGGCTCGATCATCGAGACGCCGATCACCGCGAACTTCCGCGAAGGCCTGAACGTGTTGCAGTACTTCATCTCGACGCACGGCGCACGTAAGGGGCTGGCGGATACGGCGCTAAAGACTGCGAACTCGGGTTACCTGACGCGTCGTCTCGTCGACGTGACGCAGGATCTGGTCGTCGTCGAAGAGGATTGCGGCACGTCGAACGGCGTGGCGATGAAGGCGCTGGTCGAAGGCGGTGAAGTCGTCGAAGCGCTGCGTGACCGTATTCTCGGTCGCGTCGCGGTGGCGGACGTCGTCAATCCGGAAACGCAGGAGACGCTGTACGCGTCGGGCGATCTGCTCGATGAAGACGCGGTCGAGGAAATCGAGCGCCTCGGCATCGACGAAGTGCGCGTGCGCGCGCCGCTCACCTGCGAAACGCGCTACGGCCTGTGCGCCGCGTGCTATGGCCGCGATCTCGGCCGCGGCTCGCGCGTGAACGTCGGCGAAGCGGTGGGTGTGATCGCCGCTCAGTCGATCGGCGAGCCGGGCACGCAGCTCACGATGCGTACGTTCCACATCGGTGGCGCGGCATCGCGTGCGGCGGTCGCGTCGACGGTCGAGGCGAAGTCGAACGGTACGGTGCGCTTCACGGCCACGATGCGGTACGTCACCAATGCGAAGGGCGAGCAGGTCGTCATCTCGCGTTCGGGCGAAGCGATCATCGCGGACGACCTCGATCGCGAGCGTGAGCGTCACAAGATCCCGTACGGCGCGACGCTGCTGCAACTCGACGGCGCGCAGATCAAGGCCGGTGCGCAACTGGCTCAATGGGATCCGCTGACGCGTCCGATCATCACCGAGTGGGGCGGTACGGTGAAGTTCGAAAACGTCGAGGAAGGCGTGACCGTTGCGAAGCAGATCGACGACGTGACCGGTCTTTCGACCCTGGTCGTGATCGACGTGAAGCGTCGCGGCTCGCAGGCTTCGAAGAGCGTGCGTCCGCAGATGAAGCTGCTCGACGCGAACGGCGAGGAAGTGAAGATCCCGAACACCGAGCATACGGTGCAGATCGGCTTCCAGGTCGGCGCGCTGATCACCGTGAAGGATGGTCAGCAGGTGCAGGTCGGTGAAGTGCTGGCGCGTATTCCGGTCGAAGCGCAGAAGACGCGTGACATTACCGGCGGTCTGCCGCGCGTGGCCGAATTGTTCGAGGCGCGCTCGCCGAAGGACGCGGGCATTCTCGCGGAAGTCACGGGCACGACGTCGTTCGGCAAGGACACGAAGGGCAAGCAGCGTCTGGTGATTACGGACCTCGAAGGCAATCAGCACGAGTTCCTGATCGCGAAGGAAAAGCAGGTGCTGGTGCACGATGGTCAGGTCGTCAACAAGGGCGAAATGATCGTCGACGGTCCTGCCGATCCGCACGACATCCTGCGTCTGCAGGGTATCGAGGCGCTGTCGCGCTACATCGTGGACGAAGTGCAGGACGTGTACCGTCTGCAGGGCGTGAAGATCAACGACAAGCACATCGAAGTGATCGTGCGTCAGATGCTGCGTCGTGTGCAGATCGTCGACAACGGCGATACGCGCTTCATCCCGGGCGAACAGGTCGAGCGTTCGTACATGCTGGACGAAAACGACAAGATGATCGCGGAGGACAAGCGTCCGGCGACGTACGAGAACGTGCTGCTCGGTATCACGAAGGCTTCTCTGTCGACCGATTCGTTCATCTCGGCGGCGTCGTTCCAGGAAACGACCCGCGTGCTGACCGAAGCGGCGATCATGGGCAAGCGCGACGATCTGCGCGGCCTGAAGGAAAACGTGATCGTCGGCCGTCTGATTCCGGCCGGTACCGGTCTCACGTTCCACAAGGCGCGCAAGAGCAAGGAAATGTCGGATCGCGAACGCTTCGACCAGATCGCTGCCGAAGAGGCATTCGATTTCGGTATGCCGGAAACCCCGGCGGCGGAGCAGCAGCCGCATACCAACGAGTAAGCGTCTCTCGCTCGTAGCATCGTCAAACCGCCCGGCTTCCGCTGGGCGGTTTTTTTCGTCTACCGTTTGTCGCTCTCGAACCCTCTGCCATTCGGCCAACGACGCCCGGAGTGCGTTGCCGCGGACGGATGCGTTGGTAGAATTCATTATCTCTCCCGTCGCAGTCGCGCTTTGTCCATGTCCCGGTCGCTCGAAATACTCAACAAAATCTTCGGCTATCCCGCATTTCGCGGACAACAGGCGGAGATCGTCGAGCATGTCGCGAACGGCGGCGATTCGCTTGTGCTGATGCCCACGGGCGGTGGCAAGTCGCTGTGCTATCAGATTCCGTCTCTAGTGCGGCGCGAGGCCGGGTTCGGCGCCGGTATCGTGGTGTCGCCGCTGATCGCGCTGATGCAGGATCAGGTCGCCGCTCTCACCGAGGTCGGCGTGCGCGCCGCGTATCTCAATTCGACCTTGTCGGGCACCGAGGCGGCCGCGACCGAACGCGCATTGCGCAACGGCGAAATCGACTTGCTTTACGTCGCGCCGGAGCGGCTCATGACGCCGCGTTTTCTCGATCTGCTCGATAGCGCGCCGGTCGGCCTCTTCGCGATCGACGAGGCGCATTGCGTTTCACAGTGGGGCCACGACTTCCGGCCCGAATATATTCAGCTGTCCGTGCTGCACGAGCGATTCCCGGACGTGCCGCGTATCGCCCTCACGGCCACCGCGGACGCGATCACGCGCGACGAAATCGTGCATCGTCTTGCGCTCGATGACGCGCGCATCTTCGTTTCGAGCTTCGATCGGCCGAACATTCGCTATCGGATCGTCGAGAAGGACAACGCGCGCGCCCAGTTGCTCGATTTCATCCGCGCCGAGCATACGAACAAGGACGGCACCACCGACGCCGGCGTCATCTATTGCCTTTCGCGCCGCAAGGTCGAGGAAACCGCGGACTGGCTGAAGAGCCAAGGAATCCGCGCGCTGCCGTATCACGCGGGCATGGAATTCGAGACGCGCCAGCGGCATCAGGAGATGTTCCAGCGCGAAGAGGGCATCGTCATGTGCGCGACGATCGCTTTCGGCATGGGCATCGACAAGCCGGACGTGCGCTTCGTCGCGCATCTGGATTTACCGAAGAGCGTCGAGGGCTACTATCAGGAAACCGGCCGCGCGGGCCGCGACGGCCTGCCGGCGAACGCCTGGATGGCCTACGGACTCGGCGATGTCGTGCAGCAGCGCAAGATGATCGACGAGTCCGAAGCCGACGACACCCACAAACGCGTGCAGACCGGCAAACTGGACGCCTTGCTGGGACTGTGCGAAGTGGCTTCGTGCCGCCGCGTGCACCTGCTTGCCTATTTCGGGGAAACGAGCAAGCCGTGCGGCAACTGCGATACGTGCCTCGAACCGCCTGCGTCCTTCGATGCCACGCGCGAAGCGCAAATGGCGCTGTCGTGCGTCTACCGGGCGCAAAAGGCGAGCGGGTTTCATTTCGGTGCGGGGCACCTGATCGACATTCTGCGCGGTGCTCGCAGTGAGAAGGTGTTGCAACGCGGCCACGAGAAGCTGTCGACCTTCGGCGTCGGCGCGGCGCTCTCGGAACCGGAATGGCGCGCCGTGTTCCGGCAGCTCGTGGCCTTTGGCTATCTCGCTGTCGATCACGACGGTTTCGGTGCGCTCGTGCTGACCGACGCCAGCAAACCCGTGCTCAAGGGCGAAGAACGCGTCACGCTGCGTAAGTACGTGAAGCCGGTACGCACCCGGCAGACGTCCGCACGCACGGGAGAACGGGCCGATCCCACCGCCGGCATGTCGCCGCGCGAGCTCGCTCGCTGGGAACGCCTGCGCGCCTGGCGCGCCGAGACCGCCAAGAGCGACGGTGTGCCGGCGTATGTCATTTTTCATGACGCGACGCTCTCGGAAATCGCCCGCAGCGATCCCGATACCATCGACGATCTGCGCCATATTCCCGGCATCGGCGTGCGCAAGCTCGAGCGCTTCGGCGACGAATTGCTCGACGTCGTCGGCACCGATTGACGAACATCGCGCCAGCGGCCTCCGAAATGCTCGCAACGTATTGACCCGATTGGGATTTTCGGACTACCATGCTTGGCCGTCGTTCTTGGTCCACTTTCGGATCCGGCTTACCGCCGGGAGTCGGGGAAGCGAAAACCACTGGCGAGAGCATCAAATGCGCAATCTTTTCGCTTTGCCCGGAAGGATCTGCGCGGATTTCGTTCATTTTTAGGATTAAACAATGCCAACCATCAATCAACTGGTTCGCAAAGGCCGCACGTCGGAAACGACGAAGAGCAAGTCGCCGGCCCTGCAGGACTGCCCGCAGCGTCGCGGCGTGTGCACCCGTGTGTACACCACGACGCCGAAGAAGCCGAACTCGGCACTCCGTAAGGTTGCCAAGGTTCGTTTGACGAACGGCTTCGAAGTCATTTCGTACATCGGTGGTGAAGGCCACAACCTGCAAGAGCACTCGGTCGTGCTGATCCGCGGCGGCCGTGTGAAGGACTTGCCGGGTGTGCGTTACCACATGGTTCGCGGCTCGCTGGATACGCAGGGCGTCAAGGACCGCAAGCAGGCTCGCTCGAAGTACGGTGCGAAGCGTGCCAAGGCTGGCAAGTAAGTCGCCGGTCGGAAGTAGTCGAATCAGGTCGCCGCAAGGCGGTTAAGGCGGTGGTGCCGGAAATGCCGGTGCTATCTAGTAAGTGGTCACCCGGCCGAGCTGGTTTAGTCGAAGAGATGGATCGGGTTAGTTGGTGGCCGCGGAGCGGGAAAGTCGCTCCAACTGAAAAAGTAAAGGAAGAATCATGCCGCGTCGTCGCGAAGTTCCCAAGCGGGAAGTGTTGCCGGATCCGAAGTTCGGCAACGTAGATGTAGCCAAGTTCATGAACGTGTTGATGCTCTCCGGCAAGAAGTCGGTTGCCGAGCGTATCGTGTACGGCGCTTTTGAACAGATCCAGACCAAGGGTGGCAAGGATCCGCTGGAAGTGTTCACGGTTGCGCTCAACAACGTGAAGCCGGTGGTCGAAGTGAAGAGCCGTCGCGTTGGTGGTGCCAACTATCAGGTTCCGGTCGAAGTGCGTCCCTCGCGTCGTATGGCATTGGCGATGCGTTGGTTGCGTGAAGCCGCGAAGAAGCGCAGCGAAAAGTCGATGGCCCTGCGTCTCGCAGGTGAACTGCAGGAAGCGGCCGAAGGCCGCGGTGGCGCGATGAAGAAGCGCGACGAAGTTCACCGCATGGCGGAGGCCAACAAGGCATTCTCGCACTTCCGTTTCTAAGCTCCCGCTCACAGGGAAAACGGAAAATCAGGGCGGGTGCGCTATTTTCGGCGCCTCACCCGTTTGTGTTAGGACGCGGCCGGCAATCATCGCCGGCGCGTCGACCCCGAAAAAGGATCCAAAGTGGCTCGCAAGACACCTATCGAGCGCTACCGCAATATCGGTATCAGCGCTCACATCGACGCCGGCAAGACGACGGCGACCGAGCGCATCCTGTTCTATACGGGCGTGAACCACAAGATCGGTGAAGTTCACGACGGCGCAGCAACGATGGACTGGATGGAGCAGGAGCAGGAGCGCGGCATTACCATTACGTCGGCTGCTACCACTGCCTTCTGGAAGGGCATGGGTAACAACTATCCCGAGCACCGCATCAACATCATCGACACCCCGGGGCACGTGGACTTTACGATCGAAGTGGAGCGCTCGATGCGCGTCCTCGACGGTGCGTGCATGGTCTACTGCGCCGTGGGCGGCGTGCAGCCGCAGTCGGAAACCGTGTGGCGTCAGGCGAACAAGTACAAGGTTCCCCGTCTCGCGTTCGTCAACAAGATGGACCGTACCGGCGCGAACTTCTTCAAGGTCTACGACCAGCTGAAGACCCGCCTGAAGGCGAATCCGGTTCCCGTCGTGGTGCCGATCGGCTCGGAAGAGAACTTTAAGGGCGTCGTCGATCTGCTGAAGATGAAGGCGATCATTTGGGACGAAGCGTCCCAGGGCACGAAGTTCGACTATGTCGACATTCCGGCCGAACTCGTCGACTCGTGCAACGAGTGGCGCGAGAAGATGATCGAATCGGCTGCCGAGTCGAGCGAAGAGCTGATGGAAAAGTACCTCGGCGGCGAAGAGCTGACCGAAGCGGAAATCGTCAAGGCGCTGCGTGACCGCACCATCGCGTGCGAAATCCAGCCGATGCTCTGCGGCACCGCGTTCAAGAACAAGGGCGTGCAGCGCATGCTCGACGCCGTGATCGACTTCCTGCCGTCGCCGGTCGATATTCCGCCGGTCACGGGCGAGCTGGAAGACGGCGAATCTGCCGAGCGCCACGCATCGGACGACGAGAAGTTCTCGTCGCTCGCGTTCAAGATCATGACCGACCCGTTCGTCGGCCAGCTGATCTTTTTCCGCGTGTACTCGGGCGTCGTCAACTCGGGTGACACCGTGCTGAACTCGACCAAGGGCAAGAAGGAGCGCTTGGGCCGTATTCTGCAGATGCACGCGAACCAGCGCGAGGAAATCAAGGAAGTGCGCGCGGGCGACATCGCGGCTGCGGTCGGCTTGAAGGAAGCGACCACGGGCGACACGCTGTGCGATCCGCAGAACCCGATCGTTCTCGAACGCATGGTGTTCCCGGAGCCGGTGATTTCGCAGGCCGTCGAGCCGAAGACGAAGGCTGACCAGGAAAAGATGGGCCTGGCGCTGAACCGTCTCGCGCAGGAAGATCCGTCGTTCCGCGTCCAGACGGACGAGGAATCGGGCCAGACCATCATTTCGGGCATGGGCGAGCTCCACCTCGAAATTCTGGTCGACCGCATGAAGCGCGAATTCAACGTGGAAGCGACCGTCGGCAAGCCGCAGGTTGCGTATCGCGAAACGATCCGCACGACGGCGTCGGACGTGGAAGGCAAGTTCGTCAAGCAGTCGGGTGGTCGCGGCCAGTACGGTCACGCGGTCATCACGATCGAACCGAACGAGCAGGGCAAGGGCTACGAGTTCCTCGACGAGATCAAGGGCGGCGTGATTCCGCGCGAATACATCCCGGCCGTGGACAAGGGTATCCAGGAAACGCTGAAGTCGGGCGTGCTGGCTGGCTTCCCGGTTGTGGACGTCAAGGTTCACCTGACCTTCGGTTCGTACCACGACGTCGACTCGAACGAAAACGCGTTCCGCATGGCCGGCTCGATAGCCTTCAAGGAAGCGATGCGCAAGGCAAGCCCGGTCATTCTCGAACCGATGATGGCCGTGGAAGTCGAAACGCCGGAAGAGTACATGGGCAACGTGATGGGCGACCTGTCGGGTCGTCGCAGTATCGTTCAGGGCATGGAAGACATGGTGGGCGGCGGCAAGATCGTCCGCGCTGAAGTGCCGCTGTCGGAAATGTTCGGCTACTCCACCTCGCTGCGCTCACTGACGCAAGGCCGCGCCACGTACACGATGGAGTTCAAGCACTACGCCGAAGCTCCGCGCAACGTCGCCGACGCGATCATCAACGCGAAGGGGAAGTAATTCGGCACAAGCCACAAGCTTTAACCGATTTTAACCGATAACCAAACTTTGAACGCAGGTAACCATGGCCAAAGGTAAATTCGAACGGACCAAGCCGCACGTGAACGTGGGCACGATCGGTCACGTTGACCACGGCAAGACCACGCTGACGGCAGCGATCACAACGGTGCTCACGCAGAAGTTCGGCGGCGAGGCGAAGGCGTACGACCAGATCGATGCGGCGCCGGAAGAAAAGGCACGTGGTATTACCATCAACACCGCGCACGTCGAGTACGAAACGGCTAATCGTCACTACGCTCACGTCGACTGCCCGGGCCACGCTGACTACGTGAAGAACATGATCACGGGCGCCGCGCAGATGGACGGCGCGATCCTGGTGTGCTCGGCCGCTGACGGCCCGATGCCGCAAACGCGCGAGCACATCCTGTTGGCCCGTCAGGTGGGCGTGCCCTACATCATCGTGTTCCTGAACAAGTGCGACATGGTGGACGACGCCGAGCTGCTCGAGCTGGTCGAAATGGAAGTGCGCGAGCTGCTCTCGAAGTACGACTTCCCGGGCGACGACACGCCGATCATCAAGGGTTCGGCCAAGCTGGCGCTGGAAGGCGACAAGGGCGAGCTGGGCGAAGTGGCGATCATGAACCTGGCCGACGCGCTGGACACGTACATCCCGACGCCGGAGCGCGCGGTTGACGGTTCGTTCCTGATGCCGGTGGAAGACGTGTTCTCGATCTCGGGTCGCGGCACGGTGGTGACGGGT
Organism: Candidatus Paraburkholderia kirkii; assembly: GCA_001189345.1. Classification (GTDB taxonomy): domain Bacteria; phylum Pseudomonadota; class Gammaproteobacteria; order Burkholderiales; family Burkholderiaceae; genus Caballeronia; species Caballeronia kirkii_B. Next base: position 269,605 of record LFKV01000001.1, read on the forward strand.
CGCGTGGAGCGCGGCGTCATCAAGGTCGGCGAGGAAATCGAAATCGTCGGTATCAAGCCGACGGTGAAGACGACGTGCACGGGCGTGGAAATGTTCCGCAAGCTGCTCGACCAGGGTCAGGCGGGCGACAACGTCGGTATCCTGCTGCGCGGCACGAAGCGTGAAGACGTGGAGCGCGGTCAGGTGCTGGCCAAGCCGGGTTCGATCACGCCGCACACGCACTTCACGGCTGAAGTGTACGTGCTGAGTAAGGACGAAGGCGGCCGTCACACGCCGTTCTTCAACAACTACCGTCCGCAGTTCTACTTCCGTACGACGGACGTGACGGGCTCGATCGAGCTGCCGAAGGACAAGGAAATGGTGATGCCGGGCGACAACGTGTCGATCACGGTGAAGCTGATCGCGCCGATCGCCATGGAAGAAGGTCTGCGCTTCGCCATCCGCGAAGGCGGCCGCACCGTCGGCGCCGGTGTCGTGGCAAAGATTATCGAGTAATATATAGGGCTTGCCCGATTTGAAGTTGCAGTAATGCAGTGAAACCGGGATCGGATGCCCGTCCTCAGCGGGTATCCGATCCTACGATCTTTTGCCAATGTGCGGTGCAATACCGCCTCGCTCTTTTCAAGGAATCGTCATGCAGAACCAGAAAATCCGCATTCGTCTGAAGGCTTTCGACTATCGCCTGATCGATCAATCGGCAGCCGAGATCGTCGATACGGCGAAGCGGACTGGCGTGATCGTCCGTGGCCCGGTGCCGCTGCCGACGCGTATTCAGTGTTTTGACATCCTGCGTTCGCCGCACGTCAACAAGACGTCGCGCGACCAGCTCGAAATCCGTACCCACCAGCGCCTGATGGACATCGTCGATCCGACGGACAAGACCGTCGACGCGCTGATGAAGCTCGATCTGCCGGCCGGTGTGGACGTCGAGATCAAGCTGCAATAAGTCTCAAAAGCCCTGCTGGCATGCCAGACAGGGCTAAGTCTTTGATTGCTTGCAGAAAACGAAAAGCCTTGTTATACTTCAAGGTTTTTCGCGCCTATGCGCAGAAAAAAGACGCAAGAAAGCCGACCCAGTCTTCCGTGACGAAGCCGGATTTGTAAATCAGCCCCCGACCAATCGCAGTCGGGAATGGAGAAAACGATGAGCCTTGGACTCGTAGGTCGCAAGGTTGGCATGACCCGTATCTTCACGCCTGAAGGGGATTCGATCCCCGTCACCGTGCTGGACGTGTCGGACAACCGCGTGACGCAGATCAAGACCGTTGAAACGGATGGTTATACCGCCGTTCAGGTTGCATTCGGTGCTCGCCGCGCATCGCGCGTGACGAAGCCGCTGGCGGGTCACCTCGCCAAAGCCGGTGTTCAAGCCGGTGAAATCCTCAAGGAATTCCATATCGATGCAGCCAAGGCAGGCGAACTGTCGAACGGCGCTGTCATCGCTACGGACATTTTCGAAGTCGGCCAGAAGGTTGACGTGCAGGGCACGTCGATCGGTAAGGGCTACGCCGGTACGATCAAGCGCTACAACTTCGGTTCGGGCCGCGCCACGCACGGTAACTCGCGTTCGCACAACGTTCCGGGTTCGATCGGTATGGCGCAGGATCCGGGTCGCGTGTTCCCGGGTAAGCGCATGACGGGTCACCTCGGCGACGTCACCGTGACGGTTCAAAACCTCGAAATCGCCCGCATCGACGCTGAGCGCAATCTGCTGCTCGTCCGCGGTGCTGTTCCGGGTGCGAAGGGCGGTAAGGTCTTCGTGACCCCGGCCGTCAAGACGCGTGCTGTGAAAGGAGCGAAATAATGGAACTTAAGCTCCTGAATGCCAATGGTCAGGAAGGCGCTGGCGTGAACGCATCGGACGTCGTGTTCGGTCGCGATTACAACGAAGCCCTGATTCACCAGATCGTCGTCGCTTATCAAGCGAACGCACGTAGCGGCAACCGCGCGCAGAAGGATCGCGAGCAGGTCAAGCACACCACCAAGAAGCCGTGGCGTCAGAAGGGTACGGGCCGTGCTCGTGCCGGTATGTCGTCGAGCCCGTTGTGGCGTGGCGGTGGTCGCATCTTCCCGAACTCGCCGGAAGAAAACTTCTCGCACAAGGTCAACAAGAAAATGCATCGCGCAGGTCTTTGCTCGATCTTCTCGCAGCTGGCTCGCGAAGGCCGCATCGCCGTGGTCGAAGACCTGGCGCTCGAAGCCCCGAAGACCAAGTTGTTGGCCGATAAATTCAAGGCGATGGGCCTCGAGTCCGTGTTGGTCATCACCGATACGGTCGACGAGAACCTGTACCTCGCGTCGCGCAACCTGGCCCACGTGGCGGTTGTCGAGCCGCGTTACGCCGACCCGCTCGCGCTGATCTACTTCAAGAAGATTCTGATCACGAAGGCTGCGGTTGCTCAGATCGAGGAGTTGCTGTCATGAGCGAAGTTCGCAAAAACGATCATCGTTTGATGCAAGTTCTGCTCGCGCCGGTGATCTCCGAAAAGGCGACGCTGGTTACCGACAAGAACGAACAAGTCGTGTTCGAAGTCGCGCCGGACGCCACGAAGCAGGAAGTGAAGGCTGCTGTCGAGCTGCTGTTAAAGGTCGAAGTCAATTCCGTCAACGTGCTCGTCACGAAGGGCAAGGCAAAGCGCTTTGGCCGCTTCAACGGCAAGCGCAAGGACGTGAAGAAGGCGTACGTCTGCCTGAAGCCCGGCCAGGAAATCAACTTTGAAGCGGAGGCCAAGTAATCATGGCAATCGTGAAAGTTAAGCCGACCTCGCCGGGTCGCCGCGCGATGGTCAAGATCGTCAACAAGGATCTGCACAAGGGCAAGCCGCACGCAGCGCTGCTCGATACGCAATCCAAGTCGGCGGGCCGTAACAACAACGGCCGTATCACCACGCGTCACCAAGGTGGCGGTCACAAGCAGCACTACCGTATCGTCGATTTCCGTCGCAACAAGGACGGCATTCCGGCAAAGGTCGAGCGTCTCGAGTACGACCCGAACCGTAGCGCGAACATCGCGCTGGTTCTGTACGCAGACGGCGAACGTCGCTACATCATCGCGCCGAAGGGCGTGACGGTCGGCACGCAGCTGATGTCCGGTTCGGAAGCGCCGATCCGCGCAGGCAACACCCTGCCGATCCGCAACATTCCGGTCGGTACGACGATCCACTGCATCGAGATGCTGCCGGGCAAGGGTGCGCAAATGGCGCGTTCGGCTGGCACGTCGGCCATGCTACTGGCGCGCGAAGGCGTCTACGCTCAAGTGCGTCTGCGTTCGGGAGAAATCCGCCGCGTGCACGTCGAGTGCCGCGCGACGATCGGCGAAGTGGGCAACGAAGAGCACAGCCTCCGTCAAATCGGCAAGGCCGGTGCAAACCGCTGGTGCGGTATCCGTCCGACGGTGCGTGGCGTTGCGATGAACCCGATCGATCACCCGCACGGTGGTGGTGAAGGTCGCACGGCAGCAGGTCGCGATCCGGTGAGCCCGTGGGGCACGCCGACGAAGGGCTATCGCACCCGCAGCAACAAGCGCACGACGACGATGATCGTTCAGCGCCGTCACAAGCGTTAAGGAGTAGGCAATGGCACGTTCTATTAAAAAAGGTCCGTTCTGCGACGCCCATTTGCTGAAAAAAGTTGAGGCGGCTGCAGCTTCGCGTGACAAGAAGCCGATCAAGACCTGGTCGCGTCGTTCGACGATTCTGCCGGACTTCATCGGTCTGACGATCGCCGTCCACAACGGCCGTCAGCACGTTCCGGTGTACGTCACGGAAAACATGGTCGGCCACAAGCTTGGCGAGTTCGCACTGACCCGTACGTTCAAGGGTCACGCGGCCGACAAGAAGGCCAAGAAATAAGGGGCAATCAAGATGGAAGTGAAAGCAATTCATCGCGGTGCCCGCATCTCGGCGCAGAAAACGCGCCTTGTGGCTGACCAGATTCGTGGTTTGCCGGTCGACAAGGCGTTGAACGTTCTGACGTTCTCGCCGAAGAAGGCGGCGGGTATCGTCAAGAAGGTCGTGCTGTCTGCGATCGCAAATGCGGAACACAACGAAGGCGCCGACATCGACGAGCTCAAGATCAAGAGCATCTACGTCGACAAGGCTGCTTCGCTGAAGCGTTTCACCGCGCGTGCGAAAGGCCGCGGTAACCGCATCGAGAAGCAATCCTGTCACATCACTGTGACGGTCGGGAATTAAGGAGCCGTACGATGGGACAGAAAATTCATCCGACTGGCTTCCGTTTGGCCGTCAGCCGCAATTGGGCTTCGCGCTGGTACGCGAACAACAACAATTTCGCGGCGATGTTGCAGGAAGACATCGGTGTTCGTGAATACCTGAAGAAGAAGCTGAAGAACGCTTCGGTCGGTCGCGTCGTCATCGAGCGTCCGGCGAAGAACGCGCGCATCACGATTTACAGCTCGCGTCCGGGCGTTGTCATCGGCAAGAAGGGCGAAGACATCGAACTGCTGAAGTCCGAGCTGCAAAAGCGCATGGGCGTTCCGGTTCACGTCAACATCGAGGAAATCCGCAAGCCGGAAACCGATGCTCAGCTGATCGCCGATTCCATCACGCAGCAGCTCGAGCGCCGGATCATGTTCCGCCGCGCGATGAAGCGTGCGATGCAAAACGCGATGCGTCTTGGCGCCCAAGGCATCAAGATCATGAGCGCGGGCCGTCTGAACGGTATCGAAATCGCTCGTACCGAGTGGTATCGCGAAGGCCGCGTGCCGCTCCATACGCTGCGTGCGGATATCGACTACGCGACGTCGGAAGCGAAGACCACGTACGGCATCATCGGCGTGAAGGTGTGGGTCTACAAGGGCGACACGCTGGGCCGCAACGACGCGCCGGTGGTGGAAGAAGTGGCGGAAGAAAAGCGTCTGCGCCGCAACGCACGTCCGGGTGGCAATCGCCGTCCGCGCCGTGACGGTGAAGGTGCTCCGGCTGGCGCGCGTCGTGGTGCACCCCGTCGCGCTGGCGGTGACGCGAAGACTGGAGAATAACGATGCTGCAACCGAAACGCAGAAAGTATCGCAAAGAGCAAAAGGGTCGTAACACCGGCAAGGCGACGCGCGGCAACGCCGTGTCGTTCGGTGAGTATGGTCTGAAGGCGATCGGTCGCGGCCGTTTGACCGCGCGCCAACTCGAAGCGGCGCGTCGTGCAATGACGCGTCACATCAAGCGTGGCGGCCGGATCTGGATCCGGATCTTCCCGGACAAGCCGATTTCGCAAAAGCCGGCCGAAGTGCGTATGGGTAATGGTAAGGGTAACCCGGAGTACTACGTCGCTGAAATTCAACCGGGCAAGATGCTGTACGAAATGGACGGTGTCTCCGAAGAACTGGCGCGCGAAGCGTTCCGTCTGGCTGCAGCCAAGCTGCCGCTCAAGACGAACTTCGTGGTTCGTCAGCTCGGCGCCTAAGGAGTAAATGATGAAGGCATCTGAACTTCGCCAGAAAGACCAGGCCGCGCTCAATAAGGAGCTGTCGGACCTGCTCAAGGCGCAATTTGGCCTGCGCATGCAACTCGCGACCCAGCAGCTCACCAACACGAGCCAGCTGCAAAAGGTCCGTCGCGACATCGCACGCGTGCGCACCGTCCTGACTGAGAAGGCGAACCAGAAATGAACAATAGCGTAAAAACCTCGCTCAAGCGGACGCTGGTCGGCAAGGTCGTCAGCAACAAGATGGACAAGACGGTCACCGTGCTGGTCGAGCACCGCGTGAAGCATCCGATCTACGGCAAGTACGTCGTGCGCTCCAAGAAGTACCACGCGCATGACGACGCGAACACGTACAACGAAGGCGATCTCGTCGAAATCCAGGAAACTCGTCCGATTTCGAAGACGAAGGCCTGGGTTGTGTCGAAGCTGGTTGAAGCGGCTCGCGTGATCTGACGTCGAAGTAGGCGATATGCTGTAACGAGTTGTATCGTAGTAAGTTTCGCTTGCAAGACCGAGATTATTTGTTATAATTCCAGTTTTCCCTCTTTGTGGGAGCCCCGTCGCGGGCAAAATTGGTGGGGGAAGCCGGCTCGGGCGCCAGTCTGAGTCGACAGATTCACCGGATTGCGATGGCGGGTTTCGTCTGCCCTCGCTGCCTGTTCTAACCCAAGCAGCCGATTGGCTGACGGGACCAAGACTGACCGGATGCGCCATGGTGGTGCAATCGGATTAAGTTGGGAAAGATAAACCATGATCCAGACCGAAACTCGGCTTGAAGTGGCCGACAACACGGGTGCGCGTGAAGTCATGTGCATCAAGGTGCTCGGCGGCTCGAAGCGTCGTTACGCTAGCATTGGCGACATCATCAAGGTGACCGTCAAGGAAGCGGCGCCGCGCGGACGCGTGAAAAAGGGCGAAATCTACAACGCTGTGGTCGTTCGTACGGCCAAGGGCGTGCGTCGCCAGGATGGCTCGCTCATCAAGTTCGACGGCAATGCCGCCGTTCTGCTGAATACGAAGCTCGAGCCGATCGGCACGCGTATTTTCGGCCCGGTGACGCGTGAACTGCGTAGCGAACGATTCATGAAGATCGTTTCGCTCGCGCCGGAAGTGCTGTAAGGAGCTGTAAGGAGTCGCGATGAACAAGATTCGCAAGGGTGACGAAGTCATCGTCATCACCGGCAAGGACAAGGGCAAACGCGGCACCGTGTTGGCCGTTGCGGACGACCGTGTCACCGTCGAGGGCATCAACCTCGTCAAGAAGCACGTGAAGCCGAACCCGATGAAGGGTACGACGGGCGGTGTGGAAGCCAAGTCGATGCCGCTGCATATTTCGAACGTCGCATTGGTCGACGCGAATGGCAAGGCATCGCGTGTGGGCATCAAGGTCGAAGATGGAAAGAAGGTTCGCTTCCTGAAGTCGACCGGCGCCACGCTCAACGCCTGACGCGGAGTTAAAAAATGGCTCGTCTGCAAGAGATTTACAAAGAAAAGGTTGTGCCGCAACTCATCGAGAAGTTCGGCTACAAGTCCATCATGGAAGTGCCGCGCATCACCAAGATCACCCTGAACATGGGTCTTGGCGAAGCCGTCGCTGACAAGAAGATCATCGAAAACGCCGTGGGCGACCTGACGAAGATCGCCGGCCAGAAGCCGGTTATCACGAAGGCGCGCAAGGCAATCGCAGGCTTCAAGATTCGTCAGGGCTACCCGATCGGCGCGATGGTTACGCTGCGCGGCCAAGCGATGTACGAATTCCTGGACCGTTTCGTGACGGTTGCGCTCCCGCGTGTGCGTGACTTCCGTGGCGTGTCGGGCCGTGCATTCGACGGTCGTGGCAACTACAACATCGGTGTGAAAGAGCAGATCATTTTCCCCGAAATCGACTACGACAAGATCGACGCGCTGCGTGGGCTGAACATCAGCATCACGACCACCGCGAAGACTGACGACGAAGCAAAGGCGCTGCTCGCCGGCTTCAAGTTCCCGTTCAGAAACTGAGGTTACCGTGGCTAAACTGGCACTGATCGAACGTGAAAAGAAGCGCGCGCGCCTGGCAGTCAAGTACGCTCCGAAGCGTGCTGAGCTGAAGGCTGTGATCGACGACGCAAGCAAGTCGGACGAAGAGCGTTACCTCGCGCGTTTGGCGCTGCAACAACTGCCGCGTAACTCGAACCCCACTCGCAAGCGTAACCGCTGCGCGATCACGGGTCGTCCGCGTGGCACGTTCCGCAAGTTCGGACTCGCGCGCGGCAAGATCCGCGAAATCGCTTTCCGCGGCGAAATCCCTGGCCTCACCAAGGCGAGCTGGTAATAGGAGAAACATAAATGAGCATGAGTGATCCTATCGCCGATATGCTGACTCACATCCGCAATGCGCAGATGGTCGAGAAGGTTTCGGTGACTATGCCCTCGTCGAAAGTCAAGGTTGCGATTGCGCAGGTTTTGAAGGACGAAGGTTATATCGACGACTTCGCGGTGAAAGCCGAAGGCGCGAAGACGGAATTGAACATCGTGTTGAAGTACTACGCTGGCCGTCCGGTGATCGAGCGCCTCGAGCGCGTCTCGAAGCCCGGTCTGCGCGTGTACCGCGGTCGCAACGAAATCCCGCAAGTGATGAACGGCCTGGGCGTTGCCATCGTGTCGACGCCGAAGGGTGTGATGACCGACCGCAAGGCCCGCCAGAACGGCGTCGGCGGCGAAGTCATCTGCTACGTCGCTTAACGCCGAAGGGAGAAGAAACATGTCTCGAGTAGGTAAAAGCCCGATCGCGCTGCCGCAAGGCGCGGAAGTGGCCATCAAGAGCGGCGTCATCACCGTGAAGGGTCCGCTCGGCACGATCTCGCAACCGGCCAACAAGCTGGTGACCGTGACGAACGACAACGGCACGCTGAAGCTCGCTCCGGCCGACGAAAGCCGTGAAGCAAACGCGATGTCCGGCACGATGCGCGCCCTGGTGGCGAACATGGTGCAGGGCGTCACCAAGGGTTTCGAGCGCAAGCTGACGCTGGTTGGCGTCGGTTATCGTGCGCAAGCGCAAGGCGACAAGCTGAACTTGTCGCTGGGTTTCTCGCACCCCGTGGTGCACCAGATGCCGGAAGGCATCAAGGCTGAGACCCCGTCGCAGACCGAAATCGTGATCAAGGGGATCGACAAGCAGAAAGTCGGACAAGTCGCAGCCGAAGTGCGCGGCTACCGTCCGCCGGAGCCCTATAAGGGCAAGGGCGTGCGCTATTCTGACGAGGTTGTGATCCTCAAAGAAACGAAGAAGAAGTAAGGGTGCGCAATCATGGATAAGACTCAATCTCGCCTGCGCCGCGCTCGTCAGACGCGTATCAAGATCGCTGAGCTGCAGGTTCCGCGTCTGGCCGTGCATCGCACGAGTACGCATATCTACGCGCAAGTATTCTCGGCATGTGGCACGAAGGTCGTGGCAAGCGCCTCGACGCTGGAAGCCGAAGTGCGCGCTGAGCTGGCCGACAAGTCGGGCAAGGGCGGCAACATCAACGCTGCAACCCTGATCGGCAAGCGTATTGCCGAAAAGGCCAAGGCTGCCGGCATCGAATCCGTCGCCTTTGATCGCTCGGGTTTCCGCTACCACGGCCGCGTGAAGGTGCTGGCTGATGCAGCGCGCGAAGCCGGGCTCAAGTTCTAAGGGAAGAATTCGTCATGGCAAAGGTGCAAGCGAAAGTTCAGGCTGACGAACGCGACGACGGCCTGCGCGAAAAGATGATTTCGGTCAACCGCGTGACCAAGGTCGTGAAGGGTGGCCGTATTCTCGGCTTCGCCGCACTGACCGTGGTTGGCGACGGCGATGGCCGTGTCGGCATGGGCAAGGGCAAGGCGAAAGAAGTTCCGGTTGCCGTGCAAAAGGCAATGGAACAAGCCCGCCGCAATATGTTCAAGGTGCCCCTGAAGAACGGCACGCTGCAACACGAAGTGCACGGCAAGCACGGCGCATCGGCAGTCCTTCTCGCCCCGGCGAAGGACGGTACTGGCGTGATCGCCGGCGGCCCGATGCGCGCGGTGTTCGACGTGATGGGCGTGCAAAACGTCGTGGCCAAGAGCCACGGTTCGGCAAACCCGTACAACCTAGTTCGTGCGACGCTGGACGGTCTGCGCAAGCAGTCGACCCCGGCAGACATCGCGGCGAAGCGTGGTAAGTCCGTCGAAGACATTCTGGGCTAAGGTGGTCACCATGTCTGAAAAAACTGTCAAGGTTCAGCTTGTCAAGAGCCTGATCGGGACCCGCGAATCGCACCGCGCAACGGTGCGTGGCCTCGGCCTGCGTCGCCTCAACTCGGTCTCCGAGCTGCAGGACACGCCGGCCGTGCGCGGGATGATCAACAAGGTCTCGTACCTCGTTAAGGTCATCGCCTGAGCGGCGGACCCTAGGATCCAAGGAGTTGAACATGGAATTGAATAACCTGAAGCCGGCAGAAGGTGCGAAGCACGCAAAGCGTCGCGTCGGTCGCGGCATCGGTTCGGGCCTCGGTAAGACCGCGGGCCGCGGCCACAAGGGTCAGAAATCGCGTTCGGGCGGCTTTCACAAGGTCGGCTTCGAAGGCGGTCAGATGCCTCTGCAGCGTCGTCTGCCGAAGCGCGGCTTCACCTCGCTGACGAAGGAATTCGTCGGTGAAGTGCGCCTGGCTGATCTCGAGAAGCTGCCGGTCGACGAAATCGATTTTCTGGCGCTGAAGCAAGCGGGTCTGGTCGGCGAACTCATCAAGAGCGCGAAGATCATCAAGACCGGCGAGATCACCCGCAAGGCCACGGTGAAGGGCCTGACGGCAACGAAGGGCGCCCGTGAGGCAATCGAAGCCGCTGGCGGCTCGTTCGCCGAGTAGCGCGCTCATCGCCGTTACTAGCACTAGCATCGGAGAAGGTTCTTGGCTAACAGCCCGAGTCTCGCAAAAACCGGTCGAAGCGCGGCGAAATTCGGCGATCTGCGCCGGCGTGCAGTGTTCCTGCTGCTGGCGCTGGTCGTCTACCGCATTGGTGCGCACATTCCGGTTCCCGGCATCGATCCGGACCAGCTGGCGAAGCTGTTCCAAAGCCAGTCCGGCGGCATCCTTGGCATGTTCAACATGTTCTCGGGTGGCGCGCTTTCGCGGTTCACGATCTTTGCGCTGGGCATCATGCCCTACATCTCGTCGTCTATCATCATGCAGTTGCTGTCGATCGTATCGCCGCAGATGGAGGCGCTGAAGAAGGAAGGGCAGGCAGGTCAACGGAAGATCACGCAGTACACGCGCATCTTTACCGTGGTACTCGCGACCTTCCAGGCGTTCGGCATCGCGGTCGCGCTGGAAAACCAGCCGGCTCTGGTGCTCGATCCCGGCATGGTGTTCCGCCTGACGACGGTCGTCACGCTGGTGACGGGCACGATGTTCCTGATGTGGCTTGGTGAGCAGATCACGGAACGCGGTCTCGGCAACGGTATCTCGATCATCATCTTCGGTGGTATCGCGGCGGGTTTCCCGAATGCGATCGGTGGTCTGTTCGAGCTGGTTCGCACCGGTTCGATGAGCATCATCTCGGCGATCATCATCGTCGTGCTGATCGCGGCGGTCACGTATCTGGTCGTGTTCATCGAACGCGGCCAGCGCAAGATCTTCGTGAACTACGCGAAGCGCCAGGTCGGCAACAAGATTTACGGCGGACAGTCGTCTCATCTGCCGCTCAAGCTGAACATGTCGGGTGTGATTCCGCCGATCTTCGCGTCGTCGATCATCCTCTTCCCGGCAACCATCCTGAACTGGTTTAGTTCGGGGTCGCGCACCAACTGGTTCGCGAACACGCTGCACAACGTGGCCGAGGCGTTGAAGCCCGGTCAACCAGTGTACGTGCTGCTGTATGCGTTGGCGATCGTTTTCTTCTGCTTTTTCTACACCGCACTGGTGTTCAACAGCCGGGAAACTGCCGACAACTTGAAGAAGAGCGGTGCTTTCGTTCCGGGTATTCGTCCGGGCGATCAGACTGCACGGTATATCGACCGCATCCTCACGCGTCTTACGCTGGCTGGTGCGATCTACATCGTATTCGTGTGCCTGCTGCCTGAGTTTCTGGTGTTGCGCTGGAACGTGCCGTTTTATTTTGGTGGAACGTCGCTGCTGATCATTGTCGTTGTCACGATGGACTTCATGGCTCAGGTGCAGTCGTACGTTATGTCGCAACAGTATGAGTCGCTGCTCAAGAAGGCAAACTTCAAGGGCGGCAACGTCCCGACGCGTTAATAAGGACTATGGCCAAAGACGATGTAATCCAGATGCAGGGTGAGGTCATCGAAAACCTGCCCAACGCTACTTTCCGGGTGAAATTGGAAAATGGCCATATCGTCCTGGGGCATATTTCCGGAAAGATGCGGATGCACTACATCCGCATTCTGCCGGGCGACAAGGTTACGGTTGAATTGACGCCTTACGATCTGTCTCGTGCGCGGATCGTGTTCCGGGCGAAGTGATTTTAAAAAAAGGGTAATATCATGAAAGTGATGGCATCGGTTAAGCGCATTTGCCGCAATTGCAAGATCATCAAGCGCAAGGGCATTGTGCGCGTGATTTGCAGCTCTGATCCGCGCCACAAACAGCGTCAAGGCTGAACGCCGCGCTTTTGCTTGCGCTTTTTGTTTGAGGAAAAACAATGGCTCGTATCGCAGGGGTTAACATCCCGAATCACCAGCATACCGAGATCGGCCTGACGGCAATCTTCGGCATCGGTCGCACGCGCGCCCGCGGCATTTGCACCGCGGCTGGTGTGGAATTTTCGAAGAAGGTCAAGGACCTCACCGACGCAGACCTCGAAAAGCTGCGTGGCGAAGTGGGCAAGTTCATCGTCGAAGGCGACCTGCGCCGTGAAGTGACGATGAACATCAAGCGCCTGATGGACTTGGGTTGCTACCGCGGCATGCGCCATCGCAAGGGCCTGCCCCTGCGTGGCCAGCGTACGCGCACGAATGCCCGTACGCGCAAGGGTCCGCGTCGTGCAGCGCAATCGCTGAAGAAGTAAGCGGAACTGACAGTTACAGGAAAACGTAATGGCTAAGGCTTCGAACAACTCCGCGGCGCAACGCGTTCGCAAGAAGGTCAAGAAGAACGTCGCCGAGGGCGTGGTTCACGTTCACGCGTCGTTCAACAACACCATTATCACGATTACCGACCGTCAAGGTAACGCGCTCGCATGGGCGACGTCGGGCGGTCAGGGCTTCAAGGGCTCGCGCAAGTCGACGCCGTTTGCAGCTCAGGTCGCAGCCGAGTCGGCTGGCCGCGTGGCAATGGAATACGGCGTGAAGAACCTCGAAGTGCGGATCAAGGGCCCCGGCCCTGGCCGTGAATCGGCGGTGCGCGCGCTGCATGGTCTTGGCATCAAGATCACCGCGATCTCCGACGTGACGCCGGTCCCGCACAACGGTTGCCGTCCGCCGAAGCGCCGTCGTATCTAATACGCCGACGCGACCGCATGTTTCCTGTCGATGCGAAAGCATCGGCGGGTTTCTTGCGTTAGTAAGTTTTGACTAAGAATTGGTTTCAAAAAGATCTCTTAGGGGCTGTTAACCCGTAACGCAACCTGTTAACCTCGATCGTTGTGACAACAGGATCGAGGAGATGGGCAAACCAATCATCGACGACGAACTGTGGGCACTGATCGAGCCACTGCTACCACCAGCGAAGCCGCGCCGCTTCAAGTATCCGGGCCGCAAGCCGGTACCGGATCGGGCTGCGCTGACCGGCATCTTGTTCGTGCTGAAGACCGGCATCCGGTGGCGAGATCTGCCAGCGGAGATGGGATGTGGCTCTGGCGTCAGTTGCTGGCGCAGGCTGCGCGATTGGCAGCAAGCCGGCGTGTGGGATCGACTGCACGCACTGCTGCTGGCGAAACTACGAGCGGCCGGGAAGATCGACTTCTCCCGCGTCGTCGTCGACTCATCGTCGATTCGTGCGGTTGGGGCGGGCGAAAAACTGGCCCGAACCCCACCGACCGAGCACGACCCGGTTCCAAGCACCACGTCACCACCGACGCCAACGGTACGCCGATCGCGGCAATCCTGACCGGCGCCAATCGTCACGACGTCACCCAACTGATCCCGTTGATCGAGGCCATCGTACCGATTGGCGGCGTGCGCGGCCGGCCGCTGAGTCGCCCTGGCTGTGTTTATGCCGACCGCGGTTACGATCATGACAAGTACCGGTGCCTCCTTCACGCGCGCAACATTCCCACCAGCATCGCGCGGCGCGGTCACCCGCACGGTAGCGGCCTTGGGAAAGTCCGTTGGGTCGTCGAACGTACACATGCCTGGTTGCATAACTTCCGCCGTCTACGTACTCGCTTCGAACGTCGTGCGGACATTCATGAAGCGTTCCTCAAACTCGGTTGTTGCTTGATCTGCTGGAACACTCTTCGGCAATCTCAACAGCCTTTATGAAACCGTCTCTAAGCCCACCGTTCGACCCAAAGGGTTCGGACTAGCGCAGACGGAAGTTCAACGGAAGTTTGCGTGATCAATATTTAAGGATGCAAAGTGGCACGCTATACCGGTCCCAAAGCCAAGCTGTCCCGCCGTGAAGGCACCGATCTGTTCCTGAAGAGCGCCCGCCGTTCGCTCGCCGACAAGTGCAAGCTCGACAGCAAGCCCGGCCAGCACAGCCGCACCTCGGGCGCGCGTACGTCCGACTACGGCACCCAATTGCGCGAAAAGCAAAAGGTGAAGCGTATCTACGGCGTGCTGGAGCGTCAGTTCCGCCGCTACTTCGCTGAAGCCGACCGCCGCAAGGGCCCGACGGGCGAAAACCTGCTGCAGTTGCTCGAGTCGCGTCTCGACAACGTCGTCTATCGCATGGGCTTCGGCTCGACGCGCGCCGAAGCGCGTCAGCTCGTGAGCCACAAGTCGATCATGGTGAACGGCCAGATCGCGAACATTCCGTCGCTGCAAGTGAAGTCGGGCGACGTCGTGTCCGTGCGCGAACAATCGCGCAAGCAGGCTCGTATCGTCGAGGCCCTGTCGCTGGCCGAGCAGTGCGGTATGCCGAGCTGGGTGTCGGTCGACGCGAAGAAGTTCGAAGGAACCTTCAAGTCGATGCCCGAGCGTAGCGACATCGCCGGCGACATCAACGAAAGCCTGATCGTCGAATTGTATTCGCGTTAATCGCGCGTTCATTCGCGCGGTAACCGGATTGGCAGCCGGGGACCCTCGTTGCTCGTGGCAAGGGGCAGCCTCGGCTGTTTATTTTCAGGTTGTTACCGGTCAGCCTTATCGGTGTAACGAGCCGAGGGTATTGAAAAGGAAAACCTATGCAAACCAGTTTGTTGAAGCCCAAGATCATTGCAGTTGAATCGCTTGGTGAAAACCATGCGAAGGTGGTTATGGAGCCGTTCGAACGCGGCTATGGCCACACCTTGGGTAACGCGCTTCGGCGCGTGCTGCTGTCGTCGATGATCGGCTACGCGCCGACCGAAGTGACGATCGCAGGCGTCGTGCACGAATACTCGACGCTCGATGGTGTGCAAGAGGATGTGGTCAACCTGCTGTTGAACCTGAAGGGTGTCGTCTTCAAGCTGCACAACCGCGACGAAGTCACGGTGACGCTGCGCAAGGAAGGCGAAGGCGTCGTCACGGCCGGCGATATCGAACTCGCGCACGACTGCGAGGTCATCAATCCGGAGCACGTGATCGCTCACCTGTCGAAGGGTGGCAAGCTCGACGTTCAGATCAAGATCGAGAAGGGCCGCGGCTATGTGCCCGGCAACGTGCGCCGCTATGGCGAAGAGTCGGCGAAGATCATCGGCCGCATCGTGCTGGACGCATCGTTCTCGCCGGTTCGCCGCGTGAGCTACGCCGTGGAAAGCGCGCGTGTCGAACAGCGTACCGACCTCGACAAGCTCGTGATGAACATCGAGACCAACGGCGTGATTTCGCCGGAAGAAGCGATCCGCCAGTCGGCTCGCATCCTGGTGGACCAGCTGTCGGTGTTCGCGGCGCTGGAAGGCACCGAAGCGGCTGCGGAAGCGCCATCGCGCGCACCGCAGATCGATCCGATCCTGCTGCGTCCGGTGGACGACCTCGAACTCACGGTTCGTTCCGCGAACTGCCTGAAGGCCGAGAACATCTACTACATCGGCGATCTGATCCAGCGCACGGAAAACGAGCTGCTCAAGACGCCGAATCTGGGCCGCAAGTCGCTGAACGAAATCAAGGAAGTGCTGGCTTCGCGCGGTCTGACGCTCGGTATGAAGCTCGAGAACTGGCCGCCGGCCGGTCTCGACAAGTAATAGCGAAGTCGCTGCCGAATTTGGCAATGTTGTTGGCAAAGACGCAGATTCTGCTTTAAAATCCGCGTCTTGCTTCATTTTCGACCGGCCCGTGTGCCATCCCGGAAATTCGGGACGCAATAGAAGAGCTGGATCAAAACTCGTTAAAGGAACTGAAAATGCGTCACAAGCATGGTCTGCGGAAACTGAACCGCACGAGCAGCCATCGTCTGGCAATGCTTCGCAATATGTCGAATTCGCTCATCGAGCACGAAGTCATCAAGACGACGCTGCCGAAAGCCAAGGAACTGCGCAAGGTCGTCGAGCCCCTCATCACGCTGGGCAAGAAGCCGTCGCTCGCGAACCGCCGTCTGGCGTTCAACCGTCTGCGCGATCGCGATTCCGTCGCGAAGCTGTTCGATGTCCTCGGCCCGCGCTACGCGAACCGTCCGGGTGGCTACCTCAGCATCCTGAAGTTCGGTTTCCGTGTTGGCGACAACGCGCCGATGGCGCTGGTCCAGCTGATGGATCGCCCGGAAGTCGAAGAGACGGAAGAAGTGCAAGAAGCGGAATAAATTCCGGTCGGCTTGAAGCATGACGTCACGCACCATATCGCCAGTGTAACCGCCTGTGCTCGCGGCCCAACTCATGGCTTCGCGGTCGCAACAGTCGAGTGCGAAGACGACACGCAATGGGACACCGGCATCGCAGCGGAATTCGAAGCCATCCGAGCACCAGCGCATGTTGCTGCTATCCACCGCGACCTTGCCGTCATGCCGACGCGTAGACGAGGCGTGCCGAGGGCGATGTTCAAGCAGCAGGCCGTGGCGACGCATCACGCGATACACGCGCTTTGCATTTACTCGCGGTTGAGCCAGCATGTCCCGGCTTCGCCTCAGCAACGCCCAAGCACCTCGGTATCCATACGTCAGCGCGTCGCCTAATAACTCATGAAGTTCGGCGACAAGCGCCGTGTCGTCGAGCACGGGCATCTTGCGCCGGTCGACCCAGTCAGCCGGCCGCTTCGACTTGACTGCGAGATTCGAGCGCGACACCCCCAGGACTTCACAGACCGTCTTCAACGGTCGTCCCCCGGCAGCAATGGTGAGCGCGCAGTCAATTTTTTGCTCGACCATACTCCACTGCTTCACGGAGGATTTCTACCTCCATCGTCTTCTTTCCTATTCCATTGCGTCATTGAATTGGCACTGGTCGAATCCGGCGCGAAGGATCGTCATATTTCCACTTGATCGGTTTCGGGTTCTTGTTGTGTTCGCGGATGTATCGGCATCAGTTTGCGATCCCAATCCTTCACCGAAGTGAAGATGCCGCGAGCGATCACTTCACGCTGAATGCGCGAGAACCAGTTCTCCACCTGGTTGAGCCACGACGAGTAGGTCGGCGTGAAGTGCAGGTGCACGTTGCGCTGCGCATCAAGGAAGTCGGCAACCCGCTGCGTCTTATGGCTGCTGACGTTGTCGCAGATCGCGTGGATTTCCCGGCGTTTGGGCTGGCTGGCGACGACGTCGGTCAGGAAGGCCACGAACTGCTCGCTGGTGTGGCGCGCCACCGTCTTGCCCAGCACCTCGCCGGTGGCAGTATTGAACGCCGCGAACAGGCTGAGCGTGCCGTTGCGCTTGTACTCGAAGCCGTGACTCTCGGCGCGCCCGGGCGACAGCGGCAGCATACGGTCCTTGCGATCGAGTGCCTGGATCGCGGTCTTCTCGTCCACGCAGAACACCGCTGCGTGCGCCGGCGGGTTCAGGTACAGCCCGATCACGTCGGCTGCCTTGGTCTCGAAGTCCGGGTCGTTGGAGACCATGTGCCGCTCCAACTGCTGCGGCTTGATGCCGTGCTTGCGCCAGATGCGCTGCACGGCCGAGACCGATACGTCGCCGAGTTCTGCTGCGAGCTTGTAGCTACTCCAGTGTGTCGAACCGTCGGCGGGTTTGTGCTTGAGGGTGCACTTGAGCACCCGCGCTTCCAGTTTGGCCGGTGGCTGCGTAGGCGCCCGCCCGCGGTGCCGGGCGTACATGCCGGCTAGTCGCTCGCTGAGGAAGCGCCCCGACCAGCGTGCGATGAAGCGCGAATCGCAACCCAGTGTGCGCATGATACTGTCGCGCGATTCGCCGTCCTCGAGCATCAGGATCAACTTTGCGCGTCGCACGTCCGCCGCACGCACCGTTCGGCTGCGCGCCGCCGACAACAGTTGCTCACGTTCGATATCTGTCAGGTTCATTTTGACCCATGACCTGTATCTGAACACAGACAGGGTGCTAATTCAATGACGCAGCGCACTAGAGGTTCCACGTTGTGACTAGGCTTAAAACATAGGCAGAAGACTACCTCAAAATTTAAGCGTCACCGCATGTCCGGCTTTTGCGGGGG
>LFKV01000002.1 GCA_001189345.1 Candidatus Paraburkholderia kirkii
GCATGTGCCAGGCACGCAGCTTCCCGGATCTGACCACCGGCGTAGAGTTCCGCGTAGCCGGCAAACGCGTCAGCCTGCAGTACGCCCTTGAAGCTGGCAAGGTGTCGCTGCGGATGTTCGCCGCGACGATCCGGTGTATCAGCGAACCAGACTGCTGGAGCCTCAGTCGAACCACTGGGCCAATCATCGCGCACATATACCCAGAGCCGCCCCGTCTTCGTCTTGCCATTGCCCGGCGCGAGCACTGGCAACGGCGTGTCGTCGGCGTGAACCTTGGTGCCACCGAGCGCATAGCGGCGCACTGCGTCCACCAGCGGATCGAGCAGCCATGTCTGGCTGCCCAGCCAGTGGCACATGGTGCCCGACTCAATCTCGACGCCATCGCGCGCGTACATGACAGATTGCCGATAGAGCGGGATGTGATAGGCAAACTTCGATGTCGCGATATGTGCGAGCAATGCAGGCCCAGGAAGGCCCCGGTCAATTGGACGACTCGGCGCGGCAGCCTGCACGATGCAGTCACAGCACGAACAGGCGAGTTTGGATTCGAGCTGCTCGGATATGTCTTCGCCCAGTGGCTTGAGCGTGCCACCGCAGCCGGGGCAACGTTCTTCGGCCGGACGGTGCATGCGCTCTTCGCGTTCCAGATGATTGCGACCGAACTGCATGCGACGCAACTTCGCGATCCTCAGCTTCAGATCATCGATGTCGTCGGGCAGGTCGCTACCGGTCAGATCCATGGCAGCAGTTTACGACTGTCTGCTGCACGCGGATCATCAGGTAACTGACGTTTACAAAGCGCTGCGCGGGCGTGCTGCCTCGATCGGTTCGCGCCAGTCAAACCCTTCGAGAAGCAGCGCCAGTTGAGCCGTTGTCAGCGCCACAACACCAGTGTCAGCACGTGGCCATGCAAAACGTCCTTTCTCAAGGCGCTTTGCAAACAGACATAGGCCGCCATCGCTCCAGTACAACGCCTTCATAAGGTCACCACGGCGCCCTCTGAAGATAAAAACCTGGCCACCGTACGGATCCTTCTCAAGCACTGTCTGCACCTTCGCTGCAAGCGCATTAAAGCCGGATCACATGTCAGTGACGCCTGCGGCGATCCAGATCCGCGTATTTGCAGGCAGGCCGATCATCAGAGAAGCCGCTCGAGTACCAGGCGCAAGATCGTCGCGTCGGGCGTGCCTTCTATCCGGACGGAAGTATTGCCGTGCTGAAGCTCAATCCTGCCGCTCGTAGTAACTGGAGCGGCCTGCACAACTTCGTCGAATCCGGCAGATGGTCAGTTGCCCGATCGGGCTGAACATCGACAACAACAGGCAACATGGCCTGCGTCTGAGCATCTTCGACCAGCAGGCCCTGCGCGTACAGTTTGCGCCACGCCCATACCTGGTTGGCATTGACGTTGTTGTCGCGGGCGACCCGAGCGACCGAGGCTCCTGGTTCAAATGTCTGCTCGACGACCGTTCGTTTCCATTCCAACGGATGCCGCCGGTTCTGGCGCTTGGCCGGCAATTCGACTGTCTGAGACACTGTGTCCATTCTCCGCAGTTCGTGGACACTGTCGGTCAATCGCGTCCGTTGCGGCTGATGATTGCATCTTCTACCTAGAACGAGACAACGGTACAGATCGAGCGCTTACGCGGCGGCGAACGCAATGGTCATCGGGTCGGCTTGCGAATCGGCGCCGCCATAGTACACGAGGCCCGGGTTCGTCGACTTGATCTTGGTCAGAATCGCCTTGAAGTCCACGGCCTTGTCGTTCGTGAACTCGCGGTCGACGATCGTGCCGCCCGCCGCCTTCTCGAACTGGTCGGCAAGACCCTGGCCGTAAGCCGTGCGGTCGTCGACGATCGCGATCTTCTTAACCTTCAGGTTCTTCACCGCGAACTCACCCGCGACCGAGCCTTGCTGCGTGTCCGAGGTCATCATGCGGAAGGCGGTCTTGAAGCCTTGCGTCGTGTACTCGGGCGCCGTCGCCATCGCGATTTCCGGGATGCCCACATTCGCGTAGATGCGCGATGCCGGGATCGTCGTGCCCGAGTTGAAGTGGCCGAGCATGCCCTTGATGCCGTCGTCGACGAGGCGCTGCGCGACGGTCGTGCCCGTGCGCGGGTCGGCCTGGTCGTCCGCCGAGTTCAACACGATGCGAACCGGCTTGCCGCCGATCACCGGCTTCGTCGCGTTGAAATCTTCGACGGCGAGCGTGATGCCGTTCTGCATGTCCTTACCGTAGTGCGCCTGCGCACCTGTCAGCGGTCCGGCGTAACCGATCTTCACGTCCTCTGTCTGCTGTGCGACGCGGTCCCCGCGAACAGGCCGGCGAGCGTCATGGCTGCCGCCAGCTTGGTCGTCGTGTGCTTCATAGCTTCTCCTGGTTCCAGTGTGGATGGGCAGCCTGTGCCGGGATCGCCGTGCCTGCTGCCGCTTGTTTGAATTCGTTTGAATCGAGCGTTCGAGCGATAACTCAACCGATCGTCATCAAATTCGCATTACCGCCCGCCGCCGCCGTGTTCACACTCACCGAGCGTTCGGTCAGCAGACGTTCGAGCGCGTAGTCCTCGCCGTCGTGGCCGGCGTCGGCGAACGCTCCCGCCGCCACGCCCTGCACCGACACGATCGGCCCCGGGCGCTTCGCGACTTCCTTCACGAGCGACAGCAGCTCATCGCTGTCGCCCTCGAACAGCACGGCGTCGAAATCTGCCGATACGTCCTTGGCGCCTTTCTTCACCGATACATATGCCTTGAGCGCGGCCAGCAACGATGCCGCCAGCTGCTCGCCCGCCGAGCCCGAGAACAACGCGCGATTGCCCGTCGCGAGCACGGCGGCCAGCTGGGCGCGCGCGCCGCTGGCAGTGGCCGGCACGCACAGCACCGTGCCGCGCGCGCCGAGCGTGTACGTGTTGCGCTCGCCGGTCGGGCCCGAGAGCGCCGCCGTCGCGCCCGCCATCACGTGCTGCAGATAATCGTCGCAACGCGCGGCCGTCTGCGGATCGCGCTCGCCGATCGCCCAGTCGCGCAAGGCGGTGAGCGCCGCGGCCGGCGTGCCCTTCGCCGCCGCCTGATCGACCACGAGCGTGCTCGCGAGCGACTTCGGCAAGCCCGTCGGGCGCTTGGCCAGCAAGCGCTGCAGATACAGCGCGCCGCCCGCCTTCGGACCCGTGCCCGACAACCCTTCGCCGCCGAACGGCTGCACGCCGACCACCGCGCCGATCACGTTGCGGTTCACGTAGATGTTGCCCACGTGCGCCCGTGCGATCACATGCGCGATGGTTTCGTCGATGCGCGTATGGATGCCGAGCGTGAGGCCATAGCCGGTCGAGCGAATTTGGTCGAGGAGTTTCAAGATTCGCCCGGCGATAACGCACCACGTGCAGCACCGGGCCGAACACTTCGCGCTTCAGCTCGTCGATGCCGTCGAGCTCGATGAGTGTCGGCGGCACGAACGTGCCCTGCGCGCAGCTCTCCGGCAGCGGCAGCTGCACCACCTTGCGGCCTTTCTCGCGCATCGCGGCGATGTGCGCATCGATGCCGCGCTTCGCATCGGCGTCAATCACCGGGCCGACGTCGACCGAGAGGCGATCCGGATTGCCGACCGCCAGCTGGTTCATCGCGCCGGTGAGCATCTCGAGCGTGCGGTCGGCGATGTCGTCCTGCAGGCACAGCACGCGCAGCGCCGAGCAGCGCTGGCCCGCCGAATCGAACGACGACTGCAGCACGTCCGCCACCACCTGCTCCGCGAGCGCCGACGAATCGACGATCATCGCGTTCTGGCCGCCCGTTTCGGCGATCAGCGGAATCGGCCGGCCGTCCGGATCGAGGCGTTCGGAGAGCGTCTTGTTGATGAGGCGCGCCACTTCCGTCGAACCCGTGAACATCACGGCGCGCGTGCGCGGATCGGGACGAGCGCCGCGCCCACGGTCTCGCCGTTGCCCGGCAGCAGTTGCACCGCGCCCGTCGGCACGCCCGCTTCGCGCAGGATGCGCACGGCTTGCGCGGCGATCAGCGGCGTCTGCTCGGCGGGCTTCGCGAGCACCGGATTGCCGGCCGCGAGCGCGGCGGCCACCTGGCCCATGAAGATCGCGAGCGGGAAATTCCACGGGCTGATGCACACTAACCGGACCGAGCGGGCGATGCGTATCGTTCGAGAACTCGCCGCGAATCTGCGCGGAGTAGTAGCGCAGGAAGTCGATGGCTTCGCGGATCTCGGCCACCGCGTTCGGCAGCGACTTGCCCGCTTCGCGCACGACGAGGCCCATCAACGTGTGCATCTGCGCCTCGAGCAGGTCGGCGGCGCGCGCGAGGCAATCCGCGCGATCCTCGACGGGCGTCGCCTGCCAGATCGGCGCGGCGGCGACCGCATTCGCGATCGCTGTGCTCACCTCTTCCGGCGACGCTTCCACCACCGTGCCGACGACATCGCGCAGATCCGACGGATTGCGGACCTCGCGCACGACGCCGCTGCCAAAGCTGCCGCCTTCGAGCATCGGTTCGGCGCGCCACGGATGATTCGCGCTCGCGAGCAGTGCCGACGACAGCGACGCCAGGCGATGCTCGTTCGACAGATCGAGGCCCATCGAGTTGGCACGCTCGTTGCCGTACAGATGGCGCGGCAGCAGAATCTTCGCGTGCGACGCGCCGAGCGGCACGATCTGCTGCGCTTCCTCGATCGGATCCTGCACGAGATCCTTCACCGGAATCGTTTCGTCGGCGATGCGGTTCACGAACGACGTGTTCGCCCCGTTCTCCAGCAGACGGCGCACGAGGTACGCGAGCAGCGTCTCGTGCGTGCCGACCGGCGCGTACACGCGGCACGGACGGTTCAGCTTGTCGCGGCCGGTGACTTCCTCATACAGCGGCTCGCCCATGCCGTGCAGGCACTGGAACTCGTACTGGCCGGGATAGTAGTTCTGACCCGCGAGGTGATAGATGGCCGAGAGCGTGTAGGCGTTGTGCGTCGCGAATTGCGGATAGACCGCATCGGGCGCCGCGAGCGGCTTCTTCGCGCACGCGAGGTACGAGATGTCCGTGTAGATCTTGCGCGTGTACACCGGATAGCCTTCGAGGCCGCCGACCTGCGCGCGCTTGATTTCCGTGTCCCAGTACGCGCCCTTCACGAGGCGGATCATCAGGCGATGGCGGCTGCGGCGCGCCAAATCGATCAGATAGTCGATCATGAACAGGCAGCGCTTCTGATACCCCTACATCACGAAGCCGATGCCGTTCCAGTCCGAGAGCTCCGGATCGAAGCACAGCGCTTCGAGCAGATCGAGCGACAATTCCAGACGGTCGGCTTCCTCGGCGTCGATGTTCAGGCCGATGTCATAGCGGCGCGCCAGTTGCGCGAGCGCGCGGCAGCAGCTCGTTCATCGTGCGTTCCTGCTGGGCGCGCGAGTAGCGCGGATGCAGCGCGGGGAGCTTGATCGAGATGCCCGGGCCTTCGTAGATGCCGCGCACGCCGCCGCCTTGCCGATCGCGTGGATCGCCTGCTCGTAGGAGGCGTAGTAGCGCTGCGCGTCTTCCTCGGTCGTCGCGGCTTCGCCGAGCATGTCGTAGGAGTAGCGGAAACCGCGCGCCTCGTACTTGCCGGCTGTTCGCGAGCGCCTCGGAAATCGTCTCGCCGGTGACGAACTGCTCGCCCATCAGGCGCATCGCCATGTCCACCACGCCCTTGCGGATCAGCGGCTCGCCGCCACGGCCGATCAGGCGCGTGAGCGCGGAGGAAAGGCCCACTTCGCTGTTCGTCGTCACCAGCTTGCCGGTAATCATCAAACCCCAAGTCGCCGCGTTCACGAACAGCGACGGCGCCTGGCCCATGTGCGATTTCCAGTCGCCCTTGCTGATCTTGTCGCGGATCAGCGCATCGCGCGTGGCGCGGTCGCGCATCGCGCGTGGCGCGGTCGGGAATACGCAGCAGCGCCTCGGCGAGGCACATCAGCGCGACGCCTTCCTGGCTGGAGAGAGAACTCGTGGATCAGCCCTTCGACGCCGCCGCCCGTGTGCTTCGCGCGCAGCGCTTCGACAAGCCGGGTCGCGAGCTTCTCCGTCTCGGCCGCGACCGTCGCGGGCAGGCGCGCCTGCCCGATCAGGAACGGCACGCACTCCGGCTCGGGGCGGCGATAGGCGGCGGTGGTCGCGGCGCGCAGCATCGATTGCGGCTGCACGTTCTGCGCGAAGTCGAGGAAGGGATGCGGGGCACCGTCTTCGTCGTTGTCCACGGAAGCGGCATCCGCCAGCTCGGACGAGCCGTTCGCGCCCGTCAGTTCGGGCGAAAGCTGACCGTGTTCGATGCGCTCGAGGTAAGCGAAGATCGCCTCCTTGATCAGCCAGTGAGGAGTGCGCTCGAGACGCGTCGCGGCATCCTTGAGCCGGGAACGCAGCAAATCGTCGACTTTGACGCCTAGGGTTGTGCTCGCCATGTTTCCTTCGTTTGCCGGTCGCGCCCACCCGGCCGATGACCAAAAAGTTGGCGAATCGTACCCCGCTGTAATAAAAGGCGCAACCGAGATTTTCGATAGGGTTGCACCATATTGAAAGCCTTGTGGCACAAGGCTTTCAGCGGTGCGCCACCGGATGGCGGCCAGCACTTTTTGCCTAGTAGTTTCCCTAACCCAAATATTTTTGGGACAACCCCCTACGTAAATCCCGGGACGTCGCCGATATAAACGCAATGCGAGCCGCCGGCGCGGCATTCGCAGTCAAGGCACCGCGGTCTCGGGGAGAGCAACGAGCATGAGCATTTGGATGGTCGTAACAAGCGTTTGGGTGATGTTCGCAATCTGCGTCGTCTTGTTCGTGAGGGGCGCGTCGCCGCACGTGCAGCGGTCCGACGAGGTCCGCGACGACGGCGGCGAGGCGCCCGCGGAGATGCCCCGCGCGAAAATCTGAATGGCGTGAGGCGCCGGTTGCGCCGCGGGGCGCGGCCGGCTCTCGCCGGCATCACACGTCCTGCGGATCGACTTCCACGCTCCAACGCAGCACGCCCTTAAGCGAACGCAGTACCGGCTGCCACGCGCGCAGCGACGCCTGGAGCGCAGCCCGCGAGGCGCTTTCCAGCAGCAGTTGCGCCCGGTGCACGTTGAACACCTTCACGATGGTGAACGGCACCGCGTCGTAGACCGTCACGCGGTCCGCGCCGGGCAAGGATCCGAACGCCGCCGCCGCCCCTTCCAGAAACGCCAGCGCCGCTTCCAGCGTGCGGCCTTCGGCGCGCAGCATCGCCTGATAGACGAAGGGGGGCAGACGCGCGTCGCGCCGTTCGGCGAGCGTCGCGTTGGCGAAGCCGACGTAGTCCTGCCACGTCAGCGCCTGAAACAGCGCGTGGCGCGGATAGCGCGTCTGAATCATCACTTCGCCGGGCAATCCGGCACGCCCGGCGCGTCCGCTGACTTGTGTCAGTTGCACGAAGAGGCGTTCGCCCGCGCGGAAGTCGTGCGAGAAGAGCGCGGTATCCGCATTGAGCACGCCGACGAGCGTCACGCGCCGGAAGTCGTGGCCCTTGGCGATCATCTGAGTGCCGACGAGGATGTCGACTTCGCCCGCGTGCACATCGGAAAAGAGCGCCTGCGCGCTGCCCTTGCGGCGCGTGCTGTCGGCATCGATGCGCAGCACCCGCGCGCCCGGCACCACGCTGGCGAGCGTTTCCTCGACGCGCTGCGTGCCGCGGCCCATCGGCGCGATATCGATGTTGCCGCAGTCCGGACACGACTTCGGAATGCGCGCTTCCCAGCCGCAGTGATGGCAGCGCAGCGCGCGCTCGGGCTTGTACAGCACGGCGTACGCGCTGCAGCGCGGGCAGCCGGCGACCCAGCCGCACGCGTCGCACGAAAGGATCGGCGCATAGCCCCGCCGGTTCAGGAACACGAGGCTCTGCTCGCCGCGCTCGAGGCGCGTCTTCAAGGCGGCGATGAGCGGCCCCGCCAGCCCTTCGACCCATGCGCGGCCGCGCCGCCTTTCCTCTTCGAGGTCGATGAGCTTGACGCTCGGCAACGCCGCTTCGGCAACGGCGCGGCGCGTGAGCGTCAGGCGCGTGTAGCGGCCTTGCTCCGCCTGCCACCAGGTTTCGAGCGAGGGCGTCGCCGATCCGAGCACGACGGGAATGTCGAGTTGCTTCGCGCGATAGATCGCCAGATCGCGCGCGGAGTAGCGCAAGCCTTCCTGCTGCTTGTAGGCGGGATCGTGCTCCTCATCGACGACGATGATCGCGAGCCGGGGCATCGACGCGAGAATCGCGAGGCGCGTGCCGAGCACGATGCGCGCGCTTCCCGTATGCGCCGCAAGCCAGTTGCGCGCTCGCTCGCCTTCGGCGAGGCCGCTGTGCATCGTGACGATCGACCCTTCGGCCAAGGCCGCGAACCGCGCGCGAAAGGCGGCCTCGAATTGCGGTGTCAGGTTGATTTCGGGCACGAAAACGAGTGCTTGCGCATCGGGACGCACGGCGAGCAGTTCGGCCAGCGCGTGCAGATACACCTCGGTCTTGCCACTGCCCGTCACGCCGTGCAGCAGGAACGGCGCGAAGCCTTCCGCGCCCGAGATGGCTTCGACGGCGTCGCGCTGTTCGTCCGTCAGCACGGGCAGCGCCGCGGAACCTGCCGGCGCGACGCGCATTTGCGCGGGTTCAGCCGCGGCGCCGTCACTCGACTCCGCGAGCTCGATCCAGCCGCGCGCCAGCCAGTCCTCGAAAGTTGCGCTTGCCTTGGGATGCAGCGCACGGGCGTCGGACATGCCGAGCGACGGCTGCTCGGCAAGCGCATCCGCCAGGCGGCGCAAGGCGCTCGCACGTGAGGGCAGCGCGCCGGGCAGTTGCGCGCGGCCTGCCGGCAAGAGCCGGTAGCGTTCGTCGACCGCGAAAAGACGATTCCACCGCGATGCGTCGCGCAATGCCTGAGGCAGCGCCGGCAACGCGACTTCACCCAGGCCGCGCTGATAATAATCGGCGGCGAAACCGGCAAGCGCGATCCATGCGTCGGACAGCGGCGCGCAGGCAGAACAGATGGCGCTGACGTTGCGCAGCTTGTCGGCGGGCACGTCGCTCGTCGCGATGACTTCGCAGATCAGTCCCACCACCTCGCGCCGTCCGAACGGAACCAGCACGAGCGAGCCGGCGGCGGGCGGCTCGGGCAACGCATAGCGGTAATCGAACAGCACGGGCATCGGCTGATCGACGGCCACCCGGACGAAAACGTCCGTCATCGTGCGCAACTCCACGCACGGAGGCTCGATACGAGGGCGCGGCTCGGCCGGGCGAAGTTAAAGTAAAACATCAGAAACGCCGATAAACCGCAGATTATTTTTGGATTTCCGCTGCTTTCCACAGGTCTGTGGATAACTTTGTTGAGAAGTCCCGCCGGGGTTGCCGCAAACAATGACAGGAATCCCTTATGTGCGTTTGCCCACATTTCGGGTAAAACTGCCGAATTTCGTTAAAAATCATTCACTTACACAGCACATAGAGATCTGTTATTGGTTGCGGCGTGCCATATGTCTGATGGCGCGCCGCAGCGAACAAAATGTGCATAAGTACGGTCTTGACATCGCACGCGGCCGCGTAAGGCGGGCGATCCCGACGAAATCCTCAAGACGCTGGCGCTCCGGTCCGGCGCCTCGATACTGCGTTGCAACATGCCTCTCATTGCCGGATTCGGTGCGCATTCAGCGCGCGGCCTGCCCCGCGCATCGCCCGGCTGTGGCGATGCACTTCGTCCACGAACTCAGCGACGTGCTCCGGGGGCGTGAATTGCGAGATGCCGTGGCCGAGATTGAAGACATGGCCCGGAAAATTCCCGAAGCTTTCCAGCACCGCGCGCGCTTCGGTTCGGATCGTCGCGGGCGGCGCGAACAGCACGCTCGGGTCGATGTTCCCTTGCAGCGCCACGCGCGACCCGACCTTCTCGCGCGCGATGCCCAGATTCATGGTCCAGTCGAGACCGACCGCATCGACGCCCGTCGTCGCGATCTCTTCGAGCCATAGGCCACCGCCTTTCGTGAACGTGATGACCGGCACCCGCGCGCCATCGTGCTCGCGCTTAAGACTCGCCACGACCTTCGCGACGTAATCGAGCGAGAAGCGCTGATACGCGCCGTCGGCGAGCGCGCCGCCCCAGGTATCGAAGATCATCACGGCCTGCGCGCCCGCTTCGATCTGCGCGTTCAGGTACGCGGTCACGGCTTGCGCATTGACCTCGAGAATGCGGTGCATCAGATCGGGCCGGGCATAAGCCATCGACTTGACCGTGCGGTGGTCGTCCGAGCCACCGCCCTCGACCATGTAGCACGCGAGCGTCCACGGACTGCCGGAGAAGCCGATCAGCGGCACCTTCTGACGGCCTTGTTCATCGGTGAGCGCGCGGCGAATCTGGCTGACGGCGTCGGTGACGTAGCGCAGCGTCGCGTCGATATCCGGCGCGGCGAGGCGTTTCACGTCGTCCTCCGTGCACACGGTGCGCTCGAAGCGCGGACCCTCGCCCTGCACGAAATGCAGGCCGAGTCCCATCGCGTCCGGCACGGTGAGGATGTCCGAGAAGAGGATCGCGGCGTCGAGCGGAAAGCGTTCGAGCGGCTGAAGCGTCACTTCGGTCGCGTAGTCGGGGTTCTTCGCCAGGCCGAGGAAGCTGCCCGCGCGCGCGCGCGTGGCGTTGTACTCAGGCAAGTAGCGGCCAGCCTGGCGCATCAGCCAGATCGGCGTGTAGTCGGTCGGCTGGCGCAGGAGCGCGCGCAGGAAGGTGTCGTTCAGGAGAGTGTGTGCCACGTCGCTCGATGCTGAAGGCAAAGAATCTTCCATTCTACCGGACCGGCCCCGCGTTTTCGTTGACTGAGCCCGGCAATTCGGGGAGTCTCATGCAGCGCGGCCTATGCCGTTTGGCCGAGTGTTCAGATACCCGGCGGCCTCGTTATGATCGACGGGCGTACACAACTAGAACCAGGAGAATCGAAAACGCATGTCTGTCTCGCCGCATCCGTTTGCGCCGTCGCGCTGTCGTTCGCGTTCGCGGGCGCCGCGCAGTCTCAAACGGTGCAGGCCGGCACCGTGGCCGGCAAGCCGCCCGCGCCAGCAGCCGCGGCCGCCGCACCCGCCTCGCGGCTCGATGACATCCTCGCCCGCCATACTCTGCGCGTCTGCACGACGGGCGACTACAAGCCGTACTCGTTCCTGCGTCCGGACGGACAGTTCGAGGGCGTTAACATCGACCTCGCGGAGAGCCTCGCGAAATCGCTCGGCGCGAAGACGAAGTACGTGAAGACATCGTGGTCGAACCTGATGAACGACTTCATCGCCAAATGCGATATCGCCGTGGGCGGCGTCTCGACCACACTCGAGCGGCAAAAGCGCGCGTTCTTCACGGCGCCGTACATGGAGGACGGCAAGACGCCGATCGTCCGCTGCGACGACGTGGACAAGTACCAGACAGTCGCGCAGATCGATCAGCCGAGCGTGCGCACCATCGTCAATCCGGGCGGCACGAACGCTTCGCGAAGCAGTTCTTCCCGCACTCGCAGCTGATCAAGTATCCGGACAACGTGACGATCTTCAAGCAGATTCTCGACGGCAAGGCCGACGTCATGGTCACCGACGCGTCGGAAACGCTGCTCCAGCAAAAGCTCAATCCTGGCTTGTGCTCGGTGCATCCGGACAAGCCGTTCCAGTTCGGCGAAAAGGCATATCTGCTGCCGCGCGGCGACGTCGCGTTCCAGCAATATGTCGATCAATGGCTGCATCTCGCCCGTTCGTCGGGCGAGTTTCAGGCCGTGTACGACAAATGGCTGAAGTGAGCGCGATGCGCCTGAAGCTATCCGCGCACGAGTTCGCCGGTGCGCTCGCCGATCTTGCGCAGCCAGGCAAGCGCCGCTCCCGATTGCGAATGCAGGCGCGCGAAGCCGTGCGTCATGTCGCGGGCATCAATCATTTCGACACGGCCGCCGTTGGCTTCCAGGAAACGCTGGAGTTCGTACGCGTCGTCGTAGAGCGGATCGTAAGCCGCCGCGACGACGAGCGCGCGTGCCGGCATGCGCTCGAACGGTTCCGAGAGCGGGAACGCGCGAACGTCGTGGTCGCGAGGCGTTTCGCCGGAGAGGAACCGGGCCCCGTACCACTTCATTTCCTCGTTCGTGAGGCCGGGGCCGTTCGCATTGGCGATGCAGCTGGGACTCTCGAACTGCCGCCGCATCACCGGATACAGCAGCAGTTGCAAGCCGACGAGTCCGGCCACACGCTCGTTCGCACCGCGCGCCGCGACGACGGCCAGATGCGCGCCCGCGCTGTCGCCGCCGACCGCAAGACGGTCGGTCGCGAGGCCCAGTCGCGAGCGATGCTCCGCGAGCCAGATCAGCCCGTCGAGCGCGTCGTCGCAGGGCGCGGGAAACGGATGCTCGGGCGCGAGGCGGTAATCGACGCTCGCGACGGCACACTGGGAATCCTGCGCGAGCCGCTCGACGAGGCCGTCGTGCGTTTCGAGATCGCCGACCACCCAGCCGCCGCCGAGGAAATAGACAATGAGCGGCAATGTCCCGCGTGCTGCTTTCGGCCTGTAGATGCGCGCGGCGAGCGTACGGCCCTCGAGCGGAATGTCGATGTCTTCGGCAGTG
The DNA here is from genome assembly GCA_001189345.1 of Candidatus Paraburkholderia kirkii. Taxonomy (GTDB): domain Bacteria; phylum Pseudomonadota; class Gammaproteobacteria; order Burkholderiales; family Burkholderiaceae; genus Caballeronia; species Caballeronia kirkii_B. The sequence continues at coordinate 12,586 of LFKV01000002.1, forward strand.
ACCGCGTCGCTGCGCGCTCGCGCGTAAGCCTTTGCCACATCGCTGAAGCGACCTCGCACCGCTTGCGCGTCGGCATCCGGCGCCAGAGGCGGAAAGGCCTCCGTAATGCCGTGGTAGTAGCGAAACAGGGCCGCATCGATAGTCATGCGTATCTCCATAAGCATTTTTGTGGGAGGCGTGGGGCGTTTTGCGCATCGTTTTCATGTGTCCACGCGTTCTATTTTCTCGGAAGATTAGAATAATCGCACTAGTCCGAAAATCGGCGTTTGTTCGTCTGCTCAAGCCGATCGAATAAGCGATCTGAATAACAGACAACATATTCGCAAAAATCGCCCTGTTTGCGCGCGAAAATTTCCTCGGAGCCTTGCAGGACGGGGGGGGGGGGGGGGGTACAACTTGAAACACTTTGTTACGGCGACCCGGAATCAATTCGCCCACAATTTGTTTATATGGTTTTAATATGGATGTATTCGGGCGCGCTGTGCAAAAGCCGCGTGTTTCCGGTGGTCGGCTTTGGCTGAAGCTCTGATAGGGGCATCTTTGCTGGAATGTTTTCGAATGCGAGGCATTCGAAAACATTCCACGTTTGATCTCCTCGCGCTAACCCCGTAGCGCGTGGTTTTTAGCGGGCTCCAGGCCCGCTTTTTTTCGCCCGGACAAACGTTTGCGCCATTTGAAAGATTCAGGGTGCGAACTTTTCATCCAATGACAGAAAGGGAGCGCACTGCGCTCCCTTCGTCGTTTGTCCCCCGCGAAGATCAAGCCGTCCGTGCCTCGGCGAGCTTCAGTTCGTCGATCATCCGCGCGCGCATTACGAACTTCTGCGCCTTGCCGGTGACGGTCATCGGCAGTTCGTCGACGAAGCGGATGTAGCGCGGAATCTTGTAATGCGCGATCTGTCCCTGACAGAACTCCCGGATCTCTTCTTCGCTCGCCTGTTCGCCCGGACGCACGACGATCCAGGCACAGACTTCCTCGCCGTACTTCTGGTCGGGCACGCTGAATACCTGCACGGACTGCACTTTCGGGTGGCGGAACAAGAATTCCTCGATTTCGCGCGGATAGACATTCTCGTCGCCGCGAATCAGCATGTCCTTCAACCGCCCGACGATGTTGCAGTAGCCTTCCGCGTCGAGCGTCGCGAGATCCCCGGTGCTCATCCAGCTGTCGACGATCGCCTCGCGCGTCTTGGCGTCGTCTCCCCAGTAGAGCCTTTCATCACCGAGTAGCCGCGCGTGCACAGCTCGCCCGTCTCGCCGACGGGCACGATGTTGCCCAGCGGATCGACGATCTTCACCTCGAGATGCGGCTGGATGCGCCCGACTGTCGTGGTGCGCTTGTCGAGCGGATCGGTGGTCGAACTCTGGAACGACACCGGGCTCGTCTCCGTCATGCCGTATGCAATGGTGATCTCGCCCAGATGCATCTTCGAGACCACGCGCTTCATCGTTTCGTCGGACACGGAGAGCCCGCCATGATGCCGGTGCGCAACCGGTCGACACGCACGCGAGCACCGCCAGCACCATGCCGAAGCAGTGATAGAGCGGCACGGGGATGCACAGCGAATCCTGCTCGCTGAGGCGCATCGCCATCGCGATCGATATAGCGCGCGTTGTTGACGATGTTCCGATGCGTGAGCGTCGCGCCCGCGCCCATGCGAATCACGGCGCGCAATTCCGGCAGCCTGGTGGCGTTGAGCGCGTTCGGCGCCGCGTCGGCAAGTTCCGGCGCGAGCGCCTGCAGCATCTCCAGATATTTCGACGTCTTGAACTGCTCGGCCGCGATGATCGCCTTGCAGCCGACCTTGTTCAGCGCGTACTCGAGTTCGGCCAGCCGATACGCCGGATTGATGTTCACGAGCACGGCACCCACGCGCGCGGTGGCGAATTGCGTCAGCAGCCATCCGACCCGATTCGGCGACCAGATGCCCACGCGATCGCCTGCCTGAATGCCGAGCGCGAGCAATCCGCTGGCGAGTACGTCGACCTCGTTCGCGAATTCGCGCCAGGTCCAGCGGATGTTCTGCTCCCGAAACACGACTGCCGGCCGATCGGGGAACCGACGGACCGTTTCCAGAAGAAAGCGCGATACGGTTTGCGTCGCTCAAGGGAATATCGGTCGCGCCGCGAACGTAGGAAATACCGTCGCGCGGTTCGATCTGCGCGCCGGCCTGCGTCGGGTCAGTTGCCATCGATGGTCTCCGCCAGTGTGAATCGTCGCCTGAATGAGGCTCGCGTGGAATGGCCGCGATGAAGGCCAATTGGAAGGCCATTGTGCATCGCGAAACGGCATGCAGGCATTGAGTATTTCCCCCGCAATGCGATTTTGAAACGGCGTGCGAAAACACCGACGAATCAACGCATTAGCCGTTTCGGCGGAGGACCCGCACATCCGATATGCAGAATTGCGCGCGCGATCCGCCGATTTTGGCGTATAAAAAAAGCAGCCCGGAGGCTGCTTTCTTCAGACTGCTGAACGCGCGTTTGAAACTCGTCGCGCGCAAGACGCTTAATGCTTCGCGTGCGCCTTGCGCAGTCGCTGGATCGCCGCGAGTTGGGCCGTCGCGTACGCCAGCTCGGCTTGCGCCGTCGCGTACTCGAGTTCCGAGGTGTTGTTCTGAATCGCTTCCTCGGCGCGCTTCTTCGCCTGCTCGGCCTTCGCTTCGTCGAGATCGGCGCCGCGAATGGCGGTATCGGCGAGCACGGTCACGACGCCCGGCTGGATTTCGAGAATCCCGCCCGCGACGAACACGAACTCTTCCGAACCGTCTTCCGCCTCGATGCGCACCGCGCCCGGACGGATGCGCGTGATGAGCGGCGTGTGGCCCGGCAGAATACCGAGCTCACCGGCTTCGCCCGGCAGCGCGACGAACTTCGCCTGGCCCGAGAAGATCTGCTCTTCCGCGCTGACGACGTCTACCTTGATGGTTGCCATTTATGTCGACTCCAAGTGAGTGTAGTGCGTGAACGCCAGCGCGCCGCGCTGACGTCCGCTTCGATACACCCGACCTTTACTGGATCTTCTTGGCCTTTTCGAAGGCTTCGTCGATCGTGCCGACCATGTAGAATGCCTGCTCCGGCAGATGATCGCACTCGCCTTCGACGATCATCTTGAAGCCGCGAATGGTTTCCTTCAGCGGCACGTACTTGCCCGGCGAACCCGTGAACACTTCCGCGACGTGGAACGGCTGCGACAGGAAACGCTGGATTTTGCGCGCGCGCGCGACCAACAGCTTGTCTTCCGGCGACAGTTCGTCCATGCTCAGAATCGCGATGATGTCACGCAGTTCCTTGTAGCGCTGTAGCGTCTGCTGCACGCCGCGTGTGATCGTGTAGTGCTCTTCGCCAATCACGTTCGGGTCGATCTGACGCGAGGTCGAATCGAGCGGGTCCACCGCCGGATAAATACCGAGCGACGCGATGTCGCGCGACAACACGACAGTTGCGTCCAGGTGGCCGAAAGTCGTAGCCGGCGACGGGTCGGTCAAGTCGTCCGCAGGGACGTACACGGCCTGAACCGACGTGATCGAGCCGGTCTTGGTCGACGTAATACGCTCTTGCAGCTTGCCCATTTCTTCAGCCAGCGTCGGCTGATAACCCACTGCCGAAGGCATACGGCCGAGCAGTGCGGACACTTCCGTACCCGCCAGCGTGAAACGGTAGATGTTGTCGACGAAGAACAGCACGTCGAGGCCTTCGTCACGGAAGTACTCGGCCATCGTCAGACCGGTCAGCGCGACGCGCAGACGGTTGCCCGGCGGCTCGTTCATCTGGCCGTACACCAGCGCGACCTTGTCCAGAACGTTCGAGTCCTTCATTTCGTGATAGAAGTCGTTCCCTTCACGGGTACGCTCACCCACGCCCGCGAACACGGAATAGCCGCCGTGCTCCTTCGCAATGTTGTTGATGAGCTCCATCATGTTCACGGTCTTGCCCACGCCCGCACCGCCGAACAGACCGACCTTGCCGCCCTTCGCGAACGGGCAGATCAGATCGATAACCTTGATGCCGGTTTCGAGCAGTTCAGTCGACGGCGACAGCTCGTCGAACTTCGGCGCTGCCTGGTGAATCGAGCGCGTCACGTCCGACGTGATCGGACCCGCTTCGTCGATCGGCCGACCGAGCACGTCCATGATGCGGCCGAGCGTCGGCTTGCCGACCGGCACGCTGATCGGCTTGCCGGTGTTCTTGACCATCGTGCCGCGGCGCAGACCGTCGGATGAACCCAGACAGATGGTGCGGACCACGCCGTCGCCCAGTTGCTGCTGAACTTCGAGCGTCAGTTCGGTGCCTTCCAGAATGAGCGCGTCGTAGATCTTCGGCATGTGCTCACGCGGGAATTCCACGTCGATAACGGCGCCGATGCACTGTACGATCTTGCCTTCTACCAAAGCAGTAGTACTCATCGCATTTCCTTTAGATACTGTGTTCTTTCACGCGGCCATCAGACCGCTGCGGCGCCGCCGACGATTTCCGACAATTCCTTCGTAATCGCGGCCTGGCGGCTCTTGTTGTAGACGAGCTGCAGTTCGTTGATCACTTGCTTCGCGTTGTCGGACGCGGCCTTCATCGCGACCATGCGCGCCGATTGCTCCGACGCCATGTTTTCCGCGACCGCCTGATAGACGAGCGCTTCGACGTAGCGCACGAGCAACTCGTCCACCACGGTTTGCGCGTCCGGCTCGTAGATGTAATCCCACGACGTCTTCGGCGTTTCGCCGTCTTCTCCCTTCGCGTGGAGATCATCCACCGACAACGGCAGCAGCTGCTCGATCACCGCTTCCTGCTTCATCGTGTTGATGAAGCGCGTGTACGCTAGGTACACCGCGTTGATCTTGCCTTCCGAATACAAGTCGAGCTGCACCTTGATAGCGCCGATCAGCTTTTCCAGATGCGGCGTATCGCCCAGTTGCGTGACTTGCGACACGACCTTGGCTTTCAGCCGGTTCAGGAAGCCGAGCCCCTTGCCGCCGATCGCCGACGCCTCGATGCTCAAGCCGCTCTGATCGAGTTCCTTGATCTTGTTCAGCGACACACGCAGAATGTTCGTGTTCATGCCGCCGCACAAACCCTTGTCGGTCGTGACGAGGATCAGGCCGGCCGTCTTCGCGCCGTCGTTCTTCACCATGAACGGGTGACGATACTCGGGGTTCGCCTCGCTCATGTGCGACGCGATTGCGCGGACCTTGTCGGCATACGGACGGGCGGAACGCATGCGCTCCTGGGCGCGGCGCATCTTCGATGCGGCGACCATTTCCATCGCTTTCGTGATCTTTCGCGTGTTCTGCACGCTCTTGATCTTGCCGCGAATTTCCTTCATTCCAGCCATTGCTGACTCCTTGATCGAAGCCGCGCGGCGCTTAGGCACCGCGCGTTGCCTCTAGTCCCGATCAATAAGCGCCCGACTTCTTGAAGTCCTTCAGCGCGGCATGCAGTGCGCCTTCGTCGTCCTTCGACAAGTCTTTGTTGTCTTCGATGCGCTTCACCAGGTAGGCGTGTTTCGTCTTCAGGTATTCGCGCAGGCCCTTTTCGAACGGCAGCACTTGCGAGACTTCCAGATCGTCGAGGTAGCCATTGTTGGCCGCGAACAGCGCGACGGCCAGCTCCCACACTTGCAACGGCTGATACTGCGGCTGCTTCAGCAATTCCGTCACGCGGCGGCCGCGCTCCAGCTGCTTGCGGGTCGCTTCGTCGAGGTCCGATGCGAACTGCGCGAACGCCGCCAGCTCACGATACTGCGCGAGGTCGGTACGGATACCGCCCGACAGCTTCTTGATGACCTTGGTCTGCGCCGTGCCGCCAACGCGCGACACCGACACGCCTGCGTTGATTGCGGGGCGGATACCGGCGTTGAACAGGTCGGTTTCGAGGAAGATCTGGCCGTCGGTAATCGAGATCACGTTCGTCGGAACGAACGCGGTCACGTCGCCGGCTTGCGTTTCGATGACCGGCAGCGCCGTCAGCGAGCCGCTCTTGCCCTTCACTTCGCCGTTGGTGAACTTCTCGACGTACTCTTCCGAGACGCGCGCGGCGCGCTCCAGCAGACGCGAGTGGAGATAGAACACGTCACCCGGATATGCTTCGCGGCCGGGCGGACGGCGCAGCAGCAGCGAGATCTGGCGATATGCCCAGGCTTGCTTGGTCAAGTCGTCATAGACGATCAGCGCGTCCTGGCCGCGATCGCGGAAGTATTCGCCCATCGTGCAGCCGGCGTACGGCGCGAGGTATTGCATCGCAGCCGATTCCGAAGCCGAAGCCGCCACGACGATGGTGTAGGCCCTCGCGCCGGTTTCTTCGAGCTTGCGCACCACGTTCATGATCGACGAAGCCTTCTGGCCGATCGCGACGTAGATACAGATGAGGTCCTTGCCCTTCTGGTTGATGATCGCGTCGACGGCCACCGCGGTCTTGCCGCACTGACGGTCGCCGATGATCAGCTCGCGCTGGCCGCGGCCGATCGGCACCATCGAGTCGATCGATTTCAGACCCGTTTGCACCGGCTGCGACACCGACTTGCGCCAGATCACGCCCGGGGCGATCTTTTCGATCGCGTCGGTCTTCTTCGCGTTGATCGGGCCCTTGCCGTCGATAGGGTTGCCCAGCGCATCGACCACGCGGCCGATCAGTTCCGGACCGACCGGCACTTCGAGAATGCGGCCCGTCGTCTTGACGATGTCGCCTTCCGAGATGTGCTCGTATTCACCGAGAATAACGGCGCCGACCGAGTCGCGTTCGAGGTTCAGCGCAAGGCCGAAGGTGTTGCCCGGGAATTCGAGCATTTCGCCCTGCATCACGTCCGACAGGCCGTGGATACGCACGATACCGTCGGTCACGGAGATCACGGTGCCCTGGTTGCGAACGTCCGCGCTCGCTTCAAGGCCCTGGATCCGGCTCTTGATCAGCTCGCTGATCTCAGAGGGATTGAGTTGCATTATTCGCTCCTGATAGTCAATTCTGTTGCGTGCCAGCCATGAGACACGGGGTGGCCGCTCAAGTGGTCAGGGCCGTCTGCATGCTGGCGAGGCGCGCGCGGACCGAGGTATCGAGCACTTCGTCGCCAACCGTCACGCGAACGCCGCCGATCAGCGACTGATCCACGAAGACGATCGGTTTCAGCTTGCGCTGGAACTTGCGTTCGAGGCTTGCAACGAGGTCGTTCAACTGTTCGCCTTCGAAGGGGAACGCGCTCATGATGTAAGCATCGGCGGCACCTTCGCGGGCGTTCTTCAGCTCGTCGAACTGGACGGCGATTTCCTGCAGCAGCGGCAGACGATGGTTCTCGACCAGCATGCCGACGAAGTTCTTCGCCTGAGCATTACCCTGCGCGAGCGGTGACTTCACTGCGGCGAGCAGGAGATCGACGATTTGCTGACGGCTCACCTTCGGGCTCGAAGAGACCGATTCCACTTCGGGCAGACGCGCAACCTGTGCCAGCTCCTCGACGAAAGTGGACCAGCCCGCGAGATCACCGCTTTCGGCCACGCGGAACAGCGCTTCTGCGTAAGGACGAGCGATGGTTGCAAGTTCGGCCATGGATCAGAGCTCGGTTTTGAGTTGATTCAGCAGATCAGCGTGAGCCTTCTGATCGACTTCGCGCTTCAGAATTTGCTCGGCGCCCTTGACGGCCAGCGCCGCGACTTCGGCGCGCAGCGATTCGCGCGCCTTCACGATTTGCTGGTCGGCGTCCGCCTTGGCTTGCGCGATGATGCGCGCGGCTTCGGCCTGAGCGTTGGCCTTGATTTCTTCTGCGACAGCGGCGGCGCGCTTTTCGGCGTCGGCGATGCGTTGCTGACCGTCGGTGCGCGCTTGCGCGAGCTCCTGGTCGACGCGCTTGTGCGCTGCTTCGAGTTCCGCTTTGCCCTTGTCGGCGGCGGCGAGGCCGTCGGCAATCTTCTTCGAGCGCTCGTCGAGGGCGTTGATCAACGGCGGCCACACGAACTTCATCGTGAACCACGTGAGGATCAGAAACACGACCATTTGCGCAAACAGGGTTGCGTTGAGATTCACGGTGTTTCCTTAAACGTTGCTTGATCGGAGGTGAAACGGTTAAAAGGCGCTCATCGGCTTGTTGAGCTCGATCAGCGCCTCACCCGTTCCGTTCTAGCGTCTTTAAAAAGTCAGACGCACACTTCCGAGGAACCTCAGCTTGCAAGCTTCGAGAGCAGCGGGTTCGCGAACGCAAACAGCATTGCCACACCGACGCCGATCAGGAACGCCGCGTCGATCAGACCAGCCAGCAGGAACATCTTGGTCTGCAGCGGGTTCATCAGTTCCGGCTGGCGGGCGCACGCTTCAATGTACTTGCCGCCCATCAGACCGATACCGATACAGGCGCCGATTGCACCCAGGCCGATGATGATGCCGATACCGATGGCGGTCAGACCCTGGATGTTGGCGATGAAAGCTTGCATGATCACTCCTTTGATTAAAGACTTTGGAACTGGATTTATAAAGATTGAAACTCGAAACCTTGAACTTGAACGATTCCGGAACGTGGCGTTGCGTCAGTGCGCGTCATGCGCCTGGCCGATGTACACCAGCGTCAGCATCATGAAAATGAACGCCTGCAACAGCACGATCAGAATGTGGAAGATCGCCCAAACCGTGCCCGCGATCACATGACCGATGAAGCCGAGCAACGAAGCGTCCGAACCGAACGTCCACATGCTGCCCAGAAGGGCGATCAGGAGGAACAGCAGTTCGCCGGAGTACATGTTGCCGAAAAGCCGCATGCCGAGCGAAACCGTCTTGGCGACGAACTCGATGATGTTCAGCGCGAGGTTCGGAATCCACAGGAGCGGATGCGCGCCGAACGGAGCGGACAGCAGCTCGTGTACGAAGCCGCCCGCGCCCTTGATCTTGAAGTTGTAGTAGATCATCAGCACGAACACGCCGAGCGCGATGCCGATGGTGCCGTTGAGGTCAGCCGTCGGAACGATGCGATGATGGGGCAGGGCGTGCTCGAGACCCAGCCAGCCGATGATGCGCGGCGGCAGGTCCACCGGGATGAAGTCGAGCGAATTCATCAGGGCGACCCAGACGAACACGGTCAGCGCGAGCGGAGCGATGAAACGGCGGCTGCCGTGGATCATCGACTTCGACTGGTCTTCGACCATTTCGACCAGCATCTCGATTGCGCACTGGAAACGGCCGGGAACGCCGGACGTCGCCTTGCGGGCCGCGAGACCGAGAATGATGATGGTCACGAGACCGCACACGATCGACCAGAACAACGTGTCGAGATTCCAGACGTGGATATCGAAGATCGACGTCTGCACGTGCGTGGAAAGATTCTGCAAGTGGTGCGCAATGTACTCAGACGGATCCAGAGCGTGCGTTCCTTCACTAGCTGCCATATCGTCTGCCATATCGTTAAAGCCACCCAAATTGTCAAAAATCTTTCGCCACCTGCCGCTTCCGAGCCGTCGCTTCGCGTTACGTCTCCGGGGCGGAACCTGGTCCACACTAATTCATACGTGATGCTACTTACATTCGGTACTACCGGCACTTACCTGGAACGTCAAGAATCGTCACCGTAGCGCCATCGCCACCCAGTAAGTCTTCAAAGCGACGATGTACGTAACGAGCAGCGGCAGCCACAACGCGCTCTTGTACCAGTACGCGACCGCCACAAACATGGCGATCGTCGCTCCCATCTTGAGCGCCTCGCCGATCATCCAGCTCACGATCGTTTCCGCGCCGCTCTTTGCTTTCAGGCGCGCAGCGAACAAAGCGCTCGGCACCCAGCAGATTGCTCCTCCCAGAAAGGCGGACAGCGCAGCATCGCCCGGCGGCTTGTAGAACAGCCACCACAACAGCGTCGCACCCAGGGACAAAACCATTTGCGCTGCCACGACCCTGTAGGGCGTGACACGCGATGGACGACTCACTTCGGGGCAAACAGCTTCTCTGCCTGATCCCGCCGCGTGAGCGGAACGATATTGTTATCTTGCGCCTCGGCATCCCACGGCTCGCTAGACGAACTGCGCGGCTGATCTCCGGAGGCGCTCGCTTCGCCGGTTGCGTGAGCGTTCGGCGCTCGATTTTCCTCTCGCACCGTCTTCAAACCTTCAACCAAAAGTCCGGGGAAATCACCTTGCGCTTTCGAGGTGGCCTAGCTGATAAATCCGGAGGATTGTAAGCGATTGTTGTCACGGATTCAATAGTTTAGGCACGCCAAAAGCCAAGCGGACAGACCTTAAAAAACGGTCTCCAAAGCGAGATTTTTCTTGCAATTGCGAGAAGATTTTCAGTCGATGCCCAAGCCTCCGCTGAGCGTCAAATGAGCGCCCAACCGATTACCATTGCCACGATCCAGAATGGTATCGACACGATGTGAAACGGCATCCACATGCCCTTTTCACCGGACAGTCGAACTGCGATGAGATTGGCCAGCGAACCGATCGCGACGCCGAATCCGCCCACGCTCACGCCGAACGCAAGCGCGCGCCAGTCCTTGGAGAACTCCGCGAGCAGGATGACCGCGGGCACGTTGCTGATCGCTTGCGAAAGCACGGCACCTGCCGCATACGCGCGCATCGGCGTGCCCACGCCAAGACGGGCGATGGCTTCGTGGATCGCGGGCAAAGCGGCGGCGTTGCGCAGCACGATGAACATCAACACGAAGATGAGCAGCAGTAGCCAGTCGATCCTGAATACGACCTCGCGGCGCCACAGCAGGAAGCCGATGGCGAGCGCGGGCCCGGCATGATGCGCATCGGCGAGCGCCACGAAGGCCGCGAATGCCAGCACGCTGACGCCGCACAGCACGCGGTCGACACAGTGCGCCTCGACATCGCCGGAGAGATCGAGCGGTTGAGCCCGGAACATCGCGAACGTCACGACGCCGAGCAAGACCATTAACGCGGCGCACAAAGGCAGCAGCGCCCACACGAACGCGGGAAACCCGACGCCGCTCGTCTGCCAGAGGAACAGGTTCTGCGGATTGCCGAGCGGCGTGAGGATGGATCCGGCATTGACCGCCAGCGCGATCACGATGACGAGCCGCTTGATCGGCAGCGGCGCGAGCTTATGCAGCGACAATGCGAGCGGCACGACGGCAAAGAGCGCGACATCGTTGGTCAGCACCGTCGAAAGTCCGGCCGCGAGCGCGACGAGCAACAGCGCCAGCGTGCGCTCGCCGTGAACGTGATGCACCAGTCGATGCGCCGCCCACATCAGGAATCCTGACAATTCGATGGCTTTGGTCAGGATCAGAAGACCGGCGAGCGTCAGCACCGTCTGCCAGTCGACGAGCCCGGGCAGCGACCTCCACGCGCGCGGATGCGCGACCTGCAGCACGACGAGCGCGAGCACGAGAATCGCGAGAACCGGCTCCTTCGAGACGGCTCTCCAGATGCGTGTGAAGAAATCGGGCCGCGTGCGCTTGACGTTGAACTCGGACAAGATATGCGCGAATCAGGCTGCCGGAGCCGGCGCCTCAATGCTGCCGCGCAGCTTCGTCAGGATGTCCTCGAGCGAATCGAGATTGCCGAAGTCGATGGTGACCTTGCCGCGTCCTCGTCCACCGAGCTTGATCTTCACGTTGGCGGACAGCAGATCCGACAGCTCCTCTTCGAGACGACGCGTATCGCGGCCGCCGTCGTTCGCGGCGCGTGCCTTCGTCGCCGGTGCTTCCTTGGTCATCGCGGCGACGAGCCGTTCGGTTTCACGCACCGACAGGCGACGGTTCACGACGTGATTGGCGAGCTGGATCTGCGTGGCGGCATCAACGGCAAGCAGCGCGCGCGCGTGACCCATGTCGAAATCGCCGGCGAGCAGCATCGTCTGCACGGGCGTGGCGAGGTTCAGCAGACGCAGAAGGTTCGATACCGCGCTGCGCGAGCGCCCGACCGACTCGGCCGCCTGCTCGTGCGTGAAGCGGAACTCGTCGAGCAGCCGCTGGATGCCCTGTGCCTCCTCCAGCGGATTCAGATCCTCGCGCTGGATGTTTTCGATCAGCGCCATCGCTGCGGCGACCTGATCTGGCACGTTTTTCACCAGGACCGGCACTTCGTCGAATCCGGCAAGGCGCGCGGCGCGAAAGCGTCGCTCGCCCGCGATGATTTCGTAACGATCTTCGCCCACCGAGCGCACGAGAATGGGCTGCATCAGGCCTTGCGCGCGGATGCTGGCGGCGAGCTCCTGGAGCGCGCCTTCGTCCATCCGTGTCCGCGGCTGATACTTGCCGAGCTGCATCTTGTCGAGCGGCAGCATCGAGGGCGTACCCTCGCCGCGCACGGCCTCCGTAATGTCGACGCTACCGCCGAGCAATGCATCCAGGCCTCGGCCCAAACCCTTCTTCTTCATCACAGCGCTCATCTCGGTTCCTCCGTCGGCGTCCCCCGCCGCATCGAGTGGGTTTGACTAGTTCACGTTGAGCGCACGCACGCGCTCGATCATTTCCGTGCCGAACTGGATATATGCCTGCGCGCCGCGCGACGACTTGTCGAACACGACGCCCGGCAGCCCGTAACTCGGCGCCTCGGCAAGACGCACGTTACGCGGAATGACGACGTCGAACAGCTTGCTGCCGAAGTGTTCCTTCAGCTGGTCGGACACCTGTTGCTGCAGCGTGATCCGTGGATCGAACATCACGCGCAACAAGCCGATGACCTTCAGATCGCGATTGAGGTTCGCGTGGACCTGCTTGATGGTGTTCACTAGATCCGACAGTCCTTCCAGCGCGAAGTATTCGCACTGCATCGGAATCACGACGCCGTGCGCCGCGCACAACGCGTTGAGGGTCAGCAGCGAAAGCGCAGGAGGGCAATCGATCAGCGCGAAGTCATAGTCATCGACTACCTCGGCAATCGCGCCGCGAAGTATGCGCTCGCGATTCTCCATGTCCACGAGTTCGACTTCCGCGCCCGCGAGCTCGCGATTCGCCGGCAACACGTCGTACCCGACGGCGGCCGGGCGCAGGCGCGCCTCGCGCAGCGTCACGCCATCGACGAGTACTTCGTAGACCGTGCTCTCGCACGCGGCCTTGTCGATGCCGCTGCCCATCGTGGCATTGCCCTGCGGGTCCAGATCGATCAGCAGTACGCGCTGATCGAGCCCCGCGAGGCTTGCCGCGAGATTGACCGCTGTCGTGGTCTTTCCAACGCCGCCCTTCTGATTTGCGACGCAGAAGATTTTTGCCATCTTTTAGTGTCCTCGTTTTCTCGCTGTCAGAAAATCAGCGTGCCTGGAATACCGGATCGAAACGGTGCGGCAGACCGTCATCCTGGCCCGACGGCAACCTCCACGAGATGCCGCTCCGCGTCGAGCCTGGGAACGTTCAGGCGCTCGATGCCGAGCACCGTGGCGCCTTCCGGCAGACGCGCGGTTTCGGCATCGGGCCTCACGCCCTTCATCGCCAGAATCCGTCCATCGTCGGCAACCAGATGACGCGCAAGTGTCACGAAATCGGAGAGCTCTGCGAATGCGCGCGACACGATCACGTCGAATTTTTCCGGCACTGCGATGCCCGGGCGCAGACTTTCGACACGGCCGGTCACGACCGACAGGTTGCTCAACCCCAATTGCACCTTTGCCTGCGACTGAAACGCCGTCTTTTTATGAACGATGTCGTTCAACGTGACACGCAGTTCGGGCAGCGCAATCGCCAGCACGATGCCGGGCAATCCGCCGCCGGAACCGACGTCGAGCGCCGTCGCCGGATTACGCGCGGCCGCCGCCGGAACGATGGCAAGCGAATCCAGAATGTGTTGAATCATCATCTGCTGCGGATCGCGGATCGCCGTCAGGTTGTAGACGGCGTTCCACTTGCCGAGCAGCGCGACGTAATCGAGCAGCTTTTGTTTCTGCGAAGGTGACAGCGCAAGGCCGAGTTCGGCGACGTCCTCATCGAGCGTCGTCGCCAAGGATAAATTGCGCTCCGTCATTGAACCGCCGTCGTGTTACCTGCCGCGCCATCCCCTTCCGCCGAATTGCGGCCGCGGCGGCCGATTCCGCGCTTCAGATGCACCATCAGAAGGGAAATCGCGGCCGGCGTGATACCGGAGATGCGCGACGCCTGGCCGATCGTCTCCGGGCGATGCTGAATCAGCTTCTGGCGTGCTTCGAAAGATAACCCGCGAACTTCGTTGTAGTCGATTCCTTCCGGCAAACGCGTGTTTTCCTGCGCGCCGTTTCGCACGATTTCATCTGCCTGGCGATCGATATAGCCCTGGTACTTCACGCCGATCTCGATCTGTTCCTTGATCTGCGCCAGCAGTACCGGATCATCGGCAAGCGGCACTTCGGAGCCGCACGTGCCTTCGCGGAGCGCACAGATTTCGTCATACGATACGCCCGGACGACGCAGAAGGTCCGCAAGGCTGTATTCGTGATCGATCGGTTTTCCGAGCAAGGCGGTCGCGTCCTCCGCCGACAGGGTCTTCGGATTGACCCAGGTCGAGCGAAGACGCTGTGTTTCACGTGAAACAGCATCGCGCTTGCGGCTGAAAGCGTCCCAGCGAACGTCATCGATAACGCCGAGTTCTCGCCCGATTTCGGTCAGCCGCATATCCGCGTTGTCTTCTCGGAGCGAGAGGCGGTATTCCGCCCGGCTCGTGAACATACGATACGGTTCGGAGACGCCGCGCGTGACGAGCTCATCCACGAGCACGCCCAGATAAGCCTGATCGCGGCGCGGCGACCAAGGTTCCCTGCCTTGGACCTGCAGGCCCGCGTTAATGCCGGCGAGAAGCCCTTGCGCCGCGGCCTCCTCATATCCGGTCGTGCCGTTGATCTGCCCCGCGAAGAACAGACCGTTAATCGCCTTGGTTTCGAGCGACGCCTTCAACGCGCGCGGATCGAAATAGTCGTACTCGATGGCATAGCCGGGACGCAGGATATGCGCGTGTTCGAGCCCGTGCATGGAACGAACGAGATCGAGCTGGACGTCGAAAGGAAGGCTCGTGGAGATTCCGTTCGGATAAAACTCGTTCGTCGTCAGCCCTTCCGGCTCCAGAAAGATCTGATGGGCGTCTTTCGATGCAAACCGATGGATCTTGTCCTCGATCGACGGGCAGTAACGCGGCCCAACGCCTTCGATGACGCCCGTGTACATCGGCGAACGGTCCAGGCCGGAGCGAATGATGTCGTGCGTTTTCGCATTCGTGTGCGTGACCCAGCACGGCATCTGACGGGGATGCTGTTCGACACGCCCGAGGAAGGAGAAAACCAGGATCGGATCGAGGTCGCCCGGCTGCTCTTCCAGCTTCGAAAAGTCGATGGTACGGCCGTCTATGCGCGGCGGCGTGCCGGTCTTGAGGCGGCCTTGCGGCAGCTTCAGCTCTTTGAGGCGAGCCGAAAGCGACACCGCGGCCGGATCGCCCGCGCGCCCGCCGACATAGTTGTTCAGCCCCACGTGGATCTTTCCGTCGAGGAACGTTCCAGCGGTTAGGACGACGGCGCGGGCACGAAAGCGCAACCCGACCTGCGTGACGGCACCGACGACACGGTCGCCCTCGACCATCAGATCATCCACCGCCTGCTGAAACAGCCACAGATTCGGCTGATTCTCCAGCCGATGACGGACCGCCTGCTTGTACAGCAGCCGATCGGCTTGCGCACGCGTCGCGCGCACGGCAGGACCCTTCGAGGAGTTGAGAATTCGGAACTGAATGCCCGCCTCGTCTGTAGCCGCCGCCATGGCGCCGCCGAGCGCATCGACTTCCTTGACCAGATGACCCTTGCCGATGCCGCCAATCGACGGATTGCAGCTCATTTGACCCAGCGTCTCGATGTTATGGGTCAAAAGGAGCGTTTTGCACCCCATGCGCGCGGACGCAAACGCGGCCTCGGTGCCTGCGTGACCGCCGCCAACGACGATCACCTCGAATTCTGTCGGATAAAGCATGGAGATCTCGTGTACGAACGACACGAACCTGAAGAGGAATAGCTTTGGATTATAACGGTTTCTTTCTTGCCTCGAATTCGACCGTTCGGCCAAGGACGAAAAAAATGGCGTGTTTCACGTGAAACACGCCATCGTCGGGCACTCGCGGATGTGGCATTTATGCGACTTTTTTCGTCAGGCCAAGATAAGTCTCGATGACTTGCGGGTTGTGCTGCAAATCATCCGCATTACCTTCGAGTGCGAACTCCCCGTTTCCAGCACATAACCGTAATCGGAGATCTGCAGCGCAGCGCGAGCGTTCTGCTCGATCAAAAGCGTCGCAACACCCGTCTGGCGAAGCACGCTGATGATGTGAAAAATCCCCTTCACGATCAGCGGCGCGAGACCCAGACTGGGCTCATCCAGCATGAGCAACTGCGGCTTGCCCATCAGCGCCCTGCCGACCGCCAGCATTTGCCGCTCTCCACCCGACAGCTCCCGCTGCCTGCTTGCGGCGCTCCTTGAGCCTGGGAAACAACCCGAATACGTGGTCGAGCTGATCGAGGTAACTTCGCTCGCCAGCACGCTTGCGCCGATAGGCGCCGAGAACCAGATTGTCCTCGACGGGCATCGTCGAAAACAGCTCGCGTTTCTCGGGTACGAGGCACATTCCACGTGAAACACGGCGCTCGATTGCGAGCGCCGACTCTCCCCCAGATAACGCACGATGCCCCTAGCATGCCCTGTCTGCGGCAACGCGCCCATGATCGCGTTGAGCAGTGTCGATTTCCCCGCGCCATTCGGCCCGATCACCGAAACGATCTGCCCCGCCCCCACCGTCAGCTTGCCGTCGTGCAGCGCTTCGACCTTGCCGTATCGCACGGACAAGCCTTCCACCTGCAGGATCGGATTAGCCACTGCGTTCGATCCATTCGCCATCATTCCACCCCGCCCAGATACGCTTCGAGCACCGCCGGATCTTTCTGGACGTCCTTCGGCAGTCCTTCCGCGATCTTCGTGCCGAATTCCATCACCACCAGACGATCCGTGAGATTCATCACGAAATCCATGTCGTGCTCGACCAGCAGAATGCTCATGCCTTCCGCTCGCAACTTTCTCAACAAATCGGCGAGTTGCAGCTTCTCCTGATAACGCAGGCCCGCCGCAGGCTCGTCCAGCTAGCAACGTCGATCGCAGCACAGCGCTCGCACGATTTCGAGAATCCGCTGCTGCCCGAGCGCAAGACTGCCCGCTTCGCTGTAGATGTGTTTCTCCAGACCGACGCGCGCAATCTGCTTCGCGACTCCGACATCAGCCGGGCCTCTTCGGCCGCATTGAGCCGCACGATACTGCGCCAGACGCCCGTATTGCCACGCAGATGCGCGCCGATCGCGACGTTCTCTCCAGCACGGTCATCCCGGGCAGCATCTTGACGTGCTGAAACGTCCGCCCGATACCGCGCTTGACAATTTCACGTGAAGTGAGCTGCTCGATTCGCTCGCCGTGAAAACTGATCGCGCCGCTCGTCGCCTGAAGCACGCCGGTGACGAGATTGAACGTCGTGGATTTGCCCGCGCCATTAGGTCCGATCAAGCCGATGATCTCGCCCGCCTTCACCTCGAAACTCACATCGTTGACGGCGACGAGCCCGCCGAACTGCTTGCGCGCCTTTTCGACGATCAGCAACGGCTCGCCCGACGCAGGTTTGCTGCGCAGCGGCAACGATTCGCCGTGATCGGGCACGTGCGCACGCAGTCCCCGCGGAAAGATTCGAGCCACGAACGGCCAGACGCCTTGCCGCGCGTATTGCAGCAACAGCACCATCACGACGCCGAAGACGATGATTTCGAAATTGCCGTTGGCGCCGATCAGCTTCGGCAGCAGGGTCTGGAGATAGTCCTGCAGAATGGTGAAGATCGTTGCACCGAGAATCGCATCCCAGACATGCGAGACGCCGCCGACCACGGCCATGAACAGGAACTCGATGCCGTGATTCAGCCCGAACGGCGTCGGGTTCACCGCCCGCTGCAAATGAGCGTACAGAAAGCCCGAAATGGCCGCCAGAACGGCCGCATAGATAAAGATGACCACGCATCCACGCGGTATTGACGCCCATCGCCTCGGCCATCGTGCCGCCGCCGCGCAGTGCACGGATCGCGCGTCCCGGGCGGCTATTAAGCAAGTTTTGAACAGAAATCACCGCGAGCAGTACGACGACCCAGATCCGGTATTAGATGCTGCGGCCGGATTCGAGCTGCCATCCGAACAGGTTGAGCACAGGGATGCCGTTGATGCCGTCGTACTTGCCGAACAGTTCCATGTTTCCGAACAGATAGAACAGCGACAAGCCTCATGCGATCGTCCCGAGCGGCAGGAAGTGCCCGGAAAGCCGCATCGTGACGAGCCCGAGCAGGAGCGCAATGAATGCCGTCAGCACGACGCCCGCGATTAGTGCGAACCAGGACGAAACGCCGTAGCGCGTCGTCAGAAAGGCGGTCGCGTAGGCGCCTACGCCCACGAATGCGGCCTGCCCGAAGCTCGTCATGCCGCCGATGCCCGTCAGCAGCACGAGCCCGATCGCGACGATCGAATACAGGCCAATGTAGTTCAGCAGCGTGATCCAGTATTCGGGCACGGCGACCGGGCGCGGAAGCACGGGCAACGCGAAGACGATCACCAGGAAGATCCAGAAGAATCGATATCGATGCAGGACTTTCATCGGCTTACTCCTCGTCCTCATCCGAATGCGGGCCGACCCAGCCGCTCAGCCAGCTTGACGACGCACCGCCTGGATCCGGAAGCGTTTGATTTCGTGCATGACGCTTTAATGCATTGCACCAAAATCCACGAGAAGGCAGATTGTCGCAGCTACGCGGCACCAGTCGCATGCTTTCATTTCTCTAAAGGCGCCATTTCGTCGATTTTCATTTAATTTGCGCGCGTAACTTGTCAATTCTAACCCCTGCGACATTCTGACGTGTTGCGGCCACACACAACATATGCTTGCAAGTTTGGCGCGCTCAATTAGCATGAGTCTTGCGGTCACCCCCTTTTAAATACATAGCTAATTGCGAAACGGTTTTCGTTTGGAGGCTATACACATGAAGAAACGCGCCAGTGCTCTTTTCGCGATGATGGGCTTGTTCGCCGTCGTGTCCGCCGCGCAAGCTCAAGATAGCGTTATTCAGCCTCAGAAGACGTTCACCTTCCGGCCCGATTCGTATGGCTGCCTGTCCAAGGACAAGTTCGATTCGGCCGATCAGCACGCAAGAGCCGGCGAGCATCAGAAGATGCAGCAGTATTTCGAAGGCTATGAATGCATTTCGACTCCAGTCGATTCGCATTTCCGCGTATTGTGCGCGTAGTTGGACATGACGTCGAATTCGTCAATGCCTCCAACAGCGATACGCAAGGCATGTGGACTGCCGACCGGTTCATTGATCAATAAACCGGCTCCTCACGTACACGCACTTCTGCCATCCGGCGCGATTTTTGAATCGCACCGGAGCTTCGATTTAGCCGCGAATTAACAGGCGGCATAAATCCCGCGCATTTTCGAGCTTTTTTCTTCGGCGCGACGGGCGAATTGCCCGCGCGCGTCTCTGTGTCTTCCAAATCCTCGTCGATTCGCCGCACGATGTCGATCGCGCGCGGCTGAGCGCGCCGCACCGATCGGCTTTCGATCCCGCTCACTCCCAATTTTCCGGCCGACGAACCGGCTCCTGACTCTGAATGGCTCTCAAATCCACGATCTACAAGGCAGACCTCCAGATTGCCGACATGGATCGCCACTACTACGGCGATCATTCCCTGACTATCGCGCGCCATCCGTCCGAGACCGACGAGCGGATGATGGTGCGCGTCGCCGCGTTCAGCCTCTTCGCGAACGAGCGCCTGGAGTTCTGCAAGGGTCTGTCCGATACCGACGAGCCGGATCTCTGGCAAAAAGACCTCACCGGACAGATTCAGACCTGGATCGAAGTGGGCCAACCCGACGAGCGCCGCATCTCGAAGGCGAGCGGCCGTTCGGAGCGCGTGGTCGTCATCGCATATGCAGGCAGGACCGCGGACATCTGGTGGCAAGGCGTGAAAGGCAAGGTCGAGCGGCTGCAGAACGTGACGATCTGGTCGCTCGCGGATGGCGTCGCCGAAGCGCTCGGCAAGCTCGCCGAACGGACGATGCGCTTGCAATTGATGGTGCAGGACGGCGAGGCGTCGCTGGGCAGCGAGAAGATGGGCCCCGTCGCGATTCGCTGGAATCCGCTCAAGGGCGACGCGAACTGATGCTCACGCTTCGGGCGGCCCCTTGAGCTCGATCATGTTGCCTTCGGGATCGAACAGATAGAGCGAAGGACCGAAACCCTCGGCGCCATAGCGCCGCGCCTCTTCGCCGATGCGCGCGCCGTGCATCCGGATCGAACGGCTCGACGCGTACGCACAAGTGATCCATGTTGCGGCCCGCGCCCGGCTGGCCGCTGTCCGGACGGTCGATCTTCGCGTCCACGGCCAGCAGGTCGATGAACGAGCGGCCCGCGCGCATCTGCACGAGACCGAGGTCGCGCTGCTCCTTATCGACCGGACAGCCGAGCGCGGTGCGATAGAAATGCACCATGTTGTCGAGATCGGCACAGCGGATCTCGACGTGGTCGATTTTGCGGATATTGAAGCGCATGCCACCCCTCTCAGGTTCGACGGGAAAGTCAGTTTAACGCGACGGGAAGCGGAGGCTGGAGAGGGGAAATGAAAAAGGGCCTGGCGTTCAAGCCAGGCCCTTTGAATTCGTGGTGGAGAGGAGGAGGATCGAACTCCCGACCTTCGCATTGCGAACGCGACGCTCTCCCAGCTGAGCTACCCCCCCAACGAATGAAAATTGTACCACAGCCGCCACGCCGAAAGGCAAGCCCTCCGACGATTCGGCCTACTTTTGCGGCGCGCCCGCCAGCACCCACGCGACGACGGTCCTGATATCCGCATCGGTCATCTTGGGATGCGGACGGCATCGGAATCGAGCCCCAGACGCCCGCGCCGCCGTTCTTGACCTTCTTGTCGAGCCTGGCGCTCGCCTGCGCATCGCCCTTGTACTTCTCGGCGATCTGCTGAAACGATGGCCCCACGGCTTGCGATCGATCGCGTGACAACCCATGCACGCGTTACCGCGCGCGATCGCCATGGCGTCGGCGGAAGAAACGGGCTGCTCCGCGGCGGACACGCCGAAAGACGCGGCGACGAGCACCGCGCCGGACATCACGCGCAACGTCCTCATTTCGCCGCCGGCGCCGGATTCGGATTACCCGGATGCACGTCCGAGTTCTTGACTGGCGCGGGCGACTGCTGATCCAGCGGACGCGAAGTCACGCCCGAATCCGGCACTGTGCCGACCGTCGCTTCGGCCGGCGCCGGCGCGCTCGCCGCGGACACCGCGCTCGCATCGGATGCGGCCGCCGCTTCCAGCGCCTGCACCTCTTCCGGCTTGATGTACTGGAACACCTTCACGACCTGCTCGACGCCCGGCACGCGCGCCGCGACATCCGCGCCATGCGCGCCCTCGTCCTGCGTCACGAGCCCCATCAGATAGACAATGCCCCGCTCGCACACGACCTTGTAGTAGTTCGCGCGCAAGTCCTTCTCGCCAACCATCGCGGTCTTCACGCGGCCCTCGAGATACGAGTCGTTCGCGCGGGACGAGATCGAGCTCGCACCCTGGACCGACAGTTCGTTCACGATGCTGACGACATTGTTGATATCGCGCGCGACCGCCTCGGCCTTCTGCTTCGACGCGTCGTCGGGCACCTCGCCGGTCAGCAGCACGCGCCGGTTGAAGGCGGTCACGTTGGCATGCGCCGTATTGGGCAGGTTCTCGTTGATCCGCGAGAGCGCCTTCACCTGAATCTCGCGGTCTTCGGTCTGCGCACCGAGCGTGCGGCGATCGGTGGCGATCAACGTGCCGCCCGCCGCCGCGCCGACGACCACGAGCGCGCAGCCCTGCAACGTCAATGCGACTCCCGACAACATGCTCACCACGAGCGTGGCGTTGGCCAGCGTCGCCTTGACGCGTGTCTTGTTCATCAACTTCGTTCCCCCCCTTTTTTCAGTTTCAATCGTCGCCGAGCAGCATCGCATCGATGCCGTCGCACAGACAGTGAATGGTCAGCAGATGGACTTCCTGAATACGCGCCGTCCGCTTGGCGGGCACGCAAATGTGGATATCGGTCTCGGCGAGCACCTCGGATAACACGCCGCCGCCGTTGCCGGTCAGCGCGATCACGATCATTTCGCGCTCGTGCGCTTCCTGAATGGCCGCGAGCACGTTGACAGAGTTCCCCGACGTGCTGATCGCGAGCAGCACGTCGCCCGCCTGGCCGAGCGCGCGCACCTGATTCGAGAAAATCTGCTCGAACGCATAGTCGTTGCCGATGGCCGTGAGAATCGACGTGTCGGTCGTCAGCGCGATGGCCGGCAAGCCCGGACGCTCGCGCTCGAAACGGCCGATCAGTTGCGCGGCAAAGCGTTGCGCATCGGCAGCGGAACCGCCGTTGCCGCAGACCAGAATCTTGGAGCCGTTGGCGAGCGCGTCGAACAGCGTGTCGACGGCGGCCGCGATCGGGACCGCCAGCGTGTCGAGTGCTTCGAGTGTGAGCGCCGCGTTGTCGCGGAAGTGCTGTCGGATACGTTCGACTGACATCGAGTCTCGATTATCGGCCGCGCCGTGCGGCCCTGTGTGGCACGTGACTTGAGCATCCGAAGCATCATTGCCCGGGCGCAGGTTGTTGCGCAGTTTACCGCAAGCATCACTCGGCGCACCGCAGGTTCAGGCTTCGTCGGCGCGAAAAGCATCGGCCAGCCAGTGGATGCGGCCCGCATCGAACGCGACGACGTCGAAGCGGCACGCGGGCATCGCGCCGCGCCAGGTCGCGAGGAAATGCTGCGCGGCATGCACGAGCCGCGCGCGCGCTTTCTCGCATCGATGCTCGCCGCGGCATTCGCGAACCGCCTGCTGCTTCTCGCCCGCACTTCGACGAAGACGAGCGCGCCGCGCTCATCGAGCATGACGAGATCAATCTCGCCGCCGCGGCACGTCACGTTGCGCGCGACGAGGCGCAGTCGTTGCCGCCGCAGAAATTCGAGCGCGCGCGACTCGAAAGCGTCGCCGAGCGTTTTGAACACGACTTCTCCATAAAAGTTGTTGGCGGGCCAGCGAGTTCGCGCGTGGCAAAATGACGTCCTTTCTCTCGATGCCCGCGCTCATGCTTCAGCTCTCCGAACTCGCCGATGGGCAGACCTATCCGACGGGCGCGCTGTATGTCGTCGCGACGCCGATCGGCAACGTCGCGGACATCACCGTGCGCGCGCTCCACGTGCTCGCGCTCGTGGACCGCATCGCCGCCGAGGACACGCGCAACACCGCGCAGCTGCTCGCGCGCTATGGCATTTCGAAGCCTTCGATCGCGGTGCACGAGCACAATGAGAAGAGCGCCGCCGCGCGCGTGATCGAGCATCTGAAGAACGGCGAGCGCATCGCGTGCGTGTCGGACGCGGGCACGCCCGGCATTTCCGATCCCGGCGCGCGTCTCGTCGATGCCGTGCGCAAAGCGGGACTGCCCGTCATTCCGCTGCCGGGCGCGAGCGCGCTCACCACCGCCCTGAGCGCGGCGGGCGCGTGGATGAGCGGCTTCTCCTTCATCGGCTTTCTGCCCGCCAAACCGAAGCAGCGCGCGACGCAATTGCGCACGCTCGCGCATCATCCGATGGCGCTGGTGTTCTACGAAGCGCCGCATCGCATCGTCGAGACGACGCGCGCGCTTGCCGACGCCCTCGGCGGCGAACGGCAACTGTTGATCGCCCGCGAATTGACGAAGTTACACGAGAGCCTGCACCGCTGCACCCTGGCCGAAGGGCCAGCATGGCTCGAGGCCGATGCGAATCGTCAGCGCGGGGAATTCGTGCTGGTGGTGGAAGGCGCGCCCGAGACACCGGACGCGGACGACGCGCACGATGCGCTGCTCTCGACACTGCTGGAGGAGTTGTCGGTGAAGAGCGCGGCGCGCATCGCCGCGACGCTGATGGGCGCGTCGCGAAACGCGCTTTACGAGCGCGCGCTCGCGCTCGTAAAGCGCGACGACAGCGAAGAGGAATAAAAAAACGGGCCGTCGCGAGACGGCCCGTCATGGATTGCAAACTTTCGCAGCGAGTCTGACCGATCAGTTCACGCTGTCGTCGGCGAGAGACTGAGCCTGCTCTGCGCGCGCCGCGCGCGCTTCTTGCTGCGTGAGACCCTCGATCTTCACCTTCTGCGTGCCGACGCCGCGCATGCCGAGCGCCGCCGCGACAGGTACGACAAGTCGATCACGCGTCCGCGCACATAAGGACCACGGTCGTTGATCTTCACGACCACCGTCTTGTGATTGGACTCGTTCGTCACGCGCACCCACGACGCGAGCGGCAGTGTGCGGTGCGCCGCGGTCATGGCGTTCATGTTGAACTTCTCACCGCTCGCGGTCTTGCGGCCATGGAACATGCGGCCGTACCACGACGCCTTGCCCTTCTGTTCGAAGTTGCCGACGTCCGGACCGGTCGTGATCGGCTCGGCGTTCGCGAGCGACCGATCCTGGCTCGGTTTTTCGGCCGGAACCGCGGAAAGGTGCGAATCGAATGCGAGTGGCGCCGTCGAGCGGGCACCGACCGTGCTGAGGGAGTTTGTGGTCTGAGGATTGGATGCGACATCGCCCGAACCCGGCGCGGCGCAACCCGCCAGCGCGCCAACTGCTAGCAGGCTCCCGACATGTCGAATGAATCGAGCATTCATAAACGTGTATCAACGATAAAGGAGCGGCCGCGCTGCGCTGGTCGGCGCGCGCAAGGTCGCTCGAGGCTTTGGCCGTGCAAAGCACAACGCCGTTCGGCGAAGCGAACGGCGGGCCCTGCTCGGACGCGGCGTAATCGTGCCGCAAACGCCCGGTTATTGTTCACGTCTGGCGCAACCTGTCCCGACAGCCTGACCAGACCCCACATGCCGCCATCGAACGTGGCATCACGTTCGTGCGCTGGAAAAACAAGTGCGAGCGCAGGAACGGCGGCGTAGGCCCCATCCGGCGTAATGGCGGCAAAGGCCATTTGACAGACGCGCGGCGTCTGGCCGGGCAAGACGTGTGCACGTACTGACGGTGCTTGAGTTGCAATTGCGAAGCTTTTGGCCCCCAACAGCGTACTGATGGCGATTGTAAAAACACACTGGCGTTCTGACATTCGCCCGTTGACGGCCTGGTTAACTCCAGGCACAAATAGTGCCATTATACAAAAAACCGGGTTCGACTCGCCGGACTGTGCAAACAGTAATTGATTTTCGCTATGAACGTAAGAATTGCCGGGTTTTAGCGCTTTTTGACGGCCGAAACGGTCCGCGTCGCGGATGTTTCGGCACCGGTACAATGAACGCTTTTACAGGCCGACTTGTACCGACGACAGTCATATGAAAGTCATTCTCGTTCCCGTGACGCCTTTCCAGCAGAACTGTTCCATCGTGATCTGCGAGACGACGAAGCGCGCCGCCATCGTCGATCCCGGCGGCAACATCGAGCGCCTCATCGCGGAAGTCGAACGGCAGGGCGTCACTGTCGAGAAGATTCTTCTGACGCATGGCCACCTCGATCACTGCGGCGGCGCGAAGGCCCTCGCGAATCACTACGGCATCGATATCGAAGGTCCGCATCGGGAGGACGCCTTCTGGATCGACCAATTGCCCGCCCAGACCCAGCGATTCGGCTTCGCGGACGCACAGGCATTCACGCCCGAGCGCCGGCTCGACGACGGCGACGCCGTGCAATTCGGCGACGAAACCATGGAAGTCCATTTCTGCTCGGGCCATACGCCCGGCCATGTGGTTTTCTTCAGCCGCAAGCACCGGCTGGCATTCGTCGGCGACGTGCTGTTCGCCGGTTCGATCGGCCGCACGGATTTTCCGCGCGGCAATCATGCGGACCTCGTCCGCTCGATCCGGGAAAAGCTCTGGCCGCTCGGCGAGGACGTCACGTTCGTTCCCGGTCACGGCCCCGCCTCGACCTGCGGCGAGGAGCGCCGCAGCAATCCGTTCGTCGGCGACGGAGTGGCGGCGTGAACGCAATCCCCGAAATCTACGTCAGCACGGATGTCGAAGCCGACGGCCCGATTCCCGGTCCGCACTCGATGCTGAGCTTCGCATCGGCGGCGTTCACGGCCGGCAAGCAGCTGATCGCCACGTTCTCCGCCAATCTCGAGACGCTCGAGGGCTCGGCGCCGCATCCGGTCCAGGCCGCGTGGTGGAAGACGCAGCCGGACGCCTGGGCGGCATGCCGCAAGGATCTGCAGAAGCCGGAAATCGCCCTGCCCGCCTATGTCGAATGGGTGGAGGCGCTGCCGGGCAAGCCGGTGTTCGTCGCGTACCCGGCGGGCTTCGACTTCACCTATATGTTCTGGTACATGATGCGCTTTGCCGAGCGCTGCCCGTTTTCATGGTCGGCACTCGACATCAAGACGCTCGCGTTCACGATGACGGGCCTGCCGTATCGCAAGGCGATCAAGCCGCGTCTGCCGAAGCACTGGTTCGACGAGCTGCCGCACACGCACGTCGCGCTCGACGATGCGATCGAGCAAGGCGCGCTCTTCTGCAACATGCTCGCGGAACTGCGGGCGTCTCAAGCCGGGTCGGCGCAGGCATCGGCCGAGGCGAACGGCGACACGGAAGGTAAAAAACGCGCAGGCAGGCCAGTGAGTTAGTGAAACTACCTCAGTGCGGGCACATTGCATTGCGTTTCTTTTCCGGCGCCTCTACCATTAGAGTCAGATCACGACCGAACGGAGGCGCAGTTGACTCTCGATACATTCTCACAAAAAATCTTGCGTCTTCTGCAGCTGGACGCACGACGCTCCGTTCAGGAAATCTCCGATCAGGTCGGCTTGTCGAGTACGCCGTGCTGGCGGCGTATTAAGGACATGGAGCAATCCGGCGTCATTCAGCGCTATACCGCGCTGCTCGACCGGGAAAAGCTCGGCCTGCACGTGTGCGCACTCGCGCATATTCATCTGACCCGGCACACGGAAGGCGGCGTCGAGCAGTTCGAACACGAAATCGCCACGTGCCCCGAAGTGACCGAGTGCTACAGCACAACCGGCGAGTCCGACTACATCCTCAAGATCGTCGCACCGGACATCAAGGCGTACGACGCGTTCCTGCACGATCGCATCTTCAAGATACCCGCCGTGGCGCAGGTACGCACCAGCGTCATGCTGCGCGAAATCAAGTTCGACACGCAACTGCCGCTCTGACGCGCGGCCTCAGCGCGGCGTGCCGAGCGCATGACCCGGCGTCGCCGCAGGCGCCGCGATATCGAGCGCCTGCGTCACGCGGATTTCGCGCGCGCCGAGCCGACGCCTGAGCGCAGCGAAATCGATCGCCTTCAGCCTGGAAGCCGCATCGTGCGCGGTCGACGCCGGCAGCACGACGTCGACATCGAAGCCGCCGCCCAAGTAGTGCAGATTCAGCGACTCGACCGGAATGCTCTGTTGCGCGAACGCGGCGCGGATGGCGTCGCTCACCGTCGAGCGCGATGGGAAATTGCCCGGCAGCGGATTGAGTTCGTCGCTTTCCGGATCGACGTGAATGAGCGCATCGATGACGCGAGGATCAGCCAGCACGTGCGCGCGCGCCGATTCGGCAATGAAATGTCCCTCCGAAACCGAAATCAGCGGATCGACGAGAATATGCGCGTCGACGATCGCGAGGTCGCCCATTTTTCGCGTGCGCAATTCGTGAACCTCGCGCACGCCGGGCGTGCTCAGCAAAATGCCGCGCAAATCGTCCGTGGTCGATTGATCGAGCGCGCGATCGGAGAGATCCTGTAGCGCATCCCACGCGAACGTCCACCCCATTTTGCCGATCAAAAATCCGACGAGCGCGGCGGCGATCGGGTCCAATATTCGAAATCCCGCCAGACTGCCGATAATTCCGAGCGCGACGACGAGTGAAGAAGCGGCGTCCGAGCGCGCATGCCAGGCATTTGCAACCAGCATGGCGGAACGAACGCGCTCGGCGGCGCGAAGCATATAGCGAAAAAGCGCTTCCTTTGAAACAAGCACGATTATCGCGACTGCTAGCGCGACGGCGTGTACCGGCGGAATATCCTGAAGGTTCACGATCCGCGTTCCGGCCCGCCACAACATTCCGACGCCGACCGCGATCAACAATCCGCCGAGGAATAACGAGGCCACCGTTTCATAGCGGCTATGGCCATAGTTATGGTCCACATCGGGTGCGGCGGCGGCCTGTCGATTGGCAATCAGCACGATAAAATCAGACACGATATCCGCCAGCGAATGAATGCCGTCGGCAATCAATGCCTGAGAATGCGCAATAGTACCGACGACGAGTTGCGCGGCGGTAAGCCCGCTATTAAGCGCAATGTTCGTCCAGGTAGTTCGGCGCGCGACCGCCTGCTTTTCCGCAGCGTGCGATGTCGAAAGCGACATGTAATATGCCTCTGGCCACGATTCAGGCACTTTATCACCCGCGACGCGCGTACGTCTCCGGGCGGCCTGACAGTAAGCCTTTCAAATTATACATTTAATTGCGCCGCAATTTCCGGCTAGCCGAATGGCCACGGACCCGAAAACCGGTGGCGCAAATGAAAAGGCCGCGTCACCCGGACGCGGCCTTGGAAAGCGAAATTCGACGCTGAATTTACTTGCTGATCAGGAAACTGTCGCGATCTTGCCCGGCAATCCACTTAGGCGGTTTTCCGCGGCCGGACCAGGTGCTGCCGCTTTCCGGATCGCGATATTTCGGCGCTACACTAGAACGGCTGCGCGATGCCTTCGAGGCCTTCGCGCCTCGGCTGCCTGCGAGTTCCTGAAGTGTGATGCCATAATCGGCCATTTTCTGCTTGATCTCATTAAGCACTTCGGCGTATTCGCGCGACTTCGCTTCTTCAATCTGACGTTCGAGAGACTCGCGCTGTGCGAGGAGTTCCTTGTATGAAGGCATGGCAATTCCCTAAGTGGTTTGCTGACTTGCGAATCGGCGCGCTCGCTTGTAGTTATCAGTATAGCCTCGGACTGGCACGCAGATTAACACAAATCTTATTTTAGCGGCACGCGCGAATTGCCACTTAATTAAACTTTAGGGACTTTCTTCGTAACATTTGCCGAATATTCCGAAATCCAGAGCGGTCAGTGATCCGCGCTAAAAGATGCTGCTCGCATGCAGATTGAACTTGGCACTGGCATAAAATGAAAGCACGGCATGCTTTTGCATTGGAACGTTTCATGGAATGGCAACTTCGCTCTTTCTTTTGCACGTGTAATGCAATGTAATTCGGGCCGCAACAGCGTTATCCAGACGCAAAATTCAACTCTGCCTCTCAAAACAATCGATAAGCACCGACTTCAACGCTTCGTTCATCAGTCGCGGCTTATCGAATGTAAAACGATTGCGAGTGCCTTCAAGCAACAAATCGCAGCCATAACGGTCTATCCCCAATAATTGGAGATTGGCGCGGCGACCGGGATAAGCGTCGAAATATTCACACAGCGAAGCTTCGTCCTGGTACGAAAGCGGCGCCAGCGAATCGAGTTCGTCGCCGGCAAGCCAGCCCATCGCCCCAAAACCGCCGATATAGCGCATCCGCTCCAGCGACATCACCCAGAAACAGAATTCGCCGAGTTCCAGATAACGCCTGGCCGCCGGGTGATAGCGCACATAGCGCCGCGCGAGTTCGCCGCTCGCTTCCGGCAAAACAGGCGCGAAACGTCCAAGCATCGTGAGGCGCTGTCCTTCCAGCACGCCGCCTCCCGCCGCGTGCGTCACCAGAAAGCCGGCGCGCGGGTCGGCTTGTAGATTGCGCGTGTGCTCGGCGAGATGACTGACGAGCAGCATCGGCATATGGCTCGCGGTGAGCGCGAACGGCCGCCGTCGGATACGGAAAGCCGAGCGGCTCGCGGGAATGCGTGGCGAGCGTGCCGTCGGACACGTGATGCAGCAAATGAAGCGGTGCTTGCGACGGAATGTTCATCCGAGCCTTATGCGATTGCGAACTGGTCGACCGATGGTAATGCAGCGCGATCGAGCGTATCTCCTGGCCGTTCGATAGAATCGAAAGCCTTCGCGTGCGATGGCATCATCTCCGGTTGCCTCTCGTTTTCGCGCAATCCTCCAGAACGGCTCTTCTGTGTCCGACTCGACTACCGCATCCCCCGCCGCCCGCGAGTCCAATCCGACGCTCGCGCTGCACCGCAGCCTTCCGCGCGCCATCCGCGCCCGCGCGCGCTACGCGACCATGGCCGTCTTCTTCATCCAGGCATGATGTACGCCTCGTGGGGCGTGCACGTGCCGACGGTGCGCGACAAATTCGCGCTGAGCCCGGGCATGCTCTCGTTCGCGCTGCTCGCGGTTGCGGGCAGCTCGATCTTCGCGATGCTCACCACCGGCTCGTGAATCGCGCGCGCCGGCACGCGCACGGCGTGCATGGCGGGCGGCATCACGATGATGATTTGCGGCTCGCTGATTCTCGTGACGCCCTGGTTCTGGCTGCTGCTGGTCGTGCTCGCGGTGTTCGGCTTCGGCATGGCGACGCTCGATGTCGCGATGAACGCCGAGGCGAGCGCGGTCGAGCAGGCGCTCGGGCAGCCGATCATGTCGTCGCTGCACGGCATGTTCAGCATCGGCGGCATGGCGGGCGCGGCCGCGGGCGGCGCGCTGCTCGCGCTGGCGTCGGGCGCGAGTCTGCTAGTGCTGCTGCTTCGATGCCCGCGGTGCTGCCGCACGTGCCGCAAGGGCCTCGTCCTCGAACCGCTGGCGCTCGGCGGCCTGGCGCTCGTTGCGCTGATCGCCGAAGGCGCGATGTATGACTGGGCGACCGTCTATATGCGCGATGTCGTGGAGGCGTCGCCCTCGGTCTCGAGCGCCGCGTATGCCGCGTTCTCGGGCGGCATGGCGGCCGGCCGCTTCGGCGGCGACGCGGTGCGCGCGCGCTTCGGCGCGCCGCAGCTGATTTTCGGCAGCGCCGGGCTCGCGTTCATCGGCATGGTGATGGCGCTCGTGTTGCCGAACACCATCGTCACGATGACCGGATTCACGCTGATGGGCCTGGTCTCGCGAACATGATGCCGGTGCTGTTCGCGGCGGCGGCGCGCGTCGAAGGCGTGACGGCGGCCGAAGGCCTCGCGCAGGTCGCGGGCTCGCGTATTTCGGCTTGTTGCTCGGGCCGGTGCTGATCGGCGGCGTCGCGCAAATCAGCAATCTGCCGATCGGGCTATGCGTCGTCGCGGCGTGCTGCGCGGCGATCACGCTCATCGGGCCGAAAATTCTCAAGCGGCTGAAGATATAAAAAACGCGCGGATCTTTCGAATCCGCGCGTTTTCCGGGACCGAAGTCCTCGGGTGCTTACATCTTCACGACGTCCAGCAGGGTCTTCTTGCCCTTCTTGTAGTCGTACAGCGAGATCACGCCGTGCTTCAGGTCGCCCTTCGAATCGAAGGTCGTCTGGCCGATCACGCCCTTGTAGTCCGTGTTCGGCATCGCGGCGAGGATCTTCGCCGGGTCGACCGAGTTCGCGCGCTTCATCGCGTCGACGATGATGTACACCGCGTCATACGTGAACGGCGCGTAGATCTGGATCGGCTGGCCAAAGCGCTTCAGATACTTCGCCTGGAACGCCGCGCCGCCTTCCATCTTCTCGAGCGCCATGCCGGCTTCCGAGCACACGACGTTGTCGGTCGCGTCGCCGGCGAGGTCAGCCAGCTTTTCCGTGCAGACGCCGTCGCCCGCGAGCACCTTCGCGCGCAGGCCGAGCTGCTTCGCCTGCTTGGCAAACGGGCCGCCGGTGGCGTCCATGCCACCGTACATCACGGCGTCGGGGTTCTCACCCTTGATCTTGGTCAGGATCGCGCGGAAATCGACGGCCTTGTCGTTGGTCGCGTCGTGCGAGATCACCTTCAGGCCGAGCGACTTGGCGGTCTTCTCGAACTCGTTCGCGAGACCCTGGCCGTAAGAGGTCGAGTCGTCGACGACGGCGACGCTCTTCACCTTCAGATTCTTCGCTGCATAGTTGGCGAGCGCCGGGCCTTGCTGCGCATCGGTCGCGACGACGCGGTACGTCGTCTTGAAGCCTTGCTGCGTGTAGGTCGGATTCGTTGCCGACGGGGAAATCTGGACGATGCCCGCGTCGCTATAGATCTTCGATGCCGGGATCGACGTGCCGGAGTTCAGGTGACCGACGACCGCGACGACCTTGTCGTCGACGAGCTTCTGCGCGACCTGCGTGGCGGTACGCGGGTCAGCGGCGTCGTCTTGCGGGTCCAGTTGCAGCGTGATCTTCTCGCCGCCGATCGTGAGACCCTTCGCATTGATCTCTTCGACTGCGAGCCGCGCGCCGTTTTCGTTGTCCTTGCCCAGGTGAGCAATGCCGCCGGTCAGCGGAGCGACGTGACCGATCTTGACGACCTGGTCGGCTGCTGCGGTCGTTGCCAACGTAGCGAACAGCACGGCTGCGGCGCTGATCGGCAACAGTTTGTGAAGCTTGGTGTTCATGTAAGTCTCCAGTTTCGGTCCCAAAAACAACGTAATCGCCCTGTGCCCCGTCTTCCATCACGATCGCTCAGTCCCGTGGACGACCATGCCGGATGCATCGTCATGCACTTGGCAAGTCCTTCCAGCAGGCCGTTTGTGGCGGCCGCCGTCCGCACTGCGCGCAAGTGTAGGGTTGTCAAATTAATTTAGGGAAATTTTTTAAGATACTGGTGTCACTACCAATTAGCGGCCAGTTGTGAGACGCCGTCGTTTGTGGTGGCGTTTGCGCGAAGATGCCCAGTACATGAGGGTTTCCGCGACATCGGCACGCAAAGGTTTGGGCCTCATTCAAGTTTGATGGACGCGCGCCGATAATCTCTGCCCACCGGCATCTATTAGGCTGTTTTTTTTAAAGCGGTTTTAGCTCGTGTTTAGATGCGCGCCTCTAAAAATCGATCCGCTCGTCAAACGACGTGCCAGGCGCCGCCACGCGCGTCCAGGGCGTATGAAAGGGAAAGCTGGCAAACTCGCCCGATCAACCTTTCCACAATCACAAGGAGCTTCGACGTGACCGTATCCGTGACTTCGCGCTGGATTGACATTCCCACCGATGGCGGCAGCTTCCAGGGTTATCTCGCGCTGCCCAAAACGGGCACCGGACCGGCCGTGATCATCCTGCAGGAGATCTTCGGCATGAACGCGCATATCCGCAGCGTCGCAGACCAGTACGCGGCCGACAGCTATATCGCGCTCGCACCCGACGTCTTCTGGTGCACGCAGCCGCGCGTCGAGCTGGGCTACGAAGGCGCGGATCGCCAGAAGGCGATGGAGCTGCTGCAAAAGACCGATGCCGATGCCGCGGTCGCCGATGTCGGCGCGGCGGCGAAGGCGCTGCGCGCGCTGCCCGAAGTGACGGGCAAGGTCGCGGCGATCGGCTACTGCTTCGGCGGCCGGCTCGCTTATCTCGCGGCGGCGCAGGGATCGGTGGATGTGGCGGTCGCCTACTATGGCGGCGGCATTCAGAACGCGCTCGACAAGGCCGATCAGATCAAGGCGCCGATACAGTTTCACTACGGCGAACTCGATGCGCACATCCCGGCCGACGCCGTGGACACCGTGCGCCAGCGCTTCGCGGGCCGCAAGGATGCGGAAGTCCACGTGTACCCGCAGGCCGACCACGGTTTCAACTGCGGCGATCGCGCCTCGTACAACGCGAAGGCGTCAGGGCTCGCGCACGAACGCACGCTCACGTTCCTCGGCGAGCATCGGCAATAAAGGGGGAGGCAGGCACGGGGCGCCGTGCCTTTGACAAGAAATCGCGCGTGCGCCGATGCGCGCGACGAGCACGCATCGTCGAAAACCGCGCCTCGGGCTGAATCACGCTATATCAGCGCAGGCAGCCCTTCGACGAGCAGAAACGCGGCCAGCACGCCGAATACACGCAACACGTTGTTCTTGAAATGCGTCGCGCAGGGAATGACCCCGACGAACAGAGCGCCGGCCAGCGCCATCGGTATGACCAGAATGAAGTCGCCGATCGTGAAGTACGTCATAGTGCGTCTCCCATCATCGCTTGTCGCTTTGGTCGTCGCGCGATGAAAACCGCCTCAACGATTCGAGTATAGGCAGTATAGGCCGCTCCATGCAAAGCGTCGGCCCATCTTCGTGCGACGAGAAACGACTGCGTCGGTAAATGCCTTACGCCACAAGGTCCTGCGCGCGGCGTCATTTAAGCGTCCACGTAAAAACCCTTAGATTCCTCTGATTTCAATTCGCTTTCGACGGCTCAGGCGACCGCGGCGCGCTCGCGCCGGTTCAGGTACGCCGCGCCCGCCAGGCCGACGAGCAGCAGCGCGCCGATCAATCCGGCCACGCCGGGCCATCCGAACGCGGTCCAGAAGTGGCCGCCATACGATCCGATCAGGCTCGAGCCGATGTAGTACGCGAGCAGATAAAGCGCGGCGACCTGCCCTTTCGCCTGCGCGGCGAGCCGTCCGACCCAGCCGCTCGCGATCGAGTGCCCGGCGAAGAAGCCGAACGTCAGGCAGGCGATGCCCGCGATGATCACCGGCAAGGAGAACGACAGCGTGAGCGCGATGCCGAGCATCATCAGCAGGAGGTTGGCGATCAGCACGCGGCCGCGTCCGAAGGCGTCGGCCATCTTGCCGGACCAGGGCGAAGCGACCACGCCCGTCAGATACACGGTGAAAATCGCGCCGATTTCCGTCTGATTCAGCCGAAACGGCGCGCCCAGCAGCCGGTAGCCGACATAGTTGTAGAGCGTGACGAAACCGCCCATCAGCACGAAGCAGATCAGGAAAAGGAACGGCAGACCGCGATGCTGCAAATGCCCGGCAAGCGAGCGCCGATGGTGGGCAAACCCGACGCCGCGCCGCGGCTCGAAGCGCCGCGACGGCGGCAGAAGCGAGCGGAACGCGAGCGTGGCGAGCAGGACCAGCAGCCCGATTCCGCCGATCGCGACGCGCCAGCCGAACAGATCCGCGAGGATGCCCGCTGATCACGCGCCCCGCCATGCCACCGATGGCCGTTCCGCCAATATACAGGCCCATTGCGAGACCGAGGCCTTCGGGATGCACTTCTTCCGCGAGGTACGCCATCGCGACCGCGGGCACGCCGCCGAGCGCGAAGCCTTCGAGCGCGCACGACGAGCAGCGCATGCCAGTCGGGCAGCACAGCCGCGACGACCGTCAACACCGACGAGGCGAGCAGCGAGAGCGTCATCAGCCGGTGGCGGCTCCAGCTTTCGGAGACGAATCCCGCGATGAAGATCGCGATCGCCAGCGCCGCCGTGCTCAACGCCGGACTGACCCCGAATGCCTTGGTAAACTCGGGAAGCAGCGGCTGCACGCAATACAGCAGCGAAAAGGTCGCATAACCGGCGAACAGCAGCGCAAGCGAAGCGCGCCAGTACGCGCGCGAGCCGCGTTCGAGATACGGAGCCGCGCCGGCAGGTCGGTCCACGCTGCCTTCGGAATTCGGCGGCGGCGCCGGTGAAGCGTTCACGTTTTAAGCCTCCGCTAACAAAACCCTCAACGATACGCCGATATAAGGGTTTTGCCCAATACGACGACGCCTTTTCGACGATGACCGCCGGATAATTGGTGCCGGTCGTCTGCGATCGGTAACATAACGCGACGATGGCATCGCGTCCGCGTGCCGCGATGCGCTAAAGTAAGCGCACAATCGTTCATGAACGCCGCGCTTGTCGCGCTTCCCGCAACAAAGACGCGGCGAAAAGTCTGATGCACGAGCCGTTAAAAGCCTGTGCTTGGTGAAATATATGACCGGCGCGTTATCCTCAGCCGGCGCTGAAATGGGGAATTCATCATGCAAATCGGTTCGATTGTCCGCTCCGTGCATATTGCCGTGCCTCAGGGCGCGCGCGGCATCGTGATGCGCATTCTCGGCGACATGACGATGTCGCGTGGTACGCGGGCGAGCCCGGCGTGACCAAGCTGCTCAATACGGAGCCGTTCTTCCTCGAAGACCTGATCGATACCGGCGACATCGTGCGTCCGGCGAACACGGTCGTCCATTGAGAAACGGCGCGCCGCGTCGATCGCGCTGATGCCGTCGGCGCCAAGGCGGGGCACAATGCCGGGATGAACCCGATCCATCCCGATTCCCTCGGCACGCCCGTGCCGCATGACGGCGACGACGCGCCGCCCTTCGCCGGCCTCACGCCCGAGCGCGTGCTCGATGCTCGACAGCGTACTGATGCCCACGGGCGCGCGCACCGATGGCCGCCTGCTGCCGCTCAACAGCTACGAGAACCGCGTCTATCAGGTGGCCGTCGAAGACGGCGCGCCGGTCGTCGCCAAGTTCTATCGGTCGAAGCGCTGGTCGAATGCGGCGATTCTCGAGGAGCATGCGTTCGTCGCGAACCTCGTCGCACGGGAGATTCCGGCGGTGCCCGCGCGCGTGCTCGAAGGCGCGACGCTGCACGAATTCGAAGGCTTCCGCTTTTCCGTCTTCGAGCGGCGCGGCGGCCGCGCGCCCGATCTCGACCGCAGCGACACGCTCGAATGGCTCGGACGCTTCATCGGGCGGATTCACGCGGTGGGCGCGATCGAACCGTATCGCGAGCGGCCGACGCTCGACATCCGGACCTTTGGCTACGAGCCGCGCGACTATCTGCTGACGCACGGCTTCGTTCCCTCCGACGTGCGCGAGGCCTACGAAGCCGTCGTGTCGATGGCGCTCGAAGGCGTCGCGCAATGCTTCGACCGCGCGGGCAGCGTACGCCAGCTGCGCCTGCATGGGGATTGTCATCCGAGCAACGTGCTCTGGACCGACGCCGGCCCGCATTTCGTCGATTTCGACGACAGCCGCATGGGTCCGGCGATCCAGGATCTATGGCTACTGCTGCCCGCGGGCCGCGCGGATGCATCGCGTGCGCTCACGGATCTGCTCGCCGGATATGAAGATTTCTTCGAGTTCGACCCGCGCGAACTGCATCTCATCGAAGCGCTGCGCACGCTGCGGCTGATTCACTACTCCGCCTGGCTCGCCCGCCGCTGGAACGACCCGGCGTTCCCCGCCGCCTTTCCCTGGTTCAACACGCAGCGCTACTGGGAAGACCGCATCCTCGAATTACGGGAGCAAGTCGGCGCCATTCAGGAAGGCCCGCTGTGGCCCGTTTGAAATTTTTCGTCACAAAAGCGCACTAAAAGCGCACTGTCAGGCAATCGCAAAAGATTGAAAAGCAATTTCGCGCGTGCAATGATAACAATTCTCATTTGCTTGCCGCTCGTCGATCGCCGCGCCTGAGTCTGCGTCCTGCCGATCGGGGCGTGGCTTTGCCTGCCCAATCCCGAATCCCTGGAAAGACGCGTGAACGCGCCTGACACCCTCAATCCGCAGCCGCCCGCGACGAGCGGCTCGACGCAGTATCGGCCGCACGGCCGCCTGATCGACGACGCCGAGCAATTCGTGCGCAAGAACCGTTCGCGCCGCTCGACGTTCCTGAAATGGCTGCGCAAGGTGCACGGCTGGGTCGGCTTGTGGGGCGCGCTGCTCGGCCTGCTGTTCGGCGTGACGGGTTTCCTGCTGAATCACCGCGCGCCGCCGCTGCGCATTTCCACCGGCGAACCGCAGGTGTCACAGATGCAGATGCCGCTGCCGGCGCAAGGCTTTAAGACGCCGCGCGACATGGGCATGTGGCTCAAGAAGGAATTGAAGATCGAAGGCAATCTCGGACGCACGCGGCGCGAGCCCGCGCATCCGGTCGGCTGGGGCGACAAGAGCACGATGCAGCCGGAGCAATGGTCGGTCATGGTGGCGTCGCCGGGCGGCAGCGTGATGGCGGAATACTGGGTGGGCAACAACTTCGTCTCGGTGAAGCGCACCGAGAACACCTTCCTCGCGATGATGACGAACCTGCACAAGGGCGTCGGCCTGAGCGTGGGCTGGGTGCTGCTGATCGATTCGTTCGCGGGCAGCATCGTCCTGCTCTCGCTGACGGGCGTGCTGCTGTGGACCGAGCTCAACAAGCGCCGGACGGCGGGCGTGGTGATCGTCGCCGTTTCGCTGGTCGCGGCGATCGTTTGCGGATTGATTTGACCGATGAGGCCTGTCCGCTTCATCGGGCGGACGGAAAGCACCGGAGAAAGATCGCCGCGCGAGCCGGGTGGCGCGCTCAAACGCGGCACACCTCGTCCTTCCCGGCGACTTCACGCGCCGCCTTCGCGCCCTCCACCTGCAGCAGCTGGGGCAGTGACACGCCGTTCTTCGCCGCCGTCACTTCCGCGAGAATCGACACGGCGATCTCGGGGGCGTCCGGCTGCCAATATAGATGCCGACCGACCCATGCAGCCGCGCGAGCTCGGCATCGCTCAGATCGAACTCCTTCAGGCGCTCGCGCCGCGCCGCGTTATTGCGCCGCGAGCCGAGCGCGCCGACGTAGAACGCCAGCGTCTTCAACGCTTCCATCAGCGCGAGATCGTCGAGCTTGGGGTCGTGGGTGAGCGCGACCACCGCGCAACGCTCGTCGAGCTTCATGTCCATGACGGTGTCGTCGGGCATGGTGCGCACGATCGTCGTGCCGGGCACGTCCCACTCCTCCGTGTATTCCTCGCGCGGATCGCAGACCGTGACCTGATAGTCGAGCCCGACCGCGATGCTGCACAGATACCACGACAACTGCCCCGCGCCGATCACGAGCATGCGATAGCGCGGGCCGTGAATCGTCAGGAACCGCTTTTCGTCGAAAAGCACGCCGTCGGTTGCCTGCGCGGGTTCGAGGCGCGCCTCGCCCGTCGTCATGTCGAGCGTGCGCGCGACGAGCCTGCCGCTTTCCAACGCCGCGCACAGCGCCGCGATGCCGCTCTCGCGCGTCAGCGGCTCCAGCACGAGCCGGATCGTGCCGCCGCACGGCAAGCCGAAGCGATGCGCCTCTTCCGCGCTGATGCCGTATTTCACCGCTTCGGGCTTCGTCTGCTCGATGCCCTGCCGTCGCACGCGGTCGATGAGATCGTCCTCGATGCACCCGCCCGATACCGAGCCGACGACATGTCCGTCGCCGCGCACGGCGAGCATCGCGCCCTCGGGCCGCGGCGACGAGCCCCCACGTCTTCACCACCGTGACGAGCAGGATGCGATGCCCTTCCTCGAGCCATCGCGCGCTGCTCTTCAGGACTTCGAGATCCACGCTGTCCATGATTTCTTTCCCTTTTCCTGCACTTCCCCGCCGCCTTCATCCCCGGCGGCGGCATCCTGCGGTTCCTGTCCGCCCTGCAGCTGCGCGCCGAATCGCTTGAAGAATTCTCCCGCAATCTTGCGCGCCACGCCGTCGACGAGCCGCGAGCCGATTTGCGCGAGCTTGCCGCCGACCTGCGCTTTCGCGCTGTACATGAGCTTCGTCGTGTCCGATTCGTCGCCGGGCTCGAGATTCACTGTCGCGCTGCCCTTGCTGAAACCAGCCGCGCCGCCCTGCCCCTCGAACACGATCGTGTAGGTATGCGGGGCGTCGATATCCGTGAGCTCCATTCTCCCCTTGAAGCGTGCCCTCACCGGGCCGACCGCGGCCGTCATCGCGACGTTGTAGGCATGCTCGCCGTCCGCTTCGATGCTGTCGCAGCCCGGAATGCAGACCTTCAGGATCGAGGTGTCGTTGAGCGCTTCCCACGCGCGCGCCTGCGGCACCGGCAAGGTGTGTGTTTCGGTCAGTTCCATCTCAGGATTCCAGGAAGCGTACGAGGCGCGCCGCGTCGGGAAAGCACCACCAGTTCCCGACCGACCGCGCCGAGGCTGTCGAGGTTATGGGCCGCGAGCATCGCGTCGACGTGCGGCAGAATCGCGCGCACGCCGCGCGCGGCGTGAAATCGGCGAAACGCAGCAGCGGATTGAGCCACACCAGCCGATGCGCGAAGCGCTGGAGCCTTTGCATCTCCACATCGAGCACGTCGATGGCTTCGTGATCGAAGCCGTCGGTGACGAGCAGCACCGTCGCCCGGCCGGCGAGCACGCGGCGCGCCCAGCGCCGATTGAACTCCGCGAGCGCCACGCCGATGCGCGTGCCGCCCGACCAGTCCGCCACGTTGTGTCCGAGCGTGGCAATGGCGATGTCCGGATCCCGTTCCCGCAAGGCGCGCGTTGCGTGGGTCAGGCGCGTGCCGAAAAGAAATACCTGCAAGCGCTCGCGCGATTGCAGGGGCGCATGGCAGAAATAGAGCACGGCGCGCGAATACGCTCTCATCAATCCGGAGATGTCGAGCAGCAGGACCAGCGGCGGCCGGCGTTCCACCGCCGCGCGGTATTTCCATATGGTCCAGTCGCCGCCCGAGCGCACGGCGTGGCGCGCGCTCGCCTTCAGGTCCGCGTGCGTGCCGCGCGACGCCGCCTTCAGCCTGCGCGTCGGCTCGGTCGCGAACGGCAGCCGATGCGCGCGGATCTGGTGCCGCAGCTTGCACCATTCGTCGGCGGTGAGCGTATCGAAATCGCGGTGACTCAGGCGCTCCTGCGAGCTGAACGTGATGCGCGCATACGTGTCTTCCGGCTTCGATCCGGACGGCGACTCGCGTCGATCGCGCGCGTCGGCGGCTCGCGCGGCGAGCGCATCGGCGAGGCGGTTGTTGCGTGCCGGCGGCGGCATGCCGTTCGCCACTTTCGGCAGGAGCAGCGCGCGCAGCTTGCCTTCCCAATCCGGATCGTGCCAGAAGAGATCGAACGCGGCGTCGAAGATCTCGCGCTCGTCGCTCGCGTGAACGAGCAGGCAGGCGAGCGTCGCGCGGACGTCGTCGCGGCGGTTCAGATCGACGAAGCGCAGCGCGTCGAGCGCATCGACCGCATGCGCGGGCGACATGCCGAGGCCCGCGCCTCGCAGCAGTCTCACGAAATGCACGACGTTGCGGGCGAACGGCTCCATGATCGTCACGCCTCAAGCCGATGCGGAGAGACATCGCGCGAGCGCATCGGCGTCCATGCGCGCGAGGTCGTCCTGATACTTGAGGAGCACGCCGAGCGTGTCCTGCACCGATTGCGAATCGAGCTCCGAGACCGACAGCGCCGCGAGCGCCCGGCACCAGTCGATCGTCTCCGTGACGCCCGGCGCCTTGAACAAATCCATCGTGCGCAGTTCGTGCACGAACGCCACGGCGCGCGTCTGCAACGCCTAACCCGCTTCCGGCGCGCGCGCCGCGACGATCGCCAGTTCCACATCGCGCTCCGGATAGCCGATCCACTGGTAGAGACAGCGGTGCTTCAGCGCATCGTGCACTTCGCGCGTGCGGTTCGACGTCATCATGACGAGCGGCGGCTGCGCCGCGCGCACGGTGCCGTATTCGGGAATCGATACCTGAAAGTCCGACAGCAGTTCGAGCAGGAACGCCTCGAACTGCTCGTCCGCGCGATCGATTTCGTCGATCAGCAGGACGCGGCGCGCGTCGGGGTTCTCCGGATCGGGCAGGAGCGTCTGCAGCAGCGGACGCTTCAGCAGGAACTCGCCGCGATAGAGCGAATCGTTCGACGGCGTTTCGCCCGAGGCTTCCGCGAGCCGCAGCGCCATGATCTGCCGCAGATAGTCCCATTCGTACAGCGAGCTCGCCGTGTCAAGCCCCTCGTAGCATTGCAGGCGCAGGAGCATCGTGCCGCACAGGCCAGCCACCGCCTTCGCGAGCTCGGTCTTGCCGACGCCCGGGCTCGCCTTCGAGAAACAGCGGCCGCTGCATCTTCAGCGCGAGAAAGAGCGCCGTCGCGAGCTCGCGATTCGCGAAGTAACGATGCTCGCGCAGACGCGCGAGCATGTCGTCGATGGAATCGGGCTCGCCCGGCATCACGCCTGGAACGACAGTGCGCGCTCGATCGCGCGGCCCGCAAGCACCGGAATCAGATGCGCGCGATAGACCGCACTGGCGTGCATGTCGTCGTTGAGCTCGT
Organism: Candidatus Paraburkholderia kirkii; assembly: GCA_001189345.1. Classification (GTDB taxonomy): domain Bacteria; phylum Pseudomonadota; class Gammaproteobacteria; order Burkholderiales; family Burkholderiaceae; genus Caballeronia; species Caballeronia kirkii_B. The sequence continues at coordinate 54,344 of LFKV01000002.1, forward strand.
CGGGCAGGATCGTCACGCTGCGCGCCGACGCGACCGAAAAGTCATTCGACAACGCCGCCTCGAGTTCCGCCGGACGAAACACGGAAGACGCCGCGCCCGTCACGCCAACGCGCACGCCGTCCCTGAACTTCGCGACGAACACGCCGACGAGCGTGAAGTGCGACGCGGGATTGCGAAACTTCTCGTAGCCCGCGCCCTCGGCCAGCGGAAATTCGACGGCGGTGATCAGTTCGTCGGGTTCGAGCGCCGTCTGATACATGTCGATGAAGAAATCGTCCGCCGCGATGCGCCTTCTATCCGTCACGACCGTCACGTTCAGCGCGAGCACGGCGGCGGGATAGCATGCCGCCGGATCGTCGTTGGCAAGCGAGCCGCCGACCGTCCCGCGCTCGCGCACCTGCCTGTCGCCGATGTGGCCCGCGAGGTCCGCGAGACCCGGCAGCGCCTGCTTCACGTCCGCGTTCGCGGCGACGTCCACGTGGCACACTGCGCCGCCGATGGTCAGCTTGTCGCCCTCGAGCGCGACGGTCTTCATCGCGGCGATGCGCGTCACGTCGACGAGCGCGGAGGGCTGCGCGAAACGCAGGCGCATCGTCGGCAGGAGGCTCTGGCCGCCCGCGAGATACTTGGCCTTGCCGTTGGCGGACAGCGCCGCGACCGCCGCCTTGGCTTCGCCGGGCCGTTGATAGTCGAATGTGTACATGGCCGCTCTCCCTATGCGTGTTGGGCGTTGTGCATCGCGGTCCATACGCGGTGCGGCGTCGCGGGCATCTGCAAGTCCTTCACGCCGAGCGGCGCGAGCGCATCGAGGATCGCGTTGATGACAGCGGGCGGCGAGCCGATGGCGCCCGCCTCGCCGCAGCCCTTCACGCCGAGTGGATTGTGCGTGCACGGCGTGCCCTTCGCAGTCTCCACCGTGAAGCTCGGCAAGTCGATGGCGTGCGGCATCGCGTAATCCATGAACGAGCCGAAAAGCAGCTGGCCGGTGCTGTCGTCGTAGACGCAGCGTTTGAGCATCGCCTGGCCGATGCCCTGCCCCAGCCCGCCGTGCACCTGTCCTTCGACGATCATCGGATTGATCACGTTGCCGAAATCGTCGACGGCGGTGAACTTCTCGATGCGCGTCTCGCCCGTGTCCGGATCGACTTCGACCTCGCACACATACGCGCCCGACGGATACGTGAAATTGGCCGGATCGTAGAACGCGTTTTCGTTGAGGCCCGGCTCCATCTGATCGAGCGGGAAGTTGTGCGGCACGTAGGCGGCGAGCGATACGTCGACGAAAGTCTTGGTGCGGTCCGTGCCCGCGACGCGGAACACACCGTTCTTGAACTCGATGTCCTCCGCCGCCGCTTCGAGCAGATGCGCGGCGATCTTCTTCGCCTTCGCTTCGACCTTGTCGAGCGCCTTCATGATCGCCGAGCCGCCGACCGAGATCGAACGCGAGCCGTACGTGCCCATGCCGAACGGAATGCGTCAGGTATCGCCGTAAATGATCTCGACGTTCTCGATCGGGACGCCGAGCCCGGTCCGCGACGACTTGCGCGAAGGTCGTCTCGTGCCCCCTGACCATGGCTGTGCAAACCGGTAAAACACGGTGACCGAGCCGGTCGGATGCACGCGCACCTCGCCCGCTTCGAACAAGCCCGCGCGCGCCCAGCACGCCCGCGACGTTCGACGGCGCGAGCCCGCACGCCTCGATGTAGCACGAATGGCCGAGGCCGCGCAGCTTGCCCCTCTGCTTCGATGCTTCCCGGCGCGCGGCGAAGCCCTTCACGTCGGCAAGCTCCAGCGCGCGATCGAGGCAGGCGTCGTAATCGCCGGTGCCGTAGGTGAGGCCAACCGGCGTCGCGTACGGAAACTCGCGGATGAAATTGCGGCGGCACAACTCGACCGGATCGATGTTCAGCTCGCGCGCCGCCGTTTCGACCAGACGCTCGACGACGTACGTCGCTTCGGAGCGGCCCGCGCCGCGATAGGCATCGACGGGCACCGTGTTCGTGAACACCGCTTTCACTTCGGCATAGATCGCGGGCGTCGTGTACTGGCCGGCGAGGAGCGTCGCGTAGAGCACGGTCGGAATCGACGATGCGAACGTCGACAGATACGCGCCCATGTTCGCCGTCGTGTGCACGCGCATGCCGATGAACTTGCCGTCCTTGTCGAGCGCGAGCTCGGCCTTCGTGACGTGGTCGCGGCCCTGTGCGCGTCGGAGAGAAACGCTTCGGAGCGCTCAGCGGTCCATTTGATCGGCCGCCCTACTTTCTTCGATGCCCACGTCAGCGCGACGTCTTCCGGATACAGGAAAATCTTCGAGCCGAAGCCGCCACCCACGTCCGGCGCGATCACGCGCAGCTTCGATTCCGGCAGCGACAGCACGAACGCCGCCATCAGCAGGCGCTCGACGTGCGGGTTCTGATTCGCAACATAGACAGTATAGCTGTCGTCGTGCTTCGAATAGCTCGCGTTCACGGCGCGCGGCTCGATCGCGTTCGGCACGAGCCGCTGATTCACGATGTCGAGCGTCGTTACGTGCGCGGCCTGCGCGAACGCGGCATCGGTCCTGGCCTTGTCGCCGTGGCCCCAGTTGAAGCAGACGTTGTTCGGCACGCTGTCGTGCACGAGCGGCTGGCCGGCAATCCGATGCGCTCGCCGTATCGACCACGGCGGACAGCACGTCGTAATCGACCTCGATGAGCTCGGCGGCATCCTTCACCGATTCGGCGACGACGAGCGCGACCTGATCGCCCACGTGCAGCACCTTGTTGTGCGCGATGACGAGATGCGACGGCTCGTGCATCGGCGAGCCGTCGATGCTGTGAATGAGCCAGCCGCACGGCAGGCCGCCGACATTCTCGCCCGCCATGTCACGTCCGGTAAAGATGCCGATCACGCCCGGCGACGCCTTCGCCGCTTCGATGTCGATGCTCTTGATCTTCGCGTGCGCGTGCGGCGAGCGCAGGAACACGCCATGGCTTTGCTGCGGCAGAACGATGTCGTCCGTGTACTGGCCCGCGCCCGTCAGGAAGCGATAGTCTTCCTTGCGCTTGACGCCGGCGCCGATCAATTTCTGCTGCTCAGGGGTATTCATCGCGGTCTCCTGTATCGGCGCGATTCATCTGGGAGAGGTGGGATTGCGCGGCGCGGATGACGTCACGCGCCGGCTTTTTTCATGGCTTGCGCGCCCTGCAGGACCGCTTTCACGATGTTGTGATAGCCGGTACAGCGGCAGAGATTGCCGTCGAGCTGCTCGCGCACGGTTTCCTCGGAGAGATCGGCCGATTGCGCGACCAGCGCGCTCGCACACATCACCATGCCCGGCGTACAGAAGCCGCACTGCAAGCCGTGGCATTCTCTGAAGGCCGCCTGCATCGGATGAAGCTGGCCGTCTTTCGCCATGCCTTCGATGGTCGTCACGTCCATGCCGTCCGCCTGCGCGGCGAGCACGTTGCACGAGTCGATCGCGCGGCCGTCGAGATGAACGGTGCAGGCGCCGCACTGCGCGGTATCGCAGCCGACGTGCGTGCCGGTGAGCCTGAGTTGATCGCGGAGAAACTGGACGAGCAGAAGATGCGGTTCGACGGTGGCGGTCACGGGTTTTCCGTTGACCGTCAGGCTGATGCTGAGCGCCATTTCACTGTCTCCTAGGGGATGGAACCAACTTCGCGTCACGCACCTGCCTACTGCCGCAGTGAGCGTTCAGCCGGATTTGGTGTTATGTGCTTGTGACAATGAGTAAAACACAAATCGGCGGGCCTCGCCATCGGTCGAACGCCCGTCTCAATTTCGCGGCCCGGCACGCGCGGCGCGCCCCCAAATGCAAAGCGCCGCCTCTCGGGCAGTGCTTTGCTGCGGAGCGGGCGTCGTTGAAACGCGCTCAGTTCGTGACGGTTTCGCGCGTCGCGGAGCCGGCGCGCGAGACTTCGGCACCCGGCCGGCCGAGCAGCGCGTGCCGGCGCGAATACAGGAAGTAGATCGCGAGGCCGATCACGAGCCACACGCCGAACGCGATCCACGTCATCGCCTGCAGATTGGCCATCAGGAAAAGGCACGACGCGACCGCCAGAACCGACACGACGGGCACGCCCGGGCAGCGGAACGCGCGCGGCAGGTCCGGATGCATGCGGCGCAGGATCAGCACGGCGATGGACACCATCGAGAACGCCGCGAGGGTGCCGATGTTGATCAGCTCGGCGAGCACGTTGAGCGGAACGAGCGCGCCGATCAGCCCGAAGAAGATGCCGACGAGCCAGGTCGTGAAGAAGGGCGTCGAGAAACGCGGATGCACCTTCGAGAGCTTCGCGGGCAGGAGGCCGTCGCGCGACATCGCGTAGATGATGCGCGTCTGGCCGTAGCTCATCACGAGAATCACGGTGAGCATGCCGAGCACGGCGCCGAGATCGATGAAGCCCGCCACCCAGTTCTGGCCGGCGACTTGCAGCGCGAACGAGACCGGATGCGGATTGTTCGCGAATTGCGCCGACGGCACGATGTCCGTCACGACCGCCGCGACCGCCGCGACCGCCACGTACAGCACCGCGCACACCGCCAGCGACGAGATGATGCCGATCGGCAGATCGCGCTTCGGATTCTTCACTTCCTCCGCCGCCGACGACACCGAATCGAAGCCGATGAACGCGAAGAACATCACCGCCGCGGCGCCGAACACGCCGGACCAGCCGTTCGGCATGAACGACTGCCAGTTCGCCGGCTTGACGTGGAACACGCCCACGGCGATCACCAGCACGACGGTCACCTCCATGATGTTGTTCACGCGCGTGGATTCCTTCACGCCGAGGGAGAGCAGCGCGGTGATCGCCATCATCACGAGAAAAGCGGGCAGGTTGAAATACGTGAGATGGCCGGGCAGGGCGCCGGGCGCGGCCGTGAGTGCGGTCGGCAGCGAAATGCCGAAGCCGGACAGCAGGGATTGCAGGTAGCCCGACCAGCCGACCGACACGGCGGACGTCGCGAGCCCGTACTCGAGCATCAGATCCCAGCCGATGATCCATGCGGCCAGCTCGCCGAGCGTCGCGTACGAATAGGTATAGATGGAGCCGGCGACGGGAATCGTCGACGAGAACTCTGCGTAGGCGAGGGCGGCGAAGCAGCATGCGATCGCCGCGACGATGAACGAGATCATGAGCGCCGGGCCGGCCTGCACGGCGCCCGTCCCGGTGAGCACGAAAATCCCCGTGCCGACGATGGCCCCGATGCCGAGGAAAGTCAGATCGAGGGCGCCGAGCGTCTTCTTGAGCGACGTGCTGTGCGCACTGGCCAGCATGTGCTCGATGTTTTTCTTGCGGAACAACGACATTGCGATGAATCGCCTTCTGGCGCGCGGGCGCCCCTTGCTGCGTGAAAACCTGCCATTCTATCGGAGATTCGGAGGTTGCCCGGAAGTCGGGTAAGCAGCGCACTGCTGCGATGATTTCTTGCAGATCAGCCGCGATTTATCTTGTTCAAGATAAATCTTCAACCGGCGATGACCGGATTCATGTCGATGAGCCGGTTGCTCATCACACATAGAACCTGAGCTCCGCGTTATTGGCCAGCTTCATCTTCTCCAACAACCGTGCGCGATAAACGCTCACCGTTTTCACGGAAGCCAGCATGCACAGCGTCTGATATTCGCGGTCCGAGAGCTTCTCGTGCGGCATGCGCTCGGTGTCGAGCGAAACGTAGGTCGCGAGCGCTTCGGCCATCTCCGGGCTCACGTACTTCCGGCCCGCCGCGACCTGCTGGATCGCGCCGATCCGATCATGAGGGCGGGGTCGGCCATCTTCGACAGATAGCCCGAAGCGCCCGCCTTCAGCGCGCGCACCGCGTACTGATCCTCGCGATACATCGAGAACATCAGCACCGGCAGGCGCGGCGTCTCGCGCTTGATGCGCTTGAGCAGATCGATTCCGTTGACATCCGGCAGCGAGATATCGAGCATCACGACGTCGAGCGGCCGTCGCGCGGCGAGCGCGAGCGCCTGCATGCCGGTCTCGGCCTCCGACTCCGATACTTCGGTGGCGATGCCGCGTTCCAGCAGCAGTTGCGCGACGCCGCGGCGCACGATGGCGTGATCGTCCGCGAGCAAGATCTTGAGCATCGCGGGCAACCTCAGGCGTAGACCACGCTGAGCGCGAACAGCCCGGGACGCGCCACCGTCCATGGCAGGCGAGCGCGCACGCTGGTTCCGGCGGGCTTCGCCGCGACGATGCGCAGGCTGCCGCCGAGCGCCTCGCAGCGCGCGCATGCTGGAAAGGCCGAAGCGGCCGCGCTGATGCCGATGCCGTCGTCCTCGACGGACAGCATCACGCCGTCCCGGTCGAGGTCGATTTTCACGCTCGCACTCGCCGCGCCGGCGTGACGCGCGATGTTGCCGAGCGCCTCCTGCATCACGCGAAGGAGCGCGAGCGACATGTCGCGCGACAGGCGTTCCAGCCGCGCATCGGTCGGGCAGGAAAAATCGACGGGAATCACGGTGCGCGCACGGAAGCGCTCGATCCACGCGTCGAGCGCGGACGCGAGACCGGCGTCAAGGGCCGGCGCCTGCAGCCCTTCGACGATGCGATGGCTCGTCTCGCTGACATCCGCCGGGGCTTCGCGCGCCTGGCGCAGCGCATCGCCGAGCGCGGCAGGCGCGTCGGCGGGCAGCCAGTGTGCGGCGCGCGCGAGCGCCAGATTGGCGACCGTGAGCGCGGCGCCGGTTTCGTCGTGGAGATCCCGGGCGAGCGCCTGGCGTGCTCGCTCCTCGGTCGCGGCGAGCAGCGCGGCCAGTTCCTGGATGCGGGCGGTGAGACGCTGGATCTGGCGATCGCCCTCGAGCTTCGCGTCGATCAGCGCGGAATGGGGCGAAACGGAAGGAAGGGCAAAAGACGAACCGGCACATTCCGGCGCCGGCGACGAAACCCCGCGCAGCGATGCGCGGCGAATCGGGCTCTCATCGAGCGTGACCATGGCCGACAGGTTCATTCACTATCCTCGCTTTGAGCGCAACTGGAGCTACATCCTCGGCGAACTCACGAGCGGCGTAACTGAATTTACACTCTGTAACATCGAAGACGGACTGCGCGGTAGCGCGCGTCGTCTCAGCGCGAGTGGATCATATCTCAAAAATATTATAGATCCTTGTCCAATAAGGCTTCAACGGACGAACTTCATGTCATTTGACAAGTATGGTGCACACAATACGTAGGAAAAAATACCTACGACGATCCGCCGATCACACCGAATCTGTAACAGCGGATGTCCCACGCGCCGCCGTCGACGGCGAAAAAACGGAGCATGAAGCTCCGGTTTTCCTGAACGTGGGGCTTGCCGATCAGCCGACGAAAGCCTTTTCGACGACATAATGGCCAGGATGGTTGTTGCTGCCTTCCTGAAAGCCCATTGCGTCGAGCAACTGACGCGTGTCGCGCAGCATATGCGGGCTGCCGCAGAGCATCACGCGATCGTTCTCGACCGAGAACGGCTCCACCGAAAGGTCCGCGAACAGCTTCTTCGTCTCGATCAGATCGGTGATGCGGCCACGGTTCGCGAACTCCTCGCGCGTGACGGTCGGATAGTAGACGAGCTTCTCGGAGACGATCTCGCCGATGTGCTCGTGCGCCGGCAAGTGCTCCGTGATGAAGTCCTTGTACGCGAGTTCGTCGACGAAGCGGCAGGTATGCGTCAGCACGATCTTCTCGTAGCGGTCGTACACGTCCGGGTCCTTGATGATCGACATGAACGGCGCGAGACCCGTGCCCGTGGAGAGCAGCCACAGCGTCTTGCCGGGCAGCAGGTTGTCGGCGACGAGCGTGCCCGTCGGCTTCTTGCCGATCAGCACGGAATCGCCGACTTTCAGGTGCTGCAGACGCGAGGTGAGCGGGCCGTCCGGAACCTTGATGCTCAAAAATTCGAGATACTCTTCGTAGTTCGCGCTCGCGAGACTGTAGGCGCGCAGAAGCGGCTTGCCGTCGACTTCGAGGCCCACCATCGCGAACTGGCCGTTTTCGAAGCGAAACGCGGAGTCGCGGGTGCAGGTGAAACTGAAAAGCGTGTCGGTCCAGTGATGGACGCTCAGAACGGTTTGAGAATTAAGGTTGCTCATGGCTTCTTATTCTTAAACTGTGCGAAAGCGGTGCCACTCCGACACTCGCGGCTGACTTGCGGGCAACCCTGCCACGCGGCCAGGCCCGACTCCGCGATGAGAGCGCGCTACGAAGGCGCTGCGCGAAAGGGCGATCGAACGTGACGAACGGCCGCGTGTTCGATGCGAAGGCAGCAATTCACGCCGCGCCTTGCGTGAACGTCGCGCGAAAAACCAGACAGCCCGGCGCAATCGACTATTTTAACCCGATAGCCGGTCGGCATCGTCGAGCGCCGCGCAAGAGGCTGTCGCGGCAAAGGCGCGCACGCGGCCTCGTGGGCGAACGTGCGCTGAAACGAAGCGCTTTCGGCTGGCAACAAATTGCTGGCTATAGACAGACAGCATTCCGGCGCCGATCGCAATCGCTGCCGAAAAACCGGCGAGCCACCATCATAACAACGGATGCCGCGCTATCCCGAAATACCCTTTCTGGCGAAAGGCTTGCGCGCGGCCGGACGCCTCAGATGCGCTGATCGGTGGACGGCTTCTCCCACAGGTTGACGCCGCCTTCCTGCGCGTGCTGATCGATTTCCGCGAGCTCTTCCTTCGTAAACTCTAGGTTCTTCAGCGCGCCGACGTTTTCCGCGACCTGTTCCGCGCGGCTCGCCCCGATCAGCACGGAGGTCACGCGTCCCCCGCGCAGCGCCCAGGCGAGTGCCATCTGCGCGAGGCTCTGGCCGCGCTTCTGCGCGAGTTCGTTGAGCTTGCGTACGTGTGCGAGATTTGCCTCGCTCAAATGCTCCTGCTTGAGCGAAGCGCCGCCCGGCTTGTTTACGCGCGCGTCCTGCGGCACGCCGTTCAGGTATTTGTTCGTCAGAAGCCCCTGGGCGAGCGGCGTGAACGCGATGCTGCCCGCGCCGATATCGTCGAGCGTGTCGAGCAGGTCCTTTTCGATCCAGCGGTTCAGCATGTTGTACGAAGGCTGATGGATCAGCAGCGGCACCTTGTGCTCGGCGAGCAGCTTCGCCATTTCGCACGTTTTCGCCGCCGAGTATGACGAAATGCCCACGTAGAGCGCCTTGCCGGAATGCACGGCGGTCGCGAGCGCGCCGGCGGTTTCCTCGAGCGGCGTGTCGGCATCGAAACGGTGCGAGTAGAAGATGTCGACGTACTCGAGGCCCATGCGCTTCAAGCTCTGGTCGAGGCTCGCGAGCACGTACTTGCGCGAGCCGCCGCCCTGGCCGTACGGGCCGGGCCACATGTCCCAGCCGGCCTTCGACGAAATCAGCAGCTCGTCGCGATACGGCTGGAAGTCGTCCTTGAAGATGCGCCCGAAATTCGTCTCGGCGCTGCCGTACGGCGGGCCGTAGTTGTTCGCGAGATCGAAATGCGTGATGCCGAGATCGAACGCGGTGCGCAGGATCTCGCGTTGCGTAGAGATCGGCGTCGTGTCGCCGAAGTTGTGCCACAAGCCCAGCGACACCGCGGGCAATTTCAACCCGCTCCTGCCGCAGGTGCGGTATTGCATCTGCGTGTATCGCTCGGACGCTGCTTCGTAGGCCATGACGGAATTCCTCTGCGGATTGCGAATTGAACGGACTGCGGCCGAAAGGCGGCGGGCGCACGGGCACGCCGCCTGCCAAGAGCGTTAATGGTAAGCCAATCCGGGCGCAGCGCGCACGGGCCGCTTCGCCGTCCCGCCATTCGGCACCCGGCCGAATGGCCAGCAAAGGAACGTTCGGGCGCGAGCCCAGACCAATACATTCCGTATCAAGGAGCCCGACCGATGGACCCAATCGACAAACTGCGACCCACCTACGACACCATTTCCGCCATCGCGGTCACTTATGGCGTCGACCTCCTGGTTGCGATCATCATCGTCGCCGTCGGATGGTGGATCTCGAACACGGTCGCGAACGCGCTGCGTCGCACGCTCGCCCGCACCAACGTCGACGCCACGCTCACGCCGATCCTCGTCAGCCTCGCGATGTGGGCAATCCGCGTCGTCGCCATCGTGGCCGCGCTCGGCAAGTTCGGCATCGCGGCGGCCAGCATCCTGACCGTGCTCGGCGCCGCCGGCCTCGCCATCGGTCTCGCGCTGCAGAACATCGCGGCCGGCCTAATGCTGTTGCTGCTACGGCCGTTCCGCGTCGGCGACTACATCGAGGGCATCGGCACGACGGCCGGCACCGTCAACGAGATCGGCCTCTTCACCACGCGCCTCACGAAGGCCAACGGCGTCATCATGTACGTGCCGAACAGCACGATCTGGGCGCGAACCCGGTGACCAACTACAGCGCGAACGAACGGCGCCGCGTCGTCATCAATTTTCAGGCGCAGCACGGGCTGAAGGTCGAACACGTGCTCGAGGAATTGCGCAGGCTGATGCGCGAAGATCCGCGCATCGTGCAAGGACGAAGCATCGGCGCCGTGGGTGGCGGTGACCGATTACACCGATACCGGCGTCAAGTTCAATCTCGGCGCATGGACGCGCGCGAGCGACTATCCGAACGTGCAGGCCGATCTGCTGCGCAAGATCCAGCCGCTGACGTGCGAGCCCGCACCCGCCGCCCAGGTGGACGCGCCCGCGCAGACCGGCTAACCTGGCGCGCCTTTCAGAGACGAGACCACTTCATGACTCGAGCGATTTCCGTTGCGCTGCTCGCTGGCGGCATTGTGCTGCTCTATTTCGGCGGCCAGTCGTTTCATTCGTTGTCCAACGACGTCGCTCGCTTCTTCACGGGCTTCGCCCACGGACAAGACCATCTGGCTGATCGCGGGCGGGATCGTCACGACGCTCGCGGGCCTGATCGGCCTCGCGATTCCCTCGAAACGCTGAAACGCCGAAGCGTCAGACGAGCGGTACTTCCGGCTTCGACGCGGAACGCGTGCCGGGCAGCGCCGCGTTGCTCGCGCCGCGATACGTGAACACGAGCGAGAACTTCACCTGATCGGTGAGATTCTTCCCGGCCGAGTGCAGCGTATTGCAGTGGAAGAACACCACGTCGCCCGGCTCCAGTTCGGGCGACACCGCCGTGCGGATCAGCGCGGCGTTCTCGGGCAGATCGGAGTGGAAGAATTTCGCCTCGTCGAAGCGATCGGACGTGAACGGCAGCTTGTGCGATGCCGGCACGAACCACAGCGCGCCGTTATCGACCGTTTCGTCGCCGAGCGCGAGCCACGCGGAAACCAGATCGTCGCGCTCGAACGCCCAGTAGCGCACGTCGCGATGCCAGCCGGTCAGGCTGCCGTACGCCGGGTGCTTCGTCATCGTGCAGTTGTGATGCGCGCGCGAAAGATACGGCGTCTCGCCGAAATAAAGCTCCATCCAGCCGCGCACTTCGGGCGAGGTCGCGAACTCCGCGAACAACGGATGCCACGCATAGGCGTCGAGCAGGCGGCGCACGGTATGGCCACCCGGCGCATCCTTCGAATCGGGCGCGCCGGGGTATTTCAGATCGGCTTCGAACTCGACCGGCGCGGCCGCTTGCGCAAGCTGCTGCCGCGCCACCTCGCGCATGGCGTCGCAACGGTCCTTCGCGACGAGCCCCTTCACGATGACGAAGCCCATTTCGCGCAGCTCGCGCACCTGTTCTTTCTTCGATTTCAGCGAGTTTTGATCAGACATTTCAGTTGATGCGCCCGCGGCTTTCGAATGAATTCATGCCGCCGGCGTTATATCCGGAATTGGAGCGAATACGAAGATTGTAAATCCGGCGCCACGCAATAGCCCGCGCGACATGGCATCGCTGGATATTCGGCAGCAGCCGCTTCATTAAAACGCAGGGAAAACGCGGACTTACCCGGGTAATAAAGGTCTTGTACATTGGCCGCGTCAATTCGGTGCAACTCGGGGAATCGAGTTGAATCAGAATTCCCTGAACGCTATTTTTGAGACGACTATCGTCGAGTCTGCCTCCACGCAACCGACGTTTCCGCTGACATGAACCACCGAATCGCCATCGGCCTTACTCGTGCTGCCGCGCGTCCCGCCCGCCGCGGCATGGTCCGCGCGTTGCGCCATTACTCCGCCCGCACCCAACTGCTCGCCGAGCAGCTAAAGCACGTGCATCCGGTCGACGGCATCCGGTCGTGGTTCCGCGGTTTCTTCTTCAGCCTTCGCGCGCGTACGGCGTCGCGCGGCGTATCGCTGCGGGCGCTGCTGCGGCGTCCGACGCAATTGCGCGCGCCCACGCCCAAGCCGAACGAAGGCCGCCGTGCCAACGAGCCACCGACCGCGCCGCTTGTCGGCCAGCAGCGCCGGCTGGTACGCGTTCGCCGCGCGTTGATCGTGCGCGTCAATCGTTTCGGTTTCCCCGCGCTTCGCCCGGCGGCGGATAGTCGCCCTTCTCGTCGCCGTTGAGCGCGGCAGGATCAGGTTCGGCTAGCGGCACGTCGGTCTTCAAACGTTCCACCAGATCCGGGTTCGCGACGAATGCGAATGCGCGGCCGAATGCCGCGGCATCGGCTTCGCCGCGTTCGATGCGCGCATTCGCTTCCCGAGGCGTCCGGTCGCCGGACGCGATGATCGCACCGCCGTAAGCATCGCGCAGGGCGCGCCGAAGATCGTCACCGGCTTCGGCCAGCTGCAGGTACGCGATGCCGATGCGTTTCAGCTCTTCGGCCAGATGCAGCGACGATTCCGCCGCTTCGTCGTCCTCCATGTCGGCGCCCGTGAATCCCGGCGACATGCGAATGCCGACGCGATTCGCGCCGATCACGCCCGACAACACCACTTCCATCACCTCGACGACGAGCCGTACGCGGTTCTCGGCGCTGCCGCCGTACTCATCGGTGCGCCGGTTCGTGCCGGTCGCCATGAATTGATGCAGCAGATAGCCGTGCGCGGCGCCGATCTCGATCATGTCGAAGCCCGCGCGATCGGCACGGCGCGCGGCATCGACGTACTTGGAGCACGATGCCGGCGATCTCATCCGTTTCGAGAGGACGATGATCGTCCGCACCGACGAGACCGGGCGTGCCGTCGTCCTGCCGCATGCGCACCTTCGCGCCGCGCGCGCGGATCGCGGAGGGCGCGACGGGCGGCGCACCGTCTTCCTGTAAGCGCCGATGCGACATGCGCCCCGCATGCCACAAGTGCAGCGCAATACGTCCCTGCCGCGCGTGCACCGCGCCGGCGATGCCTTTCCAGCCCACTTCCTGCGCGTCCGAATGAATGCCCGGCGTCGCCCATTCGCCCTGGCCGCGCGGAGAGATTTGCGCGGGTTCGGTGACGATCAGTCCCGCGCTCTCAGTCCCGCGCTCGCGCGTTGCGCGTAGTAGTGGGCGTCTGCTTCGGTGGGCACGTTACCGGGCTGCGACGCGCGATTGCGTGCGAGCGGCGCCATCACGACGCGATTCGGCAGTTCGAGATTGCCGATGGTGACGGGAGAAAGAAGAAGCGTTTCGTACGGCATGACGGCCCCGCGGATGATCCGGTTCGCTGTCCGGTCGGTAGCAAGGAACGCGCCGCGTGCGCATAAAAAAACCGGCAAGCGCCATGCTTGCCGGTTCTCGTTCTGCCGTTCGGCCGATGACGTTACGCGACGCTCGCCACCGGTTCCGTGCCGGCCGCTTCGGCCAGCGCGAGCGCCTTGTCGGCGGCTTCCCACGAGAATTCCGGCTCTTCGCGGCCGAAATGGCCGTATGCCGCCGTCTTTTCGTAGATCGGGCGCAGCAGGTCGAGCATCTGGATGATGCCCTTCGGACGCAGGTCGAAGTGCTCGAGCACGAGCTTCGTGATCTCGGCGTCCGACACGCGGCCCGTGCCGAACGTGTTGACCATCACCGACATCGGGCGCGCCACGCCGATCGCGTACGACACCTGAATCAGCGCGCGCGATGCGAGACCCGCGGCCACGATGTTCTTCGCGACGTAACGGCCGGCGTAAGCCGCCGAGCGGTCCACCTTCGACGGATCCTTGCCCGAGAACGCGCCGCCGCCGTGCGGCGCGGCGCCGCCGTACGTATCGACGATGATCTTGCGGCCCGTCAGACCGCAGTCGCCCTGCGGACCGCCGATGACAAAGCGTCCCGTCGGGTTCACCAGAAACTTGATGTCGCCCTTGATGAGCTCCTTCGGCAGCGTCGGCTTGATGACTTCTTCGATCACCGCTTCGCGCAGTTGCGGCAGGTCGATGTCCGGCGAATGCTGCGTCGAGAGCACGACCGTGTCGATCGAATGCGCCTTGCCGTCGACATAGCGCACGGTGACTTGCGACTTCGCGTCCGGGCGCAGCCAGGGCAGGCGGCCGTCGCGGCGCAGGTTCGCCTGGCGCTCGACCAGACGGTGCGAGAGGTGGATCGGCAGCGGCATCAGCTCGGGCGTTTCGTCGCAGGCGTAACCGAACATGAGGCCCTGGTCGCCGGCGCCCTGATCGAGATTGTCGTCATGCGCGCGGTTCACGCCTTGCGCGATGTCCGGCGATTGCTTGTCGTAAGCGACGAGCACCGCGCAGCCGCGATAGTCGATGCCGAAATCGGTGTTGTCGTAACCGATGCGCTTGATGGTGTCGCGCGCGACCTGGATGTAGTCGACGTTGGCCGTGGTCGTGATTTCGCCCGCGAGGACGACGAGACCGGTGTTGCAGAGCGTTTCCGCCGCGACGCGCGAATACTTGTCCTGCGACAGGATAGCGTCGAGGATGGCGTCGGAGATTTGATCGGCGACCTTGTCCGGGTGGCCTTCGGAAACGGATTCGGAAGTAAAGGAAGTAAAGAGGAGATAGTCGTTCGACACGCTTCAGACTCCAGTTGAGTACGGTCATTCACGTAGCCGACTTCGTTCGGAGTCTGAAGCGGCGACGCTTTAGCGGATGTCAATTTTCCAGGCCAGCGCCTTCATATATCACATGAAGACTCCGGCCCCCTTCGCCCCGCAAGTTGTCCATTAACTCGGCGAAAGTTTTATTATTATACCGGTTTACCTCGATTTCACAGAGCCGAACGCTTGTCGCCATTCGTCCCATTCCCATCATCCGTTCATAGCGGCCGACAGTCTGTACGCTGGAGCACGTCATGCTAGGGCGCATCGGCGTGGCGCTCGCGATCGGGTTCCTCAAGTTCCTGGCGATCATCCCTTACCGCATCACCGCCCGTTTCGGCGACGGCCTCGGCTGGCTGCTCTATCAAATTCCGAGCCGCCGCAAGCGCATCGTCCATACGAACCTGAAGCTGTGCTTTCCGGAGTGGTCCGACGAGAAGCGCGAGGATATCGCGCAGAAGCATTTCCGGCACGCGTTCCGCAGCTATGTGGAGCGCAGCGTGCAATGGTTCGGCTCGGCGAAAAAGCTCGAAAAGCTGATCGAAGTGGACAGCGCCGTCGATCTCACCGATCCCGACCTGCCGCCCACGCTCTTTCTCGGCCTGCACTTCGTCGGCATCGAGGCGGGCTCGATCTTCCTCAATTACTCGCTGCACCGGCAGTGCGGCTCGCTGTATCAGCCGTTCTCGAACCCGCAGATCGAGGAGCTTGCGAAGACGCAGCGCGCCCGCTTCGGCGCGGACATGGCGAGCCGCGCGGACAGCGCGCGCATCGTGCTGCGCTGGCTGCGCGACCGCAAGCCCGTGATGCTCGGCGCGGACATGGATTACGGCATGCGCAACTCCACGTTCGTGCCGTTCTTCGGCATCCCGACGTGCACGCTGACCGCCGTCGGCCGGCTCGCGAAAACGGGTCGCGCGCAGGTCGTGCCGTTCATCGGCGAGGTGCTGCCGAACTACAAGGGCTATCGGCTCAAGATCTTCGAGCCCTGGGACAACTACCCGACCGGCGACGACGAAGCCGACGCCCGCCGCATGAACGCATTCCTGGAAGAGCAGATTCCGCGCATGCCGGAGCAATATTACTGGGTGCACAAGCGCTTCAAGACGCGGCCGCCGGGCGAGCCGAGCTTTTATTTAGGCGTGAGCGGCGCGAAACGCCGCCGCGCGGCTCACATACAATAGCGGCCATGAAACTCAAATTCACGAAAATGCAAGGCGCGGGCAATGACTTCGTCGTGCTCGACGGCTACACGCAGACGCTCGATCTGAGCGCCGAGCAGGTGCGCGCGCTCGCGAACCGCCATTTCGGCGTGGGCGCGGACCAGCTGCTGCTCGTGGAGAAGCCCACGATCGCCGGCGTCGACTTCAAGTACCGCATCTTCAACTGCGATGGCGGGGAGGTCGAGCATTGCGGCAACGGCGCGCGCTGCTTCGTGAAGTTCGTGCGCGATCGTCGGCTGACGGAAGCATCGAGCGTGCGCGTGCAGGTACAAAACGGCGTCATCACGCTGACGATGCAGGAGAACGGCGAAGTCGTCGTCGACATGAGCACGCCGGTCTTCGATCCGCCGGAAGTGCCGTTCGACACGCAAGGCCTCGAAGAGCGCCCGCAAGGCAACGACACGCTCTGGCCGCTCGACGTGAACGAGGAAACACGCTGGATCTCCGTCGTTTCGATGGGCAATCCGCACGCGGTGCAGGTCGTCGACGACGTCGAGGCGTATCCCGTGCTGACGGAAGGCCCGCTGATCGAGCGCCACGCGCGCTTTCCGAAACGCGTGAACGCGGGCTTCATGCAGATCGTCGATCGCCATTCGGTCAGGCTGCGCGTGTATGAGCGCGGCGCCGGCGAAACGCTCGCCTGCGGCACGGGCGCGTGCGCGGCGGTGGCCACTGGCATCCGGCGCGGCCTGTTCGAAACGCCCGTGCGCGTCGAGACGCATGGCGGCACGCTCACGATCAGTTGGGACGGCGCGCGCGACGAATCCGCCGCACTCTTCATGGCCGGACCCGCCGCGACGGTCTTCGAGGGCGAAATCGAGCTCGACCGCATCGTCTAACGCATACACATCATCATGAACCCACGCGAAGTCACCGACTACCTGCTCGACAATCCCGATTTCTTCGTTGAGCACGCGGAGCTGCTCGGCACCATCCGGCTCTCGAATCCGCACGGCAAAGCCGCCGTGTCGCTGCAGGAGCGTCAGATGGAAATGCTGCGCGACAAGAACAAGCAGCTCGAACAGCGTCTGGCCGAATTGCTGCGCTACGGCCACGAGAACGACAGCATCTCGACCAAGTTCGGCCCCGTGCGCGTGATTTCCCAGCGCGACCCGTACGCGTTGCCCGCCACCATCAGCCGAGGCCTGTGCGAAGTGTTCGACGTGCCGCACGCCGCGCTGCGCGTGTGGGACATCGACGAAGCGTTTCGGCAGGCGGACTTCGCGCGCCAGGTCGACGAGGAAGTGCGCATTTTCGCGAACAGCCTCACCGCGCCTTACTGCGGCGCGAATACGGGCTTCGCCGCCGCGCAGTGGCTCGGCGCCGCAAACTCGGCAACGGCGACGGTCGCGCCGAGCGAAGGGCCGACCGACACGGAACGCCAGGTCGAATCCGTCGCGCTCATCGCCTTGCGCGATCCGCAAGCCGGCCCCGATGCGCCGAGCTTCGGCCTGCTCGTGATGGGCTCGCCCGATCCGCGGCGTTTCCACGACGGCATGGCCACCGACTTCCTGACGCAGATCGGCGCGCTGGCGAGCGCGGCGCTCTCGCGCCTCCTCCCCCACTGATCATGGCCGCCGCCAACGCCCCGAAGGAAGCCCCTTGGGGGGCGCGATCGCCGAGTATCTCGCGATGCTTACGCATCAGCGGCATCTCTCCGAGCACACGCTGCGCGGCTATACGCACGAGCTGAGCGAGCTGCGCGCGCTCGCGAAAAACCGTCCGCTGGAGTCGCTCACCGCCGCCGACATCCGCGGCGCGGTCGTGCGGGCGCACGCGGCAGGGCTGTCCTCGCGTTCGATCGCGCATCGGCTGTCGGCGTGGCGCGCGTTCTATCGATGGCTCGCGGAGCGCGTCGAGATGCCCGCCAATCCGGTCGCGACAGTGCGGGCGCCCAAGCGCGACAAGACGCTGCCGAAGGCGCTTTCCGTCGACGACGCCATGGCGCTCATGGATGCGCCGCAATCCGGCTCGGCCGAAGCACTGCGCGATCACGCCATGCTCGAGCTCTTCTACTCCTCGGGCCTGCGGCTCGCGGAGCTGGTCGGACTGGATTTCCAGCACATCGACACGAAGGAGCACAAGTCGGCAGGCTGGCTCAATCTGGCGCACGAGGAAGTCACCGTGCTCGGCAAGGGCAACCGGCGACGTTCGGTGCCGGTCGGCCGCAAGGCAGTCGAAGCGTTGCGCGCGTGGCTCGACGTGCGCGGCGACTTCGTCAGACTCGATCCGTTTCCGCTCTTTCTTTCGGTGCGCGGCAACCGCATGTCGCCCGGCGTGGTGCGCGAGCGCGTAAAGCGCCTCGCGCTCCAGGCGGGCATTCCGTCCAACGTGCATCCGCACGTGCTGCGCCATTCGTTCGCGACGCATGTCCTGCAGTCGAGCGGCGATCTGCGCGCCGTGCAGGAACTGCTCAGCCACGCGAGCATCACGGCCACGCAGGTTTATACGTCGCTCGATTTTCAGCATCTCGCCCGCGTTTACGATTCGGCGCATCCGCGCGCGAAGAAGCGCGACTGAACCCGACAGCGCCTCGCGCGCTTCATCCGCATTGCAATGAACACCATCACGCTCAAACCGGCGAAGGACAAATCGCTCGTTCGCCGCCATCCGTGGATTTACGCGAACGCCATTGCGCGTATCGACGGCAGTCCCGCGCCCGGTGCGACCGTCACCGTGCGCGCGGCCGACGGACGCTTTCTCGCGCGCGCCTCGTACAGCCCGCACTCGCAGATCCGCGCGCGCGTCTGGACGTTCGACGAAAGCGAGCCGGTCGATCATGCGTTCTTCAAGCGCCGCGTGCAGCGCGCGGTCGCGCACCGGCAGGCGATGGTGAAGGACACCGGCGCGACGCGCCTCGTCTTCGGCGAAGCGGACGGCTTGCCGGGATTGATCGTCGATTACTACGTCGCCGATGAAGGCGCGCACGCGCAGCTCGTCTGCCAGGTCATGACGACGGGCGTCGAAACGTGGAAGGAGGCGATCGTGCAGGCGCTGATCGGCGCGACGGGCTGCCCGAACGTCTACGAGCGCTCGGACGTCTCGATCCGCCAGAAGGAAGGGCTCGAGCAGACGACCGGCGTGCTCGCCGGCGACGCGCCGCCCGAGACGCTGATCACGAACGAATGCGGCGTGCGCTATCACGTCGACGTGCGCAACGGCCACAAGACGGGCTTTTACGTGGATCAGCGCGACAACCGCGTGCTCGTGCAGCAGAACGCCGCGGGGCGCGACGTGCTGAACTGCTTCTGCTACACGGGCGGCTTCTCGCTCGCGGCGCTCAAGGGCGACGCGACGCGCGTCGTGTCCGTGGATTCGTCGGGCGAAGCGCTGGCGCTCGCGCGCGAGAACGTCAAGGCAAACGGCTTCGACGCCGAAAAGGCCGAATGGCTGGACGCGGACGCCTTCAAGACGCTCCGGCGCCTCTACGACGAAGGCCAGCGCTTCGACCTGATCGTGCTCGATCCGCCGAAATTCGCGCCATCGAAGGAAACCGTCGATCGCGCCGCGCGCGCGTACAAGGACATCAACCTGAGCGGCTTCAAGTTGCTGCGTCCGGGCGGTCTGCTGTTCACCTACTCATGCTCCGGCGCGATCGATTCGGACCTGTTCCAGAAGATCGTGGCGAGCGCGGCGGCGGACGCGCGCGTCGATGCGCGGGTCCTCAAGCGCCTGGGCGCGGGCGTCGATCATCCGCTGCTGACGGCGTTCCCGGAAGGCGAGTACCTGAAAGGACTCCTGTTGCAAATCGCCTGACTGCCCCAAAGTAGACGCGATCCTCGCCCGCGAGGGCCGCTGCGGCACCCGCTTGACAAATATGTTTCAATATACGATTCGACGCGCTGCCGCGCGTTTCTCGAAACACAGACAAGGACACAGGCGACATGATTCCCGTAACCATCCTGAGCGGCTTTCTGGGCAGCGGCAAAACCACGCTGCTCAAGCGCATCCTGAACGAGCAGCACGGCATGAAGATCGCCGTAATCGAGAACGAGTTCGGCGAAGAGAACATCAACAACGAAATCCCCGTGCAGGATACGAACGAGCAGATCATCCAGATGAGCAACGGCTGCATCTGCTGCACGATTCGCGGCGACCTGGCGCGCGCTGGAGGATCTCGCCGACCGCAAGAAGGCGGGCACTCTCGATTTCGACCGCGTCGTGATCGAAACCACCGGCCTCGCGAATCCGGGCCCCCGGGCCCGGTCGCGCAGACGTTCTTCATGAGTTCTTCATGAACAACACCGTCGCCGACGAATTCCTGCTCGACGCGATCATCACGCTCGTCGATGCGAAGCACGCGAACGCGCAGCTCGACCAGCAGGAGGTCGTGCAGCGTCAGGTGGGTTTCGCGGATCGCCTCTTCATTACCAAGTCCGATCTCGTCGATGCCGCCGCGCTCGACGGGCTCAAGCACCGTCTCCTGCACATGAATCCGCGCGCGGCGATCAGGGTCGTGAATTTCGGCGACGCGGACAACAAGGAAATCTTCGATCTGCGCGGCTTCAATCTGAACGCGAAGCTCTGAACGCAAAGCTCGAAATCGATCCGGATTTCCTCGCGGAAGACGACCACGATCATGATCACTCGACCTGCGGTCACGATCACAGCCACGATCACAAGCACGGACATCACCACCACCATCACGCGCATCACGACGACAAGATCAAGTCGTTCGTGTACCGCAGCGACAAGCCGTTCGATCCGAACCGCCTCGAGGACTTCCTCGGCGGCATTCTGCAGATCTATGGCGAGCGCCTGCTGCGCTACAAGAGCGTGCTGTACATGAAGGGGGCCGGCCCAAAGGTCGTGTTCCAGGGCGTGCACCAGATGATGGGCAGCGATCTCGCCAGCAAGTGGATGCCGATCGAGAAGAAGAACAACAAGATGGTGTTCATCGGCATCGAGCTGCCGAAGGATCTGATCACCGACGGACTCGATGCGTACCTCGTCAAGTAAAACCGGCACGCATCTCGCTTGAATTCCGCGATTCGCGCCGGGCAAACTTGGGCTTGAAAAGAAAAACGCCGCCGCGAGGAGCCCGCGCGCGGCGTTTTTCATGACGGATTTTCGTCGTGGATGTGTAATCGCGACCACGAACCGACATCGCTTTTTGCACGACCAAGCGTTATATTTTTGAAATTCCGGCACTAATCGGCAGGGTTTTCCTCGGTTGTCTTCGGAAATTGCGGTTCAGTTACAATACAGCCCCACTGGAGAAGGGCAGTTCCGTGGGACGCGCGTCTTCGGGCGTTCGGCCAACGGATGAGGAGAAGGGATGTCCCGTCGGGACGATGCCTCGATTCGCCGGGGGAAGGCGAGTCAAGACAAAGCACCGGGCCGGAAATTCCGGGCCATGCAAATGCGCCCGCGAGTCCGGAGCATCATCCAATATCGGTTTCCAGAGGAGTTCGGCCCCGCATCGACCTGTCGCGCGAGCCTTGAGCGTAACGGCGCACTGCATGCTGCGGGTAACGCAGTTGCAGTTGCGGGCGTTGCGAGAGAACATCGCCTCACATTGAAGAAGCAAGCAGATGACAACGAAACTCTTGACCGAAGCCGAAATCCTGAAGATGAGCGAGAAGGACTACATGAACGAGGATCAACTCGCCTTCTTCAAGAACCGGCTCGAGCAGTTGCAAGCTGACATTCTGAAGAATGCCGGCCAGACGACCGAAAATCTGCGGGAAACGGTGATCGTGCCGGACCCGGCGGACCGCGCGACCATCGAGGAAGAGCATGCACTGGAGCTGCGCACGCGCGACCGCGAACGCAAGCTCCTGAAGAAGGTGCAGCAGTCGCTCGCGCGCATCAAGTCCGGCGAGTACGGCTGGTGCGAGGAAACCGGCGAACCGATCGGCATTCCGCGCCTGCTCGCGCGTCCGACGGCCACGCTCTCACTCGAGGCCCAGGAACGCCGCGAACTGCGTCAGAAGCTCTTCGGCGACTGATCTCGCAGCCGGCGGGCGTGCGTCGGACCGCCCGCAACGGGGAAGACGCCGCCGCGAAAAGCCCGCATCATGGGAAAAGGCACACGTTCGACGTGTGCCTTTTTGCTTTCAGCCCGATAAAACGTAGATGCATCGACGCCGCGCGTCTTGACAAATCTCCCGCCGCCCTAAAATGAACCCGACGCGCCCCGCAAAAGCATGACCGCGGCCCGGCGCGCGCGCGGCGCCATCCGTCCGAGACCGACGGCCGGGCGGAACCCCGCGCCGTGCACTCCATCGAATTCTCGACTGCGCGGCGGACTTGCGAACGACGAAAGCGCCCCGCGTCCCTCTGGTTTTCTTAAGGAACGCACATGGAACAATTTTTCTTAAGGAACGCACATGGAACAATTTCACGGCACGACCATCGTCTCCGTACACCGCGACGGCAAGGTCGCGCTGGGCGGCGATGGTCAGGTGACGCTCGGCAACATCGTCATGAAGGGGGGCGCGAAGAAGGTGCGCCGCATCTATGGCGGCAAGGTGCTGGTCGGCTTCGCCGGCGGCACCGCCGACGCGTTCTCGCTGCTCGATCGCTTCGAGGCGAAGCTCGAGAAGCATCAGGGCAATCTGACGCGCGCCGCCGTCGAGCTCGCGAAGGACTGGCGCACCGACCGCATGCTGCGTCGGCTCGAAGCGATGCTGATCGCCGCGGACGCGAGCGCCACGCTCGTCATCACCGGCAACGGCGACGTGCTCGATCCTGAACACGGCATCGCCGCGATCGGCTCGGGCGGTGCGTACGCACAGGCCGCGGCACAGGCGCTCATCGAGAACACGGCGCTCTCGCCGCGCGACATCGTCGAGAAGGCGCTGACCATCGCCGGTGACATGTGCATCTACACCAACCACAATCGCGTCATCGAGACGATCGAATAAAGGACTATGACGATGACCACCATGACTCCCTCCGAAATCGTCTCCGAACTCGACAAGCACATCATCGGCCAGGGCCGCGCGAAGAAGGCCGTGGCCGTCGCGCTGCGCAACCGCTGGCGCCGCCAGCAGGTCGCCGAGCCGCTGCGCCAGGAAATCACGCCGAAGAACATCCTGATGATCGGGCCGACGGGCGTCGGCAAGACGGAGATCGCACGACGTCTCGCCAAGCTCGCGGACGCGCCGTTCATCAAGATCGAGGCGACCAAGTTCACCGAGGTCGGCTACGTGGGCCGCGACGTCGACAGCATCGTGCGCGATCTGATCGAGATTTCCATCAAGCAGACGCGCGAATCCGAGATGAAGAAGGTGCGCACCAAGGCCGAGGACCGCGCGGAAGACCGCATTCTCGACATCCTGCTGCCGAGCGCGCGCCCGGTCGGCTTCGGCGCTGCGGAATCGGGCGGCGACCACGACAACGCCACGCGCCAGACCTTCCGCAAGCGCCTGCGCGAAGGCGCGCTCGACGACAAGGAAATCGAGCTCGATATTGAGATGCCGCAGGTCAGCATGGACATCATGGGGCCGCCGGGCATGGAGGACATGACCGAGCAGATCCGCTCGATGTTCGCGAACATCGGCGGCGGCAAGAAGACGCGTCGCAAGGTGAAGGTGAAGGAAGCGCTGAAACTCCTCACGAACGAGGAAGCCGGCAAGATGCTCAACGACGAGGAGGTCAAGAGCCATGCCGTGCAGAACGTCGAGCAGAACGGCATCGTGTTCCTGGACGAGATCGACAAGATCGCGTCGCGCAGCGAGGCGGGCGGCGCCGAAGTGTCGCGCGCGGGCGTGCAGCGCGATCTGCTGCCGCTCGTCGAAGGCACCACCATCAACACGAAGTACGGGATGATCAAGACGGATCACATCCTGTTCATCGCGAGCGGCGCGTTCCATCTCGCCAAGCCGAGCGATCTGATTCCCGAACTGCAAGGGCGCTTTCCGATTCGCGTCGAACTCGACTCGCTGTCCGTCGAGGATTTCGAACCGATCCTGAACGCGACCGACGCGAGCCTCGTCAAACAATACAAGGCGCTGCTCGCGACGGAAGGCGTCGAGCTCGATTTCGCCGGAGACGGCATCCGGCGCCTGGCGGAAGTCGCGTATTCGGTCAACGAGAAGACCGAGAATATCGGCGCGCGGCGGCTTTATACGGTGATCGAGAAGCTGCTGGAAGAGGTGTCGTTCGCGGCGGGCAACCATGCGGGCCAGCCGGTGCGGATCGACGCGGCTTATGTGGATCGCGCGCTGGGCGACGTGGCGCAGGACGAGGATTTGTCGCGTTACGTGCTTTGAACGAAGCGCGCTGTCGAAATGAAAAAGCCGGGCCGTGAGGCTCGGCTTTTTCATTTGCGTCTGCCGCGCATGGAAACTCGGCAGAAAGCGGGCAAAAAAAGCCCGCCTAGGTTGGCGGGCTGAATCCATACTCAGGTCTCAGGTCTCAGGTCTCAGGTTTCGGAATCCGCCCGTCGATGACGCAGCAAGAAACGGCGCGTAACCTCGTCTGCACGGCTCTACAGTGGTTTCGTACCACGAGCCATCGAGATCGTCATGAAAACCGAAGCAAATCGTCGTCCGGACCCCATTTTCACCACCGATGAAAGCCACTGGCAGGCGGTTGCCGAGCGCGACGAGCGTGCGGACGGCGCGTTCTTCTTCGCCGTGCGCACGACCGGCGTGTTTTGCCGGCCGTCGTGCGCCTCGCGCGCGCCGCGTCGCGAGAACGTCGAGTTCTTCCCGACGACCGATGCCGCCGAGGCAGCCGGATACCGCCCCTGCAAGCGCTGCCGGCCGACGAGCCTGCCGCGCGAGCTCGCGATCGTCGAACGCGCGTGCAAGGTGCTCGACGCCGATCCGCAGCAGCGCATGACGCTCGCGCAGTTGAGCGACGCCGTGCACGTGAGCCCCTTCCACCTGCAGCGGCTCTTTTCGCGGATCGTCGGCATCTCGCCCCGCCAGTATCAGGCGGCGCAGCGCGCGGGCGTACTGCGCGACGCCTTGCAGCGCGGCCGCGACGTCACCCGCGCGACGCACGACGCCGGTTTCGGCTCGCCGTCGCGGATGTACGAAGCCGTGCCCGCCGAGCTCGGCATGACGCCGTCCGCGTACAAGCGCCAGGGTGCGGGATTGACGGTGCGCTACGCGAGCGCCGATACGCCGCTCGGCACGGTACTCGTCGCTGCAACCGACAAGGGCGTCTGCAAGATCGCTTTCGGCGACGATGCGGGCACGCTCGTCGAGCAGCTCGCCGCCAACTTCGCGCAAGCCGAGCGCGTGGAGGATGCCGCGAAAATGGCGCCGTTCATCGCGCAGATCCGCGCATATCTGCAAGGCACGCGCGAGCGCTTCGACCTGCCGCTCAACATCGGCGCGACCGCGTTCCAGCGCCGCGTCTGGGACGCGCTGCGGCGTATCCCGTACGGCCAGACGCGCAGCTATACCGACATCGCCGAATCGCTCGGCTCGCCGCGCGCGGTGCGGGCGGTGGCGAACGCCTGCGCGTCGAATCCGGTGGCGCTCGCGATTCCGTGCCATCGCGTGATCGGCAAGGATGGAGCGATCGCGGGCTATCGCTGGGGCAAGCAGCGCAAGGAAACCTTGCTCGAAACGGAGCGCAAGCATCACCCGGCCGACAAGGTCGCATGAAGAACGGGCGTGCGCCGTCGCCATGACGCGCGTGCGCCCCGTCTCCCTCCCCATGAAGTGAAGCGCCGCACGGCGCTTCACCCTTCTCGCGGGCCGCCCGCAACAGCTCGCCGTCCCTCCGCACAGCGTCCCGCGAATGCTCTGAAAAACCCGCAAACCCTTGCTGGTTCTGGGCCCAAGCACGCGTAACACCGAGATGTTAAAGTGCCCGCTACCCTAAAAATACGACTCGGGCCTTCATCGCTCGCGCTCCTCGCAGATTGCTTCAATGGCAAACCAGAATTCCGCTCACCCCAAGACCGGCGCTTTCCAGCGCAGGCTTGCCGCGCTCGCGTCCGGCCCGCACGCCGACGCATTGCGCCAAGGCTTGCGCGGCATCGAGAAAGAAAGCCTGCGCGTGACGCCGCAAGGCAAGCTCGCGATGACGCCGCATCCGCGCGCGTTCGGATCGGCGCTCACGAATCCGCTCATCACGACCGACTACTCGGAGGCGCTCGTCGAGCTGATCACGCCCGCCGAAACCGACGCCGCGCTCACGCTCGACCGTCTCGACGCACTGCATCGCTTCGCGTATTCGCATATGGGCGACGAGCTGCTGTGGAACAACTCGATGCCCAATTCGCTGCCGCCCGAGGACGAGATTCCGCTGGGTTATTACGGCACGTCGAACATCGGCACGCTGAAGCACGCGTACCGTCGCGGGCTCGCGCTGCGCTATGGCCGCACGATGCAATGCATCGCCGGGATCCACTACAACTATTCGCTGAGCGAAGACGTGTGGCGCGCGTGGCAGGCGCTCGATCCCACGAGCACGCTGACAGCCAGGGATTTCCAGTCCGAACGCTACTTCGCGCTCATCCGCAACTTCCGCCGCACGAACTGGCTGCTGATGTATCTGTTCGGCGCATCACCTGCGCTGAACAGGCGCTTCGTCGAAGGCAAGGCGCATCGTCTCGAAACGTTCGACGCCGACTCGTTCTATCTACCGCACGCGACGAGCCTGCGCATGAGCGATCTCGGCTACACGAACAATCCCGCGCAAGCGGACCTGCTGCCGAGCTACGACAATCTCGACGCCTATCTCGACGTGCTCGCGAAAGCCGTGAGCCAGCCGTATGCGCCGTACGAAGCCATCGGCACGCAGCGCGACGGCGAATGGGTGCAGATCAACACCAACGTCCTGCAGATCGAGAACGAGTTCTACTCGACGATTCGCCCGAAACGGGTGACGCAATCGGGCGAGCGCCCGCTGCACGCGTTGTCCGAGCGCGGCGTGCAGTACATCGAAGTGCGCTGTCTCGACATCGACCCGTTCGAGCCGTGCGGCATCTCGCTGGAGACCGCGCGCTTTCTCGATGCGTATCTGCTCTATTGCGCGCTGGAGGACAGCCCGCTGTTGCCGCCCCATGCGAGCATCGAGGCGAACGGCAATTTCAGCGCGGTGGCGAAGGAAGGACGCAAGCCCGGCCTCACGCTGCAACGCGACGGCAAGAGCGTGCCGATGCGGGAATGGGCGGAAGCACTTTTCGATGCGATCCTGCCCGTCGCGAAAACGCTCGATGCGCTCAACGGCAACGACGACCACGCGCGCACACTCGCGGCGCTGCGTCCGCGTATCGCCGATGCCTCGCTCACGCCGTCCGCACGCGTGCTGCAGACGATGCGCGACAGGCAGCAGTCCTTCGACGAATTCGCGCTCGACCTGAGCACGCGCCATGCGGAGTCGTTCCGCGCGCGTCCGCTGTCCGCCGTCGAGGAGCGCGCCATGGAAGCGCTCGCGGCGAAATCGCTCGTCGAACAGACCGAAATCGAGCGCAGCGACACGGAGCCGTTCGACGCGTTCGTCGCGGCATATCAGGTCTACACGCTGAATCGCGCGAGCGTCTAGCGGCGTTTCGCCGAGCTCAGGCAGATTTTTCCTCACCGGCGCCTTTGCCGGATGGCAAGGCTTACCGGTTTGTGCAACAGAGGGAAACGCGTCATGCCATCAGCCGATTTGGCAGGTCAAAATATTGCCGACTTTTCGACGATCGGGGGAGCAATGAAAAAGATGTTCTTCGGCGCGGCCGCGCTGGGGGCCGTGTCGCTGGCCCTGTTGGGCGGGTGCGCGGTGCAGGATCAGGTCAGCAGCACGACGATGGAGCAGGCCACGCAGCCGCTCACGTGCATGAGCAAGGCCGAATGCGATGCGTGGTGGGCGCGCGCGCAAGTGTGGGTGACGAATCATTCGGAATCCCGGATGCAGACCATCACCGATTCGATCATCATGACCGCCGGCCCGTCGAGCAGCAAGCGCGCGCTCGTGTACCAGATCACCAAGACGCCGACGAACGAAGGCACGGCCACGATCGGCTTTGCCGCGCACTGCGACAACCCGCTCGGCTGCGAGCCGAATCCGTGGCAGGCGGGCGCGGACTTCAAGCAGTTCATACGCAACGGTCCGCCGCCCAGGCAGATGGTGACGCCGCAGGCTGGCGCGATGCCGGCCGCCGCGCCCGCGCCGAGCGGCGTGCAAGTCAGCCCGCTCACTCAGCCCGTGCCGCTGAATCTCGAAAGCCAGCCGGGCCAGTCGGCCATGCCGCTCGCGCCTCAGTAAGAAACCTCAGTGTCCCATCGAGGCTGACGCGCCTTTCTTCGGCCGCGTCAGCCAGACCATCACGGCCAGCACGAGAAACGCATAGAAGGAAATGCGGAAGAAGTCGTTGGTCGACATCATGTACGCCTGCGCCGATACGATGCGATCGAGCTGCGCCGTGAGCGCCTAGTCCGACAGGCCGAGTCCCGAAAGCAGGTTCGAATAGGCCGTCGCGTCTGCCGAATACGGCGTGACCGATTCGGTGAGCACCGCGTGATGGCGGATCATGTCGTTCTCCCAGAAGGTCATGCTGACCGCGGTGCCGATCGCGCCCGACAGGGTCCGCAGGAAGTTCGACAGACCCGCCGCGCCGGCGAGACGCTCGTCGGAGACGCTGGAGAGCGTGACCGTCGTCATCGGCACGAAGAAACACGCGACGCCGATGCCCTGGATCGGACGCGGATAGATGATTTCGTGGAAGGGTGTATCGAGCGTGAAAGTCGAATTCCAGTGCGAGACGAACGCGAACGTGACGAACGCGAAGCTCGCGACGACGCGCAGATTCAGCCGGTGCATGTTCTGCCCGATGATCGGCGACAGCATGCGAGCAGCCCGACCGGCGCGGTGGCGAGGCCCGCGAGCCACGGCGTGTAGCCGAGCACGGTCTGCAGCCACAGCGGCAGCACCACGACCGAGCCGAAGAACGCGAGAAAGCCGAGCGACGTGATGAGCACGCCCATCGCGAAGTTACGGTCGCGAAAGAGCGAGAGGTCGATCACCGGCTCCTGCTCGGTCAGCTCCCACGCGAACATGAACGCGAGCGAGACTGCCGAGACGATCGCCAGCGTCACGATGAAGTTCGAGCTGAACCAGTCGCGGTCCTTGCCGAGGTCGAGCATCATCTGCAGGCTCGCGACGCCGATCACGAGCAGCGTGAGCCCCACGCCGTCGATGCACTGCTGCGTTGTCTTCGTCTCGTGGCCGCGCAGCACGAAGTACGCGATCGCCGCCGAGAACACGCCGATCGGCACGTTGATGTAGAAGATCCACGGCCACGTGTAGTTGTCAGTTGTCGGTGATGTAGCCGCCCATCACCGGGCCGAAGATCGGCGCGACGATGACCGTCATCTGCGCATGAGGATGGTTTGCGAGAGCGGCACCATCGGGCCGGAGACGAGGCCTTGCAGCAGCCGGGACGCGATCAGCGATTCGAAGTTGTGCGCGAGCCCGCACAGCGTGGAGGCGATCGAGAAGAGCAGCACGGAGATCGTGAAAAGCCTCACCTCGCCGACGCGCCGCGCGAGCCAGCCGGTCAGCGGCACGGTGATCGCGGACGCGACCGAATACGAGGAGATGACCCATGTGCCTTCGCTCGTCGCCACGCCGAGGCTGCCGTAGATGGTCGGCACAGCGACATTGGCGATCGACGTGTCGAGCACTTCCATGAAGGTGCCGGCATCTGACCTAGCCGAAGCAATGAAGCAGATTCGCGAGCTGCAGCGATTGCTAGGAAAGAAGACGATGGAGGTAGAAATCCTCCGTGAAGCAGTGGAGTATGGTCGAACAAAAAAATTGACTGCGCTCACCATTGCTGCCGGGGGACGACCGTTGAAGACGATCTGTGAAGTCCTGGGGGTGTCGCGCTCGAATCTCGCAGTCAAGTCGAAGCGGCCGGCTGACTGGGTCGACCGGCGCAAGATGCCCGTGCTCGACGACACGGCGCTTGTCGCCGAACTTCATGAGTTGTTAGGCGACGCGCCGACGTATGGATACCGAGGTGCTTGGGCGTTGCTGAGGCGAAGCCGGGACATGCTGGCTCAACCGCGAGTAAATGCAAAGCGCGTGTATCGCGTGATGCGTCGCCACGGCCTGCTGCTTGAACATCGCCCTCGGCACGCCTCGTCTACGCGTCGGCATGACGGCAAGGTCGCGGTGGATAGCAGCAACATGCGCTGGTGCTCGGATGGCTTCGAATTCCGCTGCGATGCCGGTGTCCCATTGCGTGTCGTCTTCGCACTCGACTGTTGCGACCGCGAAGCCATGAGTTGGGCCGCGAGCACAGGCGGTTACACTGGCGATATGGTGCGTGACGTCATGCTTCAAGCCGTCGAGAACCGCTTCACCGGCGCGTTGAAGGCCGACAGGGAAGTCGAGTGGTTAAGCGGCGATGGTTCCTGCTACATTGCCGATGACACATTGAAGTTCTCTCGAAAAATCGGACTGAAGCCAGTAACGACACCCGTCAGAAGTCCGCAAAGCAACGGGATGGCCGAGAGCTTCGTTAAAACGATAAAGCGTGATTACGAAACGATAAAGCGTGATTACGTTTCGTGGATGCCGAAACCCGACGCCAGGACGGCGCTGCAAAATCTGGCCATCGCGTTCGACCACGATAACGAGTCACACCCGCATAGCGCCCTTAAATACCGCTCGCCGCGCGAGTTTCGTCGGCAAGCAAATCCTCCAACCTAAGCGGGACCGGCTGTCCGGTTATGCGGGAGCAAGTCCAATCTGGTGCATGCACTGCGCCACCATTTCCTTGCCGGTTCCGCTTTCCCCGAGAATCAGGACGGTCGCGTCGGATTTCGAGTACTTGCGAACGAGCGCCTTCACGCGCTCGATGGATGCCGACTCACCGACGACGTCCTCGAGTCGATAGCGCGCGACGAACTCCTGTGCGCCCTGGCGAGACCGCAGGGTTCGGTCCAGTCGCTCGACCGCGCGCGATTCCTGAAATGTGAAGAGGGTGCCGCCCGATGTGCCGTCCCCGGCCAACGGACCACGATGGATGGCATAACTGACGCCGCGGACATTGCCGAAAACGTCGCCCTCCGTCGTCGGCAGAACACCGTCGAGACTGGGCGCGACTTCAAGGAGTGAACGACCGACGACCCGAGATGCGTCCGACATGCCGAGCGCGGTGAGCAAGCGCCGATTGATCGCCTCGACGCGCCCGTCGGCATCGACCGCGACCACCCCCGTCTCGCAAGTGCTGGAGCAGATTGTCCAGACGGTTTCGACGCCCGGCCTCCTGACGCATTGCCTGGGCAACTTCCAGCGCCGTTTCGAACGCCGCGGCGACCGACGCGCGCGAATAGAGAAAAATCGACTGCATGCCGGCGGCGGCGAGGTCCGTGACGAGGCCCGGGCCAACGACAACGTTGACCCCGCGGTCCTGCAAATCGAGGACGAGGCTCTCGGCATCCGAGGCAAACCGATAAGATTCACACACGACATCGATGCCGTATGCAGAAAGAAAGCGACGAATTTCCGTCGGCGTCTCGCCGTGCGTCACACCAGCACAACGCTCGCCCCTTCGCGCCGCGCCTTGGCAAGCGCATGCATCACGTCGAAACCGGTCGGGCTGATGATCACCACGGGAATCGACACCCGCGTCTTGAGGTACGCGCCGTTTGAACCGCCGGCGACAACGACGTCCGGACGCTCGCCCAGCGCTGATTCGATGCGTGTGACCGCGCGCTCGTAACCGAGAGAGACGACGTCGAGCTCGGCACGGTCGGCATACGTTCCTGCAATATCAATGAACAAATCGCGCAACCGGCTAATGCCGATTGCCCAGATGCGCGGACGTGATGCCGTTTCTGCCTTCATGCTGCTCCCCAGGGCGGTCGCCGACGAACAATGCCAGCATACATCGCCCATTCCACAGTCGAAACGCAGATTTCATTTATGAAATTTCAGAGGCGCTCGACAGAAAATGGTTTCTCTTTTGATTCATGGGGTTACGCCAAGAAGAGTAGAATGGCATGGATATTGCTTCATGGCGATGCCTTCTTTGGAGACATCAACGTGACCTCAGACAACCCACTCGGACGAACCGCTGGTTCCCGTTTTCGGGACGCCGTCCGGGAAGAATCCCCCTTGCAAGTCGTCGGCGCCATTACGGCATATGCCGCGAAGATGGCCGAAGCCGTCGGTTTCAAGGCCCTCTATCTGTCGGGCGGTGGCGTGGCCGCAAACTCGCTGGGCATCCCGGACCTGGGCATCAGCACGATGGAAGACGCCCTCATCGACGCGCGCCGCATCACCGATGCGTCTTCTTTGCCGCTGATGGTCGACATCGATACGGGTTGGGGCGGCGCCTTCAATATCGCTCGCACGATCCGCTCGTTCATTAAAGCCGGGGTGGCAGCGGTACATATCGAAGACCAGGTCGGCCAGAAGCGCTGCGGGCATCGTCCGGGCAAGGAATGCGTACCGACCGGCGAGATGGTCGACCGCGTGAAAGCGGCCGTTGACGCGCGAACCGACGGCTCGTTTGTCATCATGGCGCGCACCGACGCGGCCGCCTCCGAAGGCATCGACGCCGCGATCGAGCGTGCCGTCGCTTATGTCGAAGCCGGCGCGGACATGATTTTTCCCGAGGCGATGAAGACGCTCGACGACTATCGCCGCTTCAAGGCCGCGGTGGGCGTGCCGATTCTCGCGAACCTGACCGAATTCGGCTCGACCCCGTT
Source organism: Candidatus Paraburkholderia kirkii (assembly GCA_001189345.1). Lineage (GTDB taxonomy): Bacteria > Pseudomonadota > Gammaproteobacteria > Burkholderiales > Burkholderiaceae > Caballeronia > Caballeronia kirkii_B. The sequence continues at coordinate 87,017 of LFKV01000002.1, forward strand.
CTTCACTGTCGATGAACTGAAGAATGCGAACGTCGATATTGCGCTGTATTGCTGCGGCGCGTATCGCGCGATGAATGCAGCCGCGCTCAACTTCTACGAAACCGTGAAGCGTGACGGCACGCAAAAAGCGGCAGTCGAAACGATGCAGACGCGCGCCGACCTGTACAAGTACCTCGGCTACCACGCGTACGAAGACAAACTCGACCAGCTTTTCGCGGCGCAGAAATAACCCTGTTCCAGGAGACGAATCATGAGCGAAGCAGAAAACAGCACTGCAACGAGCGGCTTCAAGCCGAAAAAGTCCGTCGCCCTGTCCGGCGTGACGGCAGGCAACACCGCCCTATGCACCGCCGGACGCACGGGCAACGACCTGCACTATCGCGGCTACGACATTCTCGACCTTGCCACGACCAGCGAGTTCGAAGAAGTCGCCTATCTGCTCGTGCACGGCAAGCTGCCGAACGTCGCCGAGCTGAAAGCGTACAAGACGAAGCTTAAGGTACTGCGCGGATTGCCGGCCAACCTGAAGATGGCGCTCGAATGCATCCCCGCGTCGGCGCACCCGATGGACGTCATGCGCACCGGTGTGTCCGCGCTCGGCACGGTCTTGCCCGAAAAGGACGACCACAACATCCCGGGCGCGAAGGACATCGCCGACCGCCTGATGGCTTCGCTCGGTTCCATGCTGCTGTACTGGTATCGCTACTCGCACAACGGCAGACGCATCGAAGTCGAAACCGATGACGATTCCATCGGCGGTCACTTCCTGCATCTGCTGCATGGGAAAGAGCCGTCGAAATCGTGGGTCGATGCCATGCACGTGTCGCTGAACCTGTATGCCGAGCACGAATTCAACGCCTCGACGTTCACCGCACGGGTCATCGCGGGCACGGGCTCCGACATGTACTCGGCGATCGCCGGCGCCATCGGCGCGCTGCGCGGTCCCAAGCACGGCGGCGCAAACGAGGCCGCGTTCGACATCCAGAGCCGCTATGCGAGCGCGGACGAAGCCGAGGCCGACATCAAGAAGCGTGTCGAGAACAAGGAGGTCGTGATCGGCTTCGGCCATCCCGCCTATACCATTTCCGATCCGCGCAACAAGGTCATCAAGGAAGTGGCGCACAAGCTGTCGAAGGAAGCCGGGTCGACGAAGCTCTTCGGCATCGCGGAGCGCCTCGAATCGGTCATGTGGGACGCCAAGAAGATGTTCCCCAATCTGGACTGGTTCAGCGCGGTTTCATATCACATGATGGGCGTGCCGACCGCGATGTTCACGCCGCTCTTCGTCATCTCGCGCACATCCGGATGGAGCGCGCACATCATCGAGCAGCGGATCGACAACAAGATCATCCGGCCGAGCGCGAACTACACCGGGCCCGACGACCTGAAGTTCGTGCCATTGCCGGACCGTCCGTAAAAAGCGGTCTCGCCTCTCTACGTATCGAATGAACACGTGAGGGTTCGGGCCTTGTTGCCGCACCCGGCAGCAAGGTGGACTTGCCCCCGCATAACCGGACAGCCGGTCCCGCTTAGGTTGGAGAATTTGCTTGCCGACGAAACTCGCGCGGCGAGCGGTATTTAAGGGCGCTGTGCGGGTGTGACTCGTTATCGTGGTCGAACGCGATGGCCAGATTTTGCAGCGCCGTCCTGGCGTCGGGTTTCGGCATCCACGAAACGTAATCACGCTTCATCGTTTTAACAAAGCTCTCGGCCATCCCGTTGCTTTGCGGACTTCTGACGGGTGTCGTTACTGGCTTCAGTCCGATTTTTCGAGAGAACTTGCCGCGCGTCAAACAAGGTGAGAGCAGCGCGTCAATCAGGATGAGAGTACTGGCGTTGTGGCAGCGGCTCCGGGCTACGCCCTCCACCGCTGCCGCAACGCCGCGCCGAAGAGTCCGTCCCGCTGCCGGGGTGCCTTGTCGGTGGTCGCGGTAAATCGGGTATGAACAGCTCTTCCATGTAGCGAAGGGAGGCTGAGTTGCCCGGCCGACACATCAACGACCATCAGATGAGGCTCTACATGAAGTACAGACTCAAGGAAGGACCAGCTCAAGCGGCTGCGCGCGCCGGGTTCAGCGCTGCCACGGGTTATCGCATCGATCAGGACCGGCGACTGCCATCGCAGAAGAAGGCACCACGTGCGCGCCGCCGTCCCGAGCTTCCGGGCAACGTGCGCCGCACACTGGAGCGCCGTATTCGCGACTGGCGCGCACTCCATGGCGAGGAGCATGACGTTATGTTCCGTCAGGTACACGAACCCGGTCGTCTCGGGTTGTCCGACTTCACCGAGATGGACAGCCTGGGCGTCACCGTGGCGGGTGTCGCGCTTGACCACCGCCTCTATCACTTCCGGCCGGCCTGCTCGGGCTTTGAGCACGCTCACGTCATTCTCGGCGGCGAGAGCTATGTCGCGCTGGCTGAAGGGCTGCAGAACGCCATCTGGGCACTCGGGGGCGCGCCACGCGAGCACCGCAGCGACAGCCTGTCGGCGGCGTTCCGCAATCTCGATGCCGACGCGCGCAAGGATCTGACCACGCGTTACGATGCACTGTGCGCCCACTACGGCATGCAGCCCACACGCAACAACCGTGGCGTTGCCCACGAGAACGGCGCCATCGAGAGCCCTCATGGCCACCTCAAGAGCGCAGTGCGTGATGCGTTGCTTCTGCGCGGCAGTCACGACTTCGACAATCTCGGTTCCTATCGCCGCTTCATCGACGAGATCGTCGGTCGAATCAACGCGCGTAATGGCAAACGCATTGAGCTCGAGCGGGCACTGCTTCAGCCGCTTCCGGTCCAGCGTACGTGCGACTACGAGGAAACGCGCGTTGACCTTCGATCGCCTGCTTGAGCAGCTACCGCAGCGCCAGGCATGCAGGACCATGATTGAACTGCTCAGCCTGGCCCACGAGCACAACTGCGAAGCGCAACTGGCCCAGGCGCTGCAGCAGAGTCTGGACGATGGACAGTTACCCGAGCTGGACGCACTGTGTTCGCGTTTCGAAGCGAAGCGCACGAACAGCATGCCGGAGGTGAACGTCCAGCTGGCACCGCTGAGCGACTACGAAGCCCTGCTTGACGACATGGCGACGGAGGTGACGGCATGGTCTCGACATCAACGCCACCCGCCTGTCGCTGCTGCTCAACGATTTGCGGCTGCCCGCCATCAAGCAGATCTGGTCCAGCTTTGCTGAGCGCTCCGACACGGAAGGATGGCCGGCAGCGCGCCTGCCGATGGCGCTGGCCGAACACGAGATCGCCGAGCGCGATCGACGCCGAATCGAACGTCACCTCAGGGACGCAAAGCTGCTGCCGGGCAAGACACTGGAGAACTTCAATTTCGACGCGGTGCCAATGGTGTCGCGCGCGCACGTCTCGGCGCTTTGCGCGGGCGACGGCTGGTTGCGTAACGGCACCAACCTGATTCTTCTAGGGCCTAGCGGAGGGGGCAAATCGTACCTGTCGTCGGCGATCGGACTGAGCCTGCTGGAGAAGGGCTGGAAGGTCTTCTTCGCTCGCACTACCGACCTCGTGCAACGGTTGCAGGTCGCGCGCCGCGAGCTCGCGCTGGAGTCCGCCGTCAACCGGCTGGATCGCTTCGACCTGGTCATCCTGGACGATTTCGCATATGTCAGCAAGGATCAGGCAGAGACGTCGGTGCTGTTCGAGCTCATCAGCGCCAGGTATGAGCGCCGTTCCCTTTGCATAACGGCCAACCAGCCGTTTGGCGAATGGGACAAGGTTTTCCCCGACCGGGCCATGACGGTGGCCGCCGTCGACCGGCTGGTCCACCACTCGACCATCTTTGAGCTGAACGTCGAAAGCTACCGTCGCCGTACTGCCCTGCAGCCCAAGCAGCAGGGACCGGGACGCCCGGCCAGTAGAGCGACACCAAAGAACGTTGGTGTGCCACCGACACAGGAGCATCAGCACGGCATCGACCTCACCGAATGATCCGCTGTTCTCGTCCTGATTGACGCGCGGCTCGCAGGCAAAGCTAGCCGCGTCAATCAACCGCAGCATCACCTTCCCGCCACCACATTCTCATCTTGATTGTCGCGCAACACCCACTCGCCCGCGTCAATCAACTCCGCGCGTCAATCA
>LFKV01000003.1 GCA_001189345.1 Candidatus Paraburkholderia kirkii
CCACTCACGAACAGGCGCGTCAACGAGTGTTCTCATTCCTGGAGGGCTGGTACAACGTACGCCGCCTGCACAGCAGCATCGGGTATTGCTCGCCGCTCGAATTCGAAAACCTGCACGCGCCACATCAACCGTCATCGCAGCGCGGGTTGCCCACCGCCGGACAGCGTCATGGTCGAGAGAAAGCGACCCGCCGCCCGGCCGTGGACAACCCGCGAATCAACCCTTAAAGGAGGCTAGACCAAACCAAATGGCTGACTACGAATCTGTCCGTCAAACCGGGGCAACCTCAGACGTATGGATACCGACGTGCTTGGGCGTTGCTGAGGCGAAGCCGGGACATGCTGGCTCAACCGCGAGTAAATGCAAAGCGCGTGTATCGCGTGATGCGTCGCCACGGCCTGCTGCTTGAACATCGCCCTCGGCACGCCTCGTCTACGCGTCGGCATGACGGCAAGGTCGCGGTGGATAGCAGCAACATGCGCTGGTGCTCGGATGGCTTCGAATTCCGCTGCGATGCCGGTGTCCCATTGCGTGTCGTCTTCGCACTCGACTGTTGCGACCGCGAAGCCATGAGTTGGGTCGCGAGCACAGGCGGTTACACTGGCGATATGGTGTGCGTGACGTCATGCTTCAAGCCGTCGAGAACCGCTTCACCGGCGCGTTGAAGGCCGAAAGGGAAGTCGAGTGGTTAAGCGACGATGGTTCCTGCTACATTGCCGATGACACATTGAAGTTCTCTCGAAAAATCGGACTGAAGCCAGTAACGACACCCGTCAGAAGTCCGCAAAGCAACGGGATGGCCGAGAGCTTCGTTAAAACGATGAAGCGTGATTACGTTTCGTGGATGCCGAAACCCGACGCCAGGACGGCGCTGCAAAATCTGGCCATCGCGTTCGACCACGATAACGAGTCACACCCGCATAGCGCCCTTAAATACCGCTCGCCGCGCGAGTTTCATCGGCAAGCAAATCCTCCAACCTAAGCGGGACCGGCTGTCCGGTTATGCGGGGGCAAGTCCAATTTGGCAGCCACAGCCGGTTGCCTAACCGGCCCTCCCAACGCCTGCAGCGTCTCTTTGACCGTCGAGATCCGCACCGCGAGATCAGGACTCCGCGTCTCGATGCGCAACTTATCCTGTCCCGCCAGCTTGATGTGCTTGTGCTTCTGCACCATCTCGATGATCTTCATGCCATCCACCGGTGGATTCGGCACAAACTGCAGCGAGATCGACTGTTCCGCCGCGTCGATCTTCGAAATGCCCAGCGGCTTCGCAGCCAGCCGCAACCGATGCGTCTCGACGAGCGCGTGCGCCTGCGGCGGCAGCTTGCCGAAGCGGTCGACGAGCTCCTCGAGAATGCCGTCGATCGAGTCGCTCGATTCGCAATTCGCCAGGCGCTTGTACAGCGACAGACGCTCCTGCACGTCGCCGCAGTAGTCGGCGGGGAGAATCGCCGGCGCATGGAGATTGATCTCGGTCGTCGCGGCGAGCGGTGCGTTCAGATCCGGCTCGCGACCTTCCTTCAGCGCGCGCACCGCGTCGTTCAACATGTCGGTGTACAGCTGGAAGCCGATTTCGTGGATCTCGCCCGATTGCTTGTCGCCAAGCACCTCGCCCGTGCCGCGAATCTCGAGATCGTGCATCGCGAGATAAAAGCCCGAGCCGAGTTCCTCCATCTGCTGGATCGCCTCGAGCCGACGCTGCGCCTGCTTCGTGAGCGAGGCGGGATCGTGCACCAGCAAATACGCATAAGCCTGGTGATGCGAGCGCCCCACGCGCCCCCGCAACTGATGCAACTGCGCCAGCCCGAACTTGTCCGCCCGATGCATCAGGATCGTGTTCGCGCTCGGCACGTCGATGCCGGTCTCGATGATCGTCGTGCACAGCAGCACGTTCGCCCGCTGACCGACGAAATCGCGCATCACGCGCTCCAGTTCGCGCTCGGGCATCTGTCCGTACGCGACCGCAATGCGCGCCTCGGGCACCAGCGCTTCGAGCATCGCCCGGCGATTCTCGATCGTCTCGACTTCGTTGTGCAGGAAATACACCTGGCCGCCGCGCTTGAGCTCGCGCAGCATCGCCTCGCGGATTACGCCGTCTTCCTCGCGACGCACGAACGTCTTGATCGCGAGACGCTTCTGCGGCGCAGTCGCGATCACCGAGAAGTCGCGCAGGCCTTCGAGCGCCATGCCGAGCGTGCGCGGAATCGGCGTCGCGGTGAGCGTCAGCACGTCCACTTCCGCCCGCAACGCCTTCAACGCTTCCTTCTGCCGTACGCCGAAACGGTGTTCCTCGTCGATGATGACGAGCCCCAGCCGCTTGAACTTCACGTCGCCCGACAACAGCTTGTGCGTGCCGATGACGATATCGACGCTGCCCTCGTTGATCTGCTGCACCGCCGTCGACACTTCCTTGCCCGTCTTGAAGCGCGACAGCTCCGCGATGCGCACCGGCCAGTCGGCGAAGCGGTCCGTGAAGGTCTGCGTATGCTGTTCGGCGAGCAGCGTAGTGGGCGAAAGAATCGCCACCTGCTTGCCCGCCATCACCGCGATGAACGCCGCCCGCAGCGCGACCTCCGTCTTGCCGAAACCGACGTCGCCGCACACGAGACGGTCCATCGGCTTGCTGCTCGTCATGTCGCCGATGACCGATGCGATCGCCGCGGCCTGATCGGGCGTTTCCTCGAAGCCGAAGCTTTCCGCGAACTTCACGTAGTCGCGCGGCTCGAGCTTGAACGCGAAGCCCTCGCGCGCGGCGCGGCGCGCGTAGAGGTTGAGCAGTTCCGCCGCGGTATCGCGGATCTGCTGCGCGGCCTTGCGCTTCGCCTTTTCCCACTGGCCCGAGCCTAGCGTGTGGAGCGGGGCGCTATCCGGGTCCGCGCCGCTATAGCGCGAGATCACGTGCAACTGCGCGACCGGCACATAGAGCTTCGCTTCGTTCTGGTACTCGAGATGCAGGAACTCGGTTTCGCCTTCGCCGAGATCCATCGACACCAGACCCATATATCGGCCGATGCCGTGCTGCGCATACACGACCGGATCGCCGACCTTCAGTTCGGCCAGATCGCGCACCATCGAATCGACGTTGCTCGCCTGCTCCTGGCGGCGGCGTCCGGCACGGCGCGCGAGCGGGCCGTAAAGCTCCGTCTCGGTGACGATCGCGAGATTCTCCAAGGGCAGCGCAAAGCCGTTCGCCAGCGGCGCGACGCCGAGCGTGAACTTGCCCTCGCTCGCGAGCCATTCCTGGAACGTGTCGCGCCAGTCACCGCGCAAGCCGTTGTCCGCGAGCAATTGTTGAATTGTCTCGCGCCGTCCCGCCGATTCCGCGACGAGCATCACGCGGTTGTCCGTCTGCTCCAGATAGTGGCGCAGCGCGAGCAGCGGTTCGTCCGCGTGGCGGTCGATCGCGAGTCCCGGCAGCGGCGTGGTCCAGCCGCCTTCGGGCGTCGCGGGGAATTTCAGTTGCGCGAAAGGCTTGGCGAAGGTGAAAAAATCGTCGTCGGAGAGAAAGAGCCGACGCGGCTCGAGCAGCGGCCGCTCGCGATCGCGCGAGAGAAAATCGTAGCGCTGCTTCGTGTCGTGCGTGAAGCGCTTGATCGCCGCCTCGAGATCGCCGACGAAGGCGAGCTGCGAGCCTTCCGGCAGATAGTGGAAAAGCGTCGCGGTCTCGTCGAAGAACAGCGGCAGATAGTATTCGATGCCCGCCGAGGGCACGCCGTTGCCGATGTCCTTGTAGATCTGCGAGCGGCTCGGATCGCCCTCGAACTCTTCGCGCCAGCGGTTGCGAAAGGCCGTGCGCGCGGCTTCGTCGAACGGAAACTCGCGGCCCGGCAGAAGACGCACGTCGCGCACGGGATAGAGGCTGCGCTGCGTGTCGGGATCGAATGCGCGGATGGAATCCACCTGATCGTCGAATAGGTCGATGCGATACGGCAGCGCCGAGCCCATCGGGTAGAGATCGATGAGCGAGCCGCGCACGCAGTATTCGCCCGGGCGCACGACCTGGCTCACGTGCTCGTAGCCCGCGAGCGTCAGCTGGGCTTTCAGTTTCGCTTCGTCGAGACGCTCGCCTTGCGTAAACGAGAACGTGTAGGCCGCCAGAAACGACGCGGGCGGCATGCGATAGAGCGCCGTCGTCACGGGCACGATCAGGATGTCGCAGCGTCCTTCGCCGAGATCGTGCAGCGTCGCCAGGCGTTCGGAGACGAGATCCTGGTGTGGCGAGAACGTGTCGTAGGGCAGCGTCTCCCAGTCGGGCAGGAGGCGCACGCGCGCGTCCGGCGCGAAGTAGGGGATTTCGGCGGCGAGGCGCTGCGCGTCGACCGCGCTCGCGGTCACGACCGTCAGAAGCGGCACGCGCTCGCGGTACGTGGTGTGATAGCGCGCGAGGGCGAGCGCATCCGACGAGCCGCTCGCGCCGTCGAAGACGAAACGCTGCGCTGGCTTGACGAGCGCGATGGGAGAAGTGGACTGCGCGTTGACGGCTTTGGAAGGCATAAGGTGTGCATGGAGCCGCCCGGCGCGCAAGACGGAAATACGAACTGGCGTGCGCCGGACGTGGTCGCGAAAGACCTATTATAAAATCCGGGCTTCGACTTTGACTTGCCCGGATGATTCGCTCGTGACTTCGCGCCTGTTCTCGCTGATTCCCTGCGCCGGCACCGGCAGCCGTTCCGGCGCGCCGATGCCGAAGCAATACCAGACTGTCGCGGGCCGCCCGATGCTCGCGTACACGCTCGCGGCGTTCGACGCCTGCTCCGAATTCTCGCAGACGCTCGCCGTGCTCGCCCCGGACGACCATCACTTCGACGCGCGCCGCTTCGCCGGGCTGCGCTTCGCGGTGGAACGCTGCGGCGGGGCATCGAGGCAGGCGTCGGTGTACAACGGACTCGTCGCACTGGCGAGATTCGGCGCGCGCGACGACGACTGGGTGCTCGTGCATGACGCCGCGCGCCCCGGCATCACGCCGGAGCTGATTCGCAAACTCGTCGCGGAACTGCGCGACGACGCGGTGGGCGGCATTCTCGCGCTGCCGGTCGCGGATACGCTCAAGCGCGTCGCACCGAACATGCCCGATGTGCCCGCGGGCGAGGGCGAATGCGAGCAAAGCCATACCCGTATCGCCCGCACCGAATCGCGCGACGGCCTGTGGCAGGTGCAGACGCCGCAGATGTTCCGGCTCGGCATGCTGCGCGAGGCGATCGAGCGCGCGCGCCACGACGGCCACGACCTGACCGACGAAGCCAGCGCCATCGAATGGCTCGGGCACTCGCCGAAGCTCGTTCAAGGCAGCCTGCGCAACTTCAAGGTGACCTATCCGGAAGATTTCGGCCTCGCGAGCGCGATGCTGTCCGGGAACGCCTGATGGTCACCGCTTACTTTTCTACTGCAAGGTTGGGATGATGGATTTCAGAATCGGACAAGGGTACGACGTCCACCAGCTCGTCGAGGGCTGCCCGCTCATCATCGGCGGCGTGACGATTCCCTACGAGTACGGCCTGCTCGGCCACTCCGACGCCGACGTGTTGCTGCACGCGATCACCGATGCACTGTTCGGCGCGGCCTCGCTCGGCGACATCGGCCGGCATTTCCCCGACACCGCGACGGAATTCGCCGGCGCCGACAGCCGCGTGCTGCTGCGCGAAGCCGTGAAGCGCGTGACGGAAGCGGGCTTTGCGATCGCGAACGTCGACAGCACCGTGATCGCGCAGGCGCCGAAGCTCGCGCCGCATATCGAGGCGATGCGCACGAACATCGCCGCCGATCTCGACCTGAGCATCGAGCGGGTGAACGTGAAGGCGAAGACCAACGAGAAGCTCGGCTATCTCGGCCGCAAGGAAGGCATCGAGGCGCAGGCCGCGGCGCTGCTGAGGCGCACGTCGATCGACCGCTGAACCGCTCGATGAAAAACGCCACGCGTTCGCAGCGTGGCGTGCGGCGCTTTACGTGCCTTCCGCTTCGATCGCCAGCGCGACCGCGTTGACCACCGCGGCGATGTGGCCGACGTCGCGCAACTGCGTCGTCGACATGCCTTCGGCCACGAGATTCTCGTAGTGCGACTTTACGTAGAAGTGGCACTTGCCGATGATCGACGCCGCCAGCGCGTACATCTCGAAGCGCCGCTTGTCGACGCCGCCGTGCGACGCATACGCGTTCATGCGCAGGCCGGCGGGCTGGGTCTTGAGATCGGCGTTGTCGGCCATCTCCAGATACGGATACCAGACGTTGTTCATGCCCATCAGCGCGGCGGCCGTGAGCGCGGCATTCGTCTTTTCCGGCGACAGCATGCCCGCGTTGCGGATGATTCCGACGAGCTTAGTCGCCTTCGCGGCGTAGGCGGCAGCCAGCGCGGCGCCGACCGCGTCGTTGCCTTCGAGCGACGAGCGGGCAATTGTGCGTCGACGTTCAGACGAATGTCCTTGGCATAGTCCGGCACCAGTTCCTTGATCGCAGACAGGAATTCCATTGTTTTCTCCTATTCGATGGCGTTAAAAAAGCCCGCCAGCGCCGAGCACATACTCGGCCGAATGGCGGGCTCTGCGGCATCAGGAAAGCTTACAGCGTTGCGCCACCGACAGCGCGGTTGCACGGGCACAGTTCGTCCGTCTGCAGGCCGTCGAGAATACGCAGGACTTCCTCCGGGCTGCGGCCCACGTTCAGATTGTTGACCGACACGTGCTGAATGACGTTGTCCGGGTCGACGATGAAGGTTGCGCGCAGCGCCACACCGGCTTCCTTGTCGCGCACGCCGAGCTGGTCGATCAGCTCGCCCTTCACGTCGCCGAACGAGTAGTGGTTCAGCTTGTTCAGGTCCTTGTGCTCGCGGCGCCATGCCAGCTTGACGAACTCGTTATCGACGCTGCCGCCGAGCAGAACCGCGTCGCGGTCCTCGAAGTCCTTCGCGAGTTTGGCGAACTCGACGATTTCGGTCGGGCACACGAAGGTGAAGTCCTTCGGATAGAAGTAGATGATCTTCCACTTGCCCGGGAAGGACTGCTCGGTGATTTCCTCGAACGCGGACTGGCCGTTTTCCTCGTGATGGTTGAAACCCGGCTTCGCAGCGGTGACGGTGAATGCTTCGACTTTATCGCCAACGGTCTTCATGCAGTAACTCCTGTGGAATCGTTGAAAGGACAAACTCACATCAGACTCGGACCAAACTACTGGATCGCCGTAACGCTCGCGTGACACTTTCGTGCCAGGCATGCTGCGCGTTAACTCCGGCCCACCTTAACTCTATTTAAACAATATAATCAATAGTTTTTAACTAAAAACCCGAATAGCTTTTCCCGAATGCGCTGATAGACGGGACAGCTAATCGCGTACGCCGTCGAAACGCGCGCCGCCTTTCATCTGCGGAAAATCGATCGTCACTTCGAAACCCGGAAGCGGCGTGCGGTTGCGCAGGCGCAGCGTGCCGCGCTGACGCGTGACGAGCCGCTGCACGATTGCCATGCCGAGGCCCGTGCCGTTCGCCTGCGTGCGCGCCGCATCGACCCGATAGAATGGCCGCGTGATGAGCGCGACCTGATCGTCCGGAATGCCGCGACCTTCGTCCATCACCGAGAGCTCGACCCTGCCGTGCGCGACGCGCGTCTGCAGCGTGATGCGTGCGATGTCGTCGTGCTCGCTGCGTCCGTACTTGCGCGCATTCTCCAGCAGGTTGCCGACCACGCGGCGCGCATCGGTCGGGTCGCCTTTGATCACCGCGCCTTGCGCGAGATCGGTGCGCATCACGACGCCGTCGTCGGCCTGGAAGCGCGCGGCGAGCTCGCTTGCGATCATCGACAGGTCGACCGCTTCGGGCATGCGCTGCATCGGTCGCGCATAGTCGAGAAAGCGCCCGATGATCATGTCCATCTGCTCGATGTCGTCGATCATCGCGAGCTTGGTCGTCTCGTCGGACGGACTCATTTCGGTTTCCAGACGCAGGCGCGCGAGCGGCGTGCGCAGATCGTGCGAGATGCCCGCGAGCATCAGCGCGCGGTCCGCTTCCAGCTGTTCGAGATCCTGCACCATCTGGTTGAAGCTGCGGTTGGTTTCCGCCGCGACGCCCATGCCGCGCTCGGGCAGAGGCTCGGGCGACTGTCCCGAGCCGACCTTGCGCGCCGCGAGCGCGAGGCGCGCGAACGGCCGGTTCACGAGGCTTGTGATGAAGGCCGCGCCGAAGAGCGACAGCGCGAGCGCGAACACGCCCCAGCCGGCCCATTGCAGGCCGGTGACGGTGTCGAGCTGATCGCGGTCGAGCGCGACCCAGTAATCGTCGTCGTCGATCTTGAAGCTGATCCAGACGCCGGGAATGTCGTTGACCGACTGCGCGATGATCGTTTCGTTGCCGAGCCGCCCGCGCACATCGCGCTCGATCAGCCGGTTGAGCGACTCGTCTGGCTGCAGCTTGTATTTGTCGGTGGTCTCGCGCGGATAGACGCGCACGCCCTCGTTGCTCTCGAGATCCTGAAGCAGCGCGCGGCGCAGATCGGGGTCGGAATAGAGCAGGGCGGTGCGTGTGAGCTTGACCACGGCGACGAGCTGCAGCGCGACGCGCTGCGCGCGCGGCTCGCGCTCGATCACGCGAAAGCTCTGGAACCACGCCGTCAGGCTGACCGCGATGAGCAGCGCGATCAGCGCGAAGGTTCGCCAGAACAGGCCGCCGAACGCGAGCGTCAGTAGTCGCCTGTCGATGCGCATGGGTCTGTCGGGTTCAGCTCGGTAGAGAGGAGAAAGCGTGACTGGACTCGCTCAAGGATCGATCAGGCCGCGCCGTCGGGAATGAAGACGTAGCCGAGACCCCACACGGTCTGAATGAAGCGCGGACAGCTGGGATCGGGCTCGATCAGCTTGCGCAGACGCGAGATCTGGACGTCGAGGCTGCGGTCGAACACTTCGTATTCACGGCCGCGCGCGAGCTCCATCAGCTTTTCGCGGGAGAGCGGCTGACGCGGATGACGCGCGAACACCTTCAGCACCGAAAACTCGCCGGTGGTCAGCGGAATTTCCTGGCCGTTCTTCGTGAGCGTGCGCGTCGCGAGGTTCAGCGCGAATTCGCCGAACTCGAACACCTCGGTGGTTTCCGACGGCGCGCCCGACAATTCGGACGGCGTCTGGCGACGCAGCACCGCATGAATGCGCGCGACGAGCTCGCGCGGGTTGAAAGGCTTCGGCAGGTAGTCGTCGGCGCCCATCTCGAGGCCGACGATGCGATCGACGTCCTCGCCCTTCGCCGTGAGCATGATGATCGGCGTGCGGTCGTTGCTGCCGCGCAGGCGCCGGCAGATGGAAAGACCGTCCTCGCCGGGCAGCATCAGATCGAGCACGAGCAGATCGAAACGCTCGCGCACCCACAGCTTGTTCATGGTCGGCGCGTTCTCCGCGACGTACACGTTGAAGCCCTGTTCGCCGAGATAGCGGCGCAGCAGATCGCGCAGGCGCGGGTCGTCGTCGACGACGAGTATTTTTGATGGGTTCTTGGTTTCCATGGCGGCATCTTAGCGTGATTAATCGAGCGTCGAGTTTGTAACAAAAGGGAGTGTAACAGTTGGTTACAAAATTTACGGGGCCTGTGGCACGGCCCAGGGCTTTGGTGCGTACACTGCTTTACCTTAGCCCACCATTATTCAGTAGATACTTCTTTAGACCAGAGCGTCGTGCGGCCCGACCAAGCTCTTGTGAGACGTGCGCAAAAAGACTGAGGCTGTCCGGTTGTCGAGCAACGAAGGAAACAACATGAAGGGAGCGCGGCAACGCGAACCCGTGCGCACGGAGCGCATTTTCAGAAAGACACTTCTTGCCAGTGCGCTCTACGCAGTACTGAGCACGCCTCACGCCTATGCGCAATCGACCGGTTTCACGCGCGACAGCAACGCATTCGATCGCACCGTCCCCCGTTCGCCCAATCGCTTCGATGGCCGCATGATTCGCGCGCAGCAGCGCGCGGGCAGGAACGCGAACGTATCGGGCGGCGACACCAAGGCGCCCGCGATGCAATCCATCCAGCAAGCCGATCAGACGCCGCCCGCGCGGCCGCCCCGCCACACCGTGATGACCGCCGACGAGCGTCGTTTGCTGCGGTAGCACATCGAAGAAGCGGTGCGTGATCTCTACAAGCGGTAGGCGACGCGGGCCGCAATGAACCGACGTCAGTTCCTCTCGATGGCCGGCGCGTTCGCGGGATACACGGGCAGTACCGGCGATGCGTTCGCGTTCGTTCGGCCCGATGCCTCTCCTCTCATTCGATCGCTCGTGCTCGTCGATCTCGACGGCGGCAACGATGGCCTGAACACCGTCATTCCGATTGCCGATCCGCTATACCGGGCGCTCAGGCCCAGGCTCGCGATCTCGAGGAATCGGGCCTTGCCGATCGATGCGCGCACGGCCTTGCATCCGTCGCTGCTTCCGTTGATGGACGCGTGGCGAACGAAGGAGCTGGCGATCGTGCAGGGCGTAGGCTATGAAGCGCCCAACCGGTCGCACTACCGGTCGCGGCAGATCTGGGACACGGCGTCCGGCGCCGACGAATATCGAAGCGACGGCTGGCTCGCGCGCGTCGGCGGCTCGCTCGCGCACCCGCCGCGTGCCATCGAGGCGGGATCGTTCGTCGCTTCATGCGATGCCGCCGCGCACCTCGTCGCTACGCACGACGCATCGGACCGCGTGAACGTGATCCATCTGTCGTTGCACGGCTTCGACACGCACGAGAATCAGGCGCGTCGGCACGCATCGCTGCTGGCCCGATCCGCCGAAGGGCTCGCGTTGCTGCGCGCGAAGTCGATCGCATCGGGCGCGTGAAGCCGCACGCTCGTGATGACCCGCTCGGAGTTCGAACGATGCGCGCGCGAAAATGCCGCAGGCGGCACGGAACACAGCGCGGCCGGTCCGCATTTCTTGCTGGGCGGGAGCGTTCGCGACGGGCTCTCCGGCGTGCCGCCGCGCCTCGATCGGCTCGACGCCGAAGGCGGCTTGCCCGTCGAGATCGATTTCAGAAGGCTCCATGCGACTGTCCTCGGCGCGGGCTGGCGGCTCGATTCCGCATCCGTTCTCGGCCGGCGCTTCGAGGCGTTGCCGCTCCTGCGCGTCTAGCGCGTGCGCCACGTGATCCACAGCTTGCGGATCGGCGTGAGCGAAATGCGTTGATGCAGCACCTGAAAGCCTTCCCGTTCGATCTCGTCGAGCAGCGCGAGCGACAGCGCCGCCTGCGCGCGCAGTACGCGCTGCGTGACGCGCTCCGCCGGCGGAATGGCCGCGAGCGCGTCTTCGAGTGCGCGGCGGGCGCGTCCGGTCTGAAAGCGCATGAGGTCCACGAACGCGTCGCCGTACTTGCGATTGATGATGTCCGCGGCCGTCACATTGAAACGCTGCAGCTCGTCGATGGGGATATAGATGCGGCCGTTGCGCGCAACGTCGCCGATGTTCTGTACGCGATCGGCGAGCAGCAGCGCCGAGCCGAGCGGGGTGGCCCACGCGGCGGCGGCTTGCGGATCGCGTGCGGTGGCGCGTGCGACGGCCGTCGCGAACGCGCCGCCCGTCTGCTCCAGATAGCGTCTCAAGCCGGGCCAGTCGAGATAGCGCGCCTGATCGAGATCCATGCCGAAGCCGTCGACGAGCGCGGCGAGCGACGCGCGCCCGGCATCGTCGAGAACAGGATGCGCCGCATCCGGCGCGTGCGCCCGCAGCGCCTGCGTGACCGGATGCGTCGGTTCGCCGCCGTCGAGCCTGCCGAGTTCGCTCTGCCACCAGGCGTGCTTCGTGCGGCCGATGGTCGGATCGCTGGTTTCCTTCACCGTCGCCTCGAGTTCGCGATAGAGCGCGAAGAGGGCGGTCAGGAGCGGCTGCTTCGCCGCCGGCGCGCGGCGCAGGGCGTAGTACGCGCCGGAGCCGTCGGGGGCGGCCTTTTGCTGGCAATAGTCGTCGAAATTCACGAACTTGGCTTGTGGGGATTCAGGGGTGGGCGCGGCCGGCGGCTCGCGTCGACGGCAACGATTGTGCTCGTTCGGCGTATTCGCCAGGCGTCGGGTGACGCGCGGGCGCCCATTTTATCCGGCCGGGCGCGGCTTCGCTGCGCGGCGGCGCTGCGCGCGGATGTGCGCCGAACCACTGACGGCGCCCGCCGCGCGCGCAACACTGCGGCAATCCGTCCGAGGGACGATCCATATCCGCGCACGAAGCCGGGAGGCACCCATGGCCCTTAGCAAAACCGAGAACAAGCAGTTCGGCGACAAATGCCTGCCATTCCTCGTGAGAAGCGTGGCGATGGACTTCGGCTTCGACTTCCGCGTGTGCTCGCGCCAGATGCACGTCTCGCCGACGGTGGGGCTGCACATCACGGCCAACCGGCGCGCCGACGCCAGGCTGTCGTATCCGCTCAACGTCTTCGTGTTCTGGCAACCCTCGGGTGTGCGGCAGTTTCTCTCGCACGTCGACCGGCCGATCGCCGCCCAGCGCGCGAGCGATTGCCCGAGGAGATCAGGCGGGTGATGGGGCAATCGGGCGTCGACTTCGCGGGCCGCTCGCAGGCGAAAGGCGAGGTGATGATGGTCGAGCTGGGCGATCTCAGCGTCTAGCAAAACAAAAAACCCCCTTCCGATGGAAAGGGGTTCGGGGTGGTGCGAGGAGCGGGACTCGAACCCGCACACCCTTGCGGGCGTCAGGACCTAAACCTGGTGCGTCTACCAATTTCGCCATCCTCGCGTCACGGCGGATGCCTCGGATTCGTGAAGCTGTTGCCTTGGCGGCTCGCTCAAAAAGCTCGGCGATGCCGCCGTGTCCGGCACCGGTCCATTGTGCCAAGCTTGAGATTCTAACCGATTCGTCAGGCGATATCTGCGGATTTGCATCGTTGCCCGGGGTGAGAGCGGTGCGCCGATACGTCGGGATCTCCGTCATACGCAACGCAAGATTGCGGCATTCCGATGCGGTGCCTACAATCCCGTTCGACCCTCCGCTCAGGCATCCGGACTTTCCTCCATGACCCGCAACGCGCGCAATCGCTTCGTCGCATGGCTCGGCATCGCCGCCATGTGGCTCGCCATTGTCGCGCCGGTCATCAGCCAGACGCTCGCCGCGCGTCATGCCGCGGACGATCCGCAAGCGGCGCTGTGCGCGGTCGATGCGCCCGTGGCGCAATCGTACGGAGGGCACGAAGGGCACGAGGCGCATGATCTCGTCGCACGGGGCGACACGGCACATGCCGGCCATCACGACGCCGCGAGCCATTTCGACGCCTGCTCGTACTGCGGACTGCTCGCGCACAATCTGCCGGTCGCGACCGGCGTGGCGCAGGACATTGCGCGAATCGAGTGCGTCGTGCGCGTCGCATCGCGCGCGGACGTCGACACCGTCTGCACGAAATCCTTCAACGCTGCGTGTTCGTGCGCGCCTCCCGTTCTTTCCTGAAACTGCCCTTCGTCCGATCGCTTCCCCGACCGCCTCGCGCATGAGCGGGGCGATCGCGCGCGATCGCTCGTCAGCTCTTTCGGGAATTCACGATGTTTCCGCTCACCACGCGAGCGCGACGGCGTTCGCGCCTCCGTGCCGCGGCGCGTTCGCGCGCA
This sequence comes from Candidatus Paraburkholderia kirkii, assembly GCA_001189345.1. Taxonomy (GTDB): domain Bacteria; phylum Pseudomonadota; class Gammaproteobacteria; order Burkholderiales; family Burkholderiaceae; genus Caballeronia; species Caballeronia kirkii_B. The sequence goes on from LFKV01000003.1 coordinate 13,545, forward strand.
TGGCTGCCGCTGTCGCTTATGATGGCGCACGTGGCTTTGTCCGCGGCCGCGCCGCCCGCACTCGCCGACACGCCGGCACCGACCGCGCCGGCCGATCGCGCCGTGCCCGACGATTCGACCGATACCGCGCTGGTGCCGGTCGTCGTGTCCGCGCAGTCCGTGCCACGTCCGACGCTCGATCCGAACCTGCCTGCGAGTGTCGAGACCGTCACCGCCGACCAGTTCCAGTACTGGAACGTGACGACGCCCGAGGACGTGCTGAAGTACGCGCCGAACATAGCCGTGCGCAAGCGCTTCATCGGCGACGTCAACTCGACGATCGCCGTGCGCGGCACGAGCAACTCGCAGACGGCGCGCGGGCTCGTCTATTCCGACGGCCTCCTGCTCAGCAACTTCCTCGGCAACACGTGGACCTTCGCGCCGCGCTGGTCGATGGTCTTCGCCGACGACATCGAGCGCACCGACGTCATCTACGGCCCGTACTCGGCGCTCTATCCGGGCAACTCGATCGGCGCCACGGTCGCCATCACGACGCGCATGCCGACGCAGTTCCAGGCCGATGCGAAAGTGCAGGGCTTCACGCAGCACTTCGACCTCTTCGGCGTGAACCGCAGTTTCAACGGCACGAACACCACGGCGACCGCATCGGCAAGCTGTCGTTCCTGATCGGCGTCGATCATCTGGAAAACACCGGCCAGCCGCTGCAGTTCGCGACGCTCGCGCAGTCGAAGACGCCCGCGACCGCCGCCGACAGGCCCGTCACCGGCGCGACCTTCTATAAATAACGACCAGTTCAACGCGCGCACCGCCGTGCTGGGCACGTCGAGCGAGGGCATCGAGCGCACGTTCCAGGATCAGTTGCGCGTGAAGCTCGCATACGACCTGACGAGCACCCTGCAGGCGGGTTTCACGCTCGGCTACTGGCATCAGAAGTACAACAGCGACACGCAGACCTTCCTGTGCGACGCGGCCAACAATTCATTGTACAGCGGGCCGATGAACATCGGCGGATACGAGTACAGCATTCCGGCGGCGACCTTCGCGCCGAGCATGGGGTCGAGTGAAAACTTCCTCTACGGCCTTTCGCTGCGCACGCACAACGATACGGGCTGGAACGCGGAAGCGATCGCGTCGTACTTCGACATCACGCAGAGCATCGCGCGCACGGCGAATTCCGGCGTGCCCGGCGATGGTCCCGGCACGCTCACCGACGGGAGCGGCTCGGGCTGGAAATCGCTCGATCTGCGCACGAGCTGGACGCCGACCGCGCGCTCGGGCGTAGCCGCGCACGCGCTCTCGTTCGGCTATCACTACGACAACTATTTTCTCGACAACGTGACGTCGAACACGGACGCGTGGCGCGACGGCGGGGGCGTGTCGTTCGCCAATGCATTCGGCGGCCGCACGCGCACGCAGGCCGTCTATGCGCAGGACGCGTGGCGCTTCCTGCCGCGCTGGGCGTTCACGTACGGCGTGCGCTACGAGAACTGGAACGCGTATGACGGCACGCGCGCGGTCGGCGCGACCTCGCGGCTATGCGGACGCGAGCGAGAGCCACTGGTCGCTGAAGGCGTCGCTGTCGTTCGACCTCACGCAGGACCTGACGCTGCGCGCGTCGCTCGGCCGGGCGTATCGCTTTCCGACGGTCGGCGAACTGTTTCAAGGGCAGATCAACGGCATCTCGATCGTCAACAACAATCCGAACCTCAAGCCCGAGGACGACCTGTCGAAGGAGCTCACCGCCGAGTGGGTGCGCGGCAACGGCGTGTATTGCTTCACGCTGTTTCAGGACGACGTGAAGAACACGATCTTCAGCCAGACCAACACGACCGTCATTCCCAATGTCACCAACTTCCAGAACGTCGACAGGGTGCGCTCGCGCGGCGTGGAAGTCGCCTACGAAGGGCAGGACGTGCTCGTGCGCGGGCTGGATCTCGTCGCGAACGCCGCGTACACGCAGTCGAAGATTCTCGCGAACAGCGGCAATCCGGCCTCGGTGGGGAAGTACTTCTATCGCATTCCGTTGTGGCGGGCGAACGTCGCGGCGACCTACCGCGCGACCGGGAATACCGCCACCACGCTCGCGGTACGTTACTCGGGGCGGTAATACAACACGCTCACCAATACGGACGTCAATCCGGACACGTACGGCGGCACGAGCACGTATGCGGTCGTCGACGCGAAGCTGACGTACAAGCCGACGAAGCGCACGGAGCTGGGCATCGGCGTCGACAACCTGTTCGACCGGCGCTACTATGTTCTCCATCCCTACGCCGGGCGCACGTTCTATGTGGAAGGGCGCATCGGGATCTGACGCACTTCGTTCGAAACGCACCCACTCAACGAGAATCGCCATGCTTGCACCCAACTCTATCGCGGCAGCAGCGACGTCGAACGTGGATGTCGCCGCACGCTCTGGCGCTGGCACTTCTATGCGGGCCTCTTCGTGATGCCGCTCCTCATCGTGCTCGCGATCACCGGCACGATCTACTGTTTTCAGCCGCAGATCGAGCCCCTTCTCTATCGCGACAGGATGATCGTCGCCGATACGTATGGCCCCCGGTTCTCGCGCGATGTCCTGCTCGCGAAAGCGGCTGCGAGCGAGCCGCGCGGCGCCGTGCCGACACTCGCGCAGATCGAAGCCGATCGCACGCGCAGCGCGGAGTTCGTGTTTCGCCTGCCTTCGGGCGAGAGCGAAAACGTGTACGTCGATCCCTACAACGGCGCCGTGCTCGGGAGGCTCTCCGTCGAACACAGGCTGATGAAGCAGGTGCGCAATCTGCATCGCAGCCTGATGATGGGCAAGACCGGCGAGCTCCTGATGGAGCTCGCCGGCTGCTGGACGCTCGTGATGATCGGCACGGGCATCGCGTTGTGGTGGCCGGATCGCGGGAGCGCGAGAAAGGGTGGCGTGTGGCTGCCGCGTCTGTCGCTGACAGGGCGCGCGTGGTGGCGCGATCTGCACGCGGTGGCCGGCATCTGGCTCGCGGCCGGAGCGCTCTTCTTTGTGCTCTCCGGGCTGCCTTGGTCGGGATCGTGGGGCAAGGAGTTCAAGGCGCTCGCGACATCGGCGTCGCTCGGCTATCCGAAGGGCGCGTGGGGCGAGGCGCACGTGCACTCGACGGCGCCGGGCGCAGCGGCGAAGCCGGCCGACGAGCACGCGAATGTAGGGCATGCAGGGCATGCACATGACGATGGACGACCTGCCGCTCAAGCAGACGCCGTGGGCCGTCGGCGCGACGGAAGTGCCGCACGGCGCGAGCGCACCGAGATCGGCCGGACGCGTGCCGATTGACGACGTGGTCGCGCTCGCCGCGAAGCATGGCGTCACCGACGACTACGGCATCGCGCTGCCCGCCAAGCCGACGGGCGTCTACACGGTGTCGTATTTCCCCGCCGATCCCCGCGACGAACGCACGCTGCATATCGATCAGTACAGCGGCCGCGTGCTGTCCGAGATCTCCTATGCGAGCTATGGCCGCGTCGCGAAATGGATCTCGTTCGGCACCTCGCTGCACATGGGGCGCTACTTCGGCCTCGCGAATCAGATCGTCTGCTCGGCGATTTCGCTCGGGCTCGCGGCCCTGGCCGTGACCGGCTTCATCATGTGGATGAAGCGTCGTCCCGCGCGCATGCTCGGCGCGCCCGCGCGACCGGTGAAGCGTCCGCCGATGCGCGCATGGCGCGGCGGGCTGACCTTGCTCGGCATGATCTTTCCGCTGATGGGCGCGACCATGCTCGCCGTCTGGTGCTTCGACCGGCTCGCGTTCGGCACGGGGCGCGCGGCCGCCTGAGGCATTCGCGCGTCGCGCCGATGTCAGACGGAGCTTCAGCCGCGTGAGCTGCTCGGCTTCGTTCGCGAGCAGCCGCGCGGCGTCGCGGATCGCGGTGTCGAGCGTGATCGGGTCCGGCGCGGGCGAGAAGCAGCCGCTGAAATACTCGGAGAGCCGCGGCAGGGCGGCCGAATCGACCGCACCCGAGAGCAGCGAAGCCGGCACGCCCGCCGCGCGCGCGCGTGCTTGCAGGCGATGAAGGGCGCCTTGCCGTGCAGCGTCTGCACGTCGGACGGCCTTCGCCTGTGATGAGCCAGTTCGCGCCTTCGAGCGCGGCGTCGAGGCCGATTTCGCGCGCGACCACTTCCGCGCCCGTCTCGAAGCGCGCGCCCAGCATGTGCAGCGCGAAACCCAGCCCGCCCGCCGCGCCCGCGCCGGGCTCGTTGCGCTTGGCGACGCCCATCGCGGGCTCGAGCAGATCGGCGAAACGGGCGAGGGCGGCGGCGTCGATCGGCGACCTGCTCCGGCGTCACGCCTTTCTGCGGCCCGAAGACCGCCGTCGCGCCGTGATCGCCGGTGAGCGGATTGTCCACGTCCGACATGCCGACGAACTCGGCCTCCTTCACGCGCGGATCGAGCCCCGACGCGTCGATGCGCGCGAGCCGTGCCAGCGCCGACGGCACCGGCTCGAGCTCCTTGCCGCTCGCATCGAAGAGCTTCACGCCCAGGCCGACGAGCAGGCCCGCGCCGCCGTCGTTGGTGCTGCTGCCGCCGAGCGCGACGTAGAAGCTGCGCGCGCCGGAATCGAGCAGCGAGCGGATCGCCTCGCCCATGCCGAGCGTGCTGCGCTCGGTGACGGGAACCGCCATGCCGTCCGGATCGGTGATGCCGACCACTTCGGCGGTCTCGATGATCGCGCCGCCGTCGGCGAGCAGGCCGGTGGCCGCGTCGCGCCGCGCGACCGCCGCCCCGCGCACGTTGAGCAGGCGGCGCTCGCCGCCGGCCGCAAGCATCGCGTCGAGCGTGCCTTCGCCGCCGTCGGCCATCGGGCGGATGCGGATGTCGGCGTCCGGCCGTGCGCGTCTGATGCCCTCCGCGATGGCGTTCGCCACGCCTTCTGCGGAGAGCGATCCCTTGAACGAGTCGGGAGCGATGACAACTACGGGAGCGGACGTGAGGTTAGGCATGGTGTCTCGAATGTTCTGGAATGTTCTGGTTTGGAAGGAGCGATTGAAAAGTCGCAACGAAGCCTTATTTATGCGGCTGTTGCATGCGCTTCATGCCTTGCGGCAATGCATTGCGCATGAGGCGCTTTCCTCGCGTAAATCATGCGCCGGCAAGCTTATCAGCGCGGCGCGCGGCGCAAAATAGCCGCGTGCGGATAGCGGGAATTGTGCTCGCCTGCGCGCGCGAAAAACGCGGACTTACGCCGAATTCAGCCCGAAAACCAGCATATTTCGGGGCACATTCCGTTTTGATCCGTATTCGCGGCTCTATCGCCGGGTCCTCCCGGATTTGTTTGCTAAAATACCAGGTTCTGTTGACTGACACCGTTTCTGTTGACTGACACCGTGTCGGGCGACGGCTCGGCACTCGCGTACGACGCGTCTTACGCGCGTTTGTCGCCGCCAGGCGTCGATTTCGGCCGGCTGAAAGCAGAGCCCGCATCCGGACCCGCGTCTTTAGAACCGCGGAAGAACCGAACACCGAATTTACGATTTACTTTACTCTAGGACGATTTCAGCCATGGCTAACGTAGTTGAGAACCTCGGCAAGCTCGAACGCCGCGTGACGATTTCCCTGCCGAAAGACACGGTGCAGAAGGAAGTGGATTCGCGCATCCGCCAGTTGGCCAAGAACGTGCGCATGCCGGGTTTCCGCCCGGGCAAGGTGCCGCTCAAGATGGTGACGCAGCAGTACGGCGGCCAGGTGGAAGCCGAAGTGCTGAGCGACAAGGTCGGCAAGGTATTCTTCGACGTGACGCGCGCCGAGAACCTGCGCGTGGCCGGCCAGCCGAGCTTCGCGCCGAAGGCGGAAGCCGCCGCCGCCTACGCGTTCGACGCCACCTTCGAGGTCTACCCCGAAGTCAAGCTGGGCGATGTAGCGGACGCTGAAATCGAACGCACGGTCACCACCATCTCCGAAGCCGAAGTCGACCGCACGCTGGACATCCTGCGCAAGCAGCGCGTGCATTTCCACGCGCGCGGCGAAGCCGGCGAGCACGGCGACGGCGGCGCGGACACCGCGGCACAGAACGGCGACCGCGTGACGCTCGACTTCGTCGGCAAGATCGACGGCGTCGCGTTCGAAGGCGGCAGCGCGCAGGACTTCGCGTTCGTGCTGGGCGAAGGCCGCATGCTGCCCGAATTCGAGCAGGCCGCAACGGGTCTGAAAGTCGGCGAATCGCGCGAATTCGACCTCAAGTTTCCGGACGACTATCACGGCAAGGAAGTGGCGGGCAAGACGGCGCAGTTCACCATCACGCTGAAGAAGGTCGAATGGCCGCACCTGCCGGAAATCGACGCGGATTTCGCGAAATCGCTCGGCATCGAAGGCGGTGATCTCACGAAGATGCGCGGCGAGATCAAGGACAACCTGGAGCGCGAAGCGAAGCGCCGCACGCAGCAGATCGTGAAGAACCAGGTCATGGACGCGCTGCTCAAGATTTCCGAGCTCGACGTGCCGAAGGCGCTGATCGAGCAGGACCAGCAGCGTCTCGTCGAAATGGCCCGTCAGGACCTGCAGCAGCGCGGCGTGCCGAACGCCGCCGACGCGCCGATTCCCGCCGAAATGTTCGCCGAGCAGGCCGAGCGCCGCGTGAAGCTGGGCCTCGTGCTGGCCGAGCTGGTGAAGGCCAACGAGCTGCAGGCGAAGCCCGAGCAGATCCGTGCCGAAGTGGACGAATTCGCCAAGAGCTACGAAGACCCGAAGGAAGTCGTCCGCTGGTATTATTCGAACCAGCAGCGCCTCGCCGAGATGGAAGCGTTCGTCGTCGAAAGCAACGTCGTCGATTTCGTCCTCGGCAAGGCCAAGGTGACCGACAAGGAAGTCAGCTTCGAGGAACTGGCCAGCGCAACGGCGCAAGCCTGACGCGCGAATGGCCAAGGGCGTGCGGAGTCGTCGGACTGACGGCTCGCACGCCTTTTTTGCATTAAAGTTTGGACGTTTGCATGCTGTTCTTGTGGATGCTCCTTTGTCGTTCAGCATCCCTATTCCGAACAAGGAAATTGCATGACCTTTCGCGCTGAATTGCTCGACACGTTGGCGTCCCACGCACCGCGGGACTTCGAAGCCCAGGCGCTCGGCCTCGTTCCGATGGTCGTGGAAACGAGCGGCCGCGGCGAGCGTGCCTATGACATCTACTCGCGTCTCCTCAAGGAGCGCGTGGTGTTTCTGGTCGGCGAAGTGAACGACCAGTCCGCGAACCTCGTCGTCGCGCAGTTGCTGTTCCTCGAAAGCGAGAACCCGGACAAGGACATCAGCCTGTACATCAACAGTCCCGGCGGCTCGGTTTCGGCCGGCATGGCGATCTACGACACCATGCAGTTCGTGAAACCCGACGTCTCCACGCTGTGCATGGGTCTGGCGGCGAGCATGGGCGCGTTCCTGCTGGCGGCGGGCGCGAAGGACAAGCGCGTCGCGCTGCCGAACGCGCGCGTGATGATCCACCAGCCGCTCGGCGGCGCGCGCGGCCAGGCGTCGGACATCGAGATTCAGGCGCGGGAAATCCTGTACCTGAAGGAGCGTTTGAATCAGTTGCTGTCGCATCACACGGGTCAGCCGGTCGAGCGCATCGCGCGCGACACGGATCGCGACAACTTCATGTCCGGCGACGACGCGCAGGCTTACGGTCTCGTCGACCAGGTGCTTCACAAGCGTCCCTGAAGGCGTCCGGAGCGGCGGCGCGCCGGCGCACGGAGACGGAGCCGGCGAAATATGCGGATCGCGCATGCGGCGCAACGCCAAAACGCGTTTCGTCCGGACCGCGCGGGTGCGAACCTGCGTGGCCGGATCGAAGGGCGTATCATGTAACAAATAAGAGTGTCCGGAGGCTCACACATTTATTTATGGCGGACAAAAAAGGTTCCAGTAGCGAAAAGCTGCTGTATTGCTCGTTTTGCGGGAAAAGCCAGCATGAGGTGAAAAAGCTCATCGCCGGCCCGTCGGTATTAATCTGCGATGAATGCATCGATCTGTGCAACGAGATCATTCGCGACGAGGCGGCAGGCGCGGCGGAAGAGGCCGGGCTCTCCAAGTCCGACCTGCCGAGCCCGCAGGAAATCAGCGATATCCTCAATCAGTACGTGATCGGCCAGGAGCGCGCGAAGAAAATTCTCGCGGTGGCCGTGTACAACCATTATAAGCGGCTCAAGCATCTCGATAAGAAGGACGACATCGAGCTGTCGAAGAGCAACATCCTCTTGATCGGGCCGACCGGCTCGGGCAAGACGCTGCTCGCGCAGACGCTCGCGCGCATGCTGAACGTGCCGTTCGTGATTGCCGATGCCACGACGCTCACCGAAGCCGGCTACGTCGGCGAGGACGTCGAGAACATCATTCAGAAGCTGTTGCAGAACTGCAACTACGAAGTCGACAAGGCGCAGCGCGGCATCGTCTATATCGACGAAATCGACAAGATCAGCCGCAAGTCGGACAACCCGTCCATCACGCGCGACGTGTCGGGCGAGGGCGTCCAGCAGGCTCTGCTCAAGCTGATCGAGGGCACGATGGCGTCGGTGCCGCCGCAAGGCGGACGCAAGCACCCGAATCAGGATTTCATCCAGGTCGATACGACCAACATCCTGTTCATCTGCGGCGGCGCATTCGATGGGCTGGAAAAAGTCATCACCGATCGCACGGAGAAAACCGGCATCGGCTTCGGCGCGAGCGTGAAGAGCAAGCAGGACCGCGACGCGGGCGAAGTGCTGCGCGAAGTTGAGCCGGAAGATCTGATCAAGTTCGGCCTGATTCCCGAACTGATCGGCCGTCTGCCGGTCGTGGCGACGCTCGGCAAGCTGGACGAGGCCGCGCTCGTGAAGATCCTGATCGAGCCGAAGAATGCGCTCGTGAAGCAGTATCACAAGCTCTTCGCCATGGAACGCGTGGAACTGGAAATTCGCCCGGCGGCGTTGCAGACTATCGCGCAGAAGGCGATTCGCCGCAAGACCGGCGCGCGCGGCCTGCGCTCGATTCTGGAACAGGCGTTGCTCGACGTAATGTACGAATTGCCGACCATGAAAGGTGTTTCGAAGGTGATCGTCGACGACAACACCATCGACGGCGACGGCAAACCTCTGCTCATCTACGAAGATGTGCCAAAGGTAGCGGGTTCCAACTGAAACAGGCTGTGGCTCGGCGAGAGGCCGTTCATGGCGACGTGAAGGGCCTTTTATTTTTTTCGGTTTATCTTGTGGACGTTACTGACGCGATCTTTGACTAACGACTTTTCCCTTCCGATAAAGGCTTGCAATAGCTCTGAACGGCCTTACTTACGGCTGAATTGATTCCATTAATGGGGAAATGAAATGTCAGGAACTCAACTCCTCCCGCAGGAACGCATTACGCTGCCGCTGCTCCCGCTGCGCGACGTAGTCGTTTTCCCGCATATGGTGATTCCGCTCTTCGTCGGGCGGCCCAAGTCGATCAAGGCCCTCGAAGCCGCGATGGAAGGCGGCAAGCACATCATGCTCGTCGCCCAGAAAACGGCGGCGAAGGACGAGCCGACCGAAAAGGACATGTACGAAGTAGGATGTGTCGCCAACATCCTGCAAATGCTGAAGCTGCCTGACGGCACGGTGAAGGTGCTCGTCGAGGGCCTGCAGCGCGCCAAGACGCTCTCGATCGAAGAGCAGGAAACGCAATTCTCTTGCGACGTGATGCCGCTCGAGCCCGACCACGCCGACAGCGCCGAAACCGAGGCGCTGCGCCGCGCGATCGTCTCGCAGTTCGATCAGTACGTGAAGCTCAACAAGAAGATTCCGCCGGAGATCCTGACCTCGCTGTCGGGCATCGACGAGGCGGGTCGTCTGGCGGACACCATCGCCGCGCATCTGCCGCTCAAGCTCGACCAGAAGCAGCACATCCTCGAGATGTTCCCGGTCATCGAGCGGCTGGAGCATCTGCTCGCGCAGCTCGAAGCCGAAATCGACATTCTCCAGGTCGAGAAGCGCATTCGTGGCCGCGTGAAGCGCCAGATGGAGAAGAGCCAGCGCGAGTACTACCTGAACGAGCAGGTCAAGGCCATCCAGAAGGAACTGGGCGAAGGCGAAGAGGGCGTGGATCTCGAAGAACTCGAGAAGCGCATCACCGCTGCGCGCATGCCGAAGGAAGCCAAGAAGAAGGCCGACGCGGAGCTCAAGAAGCTCAAGCTGATGTCGCCGATGTCCGCGGAAGCGACCGTCGTGCGCAACTACATCGACACGGTGATCGGCTTGCCGTGGCGCAAGAAGAGCAAGGTCAACAATGACCTCTCGAACGCCGAGCGCGTGCTCGGCGAAGACCACTTCGGCCTCGAAAAGGTCAAGGAACGCATTCTCGAGTATCTCGCGGTGCAGCAGCGCGTCGAGAAGGTCAAGGCGCCGATCCTGTGGCTGGTCGGGCCTCCGGGCGTCGGCAAGACCTCGCTCGGGCAGTCGATCGCCCGCGCGACGAACCGCAAGTTCGTGCGCATGGCGCTGGGCGGCGTGCACGACGAGTCGGAGATTCGCGGCCACCGCCGCACGTACATCGGCTCGATGCCCGGCAAGATCCTGCAGAGCCTGGCGAAAGTCGGCGTGCGCAATCCGCTCTTCCTGCTCGACGAAGTCGACAAGATGGGCATGGATTTCCGCGGCGATCCCGCTTCGGCGCTGCTCGAGGTGCTCGATCCGGAACAGAACCATACGTTCGCGGACCACTACATCGAAGTGGACTTCGACCTATCGGACGTGATGTTCGTCGCCACGTCGAACTCGCTGAACATTCCGCCGCCGCTGCTCGACCGGATGGAAGTCATTCGCCTCTCGGGTTACACCGAGGACGAGAAGGTCAGCATCGCGCAGCGTTACCTGCTGCCGAAGCAGAAGCGCAACAACGGCCTGAAGGACGGCGAGATCGACGTCACGGAACAAGCCATCCGTGACATCATTCGCTACTACACGCGTGAAGCGGGCGTGCGCTCGCTCGAGCGTGAAGTGTCGAAGATCTGCCGCAAGGTCGTGAAGATGCTGCTGCTGAAGAAGGCCGAAGGCGCCGTGAAGGTCGACGGCTCCAATCTCGACACCTTCCTCGGCGTGCGCAAGTACGACTTCGGTCTGGCCGCGAAGGAGAACCAGATCGGTCAGGTCACGGGTCTCGCGTGGACGGAAGTCGGCGGCGACCTGCTGACGATCGAGGCGGCGGTGATGCCCGGCAAGGGCGGCGTGATCCGCACGGGTTTGCTCGGCGACGTGATGAAGGAATCGGTCGAGGCGGCGCGTTCGGTGGTGCGCTCGCGCTCGCGCCGGCTCGGCATCACGGACGAGTCCTTCGAGAAGAAGGACATCCACATCCACGTGCCGGAAGGCGCGACGCCCAAGGACGGTCCGTCCGCAGGCATCGCGATGACGACCGCGCTGGTGTCGGTGCTGACGGGTATTCCGGTTCGCGCGGACGTTGCGATGACGGGCGAAATCACGCTGCGCGGCGAAGTGCTGCCGATCGGCGGGTTGAAGGAGAAGCTGCTGGCGGCGCATCGCGGCGGCATCAAGCTCGTGCTGATCCCCGAGGAAAACACGAAGGATCTGGCCGACATCCCCGACAACGTGAAGAACGCCATCGAGATCGTGCCGGTTCGCTGGATCGATCGCGTGCTGGAACTCGCGCTGGAACGCCTGCCGGAGCCGTTGCCGGAAGACGAAGCCAAGGCGACGCCGGTGGCGGCCGAAGCGCAGAAGGACGCGCCGGCTTCGGGCGAAGTCGTGAAGCACTGAACGCATCGCGCGGCGCGATTCGTCGCCGTGTTGCGTGGTCGAAGCTAAAAACCCGCGGGTCATGCCCGCGGGTTTTTGTTTGCGCGCGCGATCATTCCGATGATGTCTTCTAATGTGCCCGCCAGGCCCGTCGAATAAGGCTCAATCCCCGTTGACACGCCGCTTTCGGCTAAGTTAAATGAGCGCCGCATCCAACAATATCGAGATGCCATTCGCTTCGATGCAGCGCCATCGATGACAACGTTGCCATTACTGATTCGGGGATCACAATGAACAAGACGGAACTGATCGACCATATCGCGCAGCATATCTCCAAGGCCGCCGCCGGCCGCGCGCTCGACGCCGTGATCGGCGGCGTGCGCACGACGCTCAAGAAGGGCGGAACGGTGACCCTCGTCGGCTTCGGTACGTTCGCCGTCGGCAAGCGCACCACGCGCACGGGCCGCAATCCGCGCACGGGCGACGTCATCAAGATCAAGGCCGCGAAGGTCCAGAAATTTCGCCCTGGCAAAGCGCTGAAGGATGCGCTAAACTGGCGGAGCCGCTGGATACGGGGCTCCCGCAACGGGGCACCGAATGCAGCGCGGCGCAAACCGAATGCAATTGCGGACCGGGTGCTTAGCTCAGTTGGTAGAGTGGCGCCCTTACAAGGCGTAGGTCGGGAGTTCGAGCCTCTCAGCACCCACCCAGGTCTCAGTTCATGGCGCGCTACCCAGGAGCGGTAGTTCAGTCGGTTAGAATACCGGCCTGTCACGCCGGGGGGGTCGCGGGTTCGAGTCCCGTCCGCTCCGCCAGAATCGACATGAAAGTCCCGTCAGCCTCACGGCTGACGGGACTTTTTGTTTTGCATTGCGCGACCGGTCGCGCAAAGGTTTCTTTAAGAATGCTAATGATCGGGAGCGTCCCGCGCGATTCGCGCCGCGATGAAAGTCCGTGCGCAAGGGCGCTGCAATTGCGCACCGTCGGCATTGCACAAAGCGCATCGATTGGCGCCTAAATACCTGATTCTTAGGGTATTTCGAATCGGGCGGCAAATCGCCTTCGGGCTGCGCGAGTCGTGCGGCAGGCCAAATCCCCGTCGCCTTTCGCCTTTTCCTCTGCCACTGTTGTAAGATCAGACGCTTTGTTCCAATAACGCAGCGCAACGCATGCTCGACTTCTTCCGAAATCACCAGCGCCTGATGATGGCCCTGCTGATCCTGATCATCGTGCCCGGCCTCGGTATCGTCGGTATTCAGGGTTTCAGCAACTGCCTCGACGAAAGCGCCTATGTCGCCAGCGTGAACGGTCACAAGATCACGCGCACCGAATTCGACAGCGCCTTCAGGCAGCAAGTGGACCGTGCCCGCTCGATGCTTGGCGCACAGTTCGATCCCAAGATGTTCGACACGCCTGAGACGCGCGCCGCGATGGTCTCGACAGCCTCGTGCAGCAGCGCGCGATGACGGACGAAACGCAGCGCCTGCATCTCACCGCATCGGATGACGCCGTGCGCCGCGCGCTGCTCGCCGACCCGGTGATCTCGTCGCTGCGCAAGCCGGACGGCGCCATCGACGTGGACCGCTACAAGCAGCTGCTCGCCATGCAGGGCATGACGCCCGCGCAGTACAACGAACGCATGCGCTACACGCTCGCAACCGATCAGATCCCGAGCAGCATTCAGGCGAGCGCGTTCACATCGAAATCGCTCGCGCAGAACCTCACCGAGCTGGCCGACCAGAAGCGCGCCGTGCAGGGCCTGTCGCTGCGCACGGCGGATTACACCGCGAAGATCCAGCCGACCGACGCACAGCTCACCGCCTATTACGACGCGCATCGCAATGACTTCGCGACGCCCGGGACGGCCACGATCCAGTATCTCCTGCTGTCGCCGTCGACGATCGCGGCGGCCGCGAAGCCGAGCGACGCCGATCTCAAGAAGTACTACGACGACAACATCCAGCGTTATCGCACGGAAGCGGAGGTGCGCGCGAGCCACATCCTCGTGAACGCGCCGAAGGACGCGAGCGCCGCCGACCGCGCGAAAGCGAAGCAGAAGGCCGAAGATCTGCTCGCGCAAGTCAAGGCGCATCCCGATCAGTTCGTGCAGATCGCGCAGAAGAACTCGGAGGATCCGGGCTCCGCGAGCAAGGGTGGCGATCTCGGCTACTTCGCGCGCGGCCAGATCGCGGGCGGCAAGGCTTTCGACGACGCCGCGTTCGGCCTGAAGAAGGGCGAGGTGAGCAACGTCGTCGAGTCGGACTTCGGCTATCACATCATCCAGGCGACCGACGTGAAGCCTGCCGTCACGAAGCCCTTCGACGAAGTGAAGGACGCGCTCGCAAAGGACTACGCGGCGCAGCAGGGCGCGAAGGGTTTCGCCGACGACGCGCAAGGCTTCACCGACCTCTTGTACGAGAAGTCGAAGTCGCTCCAGCCCGCGGCGGACAAGTACAAGCTGACGATCCAGACCGCGACGGTCGGCCCGAAGCCGAATCCGCAACTGCCGCAGGACAACCCGCTCAACAACCCGAAGTTCCTCGCCGCCGTGTTTGCGCCCGATTCGGTGAAGGACCGCAACAACACGCAGGCGATCGACATCGGCAACAACACGCTGATCGCCACGCGCATGACCGATTACAAGGCTTCCGCCGTGCCCGCGTTCGACGCGGTGAAGGACGCGGTGCGCACGAAGGCCGTCGCGGATATGGCTGCCGCCATGGCGAAGAAGGAAGGCGAGGCGAAACTGGCCGACCTGCGGAAGTCGAAGTCGGCCGATGGCTTCACGTCGCCGATCACGGTCTCGCGCAACGACACGCAGGGTTTGCCGCCCGCCGCGCTGAGCGTGATCTTCAAGGCGGATGTGTCGAAACTGCCGGCGTATGTCGGCGTGGATCTCGGCGCGGACGGTTATGCGATCTATCGCGTGAATGCGGTCGAGAAGCTGGCGCAGGTCGCGGCCGATCGGCTCACGGGCGCGCAACAGCAGATCGCGCAGGTGTTGCGCAAGCCGAAATGGAAGCGTATGTCGACTCGCTGAAGGCGCGCTCGAAGGTCAAGCTGAGCCACGCGCCGACACAGACGTCGAACTGATCCGCTTCGTCGAACTCACGTTGAAAAGCCCCGCTGCCGAAAGGAAGCGGAGCTTTTTGCCTGGTCACGCGGCAATCGCGCATCCGCGCCGTCCCGCACGCGGATGCGCGGACTCGCAACGCGCCTTACAGGCAGGCCTGGATGTCGCCGGTCGCCTGGCTGCCCGCCGCGCCCGATGCGCGGAAGCCGGCCCACGAACCCGGACCCGACCACGCCGGCCGCACGACGGCCGCTGCGCCGTTCGGCGGTTGCTGGCCGGGAACGTAGACATCGACGGCCTGGTCGTTCGCGAGCGTGTCCTGCGACACGACCTGCTGTTGCGACTGGTCGGCCCACTTCTGGGCGACGCATTGCGCGACGGCCTTCGGCGCCTTCTGGCTCGTGCCGACTTGCTGCACGCCCGCGGGCAGTTGTGCGGCACAGGCCGAGATCGCAACGGTCAGTGCGAGAAGAGGGAAAAATTTCACGTGACCTCCTTGTAGAGTCGCTCACGAGATGAGCGGGGTTATGTTATAAGAGTTACGCGAAAGTCTCAGATATCTGAATCTTGGCCATGTTCCGCGTTTATTCTGAAAAGCCGGTGCGGCCAGCGTTTTCGTCAGTGGGACAGTGGGACGCACTGGCGCCCAGCAAGGGTTTCAAGGTTGGCCAGAAGTTATCCAGTAGCAAAGGCTGGGCCTGAACCGTCGGGTGAATCTGATCGGCCTGGAACAGCGACGGCTTGTCCGCGATGCCGGCAAGCAGGAAGGGCACGAGCGGCACGTTCTTCTCCCTGGCGATGCGCTCGTAGACCGCATGAAACTTTTGTGTGTAGCCGGGGCCGTAATTGGGTGGAACGTACATGCCGATGAGTAAAACCTTCGCATGCGCAGCCTGCGAGGTATCGACGATGTTCCTTAGGTTCCTTAGATTCGTCTCCGTGGTCGCGAGCGGCACGCCGCGCAGCGCGTCGTTCGCGCCGAGCTCGACGATCACGATCGCGGGCTTGATGCGCGCGAGCGCCGCGGTCAGTCGCGCGCGGCCGCCGCTCGTGGTGTCGCCGCTTATGCTCGAATTGGCGACGCTATAATCGAAGCGCTCCTTCGCCAGCCGTTCGCGCAAGAGATTCACCCAGCCCGTATCGCGCGGCAGGCCGTATTCGGCCGAAAGGCGATCGCCGAGCACGACGATCGCCGGCTTCGGTCGAGGCGCCGCCTGCGCGTCTGCGGCGCGCCCCGTCGTCGCGCAGGCGGCCGCCGCGGCGCGGCCATCGCGATGGCGCGTGCGAGACCGCACAAGTTCTTTTGCAAGGTGTCCATGCAAAACAATATCGAGCCGGTCATCGAAGTACGGGGATTGAGCAAGCGGGTGAAGGACGCAACGGGCGAGCTCGCGATTCTCGATCAGATCGATCTGTCGATCGGATCGCGCCGGGCAGCAGCGTGGCGATCGTCGGCGCATCGGGCTCGGGCAAGTCGACTCTGCTCGGCCTGCTCGCCGGTTTGGACAGTGCGAGCACCGGCTCGGTTCGTCTGCTGGGCAAGGAACTGTCCACGCTGAACGAAGACGAGCGCGCCGCATTGCGAAGCGGCGCCGTCGGCTTCGTGTTCCAGTCCTTCCAGTTGATGCCGCACCTCATCGCGCTCGAGAACGTGATGCTGCCGCTCGAACTGCGCGCCGAGATGCCGCACAGGGAGATCGCAGCGCGTGCGCGCGCTGCTCGACCAAGTGGGCCTGGCCCGACGCACCGGCCAATTATCCGAAGCTGCTTTCCGGCGGCGAGCAGCAGCGGGTCGCGCTCGCGCGCGCGTTCGTCACGCATCCCGCCGTGCTCTTCGCCGACGAACCCACCGGCAGCCTCGACGCCGCCACGGGCTACGCGATCATCGACCTCATGTTCGAGATGAACCGGCGCAACGGCGCGACGCTCGTGCTCGTCACGCACGCTCCCGAACTCGCCGGGCGTTGCGACACCACGGTGACCATCAAAGCGGGGCGGCTCGTCAACGGTCTTGCCGTTTGAGCATGAAAAAGCCCGCACCGCCGGGGCGGATGCGGGCGCCTTGAACCGAACCAAGCGTTTCAGCGTTTCAGCGCACGGCGCGCCCGCGCGATCAACGCCGATGTCGACGAGTCGTGCTTCGCCGGATCGACGCTCGCCGCGGTGATGTCGGCCTCGACGACCTTGCCGAGAACCTTGCCGAGCTCCACGCCCCACTGATCGAACGAGTTGACGTCCCACACCGTGCCCTGCACGAGCACCTTGTGCTCATAGAGCGCGATGAACGCGCCGAGCGCTTGCGGCGTGAGTGCATCGAGCATGATGGTCGTGGTCGGCCGGTTGCCGGGGAAGCTCAGGTGCGTCGCGAGTTCTTCTTTGCCCGGCGCGACCTTCTTCGCTTCTTCCAGCGTGCGCCCGAGCATCAGCGCTTCGCTTTGCGCGAAGCAATTCGCGAGCAGCTTCGCATGATGATCGACGAGCGGATGCTCCGGCGTCAGCACCGCGATGAAGTCGATCGGGATGATCGTCGGCCCCTGATGCAACATCTGGAAGAAGGCATGCTGGCCGTTCGTGCCCGGCTCGCCCCAGATGACGGCGGCGGTCGGATAGTCGACCATCTTGCCGTCCAGGCGCGCGGACTTGCCGTTGCTTTCCATCTCCAGTTGCTGGAGATACGCAGGCAGATAGTGCAGCGCTTCGGAGTAAGGCGCGATCAGATCGCTCTGCGAGCCGAAGAAGTTGCGGTACCAGATGCCGATCATGCCCATCAGCACCGGCAGGTTCACGGCGAGCGGCGCGGTGCGGAAGTGCTGGTCCATCGCGTCCGCGCCCTGCAGCAGCGCGTCGAAGTTCTTCGGTCCGACCGAGAGCATGATCGAGAGACCGACCGCCGACCACAGCGAGTAGCGTCCGCCGACCCAGTCCCACATCTCGAACACGTTCTCTTTCGCGATGCCAAACTTGACGACTTCCGCCGGATTCGCCGACACGCCGACGAAATGCTTCGACAGTTGGTCCTCGGGGCAGCCGGATTTCAGGAACCAGTCGCGCATGGAGTGCGCGTTGGTCATCGTCTCGAGCGTCGTGAAGGTCTTGGAGACGACGATCGCGAGCGTCTCTTCGGTGTCGATCTGCTGCAGCACGTTGTAGAGGTCCGCGCCGTCGACGTTCGACACGAAGTGCGTGTCGAACTCCTTCGACGCGAGATGATGCAGCGCGTGCACGACCATTTTCGGCCCGAGATCCGAGCCGCCGATGCCGATATTCACCACATGGCGGATGCGCTTGCCGGTGTAGCCCTTCCACGAGCCGTCGCGGATCTTGTCGGAGAAGGCGGCCATCTTGGCCTTTTCGGCCTGCACCTGGCTGTGGAAAGACGCGTCGGGCGACTGCGCGCGCAGCGCGGTATGGAGCACCGCGCGATGCTCGGTGACGTTGACGATATCGCCCCGGAACATCGCGTCGCGGCGCTTCGTGACGCCGGCTTCCTCGGCGAGCTGGATCAACAACCTGAGCGTTTCATCGTTGACGCGGTTCTTGGAGAAGTCGATGGTGAGGCCGCCGCCTTCGAACGTGAGACGCTCGGCGCGCGTCGGCGCGGTGTCGTTCTGCGGCGCGAACCAGTCGCGCAGGCGCTTGCCGGAGATGGCATCATAGTGCGACTGGAGCGCCGACCAGGCAGGAAGCGAATTGAGCATCGAGGTTTGGGTCATGAGCGGTCCGATAGTCTGAGAGTGACAGAGGATACGTTTGTGCAAATCCAGCCTGACTTGTCTTGTGTCGCGCGTGTTTCGTGAACGCGACCAAACCGCCGCGGATGCCCGAATCGAAAAGAGTATAGCGACGATGCATGAACGGATGCTTGCAAAGCGTCACAACGGCCTTGCAAGCCGCGCGGACGGGGCGCCGTCAGCTTCGCGCATGCTCCGCGTAGAAACGGCGATTGATGAGCGTGCGCACTGCGGGCGCGAGCTCGCCCGCCGTCAGGCCCGCCGGGCCGATGCCGTCGTCGGTGAGCGTCTGCGCGGCGAGGCCGTGCAGGTAGACGCCCGCGAGCGCGGCCTCGTAAGCGGGCAACTGCTGCGCGAGCAATGCTCCGATCAAACCGCCGAGCACGTCGCCGGTGCCGCCCGTGGCCAGCCCGGCGTTCCCCGTCGGGTTCACCGCGACGCGCCCGTCGGGCGAAGCGATCACGGTGCCCGAGCCTTTCAGCACGGCGATCGCCGCATAGCGCGCGGACAATTGGCGCGCGGCGGCGAGGCGATCCGCCTGAACGGCCTTCGAATCGGTTTGCAGGAGACGCGCCGCCTCGAGCGGATGCGGCGTCAGGATGCACGGGTCACCCTGCGCGCCGCGCGCGGCGACCGCCGCCGCGAGCTCATCGTCCTTGGCGACGAGATTGAGCGCATCGGCATCGAGCAGCTTGGGCACGTCGAGCTTCAGCACGTCGTCGAGCAATTTTCTTGCGCGCTCGCTCGCGCCCATGCCGCAGCCGATCGCGAGCGCGTCCATCTTCTCGAGCGGGAAGCCGTCGACCCCATGCAGCATCAGTTCCGGATGCGGCGGGTCGTAGGGCGGGAAACCCTCGCCCAGAAACGCAATGTTCACCTTGCCCGCGCCGCCGTAGAGCGCCATGCGCGCGGCGAGCACCGGCGCGCCGTACATGCCGGTATCGCCGCCGATCACGGCGAGCGTGCCGAAGGTGCCTTTGTTCGTCGCGTTGTCGCGCGGCGGCATGTGGGCGCCGAAGAACGCGGGCGCGTTGAGCACGATCGACGGCGCGGCGCTCGCCTCGACTTCCAGCGTCGCGACGAAGAGCCGGCCGGTGAGGTCGCGTCCCTGCGACGTGAAATGTCCTGGCTTCGCGCCGATGAAGGTGATGGTGTCCGTCGCGCGCACGGCGTCTGCGCCGTTCACCGGCGCGCCCGTGTCGCTGTTGAGGCCGCTCGGCACGTCGAGCGCCAGAACCTGGCCCGCCGCGCGAGCGCGGCGCGTCAGGCGCGCGGCGAGGTCCGCGAACACGCCTTCGAGCGGCCGCGAGAGACCGATGCCGAACATGCCGTCGACGAGCCAGCCGAAACCGTCGAACGAGGCGGGCGGCTCGCCGTCGATCGGCATGCCCGCCGCGCGCGCGGAGCCGAGCGCCCAGCGCGCGTCGTCGGGCTTGACCTCGACGGGCATGCACACGCGCACGCCGATGCCCGCGCGATGCAGCCGCTCGGCCATCACGAGCGCGTCGCCGCCGTTGTTGCCGGGGCCCGCCACGATCCATACCGGCCGCGCGCGCGTTTCGGGATCGTGCCCCATCGCATCGACGAGACATTGCGCGGCGGCCGCGCCCGCGCGCGCCATCAGCGTGTGCGGCGGCAACGCGGCGGCGCGCGTTTCAAGCGTGCGCAGCTCGGCGAGCGTCAGGAGGGCGAGCGGATCGTCCTTGGGCGTGAAATAGGGAGAGCGGGCAGCGGTCATGGCGGCGGACGGAAGGGCGTTTCGAGAATCGAATCGTTCGGAAATCCGGCGTCGCCCGCAGCAATCGTGCCCGTCGGGGCCGCTTGCGCGGCGCGTATGCCCGCCTGCTGCTAAGCGCGTTCGAGGCTCAGCGCGGCGAGCGTCTCGGCAGGAAGCTCGGGCGCGACGCCGGAGACGAGGTCCGCGATCACTTTAGCAGACCCGCACGCCAGTCCCCAACCCGCGGGGCCGTGCGTGGCATTGACGAAAAGACGCGGATGACGCGTTGCGCCGACGACCGGAAGCCCGTCGGCGGAGAAGAGCCGCAGACCGTCCCAGACGCGCGCGGCGCCCGGAATCCAGTCGTGCGTGCCCTGGCCGAGCAGATCGAGCGCGCGGCGCGAGAGGGCGGCGTCGAGCGGCTTGTCGGCCTTGGACACGCTCTGGAATACGCCCGCGCCCGCGACGCGCAGCCGCTGGTTCACGCGCGTCATCGTGATGCGCTTGGTCGAATCGACAACGGTGAGATGCGGCGCGCGCTCCTCGTAGGCGACGGGCGCCGTCAGCGTGTGCACGCGCAACGGAAACAGCGCGGGCGTCGCGCCGATGCCGCCGAGGAGCGCGGGCGTGTCGGCCCCCGCCGCGACGACGATCGCATCGGCCGCGATCGTTTCGACGTCGGCCGGGCGCTTCCTGCCCTCGCCGGGATCGGCGAGTTCGACCGCGACGCGCGCGCCGTCGAGGCGCAGCGCCGCGACCGCGCGATGCATGCGGAACTGCACGCCGCCGTCCTCGAGCATCTGTTTTCAGCTGCTTCGTGAAGAGCGGACAGTTCGCGGTGCGCTCCTCGGACAGTAGCACGCCACCGGCGAAGGGGAGATCGTCGGGCACCGAAGGTTCGACGGCGATGCATTCCTCCGGCGTCAGCACCCGATACGGCAGCTTGAAAGCGCTTCAGCAGGTCGATGGCCGGCTGCGCGTCCTCGAGCTCGCGCGGCTGGCGGAATACGTGCAGCACGGAATACGTGCAGCATGCTGCGGCGCTGTTCGAAATCGAGCGCCAGACGGCTTTCGATCTCGCTGAGCACGCGTCGCGACAGCTCGGCGAGCGGCTGCAGCCACTCGTACCGGGCGGCGAACGCCTCGGGATCGCGCAGCGTCGCCAGCTGTTTCATGAAATCGCGCGCGGCGGAATCGAAGCCGGTCTTGACCACCATGCCGCTTTGCTTCGCGCGGCTCGACGCCATGAACGTCGGACCGAACCAGACGTCGAGCGGCGAGGGCAGCAGTGCGCCGCCCTGGCCGTAGGTGGCGCCTTGCGCGACGGTCGCGTGGCGCTCGATGACGCAGACGCGATGACCCGCCGCATGCAGCTGATAGGCGGTAGCGATGCCTCCGCCGATGACGATTACATCCATGATTTTTTGTGCCCGAAGGCGCGAGATTGCAGTGCTGCGCGGCCTGACGCGCGGGCGAGTGCGCCGACGCCGCGTCTCATACGATGACCACGATGAAAACGATGGGCCAGCGGACCGAAACGATGAGCGGGCCGCACCCGAGGAAAGCGCGCCAAAATCGGCCGCGGGGGCGGCGGACGGCGCGCGCGGCCAGGCCGTCATTGCTCCGATCCGCTGCGCGGCGCGGGCCCGGTGCATTTTCGGGATGTAGCGCGCCGCGCCGCGCGACGACGAGCCGTCGCGGGCTGCGGCCGGGCGGGCCGCGCGGGCCGATTTCAAGACGCTTCCGGGTTATAATCGCAGTCTTCCTTTCGCCTCACGCCGCCTCACGCCGTTAGCGTGCTCGAATCCGAATTTGCGAATTTTTGGATGTGCAAAGCGGGCGAGCGTCGCGCGAGCGGTACATAGACGTCATCGACGCACCGTCACAATGGCCCACTTCTCGTGTTTCCCCGGCGCTTCGGCCCTTTCCGATTTCCGTCAGACCCGCCTGCTCGAAACGCTCGCCCGCATCGACGCGAACATCGTCGGCGTGCGCGGCCAGTTCCTGCATTTCGTCAACTCGTCCGAGCCGCTCACGGATGAGGACAGCAGCCGCATCCAGGCGCTGATGCACTACGGTGCGCCGTTCGAGGAAACGAAGGAACGCGGCGCGACGGAAACGTTCATGGTGGTGCCGCGCTTCGGCACCGTCTCGCCGTGGGCGAGCAAGGCGACCGACATCGCGCATCATTGCGGGCTCGAGAAGGTGCGGCGCATCGAGCGCGGCGTCGAGTACACCGTCGTCATGAAAAGCGGCCTGCTCGGCGGCAAGAAGACCCTCTCCGACGCGGCGCGCGCGGCCGTCGCGGACGCCTTGCACGACCGCATGACGGAAAGCGTCGCGGCCTCGCGCGATCAGGCGCTGCATCTCTTCGACGAGCTGCCCGCGAAACCCTTGCAGACGGTCGACATCATCGGCGCGGGACGTAAGGCGCTCGAAGCGGCGAACGTGGAGCTGGGCCTCGCGCTCGCGGAAGACGAGATCGATTATCTGGTGAGCGTGTTCGAAGGCCTGAAGCGCAATCCGACCGACGTCGAACTGATGATGTTCGCGCAGGCCAACAGCGAGCACTGCCGTCACAAGATCTTCAACAGCGAATGGACCATCGACGGCGAAAAGCAGGACATGTCGCTGTTCCAGATGATCCGCAACACCGAGAAGCTGAATCATGCGGGCACCATCGTCGCGTATTCGGACAACTCAGCGATCATGCAGGGCGGCATGGCCGAGCGCTGGTTCCCGCGCGGCAAGGACGAGCAGTATCGGCGCCACGTGGAAATGACCCATACGCTGATGAAGGTCGAGACGCACAACCACCCGACCGCCATTTCCCCGTTTGCGGGCGCGGCGACGGGCTCCGGCGGCGAAATCCGCGACGAGGGCGCGACCGGCCGCGGCGCGCGTCCGAAGGCGGGTCTCGCGGGCTTCACGGTGTCGAACCTCGATCTGCCCGACGCGCGCCGGAAATGGGAAAACGACCGCGATTCCGCCGTGCCGCTGTCCTCCCGCAATCCCGCCGACCAGCACGAGCCGTATGGTCGCCCGGACCGCATCGCGTCGCCGCTGCAGATCATGATCGACGGGCCGATCGGCGCAGCCGCGTTCAACAACGAGTTCGGCCGCCCGAATCTCGGCGGGTATTTCCGCACCTACGAGCAGAACGTCGCGGGCCGCGTGCGCGGCTATCACAAGCCGATCATGATCGCGGGCGGCATCGGCAATATTTTGGATCAGCACACGCACAAGCACGATTTGCCCGGCGGCACGCTGCTGATCCAGATCGGTGGGCCGGGCATGCGCATCGGCGTGGGCGGCGGCGCGGCGAGCTCGATGGCGACCGGCGCGAACACCGCCGAGCTCGATTTCGATTCCGTCCAGCGCGGCAATCCCGAAATCCAGCGCCGCGCGCAGGAAGTCATCAACACCTGCTGGCAGATGGGCGAGCGCAATCCGATCCTGTCGATTCACGACGTCGGCGCGGGCGGCATCTCCAATGCGTTCCCGGAGCTCGTCGATGGCGCGGGCAAGGGCGCGCGCTTCGAGCTGCGCAAGGTGCAGCTGGAGGAAAGCGGTCTGTTGCCGCGAGAAATCTGGTCGAACGAAGCACAGGAGCGCTACGTGCTGGCGATTTCGCCGAACGATCTGCCCGCGTTCCAGGCGATCTGCGAACGCGAGCGCTGCCCGGTGGCGGTCGTGGGCGTGGCGACGGAAGAGCGCCAACTGAAGCTCATCGACGACGCCAACGAAGGCCAGGAACCCGTCGACATGCCGATGGACGTGCTGCTCGGCAAGCCGCCCAAGATGCATCGCGACGTGAAGCGCGAACGCGCGCAGTTCGCGCCCGTCGAGGTGACCGGCATGCCGCTGTCGGAAGTCGCCGTCGACGTGCTGAAGCATCCGACGGTCGCGAGCAAGTCGTTCCTCATCACCATCGGCGACCGCTCGGTGGGCGGCACGACCGCGCGCGACCAGTTCGTCGGTCCGTGGCAGGTGCCCGTCGCCGATTGCGCCGTGACGACGATGGATTACGTCGGCTACCGCGGCGAAGCGATGACGATGGCCGAGCGCACGCCGCTCGCCGTCATCGATGTCCCCGCGTCCGGCCGCATGGCGGTGGGCGAGGCGGTGACGAACATCGCGGCGGCGCCGATCGAATCGTTGAACAAGCTGAAGCTGTCGGCGAACTGGATGGCCGCGTGCGGCAGCGCGGGCGAGGACGCCGCGCTCTACGACACGGTGAAGGCGATCGGCATGGACCTGTGCCCGGCGCTCGGCATCAGCATTTCGGTCGGCAAGGACTCGCTGTCGATGCGCACGAAATGGCAGGACGCGCGGGGCGGCGCCAGGGAAGTGGTGTCGCCGGTGTCGCTGATCATCTCGGCGTTCGCGCCGGTCGAGGACGTGCGCCGTCATCTGACGCCGCAGCTCGCGAGCGATACGAACACGGTGCTGATCGCGATCGATCTCGGCCGCGGACGCAACCGCATGGGCGGCAGCATTCTCGCGCAGGTCACGCAGCAAGTGGGCGACGCGGTGCCCGACGTCGACGATCCGGAAAACCTGAAGCGCTTCTTCGCGGCGATCCAGGCGCTCAACGCCGACGGCAAGCTGTTCGCATACCACGACCGCTCGGACGGCGGCCTGTGGGCGACGGTCTGCGAAATGGCGTTCGCGGGGCACGTGGGCGTGTCGCTGAACGTCGACATGCTGACGCTCGACGCGGAGCACGAATCCGATTACGGCGACGCGAAGGACTGGGCGAAGCAGACGAGCGGCCGCCGCGACGATCGCACGATCCGCGCGCTCTTTTCCGAGGAGCTGGGCGCGGTGGTGCAGGTGCGCGCCTCGGACCGCGACGCGGTATTGGGCGCGCTGCGCGAGCATGGCTTGTCGGCGTGCTCGCATGTCATCGGCAAGCCGAACACGACCGATACCGTCGCGATCTATCGCGACGCAAAGAAGATTTTCGATGCGCCGCGCGTCGAGTTGCAGCGCGCCTGGAGCGAGGTGAGCTGGCGCATTGCGCGTCTGCGCGACAACCCGGCCTGCGCCGATGCCGAATACGACGCGCTGCTCGACGCAGGCGACCCCGGTCTTTCGCCCGTGCTCACGTTCGATCCGAGCGAAGACATCGCCGCGCCTTTCATCGCGACGAACAAGCGCCCGCGTGTCGCGATCCTGCGCGAGCAGGGCGTGAATTCGCACCTGGAGACGGCCTATGCGTTCGACCGCGCCGGCTTCGACGCGCACGACGTCCATATGAGCGATCTGCTCGAAGGCCGCGCGACGCTCGCCGATTTCACGGGCGCGGTGGCGTGCGGCGGCTTCTCGTACGGCGACGTGCTGGGCGCGGGCGAGGGCTGGGCAAAGACGATCCGCTTCAATCCGCGTCTCGCCGACATGTTCGCCGCGTTCTTCAGCCGTCCCGACACGTTCGCGCTCGGCATCTGCAACGGCTGCCAGATGATGTCGAGCCTGGCGTCCATCATCCCCGGCGCGGAGTACTGGCCGAAGTTCACGCGCAACAAGTCGGAGCAGTTCGAGGCGCGTTTCTCGCTGGTCGAGGTGCAGCGCTCGCCGTCGATCTTCTTTGCGGGCATGGAAGGCTCGCGCATTCCGGTGGCGGTCGCGTACGGCGAGGGTTTCGCGGACTTCTCGCAGCAGGGCGATCAGTCGAAGGCGCTCGTCGCGATGCGCTACGTCGATCATCGCGGCAATGCGACCGAGCAGTATCCGTTCAACCCGAACGGCTCGCCGCAGGGCATCACGTCCGTTACGACGCCCGACGGCCGCTTCACCGTGCTGATGCCGCACATGGAGCGCGTGCATCGCAACGTGCAGATGAGCTGGACGCCCGCGGACTGGACCGCCGACGGCAGTCCGTGGCTGCGCGTGTTCCAGAACGCGCGGCGCTTCCTGGGCTGATCCCGCGACGCTCCATCAAGCACCCCGAGGTCGGATCAAGTTTATTGGCGGAGGTAATCGTTGTCGCGTCGTGTCTGTTGACGGCATGCGGCGGCAGCTCGGACTCGGGCTCGACCAACTTGCCGCCCTCGGCGCGCGCGGCCGCGCTCGGCGAGAATCTGATCGTGCGGGTCGAAATCGACACCAACGACGCCGCGAAGTCCGGCACGAACTGCACGGACCTCGGCGCGGAGCGGGCAAGCTGCGCGCGCGGCAAGCTGGTTCTGGAGAACCACCGGCGGCCGCAGCCTCACCGCCGGCGGCTGGACGCTCTATTTGCACAGCATCCGGCGCATCCTGATGATCGAGCATCCGGCCTTCGCGTGAAAGCACATCACGGGCGATCTCTACGCGCTCACGCCGCGCGCCGGCACCTTCACGCTGGGTGCGGGCGAGCGCGTCGAAGTGCCGTTCGTCGGCGAATACTGGTATCAGCGCTACAGCGATCTGTTGCCGCGCGCGTACGTCGTGGCGGACGGCAGCGAGACGCCCGCCATCCTCGAGCACAACGATACCGACGACGGAACCCGCTACGTCGACCGCATTCCGCCGGGCACGGGCAACGCCGGGGCGTTTGCCGCGACGCCCGCGCAAGTGCAGCGCGCCCGCGCAGAAGCCGCACTCCTTCGCCCCGACAAAGCGCTGCGCGCGCCTTGCCCGCCGTGCTACGCGAGACGGCGGGCGAGGGTGCGCTGCAGGTCGGTGGCATCGATCTGTCCTTGTCTGTTACGTCGCGCGCAGAATGAGCTGGGAGGGGTGAGATTGTCGCGCGGTCAGCCAGGACGATGTTTTGTCGATTACCGCGCGCAGCGCGAGACATGAGGGGTAGCAGGATGGCCGGCGCTGCTCTGATATCGTGCGATGTTTCTCAGGCGTCGTACAAACACATCAAGAACAGACGGGCCATGCATCGCATTGCATTTGCCTTTCTCTGCCTCGAACAACATCGTCGCGCGATTGAGTGCTCTCCCGCTTCTTACCGGCCCGATCGCTGTCCGCATTGCGGCAGTGGCTGCCTGTGGTGTCACGGCTGTTATGGGTGCAGCGGATCGCAGCGCCGACGGCGCGCTCAATCCGGTGCCTGTGCCGCGTTTCCGTTGCCCGTCATGCACGCGGACCTGTTCACGTCTGCCGCTGTGCATCTGTCCGCATCGATGGTATGGCTGGTCGTTGCAGCAGAACGTGCTGCAATTGCTGATCGCGGGCGCCTTGCTACGCCGTACGGCAAACGTCTTCGCGTTGGCGTATCATACCGTGCGGCGCTGGTGGCGATCGTTGGTGGCGGCCCACGGGACGTTCACCTTCCACCTGTGTAGCCGTTTTGCTGAGCTCGGCCGCAGTGCCGCTCGCCACGACTTCTGGCTGGCCTGCCTGCATCGCATGCCGCTATGCGAAGCGATGGCGTGGCTGGATCACGAGTAAGCGCTCGATCTGTACCGTTGTCTCGCTCTAGGTAGAAGATGCAATCATCAGCCGCAACGGACACGATTGACCGACAGTGTCCACGAACTGCGGAGAATGGACACAGTGTCTCAGACAGTCGAATTGCCGGCTGTTGCCTTTCGCCGTAAAGGAGCCGGGTGTTTTCGGCGTAATGGCGCCAGCGAAAGGCGCCTGATTCGGGGCTCGAACGGGGATCAAGAATCCTTGTTTTTACCTCCTTTCGCAAGTGCTGATTTGTTGCTCTCGGGCATCGGGCGTGGAACAAGGTAGCTCTCGCCGTCGAGCACGACGCGGTACGCCGCATGTCGCAGGCGATCAAGCGTTGCGGCGCCGAGCATTTTGTTGGTCGCGAACGCATCACCCCATTCCGTAAAATCAAGATTGCTAGTCAGGACGGTCGATGTACGTTCGTACCGTTCGGCGATCAGATCGTGGAAGTCCTCATCTTCGGGCGTGCGCATGGGTTTCAGTCCGAAATCGTCAATGATGAGCAGTGGCAATTTGGCAAGCGCCTGGAAGCGCCGTTCGTAGGAGCCGACAGCCTGTGCGTTGCGCAGCGCGCCGAGAAGCCGGGTCTGGGTCATGAACAGGACATCGTGACCTTGCCGGGCGGCCGCATGACCGAGTACCTGCGCCAGATGTGACTTGCCCGTTCCACATGGACCGGCGATCAGCACGCTGACCTTCTCATCGATAAAACGGCAGGTTGCCAGATCGTGAACGACAGCACGATTGAGATTCGGCAGGCGGTCGAAGTCGAAACCTTCCAGTGTCTTCTGGCCACGGAAGTTCGCGCGGCGCATGCGGGCGTCGAGCTTGCGGTGATCCCGCCGTGCAATCTCGTCCTGGATGAGCAACGTCAGGAAGTCGGTATAGGCAAGCTTACGGTCGATGGCTTCACGGTTGCGCGCTTCGAGCGTGTCGAGGATGCCGGACAGGCGCAATTGCTTGAGGGAAGACGTGAGTTCGGGAATTGGATTCATGTTCAGTGGCACGGAATTCGCGAAGAGGAAGGAAGCTCGACTTCACGTATTTGACGCCCGATTCGACAATTCCCTTTTTAGCCGGGTCCCTCGGCGGACACGGATCGACCTTGAACGAATGCCCTTCGGCGCATTGCACGTAGGCCCGCTGGACTTCGGGTTCGTAGATACAGGCCTTGACGATGGCACACTTTGGGTTATCTATGATGGCGCGCGTCCCACTACGCCATTGAACCATTCGAAGGCATGGCGATGACACAGTAACCACATGTCGACACTCTGGTCGCGGACAAACTCAACGTATTGATGCCGCGATCAGCACAAGGTCATCACGAAGAACCATGTCTTGTGGATCTCTCCCGTGTGCGCATCCGTGATGGTCGGACCTGCGCCGAAATCAACCTGTGCGGCATCAGCAGGTTTGAACTCCAGCCGCATCGGTACATCCGGCGTAAGCTCCGCCTTCAGCTGTTGAAGCAGTCTGTATACGGATGAGTAGCTTCCTTCGTAGCCGTGGTTGCGCACCAGGGCGCTGTGAATCGTCGTGCCAGGGACGCCCGCGTCATGCCACTGGGCAATCTGTTCGCGCCACGGTTTGGCCGACGAGATACAGCTTGCGGGCAGGAACTCCTTGCGACTAAACGCTGTAGCGAGCTGCGCGTCATCCGGCAGAGCGTTGTCCGGAGAAAGCCACCCGCGCTCGGTTGCGATCTCCCGCACGGCTGCCAGCTTCTTACGGCCCATGATCTTCGACCGGTCGATATCCCGGTCGGAGTCACCCTGGCGCATTCGCACCAGAACCTGTCGATATTGGTACATCTCGAACTTCCTCTTCAAGCCACCCTCCGGAGCAAATGCGTGCCGGGAGGGTAGCGGTTGGCGAAGTTCGAGCGCCCGACTCAGACGCCAGTGGCGCCTTTACGGCGAAAATCTACTGGCGCCTATACGCCGAAAGACTTGTGGCGCCACAGAAAAGTCCCTGGCGCCTTTATGCCGAAAACGGTTTGGCTCCTTAACCGCGAAAGCTCACCTCACACCTACATGCCCTTCGAGCACGACGAGTCGATGGCGAGCCAGCGCGAGGCATTGCGGCTCTTCGCGAAACTGACGGACGAAACCGGCGTCACATCTTTTTACGAATCGGCGGTGGAGCACGCGGAAGTCATCGGGCGCTTCGGGCGCTTTCCGCATCGCAACCGGATCCTCGGGCGCGACATGCTGCCCGAAGAGGACGCCTAGCTGGCGAAGCACGGCGGCTTCTGAATCCGGTCCGCCGCCGCCCGCGTTACCCTCCGCCCGCCACGTCCAGAATCGCGCCCATCACGTACGACGACTCGTCCGACAGCAGCCACACGATCGATTCGCCGACTTCATCCGCCGTGCCGGGACGGCCGATCGGCGTCTGCGCGCCGAGCACCTGAGCGCGATCCGGCTTGCCGCCACTCGCGTGGATGTCGGTCTCGATCAGACCCGGGCGCACGGCATTTACGCGCACGCCTTCGCGGCCCAGCTCTTTCGACAGCCCGAGCGTGAGCGTATCGATCGCGCCCTTGGAGCCGGCATAGTCGACGTATTCGTTCGGTCCGCCGAGGCGCGCCGCCGCCGCCGAGACGTTCACGAGCGAGCCGCCCCTGCCGCCGCGCGAAACCGACATGCGCCGCGCCGCCTCGCGCGCGCACAGATACGCGCCGAGCACGTTGATGTCGAAGATGCGCTTCATGCGTGCGGTGTCCATGTCCGCGAGCGCCGAGCCGGGCGCGACGATGCCCGCGTTGTTCACCACGCCGTCGAGCTTGCCGAAGGCCTGTTCGGTGGCGTCGAACATCGCGATGATCGCGGCTTCGTCGCTGACGTCGCTCTCGATGGCGATCGCCTTGCCGCCCGCCGCCCGTACCGCCGCGACGGTTTCATCCGCAGCGCGCGCATTCGACGCGTAGTTCACGCCGACGGACCAGCCGCGCTTGCCCGCGAGCACCGCGGCCGAGCGGCCAATGCCGCGGCTCGCGCCGGTAATCAGGATGACTCTGGACATCGATCGGGTTCCTCAGACGACGTTGCGTTTCTCGGCCCACTTGTCGTGCGCGGGCGGGGTATAGGCCGCAAGTTTCGCGATCATCTCCTCGGGCCCGGCCGCGACCTGGATGATGTCCAGATACGGCGCGCGCATGAAGCCTTCCTCGACGGTGTGACGCAGCATCGCCATGAGCGGATCGTAGTAGCCGTTCACGTCCAGCAGGCCGACCGCCTTCTGGTGGTAGCCGAGCTGCGCCCACGTATACACCTCGAAGAACTCCTCGAAGGTGCCGACGCCGCCGGGCATGGCGACGAAGGCATCCGACAGATCGGCCATCATCTTCTTGCGCTCGTGCATGTCGGGCACGACGTGCAGTTCGGTCAGATCGGTGTGGCCGACTTCCTTTGTGAGCAGCAATTCGGGAATCACGCCGATTGCCCGTCCGCCGGCGGCGAGCACTTCATCGGCGATGAGGCCCATCAGACCGACGCGGCTGCCGCCGTAGACGAGCGAGAGATCGTTGTCCACCAGGGCGCGGCCGAACGCCTTGGCCGCTTCGGCATAGATGGGGCGGGCTCCGGTCGCGGAGCCGCAATAGACACACACTGCTTTCATTACCGGGAATCCTTTGTTTCGGTCTTCGATGCATCGTCGCGCGGCGGCAGGAAATCAGCGAACTCGCGCTTTTCGGCAGCTTACCGGAGACGAGATCGTCGAAGAGCTGGCGCGAGCGTCCGCGCAGATACGGCGCCATGATCGAGATGATGTGCAGGCTCGCCTGATGCAGCTCCGCGCGAATCGCTTCCTGATCATTGTACTTGCGCGGATTCATCACGTACTGGTAGGAGAGCCAGTAGGTCGCGATCACGCCCATGTTTGTCGCGATCACCTTGATCTCCTCGGGCGTGGCGACCATCTCCTGATCGGCGACGAGCGCCTCGCACAGCTGGCTCGCGAAGTGCACCTTGTGCGTGATGATCTGCTTGAAGTGCGTCTCGAGCGTGCGGTTGCGCGCGAGCAGGTCGTTCAGGTCGCGATAGAGGAAGCGGTAGGTCCAGAGGAAGTCCGCCATGTACGCAGGTACGACCACATCTCGTCGATCGTCGGACGATGATCGTCCGGGAAGCGCAGCCGCTTCTGAATCTGCTGCTCGAACTGCGCGAAGATGCTGTTGATGATGTCGTCTTTGTTGCGGAAATGGTAGTACAGGTTGCCTGGACTGATTTCCATCTCTTCGGCGATCGTCGTCGTGACGTTCGGCTCGCCGATATCGTTGAACAACTTCAGCGACAGCTCGAGTATCCGTTCGCGGATGCGGCGGGGTGGTTTGGCTTCCATGTCGTCCGACCTTGGGCTGGGCCGCGACGGCTTGGGATGAGCGTTCGCACGGCCGCTTCCGTTGCTATTTTTGAGAATGTCGGACGATTTTAAACTGGTCGTTCGGCTGCACGGACGCGGCCTCGCGCGGCGGTCCGACTATTTATAAGATACGCGCCAGCCACGCGGATGCAAGCGGCCAGAGAATCAGGCCCCATGTGAGCACGCAGACGGCGAGCGCCATCATCACGGCCGCGCTGCCGAGGTCCTTCACGCGCTTCGAGAGTTCGTGGCGTTTGAGCGAGATGCGGTCGATGGCCGCTTCCACGCTCGAATTGAGCAGCTCGACGATCAGCACAAGCAGGACGGACGCGATCAGCGCCGCGCGCTCCACGGGCGCGACGGGCACGAACTGCATGGAAGCAGGATTGCGGCGAGCGTCAATTCCTGGCGGAACGCGCTTTCCTCGCGGATCGCGACCTGAAAAACCGTAATCGCGACCTGAAAAACCGTACAGCGAGTTCTTCATCGCATGCCAGGCGCGCGTGAGGCCGCGATTGCCCTTGTACGGATTGAAGGGCAGATCGTTGGGGCTCAGGGGCTCGCGCGACTGGGCGGGCATGTCGTCGATTCCGTCGGCGTTGTCGAGGTCGTCGTCGAAAGGATCGCGCTCGCGCGTGCGGCCCGGCGCCGCGCGCGCTTCGGCCCGTTCCTGCGCCACGCCGCGTCGCGTCATGCGGCCGCCCAGTCCGAGCTCGTCTCGCGCGGTCCGAACCGCCGCAGATGCGAAGCGAATTACTCCGACGCCGCGCGCCACGAGAAGCGCTCGGCCCAGGCGCGCGCATCGGCGCGTTCGATCTTCAGCGCCTGCAGGCAGGCTTCGCGCAAGTCGTCGTAGAGCGCGCCCGGGCCGTTCTCGCCGAGCACGTCGATCGGGCCCGTCACCGGATACGCCGCGACCGGCGTGCCGCAGGCCATCGCCTCGAGCAGCACGAGGCCGAAGGTATCGGTGCGGCTCGGGAACACGAAGACGTCGGCGGCGGCATACACCTTCGCCAGCTCGGGCTGCGACAGCACGCCGAGATAGTTGACGTTCGTGTAGCGCGACTTCAGTTCGGCGAGCGCCGGTCCTTCGCCCGCGACCCATTTGGAGCCGGGCAGATCGAGCTTGAGGAACGCCTCGACGTTCTTCTCGACCGCCACGCGTCCGACGTATAGGAAGATCGGCCGCGCGGTGTTGAGCACTTTCGACTCCATCGAATGGAAGATGTCGAGATCGACGCCGCGCGTCCACAGCACGACGTTGGTGAAGCCGTAGCGCTCGAGGTCGCTCTTCACGACGGGCGTCGGCGCCATCACCGCCTGCGACGGCCCGTGGAACCAGTGCAGGAAGCGATACGTCATCGCGAGCGGAATGCCGAAGCGCGCCTTCACGTACTCGGGAAAGCGCGTGTGGTACGCGGTCGTGAACGGCAGCTTGTGGCGCAGCGCATAGGCGCGCGCGGCGAGTCCGAGCGGGCCTTCGGTCGCGATGTGCAGCGCGTCGTCCGGCTCGAACGTGTCGATGCGCTTGGCGACGCGCCGCCCCGGCATCAGTGAGAGGCGAATCTCGGGATAGGTCGGGCAGGGAATCGTCTTGAATTCGAGCGGCGTGAGCAATTCCACGCGATGTCCGAGCGCGCTGAGCTCCTTCGTCGTTTGCGTGAGCGTGCGCACGACGCCGTTGACCTGCGGCTCCCATGCGTCGGTAACGATCATGATTTTCATCGGATTCGGCCCGGGTTCCTGGATGCGTTGTAATGGTTCGATACGGCTTTCAGACTGTCGCGCGCGCTCGCGTGGCGCGCTGAGCGGGCGAGCGCATGACGGTCCAGAAGATGACCTTCAGCTCGCCGTCATAGGTCTCGACGAGCGCGGACAGGCTTTCCACCTAGTC
Source organism: Candidatus Paraburkholderia kirkii (assembly GCA_001189345.1). Taxonomy (GTDB): domain Bacteria; phylum Pseudomonadota; class Gammaproteobacteria; order Burkholderiales; family Burkholderiaceae; genus Caballeronia; species Caballeronia kirkii_B. The sequence goes on from LFKV01000003.1 coordinate 47,424, forward strand.
GCCGTCGTTGCAGTAGAGAATGCCGTCGAGGTCGCGGATCTCCGCCTTGTGAATGTGCCCGCACACGACGCCGTCGTAGCCGCGGCGGCGCGCTTCGTCGGTCATCACGCGCTCGAACTGCGAGATGAAGTTCACGGCGTTCTTCACCTGATGCTTCAGGTACTGCGACAGCGACCAGTAGTTGAAGCCGAGCTTCGTGCGCACCCGGTTGAACCAGCGGTTGAGCAGCAGGATGACGGTATAGGCGGTGTCGTCGAGATAGGCGAGCCATTTGGCGTGCTGGATCACGCCGTCGAAGAGATCGCCGTGGCACGATCCACAGGCGCTTGCCCGCGAGCGTCGTGTGGAACGCTTCGCCGCGCACGTGGATGTCGCCGAACGCGAGGTCGCAGAACTGGCGCGCGGCTTCGTCGTGGTTGCCGGGGATGTAGACGACCTGCGTGCCCTTGCGCGCCTTGCGCAGGATCTTCTGTACGACGTTGTTGTGCGCCTGCGGCCAGAATCAGCCCTTGCGCAGTTGCCAGCCGTCGATGATGTCGCCCACGAGGATAGATATTTGGACTCGTGATGACGCAGGAAGTCGAGCAGGTACTGCGCCTGGCAGTCGCCCGAGCCGGGGTGGATGTCGGAGAGCCAGATTGTGCGGTAGCGGTGCGGCGCGTCGGAGGCGTCGCCGGACGTGCCGCCTTGCATCGGCGCGGCGAGACGCGCATCGGCGAAATCCGGTGTGCCCACGGAGGCGGGCTCGGAGGGTTCGGTGGATTCAGATCGAAGCGCGAAGGGGCCGGCGCGCAGGTCGCCGTTGCCGAAGCGGAAAGGGGAGGACGGTTCGAAGGGCGGGTCGATTGCCGGGTGGGCTGACGAGTTGAAGGCCATTGGCTCGCGCATCGAGTTTCGGTATGCGCATTGCGCCATGCGACTGTGACCGAGCCGTGACAGTCACGAGAAATTCTTATTACTTACTTGGCGGCGGGCTGAATGGCGACGAGGCGCGTGCCGGCGAGGCGGTCATGGAGGAACTGGCGCGCCGGATCGAGCCGCACGGCGGCGGCCCACAGCACGACCCTCACTGCGAAGACGGCGAGCGTCTGCGGCACGGCGAGCGAGAGCAGCGGATACAGCGCGGGCGGCGGCAGGAACCACAGCCACGCGAGCACGTAGCGGACGAGCGCGCGAGCGGGCCGGAGGGGGGCTGGCCGTGCGCGTCGACGACCTTGAGGCGCCAGGTCTTCATCGGCAGGGTCTGGCCACCGTGGGTCCAGAAATACACGAAATAGACCGCGAGCACGATGCCGATCCATGACATCAGCCAGTTGTGATGCGTGAGTCCGTTGCGCTGCTGCGTGAGCGTGCTGAAAAGATAGCCGGCGATGAACACGACGCCGAACAGGATGACGCCTTCGTAGAGCATCGTCGCAAGGCGGCGGCGCAGGGCGGGCGCGTGCATCGGCGGGACTGTGTCGGTGATGGCGGCGGGCGCGCTCATGCGGTCGAAGGCGCGCTCACGAGCCGTTGTACATCGAGGGCGCCTGCTGCGGCGATACCGGAGTCGGCGTGGCCGGAACGATGCTCGCGGCGTTCGGAATGGCCGGTTGCGCGGGCGCGCCCGAGCCGCTTGCCGCGGGACCCGCGACATAGCTTTGCTCGCGCGCCGTGACGAGGCGATTGATGTCCTTCACTTCGGACTTGCCCGTCGGCGGCGCGGAGACGACGGTCGGACGGCGCACGCGTTCGCTCGCGGCAAGTTTCTTCTTCTGCTCTTCGGACAGCTTCTGGTAGGCGTCCCAAGCCTTTTCGCGCTTCTCCAGCGGCACCGATTTGGAAACCTGATAATTCTCGCGCGCGACCTTGCGCTGGTCGGGCGTGAGCCGCACCCATTCCTCCATGCGCTGATGCAGATGCTTCTGCGCCTCGGGCGACATGCGATGGAAGCGCGACGCGATCTTCAGCCACTTCTGCTTGCGCTCGTCGGAAAACGAATCCCACTGGGTCGCGAAGGGGGCGAGCGCGACGTGCTGCGCCTCGGTCAGATGGCTCCACGACAGCGGACCTTCGGGAGACAGCACGGCGAGCGGCGAGACGTTCGAATCGACCGTGGTGCCCGAGCCGCCGCTCGGCGCGGCCGCGGCGGGGGCGTGGCGGCCGTGGTGGAGTAGAAGCGCGGATAGGTCGCGGCGAACGCGACGAGACCCGCAATCGCGCAACCAAAGACAATCGCGAGACCGCGCTTGTAACTCACCCGAAAATTCCCCTGCTGTATCCAGTGCTTAATGATTGCGCGTCAGGTACGCGTTGAAACCGTGATCGAGATAGGCGTCGATCGGCAGGCTGTCGCTCATCATGGCCGCGTCGATGTCGGCCAGTTCCGCGCGGCGCTGCTGGTCTTCCCAGTATGCGATGCCCGCGAGCCCGATGATGAGCGCCGCGAGCGGCCAGGCGAGCCCGAGCCCGCCGAGACGGGCGAACAGGCGCTTCGCGCAGTGATCGCCCGCGGAGTCGCCCGTGGCGGGCGTGCCGTGCGCACCGCCGGCGAGCGCCGGCGTGAAGGCGGGAGCCGCCACCGCGACGGCTGCCTTCTGCGGCTTCTTGCGCGCGATCGCGGCGCGGCGCGCGGCTGCCAGCCGGTCGACGGCCGCGGCCGGAATATTCGACGTGTTTTCGTCCAGCGCGCGCACCACCTTCAGCGCGAACTCGTTTTCCTTCGTTTCAAGAGCGGAACTCATAGCGTGATCCCTTTGGCTTTCAGGGCTTGCGCGAGGGCGTGCGTGGCGCGTGAACAATGCGTCTTCACGCTGCCCTCGGAGCAGCCCATCGCGGCGGCCGTCTCGGCGACATCCATATCTTCCCAGTAACGCATGAGAAAAGCTTCCCGTTGACGCGCGGGCAGTTTCTGGATTTCCGCGTCGATCAGATTCAATACCTGTTCGCGCTCCAGCTTGTTCTCGCTGCTTTCGCTGCGGACCGCGCCGTCGCCGGATTCGAAGGTCTCGAGCGGGTCGAATTCGTCGTCATCCGCGTTGCCGAAGGACGAGAAGAGGCTGACCCAGGTGTTGCGCACCTTCTGGCGACGGAAGTAATCGTGCGTCGCGTTCTGAAGGATACGCTGGAACAAAAGCGGAAGCTCGGACGACGGACGATCGCCGTATTTTTCAGCCAGCTTGATCATCGCGTCCTGCACGACGTCGAGCGCCGCGTCGTCGTCGCGAATGGTGTACACGATCTGCTTGAACGCGCGTCTTTCGACGCCCGCCAGGAAATCGGCGAGTTCCTTGTTTGATGCCATCCGTTGGGGACCCGGCGCAACGAATTTGCGTCGAAAGGGATCGTGGAGTTCGAGGAAAACCTGCGAATCCTAGCAAAGTTTCGCCGCATCCGGAGAAAATGAGAGGTTTTGTTGCCATTTGAGACGCGCATCCGGGGCAATACGCGCCTGTCCGATAGGTTGTGCTTGCGCGCCGCTTTCAGCTCACGCTTTCGTTTCAAAATCTCCAGGAAAGCCGCCATCGGACTGTTCGGAAACTTTTTGCTTGACCCGCCGCGCGCGCCGGACTACATTTTCCGACTCGCATCATAAAGTGAAATGTCTAATTTGAGGCGAGCCCAAGAAGCACGCCTGTCAAACCAAGACGCGCCGCTTGAACCCGAGCCACAAGCCCGGCAGAGAGCACCCGATCAATTTTTTGCCGAAAATTCGAAAGGTGATGAATGAACATGCCTAGCGCGGAATTCTCCACGTCGGATACCACTCCTCCTCAAGAAGCCGACTCTATCGGCGGCACCGTGCTCATGCGCGCATTGACCGATGAGAACGTCGAGTTCATCTGGGGCTATCCCGGCGGCTCGGTACTCTACATCTACGACGAGCTGTACAAGCAGGACCAGATTCAGCACATTCTCGTGCGCCACGAGCAGGCCGCCGTGCACGCCGCCGACGCGTATTCGCGCTCGACCGGCAAAGTGGGCGTGTGCCTCGTGACTTCCGGCCCGGGCGTCACCAATGCCGTCACCGGCATCGCCACGGCCTACATGGATTCCATTCCGCTCGTCGTCATCAGCGGCCAGGTACCCACCGCGGCCATCGGCCTCGACGCGTTCCAGGAATGCGATACCGTCGGCATCACGCGTCCCTGCGTAAAGCACAACTTTCTCGTGAAGGACGTGCGCGACCTCGCTGCGACGGTCAAGAAGGCGTTCTACATCGCGCGTACCGGCCGGCCCGGCCCGGTTCTCATCGACATCCCGAAGGACGTGTCGAAGGCGCCGTGCAAGTACGAGCCGATCAAGTCCATTTCGCTGCGTTCGTACAACCCGGTCACCAAGGGCCACTCGGGCCAGATCCGCAAGGCGGTGCAACTGCTCCTGTCGGCCAAGCGCCCGTATATTTATACCGGCGGCGGCATCATCCTGGCGGACGCCTCGCGCGAGCTGAACCAGTTCGCCGATCTGCTCGGCTATCCCGTCACCAACACGCTGATGGGCCTCGGCGGCTACCGGGCGTCCGACAAGAAATTCCTCGGCATGCTCGGCATGCACGGCACGTACGAAGCCAATATGGCGATGCAGCATTGCGACGTGCTGATCGCCATCGGCGCGCGCTTCGACGACCGCGTGATCGGCGATCCGAAGCACTTCGCGTCGTCGCCGCGCAAGATCATCCATATCGACGTCGATCCGTCGTCCATCTCCAAGCGCGTGAAGGTCGACATTCCGATCGTTGGCGACGTGAAGGAAGTGCTGAGGGAGCTCATCGAGCAGCTTCAGCACGCCGAGCACGGCCCGGACACGCAGGCGCTCGCGAAGTGGTGGGACGAGATCGAAGGCTGGCGCTCGAAGGATTGCCTCCTCGCCTACGACCGCAAGAGCGAGATCATCAAGCCGCAGTACGTCGTCGAGAAGCTCTGGGAGCTCACCGACGACAACGCGTTCGTGTGCTCGGACGTCGGCCAGCATCAGATGTGGGCGGCGCAGTTCTATCCGTTCAACAAGCCGCGCCGCTGGATCAACTCGGGCGGCCTCGGCACGATGGGCTTCGGCCTGCCTGCCGCGATGGGCGTGAAGATGGCCTATCCGGACGACGAAGTGGTCTGCATCACAGGCGAAGGCTCCATCCAGATGTGCATTCAGGAGCTCTCGACATGCAAGCAGTACAACACGCCCGTCAAGATCATCTCGCTGAACAACCGCTATCTGGGCATGGTGCGCCAGTGGCAGCAGATCGAGTACAAGAAGCGCTACTCCAGCTCGTACATGGACGCGCTGCCCGACTTCGTGAAGCTGGCTGAAGCGTACGGCCATGTCGGCATTCGTGTCGAAAAGACCGCGGACGTCGAGCCGGCGCTGAAGGAAGCGCTGCGTCTCAAGGACCGCACCGTATTTCTCGACTTCCAGACCGATCCCACCGAAAACGTATTCCCGATGGTGCAGGCAGGTAAAGGCATCACGGAAATGCTGCTCGGCTCGGAAGATCTGTAACGAGGGTTTGCCTCGCGAGGCTCGCGCGCGCCTGTCTTCACAAAGGACATGAGCGGCGCGCGGGTTTTTCGGACGAGTCCATTCTGGACACACATCGGGAAACACGAACATGAAACACATCATCTCCGTTTTGCTGGAAAACGAACCAGGCGCGTTATCGCGCGTCGTCGGGCTCTTTTCCGCGCGCGACTATAACATCGAAACGCTGACGGTGGCGCCGACCGAAGACAGCTCGCTGTCGCGGCTGACCATCGTCTCGATTGGCTCGGACGACGTGATCGAACAGATCACGAAGCACCTGAACCGCCTGATCGAGGTGGTGAAAGTGGTCGACCTGACAGAGGGTGCCCACATCGAGCGCGAGCTGATTCTCATCAAGGTAAGGGCGGTCGGCAAGGAACGCGAAGAGATGAAGCGCATGGCGGACATTTTCCGTGGCCGTATCATCGACGTGACCGAGAAGACCTACACGATGGAACTGACGGGCGCGTCCGACAAGCTCGACGCGTTCATTCAGGCGCTCGACGCCACGGCGATCCTCGAAACGGTTCGCACGGGCAGCTCCGGCATCGGCCGCGGCGAGCGCATCCTCAAGGTATAGCGGGCGGCAGTCCACTTCATCAGCAGCACACGTAGCGCAACCAATTTCAACGCATCATCAGGACTCGAGGAACCACCATGAAAGTTTTCTACGACAAGGACGCCGACCTCTCCCTCATCAAGGGCAAGCAAGTCACCATCATCGGTTATGGCTCGCAAGGCCATGCGCACGCGCTCAACCTGAAGGACAGCGGCGTGAACGTGACGGTCGGCCTGCGTAAGGGCGGCGCATCGTGGAGCAAGGCCGAGAACGCCGGCCTCAAGGTGAGGGAAGTGGCGGAAGCCGTGAAGGGCACGGACGTGGTCATGATGCTCCTGCCCGACGAGCAGATCGCCGACGTGTACAGGAATGAAGTGCACGCCAACGCCAAGGAAGGCGCGGCGCTCGCGTTCGCACACGGCTTCAACGTGCACTACGGCCAGGTGATCCCGCGCGCGGATCTCGACGTCATCATGATCGCGCCGAAGGCCCCGGGCCACACCGTGCGCGGCACGTACCAGCAAGGCGGCGGCGTGCCGCACCTGATCGCGGTGGCGCAGGACAAGTCGGGCGCGGCACGCGACGTGGCGCTGTCATACGCGGCGGCGAACGGCGGCGGCCGCGCGGGCATCATCGAAACGCACTTCCGCGAAGAAACCGAAACCGACCTGTTCGGCGAGCAAGCGGTTCTGTGCGGCGGTACCGTCGATCTGATCAAGGCCGGTTTCGAAACGCTGGTCGAAGCGGGCTACGCGCCGGAAATGGCGTACTTCGAATGCCTGCACGAGCTGAAGCTGATCGTCGACCTGATCTACGAAGGCGGCATCGCGAACATGAACTACTCGATCTCGAACAACGCCGAGTACGGCGAGTACGTGACGGGTCCGCGCATCATCACCGAGGATACGAAGAAAGTGATGAAGGAAGTCCTGAAGGACATCCAGACCGGCGAGTACGCGAAGAGCTTCATCATCGAGAACAAGGCCGGTGCGCCGACGCTGCAGTCGCGCCGCCGCCTGATGGCCGAGCACCAGATCGAAACGGTCGGCGCGAAGTTGCGCGCGATGATGCCGTGGATCGCGAAGAACAAGCTGGTCGACCAGTCGAAGAACTGAGCGTCACGCTTTTTGCTTGACCGAAAGCCGTCCGGATGCCCTGTGCTCCGGGCAGCTTTTGCTATCCTACGGTTTTTGGAAAATACAGATCTCGTTCATGAACTATCCTCATCCGATCATTGCCCGCGAAGGCTGGCCGTTCATCGCCATCGCGGCCGTCGTTGCCATCCTCGTGCAGGCGAGGGGCGGCTTTGGCTTCGCCTGGATTTTCTGGCTGATCGTGATCTTCGTCGTTCAGTTCTTTCGCGATCCGCCGCGCCCGATTCCGTCGCAGCCCAACGCGGTGCTGTGTCCGGCCGACGGGCGCATCGTCGCGGTCGAAACCGCGAACGATCCTTACGCGGGCCGCGAGGCGCTCAAGATCAGCGTGTTCATGGACGTGTTCAACGTGCACTCGCAACGCTCGCCGGTGGACGGTGCGATTACCAAGGTGCAGTATTTTCCGGGCGCGTACCTGAACGCCGCCGTGGACAAGGCGTCCACCGAGAACGAGCGCAACGCCATCGTGCTGCAGACCGCGAGCGGGCACACCGTGACGTCGGTGCAGATCGCGGGACTGATCGCGCGCCGCATTCTCTGCTACGTGCACGTGGGCGAGCCGCTCACGCGCGGTCAGCGTTACGGCTTCGTTCGCTTCGGCTCGCGTGTCGACGTGTATCTGCCGGTGGGCAGCCGTCCGCGCGTCTCGATCGGCGAGAAAGTCTCGGCTTCGTCGACGATCCTCGCCGAGTTCGCGGAATAACGCGGAGGATTCGATGGCGGCATTCAAACCGCGCCGTAATCGCGTGAACGCGACGCCTCCGCGCGCGTTCCGCCGCAACAAAGCCGCGCAGGACGTCGGCGCCGTGGAGACGCGGCGCGCGAAGCGGCAGCAATTCCTGAGAAAGCGCGGCATCTATCTGCTGCCGAATGCTTTCACCACCGCCGCGCTCTTCTGCGGCTTCTTCGCCGTGGTGCAGGCGATGAACGTGCGCTTCGAGATCGCGGCGATCGCCATTTTCGTCGCGATGGTGCTCGACGGCATGGATGGCCGCGTCGCGCGCATGACGCACACGCAAAGCGCGTTCGGGGAGCAGTTCGACAGTCTGTCGGACATGGTGTCGTTCGGCGTCGCGCCCGCGCTCGTGATGTACGAGTGGGTCCTGAAGGACCTCGGCCGCTGGGGCTGGCTCGCGGCCTTCGTCTATTGCTCGGGCGCGGCGCTCAGGCTCGCGCGCTTCAACACCAATGTCGGCGTGGTCGACAAACGCTATTTCCAGGGCTTGCCGTCGCCGGCGGCGGCCGCGCTGATCGCGGGTTTCGTGTGGCTCGCGACCGACAACCGCGTGCCGCTCAAGCTCGTTTGGCTGCCGTGGGTCGCGTTCGCGCTGACGATCTACGCCGGCGTGACGATGGTGTCGAACGCGCCGTTCTACAGCGGCAAGGCGCTGGACGTGCGCTATCGCGTGCCGTTCGCGGGCGTGCTGCTGATCGTGGTAGCGTTCGTGCTGGTGTCGTCGGATCCGCCCGTCATGCTGTTCTGCCTGTTCGTGCTGTACGGCTTCTCGGGCTATGTCTGGTGGGCCTATATGGCGGTGTGCGGACGGCCCAATCCGGCGCGCAGTTCACAGCGGTATCATTAGCCGCTAACGGTCCCGCGGACCGTGAAAAAAGGGGCGGTGCGCCCTCGTCATTCATGCACGCTGCCCGATGCGCGTCCGCTTGGGACCGGGCATTCACAAATGGAGCGCGGGATAGATATACGCCGTGTGTCCGGAGGACGGAACGCTGACGCGCGTCGGCCCGATCAGGCTGTTGAACAGCAGATCGCCGTTCGGGAGAAACTGAATCAGAGCGTAGAAGCCATTGCCCAGAATGCCGGGTCCGAAGATGCCGGTGAACCGCGTTGCGCCGGTGTTCCAGTCCAGCCCGGTCACGACCCAGCCATCGCCCGACAATTCCGCTTGCGCCGACTGTGGCGTGTTTGCGTAGTTGCCGCTGGTGAATACCTGCGGTGACGCGACGCCACTGCCGGCGCTGATGGTCGGCACCATGCTGTTGGAAGAAATTTCGGGACGCGCCCACACCGATGACCATTGATGCGCACCGGGATCCCATGCGAAGCGCTCCACGCCGATTGGCGACGGGAAAAGCGCCGTGCCGCGCAGCAGGTTATACACGATCGGACTGGTGCCCGAGCTGGAACTCGCGATGTTATTGACGACGAATGCGCCCCATCCATACACCGCGACGGACTGATCTGTCTGGATCTGGGCGTTCGCAGGCGAGCCGCAGTTGACCTGGATGATTCCCGCCAGACAAGGATTGCCTGGATGGGGCACGGGCACGCCAGGTGGAATCCGGTTGCGCCAGAAGGCCGCCAGATGCATGCGCGCCTTGCCGTCGGTGATGACCACCAGTTCGTCTTGCGAGTCGTCGAAGCCCATCAGGGCTGGGGTGCTGCCCGAGCCTGAGCCGAACACCGTGAAATAGGTGTCGCCAGTGGGGTAGGAAGCCGTCCACGCGCCATCGGCAGGGTCGAGCGATAGTTTCTGCTCGCTATCGTTCCACACGGCCTTGTACATATTTGCGTTGGAGACGAAATAAATCCCGTCGTGATTATCGACGGCGGCGGAATTGCTGATGCTCTCGCTGCTGCTTATTTCGACGGTATGCACAGTTGGCGTTTGTCCGTTCAGAAACGAGCCGCCGACGACGCTCACAGAATGAGAGCCGATGATGACCAGCCTGCCTGAACGGAATCGAAGTGCGTGATCGCGTAGACCGGGCCGGCCAGATGAGGGTTGACGGGCGGCAAGCCTTGAGCGCTCGCGGAAAGAGCCATGATACACGCGCTGGCCGACACGGTTCCCGATAGCATGACCGAAAAGAGCTTTCGCACTACGAGACGCCAATTCATGGTGATCTCCGAGAAGGCCCAACGACATGAAATACAGCATTGGCAATTCCCGTGAATCGGGTTCGATGTGCAATATCAACCAAATGAGCAAACGGATTCTGATCTGTAGTTTGGAATGCGAATCGATCGTCCATCACTCATTGAATGCTTTGCCGCACTCGAACTCGCCTTGCGGGGAACAGAAATGTACTCTGGTATTGTTGCCGCAGCTGTGAATTGCGAGCTTGCCTTATTGGGAAAGTCCGCTGCAAATGACAATAGCACGCGCGGGGCTGGATATCACGCCTCTTTGACATATGAGCATTCTTCGCGGCGCATTGTTTCAATGCTCGCACGCGCCAAATGGAGTATTTGAAAAATCATCGACGCATTGTGAACGCATTCGAAATGCGGCTCATTTTGTGTGCACTCCATCGGAAGAATTTTTTATTCGAACGCGCTCGTCTTTTCAGAATCTCGGGTGCGATTGAAAAAATAAGGCAGCCGGTTTGGGCTGCCTTGATGTTCAGGATGAGCCGTATCAACCGGCCACGAGCGTCCCGTTTTGTGACCTTGCGCGAACGGCGGCGGGTTCTTGTATGCGAAGTAACGCGTCTTGCCGTTTTCCATCCGCACGCGCACGGAATAATCGGTTTCGCTGCGCAGATGCTTTTCGACCGAGTTGCCCGCGAGACCGCCGCCGAGCGCGCCGAGCAGGGTCATGGCGGCACGGCCGCCGCCGCGTCCGAACTGATTCCCGACGACCCCGCCCGCCACCGCGCCCCCGACCGCGCCGATACCGGTTCCGTGGCCTTCGTGCTTGAAGGCGGAAATCGCCTCGACGGTGCCGCACGTCGAGCAATATGCCGGATGCTGCGGCGGTTGCTGCGCATACGACGGCTGCACAGGTTGTTGCGCCGGAGGCTGCTGCGCTTGCTGCTCGGCCGCCTGTTGCTGAGCCGCCTCCTGCTGCGCCTGTTGCTGGGCCGCGCCCGATTGCTGCGCGGGGCTCGGCGCGGCCGAATCCACGACCGGCTGCTGCGCGACGGTCGCCGTCTGCGTTTGCGGATTCCGCGCTGAATTGCTCGATGCCTTCGGGAACAGTCCCGTCATCGCTGCCGTTCCCGCGAGACTCGCGACGATCACCGCGCCCGCCGCCGTGGCGACGAGCGGATGCAGGCGCCGCTGCTGCGGCTGAGCGCCGCCCGAAGAGGGTGGCGTGCTGAGTTTGTTGGTCCCGTTATCCATTTTCCGAACCTCCTTTTCGAGGCGATGCGTCGCTGCCAATCGTTACTGTCACAATATATTGTCGGAAAAACCCGGAATTTCCGCTTTTTCCGGTTGTAACAATTTCGCGGCGCGACTTGCATTACGAGAAAAGCACGAGCGGTGCCAAGCCCGAAAACCGGCCTCGGCGAGTCCCGGCGGTCGAATCTGCCTTGAAATTTTTATCAGTCGTTACAACAAAATCGATCAGACAAAAAAAGCGCGCCTCGAAAGGCGCGCTTCGGATCCCGCCCGGGACGGCCGGAGGACTCAGTCTTCGCGACGCAGATGCGGGAACAGAATCATGTCGCGAATGCTCGGGCTGTCGGTGAGCAGCATCACCAGACGGTCGACGCCGATGCCGCAGCCGCCCGTCGGCGGCATGCCGTATTCGAGCGCGCGGATGTAGTCGGCGTCGAAGTACATCGCCTCCTCGTCGCCGGCGTCCTTCTGGTCGACCTGTTTCTGGAAGCGCGCGGCCTGATCTTCCGGATCGTTCAGCTCCGAGAAGCCGTTGGCGATCTCGCGGCCCGTGATGAAGAGCTCGAAGCGCTCCGTGATGCCCGGCACGGAATCGGAAGCACGCGCGAGCGGCGAGACTTCGATCGGGTAATCGACGATGTACGTCGGCTTCCACAGCTGCGACTCGGCGGTTTCCTCGAACAAGGCGAGTTGCAGCGAACCGAGACCCGCATTGAGAAACGCGGGCTGCGCCGTATCCACGCCGAACTTCTTCAGTTCCGTGCGCAGGAACGCGGCGTCCGACAACTGCGCATCGGTGTATTGCGGCGCGTACTTCTGGATCGCCTGATTGATCGTCAGGCGGTGGAACGGTTTGGAGAGATCCAGCTCGCGGCCCTGATACGTGATGGTCGCGGTGCCGAGCGCATCGATCGCGGCCTGGCGGATCAGCTGCTCGGTGAAGTCCATCAGCCAGCGGTAATCCGTGTAGGCCGCGTAGAACTCCATCATCGTGAATTCCGGATTGTGGTAGGGCGACACGCCTTCGTTCCGGAAATTGCGGTTGATCTCGAACACCCGCTCGAAGCCGCCGACGATCAGCCGCTTGAGATAGAGCTCCGGCGCGATGCGCAGGAACATCTGCATGTCGAGTGCGTTGTGATGCGTGACGAACGGCTTGGTCGCGGCGCCGCCCGGAATCGGGTGCAGCATCGGCGTTTCGACTTCCATGAAGTTCGCCTGCGCCATGAAATTGCGGATCGAGGTGACGGCCTTGGTGCGCGCCATGAACGTCTTGCGCGATTCGGGTGTGACGATCAGATCGACATAGCGCTGGCGATAGCGCATCTCCTGGTCGGAGAGTCCGTGGAACTTGTCCGGCAGCGGACGCAGCGCCTTCGAGAGCAGACGCAATTCTGTGCAGCGCACCGAGAGTTCGCCCTTGTTCGTGCGGAACAGCACGCCCCTGGCCGCGACGATGTCGCCTAGGTCCCATTTCTTGAACGCGTCGTAGGTTTCGGCGCCGACGTCGGCGGGCGTCACGAAGAACTGGATCTGGCTGCTGCCGTCCTGAACCGTCGCGAAGCTGGCCTTGCCCATCACGCGCTTCAGCATCATGCGGCCCGCGATCGCGACGGGCAGGGGATTCGCTTCGAGCACGTCCTTGTCGATATCTGCGTACTCGGCCTGCAGCGCGGTGGCCTGATGCGTCGGGCGGAAATCGTTCGGATAGGCGACGCCTTGCTCGCGCAGCGCGCGCAGCTTGTCGCGGCGCTCGGCCATGATCTGGTTCTCTTCCAGTTCGGGAGCGACGCTCGTTTGAGTCGGTTCGGTCATGATGATTCTTGGCTTAATACAGGCGAATGCGCGGTGAGTCGAAACGAAAAATGCGGATATCGGAGCCGATATCCGCGCAGGCGTTCAAACGCCCTGTTTCAGGCTCGCGCTGATGAAGTCGTCGAGGTCGCCGTCGAGCACGGCGCGCGTGTTGCTCATTTCCACGCTGGTGCGCAGATCCTTCACGCGGCTCTGGTCGAGCACGTAGGAGCGGATCTGATGGCCCCAGCCCACATCGGTCTTGCTCGATTCGAGCTTGTCCTGCTCGGCCTGGCGTTTGCGCATCTCGAACTCGTAGAGGCGTGCCTTCAGCATCTGCATGGCTTCCGCGCGGTTGCGGTGCTGCGAGCGGTCGTTCTGGCACTGCACGACGATGCCCGTCGGAATGTGCGTGAGACGCACGGCGGAGTCCGTCTTGTTGATGTGCTGGCCGCCCGCGCCCGATGCGCGATAGGTGTCCGTGCGGATATCGGCGGGATTGACTTCGATCTCGATCGAATCGTCAATTTCGGGATACACGAACACCGACGAGAACGACGTGTGGCGGCCGCCCGACGAATCGAACGGCGACTTGCGCACGAGCCGGTGAATGCCGGTTTCGGTGCGCAGGTAGCCATAGGCGTATTCGCCTTCCACCTTGATGGTCGCGCTCTTGATGCCGGCAACGTCGCCTTCCGGCTCCTCGAGCACGTCGGTCTTGAAGCCCTTGCGCTCGCAGTAGCGCAGGTACTGGCGCAGCAGCATCGACGCCCAGTCGCACGCTTCCGTGCCGCCGGCGCCGGCCTGGATGTCGATGAAGCAGTTGTTCGGGTCGGCCGGATTCGAGAACATCCGGCGGAATTCCATGTCCTCGACGCGCGCGCGCAAGGCGTCCGCGTCGGCTTCGCACGCGACGAGCGTGTCCTCGTCGTCTTCCTCGCGCGCCATCTCGAACAGCTCGTTCGCGTCGCGCAGATCGTTGCCGAGCTCGGTGAGCGTCGTCACGACGCCGTCGAGCAGCTTCTTTTCACGACCGAGCGCCTGGGCGTTCTTCGAGTCATTCCAGACGTTCGGATCTTCGAGTTCCTTGTTGACTTCGGCCAGACGCGCGGACTTGGCGTCGTAGTCAAAGATACCCCGTAGCTCGCCCGCGCGACGGCGCAGGTCGGCCAGAAGGCTTTCGATCGTGTTGAGACGTTCCGCTTCCATTGTCGATCTTCGGCTTCGTAAAAAGGTGAAATTATAGCCGATCGTCAGGGTTCACCCGGCGTTTCGGATGCCCGAAACGCCGCTCAGAGCGCATGCTCGACGATCAGCTGCACCCGCGCGACGCCATTCCACGAATCGCTGACGAGCCGGTACGCGACGGTCGCGCGCGGCGGCAGCGGATCGACGTGGTTGAACCAGATCGCGTTGAAGCGCTGACGCCCGCGCAGCAGCAAGAGCTTCAGATGCTTGTCCTTGACGAGCGTCTGCGACGCGATCTCGAACTCGCCGGAGAAAGTCGGCGCCGGAAAGCCCTGGCCCCAGACGGCGGCATCGAGCATCTCGACGAATTGCGGCGTGAAGTACGCATCTTCCAGCTCGCCGTCGGTTTCGATGGTGTGCGAGAGCGCGTCGGCCGTCAGCCATTCGCGGCCGACCGCCTCGAACGCGGCGGTGAAGCGCGGAATGTCGGCGGTGGCGAGCGTGAGGCCCACGGCCATCGCGTGGCCGCCGAACTTGTGGATGAGGCCCGGCTCGCGTTTGCTGATGAGATCGACCGCGTCGCGCAGATGAAAGCCGGGAATCGAGCGGCCGGAGCCCTTGCAGAGCGCGCCGCTGTCGTCGGCGTGGGCGAAGGTGAACGACGGTCGGTGAAAGCGCTCCTTCAGCCTTCCCGCGACGATGCCGATCACGCCCTGATGCCAGCCCGGGTCGAAGAGCGTCAGCGTCACGCGCTCGCCGCAATCGAACGTCTGCAATTCGGCGAGCGCCTGCTGCTGCATGCCGGCTTCGATTTCGCGGCGCTCGCGGTTCATCGCGTCGAGCTGCTGCGCGAGCGCCCAGGCGCGGCCGACGTCGTCGGTCGTCAGGCATTCGATGCCGAGCGACATGTCCGAAAGGCGTCCTGCCGCGTTCAGGCGCGGCCCGAGCGCGAAGCCCAGATCGAAGCCCGACGCCGCGCGCGCGTCGCGCCCGGCGGCGCGAAACAGCGCGGCGATGCCCGGCTGCATGCGGCCCGAGCGAATTCGCTTCAGGCCCTGCGCGACGAGGATGCGGTTGTTGCAGTCGAGCTTCACGACGTCGGCGACGGTGCCGAGCGCGACGAGATCGAGCAGGCCGTCGAGACGCGGCTCGGGATGGGCGTCGTCGAACGCATCGCGGCACCGCAGTTCCGCGCACAACGCAAGCAGTACATAGAACATGACGCCCACGCCCGCGATGCACTTGCTCGGAAACGCGCAGCCCGGCTGATTCGGATTGACGATCGCGCGCGCGGCGGGCAGCTCGTCGCCGGGTAGGTGATGATCGGTCACCAGCACGTCGATGCCGAGCGCATTCGCGACGGCGACGCCATCCACGCTCGCGATGCCGTTGTCGACCGTGATGAGCAGATCGGGCGGCCCGAGCTTGGAGCGCGCGGCCAGATCGACGATTTCCGGCGTGAGCCCGTAGCCGTATTCGAAGCGGTTCGGCACCAGATAGTCGATGGTCGCGCCGAACATGCACAAGCCGCGTACGGCCACGGCGCACGCGGTCGCGCCGTCGCAGTCGTAGTCCGCGACGACGAGCATGCGCTTGCCCGCGGCGAGCGCGTCGGCGAGCACCACGGCGGCTTCGTCGCAGCCTTTCAGGCCGGCGGGCGCGTGCAGGCGCCTGAACTCGGTTTCCACTTCATCGGGCGAAGTCACGCCGCGCGCCGCGTAGAGCCGCGCGATGATGGGATGCAGGCCGTGACGCACGAGCGCTTCGGCGTCGGCGGGAGAGGAGGCGCGCGTAACGATTCGCGTCATTGAAGGGTGTGCCTTTTATTCGATGAAGAGCGCCGCGACCAGGCGGCGCCAGAACTTGCGCAGGTCGGAGCGCGTGACGGAGAGGGTGACCGAGCCGGTGTCGCCGCAGAGCGTGAGGCTCAGGCGGCTGAGCGCGCCGTTCGTGAGCGCGTCGAGCGCGGGCGCGAACCACGCGGCTTCGAGCGCTTTCAGCGACGCGTTCCAGCGCGCCCAGTCCTGCTCGATGAACGGCGCGGAGAACGGATCGAGCTCGACCAGCGTCGTGCCTTGCGCGTCGTCCTGCGCGAGCGCTGCAAGCGATTCGGGCGGCAGCGACGGCTTCACGCCCGCCGCGAGCGCGAGGCCGCGCGTGGCCGCGGCTGCGGACATCACGCGCGCGAACGGGCTCTGCACGGGCCGCATCGCGCCCTGTCCGTGCAGCCAGATCGAGTTGATCGCGGGCAGGCCGCGCGATTCGCGCTCGAGGTTCAGGGGATGCTCGAACCACGCCATCTGCACTTCGTTCTGCAGCTTCATCCATGCGCGCGACCGCTCGCCGGTGCGCGCTTCGTGTGGCAGCCAGATTTCGATGTTGCGGCCCGTCGCGCGCAGCGGCGATGCGCCCGCGAGCGCACCCAGCGGCTCGCCCGAGACGTACCAGCGCAGCGGCGTGGGCGCCTGCAGCGTCACGCCGAGGTCCTCGATCACGGGGCGCGCGATTTCCAGCAGCTTGCGTGCTTCCTCGGTATGCACCCCGAGCGTGTCGGGATCGATCAGCACCAGATGATCATGCGCGATGCGCACGTGGACCGGCTCGATGCAGGCCCAGAGCGCATCGCCGGGCGTGCCGCCGTCGGCGAGCAGCATGAAGGGCGCAAGCGGCGCGTCGTCGGAGTAACGCTGGTCGGCGGGCGTGACCGCGCCGAAGCGGCGCGCGATCCAGCGCTCGTGCGGCCGCGTGCGCTGGAAGTCTTCGCCGATCACGCGCTCCTCGAGCGTGGCGCGCGCGAGCAGCCTGTCCAGCGCCGCGCTCTCCAGTCCGTGCAGGGCGGTGGCGGCATCCGCGGCCGAGGGCAGGGCGAACGGCAGAAGGAGATGGAGATCGTGAACAGGCATGATACTCGGCATTGTAGGGCAAAGCGCTCGGGGCGATGACGCCTGCCCGACGTTCCCGCGGTGCGAACGACGCATGCGCGTGCGGCGCTTTCGCCATATATGGCAAACTTTCGCAAATTTCGCGCTCGGAGCGGGTGCTCCGGCACGTTTCGCCGCTGTCGCCGTGCCTCCGCGAGGCCCGCCCATCGCGCCACCGGGGCACAATAACGCTGGAACAGCAGAAAGGATTCGCTTGAAACTTCCGTACGAATGGCAGATCGGCTGGCGCTACACACGCGCCAGCAAACGCACCACCGGCAACGGCTTCATCTCCTTCATCGCCCTCGTGTCGATGGCGGGCATCGCACTTGGCGTCGCCGCGCTGATCGTCGTGCTCTCCGTCATGAACGGCTTCCAGAAGGAAGTGCGCGACCGCATGCTCTCCGTGCTCGCGCACGTCGAGATCTTCTCGTCCACCGGCTCCATGCCCAACTGGCAACTGACCGCGCAGGAAGCGCGCCGCAATCCGGAAGTGATCGGCGCGGCGCCTTACGTCGAGGCGCAGGCGCTGCTCACGCGTCAGGGCGCGGTGAGCGGCGTCGCACTGCGCGGCGTGGAGCCGTCGCTCGAGCCGGAAGTGTCGGACATCGGCAAGGACATGCGCGCGGACAAGCTCACGGATCTGGCGCCGGGCGAGTTCGGCATCGTGCTCGGCAAGGACCTCGCGGCCAATCTCGGTGTGATGACCGGCGACAAGATCACGCTTGTCGCGCCTGAGGGCACGATCACGCCCGCCGGCATGATGCCGCGCCTCAAGCAGTTCACGGTGGTCGGCGTCTTCGAGTCGGGCCACTACGAATACGATTCGACGCTCGCCCTCATTTCGATCCGCGACGCCGAGGCGCTCTTCCGCCTGTCCGCGCCGACCGGCGTGCGCCTGCGCCTGAAGGATATGCAGCGCGTGCCCGAAGTCGCGCGCCAGCTCGCGCGCACGCTCTCGGGCGACCTCTGTATCCGCGACTGGACGCAGCAGAACAAGACCTGGTTTTCCGCCGTGCAGATCGAAAAGCGCATGATGTTCATCATCCTCACGCTGATCATCGCGGTGGCGGCGTTCAATCTGGTGTCCTCGCTTGTCATGACCGTCACCGACAAGCAGGCCGACATCGCGATCCTGCGCACGCTCGGCGCGCAGTCCGGCTCGATCATGAAGATCTTCGTCGTGCAGGGCGTGACGATCGGCTTCATCGGCACGGCGATCGGGGTGGCGCTCGGTTGTCTGATCGCGTGGAGCATTCCGTGGCTCGTGCCGATGATCGAGCATCTGTTCGGCGTCCAGTTCCTGCCGTCTTCGGTCTATTTCATCAGCGAGCTGCCGTCGGAGCTCGTGCCGGGCGATGTCGCGAAGATCGGCGTCATCGCATTCCTGCTGTCGTCGCTCGCGACGCTCTATCCGAGCTGGCGCGGCGCGAAGGTTCGTCCGGCGGAGGCGCTGCGCTATGAGTGACCTGATTCCCGCCAACAACATCGTGCTGCAAGCGTCGGCCATTTCGAAGGCGTTCGTGCAGGGCGGCTTCAACGTACAGGTGCTCAACAACGCGCAGCTCGAAGTGATGCGCGGCGAGAAGCTCGCGATCGTCGGCGCGTCGGGCTCGGGCAAGAGCACGCTCCTGCACGTGCTCGGCGGCCTCGACGAGCCGAGCGCGGGCAAGGTCTCGCTGCTCGGCAAGCCGTTCACCGAGCTCAAGGAAAAGGAGCGCAACGAGCTGCGCAACCGCGCGCTCGGCTTCGTCTATCAGTTCCATCATCTGCTGCCGGAATTCACGGCGCTCGATAATGTCGCGATGCCGCTGCGCATCCGCCGCATGCCGGAAGAGGGCGCGCGCCGGCAGGCACAGGAGATGCTCGAGCGCGTGGGCATCGGGCATCGCGCGAGGCATCGGCCGGGCGAGCTTTCGGGCGGCGAGCGCCAGCGCGTGGCGATCGCGCGGGCGCTCGTCACGCATCCCGCGTGCGTGCTCGCTGACGAGCCGACCGGCAACCTCGACGGCGGCACGGCGGGTACGGTGTTCAACCTGATGCTGGAGCTGTCGCAGACGCTCGAGACGAGCTTCGTGATCGTGACGCACGATCCGGATCTCGCCGCGCGCTGCGACCGCATCATGCGCCTGCGCGACGGTGTGCTGCACGAAGAGCCGCCGGTGCCGGTCTGATGTCCTGACGCGTGCCGCGAGCGGAGGCCGCCATGTGGATCGATACGCACTGCCATCTCGATGCCGGAGAGTTCGACCCCGACCGCGACGCCGTCGCCGGCGCAGCGCGTGCCGCGGGCGTCGAGCGCATCGTGATTCCGGGCGTCGAGCGCGGCAACTTCGCGACGCGGCGCGTATGCGCTCGGCATCCATCCGCTGTACACCCCGCGCGCGAGCGAGGACGACCTGCGCGCGCTGCGCGAGGAAATCGAAGCGAGCCTGGACGATCCGCTTTTCGTCGGCATCGGCGAGATCGGGCTGGATTACTTCGTGCCGCCGCTCGACGACGCGCGCCAGCGGTTCTTCTATGACGAACAGCTCAAGCTCGCGCACGCATTCGACCTGCCCGTGATCTGTCACGTGCGCAAATCGCAGGACAAGGTGCTGAAGGGCCTGCGCGTGCATGACGTCCATCGAGGCATCGCGCATGCGTTCAACGGCAGCTTCCAGCAAGCCGAGGCGTTCATCGCACAGGGCATGCGGCTCGACTTCGGCGGCAATCTGACGTTCGAGCGCGCGCTGCAGATCCGGCGGCTCGCGACCGAACTGCCGCTCGATGCGATCGTGCTCGAAACCGACGCCCGGACATCGCGCCTTCGTGGCGCTACAGGCAGCGCAACACGCCGAATCAGGTCGCCGGCATCGTCAGGGTGCTGTCGCAGCTGCGCGACATCGACGAAAGCGCGCTTTCCCTAGACACAACGGCCAGCGCTCATGCCGCGCTGCCACGGCTCGCGCTCGCCTCCTCATAATCGTTTTTCATGACGCGTTTGCCGGCCCGCGTGGCTGGCGGCATGCGTTCGCGGTCACGAAGAACGAAGAGGAAGAAGTGCGGGCGATTCTGCTGGGATTTGCGTTGGGCGTCTGGTGGTTGCAGCAGCAGGCCCGCTTGCCGGATGCGGTTGTCTGGCTGACGTGCGGCGCGTCGTTTGTCATCGCGGTGGCGGCCGACATCGTCGGGCCGCGCTGGCGCATCGGTCTCTTCGCGATTGCCGCTTGCGCGCTGGGCTTTGCGTATGCCGCGATGCGCGCCGAACTGCGGCTGCATCCGACGTTGCCCGCCGAATACGAGCAGCGCGACATCGAGCTGACCGGCTTCGTGCGCGGCCTGCCGGAGCGTCGGGCG
This sequence comes from Candidatus Paraburkholderia kirkii, assembly GCA_001189345.1. Classification (GTDB taxonomy): domain Bacteria; phylum Pseudomonadota; class Gammaproteobacteria; order Burkholderiales; family Burkholderiaceae; genus Caballeronia; species Caballeronia kirkii_B. The sequence goes on from LFKV01000003.1 coordinate 67,959, forward strand.
GACAGCACGCGCTTTGTCTTCGAGGTCGAAGCGAACGGCGCGGGGTTGCGAGACTTTCCGTGCATCGTGCGATTGCTATGGATGTCGAACGAACGCGCGAATGCCAAGGCTCCGCCGCCCGAACTGCTGGTGGGCGAGCGCTGGATCCTGAGCGCGCGGCTCAAGCGTGCACACGGCAACGCAAACTTCGGCTTGCGCGATAGCGAGGCGGCATTGCTCGAACGGGGCATTCGCGCGACGGGCTATGTATCTCCCGCGCGTTCGCCGCATCGCGCGAACGCCGACGCGACCGGCCCGCTGCTGACGATCGACCGCATGCGCGCCCGCGTGCGCGAGCGCATCGAGGCCGTGCTCGGGCGTGCGCCGCATCGCGGCATCATCGTGGCGCTGGCGGTGGGCGCGCAGGACGCGGTCCGTCATGCGCGCGACCGGCACGAGTCATCTCGTCGCGATCTCGGGATTGTACATCGGATTCGTCGCCGGGCTGGCGGCGCTGATCAGCGGTTTCGTCTGGAAGCGGATGAGGCTGCGTGGCCTGCCCGCGCCGCTGATCGTCGCCGCACCGAAGGTGGCGGCCTTCGGCGCGGCCGTGTTTGCGGCATTCTATGCGGCGCTGGCGGGATTCAACGTGCCGGCGCAGCGCACGCTGTGGATGCTCCTGATTTTCGCGCTCGCGTTTCTGTGCGGACGACGGCCGGCGTCGTCGCTCGTTTTGTCGTGGGCGCTTGCGTTCGTGCTGGCCTCCGATCCGTGGGCGGTGACGTCTCCTGGCTTCTGGCTTTCGTTTTGCGCGGTCGCCGCGATTCTGCATGCGATCGCCGCGGCGGGCCGGACCGAATCGAAGGCGCGGACGCCGGATGAAGCGGACATCGACCAGTGGGATCGAGCCGATCCGAGCGAAGTGGGGTGACGGCCGGAGCCACCGGGAACGCGCAGACTGCGCCTGGTCGCCGCGCGCATGCGACGTCACGTCGCGTCGAGCGCGCGCGTGCAATACGCCGTGACGATCGCGCTCGCGCCGCTCACCGTCTACTGGTTCTCGCAAATTCCCTTGCTCGGGCTGCTCGCGAACGCGTTCGCGATTCCATGGATCAGCGTGCTCGTGACGCCCGCGATACTCGCCGGTCCGCTGCTTCCCGCGCCGCTCGACGCACCGATGCTGCACGCCGCGCATGCCGCGCTCTCTGTGCTGTGCGACGCGCTCGCGCGGCTGGCGCCGTCGTCGCCGTCGTCGTCGCTCTGGCATCTGCCGCAACTCGGCGCGTTCGCGCTCGCGACATCGTGCGCGGGCGTCGCATGGACGCTCGCGCCGCGCGGTTGGCCGTTGCGCTTCGCCGCGCCGCTGACGTGGCTGCCGCTCCTCGCGCCCGCGCCGCATGCCGTGCCCCACGGCGCGTTTCGCGTGACCGCGCTCGATATCGGGCAGGGCTCGGCGCTCGTCGTCGAAACGGCGCGGCACAGCCTGCTCTTCGACGCCGGGCCCGGTCCGGAATCGACGCATGCGGGCGAGCGCATCGTGGCGCCGTATCTGCTCGCGGCGGGCGTGCGGACACTGGATACACTCGTCGTCAGTCATTCGGATTCGGATCACGCCGGCGGCGCGCCCGCCGTGCTCGCGGCCATCGCCGTGCGGCAAATGCTCGTATCGCTGCGCGGCGGGCCAGCGCTGGACCTGGGACGGCGTCGAGTTCCGCATGCTGTGGCCCGAGCCGGGGCCGCTCGCCGGCAAGCCGAATCATCAGTCGTGCGTGCTCAAGGTGACGAGCGCGGCGGGGACGTCGGCGCTCTTCACGGCGGACATCGAGGCGGACGTCGAGCGCGCACTGATCTCGCGCGAAGGCGCGGCCCTGCGCGCCGACGTGCTGATCGCGCCGCATCACGGCAGCCGCACGTCGTCGACCGAGCCTTTCCTCGATTCCGTCGGGCCGCGCGCGGCTGTATTTCAGGTAGGCTTATCGCAACCGCTTTCGCCATCCGAATGCGACCGTGTTCGCGCGCTACGGGCTGCGTGCGATCGCACTGTCGCGCAGCGACGAGGATGGCGCGGCGCGTATCGACATCGGCTCGGAGATCGTGCTCGAGCGCTTCAGGCAAACGCACGCGCGCTACTGGATGGGGCGCTGAGAATAGAACGAGAACGGAGATGATCCACGCTTGAAAGACATCATCCACTTCTCGCACGCGAACGGCTTTCCGGCATCGACGTACCGCACGATGTTCGCGGAGCTTTCCGACGAATACGAGATTCGCAGCATCGAGCGCATCGGTCATGACCCGCGCTTTCCCGTGACGCGCGACTGGCCGTATCTCGTCGATCAGCTCACCGACGATATGAGCCGCTACCGCGAACGGGCGGGCAGTGAGCATCCGAAGGTGTGGCTCGTCGGTCATTCGCTCGGCGGCTATCTGTCGCTGATGGCGGCGTTCAAGCGCCCGCAATGGGTAAACGGCGTCGTGATGCTCGACTCGCCGGTGATCGCGGGCTGGAAGAGCGGTCTGCTGCGCGTCACGCAGTGGACCGGGCTCGACGAGCGCCTGTCGCCCGCCGCCGCGACCAGAAAGCGCCGCACGCACTGGGCGAATCGCGACGAGGCGTGGCGCCACTTCCGCTCGAAGCCCGCGTTCGCACGCTGGGACGAACGCATGCTGTCCGACTACATCGACTTCGGCATGCGCGAGGCGCATCCGGGCGGGGCACGCACGCTGGCGTTCGACCGGCACGTCGAATACCTGATCTACTGCACGCTGCCGCACACGCGCGGCTCGCGGCTCGCGCACGGCGCGCCGGTGCCGGTCGGCTTCGTCGCGGGCACGCGCTCGCGCGAGGTGCGCCAGGTGGGCTCGGCATGACGCGGCGCATCGTGGGCGAACGGCTCGAATGGATGGAAGGCAGCCATCTTTTTCCGATGGAGCGCCCGATCGACACGGCGCGCGCCGTGCAGCGCCTGCTCACGTCGATGCGCGCGTCGCACCTGGAACGCTAGGGAGACGGCGCAGCCCGGCAAAAGGGCACGAGCACGCGTGCGGGACTTGGATGAACGCGCCGAAACGATCCTCCCGAATGTCGGCGAATTGCGCACATTTGCGGTCAATTTCCGGCTCGCGCGCTTCGTGGGAACCTGCCTTTACGGTATAATCCGCTTTTCCCGCGAGCATCTAGCGATGACCAAATATGTATTCGTCACCGGCGGCGTAGTTTCTTCCCTCGGCAAGGGTATTGCCGCCGCCTCCCTCGCCGCGATCCTCGAATCGCGCGGTCTCAAAGTCACCCTCCTCAAGCTCGATCCCTACATCAACGTCGACCCCGGCACGATGAGCCCGTTCCAGCACGGGGAAGTGTTCGTGACGGAGGACGGCGCCGAAACGGACCTGGACCTCGGCCACTACGAGCGCTTCATCAGCACGAAGATGCGCAAGGCCAACAACTTCACCACCGGCCAGATCTACGAATCGGTGATCCGCAAGGAGCGCCGCGGCGAGTATCTCGGCAAGACGGTGCAGGTCATTCCGCATATCACCAACGAGATTCAGTCGTTCGTCGAGCGCGGCGCGGCCGCGGCCACCTGCGGCCAGCCGGACGTGGCGATCGTCGAAATCGGCGGCACGGTGGGCGACATCGAATCGCTGCCGTTTCTCGAGGCCGCGCGTCAGATGAGCCTGCGCATGGGCCGCAACAGCGCGTGCTTCGTGCACCTGACGCTCGTGCCGTTCATCGCGACCGCGGGCGAGCTGAAGACCAAGCCCACGCAGCACAGCGTGCAGAAGCTGCGTGAGATCGGTATCTATCCGAACGTGCTCCTGTGCCGCGCCGATCGCCCGATCCCCGACGACGAGCGCCAGAAGATTTCGCTCTTCTCGAACGTGCCGCAGGACGCCGTCATCTCGGTATGGGACGCCGACAGCATCTACAAGATTCCGCAGATGCTCAACGACCAGCACCTCGACGACATCATCTGCGAGGAGCTGAAGCTCTCGCCGCAGCCGGCTGATCTGAAGATGTGGGCGAACCTCGTCGAGAAGCTCGAGAATCCGAAGCACGAAGTGACCATCGGCATGGTCGGCAAGTACGTGGAGCTGACCGAATCGTACAAGTCGCTGATCGAAGCGCTGCGTCACGCCGCGATTCATACGTCGACCAAGGTCAACATCGAGTACATCGATTCCGAGCAGATCGACGCCGAAGGCACCGATGCGCTCAAGCATCTCGACGCCGTGCTGGTGCCGGGCGGCTTCGGTCGTCGTGGCACGGAAGGCAAGATCAAGGCGATCCGCTACGCGCGCGAATCCAAGACGCCGTATCTCGGCATCTGCCTCGGCATGCAGCTCGCGGTGATCGAGTTCGCGCGCGACGTCGCCGGTCTCGCGGATGCCAACAGCACCGAGTTCGATCCCGAAACGAAGAATCCGGTCGTGGCGCTCATCACCGAGTGGTACGACCGCGCGGGCCGCATCGAGAAGCGCAGCGAGGAGTCGGATCTCGGCGGCACCATGCGCCTCGGCTCGCAGAAGTGCCCGATCAAGCCCGGCACGATGGCCGAGCGCATCTACGGCAGCGATGTGAACGAGCGTCATCGTCACCGTTATGAGGTCAATAACCGTTTCGTGCCCCAGCTCGAGGCAGGCGGGCTTATCATCAGCGCCCGTACCCCGAGCGAGGATCTGTCCGAAATGATGGAGCTGCCGCAGTCGCTGCATCCGTGGTTCGTGGGCGTGCAGTTCCACCCGGAATTCACCTCGACGCCGCGCGACGGGCATCCGCTCTTCAAGGCGTTCGTCGAAGCCGCGCGCGCATGCCGAAGCCGACGGTGCGCAGGCGCCGGCCCGGGCCGCGGCCACCGCAGGAGCGCAAGCATGAAGCTGTGTCACTTCGAAGCCGGTCTGGACAAGCCGTTCTTCCTGATTGCGGGCACGTGCGTCGTCGAATCGGAGCAGATGACCATCGACGTCGCCGGGCGCCTCAAGGAAATGACGGACAGGCTCGGCGTGCCGTTCATCTACAAGTCGTCGTACGACAAGGCGAACCGCAGCTCGGGCAAGTCGTTCCGCGGACTCGGCATGGACGAAGGCCTGCGGATTCTCGGCGAAGTGAAGAAGCAGCTCGGCGTGCCGGTTCTCACGGACGTTCACGCCGAGCACGAGATCGAAGTGGTCGCGTCGGTCGTGGACGTGCTGCAGACGCCCGCGTTCCTGTGCCGTCAGACCGACTTCATCCACGCGTGCGTGCGCTCGGGCAAGCCCGTGAACATCAAGAAGGGCCAGTTCCTCGCGCCGCACGACATGAAGAACGTGATCGACAAGGCGCGCGACGCCGCACGCGAAGCGGGTCTCTCGGAAGACCTTTTCATGGCGTGCGAGCGCGGCGTGTCGTTCGGGTATAACAACCTCGTGTCCGACATGCGCTCGCTCGCGATCATGCGCGAGACCCACGCGCCCGTCGTGTTCGATGCGACCCACTCGGTGCAGTTGCCGGGCGGGCAGGGCACGAGTTCCGGCGGCCAGCGCGAGTTCGTGCCGGTGCTGGCGCGCGCGGCGGTCGCGACGGGCGTCGCGGGTCTGTTCATGGAGACGCATCCGGACCCGGCCTGCGCGAAGTCCGACGGCCCGAACGCGGTGCCGCTGCATCGCATGGAAGCGCTGCTGGCGACGCTCATCACGATCGATCGCGCCGTGAAGAGCGGCCCGTTCCTCGAAAACGATTTCAACTGAGCATCCACAGTAATTGCAGTACAGTATCGCAGCAGGACAGTACGATAGAGGGGATTCACTCGGCGCCCGCATCTCGAAAATAGGTTGCGTGAAGCGACCCGATACGAGGGGAGGAGCGTGCGGAGCCCCCAAGGGCGATGCCGATATGACGAACCCGGAGCAACAGGCGGTCGCACGTTTACCATCGTGACCGAATTTGCCGACCCCGCGTCGGCCAGGCGTTTCATCGTTGCGTCGTTGCACCGGATACGCAGCCGCACCCGTCACGGGTGGCGGCTCCGCGCGGCGCAAATGAACCGGATGGCCGCGCAAGGGTCTGAGCAAAGCGCGAGCGCACGGGCCTGCAGTGCCGCGCTGCGTCGTATGACTGACAAAATTTATCGTCATTTCTTGAGGAAACCATGAGTGCTATCGTAGATATCATCGGCCGCGAGATTCTCGATTCGCGAGGCAATCCGACCGTCGAATGCGACGTGTTGCTCGAATCGGGCACGATGGGCCGCGCGGCGGTTCCGTCGGGCGCCTCCACCGGTTCGCGCGAAGCCATCGAACTGCGCGACGACGAAGCCGGCCGCTATAACGGCAAGGGCGTGCTGAAGGCCGTCGAACACATCAACACCGAGATCTCCGAAGCCATCATGGGCCTCGACGCCTCGGAACAGGCTTTCCTCGACAAGACCCTGCTCGAGCTCGACGGCACCGACAACAAGTCGCGCCTGGGCGCGAACGCGATGCTGGCCGTCTCGATGGCGGTCGCCAAGGCCGCGGCCGAGGAAGCCGGCCTGCCGCTGTACCGCTACTTCGGCGGCTCGGGCGCGATGCAGCTGCCGGTGCCGATGATGAACATCGTCAACGGCGGCGCGCACGCGAACAACAGCCTGGACATCCAGGAATTCATAATCGTGCCGGTGAGCCAGTCGACCTTCCGCGAAACGCTGCGCTGCGGCGCCGAAGTGTTCCATGCGCTCAAGAAGATCCTGGCCGAGCGCGGCATGAGCACCGCCGTGGGCGACGAAGGCGGCTTCGCGCCGAATTTCGGCAGCAACGACGAGTGCCTCTCGACCATCCTGCAAGCCATCGAGAAAGCGGGCTACCGCGCCGGCGAGGACGTGCTGCTCGCGCTCGACTGCGCGGCGAGCGAGTTCTATCACGACGGCAAGTACCAGCTCGCGGGCGAAGGCCTGCAACTGTCGTCGGGCGAATTCACCGATTACCTCGCGACGCTGGCCGACAAGTTCCCGATCGTCTCGATCGAGGACGGCATGCACGAGTCCGACTGGGAAGGCTGGAAGATCCTGACCGACCGCCTCGGCAAGAAGATCCAGCTCGTCGGCGACGATCTCTTCGTCACCAATACGCGGATCCTGAAGGAAGGCATCGAGAAGGGCATCGCCAACTCGATCCTCATCAAGATCAATCAGATCGGCACGCTGACGGAAACCTTCGCGGCGATCGAAACGGCCAAGCGCGCGTCGTACACGGCCGTGATCTCGCACCGCTCGGGCGAGACGGAAGATTCGACCATCGCGGACATCGCCGTCGGTCTGAACGCGGGCCAGATCAAGACCGGTTCGCTGTCGCGCAGCGACCGCATCTCGAAGTACAACCAGCTGCTGCGCATCGAGGAAGATCTCGGCGATATCGCCAGCTACCCGGGCAAGTCGGCGTTCTACAACCTGCGCTAAAGCTTTCGCCACTTTAGTCGATAAGGGCTCGTTAGTCTTATTTTTCAGCCCGCCACCCACAGCCTAGAAGGCCGCCGGGCGGCGCTTATTTCGGCTACTTGAATGCGGCTCGTCACTGTCGTTCTGGTTCTGTTGCTGGTGCTGATCCAATATCCGCTCTGGTGGGGGCACGGTGGCTGGTTGCGCGTGCACGAATTGCAGCAGCAGCTCGCGCAGCAGACCGATAAAAACACGACCCTGAGATTGCGCAACGAGCGCGTCCAGGGGGAAGTCCAGGATCTGCAAAGCGGCACCGCGGCCGTCGAAGAGCGCGCGCGCTACGAGATGGGCATGGTGAAGGACAGCGAGGTATTCGTGCAATTCGTCTCGCCGAATACGACCGCGCCCGTCAACTCCGCGAACGTGCCCGGGATGAACGGCTCGACGCGCGGCCAAGTCTCGGCGGCGCCGCTACGCGTGGTGCCCAATCCGGTGTCGCGTTCGAAGCAGGGGTTGCGCGATCTGGACAGGAAAGTGCAGAAGGAAAAGGCGGCCGAAGCGAAGAAGAAGCAGGCGGGCGCGGCGAACTGACGTTGCCGCCGTCCGGCGAAAAAAATGGCGCGGGTCATCAAACCGCGCCCTTTCGTTTTCTGGCGGCTGACAGGCGCTTCGCTCACCACCAGTAGCCGGTGCCGAAGCCGACGCCCGTGCCCCATACGGGCCGCCCCAGCCGCCGCTCGAATAACCGCCGTACACTGAGACCGGCGCGGGCGCGTAGAACTGGGACATCGTCTTCGCGGCGTTGCCCGCCGCGGCGGCCTGCTGCGATTCGTTCAGCGCCTGCTTGTCGATGGCGTTGTAGCGCTCCATCTGCTGTTGCGTCGTCAGCGTCTGCTGGACCGCGGGCTGCGTATCGGGCAGGCGGCTGTAGATCGGCGAATAGCCTGCGTCGCGTGTCACGAGGCTCGTGTCGCGGGCGGCGCGATGCCCGCCTGCCTTGCCACCGAGCCGCCCGCGCACGCAGCGCGACCTCCGCTGGACAAGGCTCCGGCGGCTTTCAGTGCCGCTGATCCGACGCCCGGCTCACGCCTTGTGAGAGTTCTTTTGCGACAAAAAGTTGCGCAACGTCGACGGGGTCGAAGTCGTAGCGCTGGTTGCAGAACTCGCAGTGCACCTCGACGCTGCCGCGCTCCTCGATCACGCTGTCGACTTCCTCGCGGCCGAGCATCTTCAGCATGCCGCCGACTTTCTCGCGCGAACACGTGCACTGGGAGCGCGCCGGCGCGGGATCGAAGTGCTGCACGTTCTCCTGCCAGAAAAGTCGCTTGAAGACCGTCTCCGGTTCTTCCTTCAGCAATTCCTCCGTCGAAAGCGTGCTGCCAAGATGGCAGACGCGCTGCCACGTATCGGCGTCGTGCTCGCCCGGATTGCGGGACGATGCCGCCGTCGCCCGGCAGCTTCTGCAGCAGCATGCCGACGGCGCGGTGGGTGTCCGCGGCGAGCCACAGGCGCGTGTCGAGCTGCTCGGAGTGGTGCATGTAGTGCTCGAGCACCTCCGCCATCGCGAAAGCGGGCCGTGTTCGCCCGAGAGCGGCACGATGCCCTGATACGGCTGCTGTCCCGGCTTCTTGTCGGCGGGATCGAGTGTGATGACGCAGCGCCCGCATGACGCAGCACCCGCGTCCGTGGCGGTTCAGGAGTTCCGCGAGCGACATCTCGTTCGCGAGCTCGCTTTCCGCGCCTTCGGCGAGCTTGGCCGTGGCGCGCAGCGACAAATTCGAATTGCACTGCACGACCAGCATCTTCACCGGGCCGTTGCCGTAGATCTGCATGACGAGCGTGCCGTCGAACTTGAGGTTCGCCGACAGGAGCGCGCACGCGGCCATCATTTCGCCGAGCACGTTGCGCACGGCTACCGCCGGGTAGGGGCGGCGCGCCAGCACTTCCTGCCACGTGTGACGCAGCGATACGATCTCGCCGCGCACGGGCGCCGCGTTGAACATGAATTTCTGCAACTGGTCGTTCACAACTCTTCCTTGGGTGTTGAGGCTCGAGCGGGCCGTCTCGCCGGACAGCCAGCCGCTCAGCCGATGCGCACGAGTGCGCCTTGTAAATATTCGCGCCGGTCGGCATAGCTTGCCGTGGCCGCGCGCATGCGGGCGATGTCCGCCTCGCCGATTTCCCGCACTGCCTTCGCGGGCGCGCCGAGAATCAGCCTGTTGTCCGGGAACACCTTGCCTTCGGTGACGATGGCGCCCGCGCTAACCAGACAGTTGCGGTCGATGACCCCACCATTCAAGACCACGGCCTGAATCCCGATCAGCGAGCCTTCCTTGATCGTGCAGCCGTGCAGAATCGCCTTATGGCCGACGGTGACGTCGTTTTCGATCGTCAGCGGAAGCCCGGGTCCGCGTGCAGCACGGCGCCTTCCTGGACGTTGCTGCCGCGCCCGACGACGATCGGTTCGTTGCCGCCGCGCAGTGCGGCGCCGGGCCAGACGCTTGCGTTTTCCTCGAGCGTCACGCGGCCGATGATGGTCGACGTATCCGCGAGGAACACGCTTTTGTGGATGGTGGGGGCGGCGTCGCCGAGTTTGTAGATGGCCACTTTGTCTCCTGGCGTGGTTTCGTGAGGACGGGTGCGGGCCGCTGCGCCGGCGCGACGCTAAAATGCGCGCCTTACTGGCGTCTCGCGGCATGGTCGCGCGATGCACGGCGTCCACCGAGGTTACCATTTTAGCCGTTTGCAGTACGCGTCCGCCGGACCGGGCACTCAGGACGCCGTTTTCGAGACAGTTTGATGGACGACCTTCCGATTTCCGCAGAAACCGCAGCCGACGCGCGCCGCGCGGCGCTCGACATCCTGCGCGAGCGCGTCCCCGCCGCAAAGGCCGCGCGGGCGGGCGCGCTGTGGGACGCGGTGCGCGCCGAATCGTCGCGCATCGAGCCGCTCGCCGCGCTCGCCGATCCCGGCGATCTGCCCGGGCGGCCCGCGCGGCCGGCGCTGGTCGAGCCGGCGTCGCTGAAGCGCCGCAGCATGCAGTCGGAGGCCGGCCGCGCGGTGCTGCTGCACGCGCTCGCGCATATCGAGTTTAACGCGATCAATCTCGCGCTCGACGCCGTCTGGCGCTTCGCTTCGATGCCGCGCGATTTTTATCTCGACTGGTTGAGGGTGGCCGCCGAGGAAGCGCACCATTTCTCGCTTCTGAGCGAGCGCCTTGCCAAGTTTGGCCACGCCTACGGCGATTTCCCCGCACGACGGCCTCTGGGAAATGACGCAGCGCACGCGCGCCGACGTGCTCGCGCGCATGGCGCTCATGCCGCGCACGCTGGAGGCGCGGCCTCGACGCGTCGCCGCCGATCCGCAAGCGTCTCGCGCAGGCGGGCGATCACGCGTCGGCGGCGATTCTCGACGTCATCCTGCACGATGAAATCGGCCACGTGCTGATCGGCAACCGCTGGTTCCGCTTTCTGTGCGATGCGAAGTCGCTCGATCCTCATTCGACCTACGAACGCCTCGCGGCGCAGTACCACGCGCCGAAGCTGCGCGGCCCGTTCAACTTCGAGGCCCGCCGCGACGCGGGCTTCGACGAAGCCGAGCTGCGCGCGCTCGCCGGGCTTGACCACGGGCAATGATTCGACGGCATCGCTGCTATAATAGAACAATCATTCTTTTTCAACGATCCGAGGCGAGACCATGAAAGAAGCGCGCTCCGAATTCGTCGATGCGCGTGGCGTGCGTCTGCACGTGCGCCGCTGGGGCCCGGCCGACGCCCCAATGCTCTTCATGCTGCACGGCTGGATGGACGTGGGCGCGTCGTTCCAGTTCGTCGTCGATGCGCTCGCCGGCGACTGGCAGGTGCTCGCGCCCGACGCGCGCGGCTTCGGTCTTTCCGACTGGCCGGTCGCACAGACGGGCGGCGGCCACTACTACTTTCTGGACTATCTCGCCGATCTCGACGTCCTGCTCGACCACTACGCGCCCGGCGCGCCGGTGAATCTGGTCGGCCATAGCATGGGCGCGAACGTCTGCCTGCTTTAATGCGGGCGTGCGGGCCGATCGCGTGCGCCGGGTGGTCGATCTGGAAGGCTTCGGGTTGCCGGCCGCGCGCGCGTCGCAGGCGCCGGGACGCCTCGCGCAATGGCTCGACGACCAGCGCGCGCCGCCCGCGCTGCGCAGCTACGCGAGCCTCGAGGAAGTTGCCGAGCGACTCATCCGCACCAATCCGCGCCTGCCGCTCGCCCGCGTGCGCTATCTCGCGCCGCACTGGTCGCGCGAGGAAGCGGACGGGCGCTTCCGCCTGCTGCTTGCCGATCCGGCGCACAAGATGCGCGGGCCGACGCTGTATCGCCTGGACGAGGTGAGCGCCACGTGGTCGCGCGTGCGGGCGCCGGTGCTGCACGTCGAGGCCAGGGATTCGCCGACGCTCGCGGCATTCGCGGGCCAGATGCCCGTCGTCGAGTTCAAGACGCGCTTCGCCGCGTTCCCCGACTGGCGCGAGGAAATTGTCGACGAGGCCGGGCACATGATCCATCATGATCAGCCTGCGCGCGTCGCGGCGCTGATCGAGTCGTTCTGCGCGTGAGCGTGGCGGCGCGCGTCTTGCGCGGGCGCATGACCGTGATCGGCCTGTCATGCCGTTACAGTAGAATGTCAGTGGAACTCGAGAGCCGACGATGAACGCCGATCTGCATTGCCATTCCACCGTGTCCGACGGCCAGTTCGCGCCCGCCGAGGTCGCGGCGCGCGCATGCGAACGGCGTGACGCTCTGGTCGCTCACCGACCATGACCAGCTGGGCGAGCAACGGGAGGCGCGCGAGGCGGCCGAGGCGCTCGGCATGGGCTATCTGGCGGGCGTCGAGATTTCGGTGACGTGGGCGTCGCGCACGGTGCATGTCGTCGGCATGAACGTCGATCCGAACGACGAAGCGCTGCTCAAGGGCCTGGAATCGACGCGCAACGGGCGGGCGGCGCGCGGCGTGGCGATCGGCGAGGCGCTCGCGGCGGTCGGCATTCCGAACGCCTACGAAGGCGCGCTGCGCTTCACCGACGATCCCGACATGATCTCGCGCACCCACTTCGCGCGCTTTCTGGTGGAGGCGGGCTACGCGCAGTCCACGTCTGAAGTGTTTCGCGCTATCTCGGCGAGGGCAAGCCGGGTTTCGTCGGGCATCGCTGGGCAAAGCTCGCCGACGCCATGAAGTGGATCAAGGATGCGGGCGGCGAGCCGATCATCGTGCACCCCGGGCGCTACGATTACACGCCGGTCGAATTCGCCGCGCTCTTCGATGAGTTCATTCAGCTGGGCGGCCACGCGATCGAGGTCGTGACGGGCAGCCATACGCCCGACCAATACCGCGAGTACGCTGACGTCGCGCGCCGCTAAGGTTTCGAGGCGTCACGCGGCTCGGACTTCCACGGCGTGGGCGAAGGGCGCGTCGATCTGGGCCGGCTGCCGCCGCTGCCCGACGACCTCAAGCCCGTCTGGGAGCGCTGGCTGTAGCGTTCCCCGGCGAGGCGCACCGCTTTCCGGCGCGCGTCCTTCCCGGGCAGGATCGAAACAACAAGGCGCCGCCATGTCCCAATTCTTTCGCATTCGTCCGGACAATCCGCAGCCGCGGCTCATCAATCAGGCCGTGCAGATCGTTCGCGACGGCGGCATCGTCGTCTTGTCGACGGATTCGAGCTACGCGCTCGCCTGCCATCTCGACGACAAGGACGCGGTCGAGCGCCTGCGGCGCATTCGCGGCATCGACGACAAGCAGTTGCTGTCGCTGCTCGTGCGCGATCTCTCCGAGCTCTCGAACTTCGCGATGGTCGACAACCGGCAGTACCGGCTCATCAAGTCGGTGACGCCGGGACCGTACGTGTTCGTGCTGCAGGCGACCAAGGAGGTGCCGCGCCGGCTTTCGCACCCGTCGCGCAAGACGATTGGGCTGCGGGTGCCGGATCACGTCATCACGCTCGCGCTACTGGAGGCGCTCGGCGAGCCGCTGCTCGCCTCGACGATGATCCTGCCGCCCGACACCGAGCCGCTCAACGACGCCGAGGAAATCCGCGAGCGGCTGGAAAAGCAGATCGAGCTCGTAATCGACGCGGGCGCGTGTCCGGCGGAGCTCTCCACGGTGATTGACCTTTCGGCGGGGGAGCCGGTGCTCGTGCGCGCGGGGAGAGGCAGTCTCGAACCGTTCGGGCTGGCGGCGTAGCCGCCGCGCAGCAGCGCGCACGGGCCTAAGACCCGATTAAGCGTTATGGCTCATCATGAAGCGGCACCGTGCGCACGCGGCCACGCCGCGCGCGTCTGATCAGACCTGCCTGCTTGATACAATACCGCCTTATGGATTCTTCCCTGATACAAACCATCGCGGTCTACGCGCTTCCGGTGATCTTCGCGATCACGCTGCACGAGGCCGCGCATGGTTATGCCGCGCGACTGCTCGGCGACAACACGGCCTACGTGCTGGGTCGCGTCTCCATGAATCCGATGCGCCATATCGATCCGATCGGCACGATCCTGATTCCGATCGTCCTGTACTTCGTGACGAGCGGTGCGTTTATGTTCGGCTACGCGAAGCCCGTGCCGGTGGCGTTCGGCAATCTGCGCAATCCGCGCTGGGGAAGCCTCTGGGTCGCCGCGGCCGGTCCCGGCAGCAACTTCGTGCAGGCGCTCGTGTGGGGCGTGCTCGCGGTGCTGCTCGCCGTGTTTCACGTCGACGAGCCGTTCTTCACGCGCATGGCGGCGGCGGGCGTCGGCGCGAATCTCGTGCTCGGCGTGCTGAATCTCTTTCCCTTGCCGCCGCTCGACGGCGGACGGGTGCTCATGGCGCTGCTGCCGGTGCGCGCGTCGATCGCGTTCTCGAAGCTCGAGCCCTACGGCTTCTTCATCGTGATGGCGCTCGTCGTCACGGGCGTGCTGACGCGCTTCTGGCTCATGCCGCTCGTGAACGTCGGCTACGCGGCGGTGTCGGCTATTCTGAATCCCCTCGCTTCACTCTTTCCATAACATCATGTTCCCTGACCGTATCTTCTCCGGCATGCGGCCCACCGGGTCGCTGCACCTCGGCCACTATCACGGCGTGCTGAAAAACTGGGTGCGGCTGCAGTCCGAATACCCGTGCTTTTTCGCGGTGGTGGACTGGCACGCGCTCACGACGCACTACGAGACGCCCGAGGTTATCGAGAAAAACGTCTGGGAAGTGCTCATCGACTGGCTGGCGTCCGGCATCGATCCGGCGCAGGCGACGCTCTTCATCCAGAGCCGCGTGCCCGAGCACGCCGAGCTCTCGCTGCTGCTCGGTATGGGCACGCCGCTCGGCTGGCTCGAACGCGTGCCGACCTACAAGGAGCAGATCGAGAAGCTGAAGGAGAAGGATCTTTCGACTTACGGCTTTCTCGGCTATCCCGTGCTGATGGCGGCGGACATCCTGCTGTATCGCGCCTCGCTCGTGCCGGTCGGCGAGGATCAGGTGCCGCACGTCGAAATGACGCGCGAGATCGCGCGCCGCTTCAACTACCTTTACGGCCGCGAGCCGGGCTTCGAGGAAAAGGCGATGGAAGCCGCCAAGAAGCTGGGCGGCAAGCGCGCGAAGCTGTATCATGAGCTGCGCGTTGCGTATCAGCAGGAAGGCGACGACAAAGCGCTCGAGCAAGCGCGCGCGATGCTGCAGGAGTCGCAGAGCCTCTCGATGAGCGACCGCGAACGCCTGTTCGGCTATCTGGAAGGCTCGCGCAAGATCATCCTGGTCGAGCCGCAGGTGCTGCTGACCGAAGCGTCGCGCATGCTGGGCCTGGACGGACAGAAGATGTCGAAGTCCTATGACAACACCATCGGCCTGCGCGAGGACGCCGCCACGATCGAGCAGAAAGTCCGCAGGATGCCGACCGACCCCGCGCGCGTGCGCCGCACCGACCTGGGCGATCCGGACAAGTGCCCGGTCTGGCAACTGCATCAGGTCTACACCGACGAGGCGACGCACGCATGGGTGCAGAAGGGCTGCCGCAGCGCGGGCATCGGCTGTCTGGAATGCAAGCAGCCGGTGATCGAGGGCATCCTGCGCGAGCAGCAGCCGATGCGCGAGCGCGCGCAGAAGTACATGGACGATCCGTCGCTGCTGCGCGCGATCGTCGCGGACGGCTGCGACAAGGCGCGCAAGTTCGCCACGGAGACGATGCGCGACGTGCGCGAGGCCATGGGCCTGTCCTACAACTGATGGAAGGGGTTCCGAGCGCCTGGGTCGCGCGCTGGGCGCATCTCGTCGCGCCCGGCGGCGCGGTGCTCGACGTCGCCGCCGGGCGCGGGCGGCACGCGCGCTGGCTTGCCTCGCTCGGGTATCGCGTGCTGGCGGTCGACCGCGATGCCGGCGCGCTCGCGTCGATGCATGCGTGCGCCGGCATCGAAACGCTTACCGCCGATATCGAAAACGCCCCGTGGCCGCTTTCAAGTGACCGAACGTTCGATGCGGTCGTCGTCACGAACTACCTGCATCGCCCGCTGTTCGGGCATTTCATCGACGCGCTCGCGCCCGGCGCGACGCGCTCGCGCCCGGCGGCGTCCTGATCTACGAGACTTTCGCGGCGGGCAACGCGAGTGTCGGCAAGCCGTCGAATCCGGCGTTTCTGCTCGAACCCGGCGAACTGCTGGAAGCCGTGCGGGGGCGCCTGCGCGTGATCGCGTACGAGGACGGATTTCTCGAAGACCCGCGTCCTGCCTACGTGCAGCGGATCTGCGCGGTCCGCGAACCGCGGTCGGCTAAAACGCGCTCACGATTGGTAACATACCCCCGAGTCCGCCGCGTTACGCGTTGCGCGGCTAATCCGCTACAATCGCATAATATCGCTTTTCGCGGTTATAAATTTACTTACGATTAAATTCATAGAGTTTCATGACAAACGGAACACACGGCGGCATCCAGATCCGCGGCAGCATCCCTGCCATCGTCACCCCGATGCACGAGGACGGTAGTCTCGATCTGCCGGCGTTTCGAAAACTGATCGACTGGCACGTCGAGCAAGGGTCGAACGGTTTCGTCGTGGTCGGCACGAGCGGTGAATCGGCCACCCTGTCGGTCGAAGAGCACATTCTGATGATCCAGACGGCCGTCGAGCACACGGCCGGGCGTTTCCCGATCATCGCGGGCGCGGGCGGCAACTCCACCGCCGAAGCCATCGAGCTCTCGAAGCAGGCGAAGAAAGCCGGCGCCGACGCCACGCTGCAAGTCGTCCCGTATTACAACAAGCCGACGCAGGAAGGCATGTACCGCCATTTCCGCACCATCGCGGAAGCGGTCGACCTGCCGGTGATCCTCTACAACGTGCCGGGCCGCACCGTTGCCGACATGAGCAACGAGACGATCCTGCGTCTGGCCGAAGTGCCGGGCATCATCGGCGTGAAGGAAGCGACGGGCAACATCGATCGCGCGGCGCATCTCATCAAGCACGCGCCGGCGCATTTCTCCGTCTTCAGCGGCGACGATCCCACCGCTATTGCGCTGATGCTGCTCGGTGGCCACGGCAACATCTCGGTGACCGCCAACGTCGCGCCGAAGGAAATGAGCCAGCTCTGCCGCGCGGCGCTCGAAGGCGATGCCGTCACGGCGCGCCGCATCCATCTGAAGCTGCTGTCGCTGCACAAGCAACTCTTCTGCGAATCGAATCCGATTCCGGCCAAGTGGGCGCTCCAGGCGCTTGGCTGCATGGAAGGCGGCATCCGCCTGCCGCTCACGCCGCTCGACGCGTGCTACCACGACGTGGTGCGCGACGCGTTGCGCGACTCCGGGCTTCTCGCCTGATCACTTGCGGCGGCGCGTCACGGTCACCAGGAATCGAAGGGCCGCGCCGCCGCAAGTGATCGAAATGAACCACACCGTCAGTCATCAGCCGCCGCTCGTTGGCCTCAACATTGGCTTCGATGACCCGCTCGTCCGGAGCGGGATCGGCGCGAGGCAAGGCGTCATCAGCAGCAACGAAGGACCTCATGAAACGTTCCGCTCTTCTCACTCAAGTCAAACGCCTGAGCGTGCTGTCGCTCGGCGCCAGCGCCGTCCTTGCGCTCGCGGGTTGCGATACGCTCAACGACTGGCTCGCGCCGGATCGCGTCAACTACAAGAGCGCTGAAACCGCGCCCTCGCTCAACGTTCCCTCCGACCTGACCACGGCCGACATCAGCCAGCGCTATGCCGTGCCGCCGAAGATCAACTCGCTCGGCGGCGCTGCCGAACGCTCGGTCACACCGGCAGGCAACACGACGCTTGGCGTGCCGACCGCGCAGGATCCGTACGGCATGCACGTCGAGAGCGACGGCGATCGCCGCTGGCTCGTCGTCGACGGCCGCTCGCCGGATCAGGTCTGGCCGCAACTGAAGGAGTTCTGGGAAGAGAACGGCTTCACGCTCAAGACCGACGCGCCGCAGACCGGCATCATGGCCACTGACTGGGCGGAGAATCGCGCGAACATTCCGAACGACTGGTTCAGAAACAGCGTGGGCAAGCTGCTCGATTTCGCGTACTCGTCGGGCACCCGCGACATGTTTCGCACGCAGGTGGACCGCGCCGCCGACGGCTCGACCGACATCTCCGTCACGCACAGCGCAATGGAAGAAGTGCTGACCGGACAGGACAAGACGTCATCGCGATGGGAGACGCGTCCGCGCAGTCCGGCGCTCGAAGCCGCCATCCTCGCGAAGATGATGCAGAAGTTCGGTTTCACCGAGGACCATTCGAAGAAGCTGATCGCGGAAGCGCGTCCGGCGGGCGCGAAGGTGGCGGTGGACGCGAGCGCTGGCGGATCGACGCTCGATCTCGCCGAGCCGTTTGATCGCGCATGGCTGCGAGTGGGCCTCGCGCTCGATCGCACCAACTTCATGGTCGACAATCGCGATCGCGACAAGGGCATCTATTACGTCCACTATTCGGACTCCATGGCGGAGCTTAAGAAAGACGGTCTCTTCGGCAAGTTCTTCTCGGGCAACTCGCCGAAGCCGACGCGCCAGTTCCTCGTCAACGTGAAGCCGAAGGCGGACTCGGTCACGCAGATCGGCGTGGTCGATGCCAACGGCCAGCCGGATACGTCGTCCGATGCGCAGCGCATCGTGTCGCTGCTGCATGCTCAGTTGAACTAGACGACGCAAGAAGGCACCGGTTGATCGAGAGTTCATCGTGAGATTCGCCAGTCTCGGCAGCGGCAGCGAAGGCAATGCATTGCTCGTCGAGGCGTCGAGCGGCACGACCACCACGCGCGTGCTGCTCGATTGCGGTTTCTCCGCGAAGGAGGTCGAGCGGCGTCTCGCGCGCCTCGATTGCCGCGCGGAGGACCTCGACGCCATCGTCATCACCCACGAGCACGCGGACCACATCGGCAGCGCGCTGACGCTCGCGCGCAAATGGTCCATTCCGTTGCACATGAGCTGGGGCACGGCGCGCGCCGTCGGCGCCGATGAGGCCAATGTCGAGCTGAACCTGCTATGGGGCGATGAAAGCGTCGCCATCGGCGACGTGAGCGTGCTTGCCGTACAAAACCGGTCGCACGACGCTCGCGAACCCCTGCAATACGTGTTCTCCGACGGCGCTTGCCGTCTCGGCGTGCTCACGGATGTCGGCGTGGCGACGCCGCATATCACGAGCGTTCTGAGCGGCTGTGACGCGCTCGTGCTCGAATCCAATCACGACATCGGCATGCTCGCGGCGAGCCGTTATCCGCCCTCGCTGAAGGCACGCATCGGCGGGACGCACGGACACCTGAACAACGAGGCGGCGGCCATTCTGGCTTCGCTCGATCGTTCCAGGCTGCGTCATCTCGTGGCCGCGCATCTCACAGTTAGCAAAACAATCTGCCGCATCTCGCGCAGGCCGCGCTGGCGGCCGTGCTGGGGTGCCTCGGCCATCGACGTCGTCGTGGCGACGCAAGCGGAAGGCTTCGATTGGCTCATGCTCTGACGGCGCTGCTCGATCGCGGGAAGCGGACGCCCAAGCAGACGCAAAAAACCGGCTGAAAGCCGGTTTTTTGCGTCTGCAGGCCGCCGAGGCGGCCTGCGGCGTAGCGCCTGAGCCTTACTGGCTTGCGCCCGATGCCGGAGCAGTAGCCGAAGCGGCAGCGTCCGAAGCAGCGCCAGCAGCCGAAGCTGCGTCGCTTGCAGCAGCCGCGGCGCTCGATGCAGCAGCAGCCGGAGCCGAAGCAGCCGACGTATCGCTTGCAGCGCTCGGAGCAGCCGTTTCGCTAGACTTGTTGCATGCAGCCAGAGCAACAGCAGCCAACAGGGATGCTACGAGGAGGGATTTCTTCATGATCACGTCCTTTTATGGTTAAAGGTAAGCAACAGCGCAAAGTACCGGTAATGTGTGCTCCAACACCGACCTGGGCCGCTGTGGAGACTCACAATTCTTTTTTGGTGCGAGACTTCCTACGGCTTGGCCGGAAATTATAGGCACTTTCGTAACGACCGTCGATAAATCAGGGGCCGATACGTTGTCTTTCTCATACAAACTTTCATATTGCGGAACAGCAGAATTCTACCATCCGCAGCATGTCTGGAACGCTCGTCGAGCCAAGCCTGTCAAGCCAAAGCACCCATCCGAAGCCAGCCCGCACGATACCATTCGTGTAGTAACACTGTCATTGTCGAATCGTCTGTAAGTGCTACAAAGCGTTTCGCCTCCATGCGCCGTGTGTCGGCCAATTCAGGGAACCACTTTTTCAGCTTCGACGATAACGGTGCTGCTTCGCCATTCAGGAAATACGACTTTCCGTCATAGAGCAAAATCGTCTTTCTATCCAGCCTGACGCCTGTTTTTATCGCTCGCTCCAGAAATCGCTGCTCGTTCAGCGCGCGCTCGGGCGGATCGAATACGACATTGGCTTTCGGTTCGCTTAGATAGCTGCCCAGAAACGCGGCGACATCCTTTTCGCTCCAGTCCACGCCCGCAAGGATCGCGCCAACGCGCTCGACGAGCAGCGCGGACAGGGCAGCCGGATTCGCGACGGGCTCCTGGCCCGGGTCGCGATAGCGCGCGGGTACGCGGGCGCCATCGGGCGCGTCGCCGGTACGCTCCGCGAGGTGATACAGGAACTGCGCCGTGAGTTCATGCTCCGACGGCGCGCGAAAGCCGATCGATGCGGTCATGCATTCGCCTTCGGCGATGCCGTCGCGTCGTGCGCGATATGCGGCGGCAGATAAAGCATGTCTCCCGGCTCCAGCACCCATTCCTCCTCGGGCTCGAAGTGCTGTAAAATTTTCAACGGCAGTCCGGGTTTTAGCGAAAGATCGCGTTGTACTCTGATACGCCAGCGGCGCTTGCCATGAACCTGAAGCAGAAACACGTCATAAGAGTCGAAATGCGGGCCGACGCCGCCGCCATCGTCGCATAGGAGATCATCATGTCGTCGAGGCGCGCGTCGGGAATGAAGCAGAACCGGTTCATCAGCGCGTGCGCGCGATCGTCATGCAGGTTCACGTCTTGCACGAGCAGCGTCCATTCGCGCTTTTTCGTCGAAGGCAATTCGTCGGGCGCAAAGGGGCCGTGCTCCAGATTCCACGTATTGCGAAAATGTGTGATGAGACGCGACTCGACGTCGTCCAGATCGGCGAGTTCGAAGAGTTCGTCACGCGCGAGCGGAGCCGCGATGCCGGGAATCGCCTGACGGATCAGAAGCGGCTTTCTCTGCCAGTAGCGCCGCATGAACTGACGCGGTGTGCGGTTGCCCAACAAGGGAGTGGGTTCGTCCGGCAAGGGCGCCCGAGTGTGCTCGGGAAGGCCGGAATCGGGGGGTGGTGTTGCGTCGTGGGGCCGCTTGGGCATCGTAGCATCGTATAATCGAAGCTTGTATCTTGGAAGATCCAATGAAAATTGCGAAAGACACTGTCGTTTCGGTTGCTTACAAGCTATCGGATGCGCAAGGCAATCTGATCGAGGAAAGCGACGAGCCGATGGTCTATCTGCACGGCGGCTATGATGGCACGTTCCCCAAGATCGAGGAAGCGCTGGACGGTCGCGAGCCCGGCTATGAAACGCTCATTCAGCTCGAGCCGCAGGACGCGTTCGGCGAGTACGATCCGGAGCTCGTGAAGATCGAAGAGCGCAGCCGCTTTCCCGAGCCGCTGGAAGTTAGCATGCAATTCGAAGGCACGCCCGAAGACGGCGACGACGAACTCGACTCGCTCATCTACACTGTGACCGACGTCGCCGAGGACAAGGTCGTGCTCGACGGCAATCATCCGCTCGCGGGCATGGCGCTGCGCTTTGCGCTGTCGGTGCAGGAAGTGCGCGACGCCACCGAAGACGAAATCGAGCATCAGCACGCGCATGGCGCGGATGGCCTGCATGTCGTCGACGAGGATGACGACGAGGACGACGAAGACGAGCCGCGCAAGGACGCGGGTCCGACGCTGCATTGAGTGCGCGACGAAAGAACATCGAATCTTGAAAAAAAACGCAGCTTCGGCTGCGTTTTTTTATGGTCCGTCGCCGTTCGGCGCGGTCGGCGGCGCGCCGTTCTGCACGCCCGATGCGGGTACCGGAAGAATCGGCGGCAAGGACTGCGGTGGCGTGAGGATCGGCGGAAGATCGGACGCCGGCAAGCAGTATCGTGGGTGGCGCCGGCAGGGACGCCGGCAGATCGTTGCGCGGCATCGCGGGCGGCATCGATGCGGGAAGCGTCGACTGCGGCATCTGGTAATAAGGCAGGGGAGGCGGGCTCGATTGCGCAGGCGCTTCGGATGCCGACCCCGGCGTTTCGCCCGCTCGCGTCTCTGCACGTTACGCACGCGCAGGCGAAACGGCGGATGCCATTGCGCACCGCTCTGGACTTCGAGCCATTGCGATTGCGGTCGCCTGAATGCAATCGCGATGCGCGTGAGGTTCGTGACGATCAGGCCCTTGTCGTTACGCAAGGGCTGATCGATGTGAAAGCTGTTCGCCTCGGGTGCGTCGGTGCCGTGAATCACGATGACCGGTCCGTGAAACGCCTCCGCCGCCTTCACGAGACTGCGCTTGAGTTCGAGAAAGCCGTCGCGCGGCTGATTCGAGCGCGAGAAGCGCAGCCATGCGAAGCGTTCGCGCGCCGCGCCGATTCCGCCGCATGCTCCAGCCAGAACGTGGTCGCGACGGCGCGGTCCTCGAATTCGCCGTTGCGTCCGCCCGCGGTCAGATAGTGGTTGTTCGGGCTCGGCACGTTCAGGCCGATGAACGCCACGCCCTGCGCCTGCCAGCGCACCATCTCGCGAAACGTCCGAAAGCGCGCGACGTCGCTCTCGCGCGAAAGCGTGAGCGGCGATTGTCCGAGCGAGCTCGCATCGGCGAAGAAGAAAGAGCTGGCGAACGAAATCGAGCCGCTCGACGGGATCGTAGGCGCCCGCATGCGCCTGGCCACAGTCGGCCCAGTCGTGCTGGCCGAGAACAGGACGAGCGGCGTGCGCGATGCGTCGAGCAGGTCGTGACGCGCCTGATAGACGCTGTCGTGGCACGGCTCGGCGGCGCCCTTGAAATTGCCGTCGTAGACGATGAACGCGATGTTCGCGTCGCGCCCGATGGCGTCGAGCATGCGGCGCACCGGCGCTTCGTCGGTGGGGCGGCCGAGCGTGTCCGCGATTACGGCGAAGCCGAGCGGCGTACCGCTTTCGGCGTGTGCATGCGCGATTGCGCCGCACAGGAGCGCGGCGAACAGGGTGGCCGCGCGCGTCAGGCGCGACACGCCCGACAGACGCGCGGCGACGGCACGCTCAACGCGAGGCATCCGGCGGATTGTTCGCCAGTTCATGCAGTTCGTAGAGCAGATCGAGCGCGTCGCGCGGACGCAGCTCGTTCGGATCGAGCGCGCGCAGCTTTTCCATCACGGGGTGCTCGGGCGCTTCGTCCTGCTTCGGATCGTCGGCTCGGGTTTCGTCGTAGGGCGAGTACGGCTGGCTCGCGAACAGGTCGAACTGCGGAGTCGGCTGGCCGATCGACTGCTGCTCCAGATGCACGAGATGCCTGCGCGCCGCGCGGATCACCGCGGCCGGCACGCCCGCGAGCTGCGCGACCTGCAGGCCGTAGCTCTGATTGGCCGGGCCTTCGCTCACCGCGTGCAGGAACACGATGCCGTGATCGTGCTCGACCGCCGACAGATGCACGTTCGCGGCCTGCGCGAATTCCGCGGGCAACTGCGTGAGCTCGAAGTAGTGCGTCGCGAAGAGCGTATAGCAGCCGTTGTGCGTGAGCAGATGCTGCGCGATCGCCCACGCGAGCGCGAGGCCGTCGAAGGTCGAGGTGCCGCGCCCGATCTCGTCCATCAGCACGAGGCTCGATGCGCTCGCGTCGTTGAGAATCGCGGCGGCTTCGGTCATCTCGACCATGAAGGTCGAGCGCCCGCCCGCGAGATCGTCCGCCGCGCCGATGCGCGTGAAGATACGATCGAGCGCGCCGAAGCGCGCGCGCCTTGCCGGCACGTAGCTGCCGACATGGGCCATCAGCGCGATCAGCGCGGTCTGGCGCATGAAGGTCGACTTGCCGCCCATGTTCGGGCCGGTGATGAGCAGAAGCTTGCGGTCCTGGCTCAGACAGCAGTCGTTGGCGATGAACTGCTCGACCTGCGCTTCGACGACCGGATGCCTTCCCTGTTCGATATCGATGCCCGCATCGGCGCTGAATTCCGGTGCGACCCAGTCGAGCGCGCGGGCGCGTTCGGCGAAGGCGCACAGAAGGTCCAGCTCGGCAAGCGCCCCCGCGACGCGCTGGCAATCCACGATGAAGGGCAGCAGGTTCTGCAGCAGCGCATCGTAGAGCGCGCGCTCGCGGGCCAGCGCCCGTTCCTGCGCGGACAGCGCCTTGTCCTCGAAGGCCTTCAGCTCCGGCGTGATATAGCGCTCGGCGTTCTTCAGCGTCTGGCGGCGGCGATAGTCGTCGGGCACCTTGTCGGTCTGGCCGCGCGTGACTTCGATATAGAAGCCGTGCACCTTGTTGTACTCGACGCGCAGATTCGCGATGCCCGTGCGCGTGCGCTCGCGCGCTTCGAGATCGATCAGGAACTGGTCGCAATTCTCCGAAATATCGCGCAGCTCGTCGAGATCGGGATCGTAGCCGCGCGCGATCACGCCGCCGTCGCGGATCAGCGCGGCGGGCTCGGGCGCGATCGCGTTCGTCAGCAGATCGAGACATTCGTGCGGCGGCTCGAGCGCGGAAGTCTCGCGGGCGACGCCGGCGACGAGCGCGCGAAGGTCGGGCAGCGCGGCGAAGGTGTCGCGCAGGCTCGATAGATCGCGCGGACGCGCCGACAGCAGCGCGAGGCGCCCCGTGATGCGCTCGATGTCCGAGACCCGGCGCAATGCGGTGCGCAGCGTATCGAGGCCGTTGCCCGAGGGCGCGTCGATGAGCGCGCCGATCGCCTGCTGGCGCGCCTGCGCGATGGACGCATTGCGCGGCGGATGATGCAGCCAGTGACGCAGCAGGCGGCTGCCCATCGCCGTGCAGCAGGTGTCCAGCAGCGAGAAGAGCGTCGGCGATTCGGTGCCGCGCAGCGTTTCTGTGAGCTCGAGATTGCGGCGCGTGGCGGGATCGAGCCCGATGTATTCGAATTCGTATTCGACCTTCAGGCTGCGCACGTGGCGCAATTGCTGGCCTTGCGTCGCGGCGGCGTAGAGCAGCAGGGCGCCCGCCGCGCCGCACGCGCAGGTGAGCGCCTGCGCGCCGAAGCCGTCGAGGCTCGCGACGTCGAGCTGCTCGCGCAGACGCTGCGTGCCCGAGCCGACGTCGAAGTGCCACGCCGGCACGCGCGTGGTGGCGCCCGGGTTCGTCACGCCGAGCGACGCCTGCATGTCCGTGATCGAATCGGCGACGAGCGTCTCCGCGGGACGGATGCGCTCCAGCGCCGCGCTGACTTGCGCCGGCGCGACCTCCACGAGCCGCAATGCGCCGCTCGCGAGATTGAGCCACGCGAGGCCGACGCTCGTCACCACGCCGCGTCTATTGTGCGCGGGGCAGAGCGCGAGCAGATAGACGTCGCTTTTGTCCGAGAGCAGGGCGGCGTCGGTCAGCGTGCCTGGCGTGACGACGCGCACCACCTTGCGCTCGACCGGTCCCTTCGACGTGGCCGGGTCGCCGATCTGCTCGCAGATCGCCACGGATTCGCCGAGCTTCACGAGCTTCGCGAGATACTGCTCGCACGCGTGATGCGGCACGCCGGCCATCCGGATCGGATTGCCGCCCGATGCGCCGCGCTGCGTGAGCGTGAGATCGAGCAGGCGCGCGGCCTTCTCGGCGTCGTCGAAGAAGAGCTCGTAGAAATCGCCCATCCGGTAGAAGACGAGCGTGCCGGGATGCTCCGCCTTGATGCGCAGGTACTGCTGCATCATCGGGGTGTGCTGCGACAGGTCCGTGTGCGCTGCGGTGTCGCCGGATGTGTCGGGAGTTGCCGTGTGATTGCCCATCTTGCGTGCTGTGAGAGCCGGAACGACCAAACGGCCGGGCGCGACGTGCGCCGGCCGCGAGTCAACCGATAGGGCATGAGTTTAACCTGTCGTGGGGGAGGGGCGGAGTCGGCCGGATGACCGATGGAGCGTCAGCGCCTGCGTCGCGCGGGCGCGAACGAAAGCGCTCCGCGCGCTTGCCGCGAGAACGGAGGCGGCCGCCGGAACGAACGAGCGTCGTTCCGGCGGCAAAATGCCGGGATCAGAAAAGCGGACGCGTTACGTGCGCCCGGCGAGGAATCCGACGAGCAGGGCAAGCCCCGCCACCGCGCCGAGCGTGTGCCACGGCTTGTCATGCACGAAGTCGTCGGCATAGCCAGCGGCGTCGCCAAGCTTCCCCGCGAACACGCCGCCCGCGCCGTTCATTTGCGAACGCGCGGACTTCAGTTTCGCTTGCAGTTCCTTGCGCAGCTTGTCGGCATCGATGTCCTTGGCGCCCTGGATCGAGCTTTCCAAATCGTCGAGCAGGCTGCGCAACTGGCTGCTGGCAGAATCGACCGCGTCGCTCGCACCGCGCACCGCGCGTTCACCGAGATTGGCTGCGCCATTGATTTTGCTGTCGAGCGTCGAACGTGTGAACAATCCCATTTCCTTGCTCCTTTATTGACGTTGCCGAGGATGACGTTGCCGAGGAATTAATGACTCCGGGTCCGGCTCCAGTCGTATGGCGGGCCTCGCCGCGGCGCACCACTTGCAGGCTGACGGCTTCAACGTTACGACTTGCGCCCCGCCGCGCGCGTTCCCTCCCTTTCTTCGTCCGCCCGCGCCGGGGTATGAACCCAGTACACCCTCGAGCAAGGATCATTCCTCGACGAGTGCGCCGAGATCGGCCACGCGCTCGTTCCGCGTCTGACGGCGCATCGCGAGCACCATCATCAGGCATACGAAAAGGCCGAACACGACGATGATCCACTGTACCGGCACCTTGATATCGTCAGGAGCAGCGCTTAGGCGCCGAGCATCGCCAGCACGGCCAGGTTCTGGTGAAGTTCTGCACCGCGATCGAGTGCCCGGCGGACAGCAGCGTCGCACCGCGATGCTGCAGGATCGCGTTCATCGGCACGATAAAAAAAGCCCGACAGGCCGCCCAGCGCGATCATCAGCGGATACGCCATCAGGATATACGCCGGCGCGAAGAGCGGGCCGATCTGCACGCCGGCGCCCGCCGGGAACAGGTCCTTGTTGTAGAACGCCATGGCGACCGCCACCGCGCCGATCAGCACGCCCACCGGCAACACCCTGAGCGACTGGCGCAGCACGATCCACGAGGAAGCCGCCACCGCGCCGAGTGCGATGCCCACGCCCGTCACGCCCTGCAGCACGGCGACCTTCGACAGCGACAGCCCGAGATTCGCGTCGGCCCATTTGAGCACCAGGAGTTGCAGCGTGACGGCCGCGCCCCACAGCAGGGTCGTGACCCACAACGCGATCTGCGCGAGCTTGTCCTTCCACAGCACCACGAAGCAGTGCGAGAAATCGTTGACGAGTCTGGTCGGCTCGGTCAAAAGATTCGGGTAGCGCGCGCCGGTATCGGGGATGAACGCGTTGATGAGCGCCGCCGACGCGTAGATGAGCATCACGGCGAAGAGGGCGGCGTGCACGGCGGTGCTCACGAACGGCAGATGCGCGTGCGTCACCCAGCGCGCGACCACCTGGCTCACGAGCGCGCCGCCGATCACGGTGCCGAGAATGGTCGAGCCGACCGTCGCGGATTCGAGCCATGCGTTCGCCGCGATCAGCTTCTGCGGCGGCAGCAGCTCGGTGAGGATGCCGTACTTCGCGGGCGAATAAGCCGCGGCGCCCAGGCCGACGACGCCGTACGCGATCATCGGATGCACGCCCGCGATCATCATCGCGCAGCCGGCCGCCTTGAGGGCGTTCGAAATGAACATGACGTGGCGCTTCTGGATCGCATCGGCGAATGCGCCGACGAATGGCGCGAGCACCACGTAGGAAATCGTGAAGAAAATCTGCAGGAGCGGCGTGACCCACGGCGCCGAATGGACGACGGCGAGCATGGCGATCGCGGCGATCAGGAGCGCGTTGTCGGCGAGCGACGAAACGAACTGCGCGGCGATGATCGTGTAGAAGCCTTTTTTCATGGCGGGATCAGCGTGTGGCGCGGCGCACGAAGGGAGAATCGCGGAACAGGCGGGATGAGGCGCGCGTCGCCCGGAGATGCGAGGGCAAAAGATTGCACTGTAACGGAGCCCCGCAATCGATGCAGAGCATGCGGTGCGCCCGGGCGCCGGGAAGGGGAGTCGGGCGGGGGCGTGCACGCGCGCGCCCTTCGATGCGCCTTATTCGCCGGTCAGGCGGGTGCGCGAGTACAGATCGAGAATCTTGACCATCTGCGCGTACACCTTCGGATTGGCGGCGACGATCTCGTTCTGGAACAGGAAATCGGATTCGCCCGTGTAGTTGCTGACGAGCCCGCCCGCCTCCGTCACGATCAGGCTGCCCGCCGCCACGTCCCACGGGTGGATGCCCTGCTCGAAGAAGCCGTCCAGACGTCCGGCCGCGACGTTCGCCAGATCGAGCGCCGCCGCGCCCGGACGGCGCAGGCCCGCGCACGAGAGCGTCATTTCACTGAAGAGGCGCATGTAGCCGTTGAGGCCTTGGCCGTCGCGGAACGGAAAACCCGTGCCGATCAGCGCGTCCGACAGACGGTCCAGCTTGCCGACGCGGATGCGCCGCTCGTTCAGATACGCACCGCGACCGCGCGAGGCGGTGAACAGGTCGTTGCGCGTCGGATCGTAGACGACGGCCTGCTGGACGACGCCCTTGTGAGCGAGCGCGATCGACACGCAGTAGTACTGGAAGCCGTGGATGAAGTTGGTGGTGCCGTCGAGCGGATCGATGATCCACTGATATTCGGACTCGCGGTCGTCGCGGCCGGATTCCTCGGCGAGGATGGAGTGGTCGGGGTAGGCGGTGTGCAGCGTCTCGATGATCGCGGCTTCGGACGCCTTGTCGACTTGCGTCACGAAGTCGTTGTGCTGCTTCTTGCTGACCTGGACGCGGTCCAGATCGAGCGACGCGCGGTTGATGATCTGTCCGGCGCGGCGCGCGGCCTTGACAGCGATATTGAGCATCGGATGCATGGGCGAAATCCTCTGGCCGCCGGCGCTTTCCTCATGTCCGGCATGGGAAGGCGCGCAGGCGAAAAAGTTGACGACAACGACTGTGTCGACGAAAGACGAATTGAAATAGCGAGGCGCTCGCGCGAGGGTTCGACCGACTCCGGAACCGTTCGCGACGCGCGAAGGGGCCATTTTACCCGAAACTCGCCATAAAGCCTTGCGCGTCGACACGTGTCTGAGCAGCGCCGCCGAAGCGCGTTAACATCATTGCATTGCAGGTCGAACATACTTCAGCACGATCCGAGCCTTGGAACCCAACGATCTTTCCGCGCCCGCCGGCGGCTTCACGTCCACGCGCTTCATCCTCGCCGAGCCGAGTCATCCGGGCAATGTCGGCGCGGCCGCGCGCGCTCAAGACGATGGGCTTCGCGCGGCTCGTGCTCGTCGCGCCGCGCGTGCCCAACGTCAAGAACGAGCCAGAAGCCATCGCGATGGCCTCCGGCGCCGACGACGTGCTCGCCTCGGCGCACGTCGTCGACACGCTCGCGGATACGCTCGTTGGCGTGCGCTGGTCGGTCGCGCTGACCACGCGCATGCGCGAGTACGGACCGCCGCAGATGCCGCCGCGCGTACTGGCCGGACGCGCTCACGAGTTCGTGCGCCACGGCGACATCGCGCTCGTATTCGGCAACGAGCGCACCGGGCTGTCCAACGCGGACGTCGAGCGCTGCAGCGCGCTCGCCCACGTTCCGGCCAATCCGGCCTACAGCTCGCTCAATCTCGCCCAGGCGGTACAGGTGCTCGCCTACGAGTTGCGGCTCGCGTTCCAGGCGCCCGCGAGCACGCTCGCCGTCGTCGGGACGGCGGGGCAGAGCGCGTCGAGCGATGAAATCGAAGGCATGTACGCGCATCTCGAAGAGGCGCTCGTCGCGCTAGAATTTCTCGATCCGGCCAATCCGAAGAAGCTGATGTCGCGCGTGCGGCGGCTCTTCGCGCGCGCGGGACTGGAGCGCGAGGAGGTGAACATCTTGCGCGGCATCGCCAAGCACATCCTGCTGCAGTCGAAGAAGGACTAAGCGCGGTTGGCTGGGCTGGGCTGGAGCGGCGCGGACACAGCGACCGCGCTGCCATCGTGGGCATCGGGCAGAGTCCGCGCGCTCGTCCTACAATCGGCGAAAAACGGCGCAAGCCGATATAAAGCTTTGCGCGTTTCGTGCTTTGGACGCATGCGCGGCGCGCGCCCCTTCCCCCATTCGAGACATCGCCATGTTCGACCGACTTCGCGAAGACATCGCCGCCATCCGCGGGCGCGATCCCGCCGCTCGCAGCGCCTGCGATGTTATCCGGGCCTGCACGCGATTCAGCTGCACCGCTTCGCGCACGCGTGCTGGCGCGGGCAATGGCGCTGGCTCGCGTGCTTCGTGTCGCAGCTGGCGCGCTTTCTCACCGGCATCGAAATCCATCCGGGCGCGACGCTCGGGCGGCGCGTGTTCATCGATCATGGCATGGGCGTCGTGATCGGCGAGACGGCCGAGATCGGCGACGACTGCACGATCTATTAGGGCGAGGGCGTGACGCTCGGCGGCACGTCGCTCACGCGCGGGGCGAAGCGCCATCCGACGCTCGAGCGCGGCGTGATCGTCGGCGCGGGCGCGAAGGTGCTCGGCGGCTTTACGGTCGGCGCGGAGGCGAAGATCGGCTCGAATGCGGTGGTCGTGAAGCCCGTGCCGGCGGGCGGCACGGCGGTCGGCAATCCGGCGCGCATCGTGATGCCTGCGGTCGAGAAGCAAAAGAGCGACGAGCCGGCGCGTAGCGGCTTCTGCGCCTACGGCATCACGCCGAACGCGGACGATCCGGTGTCGCTGCTCGCGATCCACGGCCTGATCGATCACGCGTCGACGCAGACGCAGCGCATCGACGACATCGTCGCGGCGCTCGAACGGCTCGGCGCGCGCGTGGAGGCGCTCAATGGCGTGGACGGCGCCGCGCTCATCGATCTCAAGCGCCTGTGCACGTCGATGGATGGCAAGATGGAGGAGCGGGCCGCATCGGTCGGGCGCTAGCGCGTCGCAGCCTTACAGCGGCAGCGCGCAGGCCGTTTTCGTCGAGGCGCAAATAGCCGCCGCGCGGCGTGCCGTCGTCCAGTTCCCAGTCGGGCAGGACCCAGCGCACGCCCTCAACCTCGCGATGCATCGCCGGCCGATGCGTGTGGCCGTGAATCAGCGTATGCGTGTGGCTGCCGATGAAGAGCTCGGACACGGCTTTCTTCGTCACGTCGTATTTCGCCGACACGCCCGCCATGCGCGCGCCCTGGCTCTTGGTGCGCATGCGTTGCCCGATCGCGAGGCGGGTGTTGAGCGGCAGCGCGAGAAAGAGCCGCTGTGCGAACCGGTTGCGCGCGAGTCGTCGAAAAAAGTACTGATAGGCGCGATCCGCCGTGCACAGGCCGTCGCCGTGCGCGAGCACGATGCGCTTGCCGAAGCCGGTGATCACGAACGGATCGGGCAGGAGCATGGCGCCGGCATCCTTCATGAAGCGCGGGCCCAGCAGGAAATCGCGGTTGCCGTGCATCACGTACAGGCCGATGTCGCGTTCGGACAGCGTGTGCATCAGCCGCGCCATGCGGCGCGCGAAGCCGGCGCGCGCGTCCGTCGAGGGCGCGTCGAGGATGTCGTCGCCGATCCAGAATTCGAACAGGTCGCCGAGAATGAAGACGGAATCTGCCTCGTTCGCCGTGACCTCGATGAAATGCTCGAACGCGGTGACCGTGTTCGGAATCGCCTCGGAGAGGTGCAGGTCGGCAATGAAAAACAGCGCGCGCGCGCGTGACGCGGCGCCCGCTGCATCGCGATCGAAAGAAGGCCTCGTATCGATCATGCAATGATCGCGATCAGACCACGACCGCTTTCTCGATCACGACGTCGTCGACCGGCACGTCCTGGTGGAAGCCTTTCGAGCCCGTCTTGACCTTCTTGATCTTCTCGACCACGTCCATGCCCTCGACGACACGGCCGAACACGGTGTAGCCCCAGCCTTGCGGCGTCGGCGACGAGTGGTTCAGGAAGTCGTTGTCCTTCACGTTGATGAAGAATTGCGCGGTCGCCGAATGCGGATCGTTGGTGCGCGCCATCGCGATCGTGCCGGCGTCGTTCTTGAGGCCGTTGTTGGTTTCGTTGTTGACCGGCGCATCGGTGGGCTTCTGCTTCATGCCCGGCTCGAAGCCGCCGCCCTAGATCATGAAGCCGTCGATCACGCGGTGGAACACGGTGTTGTCGTAATGACCCTTCTTCACGTAGCTGAGGAAGTTCTCGACGGTCTTCGGCGCCTTCTCGGCGTCCAGTTCGAGCTTGATGACGCCGTGGTTCGTAAGCAGTTCGACCATGATGAGTTCTCTCCAATATGTTTGATTGAGCCGTGACACGTGCGCGTCACGGCGCGAAGGGCGCTTCGTATTACTGCGAGACCACGGTGGCCGACTCGATCACGGTCGGTTTTTGCGGCACGTCCTGCATCGGGCCGCGCGTGGTGGTCGGGCTTCCTTCGATCTTCTTCACGACGTCCATGTCCGAGACGACCTTGCCGAACACGGCGTAACCGTTGCCGTCCGGGTTCGGATAGTCGAGACCCGCATTATCGACCGTATTGATGAAGAACTGGGCGGTGGCCAAGTTCGGGTCGCTCGTGCGCGCCATCGCGATCGTGCCCGTGGTGTTCTTCAGGCCGTTCTTGCTCTCGAGCGGGATCGGCGTGTGCGTCGGCTTCTCCGCGAAGCTCGTGCTGTAGCCGCCGCCCTGGATCATGAAGCCGGGAATCACGCGATGGAAGATCGTGCCGCTGTACTGGCCGGACTTCACGTAGTCGAGGAAGTTCGCGACCGTCTTCGGCGCCTTCTCCGGATACAGCTCGACCTTGATGTCGCCTTGCGTGGTCTTGAAGAGCACGCTGGGATGCGCGGCCTGCGCGTTCGGCTGTGCGAACGCCGATGCGCTCGCGATCAGGGCGGCGCCGGAGAGCGCCAACATCAGGAATTTCATGAAGGATCGATCCTCGTGTGGTGATTGCAAAGAGTCAATCGCGAAGGGCGCGCACACAGGCTCGTGCGCGCGCTCGTCTGCTTGCGGCTGCGCATTCGGCGCGACATACGGCGCCGTAGGCAGTGGGCCGCTCGGACCGCCGAAGGGCGAGTACGAATCGGGCGAGGGCATCGTCGACGTGGTGCCGCTGGTGCCGGACACCGGCGCCCACTCGTCAGCGGCGGTCCTGGGCGCCGTCGCGGCGTGCGCGCCGGACGCCGCCGTTGCCGCGCTCGCGCGCTTCTTCGGCGGGGGCGCATAGATGTTCTGAATCGCGGCGAGCCGCTGGCTCGTGAGCGGGCTCTTGGAGCCGAGCGTCTGCGCGCGCTTGTACGACTCGCTCGCGAGGCGCAGATAGAGATCGCCGAGGTTGTCGTAGGCGAGCGCGTAGCCGGGGTTCGCCTTGACCGCGGTTTCGAGCGCGACGCGCGCATCCTCGTAGCGGCCCTTCTTCGCATAGAGCGCGGCGAGATTGTTGTACGGCTCGGGCAGCTCGGGATACGTTTGCGTGAGCTCGGTGAAGGCGGCGATCGCCTCGTCGTCGCGGTTCAGGCGCGCGAGCACGGTAGCGCGCTTGAACTTCGCCTGCGCGTCGCGCGGATTGCTCGCGATGCGCCCATCGAGATCCTTGAGCGCCGCGTTCCAGTCCTTGTTCGCGATGGCCGCGTCGATCTGCGGGGTGTCGTCGCGCTTGGCGGGCGAGATCTGTGCGAGCGCCGCGTTCGACACGCCGAGCCATGCGGCCGCGCCGATGGCCGCGATCGCGAGCGTGCGCGCGGCGAATGTGCGGAGAGTCCGGGGAGCGAGCCGGCAGGAGAGTTGCAGGGGCGTGCGCGCTGGGCGATGAGTCACTTGGAATCGATTCAATGAATGATGCAGCGAAGGAAGCCGGAAAGGCGGCGAAAGAGTCGACGAGAGCTTCGACGCACGGACCGGGACACTCGTTGAAATGACTGCCGCGGCGCGCTGTCCGACCAGGCTTTCCGCCCGGCCCGGAACGCGGCTTGCGATGCCCGCCGCGCGGCCCCCTGGAGATTTCATAGGCTCAAGTCCCAGTGTTATACTCCGATCCATTCTAACAAAAGGTCTGCACGTCCCGCGCACGTGCCTTGCGCGTGCCTCGCTTGCCTGATTCTTGCGAGCAGCGCATGCGGTGTCGGCGCCAGACTGTCTTTTGCCACCCGTGGCCGTCTCCGTCCTGGTCGCATGACCGTCGTGTTCGCGCTCGCGTGCGTCTCTTTCGCTTCCGCACGCATCGCCCGCATCGGCTGCTACCCGGCACACGGTTGATTCCGGTCTACGTTTCGCCTTCTTTCTATGAATTCGCTGCGCATCTACAACACGCTCGCCCGTGACAAGCAACTCTTCACGCCGCTTCGCGCCGGCGAAGTACGCATGTATGTCTGCGGAATGACGGTGTATGAATATTGTCACGTCGGTCATGCGCGCGTGATGGTGGTGTTCGACATCGTGCAGCGATGGCTGCGCACGCTCGGCTACAAGGTCACGTACGTACGCAACATCACGGACATCGACGACAAGATCATCCACCGCGCGGTCGAGAACAACGAGCCGATCAAGTCGCTCACGCATCGTTTCATCGATGCCATGCACGAGGACGCTGACGCGCTCGGCGTTGCGCGTCCGGATGTCGAGCCGCGCGCGACCGACTTCATCCCGCAGATGCTCGGCATGATCGATGCGTTGCAGACGAACGGCTACGCGTATCAGGCGAAGGACGGTGACGTGAACTACGCGGTGCGCAAGTTCGCGAACTACGGCAAGCTGTCCGGCAAGTCGATCGAGGACTTGCGCGCGGGCGAGCGCGTCGCCGCGAACGACGCGAAGGAAGATCCGCTCGACTTCGTCCTGTGGAAGCAGGCGAAGGACGACGAGGCCGCCGATTCCGGCTGGGATTCGAAGTGGGGCCGCGGGCGCCCGGGCTGGCACATCGAATGTTCCGCGATGGGCTGCACTTTGCTCGGTGAGCACTTCGACATTCACGGCGGCGGGCAGGACCTGCAGTTCCCACATCACGAGAACGAGATCGCGCAGAGCGAGGGCGCGACCGGCAAGACCTTCGTGAACTACTGGATGCACAACGGCTACGTGCAGATCGACAATGAGAAGATGTCCAAGTCGCTCGGCAACTTCTTCACGATCCGCGAGGTCCTGGAAAAATTTGATGCCGAGGTGGTGCGCTTCTTTATTGCACGGGCACACTATCGTTCGCCGCTGAACTACAGCGATGTGCATATCGACGACGCGAAGAACGGACTCACTCGCCTATATATGGCGTTGAAGGATGTCGAGCCGGACAATCAGCAACTTGACTGGAACGAGGCGAACGCGCAGCGTTTCCAGTCTGCGATGAACGGCGACTTCAACACGCCGGTGGCCGTGTCGGTGCTGTTCGATCTCGCGAACGAAGTGAACCGCACGCGTGATCCCGCGCTCGCTCGCCAGCTGAAGGGTCTCGCCGGCGTGCTCGGCCTGCTCGGGCGCGCGCCGCGCGCCTTCCTGCAGCAGGCGGGCGGCACGGGCGCGGAGCAGGGGCTCGCGCCGCACGAGATCGAAGCGAGGATCGCCGCGCGCATCGCCGCTAAGCAGGCGAAGAACTATGCCGAAGCAGACCGGATTCGCGCTGAACTGCTCGAAGCCGGTATTGCGCTTGAAGACAAACCGGGTGGGTCGACCGAATGGCGCCGCGTCTGATCGCGGCCCTTCGAACCCTCTGATCGACTCACCAGGCAGGAGGCACGATGGCAACGGCCAGGAAGACGCCGGTCAAGCGACCCGCGTCTATTAGCGATGCGTCGGGCGCAACCAAGAGAACGCGCGCTGCGCAAATGAAAACGAACACGCAGAAGATCGATGGCGACGGCACGGCGAGCGGCCGCAAGTCCGCGGTCAAGCGTGCGGGCGTCGGCGGGGCGCCGGCCCGAGGCGCCGCGCTCAAGGCCGCGAAGCCCGGGAAGGCGGGGCGCCTGAACGGTGCCGCGCGCGCGTCGAAGGCGGGCACGGAAAAAGCCGGCGTTTCGTCCGCGAAAGGCAACGGACGCGCGACCGATGGCGCAACCGCGCAGTCGCTCGTGCCGGATACGCACGAGGGCGAAGTCGTCCGCAAGTCGCGCATCGTCACGGCGGACGCGGCGGTGCCGGTGCAGGTCGGCGGACTCACGCGCGAGGTCGTTCGTCCCGACTACTGGGACCGCGCCTGCGCCGACCTCATGAAGCGCGACCGCATCCTCAAGAAGCTGATTCCGAAGTTCGGCGAGATCCATCTCGTCAATCTGGGCGATCCGTTCTCGACGCTCGCGCGCTCGGTGGCCGGCCAGCAGATTTCCGTGAAGGCCGCGCAGGCCATCTGGGAACGCGTGAAGGGCGCATGCCCGGACATTCATCCCGCGCAGTTCATCGGCCTCGGCCACGAGAAGCTGCAGGCCTGCGGCCTGTCCAGGCGCAAGGCCGAGTACATCCTCGATCTCGCGCAGCATTTCGAATCGGGCGTGCTGCACGTCGACGCCTGGACCTCGATGGACGACGAAGCCGTGATCGCCGAGCTCACGCAGATCCGCGGCATCGGCAGATGGACGGCGGAGATGTTCCTCATCTTCAACCTGTCGCGCCCGGACGTGCTGCCGCTCGACGATCTCGGCCTGATCCAGGCGATCAGCGTCAACTACTTTAGCGGCGAGCCGGTCACGCGCAGCGAGGCGCGCGAAGTGGCGGCGAACTGGGAGCCATGGCGCACGGTCGCGACCTGGTACATGTGGCGCAGTCTCAATCCGATCCCGGCGGGTCACCAAGCGACCCGCACGGCACGCGCATGCAAGGCGCGGTGGGGCGAGCTATCGTTGCTTTATAATCGATAGTTCGCGCGCGAATTTTTGAGGGACGGACGCGGTTAGAATACGCGCTGCCCGATGTTCTAGGACTCAAACACATGAAGACCACGTTTCTGGATTTCGAGCTGCCGATTGCTGAACTCGAAGCGAAGATCGAAGAACTCCGCTTCGTTCAGGACGATTCGGCTGTCGATATTTCGGAAGAAATCGAGCGGCTGTCGAAGAAGAGCCTGCAACTCACGAAGGATCTCTACGCGAATCTGTCGCCGTGGCAGGTTTCGCAAATCGCGCGTCACCCGCAGCGTCCGTATACGCTCGACTACGTGAACGAGCTGTTCAACGATTTCCACGAATTGCATGGCGACCGCGCCTTTGCCGACGACCTCGCGATCGTCGGCGGCTTTGCGCGCTTCAACGGTCAGCCGTGCATGGTGATTGGCCATCAGAAGGGCCGCGACACGAAGGAGCGCGCGCTGCGCAACTTCGGCATGCCGCGTCCGGAAGGCTATCGCAAGGCGGAGCGCCTGATGCGCACGGCCGAGAAGTTCAACCTGCCGATCTTCACCTTCGTCGATACGCCGGGCGCATATCCGGGCATCGGCGCGGAGGAGCGCGGGCAGTCGGAAGCCATCGGCCGCAATCTGTATGTGATGGCGGAGCTGAAGACGCCGATCATCACGACGATTATCGGCGAAGGCGGCTCGGGTGGGGCGCTGGCGATCGCTGTCGCCGACGTGGTGATGATGCTGCAGTTCTCCACCTACTCGGTCATCTCGCCGGAAGGGTGCGCCTCGATTCTCTGGAAGAGCGCGGCGAAGGCGCCGGAAGCGGCGGAAGCGCTCGGCCTCACGGCGCATCGCCTGAAGGCGCTCGGTCTCATCGACAAGATCGTGAACGAGCCGCTCGGCGGCGCGCATCGCGATTCGAAGGGCATGGCCGCGCTCCTGCGCCGCGCGCTCGCCGATTCGCTGCGTCAGTTCCAGGGCATGAGCGTAAACGACTTGCGCGAGCGCCGCTTCGAAAAGCTGATGGCCTACGGCAAGTTCAAGGAATCGATCCCGGGCGCGTAATCCGGTCATCTTTTGTCTCACGATCTCTCGTGAATTCCGATAACGAAACCCCGGCCGCCCGCCTCGTTCTGGATGCGGTGCGCGCGGCGGTTTCGGATGCGGATCTTCCCGCCGAATCTCTTCTCGCCGTCGCGCTGAGCGGCGGACTCGACTCCACCGTGCTGCTCGATGCCGCCGTCCGCTGTTTCGGCGCGCCGCGCGTCGTCGCGCTGCACGTGCATCACGGCCTGAGCCCGAATGTGAGCGCGTGGGCCGCGCATTGCGAAAGCATCGCGGCGTCGCTCGACGTGCGTTACGCGGAGCGTCATGTGGATGTCGCGCGCTCGGGCGGCGAGAGCCTCGAAGCGGCGGCGCGCGAGGCGCGTTATCGCGCGCTCGACGCGCTCTGCGATGAGCACGGCGCAAGCGCGCTGCTGATCGCGCATCATGCCGACGATCAGGCCGAAACGGTGCTGCTCCAACTGCTGCGCGGCGCGGGCGTGGCGGGCCTCGCGGCGATGGCGCCGCAGCGGGCGGACGGCGCGGTGCCGCGTCTACGGCCGCTCTTGCGGCTGTTGCGCGCGCAGCTGGAGCAGTACGCGCACGAGCATGACCTGAGCTGGATCGACGACGAATCCAATGCCGACACGCGCTATTCGCGCAACGCGCTGCGGCATGACGTGCTGCCCGTGCTCGCCGTGCATTTCCCGGGTTTTCGCGATGCGCTCGCGCGCACGGCGTCGCATGCGGCGTCGGCCCAGCGGCTGCTGGATCAGCTGGCGCGCATCGATCTGAAGCGCGTCGGAAGTGCCGGCGAGGACGGCGCGCTCAAGCTCGACGCACTGCTCTCGCTCGACGGCGAACGAGCGATCAATCTCATGCGGTACTGGATTCGTTCGTCCGGATTGCAGGCGGCGTCGACCGCGCGGATCGCCGACATGCTGCGTCAGCTGCGCGACGCGGCCGGCGCGCGCGACGGTCACGCGTTGCGCGTCGATCACGCCGGATATTGCCTGCGCGCCTATCGCAACGCGCTGTTCTGGGAGCCGGGTGACAGCGGCGACGCGCCCGATCTCGACGAAGGCGCGTCCGCGCCCAGGGCCGCGGCGGAACTGCGGTGGCAGGGCGAGGAAGTCTGGCGTCTGCCGCATTGGCGCGGCTCGTTCGTGTTCGAACCGGTCGATTCGCCCGCCGAGGACGTGGTCGGCGAGGGCGTGCTGCGCACGGCGCCGCTCGTCGCGCGCTCGCGTGCGGGCGGCGAGCGCATGCGTGTGGCGGGGGAAGCGCCGAGCCGCACGCTCAAGAACCTGTTTCAGGAGCGCGGCGTGCCGGCGTGGAAGCGCGACGTTCCGCTGCTTTTCATCGGCGGGGCGCTGCTGTTCGTGCCGCACCTTAGCGTGAACCGGGAAGCCGCGCCGAGCGCGGAGCGCGGCCCGCTGCGCCGCATCTCGTGGCGACCCGATCTGCTGCTGACCTGAGCGCGGCCGAAAGCCGGTCGGGAAGCGTTGCGCCGAAGCCGGTAAAATCGCCGTGACCGGCGCTTCATCTTGTAATTTCAGCCTCGATCGGGTACAGTGGCTCGTTTTCGCCCAAGCGCGTTTTGCGCGGCATCTCCGTTCAAAGACTCGATTTCGACCGCAGCGACGCATCCGTGCACGCCGCATATCAGCATCCGCGCGACGGGCGCGCGGCAGCGCCCGCGTATCGTAGCTGGCTTCACTCCCCGAAGCGATCGAGCGCGAGTTTCAGCGCCGTGATTGAGCGCGTAAAGCGCTGTTTTTTCCCTCCAGTTCAAAACGATAATGGCACTCATCGTACACAAATACGGTGGCACTTCGATGGGCTCGGTCGAGCGCATCAAGAACGTCGCCAAGCGCGTCGCCAAATCGCACCGGGCCGGCCACAAGATGGTCGTCGTGACCTCGGCGATGTCCGGCGAAACCAATCGCCTGCTCGGTCTCGCGAAAGACATCAAGGCCGATCCGGACCCGCGCGAACTCGACATGATTGCCTCCACAGGCGAGCAGGTGAGCGTGGGGCTTCTTGCCATCGCGCTGCACGCCGAAGGCCTCGACGCCGTGAGTTACGCCGGCTGGCAAGTGCCGATCAAGACGGACAGCGCGTTCACCAAGGCGCGCATCAGCGAGATCGACGGCGAGCGCGTGCTCAAGGATCTCGATGCGGGCAAGGTCGTCGTCATCACGGGCTTTCAGGGCGTCGATCCCGAGGGCCACATCGCGACGCTCGGCCGCGGCGGCTCGGACACCTCGGCGGTCGCGATCGCGGCGGCGATGAAGGCGGACGAGTGCCTGATCTACACCGACGTCGACGGCGTCTACACGACCGACCCGCGCGTGGTGGAAGAAGCGCGCCGGCTCGACCGCGTGACCTTCGAGGAAATGCTGGAAATGGCGAGCCTCGGCTCCAAGGTGCTGCAGATCCGCTCGGTGGAATTCGCCGGCAAGTATCAGGTGAAGACGCGCGTGCTCTCCAGCCTGACCGATCCGCTGATGCCGTTCGAAGACGAGATGCACTCGGGCACCCTGATTACTTTTGAAGAAGACGAGAACATGGAAAAAGCAGTGATTTCTGGCATCGCGTTCCAGCGCGACGAAGCGCGCGTCGCGGTCATGGGCGTGCCCGACAAGCCGGGCATCGCGTATCAGATTCTCGGACCGGTCGCCGATGCGAACATCGACATCGACATGATCATTCAGAACCAGAGCGTGAACGGCAAGACCGACTTCACTTTCACGGTCGGCCGCGGCGATTACCAGCGCGCGCTCGAAATCCTGAACAACCAGGTGAAGGGCCACGTGCAGGCGGAAACCGTGCTGGGCGACCCGAAGGTGTCGAAGGTGTCGGTGGTGGGCGTCGGCATGCGCTCGCACGTGGGCATCGCGAGCACGATGTTCCACACGCTGTCGGAAGAGGGCATCAACATCCAGATGATCTCCACCTCCGAAATCAAGATTTCGGTGTTGATCGACGAGAAGTACACCGAGCTCGCCGTGCGCGCGCTGCACAAGGCGTTCGAGCTGGATCGGGCGTAAGCGGTCGGTGTGACACGCGCGTGAAGGCTCGCGGGCCTGCACGGCGAGGCGGTTCGCGGGCGGCCAATTTTGCATCGACGAATTCAAAAAAATCGTCATGCGAATTTGACCGCCGCCTGCGAACACGCTATTATCACGATCCCGTTGCGCTGCACTCCCGGCGCAACGAACAGTTTGGGAGACGTGGCCGAGTGGTCGAAGGCACTCCCCTGCTAAGGGAGCATCTGGCTAAAAACTGGATCGAGGGTTCGAATCCCTCCGTCTCCGCCAGCGCGGCAAGAAAAGCCCCGCAAGGTAACTTTTGCGGGGCTTTTTGTTTTTTCGGTCCATCCGTTAGCCCATCAGCGGGCAAATGTGGACTTGCCCCCGCAAAAGCCGGACATGCGGTGACGCTTAAATTTTGAGGTAGTCTTCTGCCTATGTTTAAGCCTAGTGCACTGCGTTATTGAATTAGCACCCTGTCTGTGTTCAGATACAGGTCATGGGTCAAAATGAACCTGACAGATATCGAACGTGAGCAACTGTTGTCGGCGGCGCGCAGCCGAACGGTGCGTGCGGCGGACGTGCGACGCGCAAAGTTGATCCTGATGCTCGAGGACGGCGAATCGCGCGACAGTATCATGCGCACACTGGGTTGCGATTCGCGCTTCATCGCACGCTGGTCGGGGCGCTTCCTCAGCGAGCGACTAGCCGGCATGTACGCCCGGCACCGCGGGCGGGCGCCTACGCAGCCACCGGCCAAACTGGAAGCGCGGGTGCTCAAGTGCACCCTCAAGCACAAACCCGCCGACGGTTCGACACACTGGAGTAGCTACAAGCTCGCAGCAGAACTCGGCGACGTATCGGTCTCGGCCGTGCAGCGCATCTGGCGCAAGCACGGCATCAAGCCGCAGCAGTTGGAGCGGCACATGGTCTCCAACGACCCGGACTTCGAGACCAAGGCAGCCGACGTGATCGGGCTGTACCTGAACCCGCCGGCGCACGCAGCGGTGTTCTGCGTGGACGAGAAGACCGCGATCCAGGCACTCGATCGCAAGGACCGTATGCTGCCGCTGTCGCCCGGGCGCGCCGAGAGTCACGGCTTCGAGTACAAGCGCAACGGCACGCTCAGCCTGTTCGCGGCGTTCAATACTGCCACCGGCGAGGTGCTGGGCAAGACGGTGGCGCGCCACACCAGCGAGCAGTTCGTGGCCTTCCTGACCGACGTCGTCGCCAGCCAGCCCAAACGCCGGGAAATCCACGCGATCTGCGACAACGTCAGCAGCCATAAGACGCAGCGGGTTGCCGACTTCCTTGATGCGCAGCGCAACGTGCACCTGCACTTCACGCCGACCTACTCGTCGTGGCTCAACCAGGTGGAGAACTGGTTCTCGCGCATTCAGCGTGAAGTGATCGCTCGCGGCATCTTCACTTCGGTGAAGGATTGGGATCGCAAACTGATGCCGATACATCCGCGAACACAACAAGAACCCGAAACCGATCAAGTGGAAATATGACGATCCTTCGCGCCGGATTCGACCAGTGCCAATTCAATGACGCAATGGAATAGTCACAACGTGGAACCTCTAGAAGTTCTGACCCAGCCGGAGCAGCGCCGCCGGCGTTCGGTTGAAGAGAAACTAGCGATAGTTCGCGAGACTTTCGAGCCCGGTACAACGGTCTCTGGCGTCGCTCGCCGACATCAAGTGAATGCCAACCAAGTCTTCGGCTGGCGCAAGCTCTATCAGGACGGGAGCCTATAAGTCCTGGGGGTGTCGCGCTCGAATCTCGCAGTCAAGTCGAAGCGGCCGGCTGACTGGGTCGACCGGCGCAAGATGCCCGTGCTCGACGACACGGCTGTGGCGCGACAATCCGGATGAGAGACGCGCGACAATCAAGTTGAGAATGTCGCGGCAGAAATGCTGATGCCGATGTTGATTGACGCTGGCAAGCGTTTATTGATTGACGCGCGGAGTTGATTGACGCGGGCGAGTGGGTGTTGCGCGACAATCAAGATGAGAATGTGGTGGCGGGAAGGTGATGCTGCGGTTGATTGACGCGGCTAGCTTTGCCTGCGAGCCGCGCGTCAATCAGGACGAGAACAGCGGATCATTCGGTGAGGTCGATGCCGTGCTGATGCTCCTGTGTCGGTGGCACACCAACGTTCTTTGGTGTCGCTCTACTGGCCGGGCGTCCCGGTCCCTGCTGCTTGGGCTGCAGGGCAGTACGGCGACGGTAGCTTTCGACGTTCAGCTCAAAGATGGTCGAGTGGTGGACCAGCCGGTCGACGGCGGCCACCGTCATGGCCCGGTCGGGGAAAACCTTGTCCCATTCGCCAAACGGCTGGTTGGCCGTTATGCAAAGGGAACGGCGCTCATACCTGGCGCTGATGAGCTCGAACAGCACCGACGTCTCTGCCTGATCCTTGCTGACATATGCGAAATCGTCCAGGATGACCAGGTCGAAGC
Source organism: Candidatus Paraburkholderia kirkii (assembly GCA_001189345.1). Classification (GTDB taxonomy): domain Bacteria; phylum Pseudomonadota; class Gammaproteobacteria; order Burkholderiales; family Burkholderiaceae; genus Caballeronia; species Caballeronia kirkii_B. Next base: position 111,313 of record LFKV01000003.1, read on the forward strand.
GATCCAGCCGGTTGACGGCGGACTCCAGCGCGAGCTCGCGGCGCGCGACCTGCAACCGTTGCACGAGGTCGGTAGTGCGAGCGAAGAAGACCTTCCAGCCCTTCTCCAGCAGGCTCAGTCCGATCGCCGACGACAGGTACGATTTGCCCCCTCCGCTAGGCCCTAGAAGAATCAGGTTGGTGCCGTTACGCAACCAGCCGTCGCCCGCGCAAAGCGCCGAGACGTGCGCGCGCGACACCATTGGCACCGCGTCGAAATTGAAGTTCTCCAGTGTCTTGCCGGCAGCAGCTTTGCGTCCCTGAGGTGACGTTCGATTCGGCGTCGATCGCGCTCGGCGATCTCGTGTTCGGCCAGCGCCATCGGCAGGCGCGCTGCCGGCCATCCTTCCGTGTCGGAGCGCTCAGCAAAGCTGGACCAGATCTGCTTGATGGCGGGCAGCCGCAAATCGTTGAGCAGCAGCGACAGGCGGGTGGCGTTGATGTCGAGACCATGCCGTCACCTCCGTCGCCATGTCGTCAAGCAGGGCTTCGTAGTCGCTCAGCGGTGCCAGCTGGACGTTCACCTCCGGCATGCTGTTCGTGCGCTTCGCTTCGAAACGCGAACACAGTGCGTCCAGCTCGGGTAACTGTCCATCGTCCAGACTCTGCTGCAGCGCCTGGGCCAGTTGCGCTTCGCAGTTGTGCTCGTGGGCCAGGCTGAGCAGTTCAATCATGGTCCTGCATGCCTGGCGCTGCGGTAGCTGCTCAAGCAGGCGATCGAAGGTCAACGCGCGTTTCCTCGTAGTCGCACGTACGCTGGACCGGAAGCGGCTGAAGCAGTGCCCGCTCGAGCTCAATGCGTTTGCCATTACGCGCGTTGATTCGACCGACGATCTCGTCGATGAAGCGGCGATAGGAACCGAGATTGTCGAAGTCGTGACTGCCGCGCAGAAGCAACGCATCACGCACTGCGCTCTTGAGGTGGCCATGAGGGCTCTCGATGGCGCCGTTCTCGTGGGCAACGCCACGGTTGTTGCGTGTGGGCTGCATGCCGTAGTGGGCGCACAGTGCATCGTAACGCGTGGTCAGATCCTTGCGCGCGTCGGCATCGAGATTGCGGAACGCCGCCGACAGGCTGTCGCTGCGGTGCTCGCGTGGCGCGCCCCCGAGTGCCCAGATGGCGTTCTGCAGCCCTTCAGCCAGCGCGACATAGCTCTCGCCGCCGAGAATGACGTGAGCGTGCTCAAAGCCCGAGCAGGCCGGCCGGAAGTGATAGAGGCGGTGGTCAAGCGCGACACCCGCCACGGTGACGCCCAGGCTGTCCATCTCGGTGAAGTCGGACAACCCGAGACGACCGGGTTCGTGTACCTGACGGAACATAACGTCATGCTCCTCGCCATGGAGTGCGCGCCAGTCGCGAATACGGCGCTCCAGTGTGCGGCGCACGTTGCCCGGAAGCTCGGGACGGCGGCGCGCACGTGGTGCCTTCTTCTGCGATGGCAGTCGCCGGTCCTGATCGATGCGATAACCCGTGGCAGCGCTGAACCCGGCGCGCGCAGCCGCTTGAGCTGGTCCTTCCTTGAGTCTGTACTTCATGTAGAGCCTCATCTGATGGTCGTTGATGTGTCGGCCGGGCAACTCAGCCTCCCTTCGCTACATGGAAGAGCTGTTCATACCCGATTTACCGCGACCACCGACAAGGCACCCCGGCAGCGGGACGGACTCTTCGGCGCGGCGTTGCGGCAGCGGTGGAGGGCGTAGCCCGGAGCCGCTGCCACAACGCCAGTACTCTCATCCTGATTGACGCGCTGCTCTCACCTTGTTTGACGCGCGGCAGAAGCTCGACTTCACGTATTTGACGCCCGATTCGACAATTCCCTTTTTAGCCGGGTCCCTCGGCGGACACGGATCGACCTTGAACGAATGCCCTTCGGCGCATTGCACGTAGGCCCGCTGGACTTCGGGTTCGTAGATACAGGCCTTGACGATGGCACACTTTGGGTTATCTATGATGGCGCGCGTCCCACTACGCCATTGAACCATTCGAAGGCATGGCGATGACACAGTAACCACATGTCGACACTCTGGTCGCGGACAAACTCAACGTATTGATGCCGCGATCAGCACAAGGTCATCACGAAGAACCATGTCTTGTGGATCTCTCCCGTGTGCGCATCCGTGATGGTCGGACCTGCGCCGAAATCAACCTGTGCGGCATCAGCAGGTTTGAACTCCAGCCGCATCGGTACATCCGGCGTAAGCTCCGCCTTCAGCTGTTGAAGCAGTCTGTATACGGATGAGTAGCTTCCTTCGTAGCCGTGGTTGCGCACCAGGGCGCTGTGAATCGTCGTGCCAGGGACGCCCGCGTCATGCCACTGGGCAATCTGTTCGCGCCACGGTTTGGCCGACGAGATACAGCTTGCGGGCAGGAACTCCTTGCGACTAAACGCTGTAGCGAGCTGCGCGTCATCCGGCAGAGCGTTGTCCGGAGAAAGCCACCCGCGCTCGGTTGCGATCTCCCGCACGGCTGCCAGCTTCTTACGGCCCATGATCTTCGACCGGTCGATATCCCGGTCGGAGTCACCCTGGCGCATTCGCACCAGAACCTGTCGATATTGGTACATCTCGAACTTCCTCTTCAAGCCACCCTCCGGAGCAAATGCGTGCCGGGAGGGTAGCGGTTGGCGAAGTTCGAGCGCCCGACTCAGACGCCAGTGGCGCCTTTACGGCGAAAATCTACTGGCGCCTATACGCCGAAAGACTTGTGGCGCCACAGAAAAGTCCCTGGCGCCTTTATGCCGAAAACGGTTTGGCTCCTTAACCGCGAAAGTTCACAAAGAGCGGCACGCCGCGCGTGCGTGTTCAGATCCAGACCAGCAGCGAGGCGATCAGCGAGTGGATGCCGGCCTGCAGCATCGGCGGGATCGACGCGTTCGCCTCCTTGATCGCGACTTGCTGAAAACCCCACGCGCCGCACAAGGCGATCATCACGATGATGGCGGTGGCGTCCGGGCGCGGCGCAGCGCGAGGGAGGGCGTGCTCATCGGCGGGTTCGCAAGCAAGGCTGGGCATGGCCGGCGTGAACGAACGTCGGCCATGCACTGATTTGGAGCGTCGATTGTGCCAGCGAATGGAACGCGAGAGTGAAAGGCCGGGTCGAGCCCGTGGAAATGCGGAGGCTTGCGCGCCGCGACGAGTGCGCGGCGCGCGAGATCGTGCGTGAATCAGGCGTGCTTTTCGATCAGTTCGACCTTGTAGCCGTCCGGGTCCTCGACGAACGCGATCACGGTCGTGCCGCCCTTCACGGGACCGGCTTCGCGCGTGACCTTGCCGCCCGCCTGGCGGATGCGCTCGCACGCTTCTGCCGCATTTTCGACTTCGAGCGCGATATGGCCGTACGCCGTGCCCATCTCGTACTTCTCGACGCCCCAGTTGTAGGTCAGCTCGAGCACGCTGTTCTCGCTTTCGGGACCGTAGCCGACGAAGGCGAGCGTGTACTTGTACTCGGTGTTCTCGCTTTGACGCAGCACTTTCATGCCGAGAATGCGCGTGTAGAAATCGATGGAACGTTGCAGGTCGCCGACGCGCAGCATCGTATGAAGGAGTCGCATGGTGGGGTTCCTGTTATGTGGATGCGATGAGACAGGCGTGCGCCCGCGCGGCGCCAGGCCGCGTCAGGCATGTCCGGAAATTGTACCGTCGGGGATTCCCGCGCGCTGGCAACGCCTCAAAGCGCCGGCAGCAAGTCCGGCGGATGATGCTTCAACGTATGCCGCGCCTCGCGGAACTCCGGGAAGATCGATTCGACCGTCTGCCAGAAACGCGGACTATGGTTCATCTCGCGCAGATGCGCGAGCTCGTGCGCGACCACGTAATCGATGATTGACATCGGGAAATGAATGAGCCGCCAGTTGAGGCGGATCTTGCCGTCGCTGGAGCAACTGCCCCAGCGCGTCGCCGCCGACGAAAGCGCATACGCGCGATACTCGACGCCGAGCTTGGCCGCATACACTGCGAGCCGCTCGCCGAAGATGCGCTTCGCTTCGCTCTGCAGCCAGCCCTGCACGCGATCCTTGATCTGCTGGGCATCGGCGAGCGCGGGCAGCGCGAGCGAGAGGACGTTGGTTTCGTCATCGAAGGACAGCATGCCTACCGCCGAGAGCGACACGCTGATCGTCTTGCCGAGATACGGAAACTGCGCGCCGTCCTTCCATTCGACGCGCGTCTGCCATTCGGTGAGCTTGTTGACGATCCATTTCTGCTTGTCGAGGATCGCGCTCTCGATGTCCGCGATCGTCACCCAGCGCGGCGCGGTGATCGCGAGCCCGGTGCCGTCGATGCAAAAACCGATCGTGCGCCGCGACGAGCGCTTGAGCCGATACTCGAGCGCGCCCGCCTTGAGCACGATGCGGCGCAGGCGCACCCCGTCGGGCAGCGGCGTTTGCGGCGCGGCGGGCGTAAGGACCGGCACGGGATCGGCGTTCGGGATGTCGCCGCGCAACGGAGCCGGCTCGTTCGCGGCGGCGCGCCGGAGTAGGCGGGTGCATGCTCGAACGGAA
>LFKV01000004.1 GCA_001189345.1 Candidatus Paraburkholderia kirkii
TTTTTGTTCGACCATACTCCACTGCTTCACGGAGGATTTCTACCTCCATCGTCTTCTTTCCTAGCAATCGCTGCAGCTCGCGAATCTGCTTCATTGCTTCGGCTAGGTCAGATGCCGGCACCACGTGCTCGCCGGCACTGACCGCCGATAGGCTCCTGTCCTGATAGAGCTTGCGCCAGCCGAAGACTTGGTTGGCATTCACTTGATGTCGGCGAGCGACGCCAGAGACCGTTGTACCGGGCTCGAAAGTCTCGCGAACTATCGCTAGTTTCTCTTCAACCGAACGCCGGCGGCGCTGCTCCGGCTGGGTCAGAACTTCTAGAGGTTCCACGTTGTGACTAGGCTTAAAACATAGGCAGAAGACTACCTCAAAATTTAAGCGTCACCGCATGTCCGGCTTTTGCGGGGGCAAGTCCAAGTACGTGTAGGCCTCTTCGGCATTCCTGAAGCGCTCGGCGGCTTCCGCCGCGCTCGAGAAACAAGAAGCTCGACGTAAGAAACAACGCCTCCGCATGCTCGTTGAATTCGCTGCGCAAAGTGTCGGCGCGTACGGCGAGCGTGTTGAAGTTCAAGTTGTCGTCCATGTTTTTCTCTCCGTTTTTCAGGCTCGCGGCGCAAAAAAGCCCGCTTGTCTCGGTCGACGAAGCGGGCATGTGCGGGAACTACGGCCGAAACGCTACAGCGCATCACTCCACCGATAGTTGCAGATGCAACTGTGAGCGTGCCATGCCGCCCTCCTGCGCTTCGCTCGCCGCGTCGCGATCCGACTGCGATTGCGGTGCGAGACGCGCCGACTCGATGCGATCGAGATAATCGGTCGTCACATCGCCGGTGATGTAGTTGCCGTCGAAGCACGAGGCTTCGAATTCCTTGAGATTCGGATTGATGTCGCGAATCGCGTTCTTCAGGTCTTCCACGTCCTGATAGACGAGATAGTCCGCGCCGATCATGCGCGCAACTTCCTCGTCGCTGCGGCCGTGCGCGACGAGCTCGCCGCGCGTCGGCATGTCGATGCCGTACACGTTCGGGAACTTCACCGGCGGCGCGGCGGACGCGAAGATCACCTTGTTCGCGCCGGCATCGCGTGCCATCTGCACGATTTCATGCGAGGTCGTGCCGCGCACGATCGAATCGTCGACGATCAGGACGTTCTTGCCCTTGAACTCGATGGCCATGGCGTTGAGCTTCTGGCGCACCGACTTCTTGCGCACCGCCTGGCCCGGCATGATGAAGGTCCGGCCCACGTAACGGTTCTTGAAAAAGCCCTCGCGATATTCGACGCCGAGCTTCGCGGCCACCTGCATCGCCGCGGGGCGCGAGGAATCGGGAATCGGCATCACGACGTCGATCGGCACGTCCGGCAGCACGCGCTTGATCTTCTCGGCGAGATAGTCGCCCATGCGCAGGCGCGCGTTGTAGACCGGCACGCCGTCGAGGCACGAGTCCGGGCGCGCGAGATACACGAGCTCGAAGATGCAGGGATTGAGCGCCGGCTTCTCGGCGCATTGATGGCTGTGCAGGTTGCCGTCGCTGTCGATGAAAATCGCCTCGCCGGGCTCGACGTCGCGCACGAACTCGAACCCGATGCCTTCGATCGCCACCGATTCCGACGTGACCATCCACTCGACGCCCGTTGCCGTTTCCAGCTTGCCGAGCACGAGCGGGCGAATGCCGAACGGATCGCGGAAGGCCACGAGACCGTAGCCCGCGATCAGCGAGACGATCGCATACGAGCCCTTCACGCGGCGATGCACGCCCGCGACCGCCTTCCACAGCGCGGCGGCGTCGAGCTGCAGGCCAGAGCTCGCGAGCTGCAATTCATGCGCGAACACGTTGAGGAGCACTTCGGTGTCGGATGCGGTATTGATGTGCCGGCGGTCGACGCGGAACATCTCGTCCTTCAGCTGCATCCAGTTCGTGAGATTGCCGTTGTGCGCGAGGATGATCCCGAACGGCGCGTTCACGTAGAACGGCTGCGCTTCTTCCTCGTTCGACGCAAAACCGGCGGTCGGATATCGCACCTGCCCGATGCCGACGTTGCCCGGCAGACTGCGCATGTTGCGCGTGCGGAACACGTCGCGCACCATGCCGTTGGCCTTGTGCATGTGGAAGTTATTGCCGTTCGCCGTGGCGATGCCCGCCGCGTCCTGGCCGCGATGCTGCTGCAGCAGCAGGCTGTCATAGATCAGCTGATTGACGGGACTTTGGGAAACTACACCTACGATGCCGCACATGGCATGGTCCTTCAAAGAGTCGAAACGGGTAGACGAGGCGATGTCGGCTCACGTCGGGCGCGTCTCTCGAAAAATTCGGCCGCACGGAGGTCGCACAGAGGCCGATTCGAAGCGCGTCTTCGAGCCGTCTCGCGGTCCCCGTGTAGCCGGCCGTTCGTCTATTGTGCGGCGTCTGGCGCCAGGCCGCTCGAAACGGGGGCGACGTGCACGTACGCGGCGAGCGTATCGGGGAGCAGCGGTTTCAGTTCGCGCACGCCCTGCTCGGCCATCGGCCTCAGCAGCGCGTCGCGCCAGAAATCTTTCTGCGGCAGTTCGGTCAAGCCAGCCAGGGCGACCAGGATCACTACCAATATAGCGCCTCTCACGAGACCGAACAGCAGGCCCATCGAGCGGTCCACGCCGCGCAGGCCGGTCACTTCCGTGATGCGCGTCAGCAGCGCCGACAGCACGCTCGACAGAAGCAGTACCGCGGCAACCACCAGCAGGAACGCCGCGAGCCATTGCGTGAGCGCGCCGCCCGGCCACGTCGCCGGAATGTAGGGCACGACGAGCCCGACGAAACGCCCTGCGATCAGAATGGCGGCGACCCAGCCGACCAGCCCGAACGCCTCCGCCAGAAGGCCGCGCCACATTCCGCGCAGGGCGGACAGGCCGATCACGGCCATCACGGCGTAGTCGAACGCGGTGAACATCGGGCGCGCTTAGTTCGATGCCGACCGACTGCCGCCGCCGAGACCGGCCTGGCGAACCTTCACGAGCGCAGCCGAGGCCGACGCCCGATCCGGGAACGGTCCCGCACGCAGCAGCGCGCGCGTCGAGCCGTCCGACTGCTTGCGATGTTCGAAATATGCGGGCACGCCCGCGGCTTTCAACTTGTTGACCCAATTCTGCGCGGCGGTCTCGTCGTCGAACTGGCCGATCTGCAGCACGAAGCGACTGCCGGCCGGCGAAGACGGGGTGTTCGCGTCGCCGGCGGTGGCGTTTGCCGCGGTGTTCGCATTGGCTTCCTCGGACGATTCGGCGGCTTGCGGCTTCGCGCCCTGGCCGGCGACGGCGGCCGGTCTGGACGTCGACGGCTTGGTTTTCGCCTTCGCCTCGGGCTTGGCTTGTTCCTTGGGTTCGGGTCTGGCTTGCGCAGCCGTGGCCGGCGCGACGGCCTGCGGTTGGGTGATGCCCGCCGCGACGCTGCCCGACGCGCCCGCCGGGCCGTCATGGGCGACCCCGGCTTGCGTGTCGGCGTCGTTCGCATCGCGCGACTGCTTGACTGCCGGCGCGGGGCGATTGGGAATGTCGATGGAGATGTCGTCGGTGACGGGCTTCGGGCGCGAATCGAGCACCATCGGCAAGACGATCACCGCCGCCAGAACCAGCGCGATCGCGCCGACCAGCCGGCACCGCGCGCGCTGCTTCTCGGGCAGGGTGGGATCGAGCATCATTGCGTCAGCGTCGGTGCGCTCGCTGCGGTCGGTCCTGCGCGTGCGGCGTTCCGTGCGGACAGTCTGACGCGTGCCGCGTGGGGAATCGGAATATGCGTCGCGACCGGAGTCGTCTTTCTTGCCGAACGAGAAGAGTCCCATGTATCGCTTGGTGCTGACGGCCGACCGTCTCAGTGATGCTGCGATTTACGGTAGGCCATCACGCCCGCTACCGTGTAGAAACTGCCGAAAACCAAAATTCTATCATTTTCGGACGCCCAGCCTAACGCATCTTGAAAAGCCGCAGCGGGCGTTTCAAAACGAGAAACGCTGCTGTCGGGCCCGTCGTTGACACCGGCGTCGAGCAAGGCGTGTTCCAGTTGGTCGGCGGACGCGCCGCGCGGAGTCGGCAGCGCGGTGACGTTCCAGTGATCGATCTCGCCCTTCAGCTGTTTCACCACGCCTTCGATGTCCTTGTCGCGCATGGCGCCGAACACCGCGTAAGTGTACGGAAAATAGCCCATGTTGCCGAGATTTTGCGCCAAAACCGCGGCTGCGTGAGGATTGTGCGCAACATCAAGGATGATCTGCGGCTTGCCCGGCAGCACCTGGAAGCGGCCCGGCAACTCGACGTTGGCGAGCCCGAGACGGATGTCCTGCGCGGACACCGGCAGGCGCTCGCGCAGGGATTCGAGCGCCGCCAGCGCCGCCGCCGTGTTGATCAGCTGGTTCGCGCCGCGCAGCGCCGGATACGCCAGCGCCGAGCGCCGCTGCGCGCGGCCGATGTAGCTCCACTGCTGGCGCTCGTTGCCGGGCTGCGCCTCGTAGCGAAAATCCCGTCCGACGAGCCATAAATCTGCGCCGATTGCCTCGGCATGATCGATGAGGCTCTGCGGCGGCGCGGGATCGCCGCAAATGGCGGGCTTGCCCGGCCGGAAAATCCCCGCTTTCTCGAACCCGATCTTCTCACGCGTGTCGCCGAGATAGTCCGTATGGTCGATGTCGATGTTCGTGATCACCGCGCAGTCCGTATCGACGATATTCACCGCGTCCAGGCGCCCGCCGAGCCCGACTTCCAGAACCACAGCGTCCAGCCCGCACGACGCGAAGAGATGCAGGATCGCGAGCGTCGTGAATTCGAAGTACGTCAGCGAAACGGGCTCCGGCAAGCTCGCGCGCGCCTTTTCCACCGCCTCGAAGTGCTCGAGCAGCTCGGCGTCGGTCGCCTCGGTGCCGTCGATGCGCGCGCGCTCGTTGAACGTCAGCAGATGCGGCGAGGTATGGCAGCCCACGCGATAGGCCGCGCGCAACAGGATCGTTTCGATGATCGCGCACGTCGAGCCCTTGCCGTTGGTGCCGCCGACCGTGATGACGGGACACGCGAAGCTTAGTCCGAGCGCTTCCTTCATGCGCCCGATGTGCGCGAGACCCATGTCGATGCCGACCGGGTGCGCCGCTTCCAGATGGGCAAGCCAGGCGTCGAGGGTGGGAAAAGTGTTCATTTTCGAAATGGAGAAAGCAAAAACGCCGCGCGGAACCTCGCGGGGTTCACGCGCGGCGCGGCGCTGCGTAGCGAACGATCAGGCGACGGAATCGGCGGGCTGCCGCGTCATCAGCGCCATCAACTGGGCAAGTTCTTCACGCATCTTGCGGCGATCCACGATCATGTCGATCGCGCCCTTCTGCAACAGGAATTCGGCGCGCTGAAAGCCTTCCGGCAGCTTCTCGCGCACGGTCTGCTCGATCACGCGCGGGCCGGCGAAGCCGATCAACGCCTTCGGCTCGGCGATCACCACGTCGCCCAGGAACGCGAAGCTCGCGGATACGCCGCCCATCGTCGGATCGGTCAGTAAGGAGATGAACGGCAGCTTGGCGTCCGACAGTTTGGTCAGCAACGCCGTGGTTTTGGCCATCTGCATGAGCGAAAGCAGGCTTTCCTGCATACGCGCGCCGCCCGAGGCCGTGAAGCAGATGAACGGCACGTTCTGTTCGAGCGCGTTGCGCGCGCCGCGCACGAAGCGCTCGCCGACCACCGATCCCATCGAGCCGCCCATGAACGAGAACTCGAAGCACGCCACCACGCAGGGAATCGTATGGATCGCACCGCCCATGACGACCATCGCGTCGGTTTCGCCGGTGTCGTCCATCGCTTCCTTGATGCGATCGGGATATTTGCGGCTGTCCTTGAACTTGAGCGCGTCGATCGGCACCACTTCCTGGCCGATCTCGTAGCGGCCTTCCGGGTCGAACAGGCGATCGAGCCGCTCGCGCGCGCCGATGCGCATGTGATGACTGCACTTCGGGCAAACGTGCAGGTTCGCCTCGACGTCGTTGCGATACAGCACGGCTTCGCACGACGGGCACTTCACCCAGAGGCCTTCCGGAATGCCCTTGCGGCTCTTGGGATCCGTTTGCTTGATCTTCGGCGGCAGCAATTTGTCGAGCCAGCTCATCGTTTTTCCTTGACTGATCGGTTGCCGCGCGGCGCGTGTTTTACTTTGCGGCGTCGAGTGCCTGGCGAATCCCGGCGATGAAGCTCGTCAGCGACGCGGCCGCGGTGTCCGGCTGCGCCTCCTCGAGCAGTTGCACGAGACGGCTGCCGATGACGACGGCGTCCGCGGCATCGGCGACGGCGCGCGCGGTTCGCGCGTCGCGAATGCCGAAACCGACGCCGATCGGCAGGGGCACATGCGACTTGATGGCCGGGATTTTACTCGCGATGCTGGAAACGTCCAGATTTCCCCCGCCGGTCACGCCCTTGAGCGATACGTAATAGACATAGCCGCTCGCGATCTTGCCGACCGCCGCGATGCGCTCGTCGGTGGAAGTCGGCGCGAGCAGGAAGATCGGATCGATGCCGGCCGCGCGCATCGCCGCACCGAAGCTTTCGGCTTCCTCGGGCGGGTAATCGACCACCAGCACGCCGTCGACGCCCGCTTTCTTGGCGGCTTCGGCAAAGACGTCGGCGCCCATGCGCTCGATCGGATTGGCGTAGCCCATCAGCACGACGGGCGTCTTGTCGTCAGTCTCGCGGAAGCGCGCGACGTCGGCCAGCACGCTTTTCAGCGTCACGCCGCGCGCGAGCGCCCGCTCGGACGAACGCTGGATGACGGGGCCGTCGGCCATCGGGTCGGAAAACGACACGCCGAGCTCGATGACGTCCGCGCCGCCCTTGGCCAGCACGTGCATGAGCTCGACGGTCTGCTCGGGATTCGGATCGCCGGCCGTGATGAACGGCATCAGACCCTTTTTTTTCTGGGCGGCCAGCGCCGCAAAAGTGTTCTTGATACGGGACATGAGAATCCTTGAAGTCGTATTCGTTGGCGTCGATGATTTGATGGTCATCTGACGCGATCAGCGACGAAAATGCGCTATTCGGCAGCTTGCGCGGCATTATCGGTGGCGATCAGCGTCTTGCGGCACGAGCGGGCCGGCTCGTTCTCCCGAAGCCGCGCAGCGCGCGCCTCGGCGATCCGGCTTTCCGCGATCGCGCAATAATCTGCATTGATCTCGTAACCGGTGAACGCGCGACTATGACGCGCGCAGGCAACCGCCGTCGTGCCGCTGCCCATGAACGGATCGAGCACGCGGCCGCCCGGCGGACAGCTCGCCAGCACCATGCGCTCGACGGTCTCCAGCGGCTTTTGCGTCGGATGATCCACGCGCTCCGCGTGCTGCCTGTGCAGCCGCGACACCGACCAGACATCCTTCGGGTTGTAGCCGAGCTCCAGCCACTTGCTGCCTTCGAAGATCTTGCGCGAGCGCGCCTTTTTCGTCTCTGCGTCGTACGGAATGCGCACCGGATCGAGATCGAAGTAGTAATCCTTCGATACCGCGAAATAGCCGATGTTGTCGTGCACCGACGTGAATTTACGCGTCGTTCCGCCCATGCTCGGCACGCGTCGGTCCCAGACGATCTCGTTGATCATCAAAAGGCGGTGCTTGAGGAACACGAACAGCTCGGGCGAATACTGCCAAGTGCAGAAGATGTACAACGAGCCGCTCGGCTTGAGCTTCGGAATCGCGAGGTCGAGCCAGCGATACGTCCACTCGAGAAAGGCGTCGCCGGACAGCATGTCCGAATCGTTCCCGTAATCCTTGCCGAGACCATACGGCGGGTCCGCGACGATCAGATCGATCGACGCGTCGGGAATGTTCGCGGCATCGGCCAGGAAATCGCGGTTCCGGATGTCGACGTCGGCGCTCGTGAGAGCGCCGACAGACAAAGGCTCGTCGATGACGGTACGCATCTGCTAGGGGCTCAGAACTGGATGCCCGATCGCTCGGCGACCGTGTGCATGTCCTTGTCGCCCCGGCCCGACAGATTGACGAGCAGCACCTTGTCGCGCGGCAGCGTCTTAGCGAGCTTCGCGCCGTAAGCGAGCGCGTGGCTCGATTCGAGCGCCGGGATGATGCCCTCGATGCGGCAGCAATCGTGGAAGGCCTTGAGCGCTTCGTCGTCGGTGATGCCGACGTACTCCGCGCGACCCGCGTCCTTCAGCCACGCGTGCTCGGGACCGACGCCCGGATAGTCGAGGCCCGCCGACACCGAATGCGTCTCGATGATCTGGCCGTTCTCGTCCTGCAGCAGGTAGGTGCGGTTGCCGTGCAGCACGCCGGGGCTGCCGCCCATGAGCGAGGCCGCATGGCGCCCCGTCTCGATGCCGTCGCCGGCCGCTTCGACGCCGATCAGCTTGACGTCTTTGTCTTCGATATACGGATAAAAAATGCCCATCGCGTTCGATCCGCCGCCAACGCACGCGATCACGGCATCCGGCTGGCGGCCCGCCATTTTGGGCATCTGGACGCGGCACTCGTCGCCGATCACGCGCTGGAAGTCGCGCACCATCATCGGATAGGGATGCGGGCCCGCCACCGTACCGATGATGTAGAACGTGTTCTCGACGTTCGTCACCCAGTCGCGCATGGCTTCGTTGAGCGCGTCCTTGAGCGTCTTCGAGCCGGATTCGACCGGCACGACCGTCGCGCCGAGGAGCTTCATGCGGTAGACGTTCGCGGCCTGGCGGCGCACGTCCTCCGCGCCCATGTAGACGACACATTCCATGCCGAAGCGCGCCGCGATCGTCGCCGTCGCCACGCCGTGCTGACCCGCGCCGGTTTCCGCGATCACGCGCGGCTTGCCCATCTTGCGGGCGAGCAGCGCCTGGCCGATCACGTTGTTGACCTTGTGCGCGCCGGTGTGATTCAGATCCTCGCGCTTCAGATAAAGCTGCGCGCCGCCGAGCATGTTGCTCCACCGTTTCGCGTGATAAATTGGCGACGGACGGCCTACGTAGTGCTTGAGCTCGTACTCGTATTCGGCGAGAAATTCGGGATCCTGACGTGCCGCTTCATATGCGACGCGCAATTCATCGAGCGCGTGGATGAGCGTTTCGGAGACGAACACGCCTCCATACTGGCCGAAATGGCCTCTTTCGTCTGGCAAGTTGTACATTGCGTCACTCTCTCGGTTCCGCGGGCCAGCTAGACAGCCCGCGTTCGATTCACCCGGCATCCGCCGCGCGCACCGCGCGCACGAACGCCGCCATTCGAGCGGGATCCTTCACGCCCTTGGCGCCCGGCACTTCGATGCCGCTCGAGACATCGACCGCGTACGGGCGCACGCGCCGAATGGCCTCACTGACATTTTGCGCGTTCAACCCACCACTCAAAACGGCCCGATGCCCGAGATCTGTTGGGATAAGTGACCAATCGAATACCTTTCCACCGCCGCCGAAGCCCTCGACGAGCGCGTCGAGCAGAAGGCCGCCTGCGGCTTTGAATTCAAGAGACGATTCTATCAAATGGGCCGCCGACGCATCAGACCCAATGCGCAGTGCGCGCCAATAGAATAAACCCGCAATTTCGGCGAGTTCTTCGCATTTTTCCGGCGTTTCGTCGCCATGGAACTGCAGCAGCGAAAGCGGCACGTTCGACGTGACTTCCCGGATCCACTCGGGCGTCGCGTTCACGAAAAGCCCCACGGCCGACACGAGCGGCGGCACGTGCCGTGCCAGCTCGACCGCCTGCGCGACGCTCACCGAGCGCGGGCTCGGCGGATAGAACACGAAGCCCACGGCATCCGCGCCGAGCGCGACGGCGTGCTGCACGTCCGCGACACAGGACAGTCCGCAGAGCTTGATGCGGGTGCGATGCAAATCTCTCTCGGTCATTTCGGCTCCGCCCAGATTGCGCTCCAGGGCATGGCGGCGATATGCGGCGGCGGTACCGCGAAGCGTTCAGGATAGCCGACCTCGGTCAGATACAGCCCGTCGGGCATGAAGGTCGGCGCGGCAGCGCGGCGGTCGCGCGCGGCGAGCACTTCGGCCATCCACGAAGCGGGATGACGACCCCGGCCGACCGCGACGAAGCACCCCATCAGGTTGCGCACCATGTGATGCAGGAACGCGTTGGCGCGGAACCGGAAGTGGACGAAATCGCCCTGCTCGCGCACGTCGATCCGATAGACGTGCTTCACCGGCGTCTTCGACTGGCAATCCGCCGCGCGGAACGACGAAAAATCGTGCTCGCCGATCAGGCACGCGGCGGCTTCACGCATCGCGGCGACGTCGAGCGGCGTGTGCACCCAGCCCGCGCGCCTCGCGAGCATCGGCGAACGCACCGGATTCACGTACAGCACGTAGAAATACGTGCGCTCGAAGGCCGCGAAACGCGCGTGAAAATCGTCGGGCATCGGTTTCGCCCATTGCACCGCGATCGTCTCCGGCAGGAAGACATTCGTGCCGCGCACCCACGAGAACTCGGCGTGGTCCAGATCGGTGTCGAAATGCACCACCTGGCCGAGGCCGTGCACGCCGGTATCGGTGCGGCCGGCCACGACCGTCTGCAGCGGCGTCTGCGCGAACTCCGCGAGCGCGCGCTCCAGTTCGTTCTGCACCGTCTTGCCGTGGGGCTGGGACTGCCAGCCGCAGAACGCCGAACCATTGTACTGAATGCCTAAAGCAATGCGCATTTCAGGAGTGCGGAGCCAGCGTCGAAAGAAGGGTGGCGGCCTGCTGGCGCGTCGCCGGATCGTTCGATTCGATCACTTCCTGCAGCAGGGTGCGCGTGCCCTGAAGATCGCCCAGCTCGATGTATTCGGCGGCGAGCTCCAGCTTGTTGCGCGCGATCGTCGCCAGTTGCGCGGGCGTCAGGGCCGGCAGCGACTCGGTCGCGCTCGACGACGGGCCGAGATCGAAATCGAGGCTCAGCGGCCCGAACTTCGTTGCGCCGAGCCCCGCGACGGACGCCGGACCGGCGGTGCCCGCCTCGATCTGCGAAGCCACCGACTGCGATTGCTTCGCGGCGGAATCGGCTTGTTGCGCCGGGTTCGGCTGGACGACCGGCCGCAGCACGAACGGCGCCTGCCCGATCGACTGTACGCCCGCCATTCCGGCACTCGGCGGTGCTTGGAGCGGTGCGTCGCGCGGCGGCGGTTCGAGCGTCGCAGGCGGCGTGACTGCCGCGGGTTCCGCCGCACTAGGCGGATTGAGCTTCAGTTCCATGCGCGGCGGCAGGCCCATGTCGAGCGAGTCGAGCGCCTGAATCGCCTCCTGCGGAAACTTGGGCATCGGGAAGCTGTGCCCGAGCGCCGGTTCCTCGTCCGGCGCGACGCCCGGGCGCGCCTGCGCTTCGAGCGCCGCCCCTTCGTCGACGGCGCGCGCCTTCAATTCGCGAAGCTCGGCCTCGCGCGCAATGATTTCGCGGGCGGCGGCCTCGCGCGCCTGCGCCTCGCGCTCGGTAACCTCACGCAGTTCGGCCTCGCGGGTTTCCGCCTCACGCGCGGCCAGTTCGCGCGCAGCGGTTTCCCGTGCGCGATTTTCTCGCTCTTCGGCTTCCTGGGCGGCCGCCTGCCGTGCCGCGGCCTCGCGCTCCTCTGTTTCCCATTTCTCGGTATCGGGCTTCGCCGGCTCACCGGCTTGCGGTTCGCCCGTCTCGGCCGCGCTCAGCGAAGCCAAGGGCAATGGCGGCACGAAATCCGGATAACGTGCCGCGGGCGGAACGGGTGCGAACGGTGCTTTTTCAGCAGCCGGACTCGCCGTCGACTCACGCCGTTCGGCGCCGTGCGCCTCGGTCGTCGGAGGCAGTTCATCCTCGGAGGGCGTCGCGGGCGCCGGAGTCGCATCGGCGCTTTCGAGGCTCGCCGCGGCCGCATCGAGTTCGGATCGACCGCGCTCGCCCGATCTACCCTCGAGACCGGCTACCGCAGCCGGAGCCGCCCCGGTCTTTCCGAGCGCGGCGTTGCGCGCGTCCGCATCGGCCTGAGCCTCCTCCTGCGTGCGGAACGAGCGAGGCGCCCGATCGTCGTCCTCGATCTTCGCCTGCCGGCGCTTGCCGCGCCGAATCAGCAGCAGGACGGCGATCACCGCGATCACGATACCGACGATCACCGGCGACACGCCGCCGCCTTTCTCGGACGCGGGCGCCGTGCTGGCGGGCGCGCTTGCCGCAATCGCAGGCGCGGACGAGGTTTCAGGCGTCTGCTGAGGCGCCGAGGCGACGTCCGCAGGCGCGCTCGCTTCCGGCGCGGCAGACGAAGCAACAGTCGCGGCCGATGAAGCCGCCGTCGCACTGTCGGACGCCGGCGCGGCAACGGCCGCGCTGGCAGCCTGCGCCTCGGCAGGGGCGTTTTCCGGTGCGGCAGGAACCGACGCCGGCGCGGGTGCCGACGCGCCGCTCAACTCGGCGGGCACGGTCAGCACCGACCTGAGCTTCAGCCTGTTGATGTCGTGATTCGAAAACGCGCCCGGATTGGCGTCGAACAGCGTGCGCGCCGCGCGCTCGCGGACTTCGCGGTCTTTCGAGCCTGTGAGCTCGCCGGCGATATCGTTCCGCGATTGTCCCGGCTTGACCGCGTACTGCGCCGCACCGTTCGCCTCCGGTGTCGCGCCGGCCGTCGCGCCGCTCGCCTGTGCGAACGCATCCCCGGGATTCGCCCAGAACGCCGCGCAGACGGAGAGGCCTGCCGCGACGAACACCGCACGCGATGACGAAAGGGGAGACCGGCGAGGTAGTTGGATCATTGAGGCTCCGGAGTACGGCGAATTGAAACGAAACGGCGACAACCGGTCCGCTCGCACACGGTTTTGCAACGAACGACGCCGCAGAAAAACAAAAAGCGCCACGAGAAACGCGACGCTTCCTGGTCCTGGCACGCGCTTCCAGGCGCGTAGTTTACTTTACTTGTCGAGCAGAATGCGCAGCATGCGGCGCAGCGGCTCGGCCGCGCCCCACAGCAGCTGATCGCCGACCGTGAACGCCGACAGATATTCGCCGCCCATCGCCGCCAGCTTGCGCAGACGGCCGACCGGCACCGACAGCGTACCCGTCACGACCGCGGGCAACAGATCGCGCATGGACGCTTCGCGCTCGTTCGGCACGACCTTCACCCAGTCGTTCGCCGACGCGAGGATGCCGTTCACTTCGTCCAGCGGCACGTCCTTCTTCAGCTTGATGGTGAGCGCCTGCGAGTGGCAACGCATCGCGCCGATGCGCACGCACAGGCCATCGACGGGGATCGAGCCCGGCTGCCCCATTGCCGGCTTGCCGAGAATCTTGTTGGTTTCCGCGCCACCCTTCCATTCTTCCTTCGACATGCCGTTGCCGAGATCCTTGTCGATCCACGGGATCAGCGAGCCCGCGAGCGGCACACCGAAGTTGTCGACGGGCATGCGCTCGCCGTTCATCGCGGCGAGCACGCGGCGGTCGATGTCGAGAATGGCCGAGGCCGGATCGGCGAGATCTTCCTTCGCCACGCCGTAGAGCACGCCCATCTGCTGGAGCAGCTCGCGCATGTTCTGCGCGCCCGCGCCCGAGGCGGCCTGATAGGTCATTGCCGTCATCCAGTCGACGAGGTTCTCGCGGAACAGGCCGCCCAGCGCCATCAGCATCAGGCTGACCGTGCAGTTGCCGCCGACGAAGTCACGGCCGCCCTTGACGAGCGAATCCTTGATGACGTCGAGATTGACCGGATCGAGGATGATGACCGCATCGTCCTTCATGCGCAGCGCCGAGGCCGCGTCGATCCAGTAGCCCTTCCAGCCCGCCGCGCGCAGCTTCGGATACACCTCGTTGGTATAGTCGCCGCCCTGGGCAGTGATGATGGCGTCGCACTTCTTCAGGTCGTCGATGCTCGTCGCGTCTTTGAGCTTCGTCTCGTTTTTGGCGAACGACGGCGCGTTGCCGCCCGCATTACTGGTGCTGAAGAACACCGGTTCGATCAAGTCGAAATCGCCTTCCTGCTGCATGCGCTGCATCAGGACGCTGCCGACCATGCCGCGCCAACCAACGAGACCTACGTTCATGACTCACTACCCTTGAAGTGGAGGCTTCCCCGCATCCTTACCCGGCGTGGCCGCGCGGGGAAGACGCTCGGACACGAGGGACGATCAGCGAATCGTGATCGCTTTGATGGAGATTTTCGTAATGCGCGCGAGTTTCACAAACCCGGACGTACCCCGGACGTACCGATGATGGCATCGATGCGCGTGCCGATAGCGAGTTCCGTTGCGACGGCGTTCGAGCCGCGTCCGATGGAAACCAGAGAGAATTGAGAGTTTCTTCGCCATGACAAAAGAATATACATGGTAACCCGATGTTTTCATCAGCCCGGTGAGGCATGCGCGTGAAAATCGTGGGGATCGTGCGCGAACATCGGTAAAAAGAGACGATCGGCCGCTTTATTGCGCGCTTTCGCGTTCGCGGCCGATCGTTCTCCGGGCAATTACAGCGCCTTCAGCACCGCGTCGCCCATTTCCTTCGTGCCGACGACCCGGCCGTCCGCCGTTGCGATGTCGCCGGTGCGGTAGCCCTGCTCCAGCACCTTTTTCACCGCGTTCTCGATGCGATCCGCCTGCTCCGTCTTGCCGAGCGAGTAGCGCAGCATCATCGCGGCCGACAGGATGGTCGCGAGCGGATTGGCGACGCCCTTGCCCGCGATGTCCGGCGCGGAGCCGTGCGACGGCTCGTACAGGCCCTTGTTGTTCTTGTCGAACGACGCCGACGGCAGCATGCCGATGGAGCCGGTCAGCATCGCGGCTTCGTCCGAGAGAATGTCGCCGAACATGTTGCCGGTCACGACCACGTCGAAAGCCTTCGGCGCCTTGACGAGCTGCATCGCCGCGTTGTCGACGTACATGTGCGACAGCTCGACGTCCGGATATTCCTTCGCGACCTCGATCATTGTGTCGCGCCACAGTTGCGACGTTTCGAGCACGTTGGCCTTGTCGACGCTCGTCAGCTTCTTCTGGCGCTTCTGCGCCGCCTGAAACGCGACGTGCGCGATGCGGCGCACTTCCGGCTCGGAGTAACGCATCGTGTCGAAGCCTTCCTTCGCGCCTTCGAACGGGCCGTCCGGCGCCTCGCGCACGCCGCGCGGATAACCGAAGTAGATGTCGCCATTGAGTTCGCGGACGATCAGGATGTCGAGGCCCGACACGATCTCCGGTTTGAGCGACGACGCGCCCGTCAGCTGCGGATAGCAGATCGCCAGACAGAAGTTCGCGAAAAGTTGCAGATGCTTGCGCAGACCGAGAATCGCCTGCTCGGGACGCAGCGCGCGTTCGAGCTTGTCGTACTTCCAGTCGCCGACGGCGCCGAACAGGATCGCGTCGGCTTCCTTGGCGAGCGCGAGCGTCGCATCAGGCAGCGGATGGCCCTTCGCCTCTTAGCCCGCGCCGCCGACAGGCGCTTCTTCCAGCTCGAACTTCTCGCCGAGCGCGTTCAGCACCTTGACCGCTTCGGCGGTGATTTCCGGACCGATCCCGTCGCCGGGCAACACTGCAATTTTCATGTCTCGCTTCCTTCTGTGTTCGTGTTTCGCTTGATTGACGATCAGCCGACGAGGCGGTTGTTCAGCCACGGCTGCTTCGCGAGGCACTCGGCTTCGAACTGGCGGATCTTGTCGGCGTGACGCAGCGTGAGGCCGATATCGTCGAAACCGTTCAGCAGACAATACTTGCGGAAGCCCGGCACGTCGAACTTGTACTCGGTGCCGTCGCCGGCGCGCACGGCTTGCGCTTCGAGATCGATCGTCAGCTTGAAGCCGACGAATGCGTATGTCTCGTTGAAGAGCTTGTCGACTTCCTGCTCCGTCAGCACGACCGGCAACAGGCCGTTCTTGAAGCAGTTGTTATAGAAGATGTCCGCGAAGCTCGGCGCGATGATCGCGCGGAAGCCGTACTGATCGAGCGCCCACGGCGCGTGCTCGCGCGAGCTGCCGCAGCCGAAGTTTTTGCGCGCAAGCAGAATCGATGCGCCCTGATAGCGCGGCTGGTTCAGCACGAAGTCCGGATTGAGCGGACGCTTGCTGTTGTCCTGGCCGGGCTGGCCTTCGTCGAGATAACGCCATTCGTCGAACGCGTTCGGGCCGAAGCCCGTGCGCTTGATCGACTTCAGGAACTGCTTCGGGATGATCGCGTCCGTATCGACGTTCTCGCGATCGAGCGGCGCGACGAGGCCGCTATGCACAATGAATTTTTCCATGACGCTTCAGCCTTTCAAGTGTTCGGGTTCACCACGCGTCGATCACGCGAGCTTGCGCACGTCGACGAAGTGGCCTTCGATCGCGGCGGCGGCGGCCATCGCGGAGCTCACGAGATGCGTGCGTCCGCCCGCGCCCTGACGACCCTCGAAATTGCGATTCGACGTCGATGCGCAGCGCTCGCCCGGCTCCAGGCGGTCCGCGTTCATCGCGAGGCACATCGAGCAACCCGGCTCGCGCCATTCGAAACCGGCGTTCGTGAAGATCTTGTCGAGGCCTTCGCGCCCGGCCTGCGCCTTCACGAGACCCGAGCCCGGCACGACCATCGCGAGACGAACGTTCGACGCGACGCGCTTGCCGAGCGACTTCACGACATACGCGGCGGCGCGCAGGTCTTCGATGCGCGCATTCGTGCACGAGCCGATGAAGATCTTGTCCGGCTTGATCGATTCGATCGGCGTGTTCGGTTGCAGCGCCATGTAGATCAGCGCGCGCTCCATCGCGTCGCGCTTGACGGGATCCCTTTCCTTCTCGGGATCGGGCACGCGGCCGCCGATCGAGGTCACCATTTCCGGCGACGTGCCCCACGTCACCTGCGGCACGATCTCGGCGGCGTTCAGCTCGACGACGCGATCGAAATGCGCGTCCGGGTCCGACTTGAACTGGCGCCAGTACTCGACCGCCTGATTCCACTCGACGCCCTGCGGCGAGTACGGACGATCCTTCAGGTAGTTGATGGTCGTGTCGTCGACCGCGACCATGCCGGCGCGCGCGCCCGCTTCGATCGCCATGTTGCAGACGGTCATGCGGCCTTCCATCGACAGCGCGCGGATGGTCGAGCCGCCGAATTCCATCGCGTAGCCGGTGCCGCCCGCCGTGCCGATCTTGCCGATGATCGCGAGCACGATGTCCTTCGCCGTGCAGCCACTCGGCAACTGGCCCTCGACCTTCACGAGCATGTTCTTGCTCTTCTTATGCAGGAGCGTTTGCGTGGCGAGCACGTGCTTCACTTCCGACGTGCCGATGCCGTGCGCCAGCGCGCCGAACGCGCCGTGCGTGGACGTGTGCGAGTCGCCGCAGACGATCGTCATGCCGGGCAGCGTCGCGCCCGGCTCCGGCCCGATGATGTGCACGATGCCCTGGCGCAAGTCATTCATCTTGAACTGCGTGATGCCGAAGGCATCGCAGTTTTCGTCGAGCGTATCCACCTGCAGCTTGGAGACCGGATCGGCGATGCCGTGCGAGCGGTCGGTCGTCGGCACGTTGTGGTCGGACACCGCCAGATTCGCGCTGATGCGCCACACCGGGCGCTTTTCGAGCTTCAGGCCTTCGAAGGCTTGCGGGCTCGTCACTTCATGCAGCAGGTGACGGTCGATATAGAGGATCGAGGTGCCGTCCTCTTCAGTGTGGATGACGTGCGTGTTCCACAGTTTGTCGTAGAGAGTCTGTGCCATGGTGAGCGCTTTCGTGAGTGACTGCGGGGAATGTGCTGTTGTGGTTCATCGACAGCTTGTTAGTCGATTATGCCACTTCCCGACGCGCCGCGGGTACCAAGATGAGAGAAAAAAACCAGTAAAAACAGTGCGTTATGGTGGTGGTGCCGGTACCCGGATCCGCACTACCAGTCTGCCCGGATATCCGTGTGCTGCCCGATCGGCTTAATCCATTCGGCCGAATGGTCGCCGGGTGTCGCGTCGCTTAGGCTATGGGGGGCCGGCCCACGGCAGGCCAAAGTACCAACATTGTATTGACCAGACAACCATGGAGTCGTAACATCGTGCTTCCACATCCAGTCATGAGCGAATCCATGAAAACCACTATCCGGAAGATGGGCAACTCCCAGGGCGTCCTGATTCCCAAACCATTCCTTGCCCAGCTGGGCCTGGAGAAGGAGGTCGAAATGGAAGTCGAAAACGACGCAATCGTCTTGCGCCGTCCGCGCAACAAGACTCGCGAAGAATGGGCCGACGCCAGCAAATCGCTCGCGCACAGCGGCGATGACCGGCTCGCCATGGGCGACTTCGGCAATGCGGATGATTCGGAGCTGGAATGGTAGCCCGCGGCGACATCTGGCTCGTCGCGCTGGACCCGACGCTGGGCAGCGAGATTCAGAAAACGCAGCCGTGTGTCGTGGTCTCTCCACCCGAATTGCACGACCACCTGCGCACCGTGATCGTCGTCCCGATGACGACCAAAAGCAGGCCCGCGCCTTTTCGCATCGCGGTCTCGTTCAGACGCAAGCGCGGGCTTGTTCTGCTGGATCAGGTCCGCACCGTCGACAAGGTTCGGCTGGTCAAGAAAGAAGGGGCCGTCGATGCCGATACGCTCTCGGGCGCGCTGGGCATCCTGCAGGAAGTGTTCGCCGACTAGCGAACGCCCGACGCGGATTCCTTCGCTTTTCGCGTGGCCTCGAAAGAAAAAGCCCTGGCGGTCACCCACCAGGGCTTTATCAACCAACCTGAGACCGACGAAGCTTTAACGCTTCGCCAGCGGCTTCACTTCACGCGGCGTCTGGCCGATGAACAGCTGACGCGGGCGGCCGATCTTCTGTTCCGGATCCGCAATCATTTCGTTCCACTGCGCGATCCAGCCGACCGTACGCGCCATCGCGAAGATGCAGGTGAACATCGACGTCGGGATGCCCAGCGCGCGCTGCACGATGCCCGAGTAGAAGTCGACGTTCGGGTACAGCTTGCGCGAGACGAAGTATTCGTCTTCCAGTGCGATCTTTTCGAGCTCCATCGCGAGCTTGAAGAGCGGATCGTCGTGCAGGCCGAGTTCGTTCAGCACTTCGTGGCACGTCTCGCGCATCAGCTTCGCGCGCGGGTCGTAGTTCTTGTACACGCGATGACCGAAGCCCATCAGCTTCACGCCCGAGTTCTTGTCCTTCACCTGCTTGATGAACTCGGGAATGTTGTCGACCGAGCCGATCTCTTCCAGCATGTTGAGCGCCGCTTCGTTCGCGCCGCCGTGCGCCGGGCCCCACAGACACGCGATACCGGCCGCGATGCACGCGAACGGATTCGCGCCCGACGAACCCGCCAGACGCACCGTCGAGGTCGATGCGTTCTGCTCGTGGTCCGCGTGCAGGATCAGGATGCGGTCGAGCGCGCGCACAAGCACGTCGTTGACCTTGTACTCTTCGCACGGGTTCGAGAATATCATGTGCATGAAGTTCGCGCTGTACGAGAGTTCGTTCTTCGGATAAACGAACGGCTGGCCGATGCTGAACTTGTACGCCATCGCAACCAGCGTCGGCAGCTTCGCGATCATGCGGATCGCGGAGACTTCGCGGTGACGCGGGTCGTTGATGTTCAGCGAGTCGTGATAGAACGCCGACAGCGCACCGACTGCTGCCGTCAGCACGGCCATTGGGTGCGCGTCGCGGCGGAAGCCGCGGAAGAAGAAGTGCATCTGCTCGTGCACCATCGTGTGACGCGTGACCGTGTCCACGAATTCCTTGTTCTGCCCCTCGTTCGGCAGTTCGCCCTTCAGGAGCAGATAGCAGGTTTCGAGGAAGTCCGCGTTCACCGCGAGTTGCTCGATCGGGTAGCCGCGATACAGCAGCTCGCCCTTGTCGCCGTCGATGTAGGTGATCGCGGAATTGCACGACGCCGTCGACATGAAGCCCGGGTCATACGTGAACTTGCCGGTCTGGCCGTACAGCTTGCGGATGTCGATCACGTCCGGGCCCATCGTGCCCTTGTAGATTGGCATTTCGACGCTCGGCGAGTTGTCGCTGAACGATAGCGTGGCTTTAACATCTGACGGGGTCATAGCACATCCTCAATCGAAGTATGGATACAGGTTTTCGATAATTTGCACAATGGAAGCTGCGCGGCGAAACTGTACTGGCGGCCGTTGGTCTCGGTGCCGGCCTGTTGTACGGCCGATCCGGTGCGTGTCGCAACCATTGGCCTATTTTGCAAAGCTCCGCGCATTCCTGCT
Organism: Candidatus Paraburkholderia kirkii; assembly: GCA_001189345.1. Classification (GTDB taxonomy): domain Bacteria; phylum Pseudomonadota; class Gammaproteobacteria; order Burkholderiales; family Burkholderiaceae; genus Caballeronia; species Caballeronia kirkii_B. The sequence continues at coordinate 20,079 of LFKV01000004.1, forward strand.
GAAATCACACGGAGCGCAGCATTTTCAGCAAGCGGATTACGTCCGGCGTCGCCAGGTCGCCTTCCGGTTCAGCACGCGCCAGCAGCAGGTCCATCAGTTCGTTGTCGCTCAGCTCCAGCAGGCGGGTCAATGCGGCCACGTCGGCGTCACTGAGGTCATGCTCATATCGGCTGAAGAAACGATCGAAGATCAGATCGTTTTCCAGCAGGCCGCGCCGCGCGCGCCAGCGAAGGCGCGCGCGGCGAAGGGGGTCGGACTGATGCGGAGAATCGTCTTGGGTATCAACCATCACATCGCCCATCTCAGACAGCGCGGCGCACCATCAATTCCTTGATCTTGCCGATCGCCTTGGTCGGATTGAGCCCCTTGGGGCACACGTCGACGCAATTCATGATCGTATGGCAACGGAACAGACGGTACGGATCTTCCAGGTTGTCGAGCCGTTCGCCCGTCGCCTGATCGCGGCTGTCCGCGATGAAGCGATAGGCCTGCAGCAAGCCCGCGGGTCCCACGAACTTGTCCGGGTTCCACCAGAAGCTCGGGCACGACGTCGAGCAGCTCGCGCACAGAATGCACTCGTAGAGCCCGTCCAGCTCGTCGCGCTCCACCGGCAACTGCAGCCGCTCCTTCTCCGGCGGCGGCGTATCGTTGATCAGATACGGCTTGATCGAATGATACTGGTTGAAGAACTGCGTGAAGTCGCAGATCAGGTCCCGCACCACCGGCAGACCCGGCAGCGGGCGCAGCACGATCTTCTGCGGCAGCTCGTTCAGGTTCGTCAGGCACGCAAGCCCGTTCTTGCCGTTGATGTTCATCGCGTCCGAACCGCACACGCCCTCGCGACACGAGCGCCGGAACGACAGCGTCTCGTCCACCGACTTGAGCTTCACCAGCGCGTCCAGCAGCATGCGCTCGTGCTCGATCTCCAGCTCGTACGTCTGCATGCGCGGCGCCGCATCCTTGTCCGGATCGTAGCGGTAGACTTCAAAAATTCTCTTTGCCATTTCGATTCTTCCTTGCGCTCTGTGCCTTAGAAGGTCCGCGCCTTCGGCGGCACCGATTCGACCGTCAGCGGCTTCATCTGCACCGGCTTGTAGTCCAGGCGATTGCCCTCGCTGAACCATAGCGTGTGACGCAACCAGTTCTCGTCGTCCCGATGCTCGTAGCCGCTGTGCGCGTGCGCGCCGCGGCTTTCCTTGCGCGCCTCCGCCGACACCATCGTCGCGCGCGCCACCTCAATCAGGTTCGCCAGCTCCAGCGCCTCCACCTTCGCGGTGTTGAACACCTTCGATTTGTCTTTCAGATGCACGTGCTTCACCCGCTCGGCCAGCTCGCCGATCTTCTCGACCCCCTCTTCCAGCAGCTTCGAGGTGCGGAACACACCCGCGTGCGCCTGCATCGTCGAACGGATGCCGTTCGCAATGGCCTGCGTGTATTCGCCCGAGGTCGACTTCTCCAGCACCGCGAGACGTTCCATCGCGAAGTCGGCGGCGTCGGCCGGCAGCGGCTTGTGCTCCTTCAACTCGCGCGCATGCTGGATGATGTGGTTGCCTGCGGCGCGCCCGAACACCACCAGATCGAGCAGCGAGTTCGTGCCCAGACGGTTCGCGCCGTGCACCGACACGCAAGAGCATTCGCCCACCGCGTAGAAGCCGTTGACCGGATCGTTGTAGCCCTTGGCCGTACCGACGACCTGACCGTGCATGTTCGTCGGAATGCCGCCCATCTGATAGTGGATGGTCGGCACCACCGGAATCGGCTCCTTGATGCAGTCCACATTCGCGAACTTCAGCGCGATCTCGCGAATCGACGGCAGACGCTTGATGATCGTCTCCGCGCCGATGTGCGACAGGTCCAGCAGCACGTAATCCTTGTTCGGACCCACGCCGCGGCCTTCCTTGATCTCCTGGTCCATCGAGCGCGAAACGAAGTCGCGCGGCGCCAGATCCTTCAGCGTGGGCGCATAGCGCTCCATGAAGCGGTCGCCGTTCGAATTGCGCAGAATGCCGCCTTCGCCGCGCACGCCTTCGGTGATCAGCACCCCCGCGCCGGCCACGCCCGTCGGGTGGAACTGCCAGAACTCCATGTCCTGCAGCGCGATGCCCGAGCGCACCGCCATGCCCAGGCCGTCGCCCGTGTTGATGAACGCATTCGTCGAGGCCGCGAAGATGCGCCCCGCCCCGCCCGTGGCGAACAGCGTCGTCTTGCCTTCGAGGATGTAGACCTCGCCCGTTTCCATCTCCAGCGCCGTGACCCCGAGCACGTCGCCCCCGGCGTCGCGGATCAGGTCCAGCGCCATCCATTCGACGAAAAAGTGCGTCTTGGCCGCCACGTTCTGCTGATACAGCGTGTGCAGCAACGCGTGACCGGTCCGGTCGGCCGCCGCGCAGGCGCGCTGCACCGGCTTCTCGCCGTAGTTCGCCGTGTGGCCGCCGAACGGGCGCTGATAGATGGTGCCGTCCGGGTTGCGGTCGAACGGCATGCCCATGTGCTCCAGCTCGTACACCGCGTTGGGCGCATCACGACACATGAACTCGATCGCGTCCTGGTCGCCGAGCCAGTCGGAACCCTTGATCGTGTCGTAGAAGTGATAGTGCCAGTTGTCCTCGCTCATGTTGCCCAGCGAGGCGCCGATGCCGCCTTGCGCGGCGACCGTGTGCGAGCGCGTCGGAAACACCTTCGAGAGCACCGCCACGGAGAGCCCCGCGCGTGCGAGCTGCAGCGAAGTGCGCATGCCCGAGCCGCCGGCGCCCACGATGACCACGTCAAAGCGGCGACGCGACAGGGAAGTCTTGATTGCAGCCATGTTCTTTAAACTCTCCAGAGAATCTGTGCAGCGTAGCCGGCGCATCCGATGAGCCACAGGATGGTCAACACCTGCAGCAACAGGCGCACGCCCATCGGCTTCACGTAGTCCATCCAGATGTCGCGAATGCCGACCCACGCGTGATAGAACAGGCAGAGCAGGGCGACGAAGGTGGCCAGCTTCATCCACTGGGTCGCGAAGATGCCCGCCCAGCCTTCGTAGGAGAAGTTGTGCGCACCGAAGAACCAGAAGAGAAGAATCACGGTGTAGACCGCCATCACGACCGCGGTGATGCGTTGCGCGAGCCAGTCGCGCAGGCCGTAGTGCGCGCCGACGACCAGGCGCTTCGGGCCGACTCGATTGTGGGTTGCCATGTTCTTATAAACTCCTTAGAAGGTGCCGAAGAGCTTGAGCGCCATCGCCAGCGTGAGCAGCAGCGAGACGATCAGCACGACGAGGGCGGTCTGCTTGCCGCCTTGCTTGTTCACAGCGACGTGGGTGTCGAGCAGCAGAAAGCGGATGCCGGCGCAGAAGTGATGCAGATACGCCCACGAGAGCACGAGCGTGACGATCTTGACGACGGGGTTGGCGAGGAAGCCCTTGAACGCCTCGAAGCTGATCTCCGAGGTCAGGCTCTGATCGAGCAGGTACAGGATGAACGGCAGACACACGAACAGCAGCAGGCCGCTGATGCGATGCAGGATCGATACCTTCCCCGCTAGCGGCAAGCGATACTTCGCGATTTGGCCGATCCCGATGTTCCGGTACTCGGGTCTTGGTTTTTTTACGGCTTCAGCCATGCTAGACCCCAACTTGTTATTACGCTAATCCGCGATTTTAGCGCCTTTTTATTTCGCGCTGCAGCGAAAAGCCGCCTAAGAGACTGTTGCTGCACGCGCGAAAATCAGCGCCTGCGTGCGTGTTCCGCGAGCGACTCAGGCAGTGCTCGCGGCCCATTCTTCATTCGATCAACTCAAGTCGTTCTGATAGTAGTAGTAGCCGGTCGTGACATACCATCCGCGCCGCACTTCGACGGGGCGATCGCCATAGGTATAGGACACCCGTTCCACCAATAACAGCGGAAATCCCTCGGCCACGCCGAGATACTGCGCGACGGTCTCGTCGGCGGCAACGGCGCGGATCTTCTCCGACGCGCGAATCATGCGCGTGCCAAACTCGGTCTCGAACATCGTGTAGAGCGGACCCTTGTATTCCGAGAACCGCTCCGCCGTGAGTCCGCGAAACACCGCGCCCGGCAGCCAGATTTCGTCGAATACGGTGGTCACGCCATCAAACTGCAACAGGCGCTTGATAAGAACGACGGGGTCGGCAGGCTTCAGATCCAGTTGACGCGCGATTTCGGCCGGCGCGCGCAGGCGCCTGCATTCGAGCAGCCGGCTGACGTGGGGATGGACGTCGCCGTCGTCGGGCAGAAGGCGCAGGAAGCGGAACTGCACGCGGTCTTCGTTGTGCGCCGCAACGAACGTGCCTTTGCCCTGGCGGCGCACGAGAAGATTGTCGGCGGCGAGTTCGTCGATGGCCTTGCGGACCGTGCCCTGACTCACCTTGTAGCGCGCGGCCAGCTCGACTTCGCTCGGAATGATTTCGCCGGGCTTCCATTCGCCGAATTCGAGCCCCTGCGTGATCAGCGCCTTGATCTGCTGGTACAACGGGCTGAACGTCGGCGACGGCACGCTGGCGGCCTCAGCCGCCGGCACAGTGCCGTTGGAGTTCGTGGTGCTCGCCGGGTTGGAATTCATGCCGCGCATTTCAACACAAAGGCCCGCCGTGCGTTCAGACCTTTCCCGAAGATTCTTATGTCTTATATAAGACATAAGATATTGTTGACTTTATCTCGGCACGATCCTACTCTTTTCGCCGAGCAAGGGTTTGCAGGTCGTTGCGAGATCGCAGGAGCCACCGGTCAGCGTATCTTCCGCGGCGCTTTTCGCCTCGGAATTCGGCCTCCGCACATCGCGCAACATACCGCCAGGCACGCCCTTTCGCTTTTGCCTCACGCCGATCGGCCCTCGATTCGCGCGCCGCTGCCTGCCCCACGCCTCGCAACGTCAAGCGCCGTCTCGAATGGGCGCCCGGCCGTTGACCCAAGCGAAATCACCGCGTCCCTCACGAACCGCCCGCACGCCTCTCGCTCGAAGAGAAGGATTTGTGGCATGACAGTCACGCCGCTCGAGCATTCATGCGGCGCGAGTCCATACGCAAACGTGCGCAACTCCGCGTAGCGCCTTGCTTCCGGAAGTTCGCGCACGGCATGGCCGGCATGTCTTAATCAACGCTTTGCGTAACGCGCATAAAATAACGTTTTCCCTAGCGTTCCACGCACCGTCCAGGAGAGTTCTCAATGGCTAAGTCCGCAAAGCGCGTTGCCGTTACCGGCGCCGCAGGTCAAATCGGCTACTCGCTGCTGTTCCGCATCGCCAACGGCGATCTGTTCGGCAAAGACCAGCCCGTGATTCTTCAGTTGCTCGATCTGCCGCAAGCGCAAGCCGCCGTGAAGGGCGTCGTGATGGAACTGGAGGATTGCGCGTTCCCGCTGCTCGCGGGCGTGGTCGTCACGGACAATGCTAAGGTCGCGTTCAAGGATGCCGACGTCGCGCTGCTCGTGGGCGCCCGTCCGCGCTCGAAGGGCATGGAGCGCAAGGATCTGCTGTCGGCGAACGCCGAGATCTTCACGGTTCAGGGCAAGGCGCTGAACGAAGTCGCGAGTCGCGACGTGAAGGTGCTGGTCGTCGGCAACCCGGCCAACACGAACGCCTACATCGCGATGAAGTCGGCGCCGGATCTGCCGAAGAAGAACTTCACCGCCATGCTGCGTCTGGACCACAACCGCGCGCTGTCGCAACTGGCCGCCAAGTCGGGCAAGCCGGTCGCGTCGATCGAAAAGCTCGCCGTGTGGGGCAACCACTCGCCGACCATGTACCCGGATTTCCGCTTCGCGACCGCCGAGGGCGAGAGCCTCACGAAGCTCATCAACGACGACGAATGGAACCGCAACACGTTCATTCCGACGGTCGGCAAGCGCGGCGCGGCGATCATCGAGGCGCGCGGCCTGTCGTCGGCGGCTTCGGCGGCCAACGCGGCGATCGACCACGTGCGTGACTGGGTGCTCGGCACGAACGGCAAGTGGGTCACGATGGGCATCCCGTCGGACGGCTCGTACGGCATTCCGGAAGACATCATCTACGGCGTGCCCGTCACCTGCGGAAACGGCGAGTACAAGCGCGTCGAAGGCCTCGAAATCGACGCGTTCTCGCACGAAAAGATGGACGGCACGCTGAACGAACTGCTCGAAGAGCGTGACGGCGTCGCGCATCTGCTGGGCAAGTAGCACGTCGTTCGAAGGGGAAGCCCGCAAGGGCTTCCCGACCGCGCGAATGCCTCAACCGCGTTCGCACCTGATCTGATCGCGCTTGGCGCTTTTTCGGGCGCGGCCGAATCAGAAGCATGAGCAGGATCGAATCCACCTCTCCCAAATCGGACCCGACGCCGACGATGCGCGCTCTCACTCCCGCCGAAGTGCTGTTTGGCGGCGAACCGCAACCCGCGGTTCGCCGCCCTGCGATCACTACGCCGGCAGCGAAAAGCTGATTAGGAAATCGCCGGCGTTGCAGGTGCAGCTGGGCCCGGTGTTCGACATCACGCTCGATTGCGAGGACAGCGCACAGGTCGGTCACGAAGCCGAGCACGCGGAAATGGTCGCGTCGTTCATGGGCGGCGAGGACGATCGCTTCGGGCGCGTGGGCGTGCGCATCCACGATTTCCATCACCGCGCCTGGCGCGACGACGTGCGCATCATCCTGCGCCAGGCGAAGCAAGCGCCCGCGTTCGTCATGCTGCCGAAGATCCGCAGCGTCTTCGATGCCGTCGAGATGGTGGCCTTCATCGAGGCGTCGCGCTGCGAGTTCGGCATCCGGAAACCCATTCCCTGCCACCTGCTCGTCGAAACGCACGGCGCGCTCGCGGAAGCGTTCGAGCTGGCCGCGCTGCCGGGCGTCGAATCGCTGAGCTTCGGCATGGACTTCGTTTCCGCGCACAACGGCGCGATTCCCGACACCGCGATGCGCTCGCCCGGCCAGTTCGATCATCCGCTCGTGCGGCGCGCGAAGCTCGAGATCACGGCCGCGTGTCACGCGCATGGCAAGGTGCCGTCGCACAATGTGTCGACCGAGGTGCGCGACATGAGCGTCGTCGCGAACGATGCCGCGCGCGCCCGCAACGAGTTCGGCTACACGCGCATGTGGAGCCATCCATCCGGACCAGATCAGGCCGATCGTCGAGGCGTTCGCGCCGCGCGCTGACGAAATCGCGCTCGCCGCCGAGATCCTGCTGGGCGCACAGTGCGCTCAGTGGGGGCCGACGCGTCACGGCGACACGCTGCACGACCGCGCGAGCTACCGCTATTACTGGTCGGTGCTGCGCCGCGCGCACGCCACCGGACAGACGATGCCCGAAGCATGCGCGCCGCTCTTCGCCGCACCGGATTCGGAGTCGAAGGCATGAGCATCATCGGATCGCAGTTCAGCGCCGCGTACGAGCCCGCGCTCGGCGTATTCTTCAAGCACGACAAGTAACGCCGCATCGCGCGCGTACGAAAGGAGACTGGAGAGCATGACTGACACCGCATCGACCGAAGCACCCGCAACCGGCGGTTTCAAGCCGAAGAAGTCCGTCGCGCTGTCGGGCATGACGGCAGGCAATACCGCGCTGTGCACGGTCGGCAGGACCAGCAATGATCTGCATTATCGCGGCTACGACATCCTCGATGTCGCGACGACCAGCGAGTTCGAGGAAATCGCCTACCTGCTCGTGCACGGCAAGCTGCCGAACGTCGCAGAACTGAAGGCGTACAAGACGAAGCTCAAGGCGCTGCGCGGCCTGCCCGCGAACCTCAAGGCCGCGCTCGAATGGATTCCGGCTTCGGCGCATCCGATGGACGTGATGCGCACCGGCGTCTCCGTGCTCGGCACCGTCCTGCCCGAGTGCGCTGCGTTATTGAATTAGCACCCTGTCTGTGTTCAGATACAGGTCATGGGTCAAAATGAACCTGACAGATATCGAACGTGAGCAACTGTTGTCGGCGGCGCGCAGCCGAACGGTGCGTGCGGCGGACGTGCGACGCGCAAAGTTGATCCTGATGCTCGAGGACGGCGAATCGCGCGACAGTATCATGCGCACACTGGGTTGCGATTCGCGCTTCATCGCACGCTGGTCGGGGCGCTTCCTCAGCGAGCGACTAGCCGGCATGTACGCCCGGCACCGCGGGCGGGCGCCTACGCAGCCACCGGCCAAACTGGAAGCGCGGGTGCTCAAGTGCACCCTCAAGCACAAACCCGCCGACGGTTCGACACACTGGAGTAGCTACAAGCTCGCAGCAGAACTCGGCGACGTATCGGTCTCGGCCGTGCAGCGCATCTGGCGCAAGCACGGCATCAAGCCGCAGCAGTTGGAGCGGCACATGGTCTCCAACGACCCGGACTTCGAGACCAAGGCAGCCGACGTGATCGGGCTGTACCTGAACCCGCCGGCGCACGCAGCGGTGTTCTGCGTGGACGAGAAGACCGCGATCCAGGCACTCGATCGCAAGGACCGTATGCTGCCGCTGTCGCCCGGGCGCGCCGAGAGTCACGGCTTCGAGTACAAGCGCAACGGCACGCTCAGCCTGTTCGCGGCGTTCAATACTGCCACCGGCGAGGTGCTGGGCAAGACGGTGGCGCGCCACACCAGCGAGCAGTTCGTGGCCTTCCTGACCGACGTCGTCGCCAGCCAGCCCAAACGCCGGGAAATCCACGCGATCTGCGACAACGTCAGCAGCCATAAGACGCAGCGGGTTGCCGACTTCCTTGATGCGCAGCGCAACGTGCACCTGCACTTCACGCCGACCTACTCGTCGTGGCTCAACCAGGTGGAGAACTGGTTCTCGCGCATTCAGCGTGAAGTGATCGCTCGCGGCATCTTCACTTCGGTGAAGGATTGGGATCGCAAACTGATGCCGATACATCCGCGAACACAACAAGAACCCGAAACCGATCAAGTGGAAATATGACGATCCTTCGCGCCGGATTCGACCAGTGCCAATTCAATGACGCAATGGACTACCACTGAGCGCGCGAGGAAAGTATTCTGGTTCGTCGCGCTGTGGATGGCGGGCGTCGGCGGCGCGATGCTGCTCGCGCTGCCGTTCAAGTTGCTGATCAAGGCCGGGGCGGCGATTCACTGAGCGCGCACGCGCTCAGAACAATGCCGCCGCGATCAGCCCGCCCACGATTCCGAACGCGATCACCGCAATGGTGACGAAGGCGAGCACGCGCCACGAAAACGACCGCCCGAGCATCGCGAGCGACGGCACGCTGACGGGCGGCAGCGTCATCAGCAACGCGCCGGCCGGCCCCGCCGCCATGCCGAGCGACAGCATCGCCTGGATGATGGGCACCTCGCCCGCGGTCGGAATCACGAAGAGCGTGCCGGCCACGGCGAACGCGGCGATCCATAGCATGCCGTTGCCGATGTCCGGCCCGATGTGCGGAAAGAGCCACGCGCGCGCCGCGCCGAGCAGCAGGACGAGCACGACGTACTCTGGCACGAGCCGCAGGGTCATGCGGCCGAGGATCCCGATCCAGCGCGAGAAGGCGGTGCCCGGCTCGTCCTCTTCGATCAGCTTCGCGAGCGCCGCGCGCGACGCCGCCGCCTGCGCCGGCGTCACCATGCGATTCACCGCGTAGTCGAGGCCGAACACCATCGGGACGCCGAGCGCCAGGCGCAAGCCGGTCCACTGCCAGCCGAGCACGAAGCCCATGAAAACGAGCGCCGCCAGATTGAGCACGGTGTTGCCGAGCCAGAACGCGAGCGCCGCGCAGCAGGTGCACATCATCCCCGGCAGGGACATCAGGCCGCCGTTCAACACGCTGCCGAAATCGTTTCGCCCGAGCGCACGCGCGACCCAGCGCGGCGGAATCAGTGCCTGCACGGCGGAGCCGAGCAGGAGGCCGAGCACCATCGCCTGCCAGATGGCTCGGCCATACGCCATCGCGTAATCGAGCGCCGCCTGCCATGATGGCTGCGGCGCGCTCGCGGCGGTGCCCATCAGAATCGACTTGCCGATGGCGTGCTGGCTCGCCGCGACGAACACGCGGTTGTAGTACGGAAACCATTTCACATAGAACAGTCCGACGACCGCGATTAGCAGGAACACGATCCAGCCGGGCGCGACGCGAGGTGGTCAAAGCGTGGTCATAGTTTTCTTCTTTCTTCTTTCGAGTGGGGAGATCGGGTCAGAGCGCAGGCGTCGTCTCGGTGAGCCGGGCAAGCAGGGCTTTCGCCTGTTCGAGACCGTCGACGTCGTTCGGGCGGAACAGCACGTGCGCCGCGTGCGGCAGTTCCTTATAGAGCGCCTTGCTGCTACGCCGGTAGGCGGGGTCGTAGTTGAAGGTCGATCAGCTCGGCGAAGAGCTCGGCGCGCGCGTCGCCGTCGATCAGCCGATGCCAGTGCGCCACGCGCTCGCGGCTATGCAGCGCGACGAGCCTCGACAGCTGCGCCTTGAAGAACGCGGGATCGTCGAAGAGATGCGCGTAGTCCTGCAGCATGAACGCGATGCGGTCCTCGCGCCGCGCCTCTACTTCCATGCACGACGCGGCATGCAGGCTGTCGAGCAGCGCGTCGGGAATCGTGATCGAGCCGATGCGCCGCCCTTCCGCCTCGACGAAAACCGGCATGGTCGGATCGAAGCCGGAAAGCACCTCGACGACGGCGGAATCGAACGCCTTTTGCGACGGCTGCGGATGTCCCGGCAGCGCGCCCAGCAACGACCCGCGATGCGATGCGAGCCCTTCGAGGTCGAGCATCTGCGCGCCCGCCGCGCGCAGCGCCTGCAGGAGCCGCGTCTTGCCGCTGCCCGTATGGCCGGATCAGCACGACATATCGGAAGCGCCCAGGCAGCGCGCCGAGCCGCTCGATCACGTCGCGCCGGTAGCGCTTGTAGCCGCCCTCCAGCTGCCGCGCCTGCCAGCCGATCATGTTGAGCCACGTCGTCATCGCGCCGGAGCGCTTGCCGCCGCGCCAGCAATAGACGAGCGGACGCCAGTTGCGCGGCCTGTCGACGAAGATCGTATCGAGATGCTGCGCGATGTTGCGCGCGACCATCGCCCCGCGCCGACGCGCGTCGCCTGGAACGGCGACACCTGCTTGTACATCGTCCCGACGATCGCCCGCTCCTCGTTGCTGAGCACGGGCGCGTTGATCGCGCCGGGAATATGGTCCTCGGCGAATTCGAGCGGCGGCGTGCGGATATCGACGATTTCGTCGAAATCGCCCATGCGGTCGAGGGGAACGAGCAGGTTTTTCACGGGCAAGCGGTGTGCGGGCTGGGGCGAACTAAAAATTATCGCACGCGGACGGATTTCGGCCCGGACGCACGAATTTTGTTTGGGACGCGACCGGCGCGAGAAGCGGTTAAAGTGTTCCGACCGACCTGCACGACGCCGACGGCGCGAGGAGAGGGGATGAGCTACCATGAGACGATCGGCGCGCGCCGCTACCGTTTCGACGATCTGAAGACGCTGCTCGCGCGCGCGAGTCCGCGCCGCTCGGGCGACGAGCTGGCGGGCATCGCGGCGGCGACGGAGGAAGAGCGCGTCGCCGCGAAAATGGCGCTCGCGCAGGTGCCGCTCGCGGCATTTCTCGACGAGCCGCTGATCCCGTACGAAGCCGACGAAGTGACGCGCCTCATCGTCGACACGCATTCGCGCGAGTCCTTCGCGCCGATCGCGCATCTGACGGTCGGCGAGTTCCGCGAATGGCTGCTCGCCGACAGCACCGATACCGCGGCACTCGAAGGCATCACGATGGGCGTCACGCCGGAGATGGCCGCGGCGGTCTCCAAGCTCATGCGCAATCAGGACCTGATCCTCGCCGCGAGAAAACGCCCGGTCGTCACGCGCTTTCGCACGACGATCGGCCTGCCCGGGCCCGGGCATCTCTCGGTGCGCCTGCAGCTGAATCATCCGACCGACGGATCCGAAGGGCATCGCCACATCGATGCTCGACGGACTTTTCTGCGGTTGCGGCGACGCGGTCGTCGGCGTGAATCCGGCATCCGATTCGCCCGCCGCCATCGGCAGGCTGCTCGCGATGATGGACGACTTCCGCCAGCGCTACGACGTGCCGATGCAATCGTGCGTCCTCACGCACGTCACCAGCACGCTGGCGGCGATCGGGCAAGGCGCGCCGGTCGATCTCGTGTTCCAGTCGATCGCGGGCACCGAGCGCGCGAACGCGAGCTTCGGCGTGTCGCTCGCGCTGCTCGAGGAAGCGCGCGACGCGGCGCTGTCGCTCGGGCGCGGCACCGTCGGCGACGACGTCATATACTTCGAGACCGGCCAGGGCAGCGCGCTGTCGGCGAACGCGCATCACGGCGTCGACCAGCAGACCTGCGAGGCGCGCGCCTACGCGGTCGCGCGCCGCTTCAGCCCGCTCCTGACGAACAGTGGTCGGCTTCATCGGCCCAGAATATCTCTACGACGGACGGCAGATCATCCGCGCCGGACTGGAAGATCACTCATGGGCGTGCCTGGCGCCGACGACGTCATGCTCAACTACCAGAGCACCTGTTTCATGACGCGCTCTATGTTCGCCGCGCGCTGAACCTGAAGCGCGCGCCGGAATTCGAGGCGTGGCTCGAGAAGATGCGCGTCACCGACGGCCACGGCGCCCTGCTTCCGAGGACCGCCGGCGCGCCGAAACAACCGCTGCTCGACTGGATCGACGCATGACGGGCTGAACCGATCCCTGGGATGCGCTGCGGCGCTTCACGAACGCGCGGATCGCGCTCAGCCGCGCGGGCAGCAGCCTGCCGACCGCGCCCCTGCTCGCTTTCGAGCTCGCGCACGCGCAGGCGCGCGACGCCGTGCATCAGCCGCTCGATACCGCCGCGCTCGCGCAGGCGATCCGCGCCGCCGGATTCGACACGCTCGACGTGCGAAGCGCCGTGCCCGATCGCGATCGTTATCTGCGCCGCCCGGATCTCGGCCGCGCGCTGGACGATGCGAGCGGCGCGCGTCTCGCCGACCATGCCGCGGCGATGAGCGGCGCGCCCGAGCTCGTCTTCGTCGCCGCCGACAGTCTCTCGGCCTTTGCCGCGCAGCGGCACGCCGCGCCGCTGCTCACGAGCGTGCGCGCGAAGCTCGAAGGATGGAGCATCGGTCCGGTCGTGATCGCGACGCAGGCGCGCGTCGCGCTGGGCGACCCGATCGGCGAGCTGCTGCGGGCGAAGATCGTCGTGGTCATGATCGGCGAGCGGCCGGGACTCAGCTCGCCCGACAGCCTCGGCCTCTACGTGACCTATGCGCCGCGCGCGGGCCGCAGCGATGCCGAGCGCAACTGCATCTCCAACGTGCGGCCGGCAGGCCTCGATTACGCCGCCGCGTTCAGGCTGACGTGGCTGCTGAACGAAGCGCGCAGACTGAAGCTCACCGGCGTCGGACTGAAGGATCGCAGCGGCACGCTGCCCTCGCCCGGGCCGGGCGCGCAAGCGCTCGAAGCCTAGCTCCGCAGCTTGCGATACAAGGTCGTGCGCGAGACGCCGAGCTCGCGCGCCGTCGCCAACACGTTGCCGCCGTGCGCCTTGAGCGCCGCCGCCACGGCGCTCGCCTCGATGTCCGCGAGACGCGCGCCGCACGCGAGCGGCGGCGCCGCTTCTTCCTGGACGCGTTCGCCCAGTTCGTCGAGAAAATCATGCGGCAGATGTTCGATGCGGATATGCGTATCGTGATCGTCGAGCATCGCGCAGGCCGTGCGCAGCACGTTGCTCAGCTGCCGCAAGTTGCCGGGCCACGGATGCCGAGCGAAGAGCGCGAGCACGTCGTCGCCGATGCCGACCATGCGGCCGACGAAGCGCTCGTCGCGCAGCATCCTGTCGACGGCCGCGCAGGTCGGTGCGGCCGGCAAGCGGCGGCAGCGTCACCGCGAGCCCGTTGATGCGGTAATACAGATCCTCTCGGAACGCCCCCTTCCGCCACACGCTCACACAGCTTGCGATTGCTCGCGCAGACCAGCGTGAAATCGACTGGCACCGCGCGCGCCGCCCCGAGCGGCTCGACGACGCGTTCCTGCAACACACGCAGCAGGCGGCTCTGCATCGCGAGCGGCATGTCGCCGATCTCGTCGAGAAAGAGCGTGCCGCCGTTCGCCTGCACGATCCTGCCGACCGCGCCGCGCCTGGCCGCGCCGGTGAACGCGCCCGGCGCATAGCCGAAGAGTTCGGATTCGATCAGCGTCTCCGGCAGCGACGCGCAGTTCACCGCGACGAACGGCCCCGCGCAGCGCGGCGAGTCGCGATGGATCGCGCGCGTAAGCATTTCCTTGCCCACGCCGGTTTCCCCGCCGATCAGAATCGGAATGCTCTTGCCGATGACCTTCCTCACGCGCTCGACGATGTCCTGCATCCGTGCTCTCCGGTGCAGAGTTCGGCCAGGCTCGAAGGCGGCTTGCCGGCCGCGGCAAGCGCATTCGGCGCGGTCGGAAGACTCGACGCGGCGCGCGCGTGAAATTCGATGCTCGCGAACACGCCGACGCCGCTGTGCAATTCGAGCCTGCAGGCGGGCTGCCCCGCGCGCGCGACGAGCGCATCGACGCTCGCGCCGAACAGCGTCTCCAGCGTCTGCGCCGGCAGACGCCCGAGCTCGGGCCCGGGCTGGAATTGCGCGCTGCGGTTCGCGCAGAGCAGGCGCCCATCGAGATCGAAGACGGCGATGCCTTCCATCAGCGTGCCGATGAATTCCGGCCGGCTATGGAAACGGATGCACAGCTTCTCGTTGAACGCGCTCGCGATCAGGCGGTTTTCGATCATCTGCCCGGACATCCGTACGAGCCCCATCGTGTGCTGGTGATGCCGCGCCGGTCGCCGGTGACGTCGAGCACGCCGGAGAGATTGCCGTGCGGATCGAGGATCGGCACGCTCGAACACGTGAGGAAGTGATTGGCGATTGGCGCGCAGATAGTGCTGATCGCCGTGCACGGTGACGGCGGTGCGCTCCGCGATGGTCGTGCCGATCGCGTTGGTGCCCTGATGCTCTTCGCTCCACACCGCGCCCGCCCGCAGCGCGACTTTCTCGGCACGGGCGAGGAAGTCGTCGTCGCCGAGCGAATGCAGGATCAGCCCGCTCGCGTCGGTCAGCGCGATCATGCTGTGCGTATTGGCGATCTGCGCGTACAGCGTCTCCATCACCGGCAGCGCGTGCGCGAAGAGCGCGCGACTCTGATCGAGCTTGACGGCAAGCTCCGCGCCGGACAGGACGGCGTAGTCCGGACGCATCGTCTCGAACAGCCCGAAGGTGGCCGAACGCTCGTGCGAATGACGGATGACGTCGCGCTGCGCGGACTGCAGGGCCGCGCCGGTGGCATACTGCATCGCCTTCCTCCTTTTCGATTCTCCGCGGCACGGTTTCGGGCGAAACGCCGCCCGTCGCCGCGTGATATCTCCTCGCGGCAATGTAACACCGTAGCGACGCGCGGGTCGATTCGAGGAAGCACGCGGATACGTGCCGCCGCTCCGCTAGAGGACGAGCGAACCCGCCGTAATCGCGATGATGAGAAAGACGACGAACAGGATCAGGAAGATGAAGAAGCAGATCTTGGCGATGCCCGCCGCGCCGGACGACACGCGCGTAAAGCCGAAAAGGCCGGCGACGACGGAGATGATCGCGAACAGGATGGCGAGCTTGAGCATGGCAAGTCCGGTTTTTGTGGTAATTGCCGGATCTCCTTGTAAGTCATGTGCCGCGGGTCGGCGGGGTTCGTGTTGTGTTGCCGCGTCTGCTTGCGGGCGCGGGCAGAAAAAACCGTTAGTTGCGTGAATGGGCGATAAAAAAAGCGGGCAAGGACTGCCCGCGTCGGGGACACGTCAACGCACGCCGCGGGCGCGCGTGTCGGCTGCGGCGACAGTCGCGGGCGTCGCAGCCGGCGCGTGCCGAGCCAGCCCGCGACAGACTGATGCATCCGCGGCACGGCGAGCAGCGCGCCCGACTGCGACGGCGCTGGCGGCGAGCCCCGCCGGCACGTTGATGAGGCCGTCCGTCAGCGTGAACAGAATGGAGTCGACGATGAGCGAGATCACCGTGCCCGCGACGAACGAAACCATGCCGTCGCGCCCCCGCGCCGATCCAAGGCAGGCGCCGGGCCAGTTCCTTCACGATGCCGTAGCGCGCGAAATTGGTCGCGATCCACGCGATGGCCAGAAAATTGACGACGCGCGGCCCCGCCAGATCGCGCTTGAAGGCGCTGTCGAGCACAGGCGGCAGCACGAGCAGCTTGTAATACGCCATGCCGGCGATCAGCGCGACGGCGCCCGCGCTCACGATCCAGCCAAAACGGTGCGTACTCACGCGCTGATAGACCGGCTGGCAGCGCGCCAGCACGCCGAGCACGAACATCAGTTGCCACGCGGCGGGGTTGAAGTCCCAGAGGTTGTCGTCGACGGAAGGCATGTATTCGCCGATCTGCGGCGCGAACGCCCAGAGCGCGAGGCTCAGGCCCAGCAGCAGCCACGGCTTGCTGCACGCGAGCGGCAGCATGAGCGGCACGGCGAGCGCGAAGAGCGCGTACATCGGCAGGACGGCGGCGAGATACGGCTGGCGCTCGAACGCGAGGATCTGCGCGATCGACGCGACCGGCTCGGACATCAGGCTGTCGAGATCGTGGAGTGCGGGATTCGGCGCGTGCCCGAAAAAGGGCCGCAGCAGGAACGACGCCACCAGCATCAGCGCAGCGGTCACGAGAAACGCGCAGTAGAGCTCGAACGCCCGCTTCACGAAGCGCCTGCGCGCGGCGCTTTCCGAGCACTGCTGGGCGAGCGACACGTAGGCGGTCGCGGTCGCGAAGCCGCCGAGGAACACGAAGACTTCGGCCGCATCGTTCAGCGCGAACAAATGCAGCCAGCGTGAAGCGCGACAGCATGCTGCCGCCGATGTGATCGACGACGATGATGAGCAGGACCAGCCCCGAAAGAAATCCAGCTCGACGAGACGTTGTGATTTTCCCTGCATGCGGCTCTAGGTGAATTCCTGCGGTGTAGGAGGTTGTATGGCGGCCGCGCTCGCGCGGCACGAAAGCACTGGAGTTTACCCGTAAACGCTTCGGGGCAGCATCGGAAGAGGTGCAAATATCCGTTTCAAATCCGGTATTTGTGGCCTATTTGGCATCATTCTTTTACCAACGATTACCGGCCGGCCCAATCCACGCCTCGCATGGCGTTTGTCTCTTATGATGTTTTCAAGTTCCTTACATTTTATCGGCCGATCGGGCTAAGATCACGCCTCTGCGCCGAACTCCGATCCGCAGCCGAACTCATCGCCCAGGACCCGCATGGACTATCTCGTCGCCCTCCTCGCCGATCCCGCCGCCTGGGCCGCCCTGGCGACGCTCGTCGTGATGGAGGTGGTGCTCGGCATCGACAACCTCATCTTCATCTCGATCCTGACCAACCGGCTGCCGGCCGCGCATCGGGCGCGCACGCAGCGCATCGGCATCGCGCTCGCGCTCGTGATGCGGCTCGGGCTGCTCGGTACCGTCGCGCTGATCGTGCGGCTCACGACGCCGGTCTTCGAGGTCTTCGGGCACGGCTTCTCGTGGCGCGACCTGATACTCGTCGCGGGCGGCGTGTTTCTCGTATGGAAGGCGACGAACGAAATCCATCATCACATCATGCACGACGCCGACGAACATGCCGGCACCGGATCGGGCCAGAGCCTGACGCCGCTCTCGGCGATCGGCCAGATCCTGCTGCTCGACCTCGTGTTCTCCATCGACAGCATCGTGACGGCGGTGGGCATGACCGAGCACATTCCGATCATGTTCGTGGCGGTGATCGCCGCCGTCGCCGTCATGCTGTTCGCGGCCGGGCCGCTGTCGCGCTTCATCGAGCGCAATCCGACCATCATCATGCTCGCGCTGGGCTTCCTGCTCGTGATCGGCATGACGCTGATCGCCGAAGGCTTCGGCACGCATGTTCCGAAGGGCTACATCTACGCGGCGATGGCGTTCTCGGCACTGGTGGAAGGATTGAACATGCTGGCGCGACGGGCGAAGGGGCGCGGCACGTCCGCGCGATGATCGTCGGCAAAAACCGGCTCAGAAAGGCAGCTCCCGCTGCGGATGCTCATCCGCGGACGGCACCCCGGCCGGCAGCGGCTGCGCCCACAGCCAGCGCTCGATGGCATCCACACCACATGCCGGCGCTCGGCATCGTCGAGCGCCTTGCCCGCCGCGATACCGTGCCATTTGGCGAGGCACGACCGGCAGCACGTCGCCGTCGCGTGCTGCGCGATGAACACCGGATGCCCGCGAAACGGCGTCTGCCTGCCATCGTTCGGGGGCGTTTGCGGCGCGAGGCGCTTGCCGATCAGTTCGTGCGCCTGCGCCACGCCCTTCTCCCGCAGATACCTCCCCTCCCGCACGCCCAGCGCGAAACGCCGCCGGAAAGCGGATTTCGCGAGCGCGGCGAACACGGCGTCGAGATCCCGCATGACGCGCTCAGTCCTTGCCGTAGAGCGTCGAGTCGGCGAAGCTGACGGCCGACAGCACGCGGCCGACGATGATCATCGCCGTGCGCTCCATGCCCGCCGCGCGCACTTTCGGCGCGATGTCCGCGAGCGTGCCCTCGACGCGCGCCTCGTCCGGCCAGCTCGCGCGGAACACGACGGCCACGGGGCAATCCGCGCCGTAGTGCAGCAGAAGATCGGCGACGATCCGCTCGATGTGCCGCACGCCGAGATGGATCGCGAGCGTCGCGCGATGACGCGCCAGGTCCGCGAGCGCCTCGCCGGGCGGCATCGATGTCTTCGTGGCGTAGCGCGTGAGGATCACCGTCTGCGAAATGCCGGGCAGCGTCAGCTCGCGCCCGAGCGCCGCCGCCGATGCGGCCGTCGCTGTCACGCCCGGCACGATTTCAAAGGGAATGCCGAGCGCATCGAGCCGGCGGATCTGCTCGCCGATCGCGCCGTATAGCGAGGGATCGCCCGAATGAACGCGCGCCACGTCCTGTCCGTTCGCGTGGGCATCCCGCAGCAGCACGACGATCGCATCGAGATCGAGCTCGGCGGTGTCGACGCACTGCTTCGCGCGATGCCCCTCGAGCAGGTTCTCCGGCACGAGCGATCCGGCGTAGAGAATCACGGGACACGAGCGGATGAGCCGCTGCCCCTTGACGGTGATGAGTTCGGGATCGCCCGGTCCGGCGCCGATGAAGTAGACGGTCATTTTTTCAGGAATCAGGTTCGTCGAGCCAGCGCCCGAGCGCCTCGCGCGCGCTCGCGGCGTCGTCGAAATCGCGGCCGGCCTCGGGCAGTCCGGGCCGCGCGAGCATCACGACCGGCAAGCCCCGCTCGCGCGCGACGGCCAGCTTCGCCTCCGTCGCGCGTCCGCCGCTGTTCTTGCTGACGACGACGTCGACGCCCGCCGCGTCGAACAGCGCGCGCTCGCCGGCGAGATCGAACGGCCCGCGCGCATCGATGACGTTCGCCCGCTCATTGCCGGCATACGCTTCGAGGCAGCGTATCGTCCAGTATTGCGATGCGGGGATCTCGTCCAGATGCGCAAGCGGCTCGCGCCCGAGCGTGAAGAGCGGCCGCCGAAACGGCCCAAGGCGCGCCACGATGCCGCGCCAATCGGCCGCCTCGCGCCAATCGTCACCCGGCTGCGGCCGCCACGCGGGACGGCGCACCGCCCACAGCGGCACGCGCGCGATCCCGCATGCCGCGTGCGCGTGGCGGCTCATCTGCGCGGCATACGGATGCGTCGCGTCGACGACCAGCGCGATCTCCTCCTCGCGCAGATAGCCGGCGAGCCCGTCGACGCCGCCGAATCCGCCCACGCGCACCGAGCACGCCAGATCGGCGGGCACGCGGCCGAGGCCCGCGAGACTGTAGACATGCGCAGCGGAAAGATGGCGCGCGATCGCGAGGGCGTCCCCGGTGCCGCCGAGCAGGAGCACGCGCTTCATGCGGCGCTCCCGACGATATTGCCCTGCCGGTCGATCGCGAACGTCTCGACGGCAATGCCGGGCGACAGCACGTCGAGCGCGACGCCGCGCGCACCGGCACACGATGTCGCCGAGCGCGATGCCTTCCGCGCGTGTTTGCCTGAGCGCTTTCTGGCTCGTGTTGGCGGCGCGGATCGAGGTCTGGAGCGCCTCGCTCGCGCCCGCATCGACGGCCCACGCCGCGAGCAGCGCCAGGTCGATGCTGGTTGCGGCTGTGCAGGTCCATATGGGCCCGCCGCCAGCTTGGACAGCTTGCCGAAGCCGCCGCACAGGCTCAGCCTGTCGACGCTCGCGCGGCGCAGGTGCTTGAGCACGGCGCCGGCGAAATCGCCCATTTCGATCAGGGCGATATCCGGCAGGCCGTAGCGCGCGCGCATCGCGTCCTCGCTCTGATTGCCGGTACACGCGGCGATGTGGCGATGCCCGTTCGCCCGCGCAACGTCGATGC
This sequence comes from Candidatus Paraburkholderia kirkii, assembly GCA_001189345.1. Classification (GTDB taxonomy): domain Bacteria; phylum Pseudomonadota; class Gammaproteobacteria; order Burkholderiales; family Burkholderiaceae; genus Caballeronia; species Caballeronia kirkii_B. Next base: position 40,381 of record LFKV01000004.1, read on the forward strand.
CCTGATGAATCGACGCGACATACGCCGAGCACGAAAACAGCCTGACGATGCCTGTCGTGCCGAGTATCGACAAGCCGCCGACGATGCCGAGCTGCGGGTTCATCGTCTTGAGCGCGAGCGCCTCGCCGTGCTCCACGCCGATGCTCACCTTGAAGCCGCCGCCGTGACCGACGCTCGCGGCAAGCGCTTCCAGATGTTCGGTCATCATCCTGCGCGGCACCGGATTGATCGCCGGCTCGCCGACGTCGAGCGCCAGCCCCGCGCGCGTCACGGTGCCGACGCCCGGTCCCGCGTAAAAGCGCACGCCCGCCCGCGCCGACAGACGCACGCGCGCGAACACGAGCGCGCCGTGCGTCACGTCGGGATCGTCGCCCGCGTCCTTGATCACGCCGGCTTCGGCCGTTTCGGCGTCGTCGGGCGCGTGGCGGCAGAACGAGAGCGTCATCGTCACGCGCTGGCCCTTCGGCAGCACGATGCCGGCGCGCGCTCGCCTCGCCGAGCAGCAGGAGACGCGCGGCCGCGAGACTCGTCGCGGTGGCGCAGCTGCCGGTGGTGTAGCCGTGACGCAATGGCGCGGCCTGTTCCGGCGTTTCTTCACGCATGTCGCGAGGACTTCCCGATGCGGGTCATGGCTTGCTCGCGTGCAGGAGCGTGATCGGCAGCGCCTGGCGCCACGTATCGAGGCTGCCGAGCGGCTCCGCCTGCGCCACGCCGATGCGCGTCAGCTCCCCGCCGTGGCGCGCGCGCCACTGGACGAGCACCATTTCGCTCTGCAGCGTGACCGCATTGGCGACGAGCCTTCCGCCCTGGCGCAGACGCGCCCAGCAGGCGTCGAGCACCCCCGGCGCGGTCAGCCCGCCGCCGATGAACACCGCGTCGGGCGCGGGCAGGCCGTGGAGCGCGCCGGGCGCCTCGCCCTTCACGAGTTGCAGCGCGGGCATGCCGAGCGCGTCACGGTTGTACTCGATGAGACGCTGCCGGCTCTCGTTCGCCTCGATGGCGATCGCCCGGCAGGCGCCATGCGCGCGCATCCATTCGATGCCGATCGAGCCGCAGCCCGCGCCGACGTCCCACAGCAGCTCGCCCGGCTGCGGCGCGAGATGCGCGAGCGTCACGGCGCGCACGTCGCGCTTGGTGAGCTGGCCGTCGTGACGATAGGCGTCGTCGGGCAGGCCGGGCGTGAGCGGCGGGCCGGCATGGCCCGCGTGCGTGCGACACTCGATCGCGATGAGATTGAGCGTCGCGACGAGCGGCTCGCGCCAGTCGTCGGCGCGCTCGTCGATGCGCCGCTCGGCCTCGCCGCCGAGATGCTCGAACACCGTCATGCGGCTCGCGCCGAAGCCATGCGCGGTCAGGAGCGTGGTGACGGCGGCGGGCGTCGCGCCGTCGGCGCTCAGCACGAGCAGGCGCGCGCCGCGATGCACATGCGCGAGCAGCGACGCGGCCGGCCGGCCGACGAGCGACACACACTGCGCGTCCTGCAGCGCCCAGCAGAGGCGCGCGGCCGCGAGCGACAGCGACGAAGGCGCGGGAATGACGCGCATTTCGCCGTCGGCGAGCTCGCGAGCAAGCGTCGCGCCGACGCCGAAGGACATCGGATCGCCGCTTGCGAGCACGCAGATGCGCGTGTCGCCGTCGCCGCGCTCGGCGAGCACGCCGTCGAGCGAAAAGGGCCTGGGCCATGGCACGCGGCGCGCGGCGATACGCGCCGGCAGGAACGCGAGATGGCGTTCGCCGCCGTGGATCGACTGCGCTTCGGCGAGCGCGCGGCGCGCGGCGCGTGAGAGGCCGTGCCAGCCATCCTCGCCGATTCCAACGACAGTCAGCCAGGTCGACATGCGGCATCTCCTTCCTGAGGTTCCAGACGCGGCCCGTGCCGGTGCGCACACCGGTCCGAAGCGCCTGGAAGGCCGATAAAAGCGAGCATAATACAGGTCCGTCGGTGCCCGTTGGGGCCTAAGAGGGAACACAGAGAAACTGTGGCTGCCCCCGCAATTGTACGCAGCGAGTCCGCGCTCCACTGCCACTGGTTTTTACCGGGAAGGCCGGCGCGAACGAAGACCTGCCAGCCAAGAGACCTGCCGACTCACCGCATTCGAGCGACGCCGACCGGGCGGAGTGTACCGGTTCGCTCATCACGCGCGAAGCCCTATGGGTCACGCTTTTGACTTCGTTCGACCGTCCAGTGCCTGCGACCGCCCCACGCGCATCCGCGTGTCCGGGGCTCATGCGCGTCGTGCCCGCGCGCGACGGCGGCCTCGCCCGCCTGCGTCTTCCGGGCGGCGAGCTGGGCGCGCACGCGGCGCGGGCCGTGGCGCACGCCGCGCGGACGTGCGGCTCGGGCGCGATCGAAGTGACCAATCGGGCGAATCTGCAACTGCGCGGCATTCGCGCCGATGCTCACGCGGCGCTCGTCGGGATCGCGCTCGACGCGGGTCTCGGTCCCGCGGCCGCGAGCGGCGACGACATCCGCAACGTGATGCTGAGTCCGCTCGCAAGCGATGAAACCCGAGCGCTGGCCGCGCGCATCGTCGCCGCGATGCAGGCCGATACCTCGCTGCACGCGCTCTCGCCCAAATTCGCGCTGCAACTCGACGGCGGCGAGCGCCTCGCGATGCTCGATCATCCGCATGATCTGTGGCTCTCCGCGATCGACGGCGGCGCGCGCTTTGCGTTCGGCTTCGCGGGAACGATGCCGCGCGGCCCGGACGATGTGTCCGCACTGGGAGCGATCGTGCGCGGGGAAGTCGTGCCCTTCGTGACGAAGGTGCTGCGCAGGTTCGTCGCGCTGGCGACGCCCGCGGAAGCGCGCATGCGCGATCTGCTGGCACGCATCGACGCGACGCACTTTCTCAAAGCAGTCGGTTTCGATGCGGACGTTCGGGTCTGGCGCCGCGCACCGGCCGATGACACGCTGCGTCTCGGCGCGCACGAGGAACCGCATCGCGCGACGTGGTATGCGGGCGCGCAAGCGCCGCTCGGACGCCTCGATGCATCGACGCTCGACGCCCTCGCCGAGCTCGCCTCCACGCGCGCCGAAGGCCGTCTGATGATGACGCCCTGGCAAGGCGTGCTGATCCCCGGCATCGCGACGAACGATACGCATGATGTCGTGCAGCGCCTGCGCGCGCTCGGCCTCCCGACCGAGCCGCGCGACCCGCTCGCGCGCCTGATCGCATGCGCCGGGTCCGCGGGCTGCGCGAAGAGCCGCGCCGACACCAAGGCCGACGCGCATCGACTCGCCCCGCTGCTTTCCGCGCCCGACCGGGACCGCGTGCACCTGAGCGGCTGCGAGCGTTCGTGCCCGGCGGCGCATCCCGTCGCGGCGACGCTGCTCGCGCGCGCGCCGGGACACTATGACCTGTATCGCGGCGAGCGCCTCGTCGCGCGCAACCTGACCATCGAAGAGGCGGCCGAACGGCTCGCCCGGAGCCATACCGATGCATGACTACATCCGCGACGGCGCGAAGATCTACCGCCGGTCGTTCGCGACGATCCGCGCGGAAGCCGACCTCGCCGCCGTTCCCCCCGACCTGGAGAAACTCGTCGTGCGGCTCATCCATGCGTGCGGCATGGTCGATATCGTGCGCGACCTGCGCTTCTCGCACGGCGCGGGCGAAGCCGGCCGCCGCGCGCTCGCCGCGGGCGCGCCGATCCTGTGCGATGCGCGCATGGTCGCCGAAGGCATCACGCGCGCACGGCTTCCCGCCGGCAACCACGTGATCTGCACGTTGAGCGATCCGTCGATTCCCGGGCGCGCCCGCGCCATGGGCAATACGCGCTCGGCCGCCGCGCTCGAACTGTGGCGGCCCGATCTCGAAGGCGCGATCGTCGCGATCGGCAATGCGCCGACCGCGCTCTTTCATCTGCTCGACATGCTCGATGCGGGCGCGCCGGCCCCCGCGCTCATCCTCGGCTTTCCGGTGGGATTCATCGGCGCGGCGGAATCGAAGGCGCTGCTCGCCGCCGACAGCCGCGCCGCGCCCTACGTCGCGCTGCTCGGCCGGCGCGGCGGCAGCGCGATGGCGGCGGCGGCCGTGAACGCACTCGCGTCGGAGGCCGAATGATGAGCGGGCGTCTCTACGGCCTGGGGGTCGGTCCGGGCGATCCCGAACTGATCACCGTGAAGGCGCTGCGCCTTCTGAGAGCGGCGCCGGTGGTCGCGTACTTCATCGCCAGGGGCAAGAAAGGCAACGCGTTCGGCATCATCGAGGCGCATCTCGACGACGCGCAGACGCGCCTGCCGCTCGTCTACCCGGTGACGACCGAAGCGCTCGAGCCGCCCCTGTGCTACGAGACGATCATCAGCGCGTTCTACGACGAAGCCGCGCTCGCGATCTCCGCGCACCTCGAAGCCGGGCGCGATGTCGCGGTGATCTGCGAAGGCGATCCGTTCTTCTACGGCTCGTACATGTATCTGCACGATCGACTCGCCGCGCGCTTCGAGGCGCACGTGGTGCCGGGCGTGTGCTCGATGCTCGGCGGCGTCGCGGTCTTGGGCGTGCCGCTCGTGTACCGCAATCAGAGTCTGTCGGTGCTGTCCGGCGTGCTGCCGGAGGACGAACTGAAACGTCGCCTCGAAACGGCGGATGCCGCCGTCATCATGAAGCTCGGGCGCAACTTCGAGAAGGTTCGTCACGTGCTTGCCGAACTCCGCCTCGATGAACGCGCGCTCTACGTCGAACGCGCGACGATGGCCAATCAGCGCATCGTGCCGCTCGATGAAGTCGATCCGATGGCCTCGCCGTATTTTTCGCTGCTCGTCGTACCGGGGGAAAAATGGCGGGCTTGATAGCGATCGTCGTGCTCGGCAGCGGCGCGCTCGACACGGCGCGGCGCATTCAGGCCAGCTTTCCGGACTCGCGCGTGCACGGTCTCGCCAGCCGCGTGAGCGCAGATGTCGCTTACGAGGACTTCGGCGTGCACCTGCGCGAGCTTTATGTCGCGGGCGCGCCGATCGTCGCGCTCTGCTCGGCGGGCATCGTGATTCGCGCGCTGGCTTCGTGCCTGACGGACAAGGGCGTGGAACCGCCGGTGCTCGCGCTCGCCCAGGACGGCAGCGCGGTCGTGCCCTTGCTCGGCGGCATGCGCAGCGTGAACGTGCTGGCGCGCGAGATCGGCGCGGCATTGCGGGTCACGCCCGCGATCACGACGAGCGGCGAAGTGCGCTTCGGCCAGTGCCTGCTCGCCCCGCCCGAAGGCTATGCGCTCCCGGACATCGAGCAAGGCAAGCGCTTCGTGTCCGATCTGCTCGCGGGCGAGACGACGCGCATCGAAGGCCGCGCGCCCTGGCTCGACCAGGCCCCGCTGCCCCGCGCCGACGATGCGCGTCTTGCCGTGCGCATCACGCCGTTCGCCGCCGGCGACGAACACAGTCTCGTGATTCATCCGCGCTGCGTGCTGGCGTGGATCGAAGACGCATCGGCCGCTGACGACATCGCCGGGCGCGTGCGTCTCGCGATGCGCGAGCACGGCCTCGCGCCGCTCGCGCTCGCGGCCCTGACCGCGCCTGCGAGTCACATGGCTTCCGAAGCGCTCGCGGATGCCGCGCGCGCGCTCGATGTGCCGCTGCGCTTTTGCGACGCCGCGCCGTTCGATGCCGGCCCTGCGCGGGGGATCGCGCTGCACGTGCACGATGTGCCCATCGATGCGCGCTCGATCGGCCGCGCGCGCGGCACGCTGACCGTCATCGGCCTCGGCCCCGGCAGCGCGGAGCTGATGACGCCCGCCGCGAGAAACGCGCTCCTCGCCGCGCAAGACGTGCTCGGCTACGAAACCTACGTGCGCATGGCGGGTCCGTTCCGCGACGATCAGCGCGTGCACATGACCGACAACCGCGAGGAGCTGCAGCGCGCGCGTCATGCCTTCGAACTGGCGAACGAGGGGCGGCGCGTGGTGGTGGTCTCGTCCGGCGATCCGGGCGTGTTCGCGATGGCGGCGGCCGTGCTCGAAGCGCTTGATGAAGGACGTCTGGAACATCCCGAATGGCGCGCGGTGAAGCTCGCGATCGTGCCGGGCGTATCGGCATCGCTCGCGACGGCGGCGCGCGCGGGCGCGCCCCTCGGACACGATTTCTGCGTGCTGTCGCTCTCCGACAACCTGAAGCCGTGGAGCGTGATCGAAAAGCGCATCGCGCACGCGGGCGAGGCCGATCTCGTGATGGCGTTCTATAACCCGCTGTCGAAGGCGCGGCCCTGGCAGTTCGATCGCGCGATCGAGATCGTGAAGCGGTATCGGGATGCGGACACGCCCGTGGTGCTCGGAAGAGATATCGGGCGGCCGGCGGAAACGCTGCGCATCGTCACGCTCGGCGAGCTGAAGGGCGAACTCGTCGACATGCGGACGATGGTGATCGTCGGGTCATCGACGACGCGCGTCGTCGGCGACTGGGTCTATACGCCGCGCTGGCATGCGTGACCGGCCGCTGGCGCACGGGTCCGGTTGACGGCCGAGGCGCGAGCACGCTTCGTACCCGGCGGTCCGTTCGCGTCCGAGCGCGGCGAAGCCGACATTGTCTTTCGCGTCTCCTTGTGCTTTCATGAACCATCGTCTCGCAACCGGCCCCGGAGCACATGAGACCGAGCCCAGCCTTCGACGAGTCGTGGAAAAACTGGCTCGACAAAAACATCCGCCGCGGATGCTCGCCGCAATCCCTGATCGATGCAATGATCGCGAGCGCCTTCGCGCCGAACACGGCGCGCTCGATACTCGCGCGGCGCATGGCCGGTGAGGCATTCGATTCGCCGGAAGCCTTCTCTTCCGAATATGTCTACGCAGGCCGATGCTGCCGGAAGGTCCGGTGCCGGGCGTGCCGGACTGCGCCGTGCGAAAGCTGTTCACGTGCGAGCGTCCGGTGGTCGCGCTGCTCGCCGACGTGCTGAGCCGCGACGAATGCGACAGGCTGATCGAACTCGGCAGCGGCCGCGTGCAGCGGTCGTCCGTCGTCGATCCGGGCTCGGGCAGCGAGATTCTCATCGACGAACGCAGGAGCGAAGGCGCTTTCGTCAACGCCCTGACCGACCCGCTTGTCGACACGATCGACCGCAGGCTCGCGGCGCTCACCGGACAGCCCGTCGAGAACGGCGAGGATCTGCACATCCTCAGATACGGCATCGGCGGCGAATACCGGCCGCATTACGACTACTTTCCCGAAGAGCAGGCGGGAAGCCACCATCACGTGCAGCGCGGCGGCCAGCGGACCGCAACCGTCATCCTCTATCTCAACGAAGTGGAACAGGGCGGTGACACGACCTTTCCCGAAATCGGCCTGCGCATTCATCCCAGGCCCGGCAACGCGCTGTATTTCGAGTATTGCAACGAACTTGGCCAGGTCGATTCGAAGACGCTGCATGCGGGCACGCCCGTCGAGAAAGGCGAGACGTGGATCGCAACGAAATGGATACGTCGCGGCAGGTTTCGCGACGGGCCGTGAATCGCGGCAGACGTCGCGCGTGTCAGCCTGCGGTTCGAATCACCGCCAGTTCGTCGGCAGCGACGTATTCGGCCTGCCATTCATGCGCGAGCGCCTTGCATCTTCCGACCCGCGCCGCCCCGTCATCGAAGTCCACGACGACGATGCGATTCGCGGCATACGGCACGTCGGGCCGCTCGCTGGTGCGTCCATCGGTGAGGATCCACAGCCAGCGCCGCTGCGACGGCCTGCGTCTGGCCGCGCGCGCGAGCACCGTCGCCGCGCTCGACAACCCGAGCGCGAGCGGCGTGCCGCCTCCACCGCCGATCGGCGCGATCCAGCGCTCGTTCCACCAGTGCGCCGCGCCGGGCTGACGCCTCACTTCGGCCCGTCCCCCGCCGAAGCACACGAGCGCGATTTCGGCACACTCGCGATAGGCGCGATCGAACAACGCGACGAGCATGCCCTTTGCGCGCGCCAGCTGCTCGCCCGCGAGCATCGAGCCGGAGCAGTCGAGCACGAAACAATGCAGCACGGCGCTTTCGCCCTGCGTGCGTCGACGGCGAAGGTGCCGTGCCTCGAGACGCGCGGACCGCTTGGCGCGCAACGTCGCCATCCAATCGATGGACGCGCCCTCCTCCGCGCCTTCGCGCGAGACTATCCGGCCGCTGGAACGCGCTTCGCGCCATTGAAGACGATGCTCTCCGGCATCCGCGTCGCGCCTTCGATGGCTCAGGCTTTTTTTGCGGCGAGCGGCCTCACCTGCTTGATCCTTGCCGTGCCCGCCGGCTCGGGCGGCAGATAACCCCAGTCCGATTCGTCCGCGCTCGCTTCGCGCGGCGTCGAATCATGCGCGGCCTGCGTTTGCGAAGGCGCTTGCGCTTCCCGTCGACGATGCTGCAAGACCGCATCCGCGACCCGCTCGACATGCATCACGGTCACGGCCGATGCGCCTTCCAGCGCGGCCAGCGCGCGCGCCGCGCGCAGCATCACGAGGTCCGCCCGAAAGCCATCCACGTGCGCCGCGATGCAAAGCTCGCTCACGCGTGCATGAACGGCATCGCCGAAATCGAATGACGGGAGCGCAGCGCGCGCCGCGTGAATTCGCGCATGCAGCGACGCCTGCTCCGAGGCGTGCCGCGCACGAAATGCAGCGGGGTCGGCATCGAACGCGAGCCGCGCCTTCACGATGCGCTGCCGCACGCTCGCATCGAAGCAATTGCTCATCTCGACGGCCAGGCCGAAACGATCGAGCAGTTGCGGACGCAACTCGCCCTCTTCGGGATTCATCGTGCCGATCAGCACGAAGCGCGCCTCGTGTCGATGCGAAATGCCATCGCGCTCGACGATATTCACGCCGCTCGCCGCGACGTCGAGCAGCTGATCGACGAGCGGATTCGGCAGGAGATTGACCTCGTCGACATACAGCACGCCGAGATGCCCCTTCGCGAGCAGGCCGGGCGAGAACTTCACGCCGCCGTCGCGCAACGCGCTTTGAATGTCGAGCGTGCCGATCAACTGTTCCTCGCTCGCGCCGAGCGGCAAGGTCACGAGCTTCCCCTCCGGCAGCAACTCCGCGAGCGCGCGCGCGGCCGTCGACTTCGCCGTGCCGCGCGGCCCACTGACGAGCACGCCGCCGATCAACGGATCGGCGGCCGCAAGCAGGAGCACCTGCTGCAGCGGCGCCTGACCGACCAGCGCGGAGAAAGGAAACACCGGGGATGAAGTGGATTCGTTCAATTCTGTCGGCCTTCGATTCGCTGTTCGGCATCGAGCAGATGCCGTTCGACCTGCTCGCGATAGCCAGCGGGGTTCTGCCACAAGCCGCGCTCCATCGCTTCGAGCAGACGCTCGCAGATCGATTGCAGCGCGTGTGGGTTGTGCTCGGCGATGAACTCGCGCGTATCCGCGTCGTTCACGTACGCATCCGCGACGAGCGCGTATTGATGATCGGACACGACGCGCGCGGTCGCGTCATAGCCGAACAGATAATCGACCGTCGCGGCCAGCTCGGATGCCCCCTTGTAGCCATGCCGCTTCACGCCGTCGATCCACTTCGGATTGACGACGCGCGAGCGCACCACGCGTGCGATTTCCTCGTTCAGCGTGCGCATGCGCGGCGCGGCGGGATTGCTGTGATCGGCGTTGTACGCCCGCGGCTGCACGCCGGACAGATAGCGCACGGCGGCGATCATGCCGCCCTGAAACTGGTGATAGTCGTTCGAATCGAGCAGGTCGTGCTCGCGGTTGTCCTGATTGTGCAGAACGACGTCGAGGGTCGAGAGACGCGCGCCGAAGCTCGCCCGCGCTTCGACCCCGTCGCCGGATTGCGAATACGCATAACCACCCGTGCCTTGATACGCGGCGGAGAGATCGGCATCGGTCTGCCATTGACTCGCGTCGATCAGCGACTGCAGGCCCGCGCCGTATGCGCCCAGCTTCGTGCTGAACACACGCCAGCCCGCGCGCCGCCGCGCTTCCTCCGCATCCACGCCGCGCGCGATCAGCTCGTCGCGCTCGCGCAGGATACGCGCGCGGATCGGGTTGACGTCCGCGGACTCGTCCCCCAGCCCGGCGACGGCCTGCACGGCGGCATCGAAGAGATGCATGAGGCCCGCGAACGCATCGCGAAAAAAGCCCGACACGCGCAATGTCACGTCGATGCGCGGCCGATTGAAGATGGAGATCGGCAGGATCTCGAAGTCGGTCACGCGATGACTGCCCGCCGCCCACTTCGGCCGCACGCCGATCAGCGCGAACACCTGCGCGATATCGTCGCCGCCGGTGCGCATCGTCGCCGTGCCCCATACCGACAGGCCGATGGCGCGCGGATAATCGCCGTGATCCTGCACATGACGCTCGACCAGCGCGTTCGCCGACTTGACCCCGAGAGACCATGCCGCCTGCGTCGGCAGGGCGCGCGTATCGACGGAATAGAAGTTGCGGCCCGTGGGCAGCACGTCGGGCCTGCCGCGCGACGGCGAACCGCTCGGCCCCGGCGACACAAAACGCCCTTCGAGACCGCGCTTCAGTTGCGTGAGCTCCTGCGGACCGCATGCGTCGAGCCGCGCGAGCACGTCGCCGCGCAGGCGCTGGAGCACGAACGACGCGTGCGGTCCGGGCGCGGACGCCTCGTCGCACAATAGTTGCAACGCTAACGATTCGAGACGCTCGCGCGTGTCGCCGTAATGACGCCACGGCGCATCGCTGGTCGCCTGAAGCGCATGCGGACGCGGCCCATTCCACGGCGCGGCCCAGTCGGCGTCGAGCGGATCGAAGGCGTCGCCCAGCTGCAGATCGCGCGCGATCGCCGTGATGAGGCTCGCATTCGCGCCCTGGCCGTCGCCGACCGGAAAGCGGCCGAGCGCGAGCAGCGTGTCGCGGCGCTGCACGCCTTGCGGCGAGACGCCGAACACATGCAGTCCGTCGCGAATCTGCGCCTCCTTCAGCTCGCAGAGGTATGCGTCGGCACGCGTGAGCAAGACATCCTCGCCGGCGACGTCGCGCGGCGCGTCGAGCCCGAGCTCTTCGTGCAGCCGGTTCCCGACGATGTTCTCGAGGATCGACTTGCGCAGGAGCTTCGCGCGGCGCGCATCGACCATCAGCGCTTCGTAGTATTCGTCGACCTGACGCTCGAGGTCCTGCAACGGCCCGTAGTTCTCCGCGCGCGTGAGCGGCGGCATCAGATGATCGATGATGACCGCCTGCGCGCGGCGCTTCGCCTGACTCCCCTCGCCCGGGTCGTTGACGATGAACGGATAGAGATGCGGCATCGGGCCGAGAATCGCATCCGGCCAGCACGACGACGAGAGCGCGACGCTCTTGCCCGGCAGCCATTCGAGATTGCCGTGCTTGCCGACGTGCACCAGCGCGTCCGCCTGAAAGCGCGCGCGCAGCCAGAAATAGAACACCAGATACGAATGCGGCGGCACGAGCTCGGCATCATGATAGCTCGCATAGTCGTTGCGTTCGCGCGAACGCGAAGGCTGAATGCCGACGAACACCTCGCCGCAGCGATAGCCCGCGATCATGAAGCGGCCGCGCCGCACCGTCGGATCGTCTTGCGGTGCGCCCCAGGTCTTTTCCAGCGCGGCGCGCGCATCGGCGGGCAAGACGCGGTAGGCATCGAGATACGCGTCGAGCGACAGGCTCTGCAGTGCGGGGCGCAGATCGCGCACGACGGAATCGTTCGTCACGCCCTCGGTCAGCGCGGCGATGAGCGCATCGCCGTGCTCCGGAATCTCGCCCACGCGATAGCCTTCGCGCGCAAGCATCGACAGAATGCCGATCGCCGATGCGGGCGTGTCGAGCCCCACGCCGTTGCCGATGCGTCCCTCGCTCGCCGGATAGTTCGCGAGCACGAGCGCGATGCGCTTTTGCGCATTCGGCGTCCGACGCAGCCGGCACCAGCGGCAGCTCAGCTCGGCCACGAAGCGCACGCGCTCCTCATCGGCCTGATAGCGCACCACATCCACCTGCGTATGCTGGCAGCGGTACGCGAGCCCCTTGAAGCTCACCGCGCGCGTGATGATGCGGCCGTCGACCTCGGGCAGCGCAACGTGCATCGCGACATCGCGCGAGTTCAGGCCGTGATTGTCCTTCTGCCAGTCCTCACGATTGCCGCCGCTCAGGATGACCTGCAGCACGGGCGCATCGCCCGCGACTTCGAATGCCTCGCTCTCGCCGATCACCCCGGCCGCGAATGCCGTGGTGTTCAGCACGAGCGACACGCGATGCTCCGCGCACAGCCGCTCGACCACTTCGCGGCTCACGCTTTCCTTCAGCGAGGAAATCGCAATCGGCAGCGGATTCATGCCTCGTTCCTCGAGCGCATCGATGAGCGTGTCGAACACGGCCGTGTTGCCCGATTGCAGATGCGCGCGATAGAACAGAATCGCGACGACGGGCGCGCCTTCGGTCCAGCGCGCCTGCCAGTCCTCGATGGCGGCGACGTCGCGCCCGGGATGATGGAGCGCCACGGCGGGCAACGGGCTCGGCGGCCGCGGCTCGCGCCCGAAGCCGAATGCGCGATGCGCGATCGCACGCAGAAATTCTTCCGCGTTGCGCGCGCCGCCTTCGCGCAGATAGCGCGACAACTCGCGGCAGAACGCCGCATCGGCTGTGCTCCTGGCGACCAGGTTCGGGTCTTCGGTGAGGTCGCCCGAGAACATCGCGAGCATCTGCTTCTCCTGCTTCGCCAGCGCGACGAGACGCTCGATGCCGTATGGCCAGTACGATTCCCCGCCGAGATGATCGACGATCACGACCTTCGCGTGGCGCAGCACGTCATCGACGTAGAAATCGACGGACGCGGGCTGGCGCAGGAACGATTGGTTCGCGAGCCGCACTTCGGGAAAGCCCGCTTCCAGACGCGGAAACACGCTCGCGAGCAGGGCGAGCGTCGTGTCGGCGGAACTGAGCACGACGATCGGCGCACTCGTCTGATCGATGCGCATGACGCCCTGCGCGTCGTCGACGAAGCCTCCCGGTGTCGTGCGGAGCAGATGCATCGTCTTTATGCCTGAACGGCCGCACCGGCGAGCGCTGCGTCGAACGCGCGTTGCAGCGTATCATGCTCCAGATCCTCGCCGATCAGCACGAAGCGGCTCGGCGTGTTCGCCTCGTTCGCTTCCCAGCGGCGGTCGAAGTAACTGTCGAAGCGCCGTCCGACACCCTGCACGACGAGCCGCATCGCGGCGCCGGGCAGCGCGGCAAAGCCCTTCACGCGATAGATCGCATGCCGTTCGACGAGCGCATGCAATGCCGCGATGGCCTGCTCGCGCGACTCGACGTCGCCTTGCACGACGACCGAATCGAACGCGTCGTGATGACGATCGGCGTGTCCTTCGTCGTCGGGCGAGCCGTGATGATCGTGCCGCAAGTGAATCGTCTCCTCCGACGCCGATTCGAGGCCGAGCAGCACATGCACGTCGAGCCGGCCCATTTGCGCGGGCACGATTTTCACTTCGGGCGGAATCTCGGGACGCACGAGCGCCTCGACCTTTTGCAGCGCATCCGCATCCATGAGATCGGTCTTGTTGACGATGACGAGATCCGCCGCCGAAAGCTGATCCTCGAACAGCTCGTGCAGCGGCGATTCGTGGTCGAGATTCGGATCGGCCTTGCGCTGCGCATCGACCGCGACCGGATTCGCCGCGAATTGCCCGCTCGCGGCGGCGGGACCGTCGACCACGGTCACGACCGCATCCACGGTGAAGGCGTTCCTGATCGACGGCCAGTTGAACGCCTGCACGAGCGGCTTGGGCAACGCGAGGCCCGAGGTTTCGATCAGCACGTGATCGATGCTCTCGCGCCGCTCGACGAGCTGCTCCATCACCGGATAGAACTCTTCCTGCACGGTGCAGCACAGGCAGCCGTTCGCAAGCTCGTACAGATTGCGATCGCGCGAGCCGGCTTCGTCGTCGCAGCCGATGCCGCAGCCCTTCAGGATCTCGCCGTCGATGCCGAGTTCGCCGAACTCGTTGACGATCACCGCGATGCGCAAGCCTCGCGCGTTGGACAGGATGTGCCGCATCAACGTGGTCTTGCCACTGCCGAGAAAGCCGGTCACGACCGTGACGAGGATCTTGCGGGTTTGCATCGTAGCTCCGTGGCTGTGGATGCGTGCGCTTCATGGCGCGATGCGCGAACGACGCGGATCGACGGGAAGAATAGCGCACAACTTCGTGGATCATGGGCCGCGCCGCATCCCCGCGGCAGCGAACCCGTCGAATGTCTGGCCGGTATCCGGGCTGACGAAAACGCCGCTTCGCCTTCCCACGCATTGCGCAGTGGCCTGGAAGCGGCTTGCCGCGCGTGTGATGCGAGATCGTGCGCGCGGCGATCGTTTACCGTTGCGGGGGCAGCGCAGGTTGACGTCCGTTCGATCTCGCGAAGAAACGCGCCCTGCTTCCCGTTTAACTGCGCACGAGAGAATCCGCGCGCGAGCACCAAAACTGCGTGAAAGTCTAGGCCCGGCGGGGACGAGCGTCAAGAACGGCGGGCTTGTGCGCGGCAGTCACTGTGCTATCGTTGGTCCGCACCGAATGCCGTTCATCCCCGACTTATCTATATCGGCCGCACGCATCGCCATGAAACCCGCCATCGCGCGTCTTCGCGCATCGCTCGCATGAACGCGCCGGCCGTCGCGCGGCTCGCGGTCAGCATCGGCTGCAGGCGCGGCACGAGCGCCGAGGCGATCGAGCACGCTGTGCTGCGCGTGCTCTCGGCCCGCATGCGCTCGGCGATGTCGCGGTGGTCGCGAGCATCGACGCAAAGCAGCACAAAGCGGGACTGCTGACGTTCTGCGCGCGTCATCGCTTGCCGTTGCGCTTCTTCAGCGCGGATCAGATCGCGCGAGCGCCGCATACCGCGACTTCGCGTCACGCGGCAAAGCACGTGCATGTAAGCGGGGTATGCGAGCCCTGCGCGCTGCTCGCGGGCAGCGCGCAGGCGCTCATTGCGCCAAAGATGATCGATGGCGATGTGACCGTCGCGATCGCCGCGGCGCACGGGCCTTTCTCGAGCGGGACTTGACGACCGGCTCGTCGTGGCCAGCGAGCGGCTTTGCGAGAAGCGCCTTGAACTTGTCGCGGCAAAGCCAGGCGAGCGTGGCAAGCGCCACGAGTTCGAGATAGAGGTAAAAGGCGTCCATTTGCTTGCTCCGGGAGTGAGGGATTGGACTTGCCCCCGCAAAAGCCGGACATGCGGTGACGCTTAAATTTTGAGGTAGTCTTCTGCCTATGTTTTAAGCCTAGTCACAACGTGGAACCTCTAGAAGTTCTGACCCAGCCGGAGCAGCGCCGCCGGCGTTCGGTTAAAGAGAAACTAGCGATAGTTCGCGAGACTTTCGGGCCCGGTGCAACGGTCTCTGGCGTCGCTCGCCGACATCAAGTGAATGCCAACCAAGTCTTCGGCTGGCGCAAGCTCTATCAGGACGAGAGCCTATCGGTGGTCTGCCGGCGAGCACGTGGTGCCGGCATCTGACCTAGCCGAAGCAATGAAGCAGATTCGCGAGCTGCAGCGATTGCTAGGAAAGAAGACGATGGAGGTAGAAATCCTCCGTGAAGCAGTGGAGTATGGTCGAACAAAAAAATTGACTGCGCTCACCATTGCTGCCGGGGGACGACCGTTGAAGACGGTCTGTGAAGTCCTGGGGGTGTCGCGCTCGAATCTCGCAGTCAAGTCGAAGCGGCCGGCTGACTGGGTCGACCGGCGCAAGATGCCCGTGCTCGACGACACGGCGCTTGTCGCCGAACTTCATGAGTTGTTAGGCGACGCGCCGACGTATGGATACCGAGGTGCTTGGGCGTTGCTGAGGCGAAGCCGGGACATGCTGGCTCAACCGCGAGTAAATGCAAAGCGCGTGTATCGCGTGATGCGTCGCCACGGCCTGCTGCTTGAACATCGCCCTCGGCACGCCTCGTCTACGCGTCGGCATGACGGCAAGGTCGCGGTGGATAGCAGCAACATGCGCTGGTGCTCGGATGGCTTCGAATTCCGCTGCGATGCCGGTGTCCCATTGCGTGTCGTCTTCGCACTCGACTGTTGCGACCGCGAAGCCATGAGTTGGGCCGCGAGCACAGGCGGTTACACTGGCGATATGGTGCGTGACGTCATGCTTCAAGCCGTCGAGAACCGCTTCACCGGCGCGTTGAAGGCCGACAGGGAAGTCGAGTGGTTAAGCGACAATGGTTCCTGCTACATTGCCGATGACACATTGAAGTTCTCTCGAAAAATCGGACTGAAGCCAGTAACGACACCCGTCAGAAGTCCGCAAAGCAACGGGATGGCCGAGAGCTTCGTTAAAACGATAAAGCGTGATTACGAAACGATAAAGCGTGATTACGTTTCGTGGATGCCGAAACCCGACGCCAGGACGGCGCTGCAAAATCTGGCCATCGCGTTCGACCACGATAACGAGTCACACCCGCATAGCGCCCTTAAATACCGCTCGCCGCGCGAGTTTCATCGGCAAGCAAATCCTCCAACCTAAGCGGGACCGGCTGTCCGGTTATGCGGGAGCAAGTCCACGCCCATTCCCATGCCTGGCTGCGCATCGCCGTGCTCAGCCGCAGCAGGCCGTAGGTCACCCGCCCCGTCGCCTGTTCTCCGTATACGCCTTCACTCATAGTCTTTCGCTTGTTGTTCCGCTTATGTGTTTTGACGGCACGTTCGCGCTGACCGCCGCGAACACCTCGTTCGAAACGCCGCCGCAGAAAGTACTGCCAAACCCCTTGCGGACTGCCCTTCGTTCTCGGTCCCCGCCGTCTCAAAATTCAGGCGTGCCAAGCCATGCGGTACCTGAATGGGAACATTGCAACCCTCTTCGTTATGCGCCCTCTTTATGTTGCAGCTTCGCGGCGCTGTGCTTCTGCCGACTATAACGCGATGCCGGCAAAGTCATCATTCTAAGCGACATAGAACAAACGTACACCTTAATTATCCACGTAGAACTGTGGATAACCCGTGGAAAAACGTCGTCTTTGTTTGTGAGCGAATTCCTGATAACTCCATCTTGCTCATCAAGCGCTTTTGCATTGCCAAAAGTTCCGTTCCGCGCTTCGACGCACGCGCGGCACGCACGATTATTGTTTAGCTAATATGTTGACTTTGCGCCGCTTTTTCACGTTTTCAACAGCGGATGCCGCACATTGTTCACGACTATTACGTAGGTATACGGACCGATTGAAGTAAACTTTAGAGAGACCGAATCGGCTCCTTTTCAAACGCTGGCGCGCGTCCGCTATCCTCGCTTCTTCACGCATGCGTTTCATGCGGAGTAAAGAAAAAGGCCACTTCGATTCTCATCAAAACAGCCTTTCGCCTTAGTTCGACGCCAATTGCCGGCGTAAGCGCAACGTTATTGGCGCCATTGCAGACATTGCTGCCGGACCGCCTCGTGCAGCGATTTTTCCTTGTCGAACACACCGCGCAGCCAGGTCGCGTCATTCGTGCCGCGCGCAATGTCGGCCACCTGCGCGAGCGCGGCTTGCGAGCCGAGCGCCTCGGCATGCGGACCGAACACGTCGAGCGTCGCGAGAATGTCCTCGCCGATCGTGCGCCGCTCGCCCGTCTGCGGATGGATGCACGTGCCTTGCAGACCGAACCGGCACGCCTCGAACCGGTTGAACGTGTAGACGAGGTAGTCGTCTTCCTTGGGCGTGAGCGGTTTGTCGAGCAGCAGATAGCGCGACAGCGTCTGGATGTAGCAGGCGATCGCGGCGGCGCGGTCGATGGAAAGCGGCGTGTCCATCACGCGGACTTCGATGGTGCCGTAGCCCGGCTTCGGCCGGATGTCCCAGTAGAAGTCCTTCATGCTGTTTACGACGCCGGTGTTGACCATCTTCGAGAAATATTCCTCGAAGCTGTCCCAGGTCAGCACGAACGGCGCACGGCCCGAAAGCGGAAACGCGAACACCGAGTTCAGGCGCGCCGAGTGAAAGCCGGTATCGACGCCCTGAATGTACGGCGACGAAGCCGAAAGCGCGATGAAATGCGGGATGTAGCGCGACATCGAATGCAGCAGGAACAGCGCGCTGTTCGGATCGGGACAGCCGATATGCACGTGCTGCCCGAACACCGTGAACTGCTTGGCCAGATAGCCGTACAGCTCCGAGATGTACTGGAAACGCGGGGCGTCGTAGATCTGCCGATCGCTCCATTGCTGGAACGCGTGGGTGCCGCCGCCGGCGAGGCCGACATTCAGCTGGTCCGCCGCCGCGACCAGCGTATCGCGGATCGTGCGCAAGTCGTTGACGGCCTGCTCGTGGGTCGTGCAGATGCCGGTCGAAAGCTCGATCATGCTTTCGGTGATCTCGGGGGTAATGTTGCCCGGGATCTTTTCGTCCTTGATCAGACGCATGAGGTCCGACGCAGCGCGGGTCAGATCGTAGTCGTGCGTATTGACGACCTGGATCTCCAGCTCAACGCCGAACGTAAACGGTTCGGAATTGATGAATGGTTCGAGTGCCATGGCGCCTCTTGAATGATCAATGCTTGAGCAGGCCCGACGCGCTCATTCGCGCCGCTCGCCCACGGCCGACAGGCTGCGGTACACCACGAACGGCGTCACGATCTGCAGCATGACGATCGAGCACATGACGATCGCGCGCAGCGTGGGATCATAGTCCGGATAGAGCACGTACATGTCGTCGACGAGCAGGTACGCGAGCGCCGACATCGACGTGAGCGCCACGCCGAGCGCCACGCCTTGCTTCCAGTCGAGTCCGCTCGGCTTGGCGAAAATCAGCACGCCGACGAGCTTGCCGACGAAACGCGCAACGATCAGCCCGAGCGCCGCAACGCCGCCGAGCGCGATATCGCGCCAGTGAAACGACGTGAGCGTCAGCGCAAAAAGAATGACTGTGAGCAGCCATCCGGCGGAACCGAAGTGCGACGGCCACAACTGCGGCCGTTCGTCAGCGTTCTTCACGATGATGCCGGCGGCGAGCAGCGAGAGGATCGTCGAGAGCTTGAAAATATGCGCGATCGCGATGGCCAGCAGCACGAGCCCGAAGAGCGCGACGAACGAATGCTCGTCGGTCGGGGGAAGGCGCCGCGCCAGCAAATTGCACGCGCGCGCGAGCAGGAACGCGAGCACGAGCGAGCCGATCAGCAGATAGAGCGGCTGCAGGATGGTCGCAAACGTATTGCCGTAGATTTCCTGATGCAGCACGCCCGCCGCGAGCTTTTCGACGATCACCGCATACATGCTGTTGAGCGCGGTCAGCGTCAGGAGACGCTGCGTGACCTGTCCTTCGGCGCGCAGCTCCGTCTTCAATTGAATGACCATCGCGGGCGACGTGGCCATTGCGATCGCGGCGATCACGACCGACGGCATCGTCGGCACGTTGAGCAGTATCAGCGCGATCAGCACCAGGCCGAACGTGAACGTCGATTCGGCGATGCTCGACAGGATCAGATACGGATTGCGGCAAATCCAGCGCAGATCGAGCCGGCCGCCCAGTTCGAAGAGCAACAGACCGAGCGCGACGTCGAGCAGCGGCCGCGACAGGCCGCCCGCGCTGGAGTCGATCACGCCGAGGCCCGCGTTGCCCGCGATCAGCCCGATCACCGCATAGCCGGTGATGCGCGGCAGACGCCATGCGCGCCAAAGCAGCTCTCCGGCAAGTTCCGCCGTGACGAGCGCGAGACCGGCCCAGAGAATGGCGTCGGGTTCGAGCGGCCAGGCGGGCAGAAATGAAAATGCCGAATTCATCGTGTTGGCTTCTCCTTCGTTGCTGCTAGCTACGGGTGCACGTTCCGTCGCGTGACGTCGCATCGACCGCGCGACGCTCGCGGGCGACGCGCATCCGCCCGGCCAGGCGAGCGTTGGTTCATTCAGGCGAAACGAAATACGAACGAACACGGCGTCACGGCCAGGCCGTGCACGAATTAGACGACGCATCCAGCCCGCGGCGGAGCGTTTCGCGTGCCACCGATGTCGCACCGAAGCCTCTGGATCTGGGTGACACAGACGACGCATGCGACGCTCGCCCGGTTGCCGAACCGGACACAGCAAACGACGACGTGGCTTCGTTGATCAGATTCTTGGCACGCACCCATCGTTCCATTGAAGCGGTCGCCGTCTGAACGACGCGGCGCAGGAAGAAGCGCGATTGTGCCATACCTCGGTGCCCCTGACAGAAAGTCCAAGCTCATGATTCTTATAAAGTAAAAGCGACTGAAGCGCTTGGATCGAGGTGGAAAATATGACCTGTTGCATGAATCGGGCGTCCGGGCTTTCTTGTCTTGCGGCGGACCGGTGGCCTCACCTTCCGGTGGTTACGATTTACTATATATAATCGTAGCAATAGTTAATAAACGGCCGTGCGCCCTGTGGACAACACCGATTTTGTTTTTCCATTCAATCGATTGGAAAAATCAAAAGCGGGTCGTAAACATGTTCGCGCGCCGCGGTAAACCTGGAACAACTTTTCGGACGTCGCACGGCACCTGCCGGTTGTCCCGTTTACGTGCACATCGAGTGCACACGTCTTTTGCCTGCAATTCGACGAGTTATCCACAACATGCCGGGGATAACTACGCCGGGCCGAGTTCTCCGTGGCGCAATGCGCGCAGCAAGAAGCGGGCGGGATCGACCACTTCGGCCAGTTCCCGCTCGATGGGCCACGGCTCGCCCTCGATCTGCGATGCAATCAGCTCGGCCGCGAGCGTCGCCCAGATTAGTAGACCGCGCGAGCCGAAGACGAATGCGCCGAAGAGACCCGGCATGCGCGGCAGATCGAGCGGCCACGCGCCGGACAATCGATGCGCATCGCGGCGCGCGATGTGTTCGTCGGCGAGCTGGCCGATCATCGGCATGCGGTCGCTCGTCACGCAGCGGAACGCGACGCAGCCCTGGCGCACCTCGTCGGCGCTCAGCGAAAGTCCCGGCAGCATGCCGGCGATGCGTTCCATGTTCTCGAGGTGCCCGGCGTCGCGAATCTCGGAGCCGGGATCGTCGATGTCGTAGGTTGCGCCGATGAGCTTGCCCCGCGCGCCGAGCGGCACCGTGTAGCCTTCGCCGATCACCGATACGCGCAGCGTATCGAGCACGCGCGCGTCGAGGACGCTGAGCTGGCCGCGCACGATGCGCGTCGGTGACCGTAGAGGCCCGCGAGACGCGCCGCATCGTGCGCGCTGGCGAGCACCATGACCGGTGCGCCGGCGATTTCGTCGCCGTTCGCGTCGAATGCCCGCCAGATCCGGCCATCGTGCGCGATGCGCGCCACGTCGGTATTCATTCGCGTCGCGATACGGTCGGATACATCGGCGAGTTGCGCCGTGCATATTGCTGTCGGCGAGATTGCGCCGCCATGCGGAAAGAACCAGCCGCCGCGTGCGACCTCGATGCCCGCGATCCGCGATGCTTCGGTGCGCGTCACCGGCTGCACGTAGTCCGCCGGATAGGCGAAGCGCGCGATGGCGGCCGCGAGCGCATCGGCGTCCTCGGGCGTATCGGCGATCTGAAGCAGGCCTGCATCGCTGCTCTCCAGGTCGTGACCCGCTTGCTCGAGTGCCCGCCAGCGATGCCGCGCGCAGAGAAATCCGGCGCGCGTAAAGCGTGCGGCCACGCTATCGTCGCGCCAGACGATCGGATGAAACACACCCACCGGATTACCCGATGCCTCGCGCGCAGGTGACGCGTGGCGATCGATCAGCGTGACGCGCCAGCCGCGCCCGGCAAGCCGCGAACTCATCGCGCAGCCCGCCAGACCCGCGCCGATCACGATGGCCTCGCGCACGCTCGCATCGCAAGGAAGCGGCGGTTCGTGGCAGCGCACGCGCCAGCGTGGCGCGAAGCGCGCGGTCAGTGATCCGGGCGACGTGCCGAGCGCGGGTTCGAAACCCGCGGCGTCGAGTGCGCGCCGCAATTGCGCATGCGTTTTTTCGCGGGCGGTCAGGCAGACCGTGGCGCCATCGCCCGCGAGACGCGTGAGCGTCTTGCACAGCCTGCGCGGATCATCGGTTTCGCGCCCGTTGGTCATGTCGATGTGAAACGCATCGGCGCGCAGCCACATGCCGGATAGCAACCCGTGCGTATCGTCGCCGATCGCGAGCGTCAGCACCACGCGCCTCGTATCGAACGCCAGCCGATGCACGCCGGGCACGCGCATGGCCAGGCGCGTGCGAGCTCGGCTGCGAGCGGCGACGCATCGTCCGACGGCGGAGCGTCGAGCGCCTCGAGCGGCGCGATGGCGACGACATGCAGCCGGTCGCAACGCGCATCGTCGTCGCGCCAGCTTTGCCAGGCGGCGAGAAAGACGCCGCCATGCACGAAGTTCGTCTCGACGAGCGTAAAGACGCGCTTGTGCCGCCAGCGCGCCGGAAGATCGTGCGGCCCGAGAAGCGAGGATTCGGTCATTCGATATGGATCAAGGAAAGGCTTTGCGATGGAAGCGGGTTCCGGAGGATCAGGCGGAAGACGACTTCGCGACGGCACGCGCCGCGTTACTCGCGGCGGCATCGAGGAGGAGCGGATCGAGCGCGTCGGCGGCGCGCCATGCCGCGAGTCCGCCCATCAGCGGCGCGACGTCGGTGAAGCCGTGGGACGTCAGCTCGCGGGCGGCGAGCGCCGCGGATACTTCGTTCGGGCAATCGCAATAGATCACGAGCTTGCGGTCGCGGGAAATTCCCGAAAGCTGGGACGCGATTTCGTCATCGAGAAGCAGTGCGCCGGGAATCGAATAGGGATCCATCTTGCGGCGCTCGCGACGGCGCACGTCGACGACGAGCGGCGGCGGTTCGCCCGCGAGCAGCGCGTGCAGCGTGGCGATATCGATGCGCGCCATGCGCAGCTTGTGCAGCAGCGACACCCGCTGCCACCAGCGCACCGCGAGATACAGCGCGAGCGCGACGGCCGCAACCGCGATCACGCCGCGTCCGAGCCAGTCGAGCCAGGCGAGCGCCGTATCGACGAGGTCCGCGAACAGGGCGCCGAACGCGACGCCGACTCCGGACCACAGCAGCGCGCCGAGCGCGTCATAGAAGAGAAAGCTGCCAAGGCCGATGCCGGTCGCGCCCGCGACGGGAATCGCCAGCGTCGAAAGCCCGGGGATGAACTTCGACACTGCGAGGATGCGTACGCCGAAGCGCCCGAAGAAGCCGGCACTGCGGGTCACGCAGGTATCGCGCGAGATCGAGAGCTTGCACATGAAGGCGAGCACGCGGCTGCCGTAACGGCGTCCGAGCCAGAACCAGAGGGTGTCGCCGATGAGCGCGGCGATGCTCGCCGTGACGACGATCGCCGCGAGCGGCCCGAATGCGGCCGATGGAAAAAAACGGAAGCAAGCTCGAAGTCAGCGCCGAAAAAGTACCCGGAGCGAAGCTTGCCGAAACCGCGATCGCACCCGTCAAAGCCAGTGTGGGCAAGGCTGGGAGCGGCAGGCCGAGACACTCGAGCAGAACGTTGGCAAAAACCAACGGCAGCCCGTATTCGATGATCAGCTCGCGCAGCATGGATCGGACCCAGGTGTCATGCGACGAAAAAACCGGCCGGGAGCCCCGAAAATTTAAGGGTAAATCTTTGAAACCCTTGTCCTGATTGGGTTTGCGCTGCGCTATCATACCAAGCGCCGCGTATAGAGGCGGCGTGAAGGCGACGGAGTGGAGCAACACCGGTGAAGTCGCGCGAAACAACGCCGATTCGTCGGGCGGGCACGCCAGAAGGCCGTCCCTACTCGACTGCACGGCTTGCGCACGTATAATCGGCGCGTTCGCGCTGTTCGTGTCAACCTAAACTGATAAAGGAACCTTAATGAACAAACAGGAATTGATCGACGCCGTAGCCGCTCAGACCGGCGCCAGCAAAGCTCAAACCGGCGAAACGCTGGACACGTTGCTCGAAGTGATCAAGAAGGCTGTCTCGAAAGGTGACGCAGTGCAGTTGATCGGCTTCGGCAGCTTCGGTTCGGGAAAGCGCGCAGCGCGCACGGGCCGCAACCCGAAGACCGGCGAATCCATCAAGATTCCCGCCGCAAAGACGGTCAAGTTTACGGCTGGCAAGGCATTCAAGGACGCAGTGAACAAGCGGTAAGCATCTTGCCGATTGTCGGCTACTCGCGGTAGCCAGTTGTACATGACCCGCCTTTGGCGGGGTTTTTTTTCGGCTGAATTTCGGCTGAAGGTCAGGCCGGCCGGCTTTCGATTGCAGCAGGCTGGCGACGCGCTCAATGCCGGTGGTCGTCGCAATCGCAGTCGGGGCCGTGCTCATGGTCGTGATCGTGCTCTTCCACTTCCCATGCAGGGAACGGATCGGCGAAACGATGCCAGCCGTCCGGGCCGAGCGCCCATTCGTCGTTGGTCAGCAGGCATGCATCGAATGTGTCCTGCCATGCGGCGGGATCGATATTCAGGCCGATCAGCACCAGTTCCTGACGCCGGTCGTCGGTGCTGTTGTCGTCCGGATCGCCGTACCATTCGGCGACGATTTCCGCTTCCAGTTCCGGGTCGTCGGTCGGCCATTCGCTGCGATCCTGCGCCGCCCACCATACGCCTGCCGGACCATGCCGGCATGTGCCGCCGGCTTGCGAAAGCGAGCCGCCGACATCGCTTCTCGTGGCCAGCCAGAAGAAGCCCTTCGCGCGCAGGATGCCCGGCCATTCCCGATGCAGCAGGTTCCACAGGCGCTCCGGATGAAACGGCCGCCGCGCGCGATATACGAAATGGCCTACGCCGAACGCATCGGGCTCGTCGTCCGACGGATGCTCGCCGTTGAGAATCACGAGCCAGCCGGGCGCGCTCGCCATCGTATCGAAATCGAAGCGGCCGGTGTTCAGTATGTCGGCGGGCGGCACGTTGCCCGATTGCGCCTTCACCTGAACCGCGCGCGGATTGAGACCGCGCAGGATGAGCGCGATCTTCCCGACTTCGTCGGCATCGGCGAGATCGGTCTTGCTGATGACGATCACGTCGCAGAACTCGATTTGCTCGACGAGCGTTTCGACGACGGTCCGGCCGTCTTCGTCATCATGGTTCTCCGCCGCAAGACCCCGCTCCGCCAGCGAATCGGAAGACGCGTAGTCGTGTATGAAGCGTGTGGCGTCGATCACCGTGACGAAGGTATCGAGATGGGCGAGGCCCGCGGGCGTGGCGTCATCGTCGTCGCCGAAAGCAAGATTCTCGGCGATCGTCATGGGATCGGACGTGCCCGACGACTCGACGACGATCGCATCGAATCGCTGCTGTCCGGCAAGCCAGGCGATCGCGCTTTCGAGGGCTTCCATCGACCGGTCGCTCAGGGTGAGCAGCATGCAGCCGTTGGGAAGCTCGGCGGTTTCCCGGTCCGCGCCTTGTGCGGCCTTGCCGCATGTCACGGCGCCGATGCGCACGCCGTCCGCGTTCGCGAGCAATGCATCGGCGAGTGTGGTCTTGCCCGCGCCGGCGAATCCCGACAGCACGGTGATGGGCAATGGCGATTGGTTCATTGCAGTGTAGGTGTGAGGAAGGTGCAGGCGCGCAAGCGCGACCCCGCGCGGCCGGTCGGGGCGCGCGGGTCGTCGAATAGGGGATTGCGCATCAAATGCGCCGGAGCCGGCGCACGCGGACGGCGAGCGCGGAAAGCTCAGCGCGTGGCCTGGAGCAGTTTCCAGCGCCGCAGGATATCGATGATCTGCGCCGAGTACTTGTCGCGCAGCGCCGGCGTTTCGGAATGGTAAGCACCGACCGCCTGCCACGAATTGCCATACTTGTTCTTCTGGCGCAGATGCCACGCGGCGACGTACACGCTCTTGCACGGCTCCATCAATGTGCCGCTGGAGATGCCGTATTGCGTGAGCGTGTTCAGATGGATCGAGTTGATCTGCATCAACCCGTAATCGGTGGAGTCGTTCGCGTTCTTGTTGATGGCGTCGGGCTTATTGTGGGATTCCTGCCAGGCGATCGCACGCAGGATGAGGGGATTGACCTTCTGATATTTCGCCGCTTCGTCGAAGCAGTCGGCGTGTGCGGAAACGGCGGCCAGCATCGCGCCGCAGCTTACCGCAAGTAATCGCAGGATTCTCTTCATCTTCTTTCTACTCCATCCGCCCATGCGGAACGTCATGCCGCCGTTGCGGCGCCTTGGC
Organism: Candidatus Paraburkholderia kirkii; assembly: GCA_001189345.1. Taxonomy (GTDB): domain Bacteria; phylum Pseudomonadota; class Gammaproteobacteria; order Burkholderiales; family Burkholderiaceae; genus Caballeronia; species Caballeronia kirkii_B. Next base: position 66,361 of record LFKV01000004.1, read on the forward strand.
GCCAACGCCAACAAACAAACGTCCGCGGCCGGGCGTCATCGGGAAACCCCACCCTGTCTGCAACCGCCCGGAATGCGGAACCGACCGTATCACACCGGCTGATGTTTCAAGCCATAAGTTGGCTATCAGACATACGTCGATTCGAACGGATGAAGTCCGCTCGTACGGGAGCGTGCCACGCATGCCGTAGACGTTGTTCTAAATGTATGAATAATAAGCGTTCCGGGCGGGTTACAATTCGGCTCCCGCGTGCATCGGCCGGTCCTCGGAACCACCCCAAGTGCGGTCTATCGGCAAGTTTTTTGAAAGCTTGAGGGCGTTGGAATCGTTTTGAACGAAGCGGTCGCAGGGCGACCTGATCTGTAACGAAATTGGCACAATTTCGTTACATTAAGCTGCTATCGTCACATTTTTTTTAATGATCGCGGCAGGCGCGCACGGCGCGCCGGTCCGCGGCTGGCGGCGCTCTCGGCTGACGAGCGGTGCTGCCTTGGCCGGCTCCTCAGAGACCCGGCTCTGACATCACATCCATAAGAAGACAACCTATGGCACTGCGTCGCATCGCGACGGCACTGCTGGCGGCGGGACTTATCGTCGCGCAAGCCGCGCACGCGCAAGTGACGTTGAATTTCGTCAACGCGGACATCGACCAGGTCGCGAAAGCGATCGGCGCCGCCACCGGCAAAACGATCATCGTCGATCCCCGCGTCAAGGGACAGCTCAACCTCGTCTCGGAAAACCCGGTTCCCGAGGATCAGGCGCTGAAGACGCTCCAGTCGTCGCTGCGCATGCAGGGCTTCGTGCTTGTGCAAGGACCACGGCGTCCTGAAGGTCGTGCCGGAAGCCGACGCCAAGCTTCAGGGCGTGCCGATCTACGTCGGCAACGCGCCGGCCGCCCGCGGCGATCAGATGATCACGCAAGTCTTTCAGCTGCATAACGAATCGGCGAACAACCTCCTGCCGGTGCTGCGCCCGCTGATCTCGCCGAACAACACGATTGCTGCCTATCCGGCAAACAACACGCTCGTCGTCACCGATTACGCCGACAACGTGCGCCGCATCGCGGGCATCATCGCGGGTGTCGATACAGCGGCGGGGCGCGAGGTCGACGTCGTCACGCTGAAAAACGCGAACGCCATCGACGTCGCCGAGCAGATGAACAAGCTGCTCGATCCGGGCACGATCGGCCCGACGCTGAAAGTCACGGTCACGCCGGACGCGCGCACTAACTCGCTGATGTTCCGCGCCTCGAGCAGCGCGCGCCTCGCGGCGGCCAAGCAGCTGGCCAAGAAGCTCGACGCGCCCACTTCGCAGTCCGGCAACATGCACGTCGTCGCGCTGCGCAACGCCGACGCGACGCGCCTCGCCAAGACGCTGCGCGGCATGCTCGGCAAGGGCAGCGGCTCGGACAACACCTCGGGCTCGTCCAACTCGAATTCGAACGCGTTCGGCCAGAGCGGCGGCGGTCTCGGCAACTCGTCGATGTTCACCGGCACGTCGGGTCTGCCGCCGCTGCCGGGCGGTCTCGGTTCCTCGAGTTCGGGCGGCAGCAACAATCCGATGTCCGGCGGCACCGGCAGTCGCGACTCGAGCTTCTCGTCCAACAAGGAGAACGAATCCGAATCGGGCAACGACCAGGGCGGCGGCATGATCCAGGCGGATTCGGCGACGAACTCGCTGATCATCACCGCGCCCGATCCGATGTACCGCAACCTACGCGCCGTGATCGACCAGCTCGACGCGCGCCGCGCGCAGGTCTATATCGAAGCGCTCATCGTCGAACTTTCGGCCACGACCGGCGCGAATCTCGGCATCCAGTGGCAAGGCGCCCTGCTTTCCAACAGCGGCAATAACGCGCTTTACGGTAGTACGAGCTTCGGCAGTGGCAACACGAATATCGTCGACCTGACCTTGCAGAGCAATGCGGTCGCGCAGAATCCGTCGTCCATCACGTCGACCTCCGGTCTGCTCGCACAGGGCCTCAACATCGGCCTGCTGCACCGCTTCGGCAATCTGTTCGGGCTGGGCGGCCTGCTGCAGGCGCTGTCAACTTCGGCGGACGCGAACATTCTGTCCACGCCGAACCTCATCACGCTGGACAACAAGGAAGCGAAGATAGAACGTGCCGGTGGTGACGGGCTCGTACGCTACGCCGACCGCGAACGCCGCGACCTCGGTCACCGCGTTCAACACTTTCGATCGCCGCGACGTCGGCGTGACGCTGCACGTGAAGCCGCAGATCACCGACGGCGGCGTGCTGAAGATGCAGATCTACCAACCAGGAAGATTCGAGCGTCGATGCGACCACGAAGGTCGATCCGGGCGGCGTGACCATCAACACGCGCTCGGTGCAGTCGACCATCCTGGCCGACGACGGCGAGATCGTCGTGCTGGGCGGCCTGATGCAGGATCAATACAACAACAGCAAGATCCCGCTGCTCGGCGACATTCCGTTCATCGGCAGCCTGTTCTGCAGCGAAAGCAAGACGCGCACGAAAACCAACCTGATGGTGTTCCTGCGCCTGGTGATCGTGCGCGATCAGCCGACGGCCACGCAGATCGCCAACACGCGCTACGACTATCTGCGTCAGCAGCAGTACGGCTCGACGACGGACAACCGCATCATCAGGGATCAAAACGTGCCGGTGATGCCGCCGAAGCCGCTCGGCCCGAGCGAGGGCGGCGGGCCGCCGGCGCAGAATCTGCTCGACTGGAGCAACACGACGCGCGGCCCCGGCCCGAACACGACGCTGCCGCAGAATCCGAACGCGGGTCCGGCGCCGCAGAACACGTACCCGGCGCCCGCGAACGGCGCGACCAACGCGATGCCGGGCAACGCGGCGACCAACGGCAACGACAACGCCCAGCCGGGAGCACGGCCGTGACCACGGTGAACGGCGTGGCCGAGCACGCGAGCGCGGCGGCGTTGCCGCTGGCGGCGCGTCTCGTGCCGTACGGCTTCGCGCGCAGCGGGCAGATTCTGCTCGCGCATCAGCACGCGGACGGCATCGAGGTGTGGATCAGCGAGCGCACCAGCGACGCGGCGCTCGCCGAGGTCGCGCGCAATTTCGGCGCGCTGTCGATCGTGCGCAAGCCCGCCGACGAGCTCGCCGCCGCGATCAACTCGGCCTACGCGCGCAACGACGGCAGCGCGGCGCAGGTGGTCGGCGAAGTGGAAGGCGAAGTCGATCTGTCGCGCCTGATGCAGGACATCCCGAAAGTCGAGGATCTGCTCGAATCCGAGGACGACGCGCCGATCATCCGCATGATCAACGTGCTGCTCACGCAGGCGGCGCGCGAGCAGGCCTCGGATATTCACATCGAGCCGTTCGAAAATGCCTCGGTCGTGCGCCCGAAGAAGGCGCTGCACGGCGCGCTGATCTCGCGGATCAAGATCATGGCGCAGCTCGACATCGCCGAAAAGCGCTTGCCGCAGGACGGCCGCATCACGCTGCGCGTGGGCGGACGCCCGGTGGACGTGCGCGTGTCGACGCTGCCGACCGGCCACGGCGAGCGCGCGGTGCTGCGTCTGCTGGAAAAGGACGCGCAGCGCCTGAACCTCGAAACGCTCGGCATGGCGCGCGACACGCTCGTTAACTTCGACAAGCTTGATCGGCCGCCCGCACGGCATCGTGCTCGTGACCGGCCCGACCGGCTCCGGTAAAACCACCACGCTGTACGCGTCGATGTCGCGGCTCGAGACGACGACCACCAACATTATGACGGTGGAGGATCCGATCGAATACGACCTGTCGGGCATCGGCCAGACGCAGGTGAACGAGCGCATCGGCATGACCTTCGCGCGCGCTGCGCTCGATCCTGCGGCAGGATCCCGACATCATCATGATCGGTGAAATCCGCGATCTCGAAACCGCGCAGATCGCGGTGCAGGCTTCGCTCACCGGCCACCTCGTGTTCGCGACGCTGCACACGAACGATGCCACGTCCGCCGTCACGCGTCTCACCGACATGGGCGTGGAGCCGTATCTGCTGGCTTCGTCGCTGCTGGGCGTGCTCGCGCAGCGGCTGGTGCGGCAGCTGTGTCCGGTGTGCAAGGAAGAGCGCGTCGAGGAAGACGGCGTGAGGCACTGGCATCCGGTCGGCTGCGACCGATGCGGGCAGTCGGGCTATGTCGGCCGCCGCGGGGTCTACGAATTGCTGCTGGTCGACGAAACCATCCGCCCGCTGATCCATCGCAACGCGGCGGATGCCGAGATCCTCGAGGCGGGCCGCAAGCAAGGCATGCGCATGCTGCGCGAGGACGGAAACCGCTGGCTCGAGGCGGGCGTGACTTCGCTGGAAGAAGTGCTGCGCGTGACGGGCGGAGAATAAGCGTATGCCGGCTTTTCGTTTCGAAGCGATCGACCACGCGGGCAAGACGCAGAAAGGCGTGCTCGACGCGGACAGCGCCCGCGCCGCGCGCAGCCAGCTGCGCACGCAGGGCCTGACGCCGCTCGTCGTCGAGGCGGCGGGCACGCGCACGCGCGGCGAGCGCCAGAGCGGCTTTCGCTCGGGCGCCTGCTCTCGCAGCGCGAGCAGGCGATCCTCACGCGCCAGCTCGCGAGCCTGCCGCTCGGCGAGACGCTCGCCGTGCTGACCGAGCAGTCCGAGCGCGACTACATCCGCGAGCTGATGGCCGCGATTCGCGCCGAGGTGCTCGGCGGCCATTCGTTCGCCAACGCGCTCGCGCAGCATCCGAAGGATTTCCCGGAGATCTACCAGCGCGCTGGTCGCGGCGGGCGAGCATACCGGCAAGCTTGGCCTCGTGTTCTCGCGTCTCGCGGACTACATCGAGCAGCGCAACGCGCTCAAGCAGAAGATCATTCTGGCGTTCACGTATCCGGGCATCGTGACGATCATCGCGTTCGGCATCATCACCTTCCTGCTGAGCTATGTCGTGCCGCAGGTCGTGAACGTGTTCGCGAGCACGAAGCAGGCGCTGCCCTTCCTGACCGTCATGATGATGGCGCTTTCCGCCTTCGTCCGAAGCTACTGGTGGGCGGTGCTGATCGGCGTCGCGCTGTTCGCCTGGCTGGTGAAGAGCATTCTCGCGCGCCCCGGGCCGCGCATGTCGTTCGACCGCTGGCTGCTCGGCGCGCCGCTCATCGGCAAGCTGGTGCGCGGCTACAACACCGTGCGCTTCGCCAGCACGCTCGCGATCCTGACCGCGGCCGGCGTGCCGATCCTGCGCGCGCTGCAGGCGGCGGGCGAAACGCTCTCCAACACGGCGATGCGCCAGAACGTCGACGACGCCATCGTGCGCGTGCGCGAAGGCTCCTCGCTGTCGCGCGCGCTCGGCAACACGAAGACGTTTCCGCCCGTGCTGGTGCATTTGATCCGCTCGGGCGAAGCGACCGGCGACGTCACCACCATGCTCGACCGTGCCTCGGAAGGCGAAGCGCGCGAACTCGAACGCCGCACGATGTTCCTCACGAGCCTGCTCGAGCCGCTGCTGATTCTGGCGATGGGCGGTGTCGTGCTGGTGATCGTGCTCGCGGTGATGCTGCCGATCATCGAACTGAACAATCTGGTGCAGTAGTGAATGCCCTGCAAACCCGCTTGCTAACGCTCGCTGCCCTCGCGCTCTTCTGCGTGACGGTGACGTACTGGGTCGTCACGCTGACCTCGCGCCAGACCGCGCCGCTGCCCGCCGCGGCCGCGACGCGCACGCCGTCGGTCGAGCAGGCCGCGGCCCTCTTCGGCGGACGGCTCGAACGCCAGGCCAATCAGGACGTGCATCTGTTCGGCATTCTGGCGCTGCAGGGCGGCGCGGCGGCCATCGTGAGCTACGGCGGCGAGCCGGCGAAGGCCGTGTCGCTCGGCGAGTCCGCTCACGCGAGCGTGAAGCTGTCGGAAGTACGCGCGCGCTCGATCATCATCGATCGCAACGGCGTGAAGTCGGAGATCTTCCTGCCGCAGAATCCGCCCGAGCCGACGATTTGGGTACGCTGAGCGCGACGCGATGCCTCGCCCGCGCGGGAATCACGCGACGAAAGCAGATCGATAGAATGACCGGCGGCTTCGGCAAGACGCGAAGCCGCGATTTTTTCAATCATCACCGGGCATGAGCCCGGAAACGATATTTTCAATACACGAGGTAGCAGTCATGCAAATGTGGACGCAACGCCGCATGCAAATCGAACGAGCCCGCGCACAGGGACGCCGCCAGCGCGGCTTCACGCTGATCGAAATCATGGTCGTGATCGCGATTCTCGGCATTCTCGCGGCCCTCATCGTGCCGAAGATCATGAGCCGCCCGGACGAGGCGCGCCGCGTCGCCGCGAAGCAGGACATCGGTACGGTCATGCAGGCGCTGAAGCTGTATCGCCTGGATAACGGCCGTTATCCGACACAGGAGCAGGGCTTGCGCGCGCTGGTCGAAAAGTCCACCACCGAGCCGGTGCCGAACAACTGGAAGGACGGAAGGACGGCGGCTATCTGGAGCGCCTGCCGAACGGTCCGTGGGGCGGTCAGTATCAGTATCTGAATCAGGGCGTGCACGGCGAAATCGACGTGTTCAGCTACGGCGCCGACAACAAGGCGGGCGGCGAAGGCAACGACGCCGACGTCGGCTCGTGGCAGTAGCAGACGGTTCGAACAGAAGAAGGCCATCGACGTGAACAGGCACGGCAGGCGGATCGGCGGCGCGCGGCGGCAAGCCGGCTTCTCGCTGCTCGAAATGCTCGTCCTGCTGGTGATCGCCGGTTTGCTCGTGTCGCTCGCGTCGCTGCAACTGACGCGCAATCCGCGCACCGATCTCAACGAGGAGGCGCAGCGTCTCGCGCTGCTGTTCGAATCCGCGGGCGACGAAGCGCAGGTGCGCGCGCGGCCGATCGCGTGGCAGCCGCTCGACGGCGGCTTTCGCTTCGACATCCGCACGGAAGACGGCTGGCGTCCGTTGCGCGACGACCTCTTTCGCACGCGCCGCTGGGAAGGCGGCGTGACCGGCGTGACGATCCAGTTCCTCGATTCGGACAAATCGGTGAGCCGCCTCGTGTTCGGCACCGAGGCCATCGACACGCCGATGGAAATCACGCTGGTCTCGCCGGCGGGCCGGATGGTCATCGTCGGAGCGGCAATGGCCGCTTCGAGGTGCGGTGATGCGCGGCGCTCGCCGGCAACGTGGCTTCACGATGATCGAAGTGCTCGTCGCGCTTGCGATCATCGCGGTGGCGCTCGCCGTGTCGCTGTGCGCGGTCGGTTCGCTCGCGACGGGCGAGGCGGACCTGCATCGGCGGCTGCTCGCGGGCTGGAGCGCCGACAACGAACTCGCGCAACTGCGGCTCTCGCATACGTTCCCGCCGGTCGGCTCGCGCACCTTCGACTGCTCGCAGGGCAACCTAAAGTTCACCTGCATGCAGCGCGTGAGCCAGACGCCGAATCCGATTTTCAGGCGTCGAAATGTTCGTCTCGACGCCGGGCCGTTCCGGCTATTTTGCGCAAATGGTCACGGTGGTGGCGAATGAAACGAATCGCTCGCTCTGACCGCGGCCTTCGCGCCGCTACCCGGCAGCGCGGCTTCACGCTGCTGGAAATGCTGATCGCGATCGCGATTCTCGCGGTGATCGCCGTGCTCTCGTGGCGCGGGCTCGATTCCGTGATTCGCGGCCGCGCGACGATCGCCAGCGCGATGGAGGACGAGCGCGTGATCGCGCAGTTGTTCGACCAGATGCGCATCGATGCGCGCCAGGCCGCGACGGACGACGAAGCGGGCCAGCCCGCGGTGTAGATCGGCAGCGGTTCGCTGCAGATCGTGCGCGGCGTGTTCGCGCCGCGCACGCCGCCGCGCCTGCAGGTGGTGCGCTACCGGCTCTCGAACGGCCGCATCGTGCGCTATGCGTGCGTCGCCGCCGCTCGCGAACGTCGGCGAGGTGCGGCGCGCGCTGTTGTCGGGCGACTCGACGGGCGGCTGGAGCGCGATTCCACTGATGGGCGGCGTGGGCTCGCTCGCGACGCGCGTCTACATCCCGGATAAAGGCTGGACGACGAGAATGAGCGACGTGTTCGCGCAGATCAACCAGAACGACAACAACCTGAAGGTGCCGCAACTGGGCAACGCGCCGCTGCCGCGCGCGGTGTCGGGCATTCAGGTCGCGGTCGGCGCGCGCAATCTGCAAGTGCCGCTCACGCGCGTGTTCCTGGTCGGAGAGTGACGATGCGAACGCCCAGCCGAAACGGAAAGGAACGCGGCGTCGCGATCATCAGCGCGCTGCTGGTCGTGTCGCTCGCGGCCATTCTCGTGTCGGGCATGCTGTGGCGCCAGCAGGTGCAGATCCGCCGAATCGAGAACCAGCGGCTGCTCGCGCAGGCGCAGTGGATCTCGCGCAGCGCGCTCGACTGGACGCGACTCATCCTGCGCTCGGAAGCCTATATTTCGCCGACGGTCACGTATCTCGGCGGCGTCTGGGGTGTGCCGATCGCGAAGACGAAGCTCTCGGATTTTCTCGGGCAGATCGGCGAGGTGCGCGCGCAGGAGGGCGCATCGACGTATCTGTCCGGCTCGATCGAGGACGCGCAGGCGAAGTTCAACCTGCGCAATCTGGTGTCGACGCCGACGCCCGGCGTGCTGACCATCAACGTCGAGCAGATCCAGTCGTTCCAGCAGCTGCTCACGATGCTCGGGCTAAACGGCTCGCTCGCGAAGACGGTGGCGCTGCAGATGCGCGCGGGTCTGGCGCGTTCCGCGACGCGCTTTCAGACGCAGACGGGCAACGGCACGGGCACGACGGCTGGCTCGAACACCGAAGCGACGATCGCGGCACTCGCGCAAGGGGGGGAACCGGCGGCGGCAACTTCACCGACGATCCCGGCCTGAAGGACGCCGACAGTGACGCGCCGGTCACGCCCTTGCAGATGATCAGCGTCGATTCGCTGCTCGACGTGCCGGGTTTTTCGCCGGAGGCGGTCGCCAAGCTCCGGCCGTTCGTCACGGTGCTGCCGACGACGACCGCCGTCAACATGAACACCGCGCCCGCCGAAGTGGTGGTGGCCGTGGTGCCGGGCATGAGCCTGTCGCAGGGCCAGGCGTTCGTCGCGCGCCGCGAGATGGTGTTCTTTCACGACGTCGGCAACGTCGCTGACCGGCGCGGGCGTCAAGACGGCGTCGTCGATCGATCCGAACGAGCTCGACGTCACGACGAAGTACTTCGTGATTCACGAGCGCGTCGAATACGAACGCGCGCAGCTCGAGCGCACGACGCTCGTCTATCGCGATCCGACGACGCATACGACGCGCATCGTCTACACGCGCGACACGCTTTGAAGACGGCCGCTGTTACTGATGAGAGGAAGTGGCCTTTGAGCACACTGATCGTTTTATTGCCGCCGCGCGATCCCGCCGTGCGCTCGGAAGAGTGGCATCTGCCGGATCTGCCGTTTCTGCTGCTCGACAAGCGCGGCGAGCCGCAACGCGTGGGTCGCGCGGCGCTCGGGCTTCTGCCGCGCGCGAGCGCGACGGTGCTGATCGTCGCCGCGCGCGGCACGCTCCTGCTTGCCGCTTCCGTGCTGCCGCTCAAGGGTCCGCGTCTGCGGCAGGCGCTGCCGAACGTCGTCGAGAATTAGTTGATTCAGGATCCGCAGACGTGTCATATTGCCGTGGATCCAGTCGGACTCGCCGACGGGCGGCGCATGGTCGCCGTGATCGATCGCGGCTGGTTCCGTTTCGTGGTCGGCGCGTTCGCGGGCGCGGGGCATCGCAACGTGAGGGCCGTGCCCGCGATGCGCTGCCTGCCGGTTCCGGCTGCCGCGCCCGTCGAAGAAGGCGAGGCGGGTGAGGAAAAGGAAGCGCCGCCGACGCCTTTCATCACCAGCCTGCTGGGACACGTCGTTTCGACCGCGCCCGCGCTGATCGGCGAGATGGCCGCGTCTTCGCCCGCTGCGCTCGGCGCGCCGCGCATCGAGATCGAGATCGCCCGCGGCGAACGCGGGCTGCTCGGCGAAGGCCTCGCGCTGCCGGCGGATTCCATCGCCGCCACGCTGGCCGCGCTCGCGGGCGATCATCTTGCGACGGTCTATACGCTCGTCGATCTGCCGGGCGACGAGCCGCGCCTCGCCGGATCGCACAATGTGGCGGGTCGCCGGCGCGCAGCTGCTCGCCTTCGAGGCGCTCGCGCGCAATGCGCTCGCCAGCCGCTTCGACCTGTGCCAGTTCGAATTCGCCGCGCAGCCGTGGCGGCTCGACCGCGCGACCGTGCGTCGCCTGCGCGTGCCGATCGCGCTCGTGGCGGCGTCGATCCTCGTGTCCATCGTCGGCATCAACGTGCAATGGTTGCAGCTCGCGCACCAGCGCGATGCGATCAGCGCGCAGATGACCGAGCTTCTGCTCAACGCGTTTCCGAAGACGACCGTCGTGCTCGATGCGCCCGACCAGATGACGCGCAATCTCGAAAGCCTGCGGGTGGCGTCGGACGAGCTGTCGCCGTCGGATTTCCTCTCGCTCGCGGACGGGCTCGCGCGCTCGCTCGGTCCCGTGCCGGTGAACGGCGTCGCGGGGCTCGACTACCGCGACCGTCATCTGGAAGTGACGTTCAAGCCGGAGACGAAGGTCGATTCCGACCTCACGAAGCGCCTCGCCGCCAACGGCCTGAACGGTTCGATCGATAGCAACACCGGCAAATGGACGATCAGGAGCGGCCAATGAAAGCGGAAATCGGACGTGCCCTGTCGGAATTCTGGGAAGCGCGCACGCCGCGCGAAAAGACGCTGCTCATGTGGGACGGTCTCGTGCTCGTGCTCGTGCTCGTGCTCGTGCTCGTCTATCTCGTGCTGTGGGCGCCCGCGTACGAAGGCCGTCAGCACCTGCGCGAGACCTTGCCTACGATGCAGCGCCAGCTCGCGACGATGACGGCGCAGGCCAACGAAGCGCGTTCGCTCGCGGGCAGCGCTGAAGGCGTGACGCCGATCGGCGGCGCGCTGCGCGATGCCCTCGCGAAGTCGCTCGCGGACGACGGTATGCAGCCGACGCAGGTTCAGGTGATCGGCGCGGCGGTGCAGATCCAGTTGAAGAACGCGTCGTTCCCGAGCTGGACGATGTGGCTCGACGACGCGCGCAAGCAGTTCAAGGTGCAGGTGTCGGAGGCGCACGTCACGGCGCTCAAGCCCGACGGCCAGGTGGATCTGACGGCGTCGCTGCAACCGGCCGGCACGAAATGAGCTACTGGACCCGGCGTATCCGGCTCGCATTGCCGGCGCTGTTCGTGATGATCGTGTCGGTTGCCGGGACCTTGCTCGCGATGATGCCGGCCGCGTGGATCGCGCCGCAGTTCTCGAAGGCGACGGGCGGCCACGTGAACCTGGTCGATCCGGCGGGCTCGCTCTGGCGGGGCTCGGCGACGCTGCTGCCGGGACGCATCGAGTGGACGACGGCATTCTGGCCGCTCTTCACCGGCCGCGTGCACATGACGATGCGTCAGAGCGAGGCGATGCCCGATGCCGTGATCCTCGACGCCACCACGCGCGACGCGACGCTCACCGCGGGCCGGATCGCCGTGCCCGCGACGCTGCTCGCGGGCCTCGGCGCGCCCTTCAACACGCTGGATTTCGACGGAATCGTGCGGCTTTCGTGGACCGAGTTCCGTCTGCTGAACCGCAACGCCTACGGACAAGCGGTCGTCACGCTCGACGACATGTCCTCGCGGGTGTCCCGCGTGAAGCCGCTCGGCTCGTACCGCGTCGCACTGCAGGCGCAGGGCGCGTCGGCGACGATCGATCTATCGACGGCCAAAGGGCCGCTGATGCTCACGGGCAACGGCTCGATCTCGCGGGAATCGACGGCATTTCAGGGCACTGCGACGGCCGCGCCCGAACAGCGCGAGAACCTGGCCGGGCTCCTGAACCTGCTCGGCTGCCATACCGACCCCGACACGGTCGCGCTGACTTGGACTTGCTCCCGCATAACCGGACAGCCGGTCCCGCTTAGGTTGGAGGATTTGCTTGCCGATGAAACTCGCGCGGCGAGCGGTATTTAAGGGCGCTATGCGGGTGTGACTCGTTATCGTGGTCGAACGCGATGGCCAGATTTTGCAGCGCCGTCCTGGCGTCGGGTTTCGGCATCCACGAAACGTAATCACGCTTTATCGTTTCGTAATCACGCTTTATCGTTTTAACGAAGCTCTCGGCCATCCCGTTGCTTTGCGGACTTCTGACGGGTGTCGTTACTGGCTTCAGTCCGATTTTTCGAGAGAACTTCAATGTGTCATCGGCAATGTAGCAGGAACCATCGCCGCTTAACCACTCGACTTCCCTGTCGGCCTTCAACGCGCCGGTGAAGCGATTCTCGACGGCTTGAAGCATGACGTCACGCACCATATCGCCAGTGTAACCGCCTGTGCTCGCGGCCCAACTCATGGCTTCGCGGTCGCAACAGTCGAGTGCGAAGACGACACGCAATGGGACACCGGCATCGCAGCGGAATTCGAAGCCATCCGAGCACCAGCGCATGTTGCTGCTATCCACCGCGACTTGCCGTCATGCCGACGCGTAGAC
>LFKV01000005.1 GCA_001189345.1 Candidatus Paraburkholderia kirkii
CGTTGGAATGGAAACGAACGGTCGTCGAGCAGACATTTGAACCAGGAGCCTCGGTCGCTCGGGTCGCCCGCGACAACAACGTCAATGCCAACCAAGTCTTCGGCTGGCGCAAGCTCTATCAGGACGGGAGCCTATCGGCGGTCTGCCGGCGAGCACGTGGTGCCGGCATCTGACCTAGCCGAAGCAATGAAGCAGATTCGCGAGCTGCAGCGATTGCTAGGAAAGAAGACGATGGAGGTAGAAATCCTCCGTGAAGCAGTGGAGTATGGTCGAACAAAAAATTGACTGCGCTCACCATTGCTGCCGGGGACGACCGTTGAAGACGATCTGTGAAGTCCTGGGGGTGTCGCGCTCGAATCTCGCAGTCAAGTCGAAGCGGCCGGCTGACTGGGTCGACCGGCGCAAGATGCCCGTGCTCGACGACACGGCGCTTGTCGCCGAACTTCATGAGTTGTTAGGCGACGCGCCGACGTATGGATACCGAGGTGCTTGGGCGTTGCTGAGGCGAAGCCGGGACATGCTGGCTCAACCGCGAGTAAATGCAAAGCGCGTGTATCGCGTGATGCGTCGCCACGGCCTGCTGCTTGAACATCGCCCTCGGCACGCCTCGTCTACGCGTCGGCATGACGGCAAGGTCGCGGTGGATAGCAGCAACATGCGCTGGTGCTCGGATGGCTTCGAATTCCGCTGCGATGCGGTGTCCCATTGCGTGTCGTCTTCGCACTCGACTGTTGCGACCGCGAAGCCATGAGTTGGGCCGCGAGCACAGGCGGTTACACTGGCGATATGGTGCGTGACGTCATGCTTCAAGCCGTCGAGAACCGCTTCACCGGCGCGTTGAAGGCCGACAGGGAAGTCGAGTGGTTAAGCGGCGATGGTTCCTGCTACATTGCCGATGACACATTGAAGTTCTCTCGAAAAATCGGACTGAAGCCAGTAACGACACCCGTCAGAAGTCCGCAAAGCAACGGGATGGCCGAGAGCTTCGTTAAAACGATAAAGCGTGATTACGAAACGATAAAGCGTGATTACGTTTCGTGGATGCCGAAACCCGACGCCAGGACGGCGCTGCAAAATCTGGCCATCGCGTTCGACCACGATAACGAGTCACACCCGCACAGCGCCCTTAAATACCGCTCGCCGCGCGAGTTTCGTCGGCAAGCAAATCCTCCAACCTAAGCGGGACCGGCTGTCCGGTTATGCGGGGGCAAGTCCACGATCGTGAAAGCGGAGCTCAAACCGCGCAAGACACTCGTAATAACCGTAGTCACGAACGAGGAAGGTGTGCGCTATATGCCCGATCTCCTCGGTTTACGCGTGATGACGAAAGAAATGAGCCTCGACGCAGAAGGCGGAACGTCGAATATATGCCGGTCGCGTCGCCTTCGTCAGGCCTTAGCCGTCAGGAAGCTCTGTGCGAGCTGTTTCCACAAGTGATCGGCGGCCGGAGACAAGCGGCGGCCCACACGCGTCATCATCTGGCTCGCGAATCCCGCTGCGATCGGATGATCGATCGGCACCGCGACCAGTTCGCCCAGATCAATGCCGCGCCGTGCCAATGCCGCGCCGTGCCGTGATCGACGACATGAACGCCACGCCCAGTCCCGCCGCCGCAAGCGTCTGCGCCGTGTTGAACAGGTCGACGCGATATGCCGGAATCACATTCGGCCGGACGTCGTCGAGCAGCGACTGCACGAAATACTGCACGCCGAAGGTTTCCGTCATGAAGATGAGCCGCTCGCTCGCCAGCTCTGCCGGCGGCACCTTCGCCATCACCGCGAAACGATGCGTCGGCGCTACCATCGCGCACAGCGGCCGCTCGGCGAACGGGTGGATGCGCATCGCCGGATCATCGGCGGAGCGAGCGCACAAGCCGATATCGACTGCATCGTCGCGCACGAGCGAGAGCACCACGGGCGTCGGGCCGGAGCGGATTTCGACGAGGATGTCGGGATAGGTCATCGAAAAGCGCTGCAGCGCCCGCGCGATCAGGTTGCCGATGAATTCCTCGCCGACGCCGAGCGCCACGCGGCCCCGCCGCAAGTGACGGTATTCCTCCAGACGCGCGGCCAGATCGCGCTGACGCCGCTGCCTGTCGTGATAGTGGTCGATCAGCAACTGACCGATTTCCGTCACGACCACATGCTGCCCGCGCCGCTCGATCAGCGGAAAGCGCAGCCGCCGCTCCAGCGCCGCGACCTGCCGGCTGATCACCGAGGGGTTCACGCCGAGCGCTTCCGCCGCCATGCGCACGCCGCCCGTCGCGGCAATTTCGGCGAGGTAGCGGAGCGACCGCTCGCCGATGTCGTCGATCCAATCGCGCATTCGGGACCTGACCGGCTGATTGTTGACCAAAAGGCAACATTTTAAATGCACTCAGGTCATCGGTCGATTTTTTCGTCGATGCAATACTCCGGCCTTTACGTATACGTATCCATAAAAGGGAGCAGTCCCGCGCCATGAGTGAAACGCACGAATCCCGTTACTGCGAACTCGCCGATCTCGCCGACGCCCGTTTGCAGCTCGACGAAATCCGCCATCACATCCACCAGCATCCTGAGTTGTCATACGAGGAAGCGGCGACGTCGCGCTTCGTCGCCGAAAAGCTCGAAGCCTGGGTTACGACGTGACGCGCAATATCGGCGGTTACGGGCTCGTTGCATCGCTCAAGGCAGGGACGAGCATGCGCACGGTCGGCATGCGCGCTGACATGGATGCGTTGCCGATCCAGGAACAGACGGGCCTCGACTACGCGAGCGTCCACGACAGCAAGATGCACGCGTGCGGCCACGACAGCCACACGACCGTCTTGCTCGGCGCGGCGCAGCAGCTCGCGAAGACGCGCAACTTCGACGGCACGGTGCACCTGATCTTCCAGCCCGCCGAGGAAGCGGGCGCGGACAGCGGCGCGGAGCGCATGATCGCCGATGATCTCTTTCAGCGCTTTCCGTGCGAGGCGATTTTCGGGCTGCACAACCATCCGGGCGTGCCGGTCGGCACGTTCGGCTTTCGCGCGGGGCCGCTGATGGCCGCATGCGATACCGTCAAGGTGCGCATCACCGGACGTGGCGGGCATGCGGCGCGCCCGCATCTGGCCGTCGATCCGGTTCTGGTCGGCAGCAGCATCGTGATGGCGCTGCAGTCCGTGGTGTCGCGCAACATCGATCCGAACGAAGCGGCCGTCGTCACCGTCGGCTCGTTCCGCTCGGGCCACGCGGCGAATGTGATTCCGGAAGACGCCGTGTTCGAAATGAGCGTGCGCTCGTTTTCGCCGACGGTGCGGGAGACGCTGGAAACGCGCATTCGCGCGCTGATCGCGTCGCAGGCGCAGGCGTGTGGCGCGAGCGTCGAGATCGACTTCATTCGCGGCTATCCGGTGCTCGTCAACAGCGCCGCCGAAACCGAGTTCGCGCGCCAGATCGCGGAAGAGCTCGTCGGTCCGGAGCATGTGATTGCGCCGTTTCCGCCGATCGCGGGCAGCGAGGACTTCGTGTACTACCTGCAGAAGGTGCCCGGCTGCTTCGTGCGTCTCGGCAATGGCGAAGGCCGTCCGATGCTGCACAACGCCCGCTACGACTTCAACGACGACAACCTTACCATCGGCGCGGCCTTCTGGACGCGTCTCGTCGAACGCTTCCTGACGAAGGAGCGTGCATGAGCGCCACGACACACACGCTTTCCGGACCGGCCGCCGATGCCGCGCAGATGACTCCCGCGCAGCAGCGCAAGATCGTGTTCGCGGCGGTCATCGGCAATCTGCTCGAATTCTTCGATTTCACCGTCTACAGCTATTTCGCGCTGACGATCGGCCGCCAGTTCTTCCCCTCGGACGATCCGGTCACGTCCTCGCTGCTCGCGTTCGCGGTGTTCGCCGTCGGCTTCGTGATGCGCCCGCTCGGCGGATTCGTGCTCGGCCGCTATGCTGACGCGCCGGCCGCAAGCCCGCGCTCACGCTTACGATTTTGCTGATGGCGATCGGCTCTGTGGCCATCGGCTTCGCGCCGAACTATGCGCAGATCGGGCTGGCGGCGCCGGTGCTGATCGTCGTGGCGCGACTCGTGCAGGGCTTCGCGCAGGGCGGTGAATTCGGCGCCGCGACCGCGACCTTGCTGGAAATGGGCGGCGCCAAAAGCCGCGGTTTTCGCGCGAGCTGGCAACTGGCGAGCCAGGGCGCCGCGGCGCTGCTCGGCTCGAGTATCGCGGCGAGCCTCGGGTTTCTGCTGTCGGATGAGACCATGACAGTTAGGGCTGGTGCATTCCATTTCTGCTGGGTACGCGCATCGCGCCGGTCGGCATTTATCTGCGCCGCCACATTCGCGCGGAAGCGCCCGCCGCGAAAGCGGTCGCGACCCGCGACGATCCGAAGCGCGGCCTCTACGTGCGCAACTGGTTCCTGACGATCTTCGCGATCATGGGCATGTCGGTGTCGACGTACGTGATGATGTATTACATGCCGACGTACTGCATCCAGTACCTGCATTTGCCGTCGAAGATGTCGATGCTCGCGGGCGTTGTATCCAGCGTCATCTCGCTCGTGATGTGCCCCGTCTACGGCGCGTGGTCCGATCGCATGGGGCGCCGCAAGCCGTTGACGGTAATCGGCCGCGTCGCGTTGATCGTGCTGCTGTACCCGGCGTTCTGGGTGATGACGCATTTTCCGTCGCTGTCGGTCGTGCTGGCCGCGCTCATCGTGCTGATGCTCTGCTATACGATGCGATGGACTCCGCGCCCGCCTCTGCACTGATGCCCGAAAATTTTCCGAAACATGTGCGCGCGAGCTACATGTCGAGCGCGTATGCGATCGCGGTGTCGGCGTTCGACGGCACGGCGCAGTTCGTCGCGGGCTCGCTGATCCGCGCGACGGGCAGCAAGATGGCGCCTGCGTGGTACATGATCGGTTGTGTGCTGATTTCGCTGATCGCCGTGTCGATGTTCGAGGAAACGGGCGGCAAGGCGCTCGACGACTGAACCGTCCGTCGTCTCCATCCTTTCAGAACGACGATCGGCGATCCTGATCGGTGCCGGTCGTTCCTAGATGCGCAGTCCGCGAGGTGCGGTTCGCCACGCCGGCTCACGAGCATCTCACCGAGTTTTTTATCTGAGCGGTCTGCGGCTTGCCCGAAATTCCTCGCGCAGGTCCTATCCGCACGCGCCCCCGGCAGGGCTGGATCGAACGAGAACCTGGAGAAAATATGGCACATCACGGTCTGCTGCGCGGCCTGCGCATCACGGCGATCGCAGGCGTCGCAGCGACATCCGTCGGCATTGCGGGCAGCGCTCTGGCCGAACCGATCGCGGGCAAGACGCTCGTCTACTGCTCGGAAAGCAGCCCGGCCGGATTCGATTCCGCACAGTACACGACCGCACAGTACACGACGAGCGTCGACTCGACTACAGTGCATCCGCGCTTCCCGTCTACGACCGCCTCGTCGAGTTCGTGCGCGGCGGCACGAAGGTCGAGCCGGGTCTCGCCGAAAGATGGGACGTATCGCCCGACGGCAAAGTCTACACGTCCCATCTGCGCCATGGCGTGAAGTTCCACACAACGAGCTACTTCAAGCCAACCCGCGACTTCGATGCGG
Source organism: Candidatus Paraburkholderia kirkii (assembly GCA_001189345.1). GTDB lineage: Bacteria > Pseudomonadota > Gammaproteobacteria > Burkholderiales > Burkholderiaceae > Caballeronia > Caballeronia kirkii_B. Next base: position 5,583 of record LFKV01000005.1, read on the forward strand.
ACGATGTCGTGTTCACGTTTGAGCGGATGCTCGATCCGCACCAGCCGTTTCGCAACGCGTATCCGGTGCCGTTCCCGCGCTTCGTCGACATGGGGCTCGACAAGCTGATCATGAAGGTCGAGAAGCTCGATCCCTATACGGTGCGCTTCACGTTGGCCGAGCCAAATGCGCCGTTTATCCAGAACATGGCGATGGCGTACGCGTCGATCCTGTCGGCCGAGCAGCCGGGCTTCAACCTGGGCTACCTCGTGTACAACGTCGAGCACAGCCGCTCGGCAACGTCGACGTGCGTCGCGCGCTCGACATGGCGATCGACAAGAAGGCCATCGTCAACATCGTCTACCAGGGCGCCGGGCAGGCCGAGGACGCGCCCATGGCACCCGCGCAATGGTCGTACGACGGGAACCTGAAAGGCGCGGCGTACGACCCGGCGAAAGCCAAAGGCCTTGCTCGCGAATGCGGGCTTCCCGAACGGCTTCGACATCACGCTGTGGGCGATGCCGGTTCAGCGGCCGTACAACCCGAACGCCCGGCTGATGGCCGAGATGATCCAGGCCGATTGGGCGAAGATCGGTGTGAAGGCGAAGATCGTCACGTACGAGTGGGGCGAGTATCTGAAGCGCGCGTACGCGGGCGAGCACGACACGATGCTGATCGGCTGGACCGGCAACAACGGCGACCCGGACAACTGGCTCGGCACGCTGCTCGGCTGCGACGCGGCGAAGGGCGACAACGACTCGCGATGGTGCTACAAGCCGTTTGACGACCTGATCCGCAAGGGCCGCACGACGATCGGCCAGGACGCGCGCACGAAAATCTACATGCAGGCGCAGCAAGTCTTCGCGCAGCAGTTGCCGTTCTCGCCGATCGCGAACTCGACCGTCTATCAGCCGGCGCGCAAGAACGTTGTCGACATGCGGATCGAGCCGCTCGGCTACGTGCGCTTCGATGGTGTCAGTGTGAAGTAACTCGAGCTGCTTCGTCTTGCGTCGGCTGGGCATGTCTGGGTGACGTACGAAACGCGACGTTCGCCTTGTGGTCAAGCCTTCCCGGCGCAAACACGGCAGCACATGGCATATCGAGGAAAGATTCGCGATGCGGCTGCCAGCAATGGCCGATCTCTCTGAGACGTATCCGTCTCAACTGCCATCAATTTTCCGGTGCCGAGCCAGTGGAATCGCGTTCGACAATCGAGACATCGAGCATCGGCGGACCATTCAGCGGCTTTTCCGGCGATTCGATCTATCAGGTATTGAGCCGCCAGCTCGCCCATCTGGCGGTCCGGTACACGTATGGTTGTCAGGGCAGGCTGAAAGTGCGCCGCGAGCTCGATGTCGTCGGAGCCCGAGATCGACACTGCATCGGGTACTTCCAGGCCCATCTCCTTTGCCTCGAGAAGTGCGGCTATCGCCAATGCATCATTCCCGCAGATGATGGCGGTCGGCGCCGGATCAGCATGCATCATTCGCTGAAACGCAGCCGTGCAAAAGGAATGCGGGCGGTCGCGTTGTCGGCCATGACGGCCAGATGCTGCGGCCTGACGGCAAGCCCGTTCCGGGCAGGCGTGTCGGTGATTGCCTTCAGCCGCGCCTCGACGCGACTGTTGTCCTTCTGCGACTGGAAAACCACTCCGAACCGACTATGGCCGAGCTGAAGCAGACGTTCCGTCATCGTTCCGTCATCAATTCGTACGCGCGAGTGTGCTCGAAGTCGACGCAAGGCCGTTCACTGTCCGCGCGCCGGCCGAAGGTGATGACGTATGGTATGCTTTTCGACTCGAACAGCTCGAACAGCGCGTCAGGATAATCGTCGCCGACGAGCGCGAGCGCGTCGACGCCTCGAGCGATCATGCCTCGCGCCTGCCGGTAGCCCTCCATGGGATCGTACGACGAGTAGGCGACAAACACAGCCAGTCCCTCCACGCCGAGGCGAGCCTGGAAAGCCTGGAGCTGCTGGTGAAATTTCTCGTGCTGGAGTGTGGGCACGATCGATTCGACCGCATACGAGCGGCGAGAGACGAGCGAACGGGCCGCTGCATTCGGTTACCCAGTCCAATTGGGTAATGGCAGCCTGAACCTTGGCTCGTGTCTGCTCCGTGACTTTCGTTGGTTCGTTCAGGAACCGCGACACGGTGGCGGTAGACACGCCGGCCAGCAACGGCTGCGCCGTCAACGCGGCGTTGGCGGAGGCCAGCATCTCAGATTCGGTTTGGCGGGAGGCAGCAGCGTCGCCTGCCGAGTCGTTGGAGACTCTCATAGCAAGTCATACCTCGATGTAAGCGATGCGCTTACAATGAGTGTTTTCCCTTAATGACACAACTCGGCGTTCAAGTGCAGGATGCCGTCGGACTGCAAATGTAAGCGCTAATCATACTACTAAAACGAACAATCATTCGTAATATCCGAATTCGTGAGATCGATCTCCACGATTCTCTGCAATGTATGATTTACGCTTACATTTCCACCGATTGCCGGCGGGAAAACAGGCATCGCCCACCGGGAAAAGCGCAGCCGCGCCCTTACTGACCACATGCGCTCGCATGAATACACGGAGACATCAAACCGCCCCACACTTCCGCCGGCTCCCCCGCGGATTCGGCGCCAGCAATGGGTCGCAATGACCTTGCTCATGCTAAGCGGCGTGATCAATTATCTGGACCGCGGCACTTTGGACCGCGGCACGCTCGCGGTGGCCAACGAGCTCGTCCACGGCGACCTCGGGCTCACCATGGGGCAGATGGGAATCCTGCTGTCGGCGTTCTCGTGGACCTACGCGGTGTGCCAACTCCCCATCGGCGTGCTGGTGGATCGGATCGGGTCTCGCTGGCTGCTGGGCATTGGTCTGGTCATCTGGTTGATCTCGCAGGCCGCGGGCGGCTTTGCCGCGACGTTCGGCTTTTTTGTAGCCGCCCGGCTCGGGATCGGCGAGGCGCCTCAGTTTCCGTCTGCGGCCCGAGTCGTCGGGAATTGGTTTCCGCCCACGTCGCACGGTACGCCCACCGGCATTTTCAACTCGGCATCGCCGCTCGGAATCGCGCTGGCTCCGCTTGTCCTTTCGCCATTGATTGCGGTTTCTCGACTGGCGCTGGGCTTTCATGACGGGTACTGCCGGCCTGGTCGTGGCGCTCATCTGGGTCGCTGTGTATCGGGACCCTGTGAAGTCGCGGATGTCCGAGGAGAGAGGAGCGTGCCTACCTTGAATCCGGTGTCGAAGTCGCGGAAAAGCCGCCCGCCAATGTCAGCTTCGCGGAGTGGCGCGCCCCGTTTTCCTACCCCGCCACGTGGGGCATGCTGATCGGATTTTTTAGCTCCGTGTACCTCAACTGGGTCTATCTCACCTGGTTGCCGGGCTATCCCAGAACAGCACGGCACATGAGCCTCGCGAACATGGGTTTCGCCGCGGCGGTCCCGTTCTTTTGCGGCTTCCTGGGTGCTCTGGTCGCCGGCTGGGTCTCGGACCGCATCGCAAGCAAGAGCGCGTCACCGGTAGGCGGACGCCGGAACGCGATGGTATTTGCGATGCTCGGCATGGTCATCTTCACGGTGCCCGCCGCGAAAGTATACGATCGCCCTGGCGTGCATCTCGGTCGTGATCTTTCTTGCCAATGCTTCGTCCGCGTGCGCGTGGTCGCTCGCAACCGTCACGGCGCCGCCCAGCCGGATCGCCTCGCTCGGCGCGATTCAGATTTCGGCGGGTTCCTCGGCGGCGCGTTGGCGCCGCTGCTGACCGGATATATCGCACAGGCATGGTCATTCGTCCCGGCGCTTTTGACCGGCGCGGGCATCGCTCTTGTCGGAGCGCTGGCGTACCTGTCCCTGATCCGCAAACCGATTCCGGAACGAGACTCCGCGGCGAACACCGTTCCGTTCCAGGTCTCGACCTGACAGCGCGCGGCACACAGCAAATCGTCAACCATTTTCAAGAGGAGCAGGCATCGTGAACATCAATATGCCGACAACTGCCATCGAGGGCATCGTCCCGGTCATGTTTACCCCTTTTCTCGATTACCCCTTTTCTCGACAGCGGTGAAGTCGACTACGCGGAGCTGGAGCGTCTGATCGAGTGGTACGTGGCGCACCGATCGGATGCGCTGTTCGCCGTCGCCCAGTCGAGCGAGATGCAGTTCCTGACCCTCCCTGAACGGGTAGCGATCGCGCGATTCGTCGTCGAGAAGGTGGGTGGTCGCCTTCCCGTCGTCGCGTCCGGCCATATCAGCGACTCCATCGACGGTCAGATCGAGGAACTCCGCGCGATCGCATCCTCCGGGGTGCAGGGCATCGTGCTCGTCACCAACAGGCTCGACCCGAAACACGAAGGTACGGCGGTGTTCCTTGCCAACCTTCGTCAACTGCTCTCCTCGCTGCCGCCGGAAGTGCCGCTCGGCCTGTACGAGTGTCCGGCGCCATATCGTCGATTGCTTACCGATCACGAGCTCCAAGTGTGCATCGATTCGGGGCGGTTCGTGATGTTGAAGGACGTGAGCTGCGACCTGAGCACCGTTGCCCGGAGAGTGGCCATGGCAGAAGGGTCGCCGCTCAAGATCCTGAATGCCAATGCGGCCATCGCGTGGGGCGCGATGAAAGCAGGCGCGGCAGGATTCAACGGGGTATTCAACAACTTCCATCCCGATCTCTATCAATGGCTGCGCAGCGACAGCGCAAGCCATCCGGCGCTCGCAGCGGAGCTGTCGACCTTTCTCGTGCTTGCGGCCGTGTCGGAAGCACTCGGCTATCCCGCGCTTGCGAAGATGTACCGCCAGCGTATCGGCACATTCTCGTCGATCCGTTGCCGCGCAATCGACTATGCTATGACGTCCGCCAGCGCTTCTGGGCCCTGGATGCCGTGCTGGACAAGATCGTCGCCGGCACCGAAGACTTTCGTTCAAGGATCTCCGCTTTGTCGCTAGAGCCGCGTCATCGCGAAGCAGGCTAACCAACATCAAACACGTAATTGAAAATGAGTGACGTAATCGCCGCCGGGCAGCGAAACGACAAACGCATCGTCCAGATCGAGCTTGACGACCGTAGTTACTCGATCGTGATCGGGCGCCGTCTGTTCGATGACGCATCGGTCTGGTCGAGCGCTGGCGAAGGCGACTGCGCAGCCATCGTCACCAATACGACCGTCGGGCCGCTGTACGCGGCCACGCTCGAACGCGCGATCTCGAGCCAGTTCAGGCGCGTGATCCATATCGAATTGCGCGACGGCGAGGAATTCAAGGATGCCGCGTCGCTGAATCACATTTTCGACCGGCTGCTTTCAGAGCGCGCGGACAGGAAAACCGTGTTGTTCGCGCTGGGAGGCGGCGTGGTGGGCGACATGACCGGTTTCGCGGCAGCATGCTACATGCGCGGCATTCCGTTCGTGCAGGTCCCGACGACGCTGCTCGCTCAGGTCGATTCATCGGTCGGCGGCAAGACGGCCATCAATCATCCTCTCGGGAAAAACATGATCGGGGCGTTCTATCAACCGCGACTTGTCGTGGCCGACCTGGACACGCTCTCGACGCTTCCTGCCCGCGAGTTTGCCGCGGGATTTGCCGAGGTGATCAAGTACGGCCCCGTGCTCGATCTTCGGTTCTTCGACTGGATCGAGGCGAACATCGACGCACTCATTGCACGCGACGCCGAGGCACTGGGGTACGCCATACAACGTTGCTGCGAATTGAAGGCTGAGGTCGTGGCCAAGGACGAACACGAGGCGGACGTGCGGGCGGTTCTCAATTTCGGGCATACCTTCGGTCACGCCATCGAAACCGGGGCCGGCTATGGCGTGTGGATGCACGGTGAGACCGTCGGTTGCGGCATGGTGATGGCCGCCGACCTGTCGGCGCGGCTCGAGATAATCTCGGGGGCATTCGCGATTCGATTGCGCCGCCTGATCGAGCGCGCCGGGCTTCCTGTCGTCGGGCCGCGACTGGGCGCCGATCGATATCTCGAACTGATGCGTCACGACAAGAAATCGGAGGGAGGTGAGATTCGCTTCGTGCTGCTCGATGAAGACGGTCACGCGAGCGTCATGCCCGCGCCGGATACGATCGTGCGTCAGGTGATCGACGCCAATTGTCAAACCGGTTGAGGGATCACATCATGTCCGAGAAGCACATCATCTGCCTGGGCTCCGCCCTGTGGGACACCATTTTCCGCGTGGACCATATCCCGCCGCATGGCGGCAAGATTTTGCCGACCGTTGCACTGCAAGGCGCCTCGGGGATGGCGACGGTCGCAGCAGTCAGCATCGCGCGGCTTGGCGGCCGGGTCAGTCTGTGGAGCCGCATCGGCGACGACCATACCGGCCAGATGTTCATCGAAGATCTGGCTCGCGAAGGCGTGTCGACGGTGGGCGTCCGGCAATTGCCGAATGTGCGCACGCCATTCTCGACGATTCTGGTCGACAAGCACGGAGAGCGGTTGGTGGTGCCGTATTTCGATCCCGCACTCGATACCGACACGCGGTGGTTACCGCTGCACGAAATCGCGGGCGCGGGCGCGGTCCTCTGCGACATGCGTTGGCTGCAAGGCGCCGAGCAGCTGTTTTCACACGCACGACGCCTGGGTATTCCGACCATTCTCGACGCCGACGTCGCTCCGGTCGACGACCTTCGAGCCGTCATCGTGGTTCTGCAGCGGCCCTGGCGCTTACCGGATGCGAGTCGAAGGCGCGTTATTCGAGCACGATATATTGCCAATTACCATTCGGCCAGCTACCAGGACGAGTTCACCGGCCGCTTACATCGCTTCAGGATCGAAAAGAAGGGCGTTGAGGAAGCTCGGACTGAAAATGCTGGTGGACAGTAGCCATGTCGCTTTCAAAGTGACGCAACTCTTCCTGCCGGCGCGATTCCGACCATCCCAACACCTCCGCGGCAATGCGCGACAGTTGCTCGGCCCACTCTCGTCCCAGCGAAGGATTCAGACCGTCAGGCAAGCGACGCCGGATCAAATCGGCAAGACGCACGACATGTTCACGCATGATAATTTGCCTAAGATCCGCCGTTCGCAACGAGGGGCCCGGTCGATCGAGCATCCCCTTCGGCGGCGCTGCTCGCCTGCCCAGGAAGCGCTCGATCGACCGGGCAGCCAGACGCCCGGCGTGACGATGCATCATGATGTACGAACCGGTCATGGTGACCATCCCCGGCATTTGCGGATTTTCAATGGCACGCACGGGCAAGCTAACCGTTACGCCGTCGAGCGTCGACATGGGCCGCACGCCGCACCAGCAATGGTGCACGTCTTTGCGCGAGAGGTGCAGACCAGGGAACAGCAGGTTCGCTTCCCGCAAAATGTAGTCGACTTCCGACTCCAGTACGCGGACGCTATCCGGGTCTTCGCCGACTACGGCCTCGGTTGGTCCGATGAAAAATGGTATTCGCCCCACGGGAAGACATAGTACGGTTCTCCCTTGCTCGAAAACGCTTCCAACCCTTGGCCGCGCCATGCATCCGGCAGGCGCACCATTACGTTGACGCCTTTCTTTCCGATGACCCTTTTCGTTTCACTGCCTGCGCGACTACCCGGCACACGATCGACCCATGAGCCTGCCGCATTCACGACCGCATGTGTTCTGGCGCACACGTGCCCCTGTGCCTCGGGCGCCTGTTCTTCCAACGTGATTTCCCACATCGAATCGCGCCGTTGAACGTCGATCACACTGGCGTAGGTATGGATGGTCGCGCCACGCTTCTCGGCATCGAGCGCCGTGTCTACGCAGATGCGCTCGGGCCACGCATACATGTACTCTTCGAAAACCCCGACGCCGGACACCGCACCACCGAGGCCCGCGATCATGTCGCTCTCCTTGATCGCCTGTTCCAGCGAAAGCTCACGATATGCGAGCGGCACCTTGCGGCTCGCCACGGTTTCCATCAGCCGGAATCCGAAGCCGATCAGCCAGCGAGGATACCGGTCGCCCTTTCGAAACGGATAGTGAAAACGGTGCTTGGCGAGGCGCTGCGGCATGTCGGCAACCAGTTCTGCCCGGCAGTGCATGATGTTTCGGGCGTAAAGGAATCGTCTCATGACGGTGACAGGCCGAAAGGGTATCTGCCACAACGGAAAGTTCGGCGCGAGATGGGCCGCGGCCCCCGCAAAAGCCCGAGCCGGTCGCGCGGCGCTTCGCGCAATGCCATGTCGGCGACGTGGTGATGTCCTCGATCACCTACGCCGAACTGCAATTCGGTGTCGCGACGAGCGCGCGGCCGGCGCGCGAACGCGCCAACCTGGCGTCGCTTGTGGAATTGATCGAAGTCGCGCCGTTCGGGGAAGCGGCCGCGGCCGCCTACGGCCCGATCCGGTATGCCTCGCGCGAGCGCAACCGGAACGCGCTCGACAAGCGGATCGCCGCTCACGCGGTCGCGCTGGGCGTGCCGGTCGTCACCAACAACGTAAAAGACTTCGAAAGCTACCCCGGCGTGACCGTCGAAAACTGGCTCCACGACAATGCGTGACTCGCGATCCGCCCGGGGGCTATCGGGGAGACGCGCCCTCACGGTCGCCTAATTCTCCCCGATCAAACTTCCCTCACATGCTGCACGACAGGAGGGAAAGATGAAGATCGAACCGACACCCATTGCCGCGGCCTCGTTGACCGCCGACGAGGCGAATCGCGAAGCGCCGCCCGAAGACGCCGCGCCCGACGCAGCCGCGTCTTCGGAGTCGATGCGCTACGAAGACCTCCTGCCCTACTTGCTTCTGCCGATGGCCGGTGCGTACTGAACATACCGCTTTGGAGCAGCCAATGTTCACATGAGAAGGTGTCTCCTACGAGTTTCATCACATGGGCATCCCGACGCGCGAGCCGCGCGAAGGCGAGCGTTACAGTCCGCAATTCCGCATGTACACGAGCGACGCCGAATGCGGGCTCCTGCGCATTCAATATCACTGCTTCGAAGCAGGCAGCGCGCTGCCCGAACTCATGCGCACCGTGCCGCACGCGGCGTTCAAGGTGAGCGGGTCGAAGGCAAGACGGTGCTGCTCGGCCCGTACGAACCGATCGACGGCTTTCGCGTCGCGGATTCAGGACGGCGAAGCGCCCGTCGAGCTGATCGAGACGACGCTCACCGACGAGCAGATCTGGCGTCGCGCGGAAAGCGGCAATCAGGCGTCGATGTATCGTCAGGAGTGAGTCCGTCGCGCGGACAACACCGTCGGCGAGGATGAAAAAGCGCGGTGCGCCATCGAAGGCGCACCGCGCTTTTTTCCGCTTCGTCGACGGCACCGTCCGGCACCGGCCAATCGCCTGTCTCGCGAGATTTCGACAGGCCGGCGCCCGAAGCATCAGGTCGTCATGCGCGTGATGCCGCCGCTCGACAACAACCGCACCCGCTTACCGGCGTAGAACATCTGCCCGTCCGCTGCCTGAGTGATCGCGCGCAGATCGCCGTTGTCGAGGCGCACGGTGATTTTGAGACCTCTCTGCCGATCGAGCCGGCCCTGAACCTGATCGCCCGCGACCGCGCCCGCAATGCCGCCGATCACGCCGGAGAGCAGCGAGCCATGCCCGCGGCCGATCGCGCTGCCCGCCACCGCGCCGAGCAAGCCGCCGCCGAGCGCCCCGAACGGGCTCGGCCGGCCGTTGTCGTTCTCGATCGTCACGCCGCGCACGCTTTCCACGGTCGCCATGCGCACCGTCTGTTCATGCTGGGTCTGCAGGTTGTCGTAGACGTCGGCGGAACTTCCCATGGATGCGCAACCGCTCATGCCCACCGTGCAGGCAACGGCCAGCGTGCACACGGCGATAATCGACTTGTTCATTTCTTGCTTCTCAGATCAGGCGATGTCTTATCGGGATCGGACCGCGATGCGTGCATCGCGGCGCCACGGAAAGCATCGTAAAGAGGCTGAATGAGCGTTGAATGAGGACGCGCGGCGCGCTTGACCTGCGTGATTCGAGCGCCTATACAGACTCTCACCGCCCGCGACCGGAGTCCTGAATGGCAAGAAACGCGATCCCGCTCATGCTTTACCCCGTCGCGCTCGCCGCCTGCTCGACGGACAGCGCGAACACCGGTTCCAACGGAGTGCCGCTGCCGGGCGCCGTCACGACGACGCTGCCCTCCGGCAGCGTCTACAAAGGCTCGCTCAAGGGCAGCACGGCCGACGCCACGCTCCTCATGCTCTTCGACGGCACCGCGTATCTCTTCTACGGAGGCGCGGGCGGTGCCGGTCTCGCGGGGGTCGCGGTAGCGACGAACGGCGTGCAGACGGGCGGCGGACGCTTCACGGCCACGTCGGCGTTCGACTATCGACCGGGCAAGACGAGCGCTTCGCCCGCCGTATTCAGCGCGGACTTCTCGCGCGCGCCCGCCGTCGACGGAACCGTCTCGTACAAGGATGGCAACGCGGGGCTCGCCTTCACGGCAAGCGCGCGGCCCATGCTCGACGTCGCGCCGGACCACGCCAACGCCGGCGGCCTCTATAGCGGACGCGGCATGTCGCTCGGCGGGACGACGCAGACGCGCGTCACGGTCGCGGGAGACGGCTATCTCGCCGGCACGACCACATCGGGCTGCATCTTCAAGGGAACGGTGGCGCCGCACGAGGGCGCGAACGCCGCCTACGACGTCTCCGTGACCTTTGGACCCGCGCCTTGCCCGCTGCCCGATGCCGCCGTGACCGGTACGCGGTGCTCGACGTTGCGCGTCTTCTGGTGGCGTTGCCGAGCCCGGACCGCGCGAACGTGTTTCTTTTCGACGGGAGGAAGTAGCCGGCGGACGAAACCGCGCGACGGAAGAATTTCCCGTTCGCCGCTTACATAGACAATTTCTATCCTAAGATTGTTTTCATCGCAGGCAGTGTTGCGGCGTTCGCGTGTGCTTGCGTCAACGGAATCAGACTTGTTGTCCAGTGCATCTTCCAGAAGCCGTACTGCTTTTCATCAGACCGGAGCGAGGCGCTGAAGCGCCGGCTTCGGGTCGACAAAAACAGGAGACAACCAGATGAACGCAACGCTCAAGCTCTTGCCGCTGGCCGTCGGTGCGATGTTCGCCTGCCTGCCCCATGCGAATGCGGCACAGGACAACGTCAGCACACTTTCGAATTTCCGTCAGACCGGCAACACCACGCCTCCCGAGACCATCCCTCAGGCCGGAACGACCGCCGACACGCTGCGCAAGAATCTGGAGCAGATCAAGCTGCCGCCCGGTTTCAAGATCGAACTCTATGCGGTCGTGCCGGAAGCGCGGCACATGGCGATCGAGCTGTCGACGGGCGTCGTGTTCGTCGGCACGCGCAAGAACCGCGTGTGGCAGGTGACCGATCGCACCAAGCAGCGCGTGGCGAGCGACGTCGTGCAGTTCGCGTCGTCGGTGACGTTCAAGGTGCCCAACGGCGTGTGCTTCTCGCCTGACGGCGTGCTCTACGTGGCCGAGCAGAACCGCGTGCTGGGCTTCCCCGCCGCGCAGTTCTTCGGCGAGGGCGGGCCGGACGTGGCCGCGGCGGTCGTCGTGCCGCAGGCAAGCTCATTCCGACGCAATTCGAAAGCTTCAACCACGGCGCACGCACGTGCCGCGTCGGACCGGACAAGAAGCTGTATATCGCGCTCGGTCAGCCATGGAACGTGCCGCCGAAGGACAAGCTCGCCGAACTCGACCGCAACGGGCTCGCCGGCATTATCCGCATGGACCAGAACGGCAAGAATCGCGAAGCCTATGCGCACGGCGTGCGCAACTCGGTCGGCCTCGACTTCAATCCGAAGGACAAGACGCTGTGGTTCACGGATAACCAGGTCGACGGCATGGGCGACGACATCCCGCCGGGCGAGCTGAATCACGCGACGAAGGCGGGCGAGAACTTCGGCTTCCCGTGGTACAGCGGCGGCAAGGTGCGCACGGTCGAATACAAGGACCAGAATCCGCCGGCGGGCGTTGTGTTCCCGCAGGTCGAATCCGCCGCGCACGCCGCCGACCTCGGCATGTCGTTCTACACGGCAAGATGTTCCCGCAGAAGTATCAGGGCGGCATCTTCGATGCGGAGCACGGTTCGTGGAACCGCACGAAGCCGATCGGCACGCGCATCACGTTCGTTCCCGTCAAGGACGACGGCACGGCGGGCGAAGCCGAAGTCTTCGCGGAAGGCTGGCTCACGCCGAGCGGCGAGTACATGGGCTGCCCGGTCGACGTGCAGATGCTGCAGGACGGCTCGCTCCTCGTTTCCGACGACTATGCAGGCGCGATCTACCGGATTTCGTACACGGGATCGAAATGAGATGCGGGCTGACGGCGGTGGTGCTGGCGAGTGCGTTGGCCGCGGTTTCACATGCGGCGTTGGCCGCGGGCGACGTCAAGGCCGGACGGGCGAAGGCGGTCCAATGCGCGGCGTGCCACGGCATCGACGGCATGTCGAAACTGCCCGAAGCGCCCAATCTCGCCGGACAGACCGAGGAATATCTCATGAAGGCGCTCAACGATTTCCGCTCGGGCGAGCACAAGAACGAGATGATGTCGATGATGGCGAAACCCTTGTCGGACGCGGATGTCGCGAACCTGGCAGCATATTACCACAGTCTCGGCAAGCAATGACCGGAGCGGCACATGTCGGGAAGTGTTGCGAATTTGCCGCGGCCCAGTGCCGATTGCGATTTTTTTTATTTTGGGGGTTGACGAAACTACCTAGGGGTTTATACTATGAACTGTCTCCTCCATGTCTCAACCGATGTGGATTTAAGCCCGCTCAACTGAAGCGGGCTTTTTTTTTGGCCGCGTTTGCCGCAGCCTCCGGCGTTAGTCCGCGTCGCTGCGCCGCGCATCGAGCGCCTTGCGGGAACGCTCCAGTTCCTCCGCGATCAGCCGCTCGTCGGGCAGGACGGTCTGATACTCGGCCGCCAGAATCTTGTTCGGCAGGTTGTCGAGCGCGTAGCGCGCCTCGGCGCTGCCTTTTCCTGCGCACAGAATCAAACCGACGGGCGGATTTTCGCCCGGTTTCATCCAGTGCTCCGGCGCGTAGTTCAGGTATAGATGCATCTGGTCCGCGTCCGCGTAGCTGAAGCGTCCGACCTTGAGATCGACGACGAGACACTTCAGCCTGCGATGGAAGAACAGCAGGTCGACGCGAAACCACGTGTCGTCGATGCGCAGCCGCCTTTGCCGGCCGACGAACGCGAAATCGTCGCCGAGTTCGAGCAGGAAATCCGCTAGGCGCCGGATCAGCGCCTCCTCCAGATCCGACTCGGAATATTCGTCCCTGATGTCGAGAAATTCGAGCACGAACGGATCCTTGATCGCCTCCTCGGGGGTGATCGTGTCGTCTGGCGCGCGCTCGGCGGCTTTCTCCAGCAGCGCCGCCTTGTTGCGCGACAGCGCGAGCCGCTCATACAGCTGGCTGTTCACCTGCCGGTCGAGCTGGCGCACCGACCAGCCCCCCGCAACGCCTCGCTTTCGTAGAAGGCGCGCGCTGCGTCGCTTTTGACGGACAGAAGGCGCACGTACGCCGACCACGGCAGCGCGAAGCGGGCGGCGAGCACGTCGAGACGCGCTTCGGCGGGAGCGGGAAGCGGGTCATGAGCGGATGTTCCAGACACCGTCTGGAACATCCGCTCAGGCGGCCACTGCTGATAGAACGCGCGCATGTTGGCGAGATTCGCCTTGCCGAATCCCCTGCCGAAACGGTTCGTGAGATCCGCAGCCAGCCGCGCGATGAGCGGTCTCCCCCGTAAGCTGCCCGATGCGCACCGCCCTGCTCCGACTCGACGATCCACCGCCCGATTTTCCCAGTACGACGCCGTCATGATCGCGTTGACGCTCCGTGCCGCGGCGCGTCGCGCGCTTTCGAGCACCTGCACGATGCCCGAGCGGAATTCGTCGTAGTCGTTTTGTGGCCATCGCGCGCTTGGTCATTCGTCGATTGTCTCCGTGCGGTACGGCCCGTCGGCCGCGCTTCCGCGTTCGAATATAGCGGAATTCGCCTCCCCGTCGAGGCGCGGTATCCGCACGGAGTTTTCGACTTTTCGATTGTGTTGGTCTCCTCGGTTGGTTTCCTCGGCGCCCCTCGCGCAAGGCTTGGGGTTTTCGTTCCCGGGCTCTTCGGCCCCGATTCGTTGTTGAGTGCGTGGTCTCCCCATCGCGAATTGCGTTGCGTACATCTAGGGCTTGTCCACAGTTTCTGTCTATAAGCCTGTGGATATCGTTCTGGGTACTACCACAACGCATTGATTCCAAACTGCTTGCGTCCGACGCCCGGCAATGCGCCCCGTTCGCGCCGCCGGACTCAATCGTCGCTGGGCATGCACGACGCGAGAATCGCGTCGACGCGATTCATCTCCAAGCTAAAGATCGACTGCGGCGCCGAAACGCTCAGTTCGTCGGCGGCGGAGCGCGGCAATGCCATTGCGATCGTGGCCGTTGCGAACTGCGCAACGATTATCGACAGGAGCCAGGAAAAGACGTACATCGTCAACCTCGTCAAGTGAATCTCTCTGAATCGGCGCGCGAGAACGTCAGCGCGTGATGTGAAGAGTCGAGCCGTGCGACGCTTCGCACAGTTCCACGGACGAGGGACTTGAAGGAGGGTGCTACGGACGGAGTGCGGGCGCGGGAACCGTCGAGACGTTCTGGGCGAGCGCCGCGGCCTCCTGTGCGCGCATCGCGCGGAGGAAGCCTTCGCGTTCGCGCAGGGCGCGCCAGTACTGCGCGATCGGCGGGGCGAAGCGTTCGCTCAGGCCCAGCAGTTCCGCGAGCATCACATCAGCGCATAGCCGACGGAAATGTCCGCCGCCGTGAAGCGCCCCGCGCACAGATAAGGTCCGCGCCTCGAGCGACGGCGCGAGCGTGCGCAGGCGCGCGTGAAACCATCGCGCATAGTCCTCGACGATTTGCGGCTGCCTGCGCTCCGGCGGCTCCAGATGCGCATAGCGCAAAACGAGCGTCTGCGGAAACGTGAGCGTCGCCTCGCCGAAATGCAGGAAGTTGAGATAGCGCCCGAAATCGGCCTCGTGCGGCGCGACGTCGAGCATACCCGGCGAGTAGCGCGCCACCAGATACTGGCAGATCGCCGCCGATTCGGTCATGAAGAGCGCGCCGTCCTCAAGCGCCGGAATCGTGCTGAGCGGATTCACTTCCATGAACGCGCGCGCAAGCACGCGCAGCGGAAACGGTAGCATCTTCAGTTCATACGGCACGCCGACCTCTTCCAGCGCCTATAGCGGCCGGAACGAGCGCGCGCTCACGCAATGATGCAGCGTAATCACGTCGATTCCTCCGCCGCTCAGCCGAGCCAGGCCGGTTTGCGCTTCTCCAGGAAACTGCGCACGCCTTCGCGCCCTTCGTCGGATGCGCGGATGCGGGCGATGCGCTCGGCGGTCTCGCCGATCAACGCTTCGTCGATGTCCTTGCCCGCGAAATCCGCGACCAGCTTCTTGCACTCGCGCACGCCGTTCGGGCTGTTCGCGGCGATGTTCGCGGCGATCGCATCGACGCGAACATCGAGCTCACCGGCCGCGACGGCTTCATGCACGAAACCGAGGCGCAGCGCTTCGGCGGCGTCGAAGCGCTCGGCCGTGACGAAATAACGATGCGCCGCGCGCGCACCCATCGCGCGAATCACGTAGGGCGCGATCGTTGCGGGCATCAGGCTGAGCTTCGCTTCGGAGAGACAGAAGTGCGCTGTGTCCGCGGCGACCGCGATGTCGCATACGGCGACGAGGCCCATGCCGCCCGCGTAGGCATCGCCCTGCACGCGCACGATCACCGGCTTCGAGCACGCGTAGATCGTGTTGAGCATGGTGGCCAAGCCGAGCGCATCGGCGCGGTTCTCCGCTTCCGAATAGCCGGCCATGCGCTTCATCCAGTTGAGATCCGCGCCCGCGCAAAAGGCCGGGCCGTTCGCGCCGAGGACGATGACGCGCACGCCGGCGTCGTCGTTGAGCGCGCGGAAGGCGGCGGTCAGTTCGACGATGGTCGCGTCGTCGAAGGCGTTACGCACGTCGGGGCGATCGAGCGTCACGCGCGCGACATGGCCTTCGACGCCGATTTTCAGGCGTTGCAGATTCGATGCGTCGGTCATAGTGTCACCTCCCTTGAATTTGAGCATCGCTCAATTTATCGATGCTCGCAGCCTGCATTTACTGGTCAGTATCCACGAAAAACGCTACCACCGTCAACTCGACGGCATGAGTAACACTCACAAACTGCGAACACCTCAATCATACGACAAGACCGGTGACCACCATGTCACGAAGCGCACATGCGCGGACGTAATACAGTCGTATATATTACAGTGCTCGCCGGACCGCACGGCCGCACGCTCGCGGCCCGTCCAACGCGCCGCTAGAAGTCGATCCATAACCAGAATTTCAACTTGATTCAAGGAGCTTTACGTGAAGACTCGTATTTTGCGTGCTTTGCTTTCCGCGTTCGTTCCGCTCGCCGCGAGCATCGCCGCTTCGCCGGCGCTCGCGGGTGAAGTGCGGGTCGCGGTCGCGGCCAACTTCATGGCGCCCGTGCAGGCCATCGCCGCCGACTTCGAGAAGGACACGGGCAACAAGGTCGTCGCGTCCTATGGCGCCACCGGCCAATTCTACGTGCAGATCAAGAACGGCGCACCCTTCGAAGTGTTCCTCGCCGCCGACGATTCCACGCCCGCCAAGCTCGATTCCGAAGGCGCGACCGTGCCCGGCAGCCGTTTCACCTACGCGACGGGTGCGCTCGCGCTGTGGTCGGCGAAGGACGGCTACGTCGGCGACAAGGGCAAAGTGCTGAAGAAGAACGACTTCAGGCACATCGCGATCGCCAATCCGAAGGCCGCGCCGTACGGTCTCGCCGCCTATCAGACGTTCGACAAGCTCGGCCTTACCGAGCAGATCAAGCCGAAGGTCGTCGAAGATCTGAACTGCTGGCGCTGTATGAGGAGGAATACCCACCGAATAGCTCGCCCGCGCTCGACCGCCGGGTTGCGCGGAATGCCCGTTTGCGGCGCCGGCAGGCGGAAGCGCTCGCGCGCATGGAGGCAAGCCTCGCGCAGGATCCGCGGCAGGATCATCCCATCGACGGCTGGTTCGAGCCGGCCGTCACCGCGCGTCTGACGGCGGCCGGGCTGTCGACCATCGGCGATGTCATCCGGCTCATCGAGAAACGGCGTCATCGCTGGTACACGGCCGTGCCGCGCTTGGGCCCGAAAGGCGCGCAGCGAATCGTCGATTGGCTGCAACTTCACGCTCACGCGCTGCAGCACGCGCTCTCCCCGCTAGCCCTGCTCCCGCGACGGCAATGGGGGCCTGATCATGCAGCGCTTGCCCATCATTTGCGCGTTTCGGAGGATGAGGCGCTGGTCATGGCGCCGCTCGAGGCATTGCGCGTGCCGGCCGTGCTGGACGGATCGAGGGGATCGAATCGCGCAGGCGCGAACTCGCGCTTCGACACGGACGTTCGCGCGATTTTCGCGTGGCTCGACGCGCGCTCGGCCAGCGAGCACACGCGGCGCGCCTACAGGCGCGAGGCCGAGCGCCTGCTGCTCTGGGCGCTGCTGGAAAAGGGCAAGCCGTTATCGTCACTCGACGGGCAGGAAGGCGCGGAGTACATCGGCACTTTTCTTCCTGATCCGCAGCCGGCTTCCTGCTGGGTCTCAGCGCGGCGCGGCGAGTGGCACGCCTCGGGCTGGCGGCTGTTCGGCTGTCCGCTTTCCGATCGCAGCCGTGAGAGTGCGCGTTCCATTCTGAGCGCGATGTGCGAATGGCTCGTCCGGGAGGCTTATCTGGCGACGAATCCGTTCGCCGGCGTCGCACGCGGCGTCTCCGCCCGTCTTCGACGCAACCGAGCGCACGCTCGACCTTCAGCAGTGGCAAATCCTGCTTCAGTCGGTCACGTGCGAGACGTACACGTTTTCCGAGCATCGCGACCGGCTGGCGCTGCTCCTGGCCTACGCCACCGGCTTGCGCCGGGCCGAACTGGCCGCCGCGCAGCCGACCGACGCGCTGAGCGTCGGTCGGCTGCGCGGCGTGGATGGCGCGGTCTGGCGGCTCACGGTCGACTCGGGCCGTGATTCGCCGCGTACGGTGCTTTTGCCTCCGGTCGTCGTCGATGCGCTGGAGGAAAATCTGGCGCTGCGCGGGCTTCCGGGTCTGCTGGCGTGCGTGGCAGGCACACCGGTTCTGGCTCAGGCGCGCGGTGGCCAGCCCCTCACGCCCGACGGGATCGGCAAGATCTTCAAGGGTATGTTCTTGCGCGCGGCCGCCATTCTCGATGCGCGCGCGCCCGGCAGCGGCCGGCATCTGCGACAGGTCCGTACGCACTGTCCGTACGCACTGGTTGCGCCACACCCACTCGACACACGCGCTCGGTCACGGCGCGGAACTGCGGGAAGTCGGCGCGGGACTCGGCCACGCCGATCTCTCCACCACCGCCCTCTATCTTCAGCACGAGGATTCCGGGCGCTTTCTTGGGGTCGAGAAGCTGATCCGCCGCGCATCGCGCCCCGAAAAGCACGAGTAGTGTCCCATTCGCGTAAACGCGGGCGCCGCGGCGTTGTAAAAATGTCCGGTGCGGGCGATCAACTACTTCAGAGTTTACTTGAGGTTTACCGGTTCGCCGTTTATTCTTCGGCTTGCAGCTTGTTTTCCACAAACCGAAGAATTTTTTGCTTACCCAGGCCCGTCAGTGACTGCGAACTCCATGTTAAGCGCCCGGCTTTCTGAAGTCGATCAATCCGTTTCGATCGAAACGCTCTTGGGGGTGGCCGCCCAAGCCACTGACATTCTCAACCAGATTCGCGATGCGATGGTGGAGCCGTATCCGCGCAAGAGTGCGCCGACAGCTCTCAGGCGGCGTCGCTGTGCGGCATCGACAAGCAGCGATTCCAGTATCTGACGACCAAGGGCGAACTGCCCGCAGGAACGTCCAAGGGCGCCGGCCGTAGCAAAGAATTCACGCTCGAGGAAACGCTGACCTGGATCCGTGCGACGAAGGAACGCGCTCGCCGGCCCGAGGGCAAGCGCGGGCGGATCGTGACCGTCGCTAATTTCAAGGGCGGCGTCGCCAAGACCACGACCGCCGTGTTGGCCGCGCAAGCGTTGACATTGCTCGGCCGCAAGGTGTTCGTCATCGATTGCGATCCGCAGGGCACGATCACGCAATTATGCGGCTGGGCGCCGGACGCGGAAATCTCGGACAATCGGACCCTTCTTCCGCTCATCTACGGCGATCAGAATACGCTCCAGTACGCGGTGCAAGAGACGTATTGGCACAATCTGGAGTACGCACCCCGTAGTTTAGCGGAACGCGATGAGCAGTCAAGCGTTTGTCCTCCATTTTTCGAAATGGACGTACTTGATATGCGTATCGCGCAACATTCCGTTGCAGGCGAGGTTGTTTCTCGTCCGCAGAACCCCGACATCGCCACCGGGGCCCACGATCGACAAGCGCTCGAAGAGTACGCTTGCGACCGATCCAACCTTCCGTGGGTGATTTTTCGCGCAGCACACCGCGTAACCCATATGTCCGCCCTGCCCGCGCGTGCTCGAGCATTGCTCGCAGCGCTCGCCCGAACCGTCGATGCAGCTCATCCTTACGCCGCGATCTTCGCGCGGAGGGGACTGCTCACGGGCCGCGCCATGCAATCCATGCGAACCTTCTACCGCAGTCTGGACGATCTGGAAGCGACCGGGTTCATCTCGAGGCCGCCTCAAAAGCGCTATGGCAGTGCGGGCCTGTTCGGCCGCGCCTATATCCATCTCACGCCCAAAGCGGCTGCGCTGCTCGGGCTGATCGAGCCCGCACCTGAAATCGACACGTCCGTCGTCGCTTCATCTGTTTTCGACGTCCACGACCGAGACGGATCTTTTTTTACGCCACCGTCTGTCACGGTGGCAGACGGCGCTATATATAAGGATCTAAACCCTACTTACTCAAAAGAGACAGCCAGGACGCGTTCTCGCAGATCTTCAGCGCCTGCTGCCACTGGGTTTTCGTGAATTCCTGATCTTCAAACTCATGCGCGATGCCAAGCGTCACGGCAAGCTTCTTTCCGATGTGGTCGAAGCCAGCTGGGACCATCTGCGGAACGCAACGCATCCGATCAGTTATCTGCGCACGCTCCTGCGCGCCCCCGTCGATTTCGCTTATCGCGTATGCACTCGACGAGCAGCCGTGACAGCACGCGAGCAACAGCGCGAAAGGGCGCAACACGTCGAAAACACCATCATCGATCTCGCCGGCCAGGTGTTCGTGAGTCGCGATGGAGTCCGCACTTACCGCATCGCCGATGACGCCAGATCCATCACGATCCGTCACCGGGACGAATCTCAGCTGCGCATCCATACCGGCAATTGGGCGCACGACTTCCTCGCCGCCGTCGAGGCCGGGCATATCGTCCGCAGGGCTTACGAGGCTTCTCACTGCGTTCTGCCCAGCGGGATTAATCAAGTTTGCATGACGGAGCAGACGAACTCGACGCGCACCGCGAGGCCTTCCTTCGAAACCCAGATCAACGATTTGAAGCAAATCCTGCGCTTGAAGCGGGCCGGTGAAGCCCCAACTAACAAACCAGGAGATGCGTCGAGGGAGCCCATCAGGCCACCGCACCGGCAGATGCGAAGTCCATTTCCTTTGAACTCGCTTTGCAGGCGATATCCGGCCGGGCACCGTCCAGAGCATGATCGCGACCTATTTCGGCGGCAGTCGCGAACATCGCATCGAGCGCGCATTTCATCAGACAAATACGTGCTTGTACGTAGCCGAGAAAAGTTTTTTAGAACAATCTGCTGCACCGCAGCAGATGCTGATATACTCTAAAATTGCGTCTTGGAGGCGATTGAAAAATGCAAACTGCGCGTTAATGCGGTCTGTGTGCTTTGCTCGATGCGATTTTCAGCAAGCCGTCCGTGGTCGAAGCTGTCATCGATATCATCGCGAGCCGTTACGCTCGCTCCCGGGGATCTGTCGTCGCCGAGCAAACCTGTCGAGGAGAAAGTATGGCAAGTTTTGATCGGGAAGATTCGGAGCTGGACATCGTCGTGCCGGCGCGCAGGTCAGCAGGTCGGCGGGCGAGCAAAGGAAAGGGCCAGACCGGCACGATGCAGCCCGATGTCGCGATGACGGCGGAGCAGAACGAAGAGCGTCAGCGCCGGATGCGCGCGCTCATCCAGTTGGGCAAGGAACGCGGGTACCTCACGCACGCCGAGATCAGCGACCACCTGCCGGACAACTTCGCGGAAATTGCGGCGATGGAAACCATCGTCAGCACGTTCAACGACATGGGTGTCGCGGTCTACGAGCAGGCGCAGGATGCCGAAACGCTGTTACTGAGCGATAACGCCCCGAGCGTCGTTGCCGATGAGCAGTCGGAAGAAGAAGCGGAAAACGCGCTGTCGGCCGTCGATTCCGAGTTTGGCCGCACGACCGATCCCGTGCGCATGTACATGCGCGAAATGGGGGCGACCGAGCTGCTCACGCGCGCGGGCGAAATTGCCATTGCGAAGCGTATCGAAGACGGGCTGCACGAGATGATCCAGGCGATCGCGGCATGCCCCTCGACGGTTGCGACCATTCTCGCGGGCGCGGCGCAAGTCGAATCGGGCGAGCTGAAGATCGACGATCTGGCCGACGGGCTCAAGGAAGACGATTCGGAAGAAGGGGATATTTCGGCTTCCGATGCAAGCGACTCGACCGATATCGATACGGACACCGATGAATCCGACGATGATTCGGATGACGAAGACGATATCGACGGCGGCGATTCGGGCGCATCGAACGAAGCGCGCCTGAAGCAGTTGAAGGCGGGCTGTTTCGAAATCTTCGCGCGCGTGCGCGTGCTGGCCGAGCAGGCAAGCAATCCGAAGGGATCCGGCGCCGTGGCGGCGAAGGCCGTCGAAAAGGCGCGTGCCGAAATCCAGCGCGAACTCGGTTCGATTCGCTTCACGGCGAAGACCATCGACCGCCTGTGTGCGGACGTGCAGCAGCAGGTTGCGCAGGTACGTGAAATCGAGCGCCGCGTGCTGCAGATCGCGGTCGACCGTTGCGGCATGCCGCGCGAGAAATTCGTCGAGTCCTTCCCGGGCCACGAGACCGATCTCGAATGGACGACGCGCGCGGCGGCGGCTTCGAAGCAATACGGCGCATCGCTCGAGCGCAGCCTGCCGGCGATTCAGGCAGAGCAACAAAAGCTCATCGACATCGAAGGCGTGGTCCAGATGCCGCTCAAGCAACTCAAGCAGATCAACCGTCAAATGACGGCTGCGGAGCTGAAGATGCGTCAGGCCAAGCGCGAGATGATCGAAGCGAACCTGCGTCTCGTGATTTCGATCGCCAAGAAGTACGTCAACCGCGGCATGCAGTTCCTGGATCTGATCCAGGAAGGCAACATCGGTCTGATGAAGGCGGTGGACAAGTTCGAATATCGCCGCGGCTGGAAATTCTCGACGTACGCGACGTGGTGGGTGCGTCAGGCCGTGACGCGCTCGCTCGCCGATCAGGCCCGCACGATCCGCGTGCCGGTTCACATGATCGAAACGATCAACAAGCTGAACCGCATTTCGCGCGAGATCTTGCAGCAGACCGGTCAGGAAGCGCATCCGTCGGTACTCGCCGAGCGTATGGAAATGCCCGAAGAGAAGATCCGCGGCATTCTCAAGATCGCGAAGCAGCCGGTGTCGCTGGAAACGCCGGTCGGCGAAGACGCCGACGCCACGCTCGGCGACATGATCGAGGACCAGGGCGCCACGTCGCCGGCGGACGCCGCGGTGCACGCGAACATGCGCGCCGCGATCGACGATGCGTTGAATGCACTGTCGCCGCGCGAAGCGAAGGTGCTGCGCATGCGCTTCGGCATCGACACGGCTTCGGACTACACGCTCGAGGAGCTGGGCAAGCAGTTCGACGTGACGCGCGAGCGCATTCGTCAGATCGAAAGCAAGGCCATGCGCAAGCTCATGCACCCGAGCCGCGCGGACAAGCTCCGTCCGTTCCTGGATCGCTGATCCGCGCGTTGCCCGATTCGTCTGGACTTGCCCCCGCAAAAGCCGGACATGCGGTGACGCTTAAATTTTGAGGTAGTCTTCTGCCTATGTTTAAGCCTAGTCCATTGCGTTATTGAATTAGCACCCTGTCTGTGTTCAGATACAGGTCATGGGTCAAAATGAACCTGACAGATATCGAACGTGAGCAACTGTTGTCGGCGGCGCGCAGCCGAACGGTGCGTGCGGCGGACGTGCGACGCGCAAAGTTGATCCTGATGCTCGAGGACGGCGAATCGCGCGACAGTATCATGCGCACACTGGGTTGCGATTCGCGCTTCATCGCACGCTGGTCGGGGCGCTTCCTCAGCGAGCGACTAGCCGGCATGTACGCCCGGCACCGCGGGCGGGCGCCTACGCAGCCACCGGCCAAACTGGAAGCGCGGGTGCTCAAGTGCACCCTCAAGCACAAACCCGCCGACGGTTCGACACACTGGAGTAGCTACAAGCTCGCAGCAGAACTCGGCGACGTATCGGTCTCGGCCGTGCAGCGCATCTGGCGCAAGCACGGCATCAAGCCGCAGCAGTTGGAGCGGCACATGGTCTCCAACGACCCGGACTTCGAGACCAAGGCAGCCGACGTGATCGGGCTGTACCTGAACCCGCCGGCGCACGCAGCGGTGTTCTGCGTGGACGAGAAGACCGCGATCCAGGCACTCGATCGCAAGGACCGTATGCTGCCGCTGTCGCCCGGGCGCGCCGAGAGTCACGGCTTCGAGTACAAGCGCAACGGCACGCTCAGCCTGTTCGCGGCGTTCAATACTGCCACCGGCGAGGTGCTGGGCAAGACGGTGGCGCGCCACACCAGCGAGCAGTTCGTGGCCTTCCTGACCGACGTCGTCGCCAGCCAGCCCAAACGCCGGGAAATCCACGCGATCTGCGACAACGTCAGCAGCCATAAGACGCAGCGGGTTGCCGACTTCCTTGATGCGCAGCGCAACGTGCACCTGCACTTCACGCCGACCTACTCGTCGTGGCTCAACCAGGTGGAGAACTGGTTCTCGCGCATTCAGCGTGAAGTGATCGCTCG
Source organism: Candidatus Paraburkholderia kirkii (assembly GCA_001189345.1). GTDB lineage: Bacteria > Pseudomonadota > Gammaproteobacteria > Burkholderiales > Burkholderiaceae > Caballeronia > Caballeronia kirkii_B. The sequence goes on from LFKV01000005.1 coordinate 29,551, forward strand.
CGGCATCTTCACTTCGGTGAAGGATTGGGATCGCAAACTGATGCCGATACATCCGCGAACACAACAAGAACCCGAAACCGATCAAGTGGAAATATGACGATCCTTCGCGCCGGATTCGACCAGTGCCAATTCAATGACGCAATGGAATAGGAAAGAAGACGATGGAGGTAGAAATCCTCCGTGAAGCAGTGGAGTATGGTCGAACAAAAAAATTGACTGCGCGCTCACCATTGCTGCCGGGGGACGACCGTTGAAGACGGTCTGTGAAGTCCTGGGGGTGTCGCGCTCGAATCTCGCAGTCAAGTCGAAGCGGCCGGCTGACTGGGTCGACCGGCGCAAGATGCCCGTGCTCGACGACACGGCGCTTGTCGCCGAACTTCATGAGTTGTTAGGCGACGCGCTGACGTATGGATACCGAGGTGCTTGGGCGTTGCTGAGGCGAAGCCGGGACATGCTGGCTCAACCGCGAGTCGATATGCGCGATGCTGTTGCTCTCGCTCGCGCCTACCGCATCCAGGCCATCGAGCGTGCACGCGGAGTCGTTGCTCGCGTCCGTGTGCGCATCCGAAGCGCATGCGCCGCGGCTCGCGCAGGAGCCAGGCGTACATCATGCGCAGCACGACGCGCTCGGTCATCTGCAAGCCTGCTCCTATTGCGACCTCATCGCGCACGCCCCCACGCCGCCGTCATGGCAGCAGCGCCCGGGCGTTGCATCGGCGAAGCGCGAAGCGTTCGAGGCGCACCATTTCACCGATGCGCCTTGCGGCGACCTCATCCGCGCCGGGCAACCACGAGCCCCGCCCACTCACGCCTGATTCGCGCTCGCACGCATAAGTCCTGCTCATCGCATCACGCTGCACTGCCAGGCAGCGTCTTCCATCGGAACATCGCGGACATCGCTCGAAGCACGCCACGCTTCGAGCACGCAAGGATACGTCATGAAGTCATCATCGCTCGTACGCGGCGCGTTCGCGCTCGCATTCACCGGCGCGGCGCAATTCGCGCTTGCCCACGCATTGCCAAAGCTGCAAAATCCCGGGCCCGGCGCGACCGTCGGCGCCCCCCGCGAAGTCGCGATCGACTTCAGCGAAGCGCTCGAACCGACCTTCAGCAAGCTCATCGTCACCGATGCGGGAGGCACGCAGGTCAACACAGCGAAATCCGTCGCCGATGCCAACGACAGGAAGCACATGAGCGTCGCGCTCGGCAACCTCGCGCCCGGCGTCTACAAGGTGCAATGGACCGCGGTCGCCGCGGACGGGCATCGCACTCAAGGCCACTACAACTTCACCGTCAAGTGAGGCAACAATGAAAAAAATCGCTGTACTCGCAGGCGCGCTCGCTTGCGCATCCATCGCCCATGCCGCGACGCTCGAAGGCCGCGATTGCTGGATTCGCGCGATGCCACCCAACCTGCCGTCGTCGGGCTACTTCATCGTCGCCAACAACGGCGACACGCCCGCGACGCTCACGGGCGCACAAACGCCCGCCTTCGGCATGACAATGATGCACAAGTCCGAGAACAAGGGCGGCACGGCGACGATGTCGCCCGTCGATTCCGTCGACGTGCCCGCGCACGGCACGCTGAGCTTCGCGCCGAAGGGCTATCACCTGATGCTGGAAGAACCCGGCAAGCCGCTCAAGGTCGGTTCGACGATTCCCCTCACGCTTTCGTTCGCGAACAAGTCCACGCTCGAGGTGAATTGCGCCGTGAAGTCGGCGGCGGCGACCGGTCACTGATCCCGTTCGCTTTCGCGCGCCGATAAAACGAAGCGCGCCGGGCTCGATGCCCGGCGCGCTTTTTTCATGTTCGACGAATCGAACGCTCTACGGCTTGTTGAACATGTCCATGATCTGCTTGCGCTCGTCGGTCGTGACCTGCGGCGGCGCCTGCATTCCCGCCGGACCCACGCCGCCCATGGTGGTGGCGTCGCCCGCCATCGGATTGGTGTTGTCGAGCCCAATACTCGCGACGAAGCCCGCGCCCGGCGTGCGGTCCGCATAAAACAGCTCGCCGTCGACGGTCGTCACGCCGTCCGGCTTCGGCATCTGCTGCGGAATGCCGCGCAACGCGCGTCCCATATAGTCGACCCAGATCGGCAATGCGAGCTGCGCGCCGAACTCGCGGCTGCCGAGCGTCTTCGGCTGGTCGTAACCTATCCACGCGACCGCGACGAGTTGCTTCTGATATCCCGCGAACCAGCCGTCCTTCGCGTCGTTGGTCGTGCCGGTCTTGCCTTGCAGGTCATTGCGCTTCAGCACGTTGGTGCCGGAGCCCGTGCCCTGCGTCGCCACCGTGTGCAGCAGGCTGTTCATGATGTACGCGTTACGCGGCTCGAGCGTCTGCGGCGCGTTGCTGCCGGCCGTGAGCGGATTGGCGCGCGAGATCACGGTGCCGCGCGCATCGGCGACTTCGGCGATCAGGTACGGATTGATGCGGTAGCCGCCGTTCGCGAACACCGAGTACGCGCCGCTCAGCTGCAAGGGCGTGACGAGCCCCGCGCCCAGCGCGAGCGGCAGATAGGGCGGCGTCTTGTCCTTGTCGAAGCCGAACTTCTGCGTGACGAAGTCTTGCGCGTAGTTCGTGCCGATATACGACAGGATGCGGATCGACACGAGGTTCTTCGATTTCTGCAAGCCGGCGCGCATCGACATCGGGCCATCGGGCTGGTCGTCGTCCTTCGGCTCCCACGCGTCGCCGCCGGGTGTGGCCGCCGGGAAGTGCAGCGGCGCGTCGTTGATGATGGTCGCGGGTCCGATCCCTTTATCGAGGGCCGCCGAATAGATGAACGGCTTGAAGCTCGAGCCCGGCTGACGCCACGCCTGCGTCACGTGATTGAACTTGTTCTTGTTGAAATCGAAGCCGCCGACGAGCGCGCGGATCGCGCCGTCCTGCGGCACCATCGAAATCAGCGCGCCTTCCACTTGCGGCAGTTGCGTGATCTGCCAGTTGCCCTTGTCGTCCTTCGTGAGGCGCACGATCGCGCCCGGCTTGATCGCGAGCGCCTTCGACGCATTGCTGCGCAGCGCGGCCGCCGCGAAGCGCAGGCCGTCGCCGGAGATGGTCGCGGTATCGCCGCCGACGAACTGCGCCGTCACTTGCTTGGGGTTCGCCGCCGTCACCACCGCCGCAACGAGCTCGCCGTTGTCCGGGTGATCGACGAGCGCGTCTTCGATCGCCTCGGCGCGGTCGTTCGCGTTCGACGGCAAATTGACGTTGCCCTCCGGGCCGCGATAGTCGTGGCGGCGCTCGTAGTCCATCACGCCCTTGCGCACCGCGCGATAGGCGGCGTCCTGGTCGGCGGAATCGATGGTCGTCGTGACCGTGAGGCCGCGCGTATAGGTCTCTTCCTTGTACTGCGCGTACATCATCTGCCGCACCATCTCCGCGACATACTTGGCATGCACGCCGTACTCCGTGCCCGCGGACCGGGTGTGGATCTCCTCGGCCACGGCCTGGTCGTACTGCTCGCGCGTGATGAAATTCAGATCCAGCATGCGCTTCAGGATGTACTGCTGACGCACCTTCGCGCGCTTCGGATTGACGACCGGGTTATACGCCGAGGGCGCCTTCGGCAAGCCGGCGAGCATCGCGGCTTCGGCGAGCGTGATGTCCTTCAGGTCCTTGCCAAAGTAGACGCGCGCAGCCGCGGAGAAGCCATACGCACGCTCGCCGAGATAGATCTGATTCATGTACAGCTCGAGAATCTGATCCTTCGTGAGCGCTTGCTCGATCTTGTAGGCGAGCAGCATCTCGTACACCTTCCGCGTGTAGGTCTTCTCGCTCGACAGGAAGAAGTTGCGCGCCACCTGCATCGTGATCGTGCTCGCGCCCTGCGATGCGCCGCCGTGCATCAGATCGGCCATGCCCGCGCGCAGGATGCCGACGAAGTCGACCCCGCCGTGATCGTAGAAGCGGTAATCCTCGATCGCGAGCACGGCCTTCTTCATCTGATCGGGAATGTCCTGAAAGCGCACGAGGCTACGGCACTCCTCGCCGAATTCGCCGATCAGCACGTGATCGGCCGTATAGACGCGCAGCGGCACCTTCGGCCGATAGTAAATGAGCGCGTTCAGCGAAGGCAGGTTCGGCTCCATCACAACGAGCGCATAGCCCACGACGAGCGCGCCCACCACCACGCCGATCGCCGCGAGACCCGCGAACCAGAGCGCGATGCGTGCGAGGACGGAGCGGCCGCCGCCCCCTCGATCGTTGCGGCCGTTGCGGCCGTTGCGGCCATTGCCGCGGTTGCCGCCATTGCCGCCGCCGTCGCGGCCGCCCGAGTCGTTGCGTGAATCGTTGCGAGAGTCGTTCCAGCGGGGTTCGCGATTGTATCGCGAGGATTTCGATGAGTCGGGTCGTTTGATGATAGGCATGACTGGGTTCGTTCGGCGCGCTGTGAAAGCGCGCGCTGCCGCGCTGCGATGCGCCGATGCTCTGGCGCTACTGCAAAGACGGGACGAGCGAAGGAGCGGGCCGGCTTCGACGGAAGCTTAACAGCGCATTTTAAAGAATTCGGGCGCGCCGCTACAAAACCGGTCGGACTTTTGTAAGCAAATGTCCTTCGACGCGCCGCTCCCGTCCCTGCGCGCGCAGGCGTGTGGTTACCCACAGAAAGTGTTGAGAGCCTTGTGGACAACCGTATGAGAAAATAGGCAAGTCTTTGATCGCGTGCCTTTTTTGCGCCATGCTCATCGCTTGCGATGCGAGGGGGGCCGCACCCACGGCCGCGCGCAAACCGCGATATGATGGATGAACGGATTGCAGGTTCCCGGAACTCCGCGCGCGCACCCTGCGGTAAAGATGTCGTGCCGTTTGATGAACCGAAGTCGCGATCGCCTTACTGTTTGTGTTTGCGAGCCGCTCATGACGAACAAACCCAGCGAACGCATCGTCGTTTTCGTGACTCCCGCGCAAAAGCTGGCCATCAGCAAGACAGCGGACGCCCTCGGCATCAGCGTGAGCGAGCTCATGCGGCGCGCCGTGCTGAACTTCAACGCGACGAGCGAGCAGATCAAGGTCGCGGGCATCGTGGACCGCTTGCGCGCGCCCAAGGCCCCGGACCCGCTCGATGTCGCGCTGAAAGCGGCCGTGCGCGAGGCCCGCGACGTGGCGGCGAACGCGAGCAAGCGCGCCGCGCAGGCGCGCAGCGCGGCCCAAGCGAATTCCGCGTCCGCCGCCTCCGACGACGGAATCGAGCAGGACGCCGGTCAGGACGACGGCGCGCAAGGCGCGGGCGAAGACGCCTCGCTCACCGACGGCGCGCGTTCCGGTCGTTGACGGCGCGCCCGCTCTCCTCCGTTCGCCTTCCCCCGCATCCGCCGCGCGCGTCGTTACACTCCTTAACCTTCCGTTAAGTCCCGATTAAGCCACGGCGTGCTCTAATGAGCGGGTAAACTCGGCGGGCGCGCGAGCCTCCAGCGTGAACGTCACATGGCGCTTGCAATCCCGCGCGATGCGCCTCACATTCGAGCCGCGTGAGCACGCGCGCAAGCGTGCACGCCGCCGTCTTCATCCAGGAGAAATACATGTCGCTTTTCGATTCCATCACTCGCACGGTCAAAGGTCTCTTGAACGACGCCGCCGACACTATGCAGGACCCCTCGCGCGACGCGCGCCAGATCGTGCGCGAGCTCGACGACAGCATCGCGAAGGCGGAGAACTCGCTCATCGAGATCGAAGCGCAGGTCGCGACGCAACAGAGCAAGCGCGACGCCGCCGCGGAGAAGGCGCGCAAGTACGAAGACGGCGCGAAGCGCGCGCTGCAGGCCGGCGACGAAGGCCTCGCGCGCGAGGCGCTCGCGGCGCAGGCCAACGCCGAAACCGAACGCGACGCGCTCGCGGTAGAACTGCAGACGCTCGAGCCGTCGGTCGAGCATCTCAAGACGCAGATCGCCGACATGCGCCAGCGCCGCAACGATCTCAACGCGCGCTCCAACATCCTTCAGGCGAAGCAGCAGATCGCGCAGGCCAAGGACACCGCGGCGACTGCGCTGGGCGGCATCGGCGGCAAGAATCTATCCGAGGATTTCCAGAAGCTCGAGGACAAGATCCAGCTCGCCAACGCCCGTTCCGACGCACGCCTGAATTCGGCCGACCAGAAGTCCGGCAAGGCGCTCGAAGACAAGCTCGCCGCGTTCAATCGCGGGCCTTCGGTCGAGGATCGTCTCGAAGCGCTGAAAAAGCAGCTGAACACGCCGGCGCAGTGAGTTTCCGGCATCCGAAAAGCGCACGCGCGGAAAAGCGCACGCGCGGCGAACTCCCGGGCTCGCAGCGCGTCGCACGAATATGCGTTACCTTGAGCACTACCCCTTGCAGCACTCGTTTGCAGCTTCGACAGGAGACGGACGTCCATCGCGTCCGGTCCGCATCATGAAAAAGACCCTGACGGCCCTGGCATTGTCGCTGTCGCTCGCCTCCCCGCTCGCGTTCGCCGTGCCGATGGCGCAGCAGGTCGAGCAGTCGATGACGCAGGGCAACTGGCAGAAAGCCGACTCGCAGCTGAGCGAGGTCCTCGACGCCCATCCGAAGAACGCGCACGCGCACTATCTGTATGCCCAGGTGCTCGATCGCGAGGGCCGCTACAGCGACGCCCTTTCGCATCTGCAGCAGGCGAAAATGCTCGATCCGTCCTTGAGCTTCACCGATCCGTCGCGCTTCGCCGCCACCCAGGCGCGCGTTCAGGCCGATGCGACGCGCGCCAGCATCTCGCCGCGCTCCGGCAACAGCGCGAACACGTCGACGGCGCAGAATCCGTTCAGTCAGGATCAGTCCGCCGCGCCGCAAAAGCACGGCCTGGGCATGGGCGCATGGATCGGGCTCGCGGTGCTGATCGCGGCAATCGCGCTCGTGTTGCGGTGGGGCCTGCGACGCGCCCGCGCGCGCGACGACGGCCAGGCCGAGGACGACCGCCGCGCGCAGATCAAGCGCGTCACCGAACTCCTCAACGACGTGCGCACGCTCAAGCTCGACGTGCGGCTCTCCACCGCGCCCGGCCATGAGGCGCTTCTGCGAGACGTGGAGGGCGCGGAAACGCAGTTGCGCGGGGTGGTCGAGTCCTTGTCCGGCTCGAAGAATCCCGTGCCGCCCTATGCCATCGAGGATCTGGAGAACCAGGTCGCGAGCCTGAAGGCGCGCGCAGAAGGAAGGCCCGATCCGAACGCGGCGAACGCCGCGCAACCCGGCGCGCAGAATGCGTCGCCGTATGCGCAGGAAGCCGAGCGTTTCGGACGCAGCCAGCAGCAGCCGTATCCGCAGCAGGGGCCCTATCCGCCCCAGCAAGGACAGCAGCCGCCCGTCATCATCCAGCAAGGCGGCGGCGGGTTCGGCGGCGGCATGGGCGGCCTCTTGACCGGCGTGCTGCTCGGCGAAGCATTGTCGCATGGGTGCGACCGCGTGATCGAGCGCGAAGTGCCCGTCGACCGTCCGGCCCAGAACGACGGCGGCGGACTGGATTTCGGCAACAACAACGGCGGCGGCCTCGACTTCGGCAACGGCTCGAACGATTGGAACGACGGCGGCGGCGGCCTGGACCTCGGCGGCAACGACGACGGCTGGCGCGATTCCTGACGCGCCGCGCGCACGTCGAAGACCTCGTTCGCGAGGCCTTTTTCATTTCCGGCCAGGAAAACGGAAATCGGGCGGGCGCGTTCAGTCGCCTCCGCCGAGAAAGCGCAGCAGGCTCCAGAGAAACTTGAAGAAGCCGACGATGAATTCCCAGATGCGTTCGAGCTGATCCCAGCTCGCGACGCGCAGGAGGGCATGCAGGATCATGCCGGCGGGGACGCACGGTGACGAAGCGCCCCGCGTTCATGCGTTCGTGATATGTCCATCGCGGGAAAAAAGAAGGCGGCTCGCGCCGCCCTCCATCGCTATTGCAAAAGCCGCATGATAACCGGTCGCGCGAAGCGCCTTCGATCGTCGGCCCGCGGCCGAAATCAGCCCTCCGCTTTCTTCTCTTCGCCTTCGGGCGGCACTTCGTCCGTCAGCGCTTCCTCGAGGCGCTTGAAAATGCGCCTCGTCGCGCCGCGCGGCTGAAGCGCGAACAGCAGCAGCGAACGGCCCGTCACCTGGTACACGTCGCCCGCGCCGAACTCCGGCAACTCCTCGCGGATCGGCGCGTTCGTGTCGATGAGGCAGATCCATTCGTCCGGGCCGGGAATATCCGGCAGCGTGAAATCCACCACGTCGTGATACGCGTTCACCACGAGCAGCAGCGTCGCGTCGGACGCGGGCTTGCGGATGCCCGTCGCCTGCGCGCGCCCGTCGATGACGAGCCCGAAGCAGCGCATGTTCGGATCGTCCCATTGCTCCTGCGTGAGTTCGTCGCCGCTCGCGCTTAGCCATTTGACGTCGGCGACCTGCAGGTCCTTGATGAATTCGCCCGTCAGGAAACGCTGGCGCCGCAGCACCGGCAGGGTGTGACGCAGAGTCGTCAGCTTGCGCACGAATTCGGTGAGCGCGCGACCGTCGTCCTCGATGTCCCAGTTCACCCAGCTGATGTCGTTGTCCTGGCAGTACGCGTTGTTGTTCCCTTGTTGCGTGCGGCCGAACTCGTCGCCCGCGAGAATCATCGGCGTGCCTTGCGAGAACAGCAGCGTCGCGAGCATGTTGCGCTTCTGGCGCTCGCGCAGCGCGCGGATCTCCGGATCGTCGGTCGAGCCTTCGACGCCGCAGTTCCACGACTTGTTGTCCGAATGGCCGTCCTGGTTGTCCTCGCCGTTGGCCTCGTTGTGCTTCTCGTTGTAGGAAACGAGATCGTTCAGCGTGAAGCCATCATGCGCGGTGATGAAATTGACGCTCGCCCACGGACGGCGTCCGCGCTTGTTGAACTTGTCGCCGGACGCGGTCATGCGCGTCGCGAGTTCGGGCGCTTCCCCCTCGTCGCCCTTCCAGAACCCGCGCACCGTGTCGCGATAGCGGTCGTTCCACTCCGCCCAGCCGGGCGGGAAGCCGCCGACCTGATAGCCGCCCGGCCCGCAGTCCCACGGTTCCGCGATGAGCTTGACGCTCGAGAGAATCGGGTCTTGCCGGCAACTGTCGAGAAAGCCGCCGCCCTCGTCGAAGCCGTAGGGTTCGCGGCCGAGAATCGTCGCGAGATCGAAGCGGAAACCGTCGACGTTCATCTCCGTCACCCAGTAGCGCAGGCTGTCCGTGACCATCTGCAGGACGAGCGGATGCGAGAGATTGAGCGTGTTGCCCGTGCCCGTATCGTTGATGTAGTAGCGTGGCTCCTCCGGCATCAGCCGGTAATACGACGCGTTGTCGATGCCGCGAAACGACAGCGTCGGTCCGCGCTCGTTGCCTTCGGCGGTGTGGTTGTAGACCACGTCGAGAATCACTTCGAGGCCGGCCTCGTGCAGCCGGTCGACCATCTCCTTGAATTCGGCGATCACGCCCGGACCGCGCGCGAAAAAGCGCGGATCGGCGGCGAAGAAGCCGATCGTGTTGTAACCCCAGTAGTTCGTGAGGCCGCGATCGAGCAGATGGCTGTCGTTGACGAACGTTTGAATCGGCAGCAGTTCGACCGAGGTCACGCCGAGGCTCTTGATGTACTCGACGATTTCCTTCTGTCCGAGCCCCTCGAACGTGCCGCGCATGGACTCAGGAATCGCCGGATGGGGCTTCGTGTAGCCGCGCACGTGAGTCTCGTAGAAGATCGTGTGCTCCCAGGGCACGCGCACGCGCGTCGGGTGCGTCCAGGAGAACGTCTGATCCACGACCTGGCATTTCTGCATGAAGGGCGCGCTGTCGCGCTCGTCGAAAGTGAGATCTTCGCTCTCCGCGCCGAGGGTGTAGCCGAACACCGCCGGGTCCCATTTCAAGGTGCCGACGTGCGCTTTCGCGTACGGATCGAGCAGCAGCTTGTTCGGGTTGAAGCGATGCCCGGCCTCCGGCTCGTACGGTCCGTGCACGCGATAGCCGTAGACGGCGCCGGGCTCGAGCCCGTGCACGTACACGTGCCAGACTTCGTCGGTGTATTCGGGCAGTTCGATGCGCTGCGTTTCCTGCTCGCCCTTCTCGTCGAAGAGACATAGCTCGACCCGGGTCGCGTTCGCGGAAAACAGCGCGAAGTTGACGCCCTTCCCGTCCCAAGTGGCGCCGAGCGGAAAAGGGGAGCCTTCGGCAATGCGGAGTTCGTTCGGCATGAGATGCTGTGTTCGAGCGATTGACGCCCGGGCGTCGGAATCGTTGCTGGCATTGCACGTTGCGAAACGGAGCGAAAGAAGCATGTCGCGTGCCCGTCGTGCAAGCCGGCGCGCAGCTTGCTTCGAGCCGCATGCGAAGTCCCTGAAACCCTCCCCGCGAGCGCGCCGCGTGTAAAACGTTCCGGTCGGCTCGCGCCGATACACGCCGAGGTGCGCGGGAGCGCCGGATACGCCAGCATTCGGCTGACGCCCGACACGCTTTCATCGCCGAAGGAGAATACGCCTTGTCCACGCGCCCCGATTCCACCACGACGAATTTCCCCGTCAACGGCACTGCCGAAGCGAGCCGCGCCGCCGGCCGCGCCCTGCGCGACGCCGTGCCCATCGAGGCGCATGGCGTCTGGACGCCCGAGTCCGATCGGCCAGACCCCGTCGAGCGCGTGCTGGCTGGCGGGCAACGCGGGCCGGCAGGAGCGGCTCATTGCGCTGCGCATGCAGCGCATGGCGGAGTCGCCGTTCGCCTTCCTGCGCGGCTCCGCGACGGTCATGGCATGGGACCTGGCGAAGTCGCCGTCGATCGGCCACAACGTGATCATCGACGGCGACGCGCACATCAACAACTTCGGCCTCTTTCGCATGCCGCGCCAGGACGTCGTGTTCGACCTGAACGACTTCGACGAGACGCTCGTCGGTCCGTGGGAGTGGGATTTGAAGCGTCTGAGCGCGAGCATCAACGTCGCGGCGCGCGAGAACGACGTCGACGCCGCCGGGCGCGAACGCGCCGTGCGCTCGGCATGCGCGGCGTATCGCACAAGCATGGCCGAGCTCTGGCGCATGAGTCCTTACGACCTCTGGCAGATGCGCTCGTACGCGAGCGCGCTGCACATGGACGCGCCGACGAAACTCGACGCCGCGAAGAGCAAGCGACCATCGAGCGGACGGTCGAGCGCGCGATGAAGCGCTCGCACGCGACGATGCTCGCCAAGGTCGCCGAGTCGGCCGGCAAGAGCTTACCGCTTCAAGGTCGATCCGCCGATCCTCACCAAGCTCGACGCCGCCGAGAAAAATCATGTGATCGACGGGCTGAAGGCATATCTGCAGACCATCGCGGGCGAATGGCGCATGATGATGCTCGAACGCTACGACGTCGCGGACGTGGCGCATCGCGTCGTCGGCGTTGGCAGCGTCGGCACGCGCGCGTATCTCGTGCTGCTGCTCGGCCGCGCACTCGGCGACCCGCTTTTCATTCAGGTGAAGGAAGGCATCGTGCCCGCCGCCGCGCCCTTCGTGCCGCCGCTCGACGAGCCGTTTCGCCATCAGGGGCGGCGCGTCGTGCACGGGCAACGGCTCATGCAGAGCTCGTCCGACGCGCTGCTCGGCTGGACGACCATCTCCGGGCGCGATTTCTACGTACGGCAGATGAAGCAGATCCGCGGCTCGATTCCGGTCGACTGGCTGCACGGCGCGACCTTCGATTATTACGCGTGGTGCCTGGGCCTTCTGCTCGCCCGGGCCCATGCGCGCACCGGCGACGCCGCGCTCATCGCGGGCTATTGCGGCAGTTCGGACAAGTTCGACGCGGCTTACGCGCTCTGGGCCGAGCGCTACGGCTCGCAGACGGTCGTGGACCACGCCGCGTTCCGCGCGGCGATCCGCGCGGGCCGCGTGCCGACCGCGTGAAGCCGCACGCTTTATGACGCGCAGGCGGCGCGCAGTCGAATTGACTATCATTGACGGAGCCGCAACGGAACGCGCTCCGGTGTTAAATTCGGGTGCGTTTCGCCGGCGCTCCAATGGCATAGCCCTTGCTGACGCCCCAACCCGCAAAAAACCGTTTCGAACTTCTACTGGAGGAAGCCGCGCATGAGCATGATTGTTGAAGAATTCAAGAATTTCGCCCTGAAGGGCAACGTCATGGACCTCGCGGTCGGCGTCATCATCGGCGGCGCATTCTCGACGATCGTGAACTCCGTCGTGAAGGATCTGATCATGCCGGTGGTCGGTCTCGCCACCGGCGGCCTCGACTTTTCCAACCTTTTCATACGGCTCGGACAGATACCGCCAACCTACAAGGGCAATCCCGATTCATACAAGGACCTGCAGACCGCGGGCGTCGCCGTGTTCGGCTACGGTTCGTTCATCACCACGCTGATCAACTTCCTTATCCTTGCGTTCATCATCTTTCTGATGGTCAAGTTCATCAACAATCTGCGCAAGCCGGCCGAAGCCGCGCCGCCGCCCGCCACCCCGGAAGACGTGCTGCTCCTGCGCGAGATTCGTGACGAACTCAAGAAGTCGCCGCGCGTCTAGACCGGCCGATCCGCTGGAAGCCCGAGGAACCCGCGCGGCTCGCGCGGGTCTGCGCAGGATGCGCCCGCCCCTTTGGTGCGGCCCCCGCTTTTTTCTTTACGAAAGCTATTCGCGGGGGTAGCAGCAGGACTATTATTGAGATAGATGCTCAGAGGGATGCCAAGCGGGCCGCCAAACGGTCAACGGCACGAATTGTGCGCCAAAGGCGTGCATCGGCACCAGCCGGTCGCGAATTTCAATGGCCCGAATCACCGTGACCTATTCACATCGATGCGCTATAAAAGATCGACGTGCGGCGCGCAAGACGGGAGTGGCCGCATGAGGACGCTGCGTTTCTTGCAATTCTTTTTCAGGCGAATTTTTATGTCATTCCCGAAAAAGCGTAAACGCGTGAAGGCCGAAGGCGATGAGTCTTTTCTCGCCGTGCTGCGGCACTTCAGGCCGTTCGGTCAGCTCGACACCAAGATTGCACGGGCTCGCGCCCAGGACGAGCCGGTGCTCTACGCACACGTTCTGCCGGGGCTCGATGTCCTGCTGTGCAGCGTGCGGGGCGCACAGCCGCCGTATCCGGCCATCGACGAGCTGCACAGGCGCTGTGTCGAATCGATCACCAACGCGCTCGAGCAGCCGCTCGACGGACTGGAGAACGGCGGTTACTGGTACGAGGCCAATGGTTTCGGCTTCCTTGTCTTCGCAAGCCGCGCCCGCGCGCAGATTCTGAGCGAATTCGGCGCAACGGTCTCGGCACGCAGGCGCCGAGGCACGCGTCGCCAGGACGCGGGCGACGCCGCCTCCCGTCCGCTGCGCTGAGCGCTCGCGGGTCCTGTTCCGGCTATTCCCCTGGTCGTAGCCGACCTCGTTCGCGAGGCTCGGTGCGCCTGTGCACGCGGCCTGCGCGACACCGCGCAAACCCTGACTATTCCCGCACTCTTTCCTGTCCTTTAATGGAAGCCACGCGTTCCCGCGCCGGCGAGCGCGCCGCTCTCCCCGCACCGCCGACGCCTTGCTCCCGCGCTTTCATGGCGCGCGCTTTGCTGCATTGAAATCGCAAGCTTTCCGCGACGACGCTGTCGCGCTGGCCGGTCCATCACTACAAGGAGAAGAACACCATGTCGGAACACGTCTACAAGCAGATCGAACTCACCGGCTCCTCGCCGCAGTCGAGCGACGAAGCCGTGCGCGTCGTGCTCGCGAAGGCCTCCAAGACGCTGCGCAACATGCACTGGTTCGAAGTGGTGGAAACACGCGGGCACATCGAGGACGGCAAGGTCCTGCACTGGCAGGTGACGATTAAGGTGGGGCTGCGCATCGACGATTGACGCATTTTTCCGGGCCATGAAAAAACCGCGCTCCGTTTTGCAACGAAGCGCGGTTTGTCTTTCCACGGCTTGACAGAGCGTGCTTACTTCGGCAGCGAGCCGTCCACGCCTTCCACGTACCAGTTGATGGGCTGCAGTTCCGGATCGGACAGCGTCTTGCCGGCCGGCACCTTCTCCGCGCCCGACTGATCCTTGATCGGGCCGCTGAACACATCCCACTTGCCGGTGTGAAGTTCGTCACGCTTCGCGGCGACCGCCTGCATTGCCTTCGCGGGAATCACGCCGCTGTTCAGGTCTTCGAGGTCCACGGCCTTCTGCGGAATGCCGAGCCACACCGGATCATTCTTCCACTTGCCGTCGAGCACCTGCTGGATGACGTTGTTGTAATACACGCCCCAGTGCGCGACCACCGAGCCCAGGTGCGCGTTCGGGCCGAACTTCTTCATGTTCGAATCCCAGCCGAAGGTCCAGACGTGCTTCTCGTTCGCCGTGTTGAGCGTCGCGTTGGAGTCGGTGTTCTGCAGTAGCACGTCGGCGCCCTGCCCGATTAGCGTTTCGGCCGCCTGCTTCTCCTTGCCCGGATCGAACCAGCTGTTGATCCAGATGACCTTCGTGTGGATCTTCGGATTCACCGAGCGCGCGCCCATCGTATAGGCGTTGATGTTGTTGCGCACGACTTCGGGAATCGGCACCGAGGCGACGAAGCCGAGCGTGTTCGTCTTCGTCATGCGTAGCCCGCGGCGACGCCCGCGAGATACGCGCCCTGATACATGCGCACGTCATAGGTGCCGAAGTTCTTCGCCTTCTTGAAGCCGGTAACCGTGAGGAAGACGGTGTCGGGGAAATCCTTCGCGACCTTCAGCGCAAAATCCTGATAGCCGAAGCTCGTCGCGAAGATGATCTTGTTGCTCTTGTTCGCCAGATCGCGGAACACGCGCTCCGAGTCCGCCGATTCCGGCACGTTCTCCACGCGCGTGATCTTGATCTTGCTGCCGTACTTCGCCTCGGCTTCCTTGCTGCCTGCATCGTGCGCAAAGGTCCAGCCCGCATCGCCCGGATTGCCGAGATAGACGAACGCGACGCCGGGCGCATCGGCCGCCTGCGCGCTCAGCGCGGCGACGGTGGCGGACAGCGCGACAGTCGCCGTGATCGCCTTCAGCCATGGTTTGTTCATTGTGATTCTCCTGGTCGATGTTGTGTGTGAAACGGTAACTTTTCGGTCGGCCCGCGCCAGTTTCGTCGGTCAAAAATATGAGCGAAACGTGTGTGCGGCACGGGAACAACACTGATCAGCTCGCCGCGAAAAACGGCTTGCCGAGCGACGCGGGCGCGTTCAGTCCGGTTATGCGGGGGCAAGTCCACAAAGTGCGGAGCCGTGGCCATGCGGGGGGCGCGAACCACCAGCGCCTAGTGGCCATGCTTCAGTATGCCGCGTTTCCCATGCCGGACTTCACGGTCGATACCGCGGGTTAGCGCCGAAAGGGCCATCCCCCCTTCTCATGACCGCATGCATTAGCCGCCGTCCAAATATGTGCCGCCCATGCTTCCATCAACAGGCGGCGCTGCTCCAGCAAGTCGGTTCGGTAATACGCCGCTTCGACCTTGTTCACCATGGTGTGCGCAAGCGCGCGTTCGGCAAGATCGCGGGCGTAGCCGTTCTCGCTGGACCAGTCGCGGAAACTGCTGCGGAACCCGTGCGCCGTTGCGATGCGTCCGAACGGTCCAGGCTGCTTTCAGGTCGAACTCTCCCCACGTCGTGCCGCGCACTTCGCGCGCCGCTTTCTCGAATGTAAGTGCGGTGGCGGTGATTAAAAAAAATGAAGGCAAGTCTCTGATTAGCTGAAGATCTTGCGGAACTTGTCATGCTGGACCATATTATGGCGGTCTCCGTCTCCGCCAGCGCAGCAAGAAAAGCCCCGCAAGGTAACTTGCGGGGCTTTTTGTTTGTGCCCGCGACTTCGGCTCTATTCGTTCGTCATCCTGCACGTCATCCGCAATTTGTGACGAATCGCCTTGCGCTTTCAGACGTTTCTATCTTTTTTGATTCGCCATCGACAACTAACCTCGCGCATCGCTTGTCTTTCGGCAAGTGAACACAACGCAACACAAGCATTCGTGCCTCCTATCGCGAACACTCGGCTGGATGCGTTGCCGCAAACAGGCAAATGCCAATCTCAAGGTTATCAACTCAGTCATGGCAGGTTTCAAGAAAGTAGTCGGGCCGCTGTTCGTTTCGCTGCTCTGCGCCGCGCAGGTTCACTCCGAGGCGCTGAATCCGACAGCGCTCAAGTTGCTGGGCGTCTACGGACCGCACAGCGCGTTCGCCGGCCCTTACGTCGGTGCGAAATTCGGTGTCAACTGGTCGGACATCACGGGACCGAATGCCCGGTCGACCCACACGCCCGCCGAATTCCCGGGCCTCGTCGCCGGCTTGAACTACGACATTGTTCCGCTGGTGGTCGGTATCGAAGGGTTTGCCGACTTTCACTGCGGTTCGACCACTCGCGACGACGGCGGCTTCGACGTCAAATTCGGCGTGCCGGTCAACGGCAACATCATGCCGTACGCGCGCGTCGGCTTCACGGCCTCCTGGCCAGATACGCGTCTGCACTACGGCGGCGGCGTCGAATACAAGTTCGCCAAGAACTGGAGCGTCGCGGGCGAATACACCGGCGATGTCTCGAGCTACCAGGGTGGCCATCGCCATAACGACAGCGTGACTATCGGCGTGCATTACTACTTCTTCTGATTCCGCTTCGCCGATGCGCGTGCGTTCCGGCGCTCGCGCATCGCGCCCGCGTCATTTCCCCGACGCGATCCGATCCTGGATATGCTTCGCGCGCCGGCGAGGACGGGTGCGAATCGAGCAGGCTCGAATGCCCGCCGTCGATCGACGCGAGCTTCTGGACGCCGTCACGAGTTCCGCCGGACTGTATCCCTTTTTCTTCTGCATGTCGAACGAGTAATCGTCGGCGGCGCGTTCCTGCGATTGCGAGAACTGCGCGTTGACGAACTTCTCGCTCAGATCGCCGAGCTGCGAGCCGGAAATGCTCGCGATCATGCCGAACCCGACGAGACCACCGAGCGCGCCGCGGAAGTCGCATAGGCGACCTGCATCGCCTTCTTCGTGTGGCCGAGCGTGACGCCCCATCTCGTGGCCGACGACGCTGCGCACTTCCTCGTCCGTCATCAGGTCCATCAGGCCGCTGTAGATGCGCACGCAGCCGTTGGCCATCGCCCAGGCGTTGACGTCCTTCGTCATGTAAACCTTGTAGTTGACCGGCAAGCCGTTGATGTTGTCGCCGAGCTGGCTCGCGATCGTATTCAGGCGCTGCGTGTACGCGCTCGACGCCGGTGCGATCTGATTCTTGCTGTCCAGAGCTGCCCGCACGATTTGTCGGAGAGCGTGCGCACGTCGCGGTCGCTCAGCATGAGCGCCTGTGTCGCGAGCTGCCCGGATTGAGCGAGCGAATCCGGATTGAAGCTGCCGATGCTGCCGCACGAAGCGAGCGCGGTCACGGTCGCAGCCGCGGCGCCCAAGCGAAAAATGCTCATGTTGCCTTCTCTCTATGGTGTGGTTTTGAAGCCCGCATTGCACGGGTCGGCGAAATGCTCGATGGAGATCGTCGGGGCGACCACACGAAAATTACGATTTTATTTAAAAAACCTGACCCTCGACGATGGTCGGCGTGTCCTCGGTGTTCGCGTCGGTATAAAGATTGCCGTGCCGATCCGCCTGCACCGCGCACACCAGCGCGACCTGCGGCGTGAGATCGATGAACATGCGCGCATACAGCTCGCTATACGCATAGATCGTATAGATCGCGCCGATCTCCAGCAGGCCGTCCTCGAGCAGCTGCGCGACGCGTAGGCTCTGCGGGCCCGCGAACGCGAAATCGACCTTGTGCGCGATGCCTTGCTCAAAGAGCGCGAGATGCTCCGGCCGGCTGATGCTCGAGATGAGCAGATGCACGTCGTGCACGCGCCCGGGATCGAGCTTCGCAAAGGCGCACGAGAGGAAGTCGGCCTGCTTCTGGTTGTTGCCTTCGAGCGCGACGCGATCGCCCGCGACGATCAGCGCGCTCAGCGCGTCGACGATGCGCGCGGGATCGAGCACCGGGCCGTCGAGCCACGGTTCGATCAGCTTTAGTCGCCGCGCCTTTTCCTGCGCGCGCGTTCCAGTTCCGGTTTGCGGCGAGCGCGTCGGCAGGTGTGGACGGGTTGGTTCATCGGTCTGCCTGTGAGGAGGCCGTTGGGGTCGCCCGGGAAGAGGCGGAAGCGCGCGGGCGGCGCTTCTTCCTGACGTGGCTCGCCTGGGCGAGCGCTTGCGCATCGGCGAGAAAGCGGTAGAGCAGTTCGCCGGTCGCGAGCAGATGGCGCGCGACCAGCGTCTGCGCCTTTTCGATGTCGCGCGCGGCGAGCGCCTCGAAGATCGCGCGGTGCTCGGCATCGGACGAATCCTTGTGGATCGGTAGCCCGAGCTTCAGACGCAGATAGCGCTCGCCGCGGCGATGCATCTGGCCGATCAGCTCCATCAGGCGCGGCCGGTCCGCGGGCGCGTACAGGCTCATATGGAACTGCTCGTTGCGCACGACGTAGAGCGCCGGATCGGGCTCGTTCTCCGCGGCTTCGAGCAGGCGCTGCGCATTCGCGAGCGTCTCCGGCGTGTGGTGCGCGATCGCGATGCCGATGGCGAGACTCTCCAGCGACGCGCGAATCTCGTGGATCTCGCGCGCCTCGTCGGCGGACTGCAAGCTGACGGCCGTGCCGCGATTCGGCTCGATCGTTACCCAGCCTTCGCTTTCGAGCTGGCGGAACGCCTCGCGCACCGGAATCGCGGAGACGGAGAAGCCGCGCGATCGCGTCCTGGCGCAGCGGCTCGCCTGGCACCAGCGAGCCCTCGACGATCGCGGAACGCAACGCATCCGCGATGAAGCGCGACGTGCTCTGGCGCGGCTCGAACTGCGCGTCGCAAAATGAGACCGGATGCGGTGATCCGGAAGCAGAGAGATCGGTCGGCATGGCTAGGTGAAAGTGCGGGCTTGAGGTGAAAGTGCGGACTTGTCGCGTGTCAATATTCAAATTTTATATATAAAACTGCACGCGGAATCCCCGGTGCTTTCCTTAGACGCCATGACAAACACCAATCACCGGCGCGTTGTTAATTCCTTTAGGAGAGACATGGCCATGCCGACACTGCTGGATCGTCAGATAAGCGCCGCGCAAGCGCCGCGCGCGCCAGGAAGACGCCGCTCAACCGGTCGCAGATTATGGGTTTCTGGGGTGCGTGGGCCGGCTGGACGCTCGACGGGATGGATTCGTTCATCTACGCGCTCGTGTTCGCGCTGGCGCTCACCGAACTGCTGCCGCGCTCCGGCTATGCCGCGACGCCGGCGAACGTCGGTCTCGCGGGCTCGATCCTGTTCGCGCTGTTCCTAGTGGGATGGGGACTGTCGTTCATCTGGGGCCCGCTCGCCGACCGCTTCGGGCGCACCAAGGTGCTCGCCGCGACCATCTTCACGTTCGCGATCTTCATCGGCTTCGCCGCGACCGCGCATACGGTGTGGGAGCTCGGCATCTATCGATTTTTCGCGGGCGTGGGCATCGGCGGCGAATGGGCGCGGGCGGGAACGTATGTCGCGGAGGCCTGGCCGGAGGATCGACGCAAGATGGGTGCCGGCTATCTGCAGACCGGCTATTACGCGGGATTCTTCCTTGCCGCCGTGCTGATGAACTATCGGTGCGGCGTTCGGCTGGCGCGCGATGTTCCTGGTCGGCCTGTTCCCGGTCGTCGTGTCGATCATGGTCCTGCTGCGCGTGAAGGAAACCGACAAGTGGGAGCGCGCCGAGGCCGTTCATCCGCACGTGAAGCACGAGAGTTCGCTGAAAGCGATCTTCAACGCGCAATATCGCAAGCGCACCATCGTCGCGGCCGTGCTGCTGACCGTCGCGATCATCGGCCTGTGGGCCGGCGCGGTGTACGAGCCGTCGGCGGTCATTCAGCTCGCGACGAAAGCCGGCATGGGCAAGGCGGAAGCCGCGCGCATGGCGTCGATCGCCACGATCGTCGGCTGTCTCGCGCTGCCGCCGATGGCCGAGAAAATCGGCCGCCGCAAGACGCTCGCGGTGTACTTCGTCGGCATGGCAGCGTCGATCGCGCTCGCATTCGGCTGGGCGTTCTATCTGCCGAACGGGCTGGTGCCGTTCATCGCGCTGCTCGTCGTGCTCGGCTTTTTCGGCGGCAATTTCGCGCTCTTTTCGCTGTGTGGCTGCCCGAGCAGTTCGAAACCCGCGTGCGGGCGACGGCGTTCGCGTTCTGAACCTCGGTGGGCCGCTTCTTCGGCGCGATCGTGAACTTCGGCATCGGCGCGATGGTGCTCAACATGAAGACGCTCGGCGTGCCGATCGCGCTCACGGCGATTGCGTTCCTGATCGGTCTCGCGGTCATTCCGCTCGCGCCGGAAACGAAGGGGCAGGAACTGCCGGGCTGAGTGGCGCGAAGCTTCCCGCAGACGGCGGCCCGCAAGATTCGAGGCCGCCGTTTTTTTGCATGCGAACCTTGCTTTTCGTAATCTGTTGCTCGGTAATAGGACGTTACCAAGTCGAACACTCGCGGCGGCATCCGTCCGATATAGTCCCGTCAACACAACAAACGACCCATCGAGGTGGGGCTTCACATGAACAAGGTTTCGAAGGCTTCCGTGCTGGCTGGCGCCGTCCTGATCGGCGGCTTGACGTTGTCCGGCGCGGCCATGGCGGAATGTCCGTGGGCGTGAACATCGGGGTACCCGCGCCTGTGTACGTTGCGCCGGCGCCAGTCTACGCGCCGCCCCCGCCGCCGGTCTATGCGCAGCCGGCCATCGTGATCGGCTGGCACGGCGACCGTTACTGGGACGGCCATCGCTACTGGAATCGCGACGAGTGGTATCGCAATCACGGCCACGGCCACGGATACGGACATGACCACGGCCGTCACGGCTGGCATTGATCGTCTTGTCTGCGACAGGCGTTTCCGGGAAAGCCATCCGTCAGCAGCGGGTGGCTTTTTCATTTCCGTCGATGACCGAAGGAGGGATTCGCCACCGTCGAGCGGTTCGCGGGCAATTTCAGCCCGCGTGCAATGTAACAAAAGGTAAGCTTTCTCTTGACATTACGCCGGGCCAGGCAAAATCTTACAAAGCTGAAATATTGCGCTGAAAGCTTTCCGTTATATTTTGTCGCAAGCGAACAAGCAAAAGAGCGAGGCCCGTTTACATATGAACATGAATATCTCGGGACGTATCTTGGCGGGCGTGCTGGCCGTCTCGGCCTGGTGCGCGACGGGCGCCGCGCGCGCGGACGTGCACGTGGGCGTGAACGTTGGCATTCCGGCGCCGGTGGTGATCGGCTGGCACGGCAACCGCTATTGGGACGGCCGCCGCTACTGGAGCCGCAACGACTGGAATCGCCATCACGGGCATGGGCGAGGGCCGCATCGCGGACCGCCGCCGGGGCACGGACACGGGCACGGCGGTCCGAATGGACACCGCTGAGCGCCCGGCCGGAAACGGCCGCAGCAAATAGAAAAGCGCCGCTCGCGTGACACGAGCGGCGCTTTTTTCCGAAGCCGTGAAACGCACGGTTATTCCGCCTCGCCGCCCATTCCGCCGACGACCGCGTGGAACCCGGCGTCGACATGGACGACTTCCGCGCTCACGCCCGCCGACAGATCCGACAGCAGGAACGCCGCGACATTGCCTACCTGCTCGATCGTCACGTTGCGCTTGAGCGGCGCGTTCTCTTCGACGAAGTTCAGAATCTTGCCGAAGCCCTTGATGCCGCTCGCCGCGAGCGTCTTGATCGGGCCGGCCGAAACGGCGTTGACGCGCACGCCCTTGCCGCCGAGCGACGGCGACGCCGCCATGTAACGCACGCTCGCTTCGAGCGAGGCCTTCGCGAGACCCATCGTGTTGTAGTTCGGCAGCGCGCGCTCGGCGCCGAGATAGGAGAGCGTGAGCAGCGAGGAGCCGTCTTTCAGCATCGGCAGCGCGGCCTTGGCGAGCGCGGGGAAGCTGTACGCGGAGATGTCGTGCGCGACGCGGAAGTTCTCGCGCGTCATGCCGTCGAGAAAGTCGCCCGCGATCGCCTCGCGCGGCGCGAAGCCGATCGAGTGGACGAGGTCGTCGAGGGTGTCCCAGCGTCCCCTGAGCGATGCGAAGAGCGCTTCGATCTGCGCATCGTCGGCGACGTCGCAGGGATAGACCATGTCGCTGCCGAACTCGGTCGCGAATTCGGTGATGCGCTCCTTGAAGCGCTCGCCGACATACGTGAACGCGAGCTCCGCGCCTTCGCGCTTGCAGGCTTCGGCGATGCCGTAAGCGATCGAGCGGTTCGACAGCAGGCCCGTCAGCAGAATTCGTTTTCCAGCGAGAAAGCCCATGAATGCTCCTTCTTTGATGTCAATGTCGCGCGCGGGCGGCGGGGCTGAGTGCGGTCGCGAGTGCCGCGCGCATCGTGCGTCGCGCGATCGGCCTGCATGCGAGCCTTGAGCCGCAAGCCGAACGGCGCGTGATTTTGGGTAGAATTCTCTCACATCGCAATGCCCCGCCGAGGATTCTCGCGCGTTCGCTTCGGGCCTCCGCCCGGGTCACTCAACCGCTTCACGCATGCACATCGCGCCAAGAGGCACATGACGACTCGCAAGACGATCCGCTCGTTCCGCGCCTCACGCAACCTGATCTGCAAGTTCATCGCCCTGGTGCTCGGCGGATCGATCGCATGGCTCGCGAGCCCGGCTTACGCGGTCCATGCAATCGCTCAATACGGCGAGCCCAAATATCCGGCCGGTTTCAGGCACTTCGATTACGTCAACCCCGACGCACCGCGCGACGGCACGCTCGTGCTCGCCAACCCGAACCGGCTGACGAGCTTCGACAAGTTCAATCCGTTCATGCTGCGCGGCAATCCCGCGCCCGGTCTTTCGCTGATGTTCGAGAGCCTGACGGGACGGGTAGTCTCGATGAAGTGTCGAGCGCGTACGGCCTGCTCGCCGACGACATTGCCGTGGCGCCGGACGGCATGTCGACCACCTTCCACATCAATCCGAAAGCGCGCGTCTCCAACGGAGATCCGGTCACTGCCGACGACGTGAAGTTCTCGTTCGAGACGCTGAAGAGCCCGCAGGCCGCGCCGCAGTTTTCCGTGTACTTCGGACAGATCGCGCCTGATCGACCGGTACGACAACGGCCGCACCATTTTGTACCGGCGCAATCCCGATTACTGGGGCGCGTCGCTGCCGGTGCGGGTCGGCACGTTCAATTTTACGCATATCGACTACAAGCTGTATTCGGATGCCACTGCCCGCCTCGAGGCGTTCAAGGCGGGCGAGTACGACGTGCTCGTCGAGTATGTCGCGCGTAGCTGGGTGCGGCGCGATATCGGCAAGCGCTTCGACAGCGGCGAGCTGATCAAGCGCGAGTTTCCGCAGCACAACGGCACCGGCATGCAGGGCTTTTTCATCAACACGCGGTGGCCGCTCTTCAAGGACGTGCGCGTGCGCCAGGCGCTCGATTTCGAGTGGCTCAACCGGCAGCTGTTCTTCAATCAATACAAGCGCATCGACAGCTTCTTCGTCAACACCGATCTGCAGGCGAAGGGCAGGCCGGACGCAGGCGAACTGGCGATCCTGAATCCGTTGAAGAAGGATCTCGATCCGTCCGTGTTCGGAGCGATGCCGCGCCAGCCGGACACCGATCCGCCCGGCTCGCTGCGCGCGAATCTGATCAAGGCGCGCGCGATGTTCGCCCAGGCCGGCTGGACCTATCGCGATGGCGCGCTGCGCAACGCGAAGGGCGAGCCCTTCGTTTTCGAGATTCTGGACGACACGGGCGGCGGCGCGTCGATGGAGCCGGTCGCGGCCGCGTTCGGGCGTAATCTGCAGAAGCTCGGCATCGCGATGAACTTTCGCACCGTCGACTACGCGCTGATCCAGAAGCGTCTCGATGCATTCGACTTCGACATGACGAGCGTGCGCATGCCCGACGTGCAGGTGCCGGGCACCGAGCAGGTCTCGCGCTTCGGCAGCAAGTCCGCCGACGAGCAGGGCTCGGACAATCTCGCGGGCGTGAAGTCGCCGGCGGTCGATGCGATCCTGCAGAAAGTGGTCTCGGCGCAGACGCGCGAGCAGCTGGTCGACGCGACGCACGCGCTCGATCGCGTCCTGATGAACGGCTACTATGTGGTGCCGCACTGGTACTCGGCGACGCATCGCGTGGCGTATCGCAACACGCTCGCATATCCGGCGACATTGCCGCTGTACTACGGCGCCGAGGACTGGGTCATATCGACGTGGTGGGCCAAACCCGCACCCGCCGCCGCGGCGAAATAGAGGAAGGCGCGCCATGTGGAGCTACATCCTTAAACGCATTCTCCTGATGATCCCGACGCTCATCGGCGTGCTCACGCTCACCTTCGTCGTGATCCAGTTCGTGCCGGGTGGTCCGGTGGAGCAGGCGGTGCACGACCTGCGGCGCGGCAGTGCGGAGGCGGGCGGCGGGGGCGGCTTCGGGCTGCGCACGCATACCGGCGTCGACGCGCAGCAGGTCGCGCAACTGAAGGCGCTCTATGGCTTCGACAAGCCGCCGCTCGAACGCTATTTCTCGATGCTCGGCAAGTTCGCGCGCTTCGATCTCGGCGACAGCTACTTCAGGCATCAGAGCGTGTGGTCGCTGATCGTGTCGAAGCTGCCGATGTCGATCAGCATCGGTTTGTGGACGTTCTTTCTCACGTATCTGATATCGGTGCCGCTCGGCATCGCGAAGGCGGTCAGGAACGGCTCGAGGTTCGATGTCGCGACGAGCCTCGTCGTGCTCGTCGGCTTTGCGATTCCGGGCTTCGTGCTGGGCGTGCTGGTGCTGTTCGGCGGCGGATCGTTCTGGCAACTGTTCCCGTTGCGCAATCTCACCTCCGACAACTGGGCGACGCTCTCGCTCGGCGGCAAGATTCTCGACTACCTGTGGCACATCACGCTGCCGGTGGTCGCGTCGGTGGTGGGCAGCTTCGCCGTCGTCACGATGCTCACGAAAAAAGCCTTTCTCGACGAGATCCGCAAGCAATACGTGCTCACCGCGCGCGAAAGGCCTGAGCGAGCGGCGCGTGCTTTGGAAGCACGTGTTCCGCAACGCGCTGCTGCCGCTGATCGTCGGCTTTCCGGCGGCGTTCATCGGCGCGTTCTTCACGGGCAGCCTGCTCATCGAGACGCTGTTCTTGCTCGACGGGCTCGGTCTGCTCTCGTACGAATCCGTCCGTGCAGCGCGACTATCCGGTCGTGCTCGGCACGCTCTATCTCTTCACGCTGATCGGCCTCGCGACTAAGCTTGTCTCGGACCTCTGCTATGTCTGGGTCGATCCGCGCATCCAATTCGAACAACTGGAGCGCTGATTTGAATCGAGCCGCTTCATCGAGATCGTCGCGGCGCGCCGCCAACGGCAGCGACGCGCAACCGCTGCGCGGCGAAGTATCGGCGCCGCCGGGGCGGCGGGTATGGCTGCGCTTCAGGCAGCATCGGCTCGGATACTGGAGCCTCATCGTGTTCGTCGCGGCGTTCGTCATCAGCCTCGCGGGGTCGCTGTGGTCGAACGACAAGCCGCTCGTCGTGCGCTATCAGGGGCAGTTCTACTTTCCGCTCGTGAAGACCTATGCGGAGACGACCTTCGGCGGCGACTTCCCGACGCCCGCCGACTATCTCGATCCGTTCGTGCGCGACCGCTTCAGCGCGCCCGGCAACTTCGCGATCTATCCGCCGAATCACTACTATCACTACTACTACGACACGCTCAATTACTTCTCGAAGGGCTCGAATCCGGCGCCGCCCTCGCGCGAGAACTGGCTCGGCACCGACGACCGCGGCCGCGACGTGTTCGCGCGGCTCGTGTACGGCTTTCGCGTGTCGGTGCTGTTCCGCGCTCGTGCTCACCGCGATCGGCACGATTCTCGGCGTCCTGGCAGGCGCGGTGCAGGGTTACTTCGGCGGCAGGATCGATATCGCCGGGCAGCGTCTGACGAGATATGGAGCGCGTTGCCTGATCATCTTCGCGTCGATCTTCGAGCCGAGCCTGATCCTGCTGATCGTTCTCCTGTCGCTGTTCGGCTGGATCGGCCTGTCGGATTACGTGCGCGCCGAGTTCCTGCGCAACCGCACGCAGGACTACGTGCGCGCGGCCCGCGCGATGGGTCTCTCGAACTGGCGATCATCTGGCGGCACGTCTTGCCCAACAGCCTGACGCCTGTCATCACGTTCCTGCCGTTTCGCATGAGCGGGGCGATTCTCGCGCTGACGAGCCTCGATTTTCTCGGCCTGGGCGTGCCGTCGCCGACGCCGTCGCTCGGCGAGCTGCTCGCGCAGGGCAAGGCCAATCTCGATGCGTGGTGGATTTCGCTCTCGACCTTCGGCGTGCTCGTCGCGACCCTGTTCTTGCTGACCTTCATGGGCGATGCCTTGCGCAACGCGCTGGACACGCGCATCGCCGATGCGGTCAAGGCGGGAGGCGGGCAGTGAGCGCCCCGCTGCTATCGATTCGGGACCTGCGCGTGCGCTTCGGCGACACGCTCGCCGTCGACGGCGCGAACCTCGACATCCGCGTGGGCGAGCGCGTGGCGCTCGTCGGCGAATCGGGCTCGGGCAAGAGCGTGACGGCGCTCTCGATCCTGCGCCTGCTGCGCGACGCCGAACTCACCGGCTCGATCCGCTTCGCCGGCGAGGACTTGCTCGCGAAGAGCGAGCACGCGATGCGCGGCCTGCGCGGCTCCGACATCGCGATGATCTTCCAGGAGCCGATGACCGCGCTCAATCCGCTCTACACGGGCGGGACCAGATCGGCGAGATGATTCAGCTGCACGACGGCGCAAGCCCGCGCGAGGCGCGGCAGCGGGCGATCGCGCTGCTCGCGCGCACGGGCATTACCGAGCCGGAAAAGCGCGTGGACAGCTATCCGCATCAGCTTTCGGGCGGGCAGCGCCAGCGCGTGATGATCGCGATGGCGCTCGCGTGCCGGCCGCGTCTTCTGCTCGCCGACGAGCCGACCACGGCGCTCGACGTGACGATCCGCGCGCAGATCATCGAATTGCTGCTGGAGCTGCAGCGCGACGAAGCGGAAAAGCGCGGCATGGCCGTGCTGCTCATCACGCACGACCTGAATCTCGTCAGGCGCTTCGCCGAGCGGGTCGCGGTGATGGAAAAGGGCGTGCTGGTCGAAAGCGGCGCGGTCGAGGACATTTTCACGTCGCCGCAGCATCCGTACACGCAGCGTCTTCTGAACAGCAAGCCGAAGCGCAGCGTGCTGCCTGTGCTGCCGATCGCGCCCGTGCTGCTCGACGCGAAGAACGTGTCGGTCGACTACCCGACGCGTCTGCCCGGTTTCGCCGGCTGGTTCCGGCGCGGCCGGTTCAAGGCCGTCGACGACGTCACGCTGACGGTCCGGCAGGGCGAGACGCTCGGCATTGTCGGGGAGTTGGGCTCGGGGAAATCCACGTTCGCGATGGCGCTGCTCGGCCTGCGGCGCATCTCGAACGGCGTCGTGCAGTTTCAGGGCCGCGCGCTCGGCGATTTTCGCGGACGCGAAAAAACCGTGCTGCGCTTGAATCTGCAGGTCGTGTTTCAGGACACGTTCAGCTCGCTGCCGCCGCGGCAGACGGTGGAGCGGATCGTCGGGGAAGGGCTTGCGCTGCATCGCCCGGAGCTGGACGCCGCCGCGCGCCGCGACAAGGTGGTCGCCATGCTGCGGGAAGTCGGCATGGACCGCGCGGCGCTCACGCGTTACCCGCACGAGTTTTCGTGCGGACAGCGGCAGCGCATCGCGATTGCCCGTGCGCTGGTGCTGGAACCGAGCATCCTGATCCTCGACGAACCAACCAGCGCACTCGATGTTTCCATTCAGAGTCAAGTACTTGCGCTATTGGCCGACATTCAGAAGAAGCACAACCTCGGTTACGTTTTCATTAGCCACGACCTGCAGGTGATCGGCGTGATAGCACACCGCGTCGCCGTGATGCGAAATGGTTTTGTCGTCGAGTCGGGCGAAGTAGAGAAGATTTTTGCGAACTCCTCGGACGAATACACCCTCAGCTTCTGAGGGCAGACCTCGATTCCTAAAAATCTTTCTTTTTCACCAATTGGGTGCTCGTCTCGATTGTATTTTTCTATTTCTTTTGACAGTTAAATAATTTATGGCTAGTATCCCTCAAAACTTTCGCGTATCTTCCTGATTTATCAGTCTTTAATTGTAAAATCTACCGACCGATGCAGCCACTATCGTTGACTCAGACATGCGCGCGCGCCGCCGCGAGCATGTTAATCGGCCTCCTGATGACAACAACTTCCGGCGCGTTCGCAGACGAAGTCAGCAGTAGCAGCCAAAATGCCAGCAACGGCATTTTCTCCTCGAATAAATCCACTGGCGCAGCGAGCGCAGACGCCGCACCGGCTCCGGGCGGCGCGAAGTCGTTTCTGTCGGGCGTCGCGAGCAAGGCGGGCGACGTCGTCGTCGGCGCGCTCAACATGATCGGCGTGCGCTATCGCTGGGGCGGCAATTCGCCTGATTCGGGTCTCGATTGCAGCGGCTTTGTGCGTTACGTGTTTCAGGACACGCTCGGCATAACCCTGCCGCGCCGCGCCGAGGAAATGAGCCGCGTCGGCGAGAAGGTTCGCGTGTCGGATCTGAAGCCGGGCGATCTCGTATTCTTCAATACGATGCGCCGCTCGTTCTCGCACGTCGGCATCTATATCGGCGACAACAAGTTCGTGCATTCGCCGTCCACCGGCAGCACGATCCGCGTCGACGACCTGGAAGACGGCTACTGGGAAAAGTGCTTTCAGGGTGCGCGCCGCATCGAGAACGCGCAGTTCAACGACGGCTCCGACCTGCGCCAGCGCGTGAACGCCACGATCGGCGGTTACTGATCGACCGGCTCGCCGCCGCGAAAAGCCTGCCTCCTTCCGGGACGCGGGCTTTTTGCTTTTTGACGGTCCGAATACGCGCGCGAAGTCGATCGGCGCCATCGGAAAGCCTCATTGCACGCGCCTGCAAAAGCCGTTATAGCTTTCAGATGAACTTTTTCACGTTCCCCTTCTCGCTGTTCCCGGCTGGTGCGTCCGCTGCTTCGTCGGCACGCGCACTATCGCTACTAGCGCGCCTACCGTGCTGATTCGTCTCGCCTCCCGTCTGCTCGTCCATTCAGGTTTTCGACGCCAGCGGTGGCGCGAACACCCGGATTCCCTTTTGCGTTTCCTCCCGATATTTCCAACAATCGATAAATTTCTCCACAGGAGCTCGACATGGCAGCAGACAAGTTGATCATTTTCGACACGACCTTGCGCGACGGCGAGCAGTCCCCCGGCGCATCGATGACGAAGGAAGAGAAGATCCGCATCGCGAAGCAGCTGGAGCGCATGAAGGTCGACGTGATCGAAGCGGGCTTCGCGACCAGCTCGAACGGCGATTTCGACGCGATCAACACCATTGCGTCGCTCGTGAAGGACAGCACGGTCTGCTCGCTCGCCCGCGCGAACGACAAGGACATCCAGCGCGCCGCCGATGCGCTCAAGCCCGCCAACCACTTCCGTATCCATACGTTCATCGCCACTTCGGCGCTGCACATGAAGAAGAAGCTGCGCATGACGCCGGAGCAGGTCTACGAGCAGGCGCGCCTCGCCGTGCGCTTCGTGCGCAAGTTCACCGACGACGTGGAGTTTTCGCCGGAAGACGGCAGCCGCTCGGATATCGACTATCTGTGCCGCGTGCTCGAAGCCGTGATCGACGAAGGCGCGCGCACCATCAACATCACCGATACGGTCGGCTACGGCATTCCCGAGTATTACGGCAATCTCGTCAAGGCGCTGCGCGAGCGCGTGCCCAACTCCGACAAGGCGATCTGGTCAGTGCACTGTCACGACGACCTCGGTCTGGCGGTGGCGAACTCGCTCGCCGGCGTGAAGATCGGCGGCGCGCGTCAGGTCGAATGCACGATCAATGGTCTGGGCGAGCGCGCGGGCAACACGTCGCTCGAAGAGATCGTGATGTCGGTGAAGACGCGCAAGGATTACTTCGGACTCGATCTCGGTATCGACACGACGCAGATCGTGCCCACCTCGAAGCTCGTCTCGCAGATCACCGGCTTCGTCGTGCAGCCGAACAAGGCCGTGGTCGGCGCAAACGCCTTCGCACATGCGTCCGGCATTCACCAGGACGGCGTGC
Source organism: Candidatus Paraburkholderia kirkii (assembly GCA_001189345.1). GTDB lineage: Bacteria > Pseudomonadota > Gammaproteobacteria > Burkholderiales > Burkholderiaceae > Caballeronia > Caballeronia kirkii_B. The sequence goes on from LFKV01000005.1 coordinate 59,559, forward strand.
TGAAGGCGCGCGACACCTACGAGATCATGCGCGCGGAGGACGTGGGCTGGAGCGCGAACAAGATCGTGCTCGGCAAGCTGTCCGGCCGCAACGCGTTCAAGCAGCGTCTCGAGGAACTCGGCGTGCAGCTCGAATCCGAAGCGGACGTGAACGCCGCGTTCGCGCGCTTCAAGGATCTCGCCGACCGCAAGGCCGAAATCTTCGACGAAGACATCATGCAGATCGTCTCCGAGGAGTCGGCGGAAGCGCAGGCGAAGGAGCACTTTCGCTTCGTGTCGATGAAGCAGCATTCTGAAACCGGCGAGCAGCCGCAGGCGCAGGTCGTGTTCGCGGTGGAAGGCACCGAGGTCACCGGCGAGGCGCGCGGCAACGGCGGCAACGGTCCGGTCGACGCGACGCTGCACGCGATCGAATCGAAGGTCGAGAGCGGCGCGGAGCTCGTGCTGTACTCGGTCAACGCGATCACGACCGGCACGCAGGCGCAGGGTGAGGTGACGGTGCGTCTGTCGAAGAGCGGACGCATCGTAAACGGCGTGGGCACCGACCCGGATATCGTCGCGGCGTCGGCCAAGGCGTATATCGCCGCATTGAACAAGCTGCACTCGAAGGTCGAGAAGCTCAATCCGCAGCTCTGACGATCGAGGCCGTTCCGTCTGAAGCGAAAAAGCCCTCGAAAGAGGGCTTTTCCTTGGTGCGAGGCGCTCAGAACAGATTGCGCCGGTCGGGATCGTGCAACGGGTCGGGTGTCTTCTGCGTCAGGCGCAGGATGCCCTGATCGTCGAAATAGAAGATTGTACATCAGGTACCAGATGTTCGCCTCCATGTAGCGATAGGTCCAGACTTCGCGCTTCATCAGCGGAAAATAGGACGTCTCCACCGGCCGGCCGAAGTTGACGAGTACGTCCTTTTTCGTCCAGGTGCCGATCTGCGCCTTGTAGAACTCGTTCTCGTCGAGCACTTGCCTCACGCTCACGATCTTGCCGGACGCGTCGATGTCGGCGGCGGTGGTGGTTTCGCCGAGCGGTTGCGTGGGCCTGAGGCGCTTGCCGCCGTTGGGCAAGTCGTAGACCTCGCGCGGCTGACCGAGGCGGGCGGTCACCGCAGCGCTCGTTGCCGCAATCGATCGGCAAAACGCGCGCGAGCCCGACCGCCGCGTGCTGTTTCTAACTATTCCGCCGACGATCCCGCGCTCACCAACGATGCGTGCAGCTTCTGGCACTTCCGCTTCGATGCCCACGCTGGCATGCGCATGGACGCGCTCGCCGATGCGCTCGAGGACGATCGCGCGGTGAAGAAGGTGTATCTGCTGAATCAGGACTACAGCTTCGGCCACGACGTGAGCCGCGAGGCGCAGCGCGCGCTGAGGGCGCGGCGGCCGGACATCGCGATTGCCGGCGACGAGTTTCATCCGATCGGCCGCGTGAAGGACTTCGCGCCGTACATCGCGAAGATCCGCGCGAGCGGGGCCGATGCGGTCATCACCGGCAACTGGGGCAACGATCTTGCGCTGCTCGTGAAGGCTGCGCGCGAGCAGGGCCTCGACACGAAGTTCTACACGTTCTACGGCAACAGCCTGGGGGCGTCCGCGGCGCTCGGCGATGCCGGCGTGAAGCGCGTGATCTCGCGGTGGCGGACTGGCATCCGAACGCCGCCCGCGCGGCTTCCGACGCGTATTACCGGGCGTTCCGCGCCCGCTATTCCGCTGCGGCGGACGACTATCTGGTGGCGCGCATGCCATTGATGGTTGAAATGCTCGCCGCCGCGATGACGCGCGCGGGCAGCGCGGACCCGCTCGCGGTGGCGCGCGCGCTGGAAGGCATGAAATTCGACGGCGAGGGCTTTCATCCGTCGACGATGCGCGCCGAAGACCATCAGCTGATCCAGCCCCTTTATATGATGGAGATGGACTGCGCGGGCACGCCTGGCGTGAGGTTCGACAACGAGGGGGCTCGGGCTACGGATTCCGGACGCTGCTTGCCGTTCCCGCGGACAAGACCGTCCCACCGACGACCTGCAGGATGGCGCGGCCGGCGCTGGGGCGCAGCGACTGAAGTTCGCCGGGACATGGGAATGTGCTATACTTTGAACTTCGCTTTTGGCGTAATCCGCGGAATCCGAATCTCTCGGCTTTCCGGCGAGGCCGAAAACGAAACCTGAAATGCAGTTCACATGTGTAACCCACGGCACGGCCTTTCTTCCGTGACCGCCTGTTCGTTTTAAAGGAAAAGCAAATGTCCGTAGCAGAAATCAAGAAGTCCGACATCGTCGCAGAATACGCGCGCGGCGCCAACGACACCGGCTCCCCCGAAGTGCAAGTCGCATTGCTGACGAGCCGTATCAACGAACTGACCATCCACTTCAAGTCGCACTCGAAGGATCACCACAGCCGCCGCGGTCTGCTGCGCATAGTGAGCCGCCGTCGCAAGCTGCTCGACTATCTGAAGGGCAAGGATGCGGATCGTTATCGCTCGCTGATCGAAAAGCTGGGTCTGCGCAAGTAATTGGCGCCAAGCGGCCAGTGTTCCAACGAAGTGCCTGTGTCAGTCCGCTGATACAGGCACTTTGTTTTTGTACGCTTCGGCCGTGAAGTGGTGCGCGATCGCTTCCGGCGGTCGGTGCGCATCGTAATCGACAGTTTCGGCAGTTCATTGCTTTACCCGGATGCAATCGTCCGGTGCGACACTCGGTCCAGCCTCGCGGCAGAGCTTTGTGTCATTCCAGCGCGGCGCGTGCGCACGCGTGTACCGCGCTGGAATGGCATAACACACCTCTTACGCGTGGCTCCTCCGGACCGCCCCGCCAGCGCCGACCGAGCGGCGCGGCGCAACGTCAACGTAGAAGGAGTCGTAATGTTCAATAAAATCGTCAAAGAATTTAAGTGGGGACAGCACAACGTCCGCCTGGAAACGGGTGAGGTCGCTCGTCAGGCGAGCGGCGCGGTGATCGTCGACGTCGAAGACACCGTCGTGCTCGCGACCGTCGTCGGCGCGAAGACCGCCAAACCGGGCCATGACTTTTTCCCGCTGACGGTTGATTACCTCGAAAAGACCTACGCCGCCGGCAAGATCCCGGGCGGGTTCTTTCGTCGCGAAGGCCGTCCGTCGGAAGGCGAGACGCTCATCTCGCGCCTGATTGACCGGCCGCTCCGTCCGCTCTTCCCGGAAGGCTTCTATAACGAAGTGCAGGTCGTGATCCACGTCCTGTCGCTCAATCCGGACGTTCCGGCCGACATTCCCGCGCTGATCGGCGCATCGGCCGCGCTCGCGGTCTCTGGCTTGCCGTTCAACGGCCCGGTCGGCGCCGCGCGCGTCGCCTACATCAACAACGAATACGTGCTGAACCCGACGCGCCCGCAGATGAAGGAATCGGCGCTGGATCTGGTTGTCGCCGGTACGGAACGCGCGGTGCTGATGGTCGAATCCGAAGCCCAGCAACTGTCTGAAGAAGTGATGCTCGGCGCTATCGTGTTCGGCCACGAGCAGATGCAAACGGCCATCGACGCGATCCACGAACTCGTGCGCGACGGCGGCAAGCCCGAGTGGGACTGGCAGCCGGCGCCGAAGAACGAGGCGCTGATCGCGCGCGTGACGGAAATCGCCAGGCCGGAACTCGAGGCGGCTTACCAGCTGCGCAATAAGCAGGCGCGCTCGGCCAAGCTGAAGGAAGTGTACGCAGCGACCTCGGCCAAGCTCGCGGAAGACGCCGCGGCCTCCGGCACGACGGCGCCGGACAACGCGACCGTCGGCAACGTGCTGTTCGACATCGAAGCAAAGATCGTTCGCTCGCAGATCCTGAACGGCGAGCCGCGCATCGACGGCCGCGACACGCGCACCGTGCGCCCGATCAAAATCCGCACGGGTGTCCTGCCGCGCACGCACGGCTCGGCGCTCTTCACGCGCGGCGAAACGCAGGCAATGGTCGTGGCGACGCTCGGCACCAAGGGCGATGAGCAAAGCATCGACGCGCTCGAAGGCGAATACCGCGAGCGCTTCATGCTCCACTACAACATGCCGCCGTCCGCGACCGGCGAAACCGGCCGCGTGGGCTCGCCGAAGCGCCGCGAAATCGGCCACGGCCGTCTCGCGAAGCGCGCGCTGGTCGCGTGCCTGCCGAGCGCCGACGAGTTCGGCTACTCGATCCGCGTCGTGTCGGAAATCACCGAATCGAACGGTTCGTCGTCGATGGCTTCGGTCTGCGGCGGCTGCCTCGCGCTGATGGACGCCGGCGTGCCGATGAAGGCGCACGTCGCGGGCATCGCGATGGGCCTGATCCTCGAAGGCAACAAGTTCGCGGTTCTGACCGACATCCTCGGCGACGAGGATCATCTCGGCGACATGGACTTCAAGGTGGCCGGCACGGCGCAGGGCGTCACCGCGCTGCAGATGGACATCAAGATCCAGGGCATCGCGAAGGAAATCATGCAGGTCGCGCTCGCGCAGGCGAAGGAAGGCCGCATGCACATCCTCGGCAAGATGACCGCCGCGGTGCCGCACACGAACACGGAGCTGTCCGACTACGCGCCGCGCATGGTTACCATCAAGATCAATCCGGAGAAGATCCGCGAAGTGATCGGCAAGGGCGGTTCGGTGATCCGCGCGCTGACGGAAGAAACCGGCACGACCATCGACATTTCAGACGACGGCGTCGTGACGATCGCGAGCACGAGCGCCGAAGGCATGGCCGAGGCGAAGAAGCGCATCGAGAACATCACGGCGGAAGTGGAAGTGGGTCAGGTCTACGAAGGCCCGGTGCTCAAGCTGCTCGATTTCGGTGCGATCGTGAACATCCTGCCGGGCAAGGACGGTCTCCTGCATATCTCGGAAATCGTCAACGAGCGCGTGAAGGACATCAACGACTACCTGAAGGAAGGCCAGATCGTGAAGGTCAAGGTCATCCAGACGGACGAGAAGGGCCGCGTGCGTCTGTCGGCGAAGGCGCTCCTGAACGAAGGCGCGCAGCAGGCGGAGCCCACGCACCCGCAGCAGTAATGCGGTAATGTATGGACGGTCGGTCGGCCGCTTATGCGAGCCGGCCGTTTTCTTGTATGACGCTCGTTCGGCTAGGCATTGTCGGACGCGTCGTCGGACTCGATGGCAGTGTGGTGTGCGGATCATGGAGCACGGAATTGCTCCGGCGCGCACAGTGTCATCCGGTTCGAATCCATCCGAGCGCGGTAAACGAATCCTGGGAGAGGATATGAAGGCCATCGAAATCACCGAGTTTGGCGTGCCCGAAGTGTTGAAGCTCGGCGAGCGCCCGCAGCCCACGCCGGGCAAGAACGAAGTGCTCATCAAGGTGACGGCTTCAGGCGTGAACCGCCCGGATGTGTTTCAGCGCAAGGGCGCCTATGCGCCGCCGCCGGGCGCGTCGGACCTGCCGGGGCTGGAGGTCGCGGGCGAGATCGTCGACGGCGATTTCGACCCGAAGCACAACCCGTTCGGCCTGAAAAAAGGTGATCGCGTGTGCGCGCTGCTCGCGGGCGGCGGCTATGCCGAGTACGCCGTCGCGCCGCTCGAGCAATGCCTGCCGGTGCCCAAGGGCCTGTCGGATATCGAAGCCGCTTCGCTGCCCGAGACGTTCTTCACCATATGGAGCAACGTATTCGAGCGCGGCCAGCTGGGCGCGGGCGAGAACGGCGCGGAAGAGACGCTGCTCGTGCAGGGCGGTTCGAGCGGCATCGGCGTGACGGCGATCCAGATCGCGCGCGCTCGGCTTTCGCGTGTTCGCGACGGCCGGAACCGACGAAAAGTGCCGCGCGTGTGAGGCGCTCGGCGCGGAGCGGGCGATCAATTACAAGACGGAGGATTTCGTCGAAGTGGTGAAGTCGCTGACGAACGATCGCGGCGTCGACGTGATTCTCGACATGGTCGCGGGCGACTACCTGCAGCGCGAGCTGAAAGCGCTGGCCGACGGCGGACGCATCTGCGTGATCGCGCTGCTCGGCGGCGCGAAGGCGGAGATTAATCTGAAGAACGACGTGTTGCGTCGCCGGCTCGTGATCACCGGCTCGACGCTGCGGCCCCGTCCGGTCGCGTTCAAGGCGAAGCTCGCGGCAAAGCTGAAGGAGCGCGTCTGGCCGGAAATCGAAGCGGGCCGCATCAAGCCCGTGATTCACCAGGTTTTCCCGGCGCACGAGGCCGCCGCCGCGCATGCGCTCATGGAAAGCAGCACGCATGCCGGCAAGATCGTGCTCGACTGGCGCGAGAATGCATGAGCGGCCTGGGCGGCTTGGCCGCGTTTCGGTGTTGCGACCCGCTTTTGGCGGTTTGACCAGTTTCGTCGGAACATAGTAAAATCGCCTATTTTGCAAGCGGTTTGCGGTTCGCGACGGATTCATTCCAATGACAGGCGGCTGGCTCATGACGAGGCAAGTCGCCGCCGACTGACGAGACATATGTCCAGAGAACGAGCGAAACTGGTGGTGGGCAACTGGAAGATGCACGGTCGCATCAACGATAACGCGGCTTTGCTGACCGAAGTCGCCGCGGGGGCATCGGCTTTGCAGAAGGATGTGCGCGTGGGCGTGTGCGTGCCGTGCCCGTACCTCGCGCAATCGCAGGCGCTGTTGAACGGCTCCGTCGTACAGTGGGGCATTCAGGACGTGTCGGCGCATATGGGCGGCGCGTACACCGGCGAGGTCGCCGCGGAAATGGCGGCTGACTTCGGCGTGACGTACGCGATCGTCGGGCACTCCGAGCGTCGCGCGTATCATCGCGAAAGCCCGGAGCTCGTCGCGGCGAAGGCGCAGCGCGCGGTCGAAGCGGGGCTCACGCCGATCGTCTGCGTCGGCGAGACGCTCGAGGAGCGCGAGTCCGGCGCGACCGAGCAGGTCATCGGCACGCAGCTCGACGCCGTCCTGCTCATGCTGACGCAGGAGCAGGCGGCGGGCATCGTGGTCGCTTACGAGCCGGTCTGGGCGATCGGCACCGGCAAGACCGCGCGCCCCGGGCAGGCGCAGGACGTTCATGCGTTCCTGCGCCGCAAACTTCTGGAGAAGGGCGCGACGGTGGCGAACGTGCCGCTGCTGTACGGCGGCAGCGTGAAGCCGGACAACGCGCAGGAATTGTTCGCACAACGCGACATCGACGGCGGGCTGATCGGCGGCGCGTCGCTGAAGTCGAAGGATTTTCTGGCGATCTGCCAGGCTGCGCAAACCGTGTTGCATTGAGCGGCGAGCGGGCAGGGCGGGACGGGAAGAGCACATCGCCGCGGCACGAAGGTGTCGCGGAAATATCAGGAACCAGGTGAGTTGAAATGCTGTATTTGAAGACTTTGATTATCGTCGTCCAGTTGTTGTCGGCGCTGGGCGTCATCGGGCTCGTGCTCCTGCAGCACGGCAAGGGCGCGGACATGGGCGCGGCGTTCGGCAGCGGTGCATCGGGCAGCCTTTTCGGCGCAACCGGCTCGGCCAACTTTCTGTCGCGCACCACCGCAGTTCTCGCCGCGATCTTCTTCATCACGACGCTGGCCCTGACCTACCTCGGAAGCTACAAGCCGCAGGTTTCGGCCGGTGTCCTGGGTAACGCGCCGGTGCCGGTGCCGGTGCCGGCGTCGGCTCCGGCCGCGGCCGCATCGGCTGCGGCTGCGCCTGTTTTCGCGCCGGTCGTCTCGTCCGCGCCGGGCGCCGATGTGCCTAAATAACGCCGGAACAAATTTTTCGCGAAATTTGCATTTTGTGCGTTGAACAATTCGTAGGGCCCAGTTATAATTCAGCGCTCGAAGCGATTCGAGGCACGAAGCGATTCGAGGCAATTAAGAAGTAGTTTTCCCGGATTGCAGTACAGTGCCGACGTGGTGAAATTGGTAGACACGCTATCTTGAGGGGGTAGTGGCGAAAGCTGTGCGAGTTCGAGTCTCGCCGTCGGCACCAATGTTATCCAATGCCAGCCGCATGCATCGCTTCGGCTGGCATTGTCACTTCTGGAGTACCCTTACGTTTTCAAAGCAGTGTCGCGTGCTGCAGTGGTTGTCACAGTGCGCTGATATCGTGAGCGGTCCCAAGTGAATCTCCCGCCGGGTGGTCCGTCCCGGCTGAAGCGCCCCAATAAATAACAGGCCACATCTACCGATCTGAGGATAGCCTTGAACCTCGCACCCTATTACCCTGTCTTCTTGTTTCTTCTGGTGGGCCTTGGTTTAGGTATAGCGTTGGTCAGTATCGGCAAGATACTCGGTCCCAACAAGCCCGACACCGAAAAGAATGCGCCGTACGAATGCGGCTTCGAAGCCTTCGAAGACGCGCGTATGAAGTTCGATGTGCGTTACTATCTCGTCGCGATTCTTTTCATTATTTTCGATCTTGAGACGGCGTTCCTGTTCCCGTGGGGTGTTTCCCTGCGCGATATCGGTTGGCCGGGTTTCATCGCGATGATGATTTTTCTGCTCGAATTTTTGCTCGGTTTCGCCTACATCTGGAGAAAGGGCGGACTCGACTGGGAATGACAGTTAGATCACCGGATTCATGGGCGGCTTTGGCTGGCTGCCCATCTGGAGTGGAAAACAAATGAGTATCGAAGGGGTCTTGAAGGAAGGCTTTGTCACCACCACGGCTGACAAGCTGATCAACTGGACGCGCACCGGCTCCCTGTGGCCGATGACGTTCGGTCTCGCGTGCTGCGCGGTCGAGATGATGCATGCGGGCGCCGCCCGCTACGACCTGGACCGTTTCGGCGTGGTGTTCCGTCCGAGTCCGCGTCAGTCCGACGTGATGATCGTCGCCGGCACGCTGTGCAACAAGATGGCGCCCGCGCTTCGCAAGGTGTATGACCAGATGGCCGAGCCGCGCTGGGTCATCTCGATGGGCTCGTGCGCCAACGGCGGCGGCTACTACCACTATTCGTATTCCGTCGTGCGCGGTTGCGACCGGATCGTGCCGGTCGATGTTTACGTCCCCGGTTGTCCCCCGACCGCCGAAGCCCTGGTCTACGGCGTGATCCAGTTGCAGGCGAAGATTCGCCGCACCAACACCATTGCCCGTCAGTAAGGGCCTGAGTCTCCCTAACTATGTATGGCAAGCAAACTCGAGACCCTCAAAACGAACCTCGAGACGGCGTTTGGCGACCGTCTCCAGAGCGTTACGGAGTCGCTGGGGCAAGTGACGGTCGTCGTCAAGGCGGCGAATTATCTGGAAGTCTGCAAGCAGCTGCGCGATGACCCGTCGCTGCGCTTCGAGCAACTCATGGACCTGGCCGGCGTCGACTATTCGATCTACGGCGACGGCGTTTACGACGGCCCGCGTTTCGCGGCGGTCAGTCATCTTCTTTCGATCTCGAACAACTGGCGCGTGCGGGTACGCGTGTTCGCGCCGGACGACGAAGTGCCCATCGTGCCTTCCGTGGTCGACATCTGGTCGTCGGCGAACTGGTACGAGCGCGAAGCGTTCGACCTCTACGGCATCGTGTTCGAAGGCCATCCCGACCTGCGTCGCATTCTCACGGACTATGGCTTCATCGGCCATCCGTTCCGCAAGGATTTCCCGATCTCCGGCTACGTGGAAATGCGCTACGACCCGGAAGAGAAGCGCGTCGTGTATCAGCCTGTGACGATCGAACCGCGCGAGATCACGCCGCGCGTGATTCGCGAAGATCGCTATGGCGGTCTGAAACATTAAGAGAACGCCATGGCAGAGATCAAAAACTACACGCTGAACTTCGGTCCGCAGCACCCGGCGGCGCACGGCGTGCTGCGCCTCGTGCTCGAGCTCGACGGCGAAGTGATTCAGCGCGCCGACCCGCACATCGGTCTGCTGCATCGCGCGACCGAGAAGCTGGCCGAAACCAAGACCTTCATTCAGTCCGTGCCGTACATGGACCGTCTCGACTACGTGTCGATGATGGTCAACGAGCACGGCTACGTGCTGGCCATCGAGAAACTGCTCGGCATCGACGTGCCGATCCGCGCGAAGTACATCCGCGTGCTGTTCGACGAAATCACGCGCGTGCTGAATCACCTGATGTGGATCGGCTCGCACGCGCTCGATGTCGGCGCGATGGCGGTGTTCCTCTACGCATTCCGCGAGCGCGAAGACCTGATGGACGTCTACGAGGCGGTGTCCGGCGCGCGCATGCACGCGGCGTACTATCGTCCGGGCGGCGTCTATCGCGATCTGCCGGACGCGATGCCGCAGTACAAGGCGTCGAAGATCCGCAACGCGAAGGCGCTCGACCGGATGAACGAGAACCGCCAGGGTTCCTTGCTCGACTTCATCGAGGACTTCTTCAATCGCTTCCCGGGCTGTGTCGACGAGTATGAAACGCTGCTCACCGACAACCGCATCTGGAAGCAGCGTCTCGTGGGCATCAGCGTGGTGAGTCCGGAGCGTGCGCTGCAGATGGGTCTGTCCGGCGCGATGCTGCGCGGCTCGGGCATCGAGTGGGATCTGCGCAAGAAGCAGCCGTACGAAGTCTATGATCAGCTCGACTTCGATATCCCCGTCGGCGTGAACGGCGACTGCTACGACCGCTATCTGGTGCGCGTGGAAGAAATGCGCCAGTCGGTCCGCATCGCCAAACAGTGCATTGCGTGGCTGCGCAAGAATCCCGGCCCTGTGATGGTCGATAATCACAAGGTTGCGCCGCCGTCGCGCGTCGGCATGAAGAGCAACATGGAAGAGCTGATTCACCATTTCAAGCTCTTCACCGAAGGCTTTCACGTGCCGGAAGGCGAAACGTACGCGGTAGTGGAACATCCGAAGGGCGAGTTCGGCATCTATCTGATTTCGGATGGTGCGAACAAGCCGTATCGCCTGAAGATTCGTGCGCCAGGCTATGCGCACCTCGCATCGCTCGACGAAATGGCGCGAGGCCACATGATCGCCGACGCCGTGACGATCATCGGTACGCAGGACATCGTGTTCGGCGAGATCGATCGCTGATCTCCTGATCCCATTTGGCCGCCTGCACGTCGTGTTCATCATGGCCGTCGTGTAGGAAGCGCGGAAGCAACAACAGGAAATCGCAGGACGCCAGGTCTGCCGCAACGAAAAGCGCGGCAGGTTTTCGTTCGGTAGGAATTGAAAGAGTCGTGTCTCAAAATGATCTCAGCTGAAGGCCTGAAAGAAATCGATCTTGCGGTCGCGAAGTATCCGGCCGAGCAGAAGCAGTCGGCGGTGATGGCCGCGCTCGCTGTCGCTCAGGAAGAGCATGGATGGCTCTCGCCCGAACTCATGCAGTTCGTGGCCGACTATCTGAGCATGCCGCCGGTCGCCGTGCAGGAAGTCGCGACGTTCTACACGATGTACAACCTGAAGCCGGTCGGTAAGCACAAGATCACGCTCTGCACGAATCTGCCTTGCCAGCTCGGCCCGGATGGCGGTTCGGACAGCGCCGCGGAATATCTCAAGCAGAAGCTGGGAATCGATTTCGGCGAGACCACGGCGGACGACAAGTTCACGCTGAAGGAAGGCGAATGCTTCGGCGCCTGCGGCGACGCACCCGTGCTGCTCGTGAACAACCATCGCATGTGCAGCTTCATGAGCCGTGAGAAGATCGACCAGTTGATCGAGGAACTTTCGAAATGACGTCACTCCACGATCGTCACATCAAGCCGCTGATCCTTGCTGGCCTTAACGGCGAGAACTGGCATCTCGAAGATTACGTCGCGCGCGGCGGCTACAAGCAGCTGCGCCGCATCCTGGAAGAAAAGATTCCGCCCGAGCAGATGATTGCCGACGTGAAGGCGTCGGGTCTGCGCGGCCGTGGCGGTGCGGGCTTTCCGACCGGTCTGAAGTGGAGCTTCATGCCGCGCCAGTTCCCGGGGCAGAAGTATCTCGTCTGCAACTCCGACGAAGGCGAGCCGGGCACGTTCAAGGACCGCGACATCCTGCGCTGGAACCCGCACGCGCTGATCGAAGGCATGGCCATCGGCGCATACGCGATGGGCATCACCGTCGGCTACAACTACATCCACGGCGAGATCTTCGAAGTCTACCGCGTGTTCGAGGCGGCGCTCGAGGAAGCGTGCCAGGCCGGCTATCTCGGCGCCAACATCCTGGGCTCCGGCTTCTCGTTCGAGCTCTATGCGCACCACGGTTACGGCGCGTATATCTGCGGCGAGGAGACGGCGCTGCTCGAATCGCTGGAAGGCAAGAAGGGCCAGCCGCGCTTCAAGCCGCCGTTCCCGGCGAGCTTCGGCGTGTACGGCAAGCCGACCACCATCAACAACACCGAGACGTTCGCGGCCGTGCCGTTCCTGCTGGAAATCGGTCCGCAGAATTATCTCGAGCTCGGCAAGCCGAACAACGGCGGCACGAAGATCTTCTCGGTGTCGGGCGACGTCAACCGTCCGGGCAATTACGAGGTCCCGCTCGGCACGCCGTTCTCGACGCTGATGGAGCTGGCGGGCGGCGTGCGCGGTAAGTCGATCAAGGCGGTGATTCCCGGCGGCTCGTCGGCGCCGGTCGTGCCGGGCGAGGAGATGCTCGCCACCGACATGGACTATGATTCGATCGCCAAGCAGGGCTCGATGCTCGGTTCGGGCGCGGTCATCGTGATGAACGAGACGCGCTGCATGGTGCGCTCGCTGCTGCGCCTGTCGTACTTCTACTATGAAGAGTCGTGCGGCCAGTGCACGCCGTGCCGCGAGGGCACGGGCTGGCTGTATCGCGTGGTGCATCGCATCGAGCATGGTCTCGGCCGCAAGGAAGATCTGGATCTCCTGAATTCGGTCGCCGAGAACATCATGGGCCGCACGATCTGCGCCCTGGGCGATGCGGCGGCGATGCCCGTGCGCGGCATGCTCAAGCACTTCTGGGACGAATTCGAATATCACGTCGAGCACAAGCATTGTCTCGTCGGCGGGCACGCGCATCACGCGCCGTCCGAAGCGCTTACCGCGTAATCAGGCGCGCAGTCAGATGCGCGAGACAAGGGTTGAGGATCTTTATCCATCATGGTTGAACTAGAAATTGACGGCAAGACGGTCGAGGTGCCCGAAGGCAGCATGGTGATCCAGGCTGCGCACAAGGTCGATACGTACATCCCTCACTTCTGCTATCACAAGAAGCTGTCGATCGCGGCGAACTGCCGGATGTGCCTCGTCGAAGTCGAGAAGATGCCCAAGGCCGTCCCTGCCTGCGCCACGCCGGTGTCGGCGGGCATGGTCGTGCGCACCACGTCCGACAAGGCCGTAAAGGCCCAGCAGTCGGTGATGGAATTCCTGCTGATCAACCATCCGCTCGATTGCCCGATCTGCGATCAGGGCGGCGAGTGCCAGCTGCAGGATCTGGCAGTCGGTTACGGCAAGTCGCAGTCGCGCTACAGCGAAGAAAAGCGCGTGGTGTTCCACAAGAACGTCGGCCCGCTCATTTCGATGGAAGAGATGTCGCGCTGCATCCACTGCACGCGCTGCGTGCGCTTCGGTCAGGAAATCGCCGGCGTGATGGAGCTCGGCATGCTGGGCCGCGGCGAGCATTCGGAGATCACGTTGTTCGTCGGCAAGACCGTCGACTCGGAACTGTCGGGCAACATGATCGACCTGTGCCCGGTCGGCGCGTTGACGAGCAAGCCGTTCCGCTACAGCGCGCGGACGTGGGAGCTGTTGCGCCGCAAGTCGGTGAGCCCGCACGATTCCGTCGGCGCGAATCTCGTCGTGCAAGTGAAGAACAATCGCGTGATGCGCGTTCTGCCGATGGAGAACGAAGCCATCAACGAATGCTGGATCTCGGACAAGGACCGCTTCTCGTACGAAGGCCTGAACAGCGAAGAGCGTCTCGCCAAGCCGATGCTCAAGCAGGGCGGCAAGTGGGTCGAGACCGACTGGCAGACCGCGCTCGAATACGTCGCGAAGGGCCTGAAGGGCATCAAGGCGGATCACGGCGCGAACGCCATCGCCGCACTCTCCACGCCGTACAGCACGGTCGAGGAACTGCATCTTCTCAAGCAGCTGGCCGAGGGCGTCGGCACGCCCAACGTCGATTTCCGTCTGCGCCAGAGCGATTTCTCGGCGCCGGTGGGCGTCGGCGTGCCGTGGCTCGGCACGAAGATCGCGGACCTGTCGACCATCGATACCGCGTTCGTGATCGGCTCGTTCTTGCGCCGCGATCATCCGCTGTTTGCGGCGCGTTTGCGTCAGGCGGCGAAGAACGGCGCGAAGATCACGTTCCTCAACGCCAGCAACGACGACTCGCTGATCCCGACCGCGCATCGCCTGGTCGCGGCGCCCTCGGCGTGGCTCGATCAACTCGCGGGCATCGCGGCGGCCGTGGCTGAAGCGCGCGGCGTCGCGCTGCCGGACGCGTTCGCGGGCCGCGAAGTGTCGGCTGCGGCGAAGGACGTCGCCGTACCGCTGTCGGCGGGCGAAGAGCGCGTCGTGCTGCTCGGCAACGTCGCGGTTCAGCATCCGGATTTCGCGCAGATTCAGGCGGCGGCTCAATGGATCGCCGACAACACGGGCGCCACGCTCGGCTTCCTCACGGAAGGCGCGAACGCGGTCGGCGCGCATCTCGTCGGCGCATTGCCGGGCGAGGGCGGCCTCAACGCGCGCGAAGTGTTCGAGCAGCCGCGCAAGGGCTATCTGCTGCTGAACGTGGAGCCGGAATTCGACACGGCCGACCCGACGCAAGCCGTCGCCGCGCTCAAGGCAGCGGAAATGGTCGTCGTGATGTCGCCGTTCAAGCACGGCATGGACTACGCCGACGTGCTGCTGCCGATCGCGCCGTTCACGGAAACGTCGGGCACGTTCGTCAACGCGGAGGGCACGGCGCAGGCGTTCAACGGCGTCGTGCGCGTGCTGGGTGACACGCGTCCGGGCTGGAAGGTGCTGCGCGTGCTGGGCACGATCCTCGGCCTGCCGGGCTTCGAGTACGACACGACGGAAGAAGGGCGCGTCGCGGCGCTCGGCTCGGGCGATCTGAGCTCGCGCCTGTCGAACCGGACGACGGTGCAGGCCACGCGCGCTGCATCGAACGTCGTGCTGAACGGCAGCGGCCTGCAACGTCTCGCCGACGTGCCGATCTATCACGCCGATGCGCTCGTGCGCCGCGCGCCGTCGCTGCATCTGACGGCTGCTGCCCGCGATGCGAACGTCGCCGGTCTGCCGACCGCGCTCTTCGACAAGCTCGGCCTGAAGGACGGCGAAGCGGTGCGCATCCGCCAGGGCAATCTGTCGGTGACGTTGCCCGCAGTCCGCGACGCGAACCTCGCGGAATCGGTGGTCCGCGTGTCGGCGGGCACGACGGCTGGCGCCGCGCTCGGCGGCCTGTTCGGTGAACTGGTAGTGGAGAAGGCGTAAAAAATGGGCTTGTTCGATACGATCAACGCGGGCGGCACGCAGCTTCTGGGCGTCGCATGGCCGACGGTGTGGGCACTGGTCCGCATCCTCGTGGTTTCGGTGGTCATCCTGCTGTGCGTGGCGTACCTGATTCTCTGGGAACGCAAGCTAATCGGCTGGATGCACGTGCGTCTCGGCCCGAACCGCGTCGGCCCGGCGGGTCTGTTGCAGCCGATCGCGGACGTCCTGAAGCTGCTGCTGAAGGAAGTCATTCAGCCGACGCAGGCGAGCAAGTGGATCTACGTGATCGCGCCGATCATGACCGTCGTGCCGGCGTTCGCCGTGTGGGCCGTCATTCCGTTCCAGGCGCAGGCGGTGCTCGGCAACATCAACGCGAGTCTATTCTACATCATAGCGATCTCGTCGATCGGCGTGTACGGCGTGATTCTCGCCGGATGGGCATCGAACTCGAAGTACGCGTTCCTCGGCGCGATGCGCGCGGCGGCGCAGATGGTGTCCTACGAAATCTCGATGGGTTTCGCGCTCGTCGTGGTGCTGATGGTTGCCGGTACGCTGAACATGTCCGACATCGTGCACTCGCAGCAGCGTGGCATGTTCGCGGGCTGGGGCATCAACTTCCTGTCGTGGAACTGGCTGCCGCTTCTGCCGATGTTCGTCGTGTACTTCATCTCGGGCATAGCGGAAACGAACCGTCACCCGTTCGACGTGGTGGAAGGCGAGTCCGAAATCGTCGCGGGCCACATGATCGACTACTCCGGCATGGCGTTCGCGCTGTTCTTCCTCGCCGAGTACATCAACATGATCGTGATCTCCGCGATCGCGGCGACGCTCTTCCTCGGCGGCTGGGATGCGCCGTTCGGTTTCCTGTCGTTCATCCCGGGCGTATTCTGGTTCGTCTTCAAGGTTTTCCTGCTGCTGTCGGTCTTCATCTGGGTGCGCGCGACATTTCCGCGTTACCGCTATGACCAGATCATGCGTCTTGGCTGGAAGGTGTTCCTGCCAGTGTCGGTGATCTGGGTGGTCGTAGTCGGCTCCTGGATCATGTCGCCGCTCAACATCTGGAAGTAAGAGAAAAGCGCGGAAGAAATCATCATGAACGCAATTCAGAACTTCTTTAAGACCTTCTTCCTGACCGAGCTGCTGAAAGGTCTGGCGCTGACGGGCCGTTACACGTTCCAGCGCAAGATCACGGTGCAGTTCCCGGAAGAGAAGACCCCGATCTCGCCGCGTTTTCGCGGCCTGCATGCGCTGCGCCGCTACGAGAACGGCGAAGAGCGCTGCATCGCCTGCAAGCTGTGCGAAGCGGTGTGCCCGGCGATGGCGATCACGATCGAATCGGAAACGCGCGCGGACAACACCCGTCGCACGACGCGCTACGACATCGACCTGACCAAGTGCATCTTCTGTGGTTTCTGCGAGGAGAGCTGCCCGGTCGATTCGATCGTCGAGACGCACATCCTCGAATATCACGGCGAAAAGCGCGGTGACCTGTACTTCACGAAGGACATGCTGCTTGCGGTGGGCGATCGTTATGAGAAGGAAATCGCCGCGTCGAAAGCGGCTGACGCCCCGTATCGTTGATGCAAGTTCGGCACCGGAAATGGCTCATGCGCCGGTGCCGAAGTCGAAGCGATTCAGCTGTCGTTAGTTGTTGCTGTTTGGCACCATGCGGCGCATGCCGAGGGCGCGCTCTGTCCGCTTGCGTCGAGGGCAGAAGACGCGCCGCGCACCGACACACCATGCCTGATGATGGCCTAACGATGAACCGGTAATCATGGAATTCACAACCGTACTATTCTATATCTTCGCGCTGCTGCTGACCGTGTCCGCGCTGAAGGTGATCACCTCGCGCAACCCAGTGTCGTCCGCGCTCTTTCTCGTGCTCGCGTTCTTCAACGCGGCCGCGATCTGGATGCTGCTGCAAGCCGAATTCCTCGCGATTCTGGTGGTTCTCGTGTACGTCGGCGCCGTGATGGTGCTGTTCCTCTTCGTCGTGATGATGCTCGACATCAACATTGATGTCCTGCGGCGGGATTTCAAGCGTTTCGTGCCGCTCGCGAGCATCGTCGGCGCGATCATCGTGCTCGAAACCGCGCTGATCCTGTGGCACGGCTACGGCGCGACGACCACGCCGCTGCGCGACGCATCCGCCGGCGCGGGCGTCTCCGGCGCGGCGCTGATGCCGAACACGCAGCTGATCGGCAAGGTCATCTACACGGACTACATCTTCGCGTTCGAAATCGCGGGCCTCGTGCTGCTGGTCGCCATCATCGCGGCCATCTCGCTCACGATCCGCGACAAGAAGGACAAGAAGACGCAAACCGTCAGCCAGCAAGTCAAGGTGCGCGCTTCGGATCGCGTGCGCCTCGTGAAGATGCAGGCCGAAACGCAGGCGCCCGACGCCTCCACGGAACCCGCGGTGACCGGCAACATCGGCGCGGGCACGGTCGACAACAAGGGCTGAGCGCGAAGGAGAAAAACGAATATGTTGAGTCTTGCCCATTACCTCGTGCTCGGCGCGATCCTCTTTGCGATCAGCATCGTCGGCATCTTCCTGAACCGCCGCAACGTCATCATCATCCTGATGGCCATCGAGCTGATGCTGCTCGCGGTGAACACCAATTTCGTCGCGTTCTCGCACTATCTGGGCGACGTGCACGGCCAGATCTTCGTGTTCTTCGTGCTGACCGTGGCCGCGGCTGAAGCCGCGATCGGTCTCGCGATTCTCGTGACCCTGTTCCGTAGCCTCGATACGATCAACGTCGAGGACCTCGATCAGCTCAAAGGTTAATTTCAGGCTAGGCTGTTATGTCCACGACACTCAATGAAAACCTCCTGCTCGCGGTTCCGCTGACGCCGCTCGCGGGCTCGCTGATCGCGGGGCTCTTCGGGAAGGCGGTAGGGCGCAAGGGCTCGCATCGCATAACCATCCTCGGCGTCTTCATCTCGTTCATCCTGTCGGCGATCGTCTTCAACGACGTGATGCACGGCGCGAGCTTCAATGCGACCGTCTACGAATGGATGAACGTCGGCTCGCTCAAGATGGAAGTCGGCTTTCTGGTCGACTCGCTCACGGCGATGATGATGGTCATCGTGACCTTCGTCTCGCTGATGGTGCACATCTACACGATCGGCTACATGGCGGACGAGGAAGTCGGCTACGAGCGCTTCTTCTCGTACATCTCGCTGTTCACGTTCTCGATGCTGATGCTCGTGATGAGCAACAACTTCCTGCAGCTGTTCTTCGGCTGGGAAGCGGTGGGTCTCGTGTCGTACCTGCTGATCGGCTTCTACTTCACGCGTGAAAGCGCGATCTACGCGAACCTGAAGGCGTTCCTCGTGAACCGCGTCGGCGACTTCGGCTTCCTGCTGGGCATCGGCCTGCTGCTCGCTTTCGCGGGTTCGCTCAACTACGGCGATGTGTTCACGCAAGGCGACAAGCTCGCGACGATGACCTTCCCTGGCACGCAATGGGGCCTGCTGACGGTCGCCTGCATCTGCCTCTTCATCGGCGCGATGGGCAAGTCGGCGCAGTTCCCGCTGCACGTCTGGCTACCTGACTCGATGGAAGGCCCGACGCCGATCTCCGCGCTGATTCACGCGGCAACCATGGTGACGGCCGGCATCTTCATGGTGACGCGCATGTCGCCGCTGTTCGAGCACTCGGACGCGGCGCTCTCGTTCGTCACCGTCATCGGCGCGATCACGGCGCTCTTTATGGGCTTCCTCGGCGTGGTGCAGAACGACATCAAGCGCGTGGTCGCCTACTCGACGCTCTCGCAGCTCGGCTACATGACGGTCGCGCTCGGCGTATCGGCGTACCCGGTCGCGGTGTTCCACCTCGGCACGCACGCGTTCTTCAAGGCGCTGCTGTTCCTCGGCGCGGGCTCGGTCATCATCGGCATGCACCACGACCAGGACATGCGCAACATGGGCGGTCTCGCGAAGTACATGCCGATCACCTGGATCACGTCGCTGATCGGCTCGCTGGCGCTGATCGGCACGCCGTTCTTCTCGGGCTTCTACTCGAAGGACTCGATCATCGAGGCCGTGAAGTACTCGCATCTGGCGGGCTCGGGCTTTGCGTACTTCGCGGTGGTGGCGAGCGTGTTCGTCACGGCGCTGTACTCGTTCCGCATGTATTTCATGGTGTTCCACGGCAAGGAGCGCTTCCGCGGTCCGAAGCATCCCGACTCGCCGATGGGCCAGGCCGAGGCGCACGGCCACGGTCATGACATGCACGGTCATCACGATGACCACGGTCATGCTCACGAACCGCACGGGACGCCGTGGGGCGTCACATTGCCGCTCGTGCTGCTCGCCATTCCGTCGATCATCATCGGCGCGATCATGATCGGCCCGATGATCTACGGCGACTTCTTCGCGCGCGGCGTGGCATTCGACAAGGTAATCTACATTGCCGAGAATCACGAAGGCCTGAAGGAAATGGCCGAAGAGTTCCACGGCTGGGTCGCGATGGCGCTGCACGGCATCATCACGCCGGGTCCGGTGTGGTTCGCGGCGCTCGGCGTGATCGTCGCATGGTTCTTCTACATGAAGCGTCCGGATCTGCCGGCGGTGGTCACCCGGACGTTCCGCCCGATCTACGTGTTGCTCGACAACAAGTACTACTGCGACAAGATCAACGAAGTCGTGTTCGCGAAGGGCGTGCTCGCCATCGGTCGCGGCCTGTGGAAAGAGGGCGATGTGGTCGTCATCGACGGCATCGTCAACGGCAGTGCGCGGTTCATGGGCTGGTTCGCCGGTGTGATCCGCTTCCTTCAATCCGGTTACATCTATCACTACGCGTTCGCCATGATTATCGGCATGTTGGGGCTTTTGACCCTGTTTGTGACGCTCGGCGGCAAATAAGGCGAAGGATCCTATGCACTCTTTTCCGATTCTCAGTGTCGCGATCTGGCTGCCGATCATCTTCGGTCTCCTGGTCCTGGCTGTAGGTAATGACCAAAACCCGGCGCCCGCGCGCTGGATCGCGCTGATCGGCTCGGTACTCGGGCTGATCGTCACGATTCCGCTCATCACCGGCTTCGATACGTCGACGGCCGCGCTGCAGTTCGTCGAGCAGTCGAACTGGATCGAGCGCTTCAACATCACGTATCACCTCGGCGTCGACGGCATCTCGATGTGGTTCGTCGTGCTGACCGCGCTCATCACGGTGATCGTCGTGATCGCCGGCTGGGAAGTGATCACCGAGCGCG
This sequence comes from Candidatus Paraburkholderia kirkii, assembly GCA_001189345.1. Lineage (GTDB taxonomy): Bacteria > Pseudomonadota > Gammaproteobacteria > Burkholderiales > Burkholderiaceae > Caballeronia > Caballeronia kirkii_B. The sequence continues at coordinate 80,006 of LFKV01000005.1, forward strand.
TGTCGCAGTACATGGTCGCGTTCCTGATCCTCTCGGGCATCATGATCGGCGTGTTCTCGACGGCCGACGGCCTGCTGTTCTACGTGTTCTTCGAAGCCACGCTCATTCCGATGTACATCATCATCGGCGTGTGGGGCGGCCCGAACCGCGTGTACGCGGCGTTCAAGTTCTTCCTCTACACGCTGGCCGGCTCGCTGCTGATGCTGGTCGCGCTCCTGTACCTCTATACGCAGACGGGCACGTTCGACCTCGCCACGTGGCAGGCCGCGAAGCTCGACATGACGCCGCAGGTGCTGCTGTTCATCGCGTTCTTCCTGGCGTTTGCCGTGAAGGTGCCGATGTTCCCGGTGCACACGTGGTTGCCGGACGCGCACGTGGAAGCGCCGACCGGCGGCTCGGTCGTGCTGGCGGCGATCATGCTGAAGCTCGGCGCATACGGTTTCCTGCGCTTCTCGCTGCCGATCGCGCCGGACGCGAGCCACTTCCTCGCGCCGGTCGTCATCACGCTGTCGCTGATCGCGGTGGTCTACATCGGCCTGGTCGCGCTGGTGCAGACCGACATGAAGAAGCTGGTGGCGTATTCGTCGATCGCGCACATGGGCTTCGTCACGCTCGGCTTCTTCATGTTCGGGCCGTCGAGCCAGCTCGGCATGGAGGGCGCGATCATCCAGATGATCTCGCACGGCTTCGTCTCGGGCGCGATGTTCCTTTCCATCGGCGTGCTGTATGACCGCGTCCACTCGCGCCAGATCGCGGACTACGGCGGCATCGTGAACACGATGCCGAAGTTCGCCGCGTTCGTGATGCTCTTCGCGATGGCCAACTGCGGCTTGCCGGGCACCTCGGGTTTCGTCGGCGAGTTCATGGTGATTCTGGCGGCGGTGAAGTACAACTTCTGGATCGCCTTCCTCGCCACGTTCACGCTGATCCTGGGCGCGGCCTATACGCTGTGGATGTACAAGCGCGTGTACTTCGGCGCGGTCGCCAACGACCACGTCGCGAAGCTCGCGGACATCAGCAAGCGCGAATTCCTGATGCTCGCCATCCTCGCGGTGTTCACGCTGTACATGGGCCTGTATCCGAAGCCCTTCACCGACGTGATGCACGCATCTGTGGCAAACCTGCTCTCCCACGTCGCGCAGTCCAAGCTGCCGCTGGCTCAGTAACATCGTGCGGAGGAATTAAAAGACCATGCAAAACGCCCCTATGAGTATCCTGTGGCCCGACGCGATCCTGATGGCCGCGGTCGTCGTGGCCTGGCTGAACGACACGATCTTCGGCCCGAAGAGCCGTTACACGACGTATCTCATCGCGCTCGTCTCCACGCTTGTCGTCGGCGTGTGGTTTGCCTTCACGGCGCTCGATCCGACGCCGCATTACTTCTTCACGCGCATGTACGTCGTCGATCCGTTCGCGAGCGCGACGAAGGCGGTGGTGTGCCTCGGCTACGCGGTGTCGATCATCTACTCGAAGAAGTATCTGGAAGATCGCGATCTGTTCCGCGGCGACTTCTTCCTGCTCGGCCTGTTCTCGCTGCTCGGCCAGTGCGTGATGATCTCGGGCAACAACTTCCTCACGCTGTATCTCGGCCTCGAGCTGATGTCGCTGTCGCTGTACGCGGTCATCGCGCTGCGCAAGAATGCGCCGCAGGCGAACGAATCGGCGATGAAGTATTACGTGCTCGGCGCGCTGGCATCCGGTTTCCTGCTGTACGGCATCTCGATGCTCTACGGCGCGACCGGCTTGCTCGAGCTGAACGAAGTGCTGAAGGCGGTGGCTTCAGGCCGCATCAACGACGCGGTGGTGCTGTTCGGCGTGATTTTCATCGTCGCGGGCGTGGCGTTCAAGATGGGCGCCGTGCCGTTCCACATGTGGGTGCCCGACGTCTACCAGGGCGCGCCGACCGCGATGACGCTGCTTACCGGCGGCGGCCCGAAGGTCGCGGCGTTCGCGTGGGGCTTGCGCTTCCTGGTGATGGGCCTGCTGCCGTTCGCGGTGGACTGGCAGGAGATGCTGGTGATTCTCGCGGCGCTGTCGCTCATCGTCGGCAACATCACCGGTATCGTGCAGAAGAACACCAAGCGGATGCTGGCTTACTCGGCCATCTCCAACATGGGCTTCGTGCTGCTCGGCCTGCTGGCGGGCGTCGTTGACGGCAAGGTGACGGGCGCGGCGGGCGCGTACAGCTCGGCGATGTTCTACAGCATCATCTATCTCGTGACGACGCTCGGCACCTTCGGCACGGTGATGCTGCTCGCGCGCCGCGACTTCGAAGCCGAAATGCTCGAGGACTTCAAGGGCCTGAACCAGCGCAGCCCGGTGTTCGCGTTCGTCATGATGATCATGATGTTCTCGCTCGCCGGCATCCCGCCGACGGTCGGCTTCTACGCGAAGCTCGCGGTGCTCGAAGCAACGATGAACGCCGGCCTCACGTGGCTCGCCGTGCTCGCCGTGATGACCTCGCTCGTGGGCGCGTTCTATTACCTGCGCGTCGTGAAGCTGATGTACTTCGATGCGCCGCAAGACGCATCGCCGATCGTCGCCGGCGGTCTGAACCGCTCGCTGCTGGCGTTCAACGGTCTCGCCGTGCTGGTGCTCGGCCTGGTGCCGGGTCCGCTGATGTCGGCATGCCTGCAGGCGATCTCGCATACGCTGCCGCTGTAATGTCGGCGGCAGGCTGGTTCATCGTGCTGTTGGCGCTCGTCGGCGCCAACGTGCCGTTCCTGAATCAGCGCCTCTTCGCGGTGGTGCCGCTGCGCCTTGCCGAGCCGACGGGGCGCAGGGCGGCGAAGAAGAGCGCATGGATCAGAATCGGCGAGCTCATCGCGCTCTACTTCGTGATCGGCGCGCTCGGCTTCATGCTCGAAGCGCGCGCGGGCAACCGCTTCGATCAGGGATGGCAGTTCTATGCCGTCACCTTAAGTCTCTTCGTGGTGTTCGCATTTCTGGGCTTCACGTATCAATATCTCGTCAAACGCCGCTGACGGCTCCGCGCCGTTAGCGGCTCGTTTGCTCACAAGGCAAAGGGCTCAAGAATGGCAGATCAACGTTCGAATTCCCGCAGCATGCCCGGCAACGACGACGGCCTCATCGAAAAGAAGGTCGAAAGCGTCACGCTTCAGGAGGGCAAATTCCTCACGCTCAAGCGCGATACCGTCGAATTGCCCGACGGCAAGCACGCGACGCGCGAGTCCGTCGAGCATCCCGGCGCGGTGATGATCCTGCCGGTCTTCGATGACGGCCGCGTGCTGCTCGAGCGCCAGTTCCGTTATCCGGTGGGGCGCGTGCTGCTCGAGTTTCCCGCGGGCAAGATCGATCCCAACGAAGACGAGCTGACGTGCGCCAGGCGCGAGTTGCAGGAAGAGACCGGCTACACGGCGCGCGAATGGACTTTTCTGACGCGCATCCATCCGGTGATTTCGTATTCGACGGAGTTCATCGATCTTTTCCTCGCGCGCGGTCTGACAGCGGGCGACGCGCACCTGGACGAAGGCGAGTTTCTCGAAACCTTCATTGCCGATCAGGCGCAACTGATGGACTGGGTGAAGGACGGCAGTATCAGCGACGTGAAGACGATCATCGGCGTGTTCTGGCTGGAGAAGATTCGCTCAGGCGAATGGAAGCTCGGCGAACCGGTCAGGTTCTGAGAGGCTTCACGGCAACGGATGCACAGCGAAGGCGGCCTGATGGCCGCTTCGTCATTTTCGAGTCACGAAAGGCGTCGTGCTGGCCGAACGGCTAGAATGATGAATTGGTTGATTCGCCGCGTAATCGGGACTCACCTGGTTTTACGAATGATCGTTCATAAAACGTAAATTTGAGATAAACTTCAACGAAGCCCATCAGCATGAAGGTCCTCGATTTAAAATGCTCGCACGAACACCGGTTCGAAGGGTGGTTCGCCTCGACCGAGGAGTTCGAGTCGCAGTTGTCGCGCAAGCTGGTCGCATGTCCGGTCTGCTCGACGACGGAAGTGAACCGCATGCCCTCCGCGCCGCGTCTGAATCTGTCGTCCGCGCGTGGTGATGGGGCGCCGCAAGCCGTGCCGGCGAAGGCATCGGCGGACATGGCGGCGCTGCAGGCGCGCGCGCTGCAGTTCATGTGCGAGCTGATCGAGAAGACCGAGAACGTGGGCGAGCGTTTTGCCGAGGAGGCGCGGCGCATTCACTACGACGAAGCGCCGGCGCGCAGCATTCGCGGCGTAACGACGCCCGAGGACGCGCATGCCTTGCTCGAAGAAGGGATCGATGTGATGCCGCTGCCTTTTCCGGACGCATTGAAGGAGCCGCTGCAGTAACTTGCAGGCGCGGCGTCTCTCATGGCTCCGGAACGGCGAGCCATGAAGGAGACACCGCGCATGGACCTCAGCTATTCCCCCGCCGACGACGCTTTTCGCGCCGATGTTCGCACCTGGCTCGAAGCCAATCTTCCGCGCGCGCTGCGCGACAAGGTCCTCGATCACAAGCGCCTGGCGCGCGACGACTACACGGGCTGGCACAAGCTGCTCGCCGCGCGCGGCTGGTCGGCCGTCGCGTGGCCGAAGGAATATGGTGGCCCGGGCTGGAGCGCCACGCAGCGCCATATCTGGGACGAGGAATGCGCGCGTGCCGGCGCGCCGGTGGTGTCGCCCTTCGGCGTATCGATGGTCGCGCCCGTGCTGATGAAGTACGGCAGCGCCGAGCAAAAGACCCGCTATCTCCTGCGCATACTCGACGGCTCCGACTGGTGGTGCCAGGGCTATTCGGAGCCGGCCGCCGACTCCGATCTGGCGTCGCTGCGCACGCGAGCGGAACGGCGCGGCGATCACTACGTCGTCAACGGGCAGAAGACCTGGACCACGCTCGGCCAGCACGCCAACATGATGTTCTGCCTCGTATGCACCGATCCCGAAGCCAAGAAGCAGGAGGGCATCTCCTTCCTTCTGATCGACATGAAATCGCCCGGCGTCACCGTCCGGCCGATCATCACGCTCGATGAGGATCACGAGGTCAACGAAGTCTTCTTCGAGGAGGTGGCCGTGCCGGTCGGGAATCTCGTCGGGGAGGAGAATTGCGGCTGGACCTATGCGAAGTATCTGCTCGGGCATGAGCGCACCGGAATCGCGCGCGTTGGGCAATCGAAGCGCGAGTTGCTGTTCCTCAAGCGCCTCGCGCTCGAGCGCGGCAAGGGCGGCAAGCCGCTCCTGCACGATCCGCTTTTCGCTGCGAAGGTCGCCGCGCTCGAGATCGAGCTGATGGCGCTCGAAGTGACGGTGCAGCGCGTGGTGGCGAGCGAGGTGGGCGGCAAGGGCCCGGGCCCGGAGGCATCGATGCTGAAGATCAAGGGCACCGAAGTGCAGCAGGCGCTGACCGGACTGATGGTCGAGGCCGTCGGCCCGCAAGCCGCCGCTTTCGATCCCGCATTTCTCGAAGGCGAGCGCGCCCATAGCGTGACGGGCGACGACGCTGCCGCGCCGCTCGCCGCGTACTACTTCAATTTCCGCAAGACGTCGATCTACGGCGGTTCGAACGAGATTCAGAAGAACATCGTCGCGCAGATGATTCTGGGACTTTGAGGAGCGGCGCATGGATTTCACCTTTAGTGACGAACAGCAGCAACTCCGCGATGCCTTGCGCCGCTATCTCGGCAAGGAATACGCGTTCGATGCGCGACAGAAGATCGTCAGGTCGGAGGCGGGCGTCGACGAGACGCACTGGCGCGCGTTCGCCGATCTCGGTTTGCTGGCGCTACCGGTTCCGGAGGCGCTGGGCGGCTTCGACGGCGGCCCGGTCGATATGCTCGTCGTGATGCAGGAGCTCGGGCGCGCGCTCGTCGTCGAGCCGTATTGGGCGACGGCGGTCGGCATCGAAGCCTTGCGGCTCTGCGCGGAGAAGGGCAGTGCGTTCGCCGGCGAACTGCTCGAACGCGCGGGGCGCGGCGAGATCCGCCTTTCCGTCGCGTTCAACGAGCCGCATGCCCGTTACGACCTCTTCGATTTGCGGACGAGCGCGAGCAGCGACGGCGACCGCTTCGCGCTCGAAGGAACGAAGTCGATGGTCCGGCACGGCGCGCAAGCGGATGACTGGATCGTGCCCGCGCGCATCGGCGGCGAAGTGGCGCTGTTCGTCGTCGCGAAAGGTGCGGCGAATGTGCGCGTCACCGAATACCGTACGATCGACGGGCAGCGCGCCGCGACGCTCGTGTTCGACAAGACGCCCGCGACACGCCTCGACGGCCGCGGCACGGGCGCCGCGATGCTGGAGCGGATCGCCGATTACGCGACCTTCCTGCTGTGCGCGGAAGCGCTCGATGCGCTCGATGCGCTCGATCGCGCGACCGTCGAATACACGAAGGAACGCCAGCAGTTCGGCATGCCGATCGCGCGCTTCCAGGTGCTTCAGCATCGCATGGTCGATATGCTGATCCACACCGAGCAGGCGCGCTCGATCACCTATCTGGCGGCCGCGCGTCACGCGGGCGACGACGCCGCGACGCGCGCGCAGGCCATTTCCGCGGCGAAGGCGCGCGTCGGTCAGGCTGCGCGCTTCGTCGGCCAGCAGGCCGTGCAGTTGCACGGCGGCATGGGCGTGACCGACGAATTGCCCGTGGCGCACTGGTTCAAGCGCCTGTCGGTCATCGAGACGACGCTCGGCGACGTCGATCATCATCTCGCGCGCTTCGCCTCGCTGCCCGCTTTCTCCATCACCGAAGTCTGACGCTCATCGAGGAGCTTCGCATGAAATACGCCTATGAGGATTTCGAAGTCGGCAGCGCGGTTCAACTGAGCGCGCACACGTTCACGCGGGAAGAGATCGTCGGCTTCGCCGAGCGCTACGATCCGCAAGCCTTTCACTTGTCGGAGGCGGCGGGCGAGGCGTCGCATTTCGGCGGGCTCGTCGCGAGCGGCTGGAACACCTGCTCCGCGATGGTGGGCATCTTGGTGCGCGACATGGTTGGCGATTCGACCTCGATGGGCTTGCCCGGCCTCGACAACATCCGCTGGCTCAAGCCGGTGCGCGTCGGTGACACGGTGCAGCTCACCGTGCGCGTGCTCGACAAGCGCGTGTCGAAGAGCAAGCCGGATCGCGGCATCGTGTCGACGCGCTAGGAAGCGCACAACCAGCACAGCGAGCTCGTGCTGACGGTGGATTCGGTCGCGCTCATGCCTGCGCAATCCGGGCGCGCAGGCATGAGCGTGGCGTCGTTGAAGAGCGCCGCGGATGTCTTCGCGGCGGCGGGCGTCGCGCGTTACGTGAGCGACTGGACGACGATCGATCAGGCGCGCGTGAACCGCTTCGCCGATGCGACCGACGATCACCAGTGGATTCACGTCGACGTCGAGCGGGCGCAGCGCGATTCGCCGTTCGGCGGCACCATCGCGCACGGCTTCCTGACGCTCTCGCTCGTTGGACTTGCCCCCGCAAAAGCCGGACATGCGGTGACGCTTAAATTTTGAGGTAGTCTTCTGCCTATGTTTAAGCCTAGTCACAACGTGGAACCTCTAGAAGAAGTGAATGCCAACCAAGTCTTCGGCTGGCGCAAGCTCTATCAGGACGAGAGCCTATTGGTGGTCTGCCGGCGAGCACGTGGTGCCGGCATCTGACCTAGCCGAAGCAATGAAGCAGATTCGCGAGCTGCAGCGATTGCTAGGAAAGAAGACGATGGAGGTAGAAATCCTCCGTGAAGCAGTGGAGTATGGTCGAACAAAAAAATTGACTGCGCTCACCATTGCTGCCGGGGGACGACCGTTGAAGACGATCTGTGAAGTCCTGGGGGTGTCGCGCTCGAATCTCGCAGTCAAGTCGAAGCGGCCGGCTGACTGGGTCGACCGGCGCAAGATGCCCGTGCTCGACGACACGGCGCTTGTCGCCGAACTTCATGAGTTGTTAGGCGACGCGCCGACGTATGGATACCGAGGTGCTTGGGCGTTGCTGAGGCGAAGCCGGGACATGCTGGCTCAACCGCGAGTAAATGCAAAGCGCGTGTATCGCGTGATGCGTCGCCACGGCCTGCTGCTTGAACATCGCCCTCGGCACGCCTCGTCTACGCGTCGGCATGACGGCAAGGTCGCGGTGGATAGCAGCAACATGCGCTGGTGCTCGGATGGCTTCGAATTCCGCTGCGATGCCGGTGTCCCATTGCGTGTCGTCTTCGCACTCGACTGTTGCGACCGCGAAGCCATGAGTTGGGCCGCGAGCACAGGCGGTTACACTGGCGATATGGTGCGTGACGTCATGCTTCAAGCCGTCGAGAACCGCTTCACCGGCGTGTTGAAGGCCGAAAGGGAAGTCGAGTGGTTAAGCGACAATGGTTCCTGCTACATTGCCGATGACACATTGAAGTTCTCTCGAAAAATCGGACTGAAGCCAGTAACGACACCCGTCAGAAGTCCGCAAAGCAACGGGATGGCCGAGAGCTTCGTTAAAACGATAAAGCGTGATTACGAAACGATAAAGCGTGATTACGTTTCGTGGATGCCGAAACCCGACGCCAGGACGGCGCTGCAAAATCTGGCCATCGCGTTCGACCACGATAACGAGTCACACCCGCATAGCGCCCTTAAATACCGCTCGCCGCGCGAGTTTCGTCGGCAAGCAAATCCTCCAACCTAAGCGGGACCGGCTGTCCGGTTATGCGGGGGCAAGTCCACGCACCATATCGCCAGTGTAACCGCCTGTGCTCGCGGCCCAACTCATGGCTTCGCGGTCGCAACAGTCGAGTGCGAAGACGACACGCAATGGGACACCGGCATCGCAGCGGAATTCGAAGCCATCCGAGCACCAGCGCATGTTGCTGCTATCCACCGCGACCTTGCCGTCATGCCGACGCGTAGACGAGGCGTGCCGAGGGCGATGTTCAAGCAGCAGGCCGTGGCGACGCATCACGCGATACACGCGCTTTGCATTTACTCGCGGTTGAGCCAGCATGTCCCGGCTTCGCCTCAGCAACGCCCAAGCACCTCGGTATCCATACGTCGGCGCGTCGCCTAACAACTCATGAAGTTCGGCGACAAGCGCCGTGTCGTCGAGCACGGGCATCTTGCGCCGGTCGACCCAGTCAGCCGGCCGCTTCGACTTGACTGCGAGATTCGAGCGCGACACCCCCAGGACTTCACAGACCGTCTTCAACGGTCGTCCCCCGGCAGCAATGGTGAGCGCGCAGTCAATTTTTTTGCTCGACCATACTCCACTGCTTCACGGAGGATTTCTACCTCCATTGTCTTCTTTCCTAGCAATCGCTGCAGCTCGCGAATCTGCTTCATTGCTTCGGCTAGGTCAGATGCCGGCACCACGTGCTCGCCGGCAGACCACCGATAGGCTCTCGTCCTGATAGAGCTTGCGCCAGCCGAAGACTTGGTTGGCATTCACTTCTTCTAGAGGTTCCACGTTGTGACTAGGCTTAAACATAGGCAGAAGACTACCTCAAAATTTAAGCGTCACCGCATGTCCGGCTTTTGCGGGGGCAAGTCCATTC
>LFKV01000006.1 GCA_001189345.1 Candidatus Paraburkholderia kirkii
CAGTTCTCCACCTGGTTGAGCCACGACGAGTAGGTCGGCGTGAAGTGCAGGTGCACGTTGCGCTGCGCATCAAGGAAGTCGGCAACCCGCTGCGTCTTATGGCTGCTGACGTTGTCGCAGATCGCGTGGATTTCCCGGCGTTTGGGCTGGCTGGCGACGACGTCGGTCAGGAAGGCCACGAACTGCTCGCTGGTGTGGCGCGCCACCGTCTTGCCCAGCACCTCGCCGGTGGCAGTATTGAACGCCGCGAACAGGCTGAGCGTGCCGTTGCGCTTGTACTCGAAGCCGTGACTCTCGGCGCGCCCGGGCGACAGCGGCAGCATACGGTCCTTGCGATCGAGTGCCTGGATCGCGGTCTTCTCGTCCACGCAGAACACCGCTGCGTGCGCCGGCGGGTTCAGGTACAGCCCGATCACGTCGGCTGCCTTGGTCTCGAAGTCCGGGTCGTTGGAGACCATGTGCCGCTCCAACTGCTGCGGCTTGATGCCGTGCTTGCGCCAGATGCGCTGCACGGCCGAGACCGATACGTCGCCGAGTTCTGCTGCGAGCTTGTAGCTACTCCAGTGTGTCGAACCGTCGGCGGGTTTGTGCTTGAGGGTGCACTTGAGCACCCGCGCTTCCAGTTTGGCCGGTGGCTGCGTAGGCGCCCGCCCGCGGTGCCGGGCGTACATGCCGGCTAGTCGCTCGCTGAGGAAGCGCCCCGACCAGCGTGCGATGAAGCGCGAATCGCAACCCAGTGTGCGCATGATACTGTCGCGCGATTCGCCGTCCTCGAGCATCAGGATCAACTTTGCGCGTCGCACGTCCGCCGCACGCACCGTTCGGCTGCGCGCCGCCGACAACAGTTGCTCACGTTCGATATCTGTCAGGTTCATTTTGACCCATGACCTGTATCTGAACACAGACAGGGTGCTAATTCAATGACGCAGCGCAGTAGTAGACAAGCACAGGCCAGCGATTCAACGAGTACTGGATCGCCTTGGTGGTGTCCGATTTCGCGGAGAGTGTGAGAATCGTCGCTTCGAACCACCGCTTCATATCCTCAAGCAGCGGCACCGCCTGCGTCTGGCGAACTCGCAGCCGTTCCCCCGGAGGCTTGCCGTGAATGTGTTCCTCTATGCCATAGAGCGCGCCAAAGCGCTCGAGTGCTTCGTTGGTAATCGACGACGGTCGCACAGCGTGCAGATCGTGCAGCTTTCGACGTGCATGTGCCAGGCACGCAGCTTCCCGGATCTGACCACCGGCGTAGAGTTCCGCGTAGCCGGCAAACGCGTCAGCCTGCAGTACGCCCTTGAAGCTGGCAAGGTGTCGCTGCGGATGTTCGCCGCGACGATCCGGTGTATCAGCGAACCAGACTGCTGGAGCCTCAGTCGAACCACTGGGCCAATCATCGCGCACATATAGATCCATTGCAACAGTTTACGACTGTCTGCTGCACGCGGATCATCAGGTAACTGACGTTTACAAAGCGCTGCGCGGGCGTGCTGCCTCGATCGGTTCGCGCCAGTCAAACCCTTCGAGAAGCAGCGCCAGTTGAGCCGTTGTCAGCGCCACAACACCAGTGTCAGCACGTGGCCATGCAAAACGTCCTTTCTCAAGGCGCTTTGCAAACGGACATAGGCCGCCATCGCTCCAGTACAACGCCTTCATAAGGTCACCACGGCGCCCTCTGAAGATAAAAACCTGGCCACCGTACGGATCCTTCTCAAGCACTGTCTGCACCTTCGCTGCAAGCGCATTAAAGCCGGATCACATGTCAGTGACGCCTGCGGCGATCCAGATCCGCGTATTTGCAGGCAGGCCGATCATCAGAGAAGCCGCTCGAGTACCAGGCGCAAGATCGTCGCGTCGGGCGTGCCTTCTATCCGGACGGAAGTATTGCCGTGCTGAAGCTCAATCCTGCCGCTCGTAGTAACTGGAGCGGCCTGCACAACTTCGTCGAATCCGGCAGATGGTCAGTTGCCCGATCGGGCTGAACATCGACAACAACAGGCAACATGGCCTGCGTCTGAGCATCTTCGACCAGCAGGCCCTGCGCGTACAGTTTGCGCCACGCCCATACCTGGTTGGCATTGACGTTATTGTCGCGGGCGACCCGAGCGACCGAGGCTCCTGGTTCAAATGTCTGCTCGACGACCGTTCGTTTCCATTCCAACGGATGCCGCCGGTTCTGGCGCTTGGCCGGCAATTCGACTGTCTGAGACACTGTGTCCATTCTCCGCAGTTCGTGGACACTGTCGGTCAATCGTGTCCGTTGCGACTGATGATTGCATCTTCTACCTAGAGCGAGACAACGGTACAGATCGAGCGCTTACGCTGCTTTTCGACGAAACGAATCTTCACGAGCGACCTCGCGCTCTTGAAGCCGTACTTCCACGGCACCACGGCGCGCACCGGCGCGCCGTTCTGGTTCGGCAGCACTTCGCCGTAGAGTCCGACGGTCAGAAGCGTGAGCGGATTCATCGCTTCGTCCATGCACAGGCCTTCCGAATACGGCCATTCGAGGATCGGCGTCGAGAGGCCCGGCATCTGCGACGGATCGGCGACCGTGATGAACTGCACGTACTTCGCGCTGCCCGTCGGCTCGGCGCGCCTGATCAGCTCGGAAAGCGACACGCCGATCCATGGAATCACCATCGACCAGCCTTCGACGCAGCGCAGCCGGTAGACGCGCTCTTCCAGCGGCGCGAGCTTCAGAATGTCGTCGATGTCGTAGACCTTCGGATTCTTGATCGCGCCTTCGACCGATACCTTCCACCGGCCGCGGGCGCAGCGTGCCGGCATGTTCGGCCGGATCGCCCTTGTCGGTGCCGAATTCGTAGAAGTTGTTGTACGTGGTGATGTCCTTGAACGCCGTCGGCTTGTCGAGCGCGACGAACTTCGGATTGGTCGTCGCCGCAAGTTTCCGGCCTTTGGCATCGGGCGATGTCAGCGTCGCCAGGGCATTGCCACTCACGCCGGCCAGCCCGGTCGCGGCGAGCGCGCCGATCGAGCGCAGCGCGCGGCGCCGGCTTTCGAACACGTCGCGCGGCGTAATTTCATGACTCGCGATGTCGCCGCCGTAGAGCGGGCGGTTTCGTCTGATCCACATTGAAGCATTGCTCCTTCATTCGCGGCGCGCGTCGCCATCGCGCGGCTCATCGTTCATATACGGGAAAACAGCAGACCGGATGCCCGTATTCCACCTCAAAACGAAAAAACCGCCAGCGCGACGGCGCATGGCGGTTCTTTTTCCGATTCGCTCCGGCGCGCTCAGAGCTTGCCGTAGCTATGCAGACCGGATAGGAACATGTTCACGCCGAGGAACGCGAACGTGGTGACGATGAGACCGGTCAGCGCCCACCAGGCCGCCGCCGCGCCGCGCAGCCCCTTCATCAGACGCATGTGCAGCCATGCCGCGTAGTTCAGCCAGACGATCAGCGCCCAGGTTTCCTTCGGGTCCCAGCTCCAGTAGCCGCCCCATGCTTCCACGGCCCACAGCGCGCCGAGAATCGTCGCGGTGGTGAAGAATGCGAAGCCCACGGCGATCGACTTGTACATCACGTCGTCGAGCACTTCGAGCGACGGCAGGCGGTCCGCCAGCACGCCGCGCTGCTTCGCGAGGTAGGCCACGGAAACCATCGCCGAGAGCGCGAAACTGCCGTAGCCGATGAAGTTCGCCGGCACGTGGATCTTCATCCACCAGCTTTGCAGCGCGGGCACGAGCGGCTGGATCTGCTGGGCGTCACGGGCAATCGAGTACCACATCAGGAAGCCGACCGCCGCGCTGATCACGAGCGACACGAACGCGCCCATCTGCCGCGTCGCGTAATGCTGCTCGTAGTAGAGATAGAACAGCGCCGTGATCAGGCAGAACAGCACGAAAACTTCATACAGATTCGAGATCGGAATATGGCCGATGTCCGAGCCGATCATGTACGACTCGTACCAGCGCACCATCATGCCGGTGAAGCCCATCAGCACCGCGACCCACGTCATGCGCGAGCCGATCGCGCCGCCGGTCTGCGACCGCGTCACGAGGCCGATCCAGTAGAACAGCGTCGCGAGGACGAAGAGCGCGCTCATCCACAGGATCGCGGACTGGCTCGACAGGAAGTACCTGAGGAAGAAATTGGTGTCGGCGCGCGCGAGATCGTGCTGATAAAGCTGGATCGACGACAAGGCGAGCACCGCGATCATCGCGATCAGCAGGCGCACCGGCTTCCAGCGCCAGCCGAGCACGACGAACGTCGGCACCGCGCCGACCAGCACGGCCATGTCGTACACGTCCATGTACGCGTGATAGCGATTCAGCGGGAAACCCGCGCCCGCGACCATCGCGAGGGCGAACAGCCAGTCGATCGGCGTCAGCCGGCGCAGAAACGGACGGTCGTCGAACGCGGCGACATCGGGCAGTCCGCCCGGCGCCGGACGTTCCGTCTTGGCGGGTGCGTGCGAGGAGGTTTGAGAGAGGTCCATGATCTTACCGTGTTGAAACTTCCGAGCTCGGGCTTCGGATTGCGTTTGCGCAGCGGGTGCGCCTGGTGTCGGGGACGGATCAGCCGGCTCTGCCGGCCTCGCGTCGAGTGCCGCCGCGATCTGCGCGCGCGTGCGCACGAACTCCTTCTCGAAATCGAATGTCCGGCGTGCGGTGGACATCGCCATCAGCACGCTCGCGTCGCCCTGCCCCGTAACTTTGAGCCAGAACCAGAGCCGGCGTTCGCGCACGTAGAACATCGCGAAAATGCCAACCACCAGCAGAAGGCTGCCAAGATACACCAGATTCTTGCCGGGCGCGCGCGTCAACTGGAATACCGAAGCTTGCACCTGCTTGAAGTTGTCGAGTTGCAGAAAGACCGGCGAATCGTATAGAAAGCTGTCGGAAAGCGCATTGATGGACGCCTGTACGAATGCGCTGTTCTTCTCATCTACTTTAGCGTCGGGAAGCCCGTTTTGCTCTCGGGAAATCTGCCAGACATCCCACATCGCGCCCTCAAGCATGCGCATCAGCAGGCCCGCCGCCTTCTCCTGCTCGCCCTTCGGCACCGAGCGGTCGATGAACGTCGCGATGCTCTGGAAGCCGCGAATTATCTGAGGATTCGTAGTCGCCTTGCCCGCTTCGTCCGCGCCGGCGAAGAGATTCAGCACGCGAATCGCGCTCTCTTCCAGATGCTTCTGCAGATCGCCGTTTTCCTGCGGTACCAAGCGCAGCGCGAAACGATGCGCCGCTTCGGCACGCGTGGCCGGCGTCGCGAGCGCCGCGCGCAAGTCCATCCATTGCCTGACCGTGCCTTGCTCGTCGGCCGGAATGCGCAGGTAGCGGAACGGATCGTTCGGGCTCACGCGCATGCCAGCGAGGAACATGCGCTGACCGCTGACGTCCACCGGCAACATGTAGTTGCTGTACTCGCGCGCCTGGCCGTCCGTGCCGCGCACCTTGTATTGCACCGACGGCCCGATGTTGCGCAGATCGGTCGGCTTCGAGGTTTTCGCGCCGGAGCCGAGGCGCTCGTCGAACGCGTCGCGCAGCGTCTCCTTCTTACCGACGCCGCGCGCGTCGGACGCGCCGCTGCCCTCGGTCATGTTCTCGACGTTGATCGCGCGGAAATCCGTGAATTCGACGGTTTCGCCCTGCGCGCCCGTGAACTGCGCGCCGATGGGCGCCGTGCCGCCGATCGTACCGCTGAAGGGCGCGGTCTCCGCGCTGCCGCCGGTCATCGGCCAGGCGGTCATTTCGAGCTTCGAGCCGCCGTCCTGGAAGCTCGACTGATAGATCGAGATGCCGTCGTAGGTGAACGGCTTGTTCACCTCGACGCGCGCCGGAATGCGCTTGCCCGTCTTATGGTCGATCACGATGATGTCGCTCGCGAAGAGCTTCGGCATGCCGGTCGAGTAGTAATCGACGATGAACTTGTTCAGTTGAATCGAGAACGGCAGGTCCTGGATGATCGAGCCGTCCTGCTGGTTCAGAATCGCCGTGCCGACGTACTGGCCTTCGGGCACCCACGCGTAGCCGCGGAACGTCGGGTTCGACGTCGAGAGACGATGCTCGGGAGGAATGTCGTTGATGACGGCATTGCTGTTGATCGGCGTCTTGTTGAACATCCACATCTGCAGTTTGATGGGCAGGTTGCTGTCTAGCAGCCCGCCGATGCAGATCACGACGATCGCCAGATGCGCCGAGATATAGCCGATCTTCGTCATCGCGCCGCGCTTGCCGGCGATCAACGTCGCGCCGTTGTCGGTCTGGCGCGTGACGGTGCGGTAACCCATCTTCGCGGCGAGGCGTTCGAGCGTCGCCGTGGTCTGGGCGCGGTTCGTCGCGACCGTGAACTCGCCCTTGTGATGGAACATTCGCAGGCCGCCTTCGTGCACGCGATCCTTCCAGCTCTTGATGTCCGCGATCATCTTCGGGCTGTTGCGCACGACGCACAGCGACACCGAGATCACGAGGAAGATCAGGATCAGCATGAACCACCACGCGCTGTACACGTTGTAGAGGCTCAGGCCGCGGAAGATGTCCGCCCAGAACGGGCCGAACTGGTTCACATAGTTGGGATACGGGTCCTCTTGCGTGAGCACCGTGCCGATGATGCTCGCGATCGCCAGAATGACCAGCAGGGCGATGGCGAAGCGCATCGAACTCACGAGCTCGATGGAATGCCTGACGGCGCGGCGGCTCGACTTCGACTGCAAACCCGATGTGGTGACGCTCATTCAAACTCCGACTAAACAGCAAAAAAAAGGGTGGAGACGCTGTCGATCTCATCGACCAACGTCCCACCCTTTCTTGTTTTCGCGCCGATCTTCTCGGATCTTCCCGGGACCGGCTTCGTAGTATGGGCGGTTCCCTCATCTTGGCCGGGAACCGCTGGACGCTGACCGCCGCGCCGGATGCAAACCGGCGCCGCGCTTAGTGCAAACCGGCGATGTAGTCCGCCACCGCCTTCATCTCCGCGTCGTTCAGGCGGGAAGAGATGGCATGCATCGGCTCGCTGTTGTTGCGCTGTCCCGATGCGAAGGCGTTCAACTGCGCCACCGTGTAATCGCCCCACTGCCACGACAGCCGCGGATACTGCACCGGGATGCCCATGCCCGTCGCGCCGTGGCACGCGGCGCAAGCCGGCACGCCCTTGTCCGCGATGCCGCCGCGATAGATCTTCTGGCCCAGTGCGACGTCGTTCTTGTCGCGCGCGTAGTTGGGCTTGGCATTTTGCTGCGAGAAGTACGCCGCGACGTTCACCATGTCCTGATCCGACAGCGCGCCCGCGATGCCCGCCATGATCGGATTGTTGCGCGCCGGCGCTTTCGCACCCGGCTGCGTCTTGTAATCCTTCAATTGCTTGACGATGTATTCCGCGTGCTGGCTCGCGAGCTTCGGAAACGCCGCCCCGGCGCTGTTGCCGTCCGCCGCGTGACACGCCGCGCACACCTGGGTCGCGATGGCCTGCCCTCTCGCCACATCCGGCTTGGCCGGTTGCGCGGGCTCTGCCGCATTCACTGACGCCGATACTGCCAATCCACCGAAAGCCGCCGCGGCTCGAAGCACCTGACGCACCACCAGAGACCTATACAGTCGGTTCATTCGCGTACCCTGTTTTTTCGTCTTGTGAGAATGGGAGGTTTTGCAAAAAACGACGGCGCCCGATCATCGCCGCAAGATACCCGAACGAAAGGGCTCGAAAAGTGCCCGAAAAACTGTCTCGCTCCTGTGTGGGTGACGCCTACGGCTTGGGTCTTGCGTGCCCGTGCTGATCTTTAAAAACCTGCCGTATTGTACAATAACCCACTACACGCAAAGACGCTAGTCGGGGCATGCCCAGTATTTGCCGGGTTCTCAAGGCTTCAAGTTTTCGCAGCTCCTTCCCGCAACTCTTCCCGCAGCTTTTCCGATTCGGCCCGCCCATGCCATTCCTGCTTCACCAATCCCGCTTCTTCACCACTGTCAACCATCTGCGCGATCTGCCGCCCACGCCGCAGCCGGAAATCGCGTTCGCGGGACGCTCGAACGCGGGCAAATCGACGGCGATCAACGTGCTTTGCAACCAGAAGCAGAAGCGGCTCGCGTTCGCGAGCAAGACGCCCGGGCGCACGCAGCACATCAACTACTTCGCGGTCGGGCCGCAAGCCGCGCCGGTCGGCTATCTCGTCGATCTGCCCGGCTACGGTTACGCCGGAGTGCCGGGCGCCGCGAAGGAGCATTGGCAGCGCCTGCTGTCTACGTATCTGCAAAGCCGCGCCCAGTTGCGCGGCATGATCCTGATGATGGATACGCGCCGGCCGCTCACGGAGCTTGATCGCATCATGATCGACTGGTTCGCGCCGACCGGAAAGCCGATTCACGCGCTGCTCACCAAATGCGACAAATTGACGCGACAGGAGATGACCAACGCCCTGCGCGCGACGAAGCAATCCTTCGCGGAATACAAGGATGCGGGCTATCGCGGCGAGTTGACCGTCCAGCTCTTCTCCGCGCTCAAGCGCACGGGCCTGGAAGAGGCGCATGAACTGATCGAAAGCTGGCTGATGCCCGAGGAAGCGGGCGGGAACGCGCACGAAGACGCGGCCGAGTGAGCGGCCGGACGGCCGCATCCGCATAAAAAAACCCGCCGCGTGACGGCGGGTTAACAGCCTAATCGAATATCGACAGGCACCCCCGCTCAGGGAGGAGAAGCGGGGAGTCCGGCGGCAAGCGCCTCGCTCGATCGGTATGATATACCATTGTCTCAAAACGGTTTCAGACGTGTCCAAGTGCTTGTTCCGAAAGGCTTTGCGTGCATTGGAAGCCGTTTTCGACGTCCCCTGGAAGACCACTCAATTCGAGTCAAGACATGAGCTTCTATCCCCACCATCGCCCGCGCCGCATGCGTCGCGATGACTTCTCGCGCCGGCTGATGCGCGAAAACCTCCTCACCACCAACGATCTCATCTATCCGGTGTTCATCGTCGAAGGTACGAATGTGCGGCAATCCGTGCCGTCGATGCCCGGCGTCGAGCGCACGTCCGTCGATCTGCTGATGAGAGTCGCCGAACAGTGCGTCGAGCTGGGCGTTCCGGTGCTGTCGCTGTTTCCGGCAATCGAGCCGTCGCTCAAGACGCCCGATGGCCGCGAGGCCACCAATCCGGAAGGGCTGATTCCGCGAGCCGTGCGCGAACTGAAGAAGAACTTCCCGATGCTCGGCGTGCTAACCGACGTCGCGCTGGATCCGTATACGAGCCACGGCCAGGACGGCGTGCTCGACGAAGAAGGCTACGTGAAGAACGACGAAACGAGCGAGATTCTCGTCGAGCAGGCGCGTACGCAGGCCGAGGCCGGCGTGGACGTCGTCGCGCCGTCGGACATGATGGATGGCCGCATCGGCGCGATCCGCGAGATGCTGGAAAGCGAGGGCCACATTCATACGCGCATCATGGCGTATGCGGCAAAGTACGCGTCGGCGTTCTATGGCCCGTTCCGCGATGCCGTCGGCTCGGCCGCGGATCTCGGCAAGGGGAGCAACAAGATGACGTATCAGATGGACCCCGCCAACTCCGATGAAGCGATGCGCGAAGTGCGCATGGACATCGAGGAAGGCACGGACATGATGATGGTCAAGCCCGGCTTGCCGTATCTCGACATCGTGCGCCGCGTGAAGGACAAGTTCCGCTTTCCGACCTACGCCTATCAGGTGAGCGGCGAATACGCGATGATCAAGGCCGCCGCGCAGAACGGCTGGATCGATCATGACAAGGTGATGATGGAAGCGCTGCTCGCGTTCAAGCGCGCAGGCGCGGATGGCGTGCTGACGTACTTCGCGCTGGATGCCGCGCGGATTCTGCGGGCGTCGAAGTAACGCCCTCATGTCCTGAAACTGAACGGGCGATGCGTCACTGCATCGCCTTTTTTTATCCGTTCGACGGGCCGACCTTGTCGAGACTCTTCAGGAACGTGTCCGCCGATTCGTAGCCCACCACGCGCGCGACTTCGTTGCCTTGGGCATCGAAGAAGATGATGCCCGGCGGGCCGAATAACTTGAAGCGCTTGAGCAAGGCTTGATCCTCGGTGTTGTTCGCGGTCACGTCCGCGCGCAGGAGATTGAGTTGCGCGAGGCGCGCCTGCACGCGGGCGTCGGAGAAAGTCAGCTTCTCCATTTCTTTGCAGGACACGCACCAATCCGCGTAAAAGCCGAGCATCGCGGGGCGCGCGGCGGTCTTGACCGCCGAATCGAGCTCCGCCGACGAGCGCACCGGCGCGAAGGTCGGTCCCTGCGTCTGCGCGCCCGAAGCAGCGGAGGCGTCGCCGCGCGACGCCAGCACGGCGAGGGGGCACAGTGGATCCGTGGAACCCGCCGCGAGTCCGACGAGCAATGTCGCCGCCCAGATCGCGAACGCGGCGCCGAGCCCGCGTCCGAGGCGCTTCCAGACGCCGACGGTCGCCGCCGTGCCCGACGAGAACAAGCCGAGCGATGCCGCCGCGATCAGCAGCCAGAGCGCCGCGAGCAGCATCTGCGCGACGCCGCCGATCACCGGCCAGACAATCCACAGCGCGGCCGCGAGCAGGACGACGCCAAAGAACACTTTCACACCGTCCATCCACGCGCCTGCGCGCGGCAGGATCGAACCGGCACCGAGTCCGATGACCAGCAGCGGCACGCCGAGGCCGATTCCCATGGCGAAGAGCGCCGCTCCGCCGAGCGCGGCGTTGCCCGTATGCGCGATGAATGCGAGCACCGCGAAAAGCGGCGCGGTCATGCACGCGCCGACGACGAGCACGGAGAGCGCGCCCATCACCGCCACCGCGGCGAATTTGCCGCCGCCGTGTTTCCGTGATGCCTCGTTGACACCACTTTGCCAACGCTCGGGCAACGCGATGTCGATACCCGAAATCAGCGCGACGGCGAATGCCGCGAGGAGCACGCCGAACGCACCGAGCACCCACGGATTCTGCAGCCACGCGCCGAGGCCTTGGCCGATCAGCGCGGCAGCGATGCCGAGCACGGTGTAGACGAGCGCCATGCCGACGACATACGAAACCGACAGCGAGAATCCGCGCGCACGCGTCACACGCGCGCCTTCTCCGACGATGATCGCGGAGAGAATCGGAATCATCGGGTACGAACAGGGCAACAGGCTCAGCACCACGCCGGCCAGGAAATATAAACCGACGACGGTGAAGAATCCGCCGCCCTCGAGCATCGATTGCGCGTAGTCAGCGCTCATCGCGCGCTCGAACCAGGATTGCGAGTCGTCGACGCTCGTGGCGGCGGTCGGCGGCGCGGCACCGGCGGGCCGAAGCGCGTCGCCCTTCACGCGATATGTCTTCTCCATCGGCGGATAGCAGATGCCCTGGTCCGCGCAGCCTTGCGATGTCACCGCGAGTTCGAACGGACCTTTCGCCTGCGCGACGGGAATGCGGATGAGAAGCTCGCCGCGATAGGTCTCGACGTCCTTGTTGAACGTCTGATCGACGTGGACTTTGCCGGCCGGCAGCTGCGCGGCGCCGATCGTCGCGTCGCCGCTTTTCACCGCGAATGCGAAGCGCTCGCGGTACATGTAGTAGCCGTCCGCGATCTTGTAGCGCACGTCTACTTCGCCCGCCTTCTCGGATGCGCTGAACTTGAACGCGACATCGGGATCGAGGAAATCGTCGGCCGCGCGCGCGGCACTCGAAACGAGCGAAAAGGCAGTCAGAAGGAAGAGCGCGGCGAGGAATCGGTTCGCGAGGAGACGGGAAAACTCAGACATGAAGGTAAGCGCTCGATCAGTACTGTCGAGGGTCGACATTGACCTTTGAAGGCGGCGCTGCTAGCGAATGGAATCGATGTGCGCGGAGGCGGGCAACACAGGAGCGACGTTCCAGGGTAACAGGTCGTCGATGCGGTTTATCGGGTAATCGGCAACGCGCTCGATGACGTAGTGCAGATAGGCTTCGGGATCGATACCATTCAGGCGTGCTGAGCCGATCAGGCTGTACATCGCGGCTGCACGTTCGCCGCCTGTGTCTGCGCCGGCAAACAGATAATTCCGCCTTCCAATTGCGACGCCGCGTAGCGCCCGCTCGGCGATCAGATTGTCGATCTCCGCCTGACCATCACCGCAGTAGTAGACAAGCGCAGGCCAGCGATTCAACGAGTACTGGATCGCCTTGGTGGTGTCCGATTTCGCGGAGAGTGTGAGAATCGTCGCTTCGAACCACCGCTTCATATCCTCAAGCAGCGGCACCGCCTGCGTCTGGCGAACTCGCAGCCGTTCCCCCGGAGGCTTGCCGTGAATGTGTTCCTCTATGCCATAGAGCGCGCCAAAGCGCTCGAGTGCTTCGTTGGTAATCGACGACGGTCGCACAGCGTGCAGATCGTGCAGCTTTCGACGTGCATGTGCCAGGCACGCAGCTTCCCGGATCTGACCACCGGCGTAGAGTTCCGCGTAGCCGGCAAACGCGTCAGCCTGCAGTACGCCCTTGAAGCTGGCAAGGTGTCGCTGCGGATGTTCGCCGCGACGATCCGGTGTATCAGCGAACCAGACTGCTGGAGCCTCAGTCGAACCACTGGGCCAATCATCGCGCACATATAGATCCATTGCAACAGTTTACGACTGTCTGCTGCACGCGGATCATCAGGTAACTGACGTTTACAAAGCGCTGCGCGGGCGTGCTGCCTCGATCGGTTCGCGCCAGTCAAACCCTTCGAGAAGCAGCGCCAGTTGAGCCGTTGTCAGCGCCACAACACCAGTGTCAGCACGTGGCCATGCAAAACGTCCTTTCTCAAGGCGCTTTGCAAACAGACATAGGCCGCCATCGCTCCAGTACAACGCCTTCATAAGGTCACCACGGCGCCCTCTGAAGATAAAAACCTGGCCACCGTACGGATCCTTCTCAAGCACTGTCTGCACCTTCGCTGCAAGCGCATTAAAGCCGGATCACATGTCAGTGACGCCTGCGGCGATCCAGATCCGCGTATTTGCAGGCAGGCCGATCATCAGAGAAGCCGCTCGAGTACCAGGCGCAAGATCGTCGCGTCGGGCGTGCCTTCTATCCGGACGGAAGTATTGCCGTGCTGAAGCTCAATCCTGCCGCTCGTAGTAACTGGAGCGGCCTGCACAACTTCGTCGAATCCGGCAGATGGTCAGTTGCCCGATCGGGCTGAACATCGACAACAACAGGCAACATGGCCTGCGTCTGAGCATCTTCGACCAGCAGGCCCTGCGCGTACAGTTTGCGCCACGCCCATACCTGGTTGGCATTGACGTTATTGTCGCGGGCGACCCGAGCGACCGAGGCTCCTGGTTCAAATGTCTGCTCGACGACCGTTCGTTTCCATTCCAACGGATGCCGCCAGTTCTGGCACTTGGCCGGCAATTCGACTGTCTGAGACACTGTGTCCATTCTCCGCAGTTCGTGGACACTGTCGGTCAATCGTGTCCGTTGCGACTGATGATTGCATCTTCTACCTAGAGCGAGACAACGGTACAGATCGAG
This sequence comes from Candidatus Paraburkholderia kirkii, assembly GCA_001189345.1. Taxonomy (GTDB): domain Bacteria; phylum Pseudomonadota; class Gammaproteobacteria; order Burkholderiales; family Burkholderiaceae; genus Caballeronia; species Caballeronia kirkii_B. The sequence continues at coordinate 13,433 of LFKV01000006.1, forward strand.
CACTTACGCTGCATCGAGGAAAGGATTCTGGACATGCAGGAGCGCAAGGCGGCGCTCGCCGCGGGCATTCTGTCCGAAGACGCCCGCGCGATGAAGAAGTTCTCCGCGGAGGACATCGACGCGCTGTTCACGCCGATTCCCGACGACTGAACCGCGCGCTTAACGATACTGATTGATCGAATCGCGCGTCTTCTTCGCCGCAACGGCTGCGGCCTGCGCGTAATCGTCGTCCTTGCCCGCATAGATGATCGCGCGCGACGAATTGATCAGCATGCCCGTGCCGTTCGCGGTGCGGCCGGCGCGCACGGTCGCTTCGACGTCGCCGCCTTGCGCGCCGACGCCCGGAATCAGCAGCGGCATGTCGCCGACGATCCCGCGCACCGCTTCGATTTCCTTCGGGAACGTCGCGCCGACGACGAGCCCGAGCTGTCCGCTCGCGTTCCATTTCTCCGCCGCGAGCGTCGCGACGACCTGATACAGCGGCCTGCCGCCCGTTTCCAGGAATTGCAGATTCGAGCCGCCCGGGTTCGACGTGCGGCAGAGCACGATCACGCCGTGCCCTTCGTGCGTGAGGTACGGCTCGATCGAGTCGAAGCCCATGTACGGATTGACCGTCACCGCGTCGGCCCGATAACGCTCGAACGCCTCCTTCGCGTACTGCTCGGCGGTACTGCCGATGTCGCCGCGCTTCGCATCGAGAATCACCGGAATGCCGGGATGCTTCTCGTGGATATGCGCGATCAGCGCTTCGAGCTGATCTTCCGCGCGATGCGCCGCGAAGTAGGCAATCTGCGACTTGAACGACGACGCATACGGCGCAGTCGCATCGACGATGGTCTTGCAGAACTCGAAGATCGCATCCGCGCGGCCGTTGAGCGCACCGGGAAATTTCGCGGGCTCGGGATCGAGGCCGACGCACAGGAGCGATTGAGTCCGCGACCACGTGGCGTTGAGGGTCTGGATGAAGGACATGGAGGGAGGATCTGAAAACGTCGATACCGCGCATTTTAACGCGCGTGGCATCGCATCCCCGACGGATCAGCGCGCCGCTGCGCTGCGCGCCCGCGCCTTCGCTCCGGCCCGCGTGCGCGGCCTTTCGCGCCGCGCGGATTCGCCGGTGCGCTCGACCGTGAAGCGGAACTCGCACGACAGCCGCTCGCCGGGTTCGAGCACGGTCATGCCGTGCGCCTCGCCGCCGCCGCCGGGCAGATTCACCGCGTTGATCGGATGATCGACCGGCTCGAAGCAGAAGAAATCCTCGCCGGGCGGCGCATAGAGCACGTAATAATCGATGTCGGCCTCGATGGTGAGCGACAGGCGCCGCTTCGGCCACAGCACGCTCGTGTGGCCGCTCCAGCCAGTGAACGCGTTGTTCACCATCTCGGCGGGCATCGGATACGCGACGCCGAACTGCCATGCGGGCGGCGCCGGCACGTGCCGCAACGGAAGCCAGTCGTCGCCGCAGAGCCACACGCCGCCCGCCGCCGCCGACAGCTCCGTGTCCGCCTCGCGCATCAGGAACGGAGCAGGCCGAGGCCGAAGGGCAGCGCTTCGTCGCCGGTGTTCTGCACGTCGGGTGTCACAACGAGGGTCGCTTCGTCGAGCGCACAGGTTTGCACGGCGCGGAAGGAGTAAGGCTTGCCGTCGCTGCGATCGAGCGTCAGACGCACGCGCGCCGTTTCTTCCTCCTCCACTTTCCATGCGCCGAGCCAGCCGTCGCCGTGCAGCGGCAGCGGTTCGTCGACGCGATTGCGCGGCACGTCGATCGCGCGTCCGGAGAACTGAAAATGCCCGTTGCCGATGCGGTTCGAATACGGCAGAAGCGGATAGCAGGCGAGCTGATTCGGGTCGGTGCCCGGGCCGGGCTCGGCGTACGGCCGGAAGATCGGCACGAGTGCGCCTTTATGACGCCAGTCGAAGCGCGTGATGCCGCCGCCGAGCGACGGCGCGAGTCCAGCCGCAGATGCGCGTTGGCGAGCGTGATGCGGCCTTCGGCGTGGGTGCCGCCCATCGCGACCACCGCCGTGCCCCGGCCGGAGCGTATCGGCGGCTCGACCGCGGCGGCCAGCCTCGAGCGGCGGGCGTTCGCCTTTGCCTGGGATGTCGATGCAGGATGCGGTCTTTGCTCTGTGCGTGCAGCAGTCATGACTCGTGCTCCATCGAGAGGCGAAAAACCCGGCGCGGCCGAGACGTGTCGGGCGGTGCGTCGTTGCGCGCCGCCTCGAATCTGCTTTTCTTAGGCCTTGCCCGCGAAAACCGCTTCCGCGACGCCGCGGACGCCGGGTGTCGCGAGGAACACGCCGCCCGCGTGCGCATCGCTTTGCAAGGCGTGATCGTCGAGACCGATGCGCGCGCTCGTCACATACAGCGCGGCGAAGTCCGGCCCGCCGAACGCGACGCAGCTCGGCTGCGCCGTCGGCACGTCGATGCGCGCCGTCTCGCGGCCATCGGGTGCATAGCGCACCACGCGCACGCCGCCCCACTGCGCGTTCCACAGTCCGCCTTCGGCATCGACGATGGAACCGTCGGGCACGCCGGTCGCGTCGGTCAGTTCGACGAACACGCGGTCGCTGGAAAATGTCGGGTAATCGCACGCGCGGATCTGTCGCGTCGGCGAATCGCAGTAATACATCGTCGCACCGTCGGGACTGAAGCCGATGCTGTTCGAAATCGCGCAATGCCCGAGCGGCAGCCGTTCGAGCGACAGGTCGCGGTTCAGCCGATAGAACCCGCCGAGGGCTTGCGCGTCCTCGACGTCGTGCTTCGTGCCGAACACGAAGCGTCCGTCGCGGTCGCAGCGGCCGTCGTTCAGGCGCGTCGGCAGATCGGCTTCGACTTCCGTGATGGTGCGATCCTGCCGCTCGCGATCTCGTAGAACGCGAGCCGCGACGCGAGTCCGAGGAGCAGGAAGCGCGCATCGGCGCAGGGCACGAAGCAGGCGAGCCGCTCGGGCATCGCGAACGACTCGCTCGCGCCGTTGCGCGGATCGTAGCGCCATAGCTTCCTGCCTTCGATATCGGTCCACCAGAAGCGGCCGCTCGCGGCGCACCACGTCGCGCCCTCGCCGAGCGAGCATCGGCTGTCGATCAGGAGCTGCGCGCGAGTCGAGTTCATCAGGCCCATCCTCCGTCGACGATCAGGTCCTGCGCGGTGATCATGCTGCTGTCGTCCGACGCGAGAAAGAGCGCCGCGCGGGCGAGATGCGCGGGCAGCAATTCCGCGTCGATGCACTGGCCTTGCTTGATGGCCCCTTTTCCGGCCTCGTCGAGCCACAGGCGCTTTTGCTTCTCGGTCATGACCCAGCCGGGCACGAGCGTATTGACGCGGATGCCGAATTTGCCGAGATCGCGCGCGAGGCCGCGCGTCATGCCTTGCACGGCGGATTTCGCCGTCACGTAGACGGGAAAGTTGCCTTGCTTGAGCATCCAGCTGATCGAACCGAGATTGATGATCGAGCCGCCGCCGAGCTGCTTCATGTCCGCGATCACGGCTTGGGCCGCGAAGAACTGATGGCGGATGTTGACGGCGATGCCTGCATCGTACGACTCGGGCGTGACGTCCTCGATGGCATGGCGCTTGTCGTTGGCGGCGTTGTTCACGAGCACGCCGATCGGGCCGAATGCGCTTCGAACGTCCTCGATGCCTTTGCGCAGGGCGTCGATGTCGGTCAGGTCGACGCGCAGGAACATGGGGCGGTGTTTTCCCTGCGGGAGGTCGGCGCCCAGGCGGTCGGCGAGCGCTTCGCCGGCGTCGGTGTCGGTGTCGAAGAAGGCGACCTTCGCGTGCTGGTCGAAGAAATGCTCGACGAAGGCCTCGCCGATGCCGGTTGCGCCGCCGGTGATCAGTATTATTTTGCCTGACAGGCTGGGGTAGGTGGCGAGGGTTTTTTCTATCGGTGGCATGCTGGGTTCTTTGTCTCGGGTTGCTTGGGCTTTCGTGAAATCCTGCTTTCTTATCGGTCTATTAGCACTGCTCCTCCCCGGGGCGGGGGTTACTTTCTTTGCAGCAGCAAAGAAAGTGACTGCCGCCCCGCACAGGGGCAGTGCTAATAGACTGCTAAGAAAGCAGGATTCCACGAAGACCCAGGCACACCACCCAGCCCCCCCCCCCCAAAAAAACTAATCCCGCGCTCCACGATCCTTCAACTGATCAAGCAACACCGCAGCAAGCAAAATCGCCCCACGAACAAGATACTGATAAAACGCATCGATATTAAGCAAGTTCATGACGTTCTCGACAGTACCCATGATGAGCACCCCGATCACGACACCTGAAATCGTCGCGCGTCCGCCGAGCAACGACACCCCGCCCAGCACGCAAGCCGAAATCACGTTGAGCTCAAAACCCTGAGCCGCATTCGGCTGCCCCGACGTCATCCGCGAAGCGAGAATGCCCCCGCCAGTGCCGTCACCGCGCCCTGAATCAAGAAGATCCACACCCGCGTGCGCTCGACGTTGATGCCCGCGAGCCGGGAGGCTTCAGGATTCCCGCCGATCGCCAGCGTGTTGCGCCCGTAAATAGTCTGGTTGAGCAATACGCCAAAAACGATGAAACAGGCAAGCGTGACCCAGATAGGCAGGGAAATCCCGAACATCGACAGGCCGCCCAGCGCAATGAACGTATCCGACGACACGTCCACCGCCTGCCCGTGCGACACGATGAAGCCCAGGCCGCGCACGATCTCCATCGTCGCAAGCGTCGTGATCAGCGCGTTGATGCGCAAGTAGGCGATCACCGCGCCGTTCACGAAGCCGATCACCGCGCCCGCCGCCACCGCCGCGACGATCGCGATCGCCGTGTTGTCCGTCGCGTTCAGCACCATCGCGCAAAGCACGCCGGCAAACGCAATGGTCGAGCCGACCGACAGGTCGAAGTCGCGGGACGCCAGGCAGAACATCATCGTGCACGCCACCATGCCGATCTGCGAAATCGACAGCGCGAGGCCCAGCATGTTCTCGATCGAGAAGAAATGATCGACGGTCAGCGACATTGTCAGGAACATCACGACGAAGATCACGATCAGGCTGTACTCCGTGATCTGCTGCCACCACTTCTGCTTGTCGCTTTTTTGCAGGATCAGCGTGTTCGCGACCTTTTCGGTCGCCTGCCCCACGATGTTTTCTCTTGCTTCCATGATTCGCTCCAATGTCCCCTGACCCTATGCCGCCTGCGCGACGTTCTCCGCCTGCGGCAGCGCAAGGCTCAGCACCGATTGCTCGCTCGCCTTCCCGCGCGGCAATTCCCCCGCGATGCGCCCCTGCCGCATCACGACGATCCGGTCCGAGACGCCCAGCACTTCCGGCAGCTCCGACGAGATCATCACGATCGCGCAGCCGCGCTCGGCCAACTGATAGATCACGTTGTAGATTTCATGCTTCGCGCCGACGTCGATGCCGCGCGTCGGCTCGTCGAGAATCACGACCTTCAGATCCGGCTCCGCGAGCCAGCGCGACAGGATCGCCTTCTGCTGATTGCCGCCCGACAGAAAGCGGATGCGCTGCTTGCGGCTCGGCGTCTTGATCTTCAACAGCTGGATGAAGCGCTCGGCCGTCTCGGCTTCCTTCTTGCGACCGAGAAAGAGACCGCCGCGCAGATAGTGACGGCGGCACGAAATGTTGATGTTCTCCGCGACCGTCGCCATCGCGACGATGCCCTCTTCCTTGCGATCCTCCGGACACAGCACGATGCCGTGGCGAATCGCCTCGCCGGTGCTGCGCACGCGGATCGGCTGGCCGTCGAGCGCGATAGTGCCGTCCTTCTTCTTGTCAGCGCCGTACACGAGATGCATCAGCTCGCTGCGGCCCGCGCCCACGAGCCCGAAGAAACCGACGATCTCGCCGCGCCCCACCTCGAAGCTCGCCGGCGCGCTCAATGCTTTGCCCTGCACGTTCTTCACGGAAAAACGCACATCGCCCAGCGGACGCGCGCGATAATTATAGATGTCGCTGATTTCGCGGCCGACCATCTCCTGCACGAGCGTGTCGCGCGGAACCTCGGCCAGCGTCAGATGCGACGCGATCTTGCGCCCGTCGCGGAAAATCGTGCACGCATCGCACAGCTCGTAGATCTCGTCCATCCGGTGCGAGATGTAGATGAGCGCGCGGTTGTCCGCCTTCAGGTCGCGCACGAGCTTGAAGAGCGCTTCCGTCTCGCGGTGCGAGAGCGAACTCGTCGGCTCGTCGAGCGCGATCACGCGCGCATTGCGCAGGAGCGCCTTGCAGATCTCGACCATCTGCCGCTGCGCGATCGACAGCTTGCGCAGCTTCGCGTTCGGATCGAGATCGACGCCCATCGCGGCCAGCCGCTCGCGCACGTGCTTCTTCGCCGCGCGCTTGTCGACCCAGCCGAGCCGGTTCGGCAACGCGCCGAGCAGCAGATTCTCGGACACGGTCAGGTCCGGCACGTACTGCAATTCCTGGTGAATCACCGCGATGCCCGACGCGATCGAAGCCACCGCGCTCGCGAAATGCACTTCCTTGTCGTCGATGAGCACGCGCCCCGATTTGGGCTGATACTCGCCGCCGAGAATCTTGAGCAAGGTCGATTTGCCCGCGCCGTTCTCGCCCATCAAACCGTGAACTTCGCCGGCGTTGACGTCGAACGACACGCCGTCGAGCGCGCGCACGCCTGGAAACACCTTGCCGATATTGTCAAAACGCAGCGTCGCTGACACATCGCCTCCTGTTTTCTGCGCGGGCCGCGCGAACACGGCCCACGCCCTTCGCAAACACTTACTTCGATGCGAGACCCATCTGCTCGCGCACCTGATTCACGTTATCACGCGTGGCCAGCATGCCGGTCGTGAGCGTGAGCATCGGCGGCGTCTTGTTGTCCTTGATCCACGCGTACATCAGCTCGGACATCTCTCCGCCGTGGCGCTTCGGGCTGATGATCACGGTGCCGAAGAAGCCCGTCGGGTTCGGCTTCTTGAACTCGTTCAGCGCCGAGTCCGAGCCGCCGATGCCGATGCCGATCATGTTGTCCGCCTTGATGCCGCGGCCTTCCGCCGCCCGCACCGCACCGAGCACGCCTTCGTCGTTCAGCGCGTAGGCCACCCAGTGCTTGAACTGCGGGTTCTTCGTGAGCGCGATGTTCGCGGCATTGAACGCGTTCTCGGTGTCGGTCTTGGCCTGAGGCGCCGCGATCACGTTCGCCTTCGGGAAACCGGCCGCGACGAGCACATCGGTCGCGCCAGTCGTGCGGTCATGCGCGGTCGGCAACTGTTCGTAGGTCACGTCGATCGCCCCGACATCCTTCATGTCCCAGCCGCGCTTCTTGATCTCGGCGGCAATGCCGTCGCCCACCTGCTTGCCGATGTTGTAAGCGGAAATGCCCATGTGCGGCACGGTTTCGATCGGCTTGCCGGAACCGTCGACGAGGCGGTCATCGACCGTCATCATCTTGAGCTTGTCGGCCTTCGCCTTCGCGACGATGCCCGGTCCGAGCTTCACGTCGGGCGTGCAGATGATTAAACCCTGCGCCTTCTGCGCGGCGAGGTTGTCGATCGCGCTCATCACCTTTTCACCGGACGGCGCACCGATCTTCACAAGCGTGAAGCCCTTCTCCTTCGCGGCGATCTCGGCGAACTTCCACTCGTCCTGGAACCACGGCTCTTCCGGCTGCTTCACGAGGAAGCCGATCTTGACCTCATCGGCAGCCTGCGCGACCGGTGCCGCGATCATGGACGCGCTCGTTGCCGTGGCGGCCGCGATCAGCGTGAGGAACAGTCTGCGTTTCATCTCTTGTCTCCCGACTTTTTCCGTTATCTCAAAGACGCCCGCGTGTGGGCGCTACGAAGGTGTGTGGCCGTGTTTTTTAGTCTTGATGCGCACCGCGGCCAGTGCGTCATTCTTCTGTCCCTAGTCGTGGTACAGCGCGCTTCGCCCGCCATCCACGGTGATGCAGCTCGCGTTGATGAACGGCGCCTCGTCCGATGCGAGGAATACCGCCGTCATCGCCACTTCCTGCGGCTGGCCGATGCGCTTCATCGGCTGCAGATCGAGCGTCGCCTGGCGCGCGGCCTGCGGGTCCGCCTGCTGGTTCCACCAGTCGAGCGTCAGCTGCGTTTCGATGTAGCCCGGCGCGATCGCATTCACGCGCACGTTGTTCGGCGCGTATTCGATGCCGAGCGCGCGGGTGAGCCCGATCACGCCGTGCTTCGCCACCGGATACGAAAGCAGCCGGGAATGATCCTGAACGCGTGCGTCGACGCAATGTTTACGATGCTGCCCCTTCCGCGCTCGACCATGCCCGGCAGCGCCGTGCGGCAGCCGTTCCACACGCCGTCGATCTCGACGGCGTGTGGAACGGCGCCAGTCTTCGTCGGTCATCGTGAGCGGATCGCAGAACACGTTGATGCCGGCGTTGTTCACGAGCACGTCGAGCGGGCCGAATTGCGCTTCGGTCTGCTGCAAGGCTTCCTTCACCGACGCGCTTTGCGTGACGTCGGTCCGCACCGCGAATACGCGGCCGTTACCCGTTTCCGACGCGATGCGCCCGGCCGTCGCGCGCGCCGTGTCGATGTCCAGTTTCGCCAGCGCCACCGCAGCCCCTTCGCGCGCGAACGCCAGCGCGATCGCGGCGCCGATGCCGCGCCCCGCGCCCGTGACCATCGCCACCTTGCCGGCGAGGCGGTTCATCGCTTCTCGCCTCGCGCGACGGCGAGCCCGTCGATGAACGCCTTCGCGTGCGACGCCGTCACCTGCGCGCGCTGGCTCGGCTTGTACAGCGCGGAACCGAGGCCGAAGCCGTTCGCGCCCGCGGTGAGAAACGGTCCCATGTTGTCCGGCGCGATACCCCCTACCGGCACGAGCGGCACTTCCTTCGCGATCACCGCGCGCCACGCCTTCGTCACCGCCGGACCGAGCTGCTCGGCGGGGAACATCTTCAGCACGTCCGCGCCGGCCTTCAGCGCGAGAAACGCTTCGTTCGGCGTCGCGACGCCCGGCGCGCATGCGAGGCCTTGCGCCTTCGCGGCGCGGATCACGTCGGCGTCGCTGTGCGGTATCACGATCAGTTCGCCGCCCGCGGCCTTCACGGTGTCGACATAGCTCGGATGCAGCACCGTGCCCGCGCCGACGATCGCATCGGCGGGCAGCGCCTGGCGGATCGCCGCAATGCTGTCGAACGGCTGCGGCGAGTTGAGCGGCACCTCGACGATGCGAAAACCCGCTTCATACAGCGCGCGGCCGTGATCGGCGGCTTCGGCGGGCGTCACGCCGCGCAGAATCGCGATCAACGGACAGGCGGCGAACGCCTTCGCCAGAGCGCCGTGCATGCTGTACGGCGCGGGCAGATTGATGGGAGGCTGCATCCTGGTCACTCCATCTCAGGCCGCGCGCACGGGCGCGGCGACGAGCCCGGCCTGCGCGGCGATTCGGTAAAGGCCGCGCTCGGTGGCGTGCGCGGTGGGTGCGTCGTGACAGCCGAAACGGGCAAGCGCGGCGCGATAGCGGTCGCAGAGCGCATCGTTGCCGATCAGCCGCAGCGTTTTTTTGCCGGCGAGCGCGGACCGTTCGCGCACGAGAACCTCGTTCAGGCCGCGCAGCTCGTGGCCGATCAAGAGCCCCGACAGATAATCCGGCTGCTGCTCCGCCGTGAGCTGGCCGGTGAGGCTGAGCGTGCGCGTGCTGAAAATCGTCGCGAGCAGGCCGGCATGACCGGCGTCGCGCGCGGTATCGACGCCGCGCAGGAATGCCGCCTCGTCGTGCGTCGCGCTCGGGTGCATCGTGCGGCCGAGAATCGTGTGATCGCGCAGCGCGCCGAAGGTCTCGCCCGTCATGAAGGTGTAAAAGCGCTCGATCCGGCCATTGCCGACGAACGCCCATTTCGCATGCGTGCCCGGCAAGCCGATCAGCGCGCCGCCCGATGCGCCCAGCGACGGCTCGCTCGCCAGCGCGCCGAAGATCTGTGTTTCCTCGCCGCGCATCACGTTGGGCAGCGCGCCGCGCTCGAGCACGCCGGGCACGACGTGCACCGCGACGCCGCGCGCCGTCTTCACCGTGACGATGCCCGCGACGAGCGCCTCCGCACCCGCCGACGTTTCGACGTAGGGCGCTTCCACCCAGCCCTGCGCGCTGCCGACCATGCCCGCCGCGACGACTGGCAACCGCGGATGCGCGTCGAGCCACGCGCCGCAGGTTTCCTCGAACGCCTGATCGAAACCACCCGCGGGCAGCTTCATGACGCCCGCCGACGATGCGCGCGCGTCGAGCCCGACGCCGTCGTCCCCGAGCAGATACGCGCGCAGGGACGTCGTGCCCCAGTCGAGCGCGATGAGTACGGGTGAGCTCATCGCTTGATCCTGCGGGCGGCCAGCGGCGCGCGCCAGCCGAGTTCCTCGGAGACCGCGCGCGCCTCGCGCTGCACTACGGGAATCAGCTCTTCCATGCGCTCGTGCGGCATATAGGGGATCGTGCTCGCCACCGACAGCGCCGCGACGATCGCGCCCGACGCATCGCGCACCGGCGCGGCGACGCAGCGGATCGACGCCTCGTTCTCTTCGAGATCGAACGTGAAGCCGCCTTGCGAGTAGCGCGTCATGCGCTGCAGGAACGTGTCGAAGTCAGGGCGGTTGTCGGGCCTGAAGCTCATCTTCGCGAGCGCGCGGTGCGACGCCTCGAGCAGTTTCTTCCACGCGCTCGCCTCGAGGTCGAGCATCATCGCCTTGCCGATGCCCGTCGACGCGAGCGGCATGCAGTGGCCGACGCGCGAACGCATCTCGAGGCCGCGCGTGCCGGGAATCTTGTCGATGTAGAGGACGTCGTCGCCATTGCGCACGCCGAGGTGAATCGTGTCATGCGTGTAATCGGCGAGCGCCTGCAGATGCGGACGCGCCACCGCCGTCAGCGGCATCTGCTCCAGCGCGATGGTGCCCAGTTCGATGAGCTTCGGCCCGAGCAGATAGCCACCCTGCACCTGGCGCAGATAGCGCGCCTGCACGAGCGAGCTGACGAGGCGATGCGTCGTGCTGCGCGTCGTGCCGAGCGCGACGCCGAACGAGCGCAGATCGCGCGCGACGGCGCGCGCGCCGTTCGCGGCGGCTTCGAGAATCGCGAGGCCGCGCAGGAGCGTCTGCGTGCCGGCTTGCTGCGGCGTGATGTCGACCATCGCGCTCGGCAGCGCGATGGCGTCGGGATCGGGCGTGTGGCTGCCGCCGTTGCTCTTCGCGCGCGGACCGCTCGTGCGCGCGGATTGCGCTTCGGCGGCGTCGGTTTCGGGGTTCTCGAATTTGCTCATGGCGCGGGTCCCGTCGATCACGATGCACGTCGAGCGGCGGACGCGGGCGTGAGCGCGTTTGCCGCCGAACCGGCGTGCGAAATCGTGCGAATCGTGCAATGCGGCCCGCGCCGCGAGCGCGGGCGAGCGATCGAATGCATGACGTGTCTCCGTTTTGTTCTCTTCGCGCGCCGGAAGTCCTGTGTCGGCTTTCCCTGTGTTCGCGCGCATGCCGTTTCAGCCTCTGGTCGGATTGTAGTTCTGGCGTTTCGATTTATTCAATATGTAATCGTGACGTTCACATAATGGGAGAAAAGCTGACGGCAGAAAGCGTTCAGAAAACAAAAAGCCCCCGATGAATCAGGACTTTATATCGTTTAGCGACACCAGCTAAATTTCATTGCGGCAGCTCGGCGGCGTCCATCCGGCGCGCGATCACGCCTGCCCGCTGCGCCAGATACGGCGCGTTGCGATGGTCATCGAAATACTTCGGACGCGGCAGCATGACGGCGAGCCGCGCGCTCTGCCAAGCGGTCAGTTTCGCCGCCGACGTCTTTGTAGTAATAGCGCGCCGCCGCTTCCGCGCCATATACGCCGTTGCCCCACTCGACCGAGTTCAGATAGATCTCGAAGATGCGTTCCTTGTCCATCCAGAACTCAAGCATCCACGTGATGACCAGCTCCTGCGCCTTGCGCACATAGCTCTTCTCCCGCGAGAGAAAGAGATTGCGCGCCAGCTGCTGGGAGATGGTCGATCCGCCGGCGACGATCTTCCCGCGCGCCTTATTCTTCTCCCACGCCTGCAGGATCGCGTCGGTTTCGTAGCCGTTGTTGTTGACGAAGTTCGCATCCTCGGATGCGATGATCGCGCGCTTCAGATTGCGCGAAATCTGGTCGTACGGTACCCAGGTCCGCTGCAGCGTGACGCCGGGGTGCGTCTTCGCGAGCGTCCACGCATCGGCACGCATGAACGCCGTCGCGCCCGGATTCAGGACCGTCCAGACGCCGATCTGCACGAAGAAGTAGAGCTGCGTCGCGACGAGCGCAATGCCCAGCACCGACACGCCATACGCGATCCACCGCGCCGGCCCGAGCCGCACCGCGCGGCGCGCGCGCGGCGGCGTCGTGCGGCTCGGGCCGGCGCGGTCGTCATCAGGCTTTCGCGGCCAGCGTCTGGCGCAACTCCCGCAGCACCGCGCCGCCGTCCGGACGCACGCCGCACCAGATGAAGAACGACTCGGCGGCCTGCTCGACCAGCATGCCGAGACCGTCCGCCGCGCGCGCGCCGAGCTGCGCGGCGTGCTGCATGAAGACGGTCGGCTGCGCGCCGTACATCATGTCGTAGGCGAGCGTGCCTGCGCCGAACACGCCGTCGTCGCAGTCGGGCAAAGCGGCGTCGAGGCTGCCGGCGGTCGCGTTGACGATCACGTCGTAGCGTCCGGTTTCCGCACTGTCCGCGCCGCCGCCCGAGAAGCGCACGCCGCATTCGGCCGCGTTCCGCGCAAACTGGTCGACGAGTTGATGCGCCTTCGCCGCCGTGCGGTTGACGATGGTGAGCGCCGCCGGCGCGCGGTCGAAGATCGGCAGCACGGCGCCGCGCGCCGCGCCGCCCGCGCCGAGCAGAAGAATACGCGCGCCTTTCAGGCTCACGCCGAGATTCGCTTCGATGTCGCACACGAGCCCGACGCCGTCGGTGTTGTCGCCGCGCACGCCGTCCGGCCCGAAAGCCAGCGTGTTCACCGCGCCCGCCGCCGCGGCGCGCGGCGAGAGAGAGTCCGCGAGCGCGTGTGCTTCGAGCTTGAACGGCACGGTGACGTTCATGCCGCGTCCACCCGACGCGATGAAGCGCCTCACCTCACGCTCGAAGCCATCGAGCGGCCCGAGAATGCGCCCGTATTCGACGGGCTCGCCGGTCTGCTCGGCGAATTTCGCGTGAATCCACGGCGATTTGCTGTGCTCGATCGGATTGCCGATCACCGCGTAACGGTCCTTCTGGCTCATGAGCGGCTCGGCTCCGTGGATGATTGCGCCTCGCCGATCGATTCCGGCTGCTTTTCGTCCGATCCTTCGGCCGAGGCTTCCGCTTGAGCTTCCGCTTCGCTCTCCGCGGAAAGATCGTCGGTCTCGATGATTTCCTCGTGGGCTTCGTCTTCCTCGACCGGCGCGGCCGCGGACGGCGCATCGATCACATGCAGCAGGCGACACGAGGCCTCGACCGTCAGCTCGTCGATCGACACCACTTCCAGCATCACGCGCGTGCCGCGTGCATGCACGCCGAGACCGGGCACGTGCAGTATCAGCGGAATTTCCTCGAGGCGCACGAGATCGTCCTTGATGACCGCGGCCGGCACCTGCTTTTTGTTCTCCTGCTTGAGCCAGCGCAGGCACCAGAAATACTCCATGCGGCGCTGGTGATCGGCATACGCGGTGTAGGTATCGTCGAAGCCCTGCACGACGGCGAAGAGATCCGCGTTCTTCGGCTTGAACGGCGCGGCGAGCTTGGCCGTCACGCCGTGCTGCACGCACGCAAGCAACTGCCACTGATTGACGAGATCGACATAGCGCCGCAGCGGCGAGGTGCTCCACGCATATTGCGCGACGCCCAGGCCTTCGTGCGGCGCGGGCGTCGTCTGCATGCGCGTGCGCTTCGGGCCGAGGCCGCCGAAACCGCGCTGCGAGCGGTAGATGCCCGGCACGCCGTGATCGTTGAGGAACGCGCCCCACGACGAGTTCGCGAGGATCGCGAGCTCCGCGACGATCAGATCGAGCGGCGAGCCGCGACGGCGCGGCGTAATGGTGATGTGTTCGCCGTCGACATAGAAGTTGAAGTCGTTGTTGCGCTGCACTTCGCGCTTGAGGCCGTAGCTCGCGCGCGCTTGCTGGCGTTTCTCGAAGAGCGCTTGCGCGAGCGGCCACAGCACGGCGATGTCTTCCTTGTGCGGATAATCGCCCGTGCCGGCGGCGAGGCTTTCCTCGGTCACGTGCTCGTCGAGATGGTTGTGGCGCAGATTGCTCTTCACGAACACGCGTTCGGCGCGCGTCTCCGTCGCGACGATGTCCTGTGTCTCGCGATTCACGATGATGTATAGCGACAGCGCCGGGCGCAGCCCGCCTTCGCCGAGCGTGAATACGTCCACGACGTTGTCGGGCAGCATCGTGATCTTGTCGCCGGGCATGTAGACGGTGGAGAGACGCCCGCGCGCGATCGCGTCGATCGCATCGCCGCGCGCGATGCCGAGCGCCGGCGCCGCGATGTGGATGCCCACGCGCACGCGGCCATCGGCGAGATGCTGGACGGAAAACGCGTCGTCGATTTCCGTCGTGGTGACGTCATCGATGGAGAACGCCTCGACGTCCGCTTCCGGCAGATCCTCGGGCAGCGGCCCCGGCTGCACGGACGGAAAACCGATGCCGTGCGGAAAGTACTCCGACAGGAAGCGCGCCTCGTGCAGCGCGCGCGGCGACGCGATGCCGCCGCATTCGAGCATGAGGCGCGCCTGCGAGATGCCGCGCGCGGCCGCCGCTGCCTCGAGCGCCTTGTATTCGATCGAGTTCTTGTCGAGCCGGGTGAGCAGGCCGATCGCCTTGTCCCTCAACGCCTCGGGCAGCCTGCCCGCCTTCAGCTCCTCTTCGTAGCCCGCCTGCACGAGCGCCTGCTGACGCTTGCGCTCGAGCGACGCAAGCGCCATCTGCAACTGCTCCTGCGGCGCGCGCTGATACTGGCCGCGTCCCTTGCGCCGGAAGTAGACTGGCGCGCCGTGCATGCGCAAGACGAGCGCAGCGCGTTCGGCCGGGCCGAACTTGTCGCCGAAATAATCCGTGCCGAGCGCGGCGAACGGAAATTCATCGTCGGGCGCGCATTCCCACAGAAAATCGAGGTCGATTTCCTGCGCGATGGCGTCGGCTTCCTGCATCAGGTCGCCGGCCGCCGGCTTCTCGAACTCGATCAGCACGTCTTTCGCGCGCACCTTCGCACGGCGCCCGCCCGGCAACTCGACCTGGAACGCGTCGCCCTGCTTGGACAGCACCGACCCGGCCTTGAAACTACCCGATTCCTCGAAGAAAACGTTCACTCAATACTCTCGTAAAATGGTGGACCAACGGTGGACCGAATCGCGTCGTGCGCGCCGGTGGTTGAATGGGCCCGACGCCGGGCTCAGGCGGCCGCCGGCGCGACCAGCGCAGACGGCGCCTGGTCGCAGAACGCGAGCACATCGGCGAGATGCGCCGGAAAGCCGCTGATCGCGTGATCGCCGCCCTGGATAAGCGTGGTCCGCACGCCGGGATAGTGGTCGAGCATCGTGCGGTAATCGAGCACTTCGTCGCCCGTCGCCGCGATCAGATAGTAGCGTTCCGGCCGCGTGACCGATTCGACCGCGAGCGCGCGCAATTCGTCGAGATGGCGCGGCAGCACGGTGATGCTGCCGCCGCCGTGCCACAACGGCTGCTCGCCGAGATAGCGGCTCAGGTCGCGCTGCGGCACCACCGCGGGATTGAGCAGCACGGCGCGCCAGCCGTGCTTTCCGCAAGATACGTCGCGTAGTAGCCGCCGAGCGAGCTGCCGACCACGGTCACATCGCCCGTCTTCTCGCCCGCCGCGAGCGATTCCACCAGCGCGACCGCATCGAACGGCGACACCGGCAGCGTCGGGCACCGCCATTCGCCGAGCCGCCCGAGCTCCGCCAGGCGCGCCTCCATCACGCGCGCTTTGAACGACTGGGGAGAGGAGCAAAAGCCGTGCAGATAGAGAATCACGAATGTCCTCCCGCCCCGCGCGCCGACAGCGCCTCGAGCAGTTTCTGGTGAACGCCGCCGAAGCCGCCGTTGCTCATCACGAGCACGTGGTCGCCGGGGCGCGCGGCGGCCGCGACCGCTTTCACCAGCGGCTCGATTTCGTCAAATGCCTGCGCCTTGTCGCCGAGCGGAGACAGCGCCTCGGCGAGATCCCAGCCGAGCTTGTCGCGGCCTTCGCGCGAGCCGTAGCCGAAGACGAGATCGGCGTCCGCGAAACTGCCGGGCAACTGCGCCTTCATCGTGCCGAGCTTCATCGTGTTCGAGTGCGGCTCCAGCACGGCGAGGATGCGGACATGACCGTCGCGCCCGTCGCCGATGCGCGTGCGCAGGCCCGCGACCGTGGTTTCGATGGCGGTCGGATGATGCGCGAAGTCGTCGTAGACGGTGACGCCGTCCACGCTGCCCTTCACTTCCATGCGCCGCTTGACGTTGCGAAAACCCGAGAGCGACTTCACCGCCTGCGCCGCCGGCACGCCGACCGAGCGCGCCGCCGCGATCGCCGCGAGCGCGTTCATGCGGTTGTGCTCGCCCTGCACTTGCCAGTCGACGACGCCCTGACGCTCGCCTTCCCAATACACGGCGAACTGCTCGTCGACGGGCGCGCCGTCGGCCGCGGGCAGCGCCTGCCAGCCGCCCTCCACGCCGAAGCGCTCGACGCCCGACCAGCAGCCGCGCGTGAGCACGCATTCGAGCGCCGCCTCGCGCCCGTTCGTGACGATGCGCCCGACGTCCGGCACCGTGCGCACCAGATGATGGAATTGCGTTTCGATCGCGGCGAGATCGGGAAAGATGTCGGCGTGATCGAATTCGAGATTGTTGAGCACCGCGGTACGCGGGCGATAGTGGACGAACTTCGAACGCTTGTCGAAGAACGCAGTGTCGTACTCGTCGGCTTCGATGACGAAAAAGCTGGAATCGGTCAGCCGCGCCGAGATGCCGAAGTTGAGCGGCACGCCGCCGATCAGGAAGCCTGGGTTCATGCCCGCGTCCTCGAGCAGCCACGCGAGCATCGAGCTCGTCGTGGTCTTGCCGTGCGTGCCCGCCACCGCCAACACCCATTTGCCGGCCAGCACGTGCTCGCCGAGCCATTGCGGACCGGACGTGTACGGCAGGCCGCGATTGAGAATTTCCTCCATCAGCGGATTGCCGCGCGTCACCACGTTGCCGATGACGAACAGATCCGGCTCGAGCGCGAGCTGCTCGACGCCGTAGCCTTCGATCAGCTCGATGCCCTGCGCTTCGAGCTGCGTGCTCATCGGCGGATAGACGCCGGCGTCGCAGCCGGTGACCTTGTGGCCCGCTTCGCGTGCCAGGACGGCGAGTCCGCCCATGAAGGTGCCGCAGATGCCGAGGATGTGGATGTGCATAAACCGTGTCGCGCCGCGCGGGCGATGAAGTGCGGAAAACAGGAACGGCGCCCCGGAACGAATCCGTGCAGGAAAGCGCCTGAAGGCGCATATTGTAACCGAGCAGGCTAAGCCCTCCTGCGTGCGCGGCGGCGGATCGCGCGGGCCCGTCGAGCGGCGGGCAAAAAGGCCGCCTGGCGTTATCTAGTATGATTTCGGGATGGTTCGCAAATCACATTTCGATCCGCATCGCGTGCGCGAGGAAATCGCCATCGCCGCTGCGAGGATGATCGCCGAGGACGGCCTCGACTACTCCACCGCGAAGCGCAAGGCTGCGCGTCAGGTGGTCGGCGAGGCGAAGATCGGCGGCAAGTTCCTGCCCGATAATGACCAGATCGAAGAGGAAATCCGCGAGTATCAGGCGATTTTCCAGAGCGACAGCCAACCGGCCGTGCTGCGCCGCATGCGCGAGACCGCGCTCGACTGGATGGAGCGCCTGAAACCCTTCGATCCCTATCTGACGGGCGCGGTGCTCAACGGCACGGCGGGCGAGCATTCGGACATCCATCTGCAATGCTTCTGCGACAATCCGAAGGAAGTCGTGATTTACCTGCTGAACGCGAACGTGCAGTACGATGTCTCCGAGACGCGGCATTTCGCCGGGCGCGGCTACGTCGAAACCCTGAGCTTTCTGCATCGCGCGCGCGGCGAAGAGCCGGTCGGCGTGCATATCGCGCTCTACGGCACCGATGACCTGCGCGGCGCGGTGCGCGCCGACGGCCGCGGCCGCTTCGCCCGCGCGAACGCCGCCGCCGTGTGCTCGCTGCTCGATCATCCCGATTCGCCGCCGCTCGAAATCGGCGGCTGACCTTCTTCCGGACGCTCATGAACACTACACGCATTCTGGTGGCCCTCGCGGTGGCGGTCGCCGCGATGGTCGGCGGCTTCTACGCAGGCCACGTCTTCAACGGCGGCGACACCGTGGCGGCGACCCAGCCGGGCGCCGGTTCCGGCACGGCAGTCGAGCAGTTGTGGAAGGCCACGCCGCCGGGCGCCGCGGGCACGTCGCAGCCGCTCGCGGCATTCAAGGGCAAGCCGGTCGTCGTGAATTTCTGGGCGTCGTGGTGCGGGCCGTGCGTCAAGGAAATGCCCGCGCTTTCCGCCCTGCAGCGCGAATACGAGAAGAAAGGCATCACCTTCATCGGGCTCGGCGTGGACAGCGAAAAGAACGTGAACGATTTCCTGAAAAAGGTGCCGGTCGCCTATCCCGTGTACATGACCGGATTCGGCGGCGCGGACCTCGCGCGCAGCTTCGGCAACAACGCCGGCGGCTTGCCGTTCACCGTCGTGATCGACTCAAAGGGCGCGGTTCGTTCGACGAAGCTGGGCGAAGTGGATCCGACGGAGCTCAAGCATACCCTCGACAACCTGTAATAATTCGCTGTCCGCAGTCTGTGCAATGCGTCAGGTAAGCTGCAAGTTAAGGTGTATTACGGCGATCTTGCAGGAATTTTGCGGTATTGATTCGAGGCGAACGGTAAATTGTTCCTCACATTGGGAACCGTCCGCACGGTAAAACTAGACAAAATTCTCTAAACGGCGCTAAAGTGCGCCGAATTCCGCACAACCCGAAGCGACCATGACTACTCCGCCGGTGTCGCGAGGCTGCCTTGCCGTCGAGTCCGACACCCGTGAAACCGGTGCCGGCCGCCGCGCGGCATCCGGAACCGTCATGCGCATGCCGTTCGGGCGCGCGCTTCAAAGCGACCACGCCGGCGCGTTCGGTGTGAACGCGCTTCGCGTGCCGATCGATTCTGCCGCCGTATTCCCCGTCGGCGCACGTTCGGGCGCGGCATTGCGCGCCGGACGGCTAGCCGCGCCGGCTCGCGGCTGAGCAGTCAGAACACCCACAAATCAAGTCAAGTGCCGGGCAACCCCGGTCTCCAAGTATTGAAAGGGGATTTTTCGATGGACCTTCGTAAACTGAAAACGCTGATCGACCTCGTCTCGGAATCCGGCATCTCGGAGCTGGAAGTGACGGAAGGCGAAGGCAAGGTTCGCATCGTCAAGAACGCCGCGCTCGTCTACATGCAAGCGCCGCAGCAGTACGCACCGCAAGTCCAGGCTCCGGCCGCGACACCTGCCGCCAACGCGCCGCAAGGCCATGTCGTGACCTCGCCGATGGTCGGCTCGTTCTACCGCGCGCCGTCGCCGGGCGCGGACCCGTTCGTGCAGGTCGGCGATACGGTGAAGGAAGGCCAGACCCTCTGCATCATCGAAGCGATGAAGCTCTTGAACGAAATCGAATCGGACAAGTCAGGCGTCGTGAAGGAAATCCTCGTCGAGAACGGCCAGGCGGTCGAGTACGGCCAGCCGCTCTTCGTGATCGGCGACTGATGCGCCCTCGCGCCGGATGCGCCGCTTTCGCAGTCGTCCGCACCGTTCGCCCATTGAACGCGCGCTTCTCGCTCCCGCCGTCCGGCATCGCGCCTCGTGCGCGCGCCTCGTCGCGGACATCGTCCGAACGAAGAGCGCGCCGCCGATTGGATCCCCGAGGACCGCTCGTGCGAGCCCGTTGATGAGCCGACCCACCATGTTTGAAAAAATTCTCATTGCGAACCGCGGCGAAATCGCGCTTCGCATCCAGCGCGCGTGCCGCGAGCTGGGCGTCAAGACAGTCGTCGTCTACTCGGAAGCCGACAAGGAAGCCAAGTACGTCAAACTCGCCGATGAAGCCGTGTGCATCGGACCGGCGCCCTCCAATCTCTCCTACCTGAACATGCCGGCACTCATCAGCGCCGCCGAGGTCACCGACGCCGAAGCGATCCACCCCGGCTACGGCTTCCTTTCCGAGAACGCGGATTTCGCCGAGCGCGTCGAGCAATCGGGCTTCACGTTCATCGGGCCGCGTCCCGAGACCATTCGCCTGATGGGCGACAAGGTCACCGCCAAGCAGACCATGATCAAGACCGGCGTGCCGTGCGTGCCGGGTTCGGAAGGCGCGTTGCCGGACGATCCCCGCGAGATCGTGCGGATTGCCCGCACGATCGGCTACCCGGTCATCATCAAGGCGGCGGGCGGCGGTGGCGGGCGCGGCATGCGCGTCGTGCACACGGAAGCGGCACTCGTCAACGCGGTCAACATGACGCGCGAGGAAGCGGGCCGCGCCTTCGGCAACCCGCAGGTGTACATGGAGAAGTTCCTCGAGAATCCGCGCCACATCGAGATTCAGGTGCTGTCGGATTCGTTCCGCAACGCGATCTGGCTCGGCGAGCGCGACTGCTCGATGCAGCGACGCCACCAGAAAGTGATCGAGGAAGCGCCGGCGTCGGGCATCGCGCGGCGGCTGATCGAGCGCATCGGCGACCGCTGCGCCGACGCCTGCAAGAAAATGGGTTATCTCGGCGCGGGCACGTTCGAGTTCCTGTACGAGAACGGCGAGTTCTACTTCATCGAAATGAACACGCGCGTGCAGGTCGAGCATCCGGTGACCGAGCTCATCACGGGCGTCGACATCGTGCAGGAGCAAATTCGCATCGCCGCCGGTGAGAAGCTCACGATCCGCCAGAAGGACATCCAGTTCCGCGGCCACGCGATCGAATGCCGCATCAACGCGGAAGATCCGTTCAAGTTCACGCCGTCGCCGGGACGCATCACGTCGTGGCATACGCCGGGCGGCCCGGGCATCCGCGTCGATTCGCATGCCTACAATGGCTATTTCATTCCGCCGAACTACGATTCGATGATCGGCAAGCTCATCGCCTACGGCGCGACGCGCGAGCAGGCGATCAACCGCATGCGCATCGCGCTGTCGGAGATGGTCGTGGAAGGCATTCAGACCAACATTCCGCTGCATCGCGAGCTGATGATCGACGGGAAGTTCGTCGAGGGTGGCACGAGCATCCACTATCTCGAGAACAAGCTGGCTGCGCGTCAGGCGGCCGTGGCGGAAGAGTCGTAAGCGCAAGGGAACGAGACGAGAGCATGAGTTACCGGGAATTGATCGCCGAGCTGGACCGTGAGCACGCGGAGGCGCTGTCGGATGCGTTGCTGGAAGTCGGCGCGCTGTCGGTGTCCGTCGAGGACGCCGACGCCGATACGCCCGACGAGCAGCCGCTCTTCGGCGAGCCGGGGCTTGTGCCGGAAAAGAGCGCGTGGAAGCGCTCGCGCGTCGTTGCGCTGCTCGCCGATGAAGCCGAGCCGGCCGTGCTGCTCGCGGCCGCCGCGAACGAAATCGGACTCGGCGCGACGCCCGCGTTTACGGTGCGCGAGGTCGAGGAGCAGGACTGGGTGCGCCTGACGCAAGTCCAGTTCGATCCGATCTCCATCGACGAGCGCATCTGGGTCGTGCCGTCCTGGCATGACGTCCCCGATCCACACGCGCTCGTGCTCGAGCTCGATCCGGGTCTCGCGTTCGGCACCGGCAGCCATCCGACCACGCGGCTCTGCATGGAATGGCTGGAGCAGTCGATCAGGCCCGGACAGTCGCTGCTGGATTACGGATGCGGCTCGGGCATCCTCGCGATCCTCGCGAAGAAATGCGGCGCGGACCCCGTGTTCGGCATCGACATCGATCCGCAGGCGGTGGAATCCGCGCGGCAGAACAGCGAACGCAATCGCGCCGAAGTGACCTACGGATTGCCCGACGAATGTCCCGCCGGCGAGTTCGACATTGTCGTCGCGAACATCCTCTCGAATCCGCTCAAGCTGATGGCGTCGATGCTCTCCGCGAAGGTAAAGCCGGGCGGCAGGATTGCGCTCTCGGGCGTGCTCGCACGGCAGGCCGACGAGGTCGCGGCGGTCTATGCAAAATGGATCGACATCGGCGTCTGGCGCGAGCACGAAGGCTGGGTGTGCCTCGCGGGAACCCGGCGCGAAAGTCATTAAAATAGCGCCATCGACCACGAACCGGCCTTCGGGCCAACGGCAATTTTTATATGGCGCTGGCAACCCGCTGCCCTCACTGCGAAACCGTATTCAAGCTCGACCCACACCTGCTCGCACCCCATGACAGCCGCGTGCGCTGCGGACACTGCCAGGAAGTTTTCGACGCCGCGCATCATCGCTTCGAGCTTCCGGAGAAAACGGCCGCGCCGGGCGTTGCCCAGCATGCCGCGATCATTGACGACGAGGCCGCGGTCGGCCCCTCGACGAGTTCCCGCATCGCTCCTGCTGCCGCCGATGCCACCACGACACTCGAGGCGCCGCCCAAGCCGAAGCCGTTCGCGCCCCGCACGCCGGACCTCGGCGCGGCCCCGGCAAAGCGCGCCGATGCGCCGCCTCCGCCCGTCACCGTGAAACCCGACGAGGACGCCGATCGCACCGTCTACGCGAACACGCCCTCGTTTGCCGACGCATCCGCGCAGACGCACGCGACGCCGCCGCGCAACGACGTCACCACGCCCCCCGGGCAGGCGGACGCGGCCAACGAACCCTCCGCCGAGCCCGCGGAACCGCCGCGCACGAAGCAGTTCATTCGCGTGGACGCGCCGCGACCCGATCTCGCGAAACCCGCGCAGGCGAGAGCGGAAGCGCCTCCGGTCGAATCGGCCGTTCCGCCCTTCGCCGATCCGCTCGACGATCGCGCCGAGCCCTTCATCGGTCCGGCGCCGCGACCGGCAGACACACCGCCGCCCGTGCGCCCGGCGCCGGAGCCGCCCGCCGCATCCGCGTGGCGCGACAAGGCCGAGCCCGGCTTCGTCGGCAGGCCGCCCGACGGCGCGCGTCCGGCCAGCGCAAACGAAGCGTTTCCCGTGACCCGCGAATCGCGCGCGCCCGCGCCTTCGCGCAAGAGCAAGAGCAAAGGCGGGCACATCGCGGGGATCATCGTCGCGGTGCTGCTGGCGTTGCTGCTCGTCGTGCAGCTCGCGTGGTGGCAGCGCGAGACCGTGATGGTCAACGTGCCCGGCGCGCATGCCCTCTACTCGGACGTATGCGACGCGCGCGGCTGCACGATCTCACCGCCGCGCGACATCGACGGATTGCAGATCGAGAGTTCCGGTCTGCGCCACGTCGACGGCCCGCACAAGCTCGAGCTAAAGCTGTCGCTGCGCAATCGCAAGGACGTCGCACTGGCTTATCCCGCGCTCGAACTCACGCTGCTCGACGACAAGGAACAATGTCGCGATCCGCCGGGTGCTCTGGCCGCAGGACTACGCGCGACCGGGTACGATATTCGCCATCGGCCTTCCGCCGCAGAGCGCGCAGCCGGTCGTCGTCCGGCTCGATACGGGCGACGCGGTCGCCGCGAATTACCGGGTTCAGGTCTTTTATCCGTGATCGCGAACAGGCGCGGGGCTTTCGCCCCGCACGGTCCGGCACGCGAAAGGCGACCGGCCCCTGTTCCATACGACGCGCGTCGCGGCCCTCGGGGTTCAGCCTCGCGCGTTTTTTCCCGTCAGCATCTGACAATTCTCTGGAGCGCAACATGAGTCAAGTTACCCTCGGCGGCAATCCCATCGACGTAAGCGGCACGTTCCCGGGCAAGGGGCAGCAGGCGGCCGAATTCACGCTCGTCGGCGCGGACCTCGGCGATGTCAGGCTCGCGAACTTCGCCGGCAAGCGCAAGGTGCTGAACATCGTGCCGAGCCTCGACACGCCGACCTGCGCCACCTCGACGCGCAAGTTCAACGAAGCCGCCGCCAAGCTGGACAACACCGTGGTCGTGGCCGTCTCGGGCGATCTGCCGTTCGCCGCGAAGCGCTTCTGCACGACCGAAGGCATCACGAACGTGGTGACGGCCTCGACCTTCCGCGGCCACGAGTTCGCGCAAGCGTACGGCGTAGACGTGACGAGCGGGCCGCTCAAGGGCCTGACGGCGCGCGCGGTCGTCGTGCTGGACGAGAACAACAAGGTGCTGCACTCGGAACTCGTGCCGGAGATCAAGACGAGCCGAATTACGACGCGGTGCTCGCCTCGCTGAAGTAACACCGGCCGGGCCGCGCGGCTCGCGCATACGAGGCGCGACGACCCGCTTCGCCGCGCGCCGTATGCGTTTTCCCTTCCCGGCTCCTAACGATAAGGACGTTCGCCTTGGCTACGCTCATCTGCGGCTCGCTCGCCTACGACAACATCATGACCTTCCAGGGTCGCTTCGGCGACCACATCCTGCCGGACCAGGTGCACATGCTGAACATCAGCTTCCTGGTGCCGACGATGCGGCGCAACTTCGGCGGCTGCGCGGGCAACATCGCCTACGCGCTCAAGCTGCTCGGCGGCGACGCGAAGATCATGGCCACGCTCGGCGCGGCGGACGCGCAGCTCTACATCGACCGGCTCGACGCGCTCGGCCTGTCGAAGCAATACGTGCGCGTGCTGCCCGATCAGCACTCGGCGCAGTGCTTCATCACGACCGATCTCGCGAACAATCAGATCACCGCGTTCCACCCCGGCGCGATGATGGAATCGCACCTGAATCGCGCCGACGAAGCGCAGGGCATCACGCTCGGCATCGTAGCGCCGGACGGCGCCCAGGGCATGCGCGAGCACGCCGAAGGATTCGCCCGCGCGGGCGTGCCGTTCGTGTTCGATCCGGGTCAGGAATTGCCGATTCTCGAAGGTGTAGAGCTTTGTCGCATGATTGAACTTGCCTCCTACGTGGCGGCCAACGATTACGAAGCCAAGTTGTTGAGCAACAAGACCGGATGGTCAATCGAAGACATCATGAGCCGCGTCAAGGCGCTCGTGATCACGCGCGGAGAACACGGCGCGCGGATCTATCATGAAGACGGCGTGCTGGAAATACCGGCCGTGCAGGCGCGGCAGGTGGTCGATCCCACCGGTTGCGGCGACGCATTCCGCGGCGGCCTTCTCTACGGCATCGAAAACGAGCTTGGCTGGGAAAAGACGGGGCGTCTCGCGAGCCTGATGGGCGCATTGAAGATCGAGCATCAGGGGCCGCAAACCTACGCGCCGACGCGCGCCGAGATCGAAGAGCGTTACCAGCAGGCATTCGGAAGCAGCCTGTCGTGATTGATTTGGAGCAAGAGTATGAAAACGGTTAGTCGTATCGTGCTGGCAACGGCGCTCGCCGGCTCAGTGGCGATGACAGGCTGTGCCTACAACAGCAGTTCGCCCGACGTCTACACGGCGTCGCAGACGCAGCGCGAGGAAACGGTCCGCATGGCGACCGTCGAAAGCATGCGCGGCGTGAAGATCAGCTCGAATAACGGTCAGCCGACCGGCCTCGGCACGATCGGCGGCGGCGCGCTGGGCGGCGTCGCGGCGGCGAGCGCGATCGGCGGCGGCAATGGCTCGATCATCGCGGGCATCATCGGCGGCCTGGCGGGCGCGGTCGCGGGCAACGCGGTCGAGAACAACGTCGCGATGAAGAACGGGCTCGAAATCACCGTGCGCCTGGACAACGGCGATCTGCGTGCGATCACGCAAACCGCGAACGGCGAAGTGTTTCAGGCGGGCGAGCGAGTGCGTCTGCTGTCGAGCGGCGGCGTCACGCGCGTCACGCACTGAGGCATTCAGCGGAGGAATAGGCGCGGCGCCGCAAGGCGGGCATGTGTTTCGACACACGAACGCATGTATCGCAAGATGCATGCGCTTTTTCTTTGCGTGCTCTCGCCGGCGCCCCATGCGCGGGAAATTCGTTCGCCGAAACGAAAAACCCACCGCCGGATTGCCCCGGCGACGAGTTCAGGCCGGGTAGGCCTACCCGGGCTAAAGGCACATCGTGTGTGCCTGAATGTCGCTTACCGCGAGAACTTATGGACGGCTGCCCGTCGGGAACGGCCATGCCGCAGCCGGATTCAACGCCGTCTTGACCGCAGCGGCCGGTGCCGGAGCAGGCGCCGATACGGTCGTTGCCGTCGTTGCAGGAGCGGCAGCCGTGGTCTTCTTCGCAGCAGCGGCCTTCTTGGCCGGAGTCTTCTTCGTCGCGGGGGCCTTTTTCGCAGCGGCCTTTTTCGCGGGCACCTTCTTGGCCGCGGCCTTCTTCGCCGCTACCTTCTTGGCTGCGGTCTTCTTGGCTGCGGTCTTCTTGGCTGCGGTCTTCTTCGCGGGCGCCTTCTTGGCGGCGATCTTCTTCGCCGCTACTTTCTTGGTTGCCACTTTCTTCGCCGCGACCTTCTTCACAGCGACCTTCTTCGCCGGAGCGGCCTTCTTGGCGGTGACTTTCTTCGCTGCAGCCTTCTTGGCAACTGCCATGGTTCTCTCCTTCAGGTTTTCAGATGAGAGTCAGTTCAAACAACACCCTTCGTCAAAACCCGCTTCCCACGTGTCGCCTTCTAGACAGCGCACGCTACGAAGCGGATTATTCATCGGCGTACGCTGATTCCACCTGCTTACGTTAATGAATACGGCAAGGCGCGCCGTGCCCCGAGGCACCGCGCGCCAAATTGAGTCAGCACCGCATCTTCGCGACGCCGGCCATCGCTTGATCGAGCCGGCGAGCTTGTCGCCGGCATTTTCCGGGGGGGGGGGGGGGGGGAAGTTTGCCAATCCCTTTTCAGGGATCGCAAAACGCCTGTCTTCTATTCGGGCCACTCGGCCCGCCAAGTCAGTAGGCGCACTTTGCATCAGGCGACCGTTCTCCTAAACTTTGTCGGTCGGGCGCGCGTGAGCGACACGCTGCTGCCCGATCGTCCCATCGATTTCGTCTGCAACACGTCCTGGATTTTTATTATTCCCAGGTCAGCGCGCCGCCGGTTTGATACTCAATCACGCGTGTCTCGAAGAAGTTGCGTTCCTTCTTCAAGTCGATCATTTCGCTCATCCACGGGAACGGGTTTTCCTCGTTCGGGAAGAGCGGGTCCAGTCCGATCTGCTGGCAACGCCGGTTGCAGATGAACCGCAAGTAGCTCTTGAACATCGACGCATTCAGGCCGAGAACCCCGCGCGGCATGGTGTCTTCAGCGTAGCGATATTCAAGATCGACAGCCTGCTTGAAGAGCTCGCGGATCTCGGCCTTGAATTCGGCGGTCCACAGTTGCGGCTCTTCCAGCTTGATCTGGTTGATGAGGTCTATGCCGAAGTTGCAGTGCATCGACTCGTCGCGGAGGATGTACTGGTACTGCTCTGCCGCGCCCGTCATCTTGTTCTGGCGACCCAGCGCCAGAATCTGCGTGAAGCCCACATAGAAGAACAGGCCTTCCATGATGCAGGCGAACACGATCAACGACTTCAGCAATTTCTGGTCCGCTTCCAGCGTGCCGGTGGTGAAGGCCGGGTCGGTCAGCGTCTGGATGAACGGAATAAGGAACTCGTCCTTGTCGCGGATCGACTTCACTTCGTGGTACGCGTTGAAGATCTCGCTCTCGTCGAGGCCCAACGATTCGACGATGTACTGGTACGCGTGCGTGTGGATCGCCTCTTCGAAAGCCTGGCGCAGCAGGAACTGGCGGCACTCCGGAGCGGTGATGTGACGGTACGTGCCGAGCACGATGTTGTTCGCAGCGAGCGAGTCGGCGGTGACGAAGAAGCCGAGGTTGCGCTTGACGATGCGGCGCTCGTCGTCGGACAAACCGTTCGGGTCTTTCCACAGGGCGATGTCGCGCGACATGTTCACTTCCTGCGGCATCCAGTGGTTCGCGCAGCCGGCGAGGTACTTCTCCCACGCCCACTTGTACTTGAACGGGACGAGCTGATTGACGTCGGTCTTGCCGTTGATGATGCGCTTGTCGGCGACGTTGACGCGCGCTTCGCTCTGCGCGGCGATGGCGCCGGCGGATAGAGTGGCGGCTGCCGGCGGAACGAAGCGATCCGAGAAGATGTTGCTCGTGTTCGCCTGAGCAGGCTGATGGGCAGCTTGATGAGCGTGCGCAAACTGCGTTGCGCCCTGTGTACCGAAAGTCGTGCCTTGAGCGTGACGCAACGCGTTCTGTTGCGAAGCGCTCGAGGGAGCTACGGCAGTGGTCTCGTCATCCCAGTTGAGCATAAATTCTCACCATCAATTATAGATAGATCGGTTTTTACCATCTTTTCATGAGCGTTAAAAGAGTTTGCTCATGAAAATTCTCGTTTTCGTGCGATTTAGATTCGACGTTGCTACCTGCATACAACACTCGGCTCGCAGCCGTGTGTTTGAAGCTTGATGCGATATCCATGGAAACGTGTGTGAAGCGGTCCTCATCGAGTGACTTCGAAGCCACCACAACGTGCTTCGACCGCGCTTCGAGCGGACTTCATCGCCGCCTCGAAAGCCTTGCCGCACAAGGCGTTGCGGCCGGCACACCGCGCGCGTTGCGAAGCGCGGCCTGCTTCGCGGCGAACATCGGCCCGATGCCGCGCGCTCGATCATCGACGCATCGAAGCGCGACTCGATGCGTCGATGATCGATGTCTATCGACGGCACTCGATGCGATGCGAAACATGCGTCGAGAAACGATCGACCTGCGCGATGTCCTGCCACGTTCGCTCGTCCTCTTCGACGACCTTCGATGCGTGTCATCCCGCGTGCCCTGCATCGTTCGAAACGCGCTCGCGCGGATGAGTCGACTGTGCTTTCCCGCCTGCTGCGCGCTTCGAAATCGTTCACGAAGTTTAGCATTCGACGCCTCGCATTTCCACAATATCTTGTGCTTGCAATTCTCGTGAATACAACCTATTGCGTATTTACGCGACCATCCGCCTCACCATGAAACGCGCTGCGCGAGCCTTCAGCGGCCTCTCAGAGGGTCGAGCAGCGAGCGCAGGTGTTATGGTCGATCTCATGCATCAAGGCGAGCAGCGCGCCGAGCTTGCCCTCAGGAAAACCCTCACGCGCGAACCACGCGAGATAGTGTCCGGGCAGATCGGCAATGAGCCGGTCCCTTGTACTTGCCATAGGGCATCGTCTGCGTGACGAGACGTTGCAGGTCTTGCGGATCCATCTCTTCCTCACTCGTCGTTCAATGTTCATCGCACCACGCTGCGGGACTCAAACACTCGGCGATTGCTCCATATCGGTGCCATAATCGCCGCTCTTGCCGCCAAGAGTCGATCGCGAATCACCATGCCGCTTGCCGTCAAAGCTTTCATCGCCCCTCTCATCGTCGCGTGCGCGATGTTCATGGAAAGCGTCGACGCCAACGTCATCGTCACGGCGATTCCCGAAATGGCGCGCGCCTTCGGACGCGATCCAGTCACGCTCAAAGTCGCGGTCACGAGCTACGTGCTCGGCCTCGGCGTCTTCATTCCGATCTGCGGCTGGGTTGCCGACCGCTTCGGCGCACGCGTGGTGTTCCGCACGGCCATCGGCATCTTCGTCGTCGGCTCGCTGCTCTGCGCGGCGTCCACCTCGCTCGGCCCCTTCACCGTCGCGCGCTTCATCCAGGGCGTCGGCGGCGCGATGATGGTGCCGGTCGGGCGCATCATCATCTTCCGCTCGGTGCGCCGCTCGGAGTTCATCCGCGCGATGAACTACCTCTCCGTGCCCGCCATGCTCGGACCCGCCGTCGGGCCGCTGCTCGGCGGCTTCATCACGACCTACCTGCACTGGCGCCTGATCTTCTTCATCAACATTCCGATCGGCATCGCCGGCATCTGGCTGACCAACCGCTACATCGCCAACTCGCACGAGGAGCATCCCGGCCGGCTCGACTGGTTCGGCTTCTTCCTCTCCGCGAGCGCGGGCGTGCTGCTGTTGCTCGGGCTCTCGCTCGTCGGCGGCGAGCTGGTCCCGCAAGGCACGGCCTATGCGATGTGCGCCGCCGGCGCGCTGATGGTCGCGCTCTACTGCGTCCACGCCCGCCGCGCCGAGAAGCCGCTGCTCGACCTGCGCTTCTTTCGCGTACCGACCTTCCAGGCCAGTGTCCTCGGCGGCTCGATGTTCCGCATCGGCCTGGGGGCCGTGCCCTTCCTCCTGCCGCTCGCACTGCAGGAAGGCCTCGGCATGACCGCCTTCAAGTCCGGCGCGATCACCTGCGCCTCCGCGTTCGGCGGCATGTTCATGCGCTCGCTCGCCTCGCGCGTGCTGCGCCGCTTCGGCTTCAGGCAGACGCTCTTCTACAACGCGGCGCTGTCGGGCATCGCCATTGCGGCGTGCGGCACGTTCTTTCCCGGCACGCCCACCTGGGTGATATGGACCGTCGTGCTGCTCGGCGGCTTCTTCCCCGCGTTGCAGTTCACGAGCCTCAACTCGCTTGCGTACGCGGAAATCGAAACGCGCGACGTCGGCCGCGCGACCAGCCTCGCGAGCTTCGTGCAGCAGGTGTCGCTCGGTCTGGGCGTGACGGTCGCGGGCATCACGCTCGAGCTCTCGCAGTATCTGAACGGCCATGCGAGCGTGCAATGGTCCGACTTCTGGCCCGCGTTCGTCGTGGTCGGGCTGTTCTCCTTCATCTCGATGCCGATCACCGCGCGCCTCGTGCACGACGCCGGAATGGAGATCTCGCGCGGCACGCGAGGCTGAAACCCGTCCCTCGCCTGACGCGTTCGACGTTCCATCCGACCGAACGCGCCGCAAAACAAACGGGCCGGCACCGGAGCGATACGCTGTTCCGATGCCGGCCCGCAGGACCGGCTCAACCGATCTTTACTGGCAAGCCTCGCACTCGTCGAAGCCCGGATCGCCCGGACGCATCATGCACACAGGGCCGTCGGCTTCCGGCGCGGGCGCTGCCTCGACCGCCGGCGCGCTTGCCGCCGCGGCATTGAAGCCGCCGTTGCCCGCCGCCGACGCGCCGCCGCTCACGCCACCGCCGAAGCTTCCGCTCGCGCCCGAGCCGCCTTCGCCCGACGGCACCGCGTTCAGCGCGCCGTGCGCGACCGTCGACTTCTCGACGTGCGTCGCCGCCATCGTGCGGAGGTAGTAGGTCGTCTTCAGACCGCGGATCCACGCGAGCTTGTAGACCTCGTCGAGCTTCTTGCCCGACGCGCCCGCCATGTAGATGTTCAGCGACTGCGCCTGATCGATCCATTTCTGGCGGCGCGCCGCCGCTTCCACAAGCCACTTCGGATCGACTTCGAAGGCCGTCGCATAGATCGCGCGCAGGTCGGTCGGAATGCGGTCGATGCGCGAGAGCGTGCCGTCGAAGTACTTCAGATCCGACACCATCACTTCGTCCCACAGGCCGCGCGCCTTCAGGTCGCGCACGAGGTAGTCGTTCACGATCGTGAATTCGCCCGACAGGTTCGACTTCACGTACAGGTTCTGGAAGGTCGGCTCGATGCACGCCGACACGCCGATGATGTTGGAAATCGTCGCTGTCGGCGCGATCGCCACGCAGTTCGAGTTGCGCATGCCGTAGGTCGAGATGCGCGAGCGCAGCGCGGGCCAGTCCATCGATTCCGACGCGTCTACCTCGACGTAGCCGCCGCGCGCCTCGGCCAGCAGCTTCAGCGAATCCTGCGGGAGGATGCCGCGATCCCACAGCGAGCCGCGGTAGCTCGAATAGCGGCCGCGCTCTTCGGCCAGCTCCGTCGACGCGTAGTAGGCGTAGTAGCAGACGGCTTCCATCGAGCGATCCGCGAACTCCACGGCCTCCGGCGACGCGTACGGCGTGCACAGCAGGTGCAGGCAGTCCTGGAAGCCCATGATGCCCATGCCGACCGGGCGATGCTCCAGATTCGAGTTACGCGCCTTCGGCACCGCGTAGTAGTTGATGTCGATGACGTTGTCGAGCATGCGCATCGCGACGCTGATGGTGCGCTTGAGCTTCGCGTGATCCAGCGCGTACGTGCCGTCGGCCTGCTTGACCATGTGCGCGACGAGGTTCACCGAGCCCAGGTTGCACACGGCGATTTCCGTGTCGCTCGTGTTCAGCGTGATTTCCGTGCACAGGTTCGACGAATGGACGACGCCGACGTGCTGTTGCGGCGAGCGCACATTGCAGGGATCCTTGAACGTGATCCACGGATGGCCCGTCTCGAACAGCATGCCGAGCAACTTGCGCCACAGTTGCGCCGCCGGAATCTTCTTGAACAGCTTGATTTCGCCGCGCGCGGCTTTCTCTTCGTAAGCCGTGTACGCCTTCTCGAAGTCCGCGCCGAACAGGTCGTGCAGGTCCGGGCAGGTGGACGGCGAGAACAGCGTCCAGTCGCCGCCTTCCACCACGCGCTTCATGAACAGGTCGGGAATCCAGTTCGCGGTGTTCATGTCGTGCGTGCGGCGACGGTCGTCACCGGTGTTCTTGCGCAGCTCGAGGAATTCCTCGATGTCGAGGTGCCACGACTCCAGGTACGCGCACACCGCGCCCTTGCGCTTGCCACCCTGGTTCACGGCGACCGCCGTGTCGTTCACCACCTTCAGGAACGGCACCACGCCCTGCGACTTGCCGTTCGTGCCCTTGATGTGCGAGCCGAGCGCGCGCACGCGCGTCCAGTCGTTGCCGAGGCCGCCCGCGAACTTCGAAAGCAGCGCGTTTTCCTTGAGCGCCTCGTAGATGCCGTCGAGGTCGTCGGCGACCGTTGTCAGATAGCACGACGACAGCTGCGAGCGATGCGTGCCCGAGTTGAACAGCGTCGGCGTCGACGACATGAAATCGAACGACGACAGCACCTGGTAGAACTCGATGGCGCGCGCTTCGCGGTCGATTTCGTTGAGCGACAGGCCCATCGCGACGCGCATGAAGAATGCCTGCGGCAGCTCGATGCGCGTGCCGTCGACGTGCAGGAAGTAGCGGTCGTACAGTGTCTGCAGGCCGAGGTAGCCGAACTGCAGGTCGCGGTTCGCGTCCAGGGCGGCGCCGAGGCGCTTGAGGTCGAACTGCTGCAGCTTGTCGTCGAGCAGGCCGGCTTCGACGCCGTGCTTGATGAACAGCAGGAAGTATTCGGTGTAGCGCTCGCCCATTTCGGCTTGCGTCACTTCCTCTTCGAGAATCTCGCGGCGGATCGTGTGCAGCAGGATGCGCGCGGTGACCTGACTGTACGCCGGGTCTTTTTCGATCATCGTGCGCGCGGCGAGAATGGCCGAGTCGTAGACCTGGCTCATCGGCACGCCGTCGTACAGGTTCTTCACCGTTTCGGCGACGATTGGCTCCGCGCTCACGGCATCGCCCAGATTCGCGCAGGCCGAGACGATCAGCGCTTTGAGCGCTTCGAGATCGAGCGGACGCGTGACGCCGTTGTCCGTCACGTTGACGGCGCCCTCGTGCGACTGCCCCTTCTGGGCCTGACCGCGCTCCTGCTCGCGCTGCTGCGTGCGCTTCTCGCGATACAGCACGTAGGCGCGCGCGACGTTATGCTCGCCGCCGCGCATCAGCGCGAGCTCAACCTGATCCTGAATGTCTTCGATATGGAACGTGCCGCCGTGCGGACGGCTGCGCACGAGCGCGCGCACGACCGCTTGCGTCAGTTGCTCGACGAGCTCGCGCACGCGCGCGGAAGCGGCACCCTGGCCGCCGTTCACGGCGATGAACGCCTTGGTCACGGCGATGGCGATCTTCGTCGGCTCGAACGACACCACGCTCCCGTTGCGACGGATGACTTTGTAGTCGGCAAACGTCGTGTTCGGCGCGAGCGCCTGGGCGCCCGCGGCCTGCGCACCGCCCGTCGGCAGTGCGGATGCGCCTTCGAAGGCAGTCGTGGCGTTTTCGGTGGTTTGCATGTGCAAAACTCCTGGTGTTCGAATGGTGCGGATGGTCCGCGGATTTACCACTTATGCCGCACGCGTCACGAGATCGTCATGAAACTCGCGCGGTGTTTTGGCGGTAAAGCCGGGCTGTGAATGCAGCAGGCTCGGAATTCGAATCGCGGCGATGTCGGCCCGCATCGTTCTTGGCGTCGCATGCGGTGCCCGCGTTGGCGCACGGTGTCGATCGACGCAACTCCCCTTCACTTGCATGCTTCTTCACGGTGCTGCTCGCTGGCGCTCGATGCGCTCGAGGCCCCTTTCCTTGACGGAAGAAACCGCCTCGCGCACCGCCCCAGGCCAGCCAAACTTCTCCTACGCCGGAAAGCCGACGGCGCCGGCTCATCGGAGCAGGCGCCGCCTCAACAACACAAGATCTAGTGCAAAGCACGTCTGTCTGCACCAAGTATAGTGGACATCCGTACAGTCTCAAAAAGTTTTATTTGCTTGACGATTGCCGTTGCGGGGTTGACTTTTGCTACTGCGAAGCGCGGCAAGGCCTTGCGCGCGACGCTGCTGCGCCGCAGCGAGAAAGACCTTACGCGGCGTTCAGATGTTGGGCTGAAACGGGAAGAAGGAAGGCGGTAACGCGCTGTCGTGACGCAGGCGCGACCAGTCGAAGCGAGGGCCGGGATCGGTCTTGCGGCCCGGCGCGATGTCGGAGTGACCGGCCACTGCGTCGATCGGATAGCGCTTCACGACGATGCGCACGAGCGCGGCGAGCACGGCGTATTGCGCGTCTTCGAACGGCACGCGATCGCTGCCTTCGAGCTCGATGCCGATCGAGAAGTCGTTGCAGCGCTCGCGTCCGAAGAACGACGAAACGCCCGCGTGCCACGCGCGTTCGTCGCATGAGACGAACTGCTCGACCGTGCCGTCGCGGCGAATCACGAAGTGCGCCGACACGCGCATGCCGCGCAGATGATCGAAGTACGGGTGCGCGTCGTGATCGAGCCGGTTGAGGAAGAAGTCGGCGATGGCGTTCGTCGTGAAGTCGTCGGGCGGCAGACTAATGTTGTGCACGACGACGAGCGTTGGCACCGCGTCGTCCGGCCGCGCCTCGAAATTCGGCGACGGCAGGCGCTTCGCGCTCGTGAGCCAGCCTTGCGCGTCGATGCGCGGATCGTGCGGCCTGACGCCTGGCGGGACGTGCGGCGTGTTCATCGCGCGTCGCGGCCGGTCGGACGGCTCGCGTGAGCACGCGCGTGATCGGCGCAGCAGAAGCGTTCGCCCGCCACGACGATCGACTCGCTGCGCGGCGTGTGCACGCCGCATTGCACGCAGCGGACGAGCGGATCGGCGAGTTGGGGCGCGCCGTCCGTGGCGGCGCCGTTGCCGCCGCCAGCAGTCGCGCTGCCCGCCGTCCAGGCGTCGGACGCATCGCCCTGCGCCCGCTCGTTCGCGCGGCGCAGCTTCTTCAGGAGCCACTGGCTCAGGAAGAAGAAATTTCGCATCGATTCAATGCCGGGTTGGAGTGCGCCCGCTCAGACGACCGCGCGATGCAGCAGCACTTCGAACACGAAGCGGCTGCCGACATAGGCGAGCAGCAGCGCGACGAACGAGGCCAGCACCCAGCGCAGCGCGGCGCGTCCGCGCCAGCCGGAAAGGCGGCGCGCGGTGAGCAACGCGCCGAACATCAGCCAGGACAGGAAGGCGAACACGGTCTTGTGGTCGAAGCGCAGCGCACGATCGACCAGTTGCTCGTTGAACGCGATGCCCGACACGAGCGTGAGCGTGAGCAGCACGAAGCCCGCCGCGATCAGGCGGAACAGCAGCTTCTCCAGCGTCAGGAGCGGCGGCAAGGTGTCGAGCCAGCTCGCGAGCCAGCCGTTGCCGGTATGACGCGTCGCCAGCCCGCGCATGCGCTGCAGGCGGCGTTCGAGCATCAGCATCAGCACGGCGTGCAGCGCGGCAATGGCGAAGAGCCCGTATGCGATGTTAGCGATCAGGAAGTGCAGCTTGAACATCGGCGCGGCCGAATACGACAGCACGCGCACGCCGCCGAATACGAGCGGCAGAAGCGATGCGACGCACGCGAGCGGCAGCACGAGCAGACGCAGGCCGTCGAGCGGGAAGAAAAAGCTTTCGATCCAGTAGATGCCCGCGCCGAGCCAGAACATCGCGGAAAGCGCGAACGCGAAGCCGAAAATCATCCCGTTCTGGGGAAAGATCGTGGTGTGCAGCAGGACGCCGTGCACGAGCAATGCTATTATTAATAATAGCGCTCGACCGACGCCGCTTCGACCGACGCCGCTCATTCCGGACGCCTTCGATTTCGGCGCCGGGGCCGTCGCCGAAGCTGCAAAGCCCGCCGAAGGCACGCCCGCCAGCGCCGGCTCCACGGCCGTGTGACGATGCGCGCGCCAGCCCGCCACGGCGAGTCCGCCGTACAGAAGCGCAGTGAGGGCATACAGTACAATATCCATGTTCGAAGTTTACACTAGGCCCCTGAACCGCGACGTTTTCCCCTTGCGCCAACGCGGGGCGGAGTGTTGTTTTGCGCTGAAAAAGGGCCGCATTCCCTACCGTTTCCCCATGCTCGATAACCTCACTCAACGGATGGCGCGCGTCGTCAAGACGCTGCGCGGCGAGGCCCGGCTCACCGAGGCCAACACGCAGGAGATGCTGCGCGAGGTGCGTCTCGCGCTGCTCGAAGCCGACGTGGCGCTGCCGGTCGTGCGCGAGTTCGTCGCAAAGGTGAAGGAAAAGGCACTCGGCGAGGAAGTGCTCTCGAGCCTGTCGCCGGGCCAGGCGCTCGTCGGCGTCGTGCAGAAAGAACTGACGGCCGTGATCGGCGGCGATTACGAAGGCAAGGCCGCCGAGCTGAACCTCGCCGTCGCGCCGCCCGCGGTCATCCTGATGGCGGGTCTGCAGGGCGCGGGCAAGACCACCACCACCGGCAAGCTCGCCAAGCTGCTGCACGAGAAGAGCAAGAAGAAGGTGCTCACGGTTTCCGTCGACGTGTATCGCCCCGCTGCCATCCGCCAGTTGCAGACGGTGACCGAGCAGGTCGGCGCGAACTTCTTCCCGTCGGAGCCGGACCAGAAGCCCGCGGACATCGCGTGCGCGGCAATCAACTGGGCGAAGCGTCATTACCACGACGTCGTGATCGTCGATACGGCCGGCCGCCTCGGCATTGACGAAGCGATGATGAAGGAGATCAGCGAGCTGCACGCGCTGCTCAGGCCCGCTGAAACGCTCTTCGTCGTCGACGCCATGCTGGGTCAGGATGCCGTCAACACCGCGAAGGCCTTCAACGACACGCTACCGCTCACCGGCGTCGTGCTCACCAAGCTCGACAGCGATTCGCGCGGCGGCGCGGCGCTCTCCGTGCGCCACGTCACCGGCAAGCCGATCAAGTTCGTCGGCGTGGCGGAAAAGCTGGATGGCCTCGAAGTATTCCATCCGGATCGCATGGCGAACCGGATTCTCGGCATGGGCGACATTCTCACGCTCGTCGAGGAAGCGCAGCGCGGCGTCGACCAGCAGGCCGCGCAGAAGCTCGCCGAGAAGGTCAAGAAAGGTGGCGACTTCGACCTGAACGACTTCAAGGCGCAGCTCGCGCAGATGAAGAACATGGGCGGCCTCTCGTCGCTCATGGACAAGCTGCCCGCGCAGTTCCAGCAGGCGGCGGCGCAAGGCGCGGACATGAACACTGCCGAGAAGCAGATGCGCCGCATGGAAGGCATCATCAACTCGATGACGCTGGCGGAGCGCGCCAAGCCCGAGCTCATCAAGGCCGCGCGCAAGCGCCGTATCGCCGCAGGCGCGGGCGTGCACGTTCAGGAAGTGAACCGCATGCTCAATCAGTACGAGCAGATGCGCGGCATGATGAAGAAGCTGAAGGGCGGCAACCTGCAGAAGATGATGCGCGGCATGAAGGGCATGCTGCCCGGCATGCGTTGATCGCAGCCCTCCGGACCCGCGTTTTTCCTGCGTCGCCCGACGCGGAGGAAACGCGGGTTTATCATATGGCGCATGCCGCCGTTTTTTTCCACACTACACACTAAGAAGTCAGCCTCTCCCCCGCTTTCCCTATGAATCGCGAAGAAGCTCTTCATATTTTCAGCCACTCCGAAGAGATCGTGACGGCTGACGAAGTCAACGCATCGATCGGCAAGATGGCCGCGGCCATCAAGGCGGCGACGAAAGACGACTTCCCGCTCGCGCTCTCGGTCATGGGAGGCGCGGCCGTTTTCACCGGCATGCTGCTGCCGCATCTGGATTTCCCGCTCGAGTTCGATTACATCCACCTGACGCGCTATCGCAACGCCATCAAGGGCGGCAGCGAGATGCAGTGGCACGTGGCGCCGGCGGAATCGGTCAAGGATCGCGTGGTGCTCGTGCTCGACGACATCCTCGACGAAGGCGAAACCATGGCCGCGATCCGCGACCGCATCATGGCGATGGGCGCGAAGACGTTTCTCTCCGCGGTGCTGTGCGAGAAGATCATCCCGAAGGCGAAGCCGCTGCGTCCGGATTTCTGCGGCTTCGAGGTGCCGGACCGCTACGTGTTCGGCTGCGGGATGGATGCGAAGGGTTACTGGCGTAACCTGCCGACGATCCGCGCGCTGACCGAAGGCGCCTGAGCGTTCCCCAATAGCACGATCGCGCAGACGATCATCGTGACGGTCAGCGCGCCGATCCACTCGAACATCTTGCCCGGCGCCTGCGAAGTCAGCAGCATCACCGTCGCGAGCGCCGACGGCCCCGCCAGCACCGGAATCGCGAGCGGCACGATCAGCGGCTCGCCGCCGCGCGAGTCGCCGCCCATCGGGCCGTCGGGATGCGGGAAGATCATGCGCAGTGCGATCAGGAACAGCACGA
Source organism: Candidatus Paraburkholderia kirkii (assembly GCA_001189345.1). Classification (GTDB taxonomy): domain Bacteria; phylum Pseudomonadota; class Gammaproteobacteria; order Burkholderiales; family Burkholderiaceae; genus Caballeronia; species Caballeronia kirkii_B. Next base: position 52,115 of record LFKV01000006.1, read on the forward strand.
TCCCGCCCGCGATCCGCAGCGACACATCGGTGAGATTCATCGCGCGCAGGAAGCGGTCGCCCGCGAGCATGAACACCAGCAGGATCACGAACGCGATCGCCACTTCCCGCAGAACCACGACGCGGCGCCGCTCTTTCGCGACGCCGCGTAGCGCGTTGATGAAGATCGGAATGTTGCTGAGCGGATCGGTGATCAGCAGCAGCAGGATCGTCGCCGACAGGAAGTTGTACTGCATTACTTCCCGAGCGCGGCCCGCACCTTGCCCGTCACCACGCTCGCCGCTTCTTCGACCGGCAGCAGCGTCGCTTCGGTATCGCGGCGGCCCTGATATTCGAGCTTGCCTTCCTTCAGCCCGCGATCGCCGATCACGATCCGATGCGGCACGCCGATCAGCTCCCAGTCCGCGAACATCACGCCGGGACGCTCGCCGCGATCGTCGAGGATCACGTCGATGCCCGCTTCCCGCAGCGTCGCGTAGAGCTTGTCGGCCTGCTCGCGCACGGCCTCGCTGCGGTCGTAGCCCATCGGGCAGATCACGACTTCGAACGGCGCGATGGCTTCCGGCCAGATAATGCCGCGATCGTCGAAGTTCCGTTCGATGGCGGCGCCCAGCACGCGCGTCACGCCGATGCCGTAGCAGCCCATCTGCATCGGCGCGGGCTTGCCGTTTTCGTCGAGATAGGTTACTCCCATCGCGTCGGAATACTTCGTGCCGAGCTGGAACACGTGGCCCACTTCGATGCCGCGGCAGATCTTGAGCGCCCCCTTGCCGTCCGGCGAAGGATCGCCCGCCACGACATTGCGGATGTCCGCCACTTCCGGCTCGGGCAGGTCGCGGCCCCAGTTCACGCCGGTCGTGTGGTAGTCCACCTCGTTCGTGCCGACGACGAAGTCGCTCATGTTCGCGACCGTGCGGTCCGCGACCACGCGCACCGGCTTCTTCGTGCCGATCGGGCCGAGATAGCCCGGCGGCGTGCCGAACCATTCGATGATCTCGGCCTCCGTCGCGAAGCGATAGCCCTTCAGGCCCGGCAGCTTGCCCGTCTTGATGTCGTTGAGCGAATGATCGCCGCGCAGCATCAAGAGCCAGATGGTCGGCTCGCCGCCTTCGTTGTCCGTCGCCAGGACGATCGACTTGATCGTGCGCTCGAGCGGAATGTTCAGATACTCGGCCACGGCTTCGCACTTCGCCTTGCCGGGCGTCGGCGTCTTCTTCAGCGCCTCGGTCGGCACGGCGCGCTTCTCGATGAGCGGCAGCGCATCGGCGGCCTCGACGTTCGCCGCGAAGTCCGAGTTCGGGCAATAGGCGACGTCGTCCTCGCCCGTCTCGGCGATCACGTGGAATTCGTGCGAGCCGCTACCGCCGATCGAGCCGTTGTCCGCCGCGACCGCGCGGAACTCGAGATCGATGCGCGTGAAGATGCGCACGTAGGCATCGTACATCTTCCTGTACGACTCGGCGAGGCCGTCGAGGTCCTTATCGAAGGAATACGCGTCCTTCATGATGAATTCGCGGCCGCGCATCACGCCGAAGCGCGGACGGATCTCGTCGCGGAACTTCGTCTGGATCTGGTAGAAGTTGACCGGCAGCTGACGATAGCTCTTGATCTCGCGGCGCGCGATGTCGGTGACGACTTCCTCGTGCGTTGGGCCCATCACGAAATCGCGCTCGTGGCGATCCTTGAAGCGCAGCAACTCCGGGCCGTACTGCTCCCAGCGGCCCGACTCCTGCCACAGTTCGGCGGGCTGCACAGCGGGCATCAGCAGCTCGAGCGCGCCCGCGCGGTTCATCTCTTCACGCACGATGGCTTCGACCTTGCGCACGGAGCGCAGGCCGATCGGCATGTAATCGTAGATACCGCCCGCGACGCGGCGGATCATGCCGGCGCGCATCATCAGCTTGTGGCTGACGATCTCGGCGTCGGCGGGGGCTTCTTTCAGGGTGCCGATGAAGAAACGGGATGCTTTCATTCAAATTTTCCAAAAGCGACGCGCTTCAGTGCTCGATGAGCGCCGGAGCAGGCGAAACGAAGGTGAACGACGGAAACGGTCGACGACTTTGCGTGGGGCCAGAGTCAGCGCTGATTCTGGCCGGCAGATAGAAGATTTTGCCGCCTTCCCGGTTTTCTGGCAAAGAGTCTTGAGCCCGACCCGGAATTCATGCCCCGAATTGGGGTTCCTGCCGGTGCGCGGGGCTCGTTAACTGTTTATAATCAAAGCAATTTGAAAGGAAAGGTGGTTGTATGCTGGATCGTGAAGGCTTTCGCCCGAACGTCGGCATCATCCTCTTGAACGCGCGCAACGAAGTGTTTTGGGGTAAGCGGCTGCGTGAACATTCCTGGCAGTTTCCGCAAGGGGGTATCAAATACGGCGAGACCCCCGTGCAAGCGATGTATCGGGAGTTACACGAAGAAACCGGCCTGCTTCCGGAACACGTGAAAGTTGTAGGTCGCACGCGCGACTGGCTGCGTTATGAGGTGCCGGACAAGTTCATCAAGCGCGAGGTGCGCGGACATTATCGCGGTCAGAAACAGATCTGGTTTCTGCTGCGCATGGTGGGACGCGATTGCGACATCTGCCTACGCGCGACGGACCATCCGGAGTTCGATGCCTGGCGCTGGAACGAGTATTGGGTGCCGCTCGACGCGGTCATCGAGTTCAAGCGCGACGTTTATCAACTGGCTCTGAGCGAGCTGTCCCGGTTCCTGCGGCGAACCAACTCCCGCGGCGAGTGCGGCGAGCGAGACGCGCATCACGGGCCGCGCTATCCGCGCGTGGTCCAGACGATGACGATCGAAGCGCCTTCTGTTACTGCCTCCGGCGCGGCAGTTCAGGCAGAATGCACGGTCAGCGAAGAAGTGCAGGTGATCGCGCAGCAGCGTTCATCGTGCGACTGAGTTCCTCGGTCCTTCGCACACTTTGACACTCAGCACTCGGAGCGGTGGCACAGCGAAATTCTTGCCGTGCCATTTGTCTTTTTGCCCTTTGTCGCCGGGCGGGCGCCCGAAACCCCGCGCGCATATTTCCGGAAGACTCAATTGAAAGTGAATGTCTCACTCGCGGTAATCGCCGCATCCGCGGCGGCGCTGGCCGTGCTCGCCGGCTGTTCCAGTTCCAAGGCGCTGTCCGGTCAGGACGACGGCGTGTTCACCTACCTGCTCGACCGCAAGCCGAACTGGACGGAAGAGAAGATCGAGACGCTGCCGCCGCTGCCTCAGGCGTCGAATCTGCTGCCCTTCAATGTCTCGCAGAACACGCCGCTCACGTTCGCCGTCGACAAGACGACGCTTGCCGTCGGCAAGGATGGCGTCGTGCACTACGTGATCGTCGTGACGAGCCCGGCGGGTGCGCGCAACGTCAACTATGAAGGCATTCGCTGCAACACCTACGAATGGCGCCGCTACGCCAGCATCAACGACGACCAGAACGGCTGGGATCAGGGCGTCGCGTTCGATTTCCGGCGCATCGAGAACGGCGAGCTGAACGCGTATCAGGCGGCGCTCTATCAGGATTACTTCTGCGCGAGCAAGCTACCCGTGGGTACGGCCAAGCAGATCGTCAACAACATCCAGTACAAGCGCACCCAGAGCTCGATCAACGTGCACTGACGCGGCTTTCGCCGGGAAAGAAAGCCCGCTGGCCTTGCGGCTCAGCGGGCTTTTTTCTTTTCGATCGGCGATCCCCGGCTCAGACGAGCACGAGATTGTCGCGATGGATCAGCTCGGGCTCGAGCATGTAGCCGAGCACGCTCTCGATCTCGCCGCTCGGCCGCCGGTGAATCAGCCGCGCCTCCGAGCTGCTGTAGTTCGTGATGCCGCGCGCCACCTCCTGCCCCTGTTTGTCGACGCAGGCAATGACCTCGCCGCGGTCGAAAGCGCCCTTCACGTCGATCACGCCGATCGGCAACAGGCTCTTGCCGTCCGCGGTGAGCTTGTGCACCGCGCCGTCGTCGATCACGACATGCCCGCGCACCTGCAGGTGATCCGCCATCCATTGCTTGCGCGCCGCCATGCGCGCCGTGCGCGCGACAAGCTGCGTGCCGATCATCTCGCCCGAGGCCAGACGCGTGAGCACGTCGGCCTCGCGGCCGCTCGCGATCACCGTGTTCGCGCCGCTGTGCGCCGCGCACTTCGCCGCGAGAATCTTGGTCAGCATGCCGCCGCGGCCGAGGCTCGAGCCCGCGCCGCCCGCCATCGCCTCGAGTTCGGGCGTGCCGGCATCGGCTTGCTCGACGAGCGTCGCGTTCGGGTCCTTGCGCGGATCGGCGGTGAACAGGCCGCGCTGATCGGTGAGGATGACGAGCGCATCGCCTTCGATCAGGTTCGCCACCAGCGCGCCGAGGGTGTCGTTGTCGCCGAACTTGATTTCGTCGGTAATGACGGTGTCGTTCTCGTTGATGATCGGCACCGCGCCCAGGCGCAGCAGCGTGAGCAGCGTCGAGCGCGCGTTGAGGTAGCGTTCGCGATCGGCCAGGTCGGCGTGCGTAAGCAGAATCTGCGCGGTGCGGATGCCGTGCGCGCCGAAGCTGCTTTCGTAGACCTGCGCGAGGCCCATCTGTCCGACGGCCGCGGCCGCCTGCAATTCGTCGATCTCGCGCGGCCGCTTGGTCCAGCCGAGCCGATGGATGCCCTCCGCGATCGCGCCCGAGCTCACGAGCACGACTTCCTTGCCCTGCCCGCGCAGCGCCGCGATCTGCGACGCCCAGCGGCCGATGGCCGCATGATCGAGCCCGCGCCCGTCGTTGGTGACGAGGCTCGACCCTACTTTCACTACGATTCGCTTTGCAGCGGCGATAACCGAACGCATCGTGCGCTTTCTCCTCGGATGTCGCGTCCCGCTTCGGCGGGCGCGTCGTTATTCGTAGTCGTTCGATTGATCGTTCGCCAGATCGTCGCGAAAATGCACGTCGGCGGCGAGATCTTCTGCTTCCGCCGCCCGCGACGCGTCCGAATGCTTCGAGATGTAGTCGTACACCGCATAGCAGAGCGCTTCGCAACCCTGACCGGTCAGCGCCGAAATCTCGAAGACCGGGCCGTCCCACTCGAAACGCTCGACGAAATCCTTCACGCGCGCTTCGCGCTCGCCTTCCGGCACCATGTCGAGCTTGTTCAGCACGAGCCAGCGCGGCTTCTCGTAGAGCGCCTCGTCGTACTTGCGCAGCTCGCCCACGATCGCCTTTGCCTCCGCGACCGGATCGACGCTTTCGTCGAACGGCGCCATGTCGACCAGATGCAGCAGCACGCCGGTGCGCTGCAGATGACGCAGGAAGCGGTGGCCGAGGCCCGCGCCCTCCGCCGCGCCTTCGATCAGCCCCGGAATGTCGGCGATCACGAAGCTCTTGCTCGGGCCGACGCGCACCACGCCGAGATTCGGCGCGAGGGTCGTGAACGGATAGTCGGCGATCTTCGGCCGCGCGTTCGACACCGACGAGATAAACGTCGACTTGCCCGCGTTCGGCATGCCGAGCAGGCCGACGTCGGCGAGCACTTTCAGCTCGAGCTTGAGCATGCGGCGCTCGCCCGGCTTGCCGTCGGTCTTCTGACGCGGCGCGCGGTTCGTGCTCGACTTGAAGTGCAGGTTGCCGAGGCCGCCCGCCCCGCCCTTCGCGACCAACACTTGCTGATTGTGCTCGGTCAGGTCGGCGATCAGCTCGCCCGTTTCCTGATCCGTGATGATGGTGCCGACCGGCATGCGCAGCGTGATGTCGTCGCCGCCCTTGCCGTAGCAATCCGAGCCGCGGCCGTTTTCGCCGTTGCGCGCCTGGTGTTTCTTCGCGAACCGGTAGTCGATCAGCGTGTTGATGTTGCGATCCGCGACCGCGTAGACGCTGCCGCCCCGGCCGCCGTCGCCGCCGTCCGGCCCGCCGAACGGGACGAACTTTTCGCGGCGCATCGACGCGCTGCCATCTCCTCCGTCGCCGGCGATGACTTCGATCCTCGCTTCGTCAATGAACTTCATGCGTTGCTCCGTCCCGTGATTGCCTGCTATTTTGCCGTGACCAGACGACGCCGGTCACCGATATCCTTCAAATCATCCGATGCGCATTTCCGCGCACCAAATGAAAATGGCCCCGCGAAGTTCGCGGGGCCATTTTCCGGTCCTGAAGCCCGTGCGTAAAATTTACGCTGCCGGGACGACGACGACCGTGTGCTTCTTCGCAGCGCCCTTGGTCACGAACTTGACGTGGCCGTCGGTCAGCGCGAACAGCGTGTGATCCTTGCCGATGCCGACGTTCTCACCCGGGTGCATACGCGTTCCGCGCTGGCGAACGATGATGCCGCCTACGTTGATTGCCTGGCCGCCATACACCTTCACGCCGAGGCGTTTCGACTCGGAGTCGCGGCCGTTGCGGGAAGACCCGCCTGCTTTTTTGTGTGCCATTTGATAGCTCCTTTACCGATTACTGTGCGAAACGTTCGACGCCGCCTTAGGCGTTGATCGCGTCGATGCGCAGTTCGGTGTAGTTCTGGCGGTGGCCAGCGTGCTTTTGGTAGTGCTTCCGACGACGCATCTTGAAGATGGTCACTTTGGCGTGACGACCCTGGGAGACCACGGTAGCCTTGACGGAAGCCCCACTGACCAGCGGCGTACCGAACTTAATCGATTCGCCTTCGCCCACTGCGAGAACCTGGTCGAGCGTGATTTCAGCGTCAATGTCTGCCGGTATCTGTTCTACTTTCAATTTTTCGCCAACGGCAACCTTGTACTGCTTGCCGCCGGTTTTTATGACCGCGTACATTGAGAACCTCACTCAGAATCTTTTTCCACGCACCACGCGGGGTAAACGCGCAATTATACATAGGGTTACGCCCGACGTCAAAGCGCAATGACGCTCGCGGCGCGCGGGCGCGATCCGTGCGCGAACCTCGGCGAAAGGGTCCCAATCGGTGTCAATCGGGCGCCAATCTCGCTCGAATTTCGCCGGCACGCTTCGATTCGGCGCCCCGAGCACCCGTCGTCCGTCGGATTCGCCTTATAATCCATCGGATTACCTCAATTGCCGATCATGTCGTCCACCACTACTTCCTCCCCAAACGCCGCCGCGCTGCTCGCCCCGATCGCCGAGGACATGCAGCAGGTCAATCGCGTCATCCGGCAGCGCCTGGCATCAGAAGTGATACTCATCAACCAGATCTCGGAGTACATCATCGGCGCGGGCGGCAAGCGGCTGCGTCCGGCGCTCCTGCTTCTGGTCGCGGGTGCGCTGGGCGACACGAGCGGGCATCGCCACGAGCTCGCGGCCGTGGTGGAGTTCATCCATACGGCGACGCTCCTGCACGACGACGTGGTCGACGAATCCGACCTGCGGCGCGGCCGCAAGACGGCGAATGCCTTGTTCGGCAACGCGGCGAGCGTGCTGGTCGGCGATTTCCTGTACTCGCGCTCGTTCGAAATGATGGTGGGCGTCGGCAAGATGCGCGTGATGGAGATTCTCTCGGTCGCGACCAACATCATTTCCGAAGGCGAAGTGCTGCAGCTGCTCAACATGCACGACCCGGACGTCGACGAAACGCGCTACATGCAGGTAATCCGCTACAAGACGGCGAAGCTGTTCGAAGCGGCCGCCCAGCTCGGTGCGGTGCTGTCCGGCGCGGACGCGCGCACGGAGGCGGCGGCGGCGGAGTTCGGCCGGCGCATCGGCACGGCCTTCCAGATCATGGACGACTGGCTCGACTACACGGGCACGCCCGAATCGATGGGCAAGAATGCCGGCGACGATCTGCGCGAAGGCAAGCCCACCCTGCCGCTCATCTATCTGATGGAGCACGGCACGCCGGAGCAGGCGGCGCTCGCGCGCGAGGCGATCGAACAGGGCGGCACAGATCGCTTCGAAACGATCTTCCACGCAATCACGACGTCGGGCGCGCTGGATCACACGCTGGAATGCGCGCGGAAGGAAGCTCAGGCTGCTGCGAACGCAATTTCTTCGTTTCCCGATTCCATTTTTAAAGAAAGCCTGCTAGAATTATACTTTTACTCGACGTTGCGGCAGTCTTGATTGAACAAGGCTGAAGCGGCCTGAAAGTACAAGTCGAGTGCACGTTGGTTGAATTCGGGGTGTAGCTTAGCCTGGTAGAGCGCTACGTTCGGGACGTAGAGGCCGGAGGTTCGAATCCTCTCACCCCGACCAGAATTGCCGAAACCCGCATGGTCCGCCATGCGGGTTTTTGGGGTTTTTGTTTTCCGATGGCGCTTCGACCGTGGCCATCCGGCCGGCGGCAAGGTTCCGGACCCGTCTGCTATATTCCCTCCCATCTCCGCCCCTACCCGATCATCGCGTGGACAACCTTCCCTTATGGGCGCAAATTTGCGCCATTTTTCTGCTTCTCATCCTTTCCGGCTTTTTTTCCATCTCCGAAACGTCGATGATGGCGCTCAACCGCCATCGCCTGAAATATCTGGCCAGCCAGGGATCGCTGCGCGCCCGCACGACTCAGGGCCTGCTCGCCAAGATCGACCAGCTGCTTTCGGTGATCCTGATCGGCAACAACCTGATCAACACGATCATCCCGGTGCTCACCACGTCGATCGCGCTGCGCACCTTCGGCCACAACAATCTCGTGCTGTCGATCACGACCGGCGTCATCGCGTTTCTGATCATCGTGTTCGCGGAAATCGCGCCGAAGATCGTCGGGGCGACCTATCCGGAGAAAGTCGCGCTGCCCGCGAGTCTCGTGCTCGCGCCGCTCATGCGCGTGGCGCGTCCGCTCACCTGGTTCGTGAATCTCTTCGCCAACGCGATCCTGGCCGCGCTGCACATCAACACGAAGAACAAGCGCGATCAGCGGATCTCGCCTGAAGAGCTGCGTACCATCGTGCTCGAAACCGGCAGCTTCATGCCGACCAAGCATCGCAGCATCCTGCTGAACCTGTTCGATCTGGAGAACATCTCGGTCGACGACGTGATGATCCCGCGCCGCCGCATCGAAGCGCTCGATTTCGACGCGCCTTTCGAGCAGATTCTGCATCAGCTCGAGACCTGCTATCACAACAAGCTCGTCGTCTATCAGGGCGACATCGACCGCGTGCTCGGCATTCTCCACGTGCGCAAGACGCTCTCGGCGCTGCACAACCAGGAGCTCGAGCGCGAGACGCTGCGCGAACTCCTCGCCGAGCCCTATTTCGTGCCGACCGGCACGCCGGTCTTTCAGCAATTGCAGTACTTCCAGGAAAGCGGGCACCGCATCGCGATCGTGGTCGACGAGTATGGCGAACTGCAGGGGCTCGTGACGCCCGAGGACATCATCGAGGAGCTGATCGGCGAATTCACGACGACGATCCCGCGCGGCACCGGCTCGCGCGGCGGCTGGGACGACAACAGCGAATGCATCGTGGCCGGCAACATGCCGCTGCGCGAGCTGAACCGCTGGCTGCATCTGACCCTGCCCACGGACGGTCCGAAGACGCTGAACGGGCTCATTCTCGAAACGCTCGAGGACATTCCGGACGGCGACGTATCGGTGCAGATCGCGGGCGTGACCTTCGAAGTCATGCGCAGCGACGATCAGGCGATCCGCACCGTGAAGATCTTCCGTCCGGCCGCGGCGCCGAATCGCGCGCTGCGTTAGCCGTTCGGACGACTGGGCGTTGCCGGCCGCCGGCGGGATGATCGACGCATCCCGACTCCGACGTCCGACGCTCATGATTTCTCCCTCTCGCGACGCCTTCGACACCTTCGCGCGCGCCCCGCACGGCCGATGCCGCGCGCGATTCCGCATCCGACAATGAAACACCCGCCGTCTCGCTGCTCGCCGAAGCCTTGCGCAAAGCGGCCGAGCGCGGCGCGTCCGATATTCACGTCGAGCCATCCGAGCACGACTGGCGCATCCGGGTACGCGGCGTACTGCACGTGCTCAAGCGCCCGCCGCCGCATCTGCGCGACGCGTTCGTCACGCGCATCAAGGTGCTGGCGCGCATGGACATCGCCGAGTGCCGCGGGCAGCGCGTCGAGCCGTCGCAGGACGAGTTTTTCGCCGAAGAGCGTCGGCAGCGAGTTGACGCGATAGTCGCCGATCCGCCCGCCCGGCAGATTCAAGCGCAGGCGGCCGTCCTGCTGCCGTCCGGTCTGTCGCTCGCCGCCCTCGGCCTCGACGATATGTAAGGCCGCGTGGTCGAATCGGCAATTCGCGCGCCGCACGGCTTCGTGCTCGTGACCGGTCCGACCGGCAGCGGCAAGACCCTGTCGCTCTATTGCTTCCTGCAGATGCTCAACGCCGAGGCGCGCAACGTGTGCTCGGTCGAAGACCCCGTCGAGATCCAGCTCGCGGGCATCAATCAGGTGAGCGTTCGCGAGAAAGCGGGACTGACTTTCGCCGTCGCGCTGCGCGCGTTCATGAGGCAGACCCGGACGTCACATGGTCGGCGAGATCCGCGATGCGGAAACCGCGGACGTCGCGGTGAAGGCCACGCAGACCGGACATCTCGTACTCTCGACGCTCCACACGAACGACGCCCCGCCGCGATTGCGCGTCTCATCGACATCGGCGTGGCGCCCTACAACCTCGCGTCGGTGTTGAGGCTCGTCACGGCGCAGCGGCTCGTGCGCAAGCTGTGCGAGCAGTGCCGCGCGCCGTCCGCGCTGCCGCTCGACGACGGGTTTCATCCGTTCGAGCCGCGCAGCTGTGCGGCGTGCCACGGCATCGGGTATCGTGGGCGCGTGGGCGTGCATCAGCTGATGCCGGTGTCGGATGACATCCGCGAGCTGATCGTCGCGCGCGCCGCGACGCATGCGATCTCGCGCGCGGCGCAGTCGCGCGGCATGCCCGCGTTGCGCGATGCGGCCTTCGCTCGCGTGCGCGAAGGCGTGACCAGCATTGCGGAAGCGGTCGAAGCCACGGAGGTCGAATGATGCGCGCCGCCATGCGGGACTCGTCGAAGTTACGCTTTGCCTGGCGCGGGATGGATGCCGAGGGCAAACAGAAGCGCGGCAGGATCATCGCCGCCGACGCCGTCTCGGCGCGCGCATCGCTGCGGCACGAAGGCGTGATCGTCACCGGACTCGAGGTGCTCGGCGCCGCGCCGCCACCCAGGGCGACGAGCGCCGACGTCACGCTGTCACGCTCTTCACGCGCCAGCTGGCCAGCCTCCTGCGCGCGGGCCTGCCGCTCGCCGGCGCGCTCGAACTGATCGCGGACACCGCGACACGCGGCGGACTGCCGCGCATCGTGCGCGCGCTGGTCCGTGACATCACGCGCGGCACGCCATTCTCGGCGGCGCTCGCCCATCATCCGGGCGCGCTCGTGGGCGGCCTCGTCATCGCGATGTATCTTCCTATCATTCAGCTCGGCAACGTGGTGTAGCATCGCGGGCCAAAGCCACTGTTCGATCATCATGCAGCCTTCGTTCGATCCGTCCGCCGCGCACTTCGCGAGCCGCTATCTGGCGGCCTTCGCCGCGCTTCCCGTCGCCGCTCAGTTACGGGTTCGCCGTCGTGTTCGGCCTCGTGATCGGCTGCTTTCTGACCGTCGTCGTGCATCGTCTGCCGGTCATGCTCGAACGCGCCTGGCGCGCGGAAGTCGCAGCGGCCATGCCCGACGCGCCCAAGCCCGCAACGGATGCCTATCCCGAGCGCTTCAACCTCGCCGTGCCGCGCAGCAGCGCATGCCCGCATTGCGGGCACGTCCTGCGCGCGTGGGAGAACATTCCCGTCATCAGCTATCTCGTCCTACGCGGGCGCTGCTCGGCGTGCGGCGCGCGCGTGAGCCCGCGCTATTCTCTGACGGAACTCGCGACCGGCGCGCTCGCGGCGCTTTCGCTTTACGCGTATGGTCCGGACTGGGCCGCGCTCGCGGCATTCGGACTGTGCGCGACCTTGCTGGCGGCGAGACTCATCGACCACGACACGCGCTATCTGCCCGATGTCCTGACGCTGCCGCTGCTCTGGGCCGGCTTCATCGTCAACTTCGGCGAAGGCGGATTCGCGACGCTGCACGACGCGGTGACGGGCGCGATCGCGGGCTATCTTTTCCTGTGGTGCGTGTACTGGCCTTCAGGCTCGCGCGCGGCGTGGAAGGCATGGGCTACGGCGACTTCAAGCTGCTGGCCGCGATCGGCGCGTGACTCGGCTGGGCCGCGCTCGCGCAGGTCGTGCTGATCGCGGCGGTCTCGGGCGCGGCGTTCGGCATCGCCGCGACGTGGCGTAAGCGCATGCGCATGCGCTTCGAGGAGCCATTGCCGTTCGGCCCGTTTCTCGCGGCGGGCGGCGCGATCACGCTCTTCGTCGGCACGCCGCTTTATGCATTGTTCGGATGATCGAAGGGAGCAACGAATGTTCAGCATTGGCCTCACCGGCGGCATCGGCAGCGGCAAGAGCACGGTTGCCGACCTGTTCGCGGCGCGCGGCGTGCCGTTGATCGACACCGACCTGATCGCGCATCGCATCACCGCGCCCGGCGGCGTCTCAATGCCGCTCATCGCGAGCGAGTTCGGCCAGGACTTCGTCGCGGCCGACGACTCGCTCGATCGCGCGAAGATGCGCACGCTCGTCTTCGCCGACGACACCGCGAAGGCACGTCTCGAAGCGATCGTGCATCCGCTGATCCGCGCCGAAACAGAGCGCCAGCGCCATGCGGCACGAGGCGCGTATCACATCGTGGTCGTGCCGCTGCTCGTGGAATCCGGCGAATGGTCGACGCGCGTCTCGCGCGTGCTCGTCGTGGACTGCCCCGTCGAGACTCAGATCGCACGCGTCATGCGCCGCAACGGCTTCACGCGCGAACAGGTCCTTGCGATCATCGCGAAGCAGGCGACGCGGGAAGCGCGGCTCGCTGCCGCCGACGACGTCGTATTCAACGACGAATCCGCCACGCTCGACACGCTGGCGCACGATGTCGACGTGCTTCACGCACGCTATCTCGCGCTGGCGTCGGCGTGATCCTACGCGGACACCTGCGTTGTCCAAACAGCCCGAAAGTTCCATTTTTTCACGAAAAGACGCAGCTTGCGGCACGATTTCGCGTCGATTTGCTAGGGTGAGGATGCGGCATTAGAATGTGCTCACTTCCGCTCACGGAAGCAACCGACCCACGCCGAGGCGAGCGCGCTTGATTCTTTACGAGTATCCCTTCAACGAGCGAATCCGCACGCTGTTGCGGCTCGAAGACCTGTTCGAGCGCTTCACGTTCTTTCTGACTCAGGAAGACGCGCGCGAACATCACGTCGCGCTCACGACGCTCTTCGAGATTGCCGAAGTCGCAGGACGCACGGATCTCAAGGCCGACCTCATGAAGGAGCTGGAGCGGCAGCGGCAGACGCTCGCGCCGTTCCGCGGCAATCCGGGTATCGAACAGGAAGCGCTCGAAGCCGTGCTCGTGGAAATCGAGCAGACGCTCGCCGGGCTCAACGACATGCACGGCAAGACCGGCCAGCATCTTGCCGACAACGAGTGGCTCGCAAGCATTCGCAGCCGCACCATCATCCCCGGCGGAACGTGCAAGTTCGATCTGCCGTCGTACTATGCGTGGCAGCAGCTGCCGGTGGAAGAGCGGCGTCAGGACATCGCCAAATGGGTCATGCCGATGCTCGCGCTGCGCAACGCGGCGGCCATCGTCCTGCGTCTCACGCGCGAGTCGGGCCAGGCATCGAAAGTGATGGCCATGCAGGGCAGCTATCAGCAGATGCTGTCAGGCCGCACGTACCAGCTCATGCAAGTGCGCGTCTCGCCCGACACGCGGGTGATTCCCGAGGCGAGCGCGAACAAGTACATGCTGTGGGTGCGCTTCACGGTGCAGGACGGCGATCTGAAACCGCGCGCCGTCGATGTCGACGTGCCCTTTCATCTGACGCTTTGTTGCAGCCTTTGAACCGAAGCGGCCGGCCTCATATGGATCGAATGTCGATCAACGCCGGCGCGAATCGTCACGCCTCACTGTCATGACCACAGTCGTCAAATGCCCGACCTGCGGCAAGGAAGTCCGCTGGGTCCCGGAAAACCGCTTTCGTCCGTTCTGCTCGGAACGCTGCAAGCAGATCGATCTCGGCGCCTGGGCCGCCGAAAAATACAAGATCGCGGGCAACCCGCAGGAAACGCCGCCGGACGAGGACAAGCACGGCGGCCTGAATTAAAGGCTATTCGCGCTCTTCCTCTTCGAGCCATTCCAGCACGAGAATGGCCGCCGGCAAAAGGGGCGCGACTTCCACCGGCAGCGTCTGCCAGGCGATCGCCTGACCTTCGCGTCCGAGCGGCGTACCGTTCCAGTCCGTCACCTTGCAGAAAAACAGACGCACGTACGCATGCGGATAGTCGTGCTCGAGCGTGCGCCAGAGCCGGCAGCCGGTGACGTCGATGCCCAGCTCCTCATGCAGCTCGCGCCCGAGCGCCGCCTCGATGCTCTCGCCCGGCTCCAGCTTGCCGCCGGGAAACTCCCAATAACCTTCGTACGGCTTGCCTTCGGGACGTTGCGCGAGCAAATAGCGTCCATCCGGCGCACCATGACGCCGACGGCCACCTCCGTCACCTTGCGGCCGTCGGGCGCGATATCGATCAGCACGTTGTCCGATTGCGCCGCGACCGAGCCATCGAGCGCCACCTTCAGCGCCTTGTAGCCCGACTCGCCTTCCTCGAAGGAAAGATCGTCGCAGAACACGATGAAACGCTCGGGCCGCGTCGAGATTAGATCGACGATGTCGCCGAGATCGTGCAGATCGTCCTTGTCGACTTCGATGAGGCGCAAGCCGTCCTTCGCGTAAGCTTTCAGGCACGCCTTGATGAGCGACGACTTGCCCGTGCCGCGCGCGCCCGTCAGCAGCACGTTGTTCGCGGGCAGCTTGTTCATGAACTGCTGCGTGTTCTGCTGAATTAGGCCCTTCTGCCGGTCGATGTTCCGCAGGTCCTCGAGCGTGATCTGCGAAATTGCCGTCACGGCCTGAAGATAGCCGCGGCCCTGACTCTTGCGCCAGCGAAACGCCGTCGCGGATTCCCAGTCGATATTCGGCGCCGCGGGCGGCAGCATGCCTTCGATGCGCGCGAGCACCGCCTCGGCGTGCGTAAGAAATTGTTCGAGCTTGTCCATTATTCGTATCGTTGCACGCCGCCTGCTCAGGAACGGTAGTCGGCGTTGATGCTCACGTAGTCGTGCGAGAGATCGCAGGTCCAGATCGTCGCTTGCGCGTCGCCGCGGCCGAGCAGGACGCGGATCGCGATCTCGCTTTTCTTCATCACGCGCTGGCCGTCTTCTTCCTTGTACTCGGGATTGCGGCCGCCCGCTTTCGCGACCAGCACGTCGTCGAAATAGAGATCGATCTTGCCAACGTCGAGATCCGTCACGCCCGCATAGCCGATCGCCACGAGAATGCGGCCGAGGTTGGGGTCCGACGCGTAGAACGCCGTTTTCACGAGCGGCGAGTGGCCGATCGCATAGGCGATCTGCCGGCACTCCGCGGCATCCTTGCCGCCTTCGACGGTGACGGTCATGAACTTGGTCGCACCCTCGCCGTCACGCACGATGAGTTGCGCCAGCTCCTGCGCCACTTCGGTCACGACGTCGCGCAACGCGGCGTAGACGGGCGAATCGGTCGACGTGATCGCGGGCAGGCTCGACTTGCCCGACGCGATCAGGATGAACGAATCGTTGGTCGAGGTATCGACGTCGATCGTGATGCAGTTGAACGAGCGATCCGCGACGTGTTTCACCAGCTCGTCGAGCATCGGCTGCGCGACGGTCGCGTCGAAGGCGAGGAAGCCGAGCATCGTCGCCATGTTCGGGCGGATCATGCCCGCGCCCTTGCTGATGCCCGACAGCACCACGACGTGCCCGTCGATCGTCACCTGGCGCGACGACGCCTTCGGCAACGTGTCGGTCGTCATGATGGCCTGCGCGGCATCGAACCAGTGCGCCGGCTGTTGATTGGCGAGCGCGGCGGGCAGACCGGCCTTCAGGCGGTCGATCGGCAGCGGCTCGAGAATTACGCCCGTCGAGAACGGCAGGACCTGTTGCGCATCGAGGCCCGTGAGGCGCGCGAGCTCCGCGCAGGTTTCGAGCGCGTGCACCATGCCCGGCTCCCCCGTGCCCGCGTTCGCTTTGCCGGTGTTCACCACGAGGGCGCGAATGCCCTTGCCGCCCTTGTCCACCGCGGCGAGGTGCTCGCGGCAGACCGTGACGGGCGCGGCGCAGAAGCGGTTCTGCGTGAACACGCCCGCGACGCTCGCGCCTTCGTCGACGCGAATGACGAGCACGTCCTTGCGATTGGGCTTGCGAATGTTCGCCTCGGCGCAGCCTAGTGTGACGCCGGCGACGGGATGAAGCGCTGCGGGATCGATCGAGGGGAAGTTGACGGCCATGTTCGCGTCTCAGCTATGGGTGGCGAGTGCCGGCGGGCGAGCCGGCACGGGATGGAAGACTGACGCCGCCCGGCCGAGCCGGACCGGCGTCTTGAGCAAGTGAACCTGCAAAGACAAACGACGCATCGCTGCGTCGCTTGTTCGTATGTCGGCAGCCAATTACACCAGCTTGCCGTGACAGTTCTTGTACTTCTTCCCACTGCCGCACGGGCAGGGATCGTTGCGGCCGACCTTCGGCACGACGTCCGCGCCGCGCGTCGCGACGCTGACGTCGTCGCCGGCGCCCATCGCCTGGTTGACCATCTGCGCGGTGGCGCTCGCCGCCGCTACCGCCGGCGTGGGCTCCGCGGCAGGCGCATTGAAGTCCGCATGCGTGAACGACACGTTCTCCAGATAGCTGCCCTTCTCTTCGTACTGCTCGGCGGTTTCCTCGAACTGCTCCGGCGACTGAATCTGCACGTTCATCGCGACGCGCGTGACTTCCTGCTTCACGGCGTCGAGCATCGCGGCGAAAAGCTCGAACGCCTCGCGCTTGTACTCCTGCTTCGGGTTCTTCTGCGCATAGCCGCGCAGATGAATGCCCTGACGCAGGTGATCAAGCGCGGCGAGATGCTCGCGCCAGCGGCTGTCGAGCGTCTGCAGCATGATCGAGCGTTCGAACGCGCTGAACGATTCGCGGCCCACCAGCGCGACCTTCGCCTCGTAGGCTTCGTCGGCGGCGGCGAGCACGGCTTCGCAGATTTCCTCGGCGTCGATCGAGTTCGACTCGTTGATCATCTCCTGCACGGCGAGATCCAGCGACCAGTCGTTGCACAGCACTTCTTCGAGCTCAGGCGCTTCCCACTGCTCTTCGATGCTGCCCGCCGGAATGAAGGTGCGCACCACTTCGCTGATGACGCTCTGGCGCATCGCGGCGATGGTTTCCTGAACGTCGTTCGCTTCGAGCAGTTCGTTGCGCTGCTGGTAGATCACCTTGCGCTGATCGTTCGCGACGTCGTCGTATTCGAGCAGCTGCTTGCGGATGTCGAAGTTGCGCGCCTCGACCTTGCGCTGCGCGCCTTCGATCGAGCGCGTGACCATGCCCGCCTCGATCGGCTCGCCTTCCGGCATCTTCAGGCGGTCCATGATGCCGCGCACACGGTCGCCCGCGAAGATGCGCAGAAGCAGATCGTCCAGCGACAGATAGAAGCGCGAGGAACCCGGATCGCCCTGACGGCCCGCGCGGCCGCGCAACTGATTGTCGATCCGGCGCGACTCGTGACGCTCGGTACCGATGATGTGCAGGCCGCCCGCCGCTTTCACGTGATCGTGCAGCGTCTGCCATTCGTCGTGCAGCTTCTGGATGCGCGCGGCTTTCCCGTTCTCGGGAATCGACAGATCCGCCTCGATGAACGACACCTGCTTCTCGACGTTGCCGCCCAGCACGATGTCTGTGCCGCGGCCGGCCATGTTCGTCGCGATGGTGACGACGCCCGGGCGCCCCGCTTCCGCGACGATCGCCGCTTCGCGCGCGTGCTGCTTCGCGTTGAGCACTTCGTGCTTCACGCCCGCCTTGGCGAGAAGGCTGGACAGCAGTTCGGACGCTTCGATCGACGTCGTGCCGACCAGCGTCGGCTGGCCGCGCTCGACGCAATCGCGGATATCGCGAATCACGGCGTCGTAGCGCTCCTTCGAGGTCTTGTAGATCTGGTCCTGCTTGTCGACGCGCTTCGGCGGGCGGTTGGTCGGAATCACGACCGTTTCGAGGCCGTAGATTTCCTGGAATTCGTACGCTTCCGTGTCCGCCGTGCCGGTCATGCCCGAGAGCTTCGCGTACATGCGGAAGTAGTTCTGCAGCGTGATCGAGGCGAGCGTCTGGTTTTCGGCCTGGATCTGGACGTGCTCCTTCGCCTCCACGGCCTGATGCAGACCGTCCGACCAGCGCCGGCCGGTCATCATGCGGCCCGTGAATTCGTCGACGATCACGACTTCGCCGTTCTGCACCACGTAATGCTGATCGCGATGGAACAGCGTATGCGCGCGCAACGCGGCATAGATGTGGTGCATCAGCGTGATGTTCTGCGGCGCGTACAGGCTTTCGCCCTCGCCGATCAGGCCCCACTCGGCGAGCAGGCGCTCGGCCTTCTCGTGGCCCGATTCGGTCAGGAATACCTGGCGCGCCTTTTCGTCGAGCGTGTAGTCGCCCGGCTTCTCGACGCCCGTGCCGTCGGCCTTTTCTTCGCCGATCTGCAGTTCGAGCAGCGGCGGCAGCGCGTTCATGCGCACGTAGAGCTCGGTGTGATCCTCGGCCTGGCCGGAGATGATGAGCGGCGTACGCGCTTCATCGATGAGGATCGAGTCCACTTCGTCGACGATCGCGAAATTGAGCGGCCGCTGCACGCGCGCGGACGGCTCGTAGACCATGTTGTCGCGCAGGTAGTCGAAGCCGAGCTCGTTGTTCGTGCCGTAGGTGATGTCGGCGGCGTACGCTTCCTGCTTCTGCGAGTGCTCCATCTGCGACAGATTCACGCCGCAGGACAGCCCGAGGAAGTTGTAAAGGCGCGCCATCCATTCGGCGTCGCGCTGCGCGAGGTAGTCGTTCACCGTGACGACGTGCACGCCGCGGCCCGACAACGCATTCAGATACGCCGCGAGCGTCGCGACGAGCGTCTTACCCTCGCCGGTGCGCATTTCGGCGATCTTGCCGTAGTGCAGGACCATGCCGCCGATCAGCTGGACGTCGAAGTGGCGCATCTTGAGGACGCGCCGGCTCGCCTCGCGGCACACCGCGAACACCTCGGGCAGGATCACGTCGAGCGATTCGCCGCCCGCGACCCGCTGGCGAAACGCGTTGGTCTTGGCGCGCAGCTGGTCGTCCGAGTACTTCTCGACGGTCGGCTCGAGGGCATTGATCGCCGCAACGGTCTTTTGGTACTGCTTGACCAGCCGCTGATTGCGGCTGCCAAAAATCTTTTGAAGGAAACCGGTCGTCATCGGATCAGTGTCTGCGTCGCGGCTTCGGACGGGCGACAGCACCAAGCTGCGTCCGGGCTCGGAGGACCTCGGCGACTTAAGTCCATAAGGTGAAATTCGAATCGGGGATTTTAGCACGCGAGTCCGGCGGACCTTGTGTCGGGGTGCCTGCGCGCGCGTCGGCCCGACGTGACAGTCAACCGGTTGAAAGCCGGTCGTGCGAGTAGCCCGGAAAAGGCTGCGCGCACCGGGCGATCTCCTGCCTCGCGTACAATCGAACCATCCCGTCAGGATTACGCATAGTCAAAAATGAGCCGCTTTTCTACAAATTCAAGGCAAGCGCCGAAGCGGTTCGATCCGCGCCGGCCGCAGGCGGTCGCCGACGTGCTCGATCGCACCGATGCGTTTCGCGCGCTGCGCGCGGGCGTCGAGCAAGTGACGGCGCTGCAGCGCGATCTCGGTTCGCTGTTGCCGGACTATCTGGCGTCGAACGTGGAGCCGGGATTCATCAAGGATGGCGTGCTCGCCCTTTTCGCCGCGCACAACGCGCTCGCCACTCGGCTGCGGCATATCGAACCGCGTCTCCTGTCGGACCTGCAGCAGCGCGGCTGGGCGGTCGACGCGCTGAAGATCCGCGTGCGTCCCCGGCCGATGGCGGATCCGCCGCCGCCGAAGCAAGCGCGCATGTCGGCGGCGGGTGCGTCGGCGCTGCAGGAACTCGCGCAGACGCTTCCGTCGTCGCCGTTGCAGGAGGCGCTCGCAAGGATGGCGGCGCGCCATGACTCGCGGCGTGCGCCGGAGCGCAAGAAGTAAATCGAACGTCCGGGCCGCGGCTTTTTTTGGCGCCGTTGCGCAGCAAATTCAGTTCGTCCGCAAAGCGCTCGATTCGTTTTTATCGAGACAATCAGAAAAAATATTAATTACCAAGATTATCTCGAAAACCTGAGTGTCTTCGGAACACTTTTCATTACAAATAAAAAACGGGCATTGCTAGAATCGCCGAGTTTCATTTAGCCAGCCGCTAATCGTTTCCGCCGACAGCGCCGGAATCCAGTTTCGGCATATTCCCGCGAGCTTTCAACAGCGACGCATTCGCGGCGCTGGGCGCCGAGCGCCAAGGGCAGCGCATTGGCTCGATCGCGCGTATTTCACGCGGCTAAATGAATCGACATTCACCCACCCGGGTCATTGCCCCGGGGCAATGACGTTTTTCTCGTGTCAAATTTTATCTCGCTCGACTCGCTCGTTTTTTGCCTGTTTTTATTCGCAGCGATTTACGCGATGATCGCCGCGCTCGCCATGCCGCGATTCGAACGGCGCATGCAAACCCATGCCGTTCGCAGCGATCTCGGGGTCAGCGTGCTGAAACCGCTTTGCGGCGCCGAGCCGCGCCTGTTCGAGAATCTTTCGACGTTTTGCGAACAGACGCATCGGCGGTTCGAGCTGATTTTCAGCGTCGCGTCGGTCGCCGATCCGGCCATCGAAACCGTTCGCCACCTGCAGGCCGCGTATCCCGGCTGTGCGATGCGCCTCGTGATCGACGCCCGCGAGCACGGCCGCAACCGCAAGGTGGGCAACCTCCTCAACGCGTCGGCGCATGCGCGGCACGAGATCATCGTGCTCGCGGACAGCGACATCGCCGTCACGCCACGCTATCTCGAAACCGTGGCGGCGCCGCTCGCCGATCCCACGGTCGGCGTCGTGACCTGCCTTTATCACGCGGCGCCGGTCGGCGGAATCTGGACGCGTATCGGTGCGCTCTTCGTCAACGAATGGTTCGCGCCATCGGTGCGCGTCGCGCACGGCGGCGGCTCGCGGCGCTACGGCTTCGGCGCGACGCTCGCGCTCTCGCGCGCGACGCGATCGGCGGCTTTCACGCGCTCAAGGACTGCCTCGCCGACGACTACTACCTCGCCGAATATGCGCGCCGCCTCGGTCTGCGCACCGTACTCGCGCCGATGATCGTCGGCACCGACGTGACCGAGCCCACCCTCGCCGCCCTGTGGCAGCGCGAGACACGCTGGCTGCGCACGATCCGCTCGGTCAATCGCGCGGGCTTCGCGTTCCTGTTCATCACGTTCACGTTCCCATGGATGCTCGCCGGCGCCGCGTTCGCGCTGACGGGCGCGTCCGCGGCGCTGTCGCTGCCGCTGCTCGCCGCGTCGTGCGGCGGTCTCGCGGCGCGCGTCGCGTTGCACGCGCGCGAATCCCGCCATGCGCGCGCGTTCTGGCGTGACCTGTCGCTCGTGCCGGCGCGCGACACGTTGCTCGCGCTCGAATGGTTCGCGGCGGCGTTCGGTTCGAGCGTCGTCTGGCGGGGCTCGCGGTTGCCGGTCGAGGGGCGGGGTACTGCCGGAGACGGCACGCGCGATATCGCACGGACGCTGACCGCGACCGCGGCGCCGTGGTTCTCATCATTCATTCATCGCAACGCATGTTGCGGGAGCATCATTCACGAAAACGCTCTTTTTGCAGGCGCCCTCCTTCAACGGCTTCGACGGCGGCGCCGGCTCACGCTATCAGGCGAAGCGCGAGATCCGCTCGTTCTGGTATCCGACGTGGCTCGCGCAGCCCGCCGCGCTGATCCCCGACAGCCGCGTGCTCGATACGCCCGCCGACGCGCTCTCCGTCGACGCGACGCTCGACATCGCTCAACAATACGAACTCGTCGTCATTCACACGAGCACGCCGTCGTTTCCGTCCGATGCGCTCTTCGCCGAATATCTGAAGAAGCGCGATCCGTCGATTCTGATCGGCATGGTCGGCGCGAAAGTCGCGGTCGATCCGCACAACTCGCTCGCCGCGAGCGAGGCGATCGACTTCGTGTGCCGCGAGGAATTCGATTACACGTGCATGGAAGTCGCGCAGGGCCTACCGTTCGCGGATAGATATCAAGGGACTGAGCTATCGCCTACCCGACGGCTCAATCGAGCACAACGAAGCGCGTCCGATCCTCGAAAACATGGACGAGTTGCCCTTCGTCGCGCCGGTCTACAAGCGCGATCTGAACATCGGCAATTACTTCATCGGCTACCTGAACTATCCGTATGTGTCGATCTACACCAGACGCGGCTGCCGCTCGCGCTGCACCTTCTGCCTGTGGCCGCAGACGGTGGGCGGGCATCGCTATCGCGTGCGCTCGGTGGAGAACGTGCTCGCGGAAGTGAAATGGATTCGCGACAACATGCCCGAGGTGAAGGAGATCATGTTCGACGACGACACCTTCACCGACTTCAAGCCGCGCGTCGAGGACATCGCGCGCGGGCTCGGCAGGCTCGGCGTCACGTGGTCGTGCAACGCGAAGGCGAACGTGCCGTATTCGACGCTCAAGATCATGAAAGAGAACGGCCTGCGTCTCTTGCTCGTGGGCTACGAATCCGGCGACGATCAGATCCTCCTCAACATCAAGAAGGGCCTGCGCACGGACATCGCGCGGCGCTTCGCCGACGATTGCAGCAAGCTCGGCATCAAGGTCCACGGCACGTTCATTCTCGGCCTGCCCGGCGAGACGAAAGAGACCATCGAGAAGACCATTCAGTACGCGAAGGAAATCAATCCGCATACCATTCAGGTCTCGCTCGCGGCGCCCTATCCGGGCACGACGCTGTACAAGCAAGCAGTGGAGAACAACTGGATGGAAGAGAACAAGACGATCCATCTCGTCAGCCAGGAAGGCGTACAGCTCGCGGCGATCGGCATCCACATCTGTCGCGCGAGGAGATCTATCACGAGCTGGAACGCTTCTACAAGCGCTTTTACTTCCGACCCTCGAAGATCTGGGAGATCGTGCGCGAGATGCTCGCCAGCCGGGACATGATGAAGCGGCGCTTGCGCGAAGGCGTCGAGTTCTTCCGCTTCCTGCGCGCGCACGAGGCGTGAGGGCGTACGCGGTCTGATCGTCACCGCGGACGACTTCGGGCTGCACGAGCGCGTGAACGATGCGGTCGCGCTTGCGTGTCGGGCTGCATATCGTGCTCGCGGACGGCCGAGCGACATCCCGCGCCTCCGACATTCCCGCGCTCGTCAGCCGCGATGGACGCTTCGGCGAGCGCATGGTGCGCGACGGCTTTCGCTTCTTCTTTCTGCCGTACGTGCGCTGCCAGCTCGCGACGGAAATCCGCGCACAGTTCGAGGCGTTCGCCGCGACCGGCCTCGCGCTCGATCACGTCAATACGCACAAGCACTTCCATCTGTATCCGACCGTGCTGTCGCTGATTCTCGATATCGGGCGCGATTTCGGCCTGCGCGCGATGCTCCTGCCGCTCGAAGCCGGCGCGCTGGACACCGCCGCCATGCTCGACGCACTCGCGCACATGCCCGCGGGCGTCACGGAAATCTACTGCCATCCGGCGATGCCCGCCGATACGCCGATCGCTCCCTCCATGCGCGGCTATCGTCACGCCGACGAGCTCGACGCGCTGCTGTCCGCGCGCGTCGCCGCGGCAATCGCATCGGCTGGTCTCGCGTGCGGAGGCTTCGCGGACCTTTTCCCGCCCCGCGCGCGCATCCGATGAGCCGCGTGCTGCGGGCGCTGCGCTGGGCGATGCTGCCCGCGGGCACCGTCGGGTTGATTGCCTTCGTGCTGCATCAGGGCGTGCGCGACGTCGCCGCCGCCCTCGACCGCGCGGGGTGGACGCTGCTGTGGCTGGTGCCGTTTCACGCGCTGCCCCCTGTTTGCTCGACGCGCAAGGCTGGTGCGTGCTTCTCGCGGGCCGCGCGCCGCTCGGCTTTCTGTGGGTGGGTCGCGGCGGTGCGCGAGGCAGTGAGCCGGCTGCTACCCGTGGCGAGCGTCGGCGGCGAAGTAGTCGGCGTGCGGCTCGCGCGCTGGCGCGTTGCCGATGCGACGGCCGTGAGCGCATCGGTCATTGTCGAAGTGCTCGTGACGATCGCCGTACAGTACGTGTTTTCAGCGCTCGGCATCGTTCTCGCGCTGGCGTCGCGCGGTGGCGGCGCGATCGGCTCGATCGGGCTCGGCTTGCTGTTGTCGGTGCCGCTGCCGGTGCTCGCGTTCGTGCTCGCGAGAAAAGGGGCTGGTTTCAAGCGATCGAGCGCTTCGCGGGCCAGCTCCTCGGAGAATCGCATACGATCACGCGCAGCATCGACGGAACCCGGCTCGACGCGGCCATCGACGTGCTCATGCGCGCGCCGCTCACGCTCCTGCGCGCGTTCGCGTGGCAGCTCGCCGGCTACCTGCTCGGCGCGTTGGAGGTGTGTATTGGACGCTGGCGCTGCGGGGCCAGCCCGTGTCGATCGGAGCCGCGCTCGCCATCGAGGCGCTGACGCAAGCCGTGCGCCACGCGGCGTTCATGGTGCCCGCGGGACTGGTCGTTCAGGAAGCGGCGGTGCTGATATTCGCGACGCTCTTCAGGCGTCGGCGCGGAAGCGGCGATCGCCTTGCCGCTCATCAAGCGCGTGCGCGAAACGGTGTTCGGGTGCATCGCGCTCGCGAGCTGGCAGGTCGCCGAGATGATGAAGCGCCGGTGAAGGCGCGGTGGCAGCGGGAAGCCCACTGCCCGGCCAGATCAGGCAAATGCCGTCTGCGTATCGAATCCGAATCCGCGCGGCGCCTTCTGCGTGTCCTCGAACGTAACGATCTCGTAGGCGTCTTCGTGTGCGAGCAGTTCGCGCAGCAGCATGTTGTTCATGGCGTGACCGCCCTTGTACGCCTTGTAGGAAGCCAGCAACGGATGGCCGACCACGTAAAGGTCGCCGATCGCGTCGAGCATCTTGTGCTTCACGAACTCGTCGTCGTAGCGCAGGCCGTCATTGTTCAGGATGCGGTACTCGTCCAGCACGATAGCGTTGTCCATGCTGCCGCCGCGCGCCAGGCCCAGCTCGCGCATCATCTCGACTTCGTGCGCGAAGCCGAAGGTGCGGGCGCGGGCGATTTCGCGCACGTACGAAGTGGTCGCGAAATCCACTTCCAGCGCCTGTCCGGTCTTGTCGACGGCCGGATGGCGGAAATCGATGGTGAAGCTCAGCTTGAAGCCGAAATAGGGCTCGAGACGGGCGAATTTGTCACCGTCGCGCACTTCGACCGGTTTCGTCACCTTGATGAACTTCTTCGGCGCGTTCTGCTCCTCGATACCCGCCGACTGGATCAGAAACACGAAGGAAGCCGCGCTGCCGTCCATGATCGGGATTTCCTCGGCGGTCACATCGATGAACAGGTTGTCGATGCCGAGGCCCGCGCACGCCGACATCAAGTGCTCGACGGTGGACACGCGCGCGCCGTCCTTCTGCAGCACGGACGCCAGCCGGGTATCGCCGATCGCCATCGCGGACGCGGGGATATCGACCGGCTCCGCCAGGTCGACGCGCGAAAACACGATGCCCGTGTCAGCCGGCGCGGGACGCAGCGTCAGATCGACCTTGCGGCCGGAATGAAGCCCGATTCCCACGGTTTTGACGACGGTCTTGATTGTTCGCTGCTTCAACATGATGTTCTCTTCCGATTCACGTTCCATATAAAGAGAATCAATCGTGCATTAAGTTCTAATAGGCCGAATTATACTCCATTCGCCGCTCCCCGTCCTGATCCGGGAGGTATCAACTGTTTCCCTGTGTTATGCTGGGACGGCAAAAAGATGAAGTAAAATGGGCCGATGCTCGGAATGGAGGCATTTCCGGTCATCGGCCCCAAGTTGCGGCTCAATGCGAGGGCGCCTGAAGCGTTGCGCGAGGGCAACGCCGCACCGCTGCATTCAGCGCAACGTCGCCAGGATGCTTTGAGCGTCGCTGACTTCGAACTTGCCGGGCGCCTCGACTGCTAGCGTCTTGACCACGCCGTCGTCGACCACCATCACGTAACGCTGGGAACGGATTCCCATGCCACGCTCGGACAAATCCTGATCCAGTCCGAGTGCCTAAGTGAAACGCGCACTGCCGTCCGCGATCATCTTCACCTTGCCCGTGGTTTGAAGATCGCGTCCCCACGCGCTCATGACGAACGCATCGTTGACGGAAACGCACCAGACTTCGTCGATGCCGGCCGCGGACAGATCCGCCGCCTCGACGTAGCCGGGCACGTGCCTGGCGGAGCACGTCGGCGTGAATGCGCCCGGCAATCCGAAGATCACCACGCGCTTGCCTGCGCACCGCTCGCGCACCGGGAACGCATTCGGTTCCACGGCGCAGCCCTCGGTCGCCTCCTCGATGAACTCGAAGAAACGCACGTCGGGCAACGTTTCACCCACTTTGATCATGCTCGGTCCTTCCCTCGTCAGTGCTCGCGGACATCCTCGCGATTGCATCGTCCCGCGACCTCGCCAAACGCCTTGGCGGAAATTTCGGCTTCAATCTGCCTTCCTCGACGTCAGGGGGCAGATTCGTGGGGGTCGGCTGGCCACGGCCCAGCGTCCATTTCGAATCAGGACGCGGCCTTGGACAGTCGCCCCACCTGTGATGACCGCATCATCCGCGCCAGCCGTTCGGCGCGTGCACGCGGTGGGCTGCATCGTCGGCTACGAACTCAGCAGCAAATAACGTGCGCTACGCTCAGTCCGCCTGCTTGCGCAGGAATGCCGGAATGTCGTACGTATCGACGCCCTTTTCCTGCAGCGCCTGCACGTGCGATGCCGCGGTTTCGCGCGTCGAGCGCCACACAGCCGGGGTGTCGAGCTGACCATAATCCGTCGTCGACTGGCCGTGTTGCGAGGCGTACGTATTGTGCGATGCGTGCGCGTGCGCGACCGGCTGGTTGTCCGTGCCCGTGCGCAGGAGCGTCATCGGCGCCTGCTGCTGCTTCGCCGCGCGGCCCAGACCCGTCGCCACCACCGTCACGCGCAGCGCGTCGCCCATCGCGTCATCGTACACCGCGCCGAAGATCACGGTTGCATCGTCTGCAGCATAGCTCTTGATGGTGTTCATCACTTCACGCGTTTCCGACAGACGCAGCGAGCGGCTCGACGTGATGTTCACCAGCACGCCGCGCGCACCCGACAGATCGACGCCTTCCAGCAGCGGGCTTGCAACCGCCTGTTCCGCAGCCAGACGCGCGCGATCGACGCCGGCGACCATCGCCGTGCCCATCATCGCCTTGCCCTGCTCGCCCATCACGGTCTTCACGTCTTCGAAGTCGACGTTCACGAGGCCATCGACGTTGATGATTTCCGCGATACCCGCGACAGCGTTGTTCAGCACATCGTCCGCGCACTGGAAACACTTGTCCATCTCGGCGTCGTCGCCCATCACCTCGAACAGCTTGTCGTTGAGCACGACGATCAGCGAGTCGACGTGATCCTCCAGTTGCTGCGAACCTGTTTCCGCCACGCGCATGCGGCGGCCGCCTTCGAACTCGAACGGCTTGCTCACCACGCCGACGGTCAGAATGCCCATTTCCTTGGCGATCTGCGCGACCACCGGCGCCGCGCCCGTGCCCGTACCGCCGCCCATGCCCGCGGTGATGAACACCATGTGCGCGCCGCGCAGCGCATCGGCGACGCGCTCGCGCGCATCTTCCGCCGCTTCCTTGCCCTTCTCCGGCTTGGCACCCGCGCCGAGACCGGTCATGCCCAGTTGCAGAACCGTCGGCGCGCGCGAACGGGCGAGCGCTTGCGCGTCGGTGTTCATCACGATGAAGTCGACGCCCTGCAAGCCGCGGTTGATCATGTGCTGAACCGCGTTGCCGCCAGCACCACCAACGCCCACGACCTTGATGATCGTTCCGTTGGTTTCCGTTTCCAGCATTTCGAAATCCATGTTGCCTCCGTCAAGAATGAAGATCGGCGTTATTCGACGAGAGATCGGGCAACCTTTCGTCGCGCACCAGCCGCCGGTACCGGCGCGTAATTCCTTTCAATCCGTCCTGCCTAGAAGTTCCCGAGGAACCAGTCCTTCATCCTCGTGAACACCTGGCCCATCGAACCGTTCTGCACGGCGACCTTGCAGCCGCGCATGCGTTGCGAGCGTCCTTCGGCGAGCAGGCCCATCGCCGTCGAGTAGCGCGGATTGCACACCACGTCCGCGAGACCGCCCGCGTATTCCGGCACGCCGATGCGCACCGGTTTCAAAAAGATGTCTTCGCCGAGCTCGACCATGCCGGGCATCATCGCCGCGCCGCCGGTCAGCACGACGCCGCTCGACAGCAGCTCCTCGTAGCCCGACTCGCGCACCACTTGCTGCACCAGCGAGAACAGCTCCTCGACGCGCGGCTCGACCACCGCCGCCAGCGCCTGGCGCGATAGCGTGCGCGGACCGCGTTCGCCGAGACCCGGCACTTCGATCATTTCGTCCGGATCGGCGAGCGCCTGCTTCGCGATGCCGTAGCTCACCTTGATGTCTTCCGCGTCGGGCGTCGGCGTGCGCAGCGCCATCGCGACGTCGCTCGTGATCTGATCGCCCGCGATGGGGATGACCGCCGTGTGACGGATCGCGCCTTCGCTGAAGATCGCGATGTCGGTCGTACCGCCACCGATATCGACGAGCACCACGCCCAGTTCCTTCTCGTCCTCGGTGAGCACCGCGAGCGACGACGCCAGCGGCTGCAGGATGAGGTCGTTCACTTCGAGCCCGCAGCGGCGCACGCACT
This sequence comes from Candidatus Paraburkholderia kirkii, assembly GCA_001189345.1. GTDB lineage: Bacteria > Pseudomonadota > Gammaproteobacteria > Burkholderiales > Burkholderiaceae > Caballeronia > Caballeronia kirkii_B. Next base: position 80,875 of record LFKV01000006.1, read on the forward strand.
TCACGATGTTCTGCGCCGCGCTCACCGCGCCCGTCACGATGTGCACCTTCACTTCGAGGCGGATGCCGCTCATGCCGATCGGCTCGCGCACGTCCTCCTGGCCGTCGATGATGAATTCCTGCGTCAGGATATGCAGCACCTGCTGATCGGTCGGAATGTTGATCGCCTTGGCCGTCTCGATCACGCGCGCGACGTCCGCCTGCATGACTTCCTTGTCCTTGATCGCCACCATGCCGCTCGAATTGAAGCTGCGGATGTGGCTGCCCGCGATGCCGGTAAAGACGTTCGTGATCTTGCAATCCGCCATCAGTTCGGCTTCTTCCAACGCGCGCTGGATGGATTGCACCGTGGCCTCGATATTGACCACGACGCCCTTCTTCAACCCCTTTGAGTCGGCCTGACCGAGTCCGATTACCTCGTCGTGGCCTTCGCCCTTCAGTTCGGCGATGATCGCGACCACCTTCGACGTTCCGATGTCGAGGGAAACCAGCAGGTCTTTGTAGTCTTTGCTCATAGAGTGCTCATGCCTGTGATGTCTGCTTACTTCTTGGCCTTGTCGGTGCGTTGATGAAGCGCATGCCGGCGGCGCGTACCGCGAAGCCGTTCGGGTACCGCAAATCCGCATATTCGATCTCCTTGCCCCACCGTCCCGTCACGGACGACCACGACGCGACGAAACGCTTGCAACGTTCATACAGCGTGTCCTGGTTGCGCTCGCGCCCGAGTTCGATCTGCGTGCCGTTCGAGAGCTTCACCGTCCACGCGAAGCGCGGAGACAACGTCACCTCGTCGGGCTGCGCATCGAGCGGCGCGAACCACTTCTGAAAATCACGATAGCGCGCCACGACTTCCTTCGCGGTGCCTTCGGGGCCGTCGAACGCGGGCAGGTCGTCGTCGAGCTCGCCCTGGTTCACCGTGAAGAGCTCGCCGTCGACGCTCACTAGCTGATCCGTGCCCCACGTGCCGAGCGGCTTGTATTCCTCGAGCGTCACCGCGAGCGCATTCGGCCAGACGCGGCGCACGCTCGCGTGGCGCACCCACGGCATCTGCTCGAACGCGGCGCGTGCCGTGTCCAGATCGAAGGTGAAGAAATTGCCCTTCAGGTGTCCGACCACGCTCGCCCGCACCACCGGCGAACTGATGTGCGTCGTATCCCCATCGATCTGAATCTCGCGCAGGCGAAACTCGGGACGCTGGATCGCCCAGTAACTCGCGGCGGCCAGCAGCAGCAGCAGCACGAGCAAAACGTGCAGCGCATGGGCGGCGAGGTTGAGTTGGCGAACGTTGTTCCACATGGTTTCGCTTGTTCGTGTCCTGTGTGTGATTGCCTTAGTTCTTGAGCGTCAGCGACAATACCTTGACGACCAGATCACTGTAGCTGATACCCACGGCGCGCGCCGCTTTCGGGGGCAGCGAGTGATCCGTCATGCCGGGCGCCGTGTTCACTTCGAGGAAGTACGGGTTGCCGTCCGCGTCGAGCATGAAGTCCGTGCGGCCCCAGTCGGTGCAACCGAGGATCTCGAAGGCGCGCTTGGTCAGTTGCTTCATGCGCGTTTCCTCGGCGTCCGTCAGGCCGCACGGAATCAGATACTGCGTGTCGTCGGCGACGTACTTTGCGTGATAATCGTAGAACTCGCCCGGCGGCACGATCTTGATGACCGGCAGGTCGAGATCGCCCGCGATGCAGCACGTGAACTCGCCGCCGCCCTCGATGCTCTTCTCGACGATCACGATCCTGTCGAACTTCGCCGCTTCTTCCAGCGCGGGCACGAGCGTTTCCGCGCTCTTCACCTTGATGACCGCGACGCTCGAACCCTCGCTCGCCGGCTTCACGAAAAGCGGCAGCCCGAGTTTCGCGACAATCTCCTGCGCGCGCGCCGCGTAGTCTTCGCCGCGGAAGACGGTTTCGAACGGCGGCGTCGGGATGCCGGTCTGCTGCCATACGAGCTTGGTGCGCAGCTTGTCCATGCCGAGCGCCGAGCCGAGCACGCCGCTGCCCGTATAACGGATGCCGTAGAAATCCAGCGCGCCCTGCAACTGGCCGTTCTCGCCATAGCCGCCGTGCAGCGCGATGAACGCGCGCACGAACCCGTCGGCCTTCAGATCCGAAAGCGGACGCTCGGCCGGATCGAACGGATGCGCGTCGATGCCTGCCGCACGCAGGCCTTCCAACACGAGGCGCCCGGAATTGAGCGAGACCTCGCATTCGGCGGAGTGTCCGCCGAGCAGCACCGCCACCTTGGCGAAGGCTTTCGGATCGATTCGATTCACTTGATTGCTCATTGTCTTGCTCTTACTGGGGCTGGGGGTTAGCCAGCTTTCCGCACACGCCACCGATGGAGCCCGCGCCCATCGTGATCACCACGTCTCCGTTGCGCGCAATCGTCCTGACCGCGTCGGGCACCTCGTCCACCGTTTCGACGAACACCGGCTCCACCTTGCCCGCGACGCGAATCGCTCGCGCCAGCGTACGGCCGTCGGCGGCGACGATCGGCGCCTCGCCTGCCGCGTAGACGTCGGTGAGCACGAGCGCATCGACCGTCGACAGCACCCTCACGAAATCCTCGAAGCAGTCCCGCGTGCGCGTGTACCGATGCGACTGGAACGCGAGCACGAGACGGCGATCGGGAAACGCGCCGCGCGCCGCCGCGATCGTCGCGGCCATTTCCACCGGGTGGTGACCGTAGTCGTCGATCAGCGTGTACGCGCCGTCGCCGTTGCTCGCGTTCACTTCGCCGTAGCGCTGGAAGCGCCGGCCCACGCCGTTGAATTCGGCGAGCGCACGTTGGATATCGGCATCCGCGACCTCGAGTTCAGTGGCAATCGCGATTGCCGCCAGCGCGTTCTGCACGTTGTGCGTGCCCGGCAGGTTCAGCACGATGTCGAGCGACGGCGCGTCGGCGCGCAGCGTCGTGAAATGCATGCGGCCGTTGCGCGCCTCGACATTGATCGCGCGCACTTCCGCTTCCGTGCCGAGGCCGTAGCGGATGATCGGCTTCGACACGAACGGCAGGATCTCGCGCACGTTCGGATCGTCGACGCACAGCACCGCGATGCCGTAGAACGGTAGCCGATGCGTGAACTCGATGAACGCCTGCTTGAGCCGCGCGAAGTCGTGGCCGTAGGTGTCCATGTGATCGGCATCGATGTTCGTGATGACTTCGATCACCGGGAACAGATTCAGGAACGAGGCGTCCGACTCGTCCGCTTCCGCGACGATGAAATCGCCCGTACCGAGCCGCGCGTTCGCGCCCGCGCTATTGAGGCGCCCGCCGATCACGAAGGTCGGATCGAGGCCGCCCGCGGCGAGCACGCTCGCGACCAGCGAGGTGGTCGTGGTCTTACCGTGCGTGCCGGCGATCGCGATGCCCTGCTTGAGGCGCATCAGTTCCGCGAGCATCACGGCGCGCGGCACGATCGGCACGCGCCGATGGCGCGCGGCCAGCACTTCGGGATTGTCCGAACGCACGGCCGTCGACACGACGACCGCATTCGCGCCTTCGATGTTCTGCTCGTGATGGCCGATCGCGACGCGCGCGCCGAGCGCCTTCAGCCGCTCGGTGACGGCGTTGTTCGCGAGATCCGAGCCGCTCACGTGATAGCCGAGATTGAGCAGCACCTCGGCGATGCCGCTCATGCCCGCGCCGCCGATCCCGACGAAGTGAATATGCTTGACGATATGTTTCATTTAATGTGCCTCCCGAGCTTGCGCGTTCACACGCGCGCCGGCCACGTCGGCGCAAACGCTCGCGACCCTTTCGGTCGCGTCCGGTTTCGCCAGTGCGCGCGAGCGCTCGGCCATGGCCGCAAGCGTCTCGCGCGTCTGTGCGCGTAACCAGTCGGCGAGCATTCGCGCCGACAAATCGCGTTGTTGTATCAGTTCCGCCGCGCCGTTCTTCGCGAGGAACGCGCCGTTGGTCGTCTGGTGATCGTCGACGGCGAACGGAAACGGCACGAAGAGCGCCGCCACGCCGACCGCCGCGATCTCCGAGACGGTCATCGCGCCCGAGCGGCAGATGACGAGATCCGCCGATGCGTACGCGCTCGCCATGTCCTCGATGAACGGCACGAGCCGCAGGTCTTCGCCCTGCGCGAAACCCGCCGCCGCGTAGTTCGCTTCCAGCGCCTCGATATGCTTCGCGCCCGCCTGATGCACGATGCGCGGACACTCCTCCAGTGCGAGCATCGCGAGCGCTTTCGGCACGGTTTCGTTGAGCGCCGCGGCGCCGAGACTGCCGCCGACGACGAGCACGTTCAGGCGTCCCGAACGCGCGGCGTAGCGTTCTTTGGGTGGCAAAGCGCTGGTTAGTTCCGCGCGGATCGGATTGCCGGTCCATTCCGCATTCGGCAGCGCATTGGGAAACGCGACGAGCACGCACTTCGCGAGATGCGCGAGCACCTTGTTCGCGAGCCCCGCGATCGAATTCTGTTCGTGCAGCACGAGCGGGCAGCCCGCGAGCTTCGTCATGATGCCCGCCGGAAACGTGATGTAGCCGCCCATGCCGAGCACGACGTCCGGCTTCACGCGACGCAGCGCGCTCAGGCTTTGCGAGCATGCGCGCAGCAGATTCACCGGCAGCATCAGCTTCGTGCCGATGCCCTTGCCGCGCACGCCGCCGAAGCGCACGTATTCCATCGGAATGCCGTGCTTCGGGACGAGCGTCGCTTCCATGCCGCTCGCGTTGCCGAGCCACACCACGCGCCAGCCGTGCGCCTGCATCCAGTGCGCGACCGCGAGCCCGGGGAACACGTGGCCCCCGGTGCCGCCCCCCATCACCATCAAGGTGCGGTCGCGTTGCGCGGTCATACTTTTCCTCCGCGCATCAATACCCGATTCTCATAGTCGACGCGCAGCAGCACCGCCAGCGCGACGCAGTTCAGCAGAATGCCCGAACCGCCGTAGCTGACGAGCGGCAGCGTGAGACCCTTGGTCGGCAGGAGACCGAGGTTCACGCCCATGTTGATGAAGGTCTGCGCGCCGAACCAGATGCCGACGCCCTTCGCCATCAGACCGGCGAACGTGCGGTCGAGCGCGAGCGCCTGACGGCCGATCTCGAACGAGCGGCGCACGATCCAGTAGAACAGCAGGATCACGCAGATCACGCCGACGAAACCGAGCTCCTCGCCGATCACCGCGAGAATGAAGTCGGTATGCGCCTCCGGCAGATAGTTGAGCTTTTCGACGCTGCCGCCGAGGCCGACGCCGAACCATTCGCCGCGCCCGAACGCGATCAGCGAGTGCGTGAGCTGATACGCCTTGCCCTGCGTGTAGCGGTCGTCCCACGGATCGAGGTAAGCGAAGATCCGCTCGCGACGCCACGGCGAGGCCCACGCGAGCAGCGTGAAGGTGCCGACCGCCGTCGCCACCAGGCCACCGAACAGCTTGCCGTTCACGCCGCCCAGGAACAGCACGCCCATGGCGATCGCGGCGATCACCATGAACGCGCCCATGTCGGGCTCGAGCAGCAGAAGCGCGCCCACCGCGCCGACCGCCACCGCCATCGGCAGGAAACCCTTGCCGAAGCTGTGCATGAACTCCTGCTTGCGCACCGTGTAGTTCGCGGCGTAGATCGTCACCGCGAGCTTCATGATTTCCGACGGCTGCATGTTCGTGATGCCGAGCAGAATCCAGCGGCGCGCGCCGTTCACGCCTTTGCCGACGTGCGGAACCAGCACGATGATCAACATCAGCAGCGCGACGAGAAAGAGCTTCGGCGCGTACTTGTCCCACGTGTTCACCGGAATCTTGAATGCGATGATCGTGCCGACCAGCGCCGTCGCGATCGAGATCAGGTGGCGCACGAGGAAGTGCCAGTCGTGGTAGCTCGCGTACTTCGGCGAGTCGGGCATCGCGATCGATGCGGAATACACCATCACGACGCCCAGGCCGAGCAGCGCGATCGTCACCCACAGCAGCGAGTAGTCGTAGTCGAGCATGCGCGAGCGCGCGAGGCGCACGCCGTTGACCGCGCTCGAAATGCCACCGCGCGTGCCGCCGCTGCCACGGCCCGCGAGCGAGTCGTTCGGGACAGCGTTGCGCTGGCCGGTCAGTTTCGATCCAAAGCGTTCCGACCAGCTCATAGCATTACTCCCCGCGCGCGGCGGCGATATCTTCGACCGCGCTGCAAAACACGTCAGCGCGATGTGCGTAGTTCCTGAACATGTCGAGGCTCGCGCACGCGGGCGAGAGCAGCACGGCGTCGCCCGGTTCGGCGATGCGCGCAGCGGCGTTCGTCGCGGCTTCGAGCGTGGCGTGGTCCTCGAGCACGACGCCCGTCGATGCGAGTCTCTCGCGGATGCGCGGCGCGTCGCGGCCGATCAGCATCACCGCGCGCGCCCAGCGTCCGACGGGCGCTTCGAGCGGCGAGAAATCCTGGCCCTTGCCGTCGCCGCCGGCGATCAGCACGACGCGCTGCGCGAGGCCGTCGAGCGCGGCGACCGTCGCACCGACGTTGGTGCCCTTGCTGTCGTCGACGTAATCGACGCCGTCGATCTGCGCGATCACCTCCACGCGATGCGGCTCGCCGCGATACTCGCGCAGGCCGTGCAGGAGCGCGGCGAGCGGCAGGTCGATCGCGCGCGTCAAGGCAAGCGCGGCCAGCGCGTTCGCCGCGTTGTGCAGGCCGTGGATGCGCAGCGCGTCGGCGGGCATCAGGCGTTTCGACACGAGATTCGGCGCGGCTTCGTCTTTCTGCTTGCGACGACGCGACAGCGCGGGTTCGTCGGCCGCGTCCTGGTCGATGCCTTCGACGAGCCACAGCATGCCGTTGTCACGCAGCAGACCGTAGTCGCCGACAAACGACGGCTCGTTCAGCCCGAACGTGACGACGCGGTCCTGCGCGACGTCTTTCGCAAGCGCCATCGTGCGGACGTCGTCGCGGTTCAGCACGCGCGTCGTGCGCGGGCCGAAGATGCGTCCCTTGGCGGCGGCGTAGGCGTCGAGGCCGCCGTGCCAATCGAGATGATCCTGCGTGATGTTGAGCACCGCGGCCGCGTCGGGTGCGAACGTGCGCGCGGTTTCCAATTGGAAGCTCGACAGTTCGAGCACCCAGACGTCGGGCAGCGCGGTCTGGTCGATCGCTTCGGTCAACTTGTCGAGCATCGACGGGCTGATGTTGCCCGCCACCGCGACGGTCTTTCCCGCGCGCTCGCACAGGAGGCCGGTGAGCGCGGTCGTCGTGGTCTTGCCGTTCGTGCCGGTGATCGCGATGACCTTCGGCGCGTAGCCGTTCGCGCCGAGCCTCTCGAGCGCCTGCGCGAAGAGTTCGAGTTCGCCCCAGACGGGAATGCCGCGTTCGTTCGTGGCGGCGATCAGCGGCGCGAGGTCGGGCGCGAGCGGCGAAAGCCCCGGGCTGATCGCGACGAGTTCGATGCCGCCGTCGAGCAGGTCGGGCGTGAACGCGCCGCCGACGAAATCCGCATCGATCCTGTGGATCGCAAGCTCGGAGAGATTCGGCGGGGTTTCGCGCGTGTCGGCGATCCGCAGGCGGCAACCGTGCCTGGCGCACCAGCGCGCCATCGCCAGACCGGATTCACCCAGCCCCAGCACGAGCACGAGCACGAGCACCATCGGACTCTGCCGACCGACAAACTTCTCGCCAAACATCGCTTTACCTTTCCCAGAGACCTGCAAAAAACGAAACCTGCTGCTTAGTCGGTTCTGACTGTCAAAAAAACTCAACGTAACTTCAGCGTCGACAAGCCGAACAGACACAACATCAACGTGATGATCCAGAAGCGCACCACCACTTGCGTCTCGGTCCAGCCGGACAGTTCATAGTGGTGATGCAGCGGCGCCATCTTGAAGAAGCGGCGGCCCTCGCCGTAACGGCGCTTCGTGAACTTGAACCAGAAGACCTGCAGCATCACCGAGAGCGTTTCCGCGACGAAGATGCCGCCCATGATGAACAGCACGATCTCCTGACGGACGATCACCGCGATCGTGCCGAGCGCGCCGCCGAGCGCAAGCGCGCCGACGTCGCCCATGAAGACCTGTGCGGGGTGCGTGTTGTACCAGAGAAACGCGAGCCCCGCGCCGCCCATCGCGGAACAGAAGATCAACAACTCGCCCGCGCCGGGAATGTGCGGGAACAGCAGATACTTCGAATAGACCGAGCTGCCCATCACGTACGCGAACGCGCCGAGCGACGCGCCCACCAGCACGACGGGCATGATGACGAGACCGTCGAGGCCGTCGGTGAGATTCACCGCGTTGCTCGCGCCGACGATCACGAAGTACGTCAGCGCGATGAAGCCCCACACGCCGAGCGGATAGCTGATCGCCTTCACGAACGGCAGCATGAGGTCGGCGCGCGCGGGCAGTCCCATCGAGAGGCCGCTGCGGACCCACGCCATGAACAAATCGAACACGCGCGTGTTGCTGGCTTCGGACACGCTGAACGCCAAATAGACGGCCGCGAACAGGCCGATCACCGATTGCCAGAAATACTTCTCGCGCGAGGACATGCCGCGCGGATCCTTGTGCACGACCTTGCGATAGTCGTCCACCCAGCCGATCACGCCATAGCCGAAGGTGACGAGCATCACGATCCAGACGAAACGGTTCGTGAGATCGGCCCACAACAGCGTGGACACCGCGATCCCGATGAGAATCAGCACGCCGCCCATCGTCGGGGTGCCGGATTTGACGAGGTGCGTCTGCGGGCCGTCCTTGCGGACAGCCTGGTCGACCTTCATCGCGGTCAGCTTGCGGATGACCCACGGGCCGCAGACGAGCCCGATCAACATCGCCGTCGCCGTGGCTCCCACGGCGCGGAACGTGATGTAGGTGAACACGCGCAGAAAACTGGCGCCATTCTGAAGCCATTGCGCGAGTGCAAGTAGCATGCTGGTTCTTCTCTTTCAGTAATTCAGTGTGCGGCGGGCGCATGGCCCGCCGCGGGTTGTCGTGGACTCGTCAAGGCGTCCACCACGCGCTCCATCTTCATGAAACGCGAGCCTTTCGCGAGATACGTTGCCTGAGCGTCGTAACCGGCTGCCTCGAGCGCCACGACCATGTCGGCGACGTCGCCGACATGCTTCGCGGCCTGCTTCGATGCCTGCGCGTTGAAGGCGTTCACGGCATCGCGGCTCGCGGCGCCGAGCGCGAAAAGCGCATCGATGCCGCGCTCGGCCGCATATGCGCCGACTTCGCGATGGAACGCCGGACCTTCCTCGCCCACCTCGCCCATGTCGCCCATCACGAGCACGCGCGGCGATGCCTGTGCCGCGAGCACGTCGATCGCGGCGCGCATCGAGTCGGGATTCGAGTTGTAGGTGTCGTCGATGACGGTCGCGCCCGCGAGCGCGCCGAGAATCGCGCGCTTCACTTGCAGACGGCCCTTCACCGGCTGGAATACTTCGAGGCCGCGCTTGACCGCATCGAGCGAAACGCCTGCGGCGAGCGCGGCTGCCGTCGCCGCCAACGCATTGCGCGCGTTGTGCTCGCCGAGCACGGACAGCGCGACCTCGATCTCGCCCTGCGGCGTGCGCATGTGCACCGTCGTGCCCTTCAACGTGCCGGTGACGGCGGCTTTTGCTGCATCGTCGGTGAGCGCGAAATCCATGATCGGATTGCCGGTCGCGGCGACGCGCCAGATGCTTGCGTAACGATCGTCGGCGGGGAACACGGCGGTGCCCGTTTCGCCGAGCGCGTGAATGACCGACGCGTGCTCGAGCGCCACCGCTTCGACCGTCGCCATGAATTCCTGATGCTCGCGCTGCGCGTTATTCACCACGGCGACATCGGGCGCGGCGATCTTGCCGAGCACTTCCGTTTCGCCCGGATGATTCATGCCGAGCTCGACGACCGCGAGCCTGTGCGACGCGTTCAGCCGGAACAGCGTGAGCGGCAGGCCGATGTCGTTGTTGAAGTTGCCCGCCGTGGCGAGCCGCGCCGCTTCGCCGACCGCGGCCGCGAAGATCGACGCGATCATCTCCTTGACCGTCGTCTTGCCGTTGCTGCCCGTCACCGCGACGAGCGGCATCGCGAAGCGCTTGCGCCAGCCGTGCGCCAGCGCACCGAGCCCGGCGCGCGTGTCTTTTACCTTGATGACAGGCAGCGGCCAGTCGCCCGAGTCTTTCGGATCGCGCGACACCAGCGCCGCGGCCGCGCCGCTCTTCGCCACCTGATCGAGGAAATCATGCGCATCGAAGCGATCGCCCTTCACCGCGACGAACAGATCCCCGGCCTGAACGCCACGGCTGTCGGTGACGATGCGCGTGATCGCGACATTCCCGTCGCCTTCGAGCGTGGCACCCGGAATCATCCCGGCTGCTTCGCGCAGGGTGAACATCGTCATTCGCCACCTCCGCGCTGTTGCGTGGCGCGCGACGCGAGCGCGAGGCGCGCGTGATCCTGATCGGAGAATGCGCGCTTCTTGCCCATGATTTCCTGCGTGGCTTCGTGCCCCTTCCCCGCCAGCACGACGACATCCTCGCGCGCGGCCGAGCGGATCGCCTGAAGGATCGCACTCGCGCGGTCTTCGATACGGCGAGCTTTCGCTCCGTCGTTCATGCCGGCGGCGATCTGGTCGATGATCGACTGCGGCTCCTCGCTGCGCGGATTGTCGCTCGTGATGACGACCTGATCCGCGAGACGCTCGGCGATCGCGCCCATCAGCGGACGCTTGGTCGCATCACGGTCGCCGCCGCAGCCGAACATGCAGACGAGCTCGCCGCCGCGCGCTTCCGAGATCGGGCGCAGTGCGGCGAGGATCTTGTCGAGCGCGTCGGGCGTGTGCGCGTAGTCGATCACGACGAGCGGCTCGTCGTTCTGGATGCGTCCGCCCAGGCGCTCCATGCGGCCGTTGACCGATTCGAGCCTGGCGATGCGCGCGATGGCGGCATCGAACGGCACCCCGACTTCGAGCAGCACGCCGAGCACCGCGAGCAGGTTGCTCACGTTGAACGTGCCGAGCGTGCCAACTTCGACGTCGGTTTCGCCCCAGTCGGACGAGAGGTGAAACGCGGTGCCCGTCGCGGTCGCGCGGACTTGCGTCGCGAGCAGCATCGCGTCGGCGCCCGGCGCCGGGTGCGCGGGCATGTCGACGCCGTAGGCAATCGTGCGGACCTTGCCGCGCAGCGATTCGATCAGGCGCTGGCCCGCCGCATCGTCGCGATTGACGACCGCCGTCTTGAGCGTCGGCCACGCGAACAGACGCGCCTTCGCGGCTTCGTAGGCGTCGAAGGTGCCGTGGTAGTCGAGATGATCCTGCGTGAGATTCGTGAAGATGGCGATGTCGAAATCGACGCCGTTCACCCGGCCCTGATGCAACGCGTGCGACGATACTTCCATCGCGACGCCTTCCGCGCCTTCGCGCTTCAATTGCGCGAGATTGCGCTGAAACTGCGGCGCATCGGGCGTCGTGAAGCCGCTGTGCACGAGCTTGCCCGGCATGCCGACGCCGAGCGTGCCGACGATCGCGCACGGACGGCCGAGCGCGATCAGCGCCGTGGCGACCCACTGGCTGCACGAAGTCTTGCCGTTCGTGCCCGTCACGCCGACGGTGAGCATCGACGCCGTCGGCTCGCCGTACCATGCAGCCGCGATCGGACCGGCGAGCTCATTGAGCGCCTTCACGGCGAGCGTCTTCGAGGGATCCGGCTTGCCCGCGAAATGCTCCGGCTGATAGAGCGCGGCAGCCGAGCCCGCGGCGAGCGCGGCGTCGAGATACGGACGGTTGTCCGCGCCGTCGACGGCATACGCGAGAAACACGTCGCCGCTCTTGAGCGAGCGCGTGTCGGCGTGCAATTGCGCCTCGGGCTGCGCGTGCGCGCGCAGCCATTGAACGGCGTGTGATACGTCCTTCTGCATCTTGCTCTGGCGGGCCTGCGCGCTCATCGCACGACTCCCGGGTACGTCTTCGTATTGCTCGACACCGCGACTTTCTTCGCGGTGTTTGCGTTGTTCGTGTTCGCCGGCTGCTGAGCCGCCGGCTGCGTGGCGGAATTCGAATCGTCGGTCACGACCATCTGCTTGACCGGCATGTCGGGCGGCACGTTGAGCGCGCGCAGCGTATCGCCGACGATGCCCGAGAACACCGGACCCGACACCTGGCCGCCGAAGTGGCTGCCCGCTGTCGGCTCGTCGACCGACACCGCCACGACGATGCACGGATTCGGCATCGGCGCCATGCCGACGAACGATGCGCGGTACTTCGAATGGTCGTAGCCGTGGCCGCCGTGCTTGTACGCCGTGCCCGATTTGCCGCCGACGCGATAGCCTGGCACGGCCGCATCCGGCGACGTGCCGCCCTTCGACACGACGGTTTCGAGCATGGCGCGCACTTCGCGCGCGGTGGTCGGCGAGAAGACCTGCTGACCGACGGCCGGCTGATTGCCCGGCGTGCGGAAAATCGACACCGGCAGAATCTGGCCGTCGTGCGCGATCGCCGTGTACGCGCGCGTGAGCTGGAACAGCGATGCGGACAGGCCGTAGCCATAGGACATCGTCGCCTGCCCGATGCGCCGCCAGCTCTTCCAGGGCCGCAGGCACCCGGTCACCGCGCCCGGAAAGCCGACTTTCGGCGCCTGGCCGAGCCCGAGGCTGGTGTACATGTTCCACATTTCTTCCGGACGCAATTGCATCGCAATTTTGGTGGCGCCGATATTGCTCGACTTCTGAATCACACCGCCGACCGTGAGCGTGCCGAACGCGGAATCGTCCGTGATGCGCGCGCCGTCGAGCACGAACACGCCGCCGCCCGTCTCGACGAGCGTGTTCGGCGTCACCCGATGCAGATTGAGCGCGAGCGAAACGGTAAACGGCTTCATGATCGAGCCCGGCTCGAACGTGTCCGTAAGGATGCGGTTGCGCAACTGCTCGCCGGTCATGCGCGAGCGGTCATTCGGGTTATAGGTAGGATAGTTGACGAGCGCGAGCACCTCGCCCGTCTTCGTGTCGATCACGATCGCCGCGCCTGCCTTCGCCTTCGACTTCTCGACGGCCGCCTTCAGGTTCGTGTACGCGATGTACTGAATCTTGCTGTCGATCGAGAGTTCGACGTCCGTACCATTGTGCGGCACAACCTGCTCGTCGACGTCCTCGACGATGTGGCCCATGCGGTCCTTGATGACGCGGCGCATGCCCGGCGTGCCGGCGAGGACGTTCTGGTCGCCGAGCTCGACGCCTTCCTGCCCCTTGTCTTCAATATTAGTAAAGCCGATCAGATGCGCGGTGATTTCGCCTTCCGGATAGAAGCGCTTGTATTCGCCGCGCGAATAAATGCCGGGAATGTCGAGCGCGGCGACTTTCTGCGCGACCTCGAGCGGCACCTGACGCTTCACATAGACGAAGGTCTTGTCCATCGAGAGCTTCGCGCGCAGGTCCTTCTGCGTCATGTCGAGCAGCTTCGCCAGTTCGGCGAGCTTGTCCGCGCCGAGATCGTTCGGCACGGCTTCGGGAATCGCCCAGATGGCCTTTACCGGCAAGCTGGTCGCGAGCACGAGGCCGTTGCGGTCACGAATCTGGCCGCGCGTGGCGGGCAGTTCGAGCGTGCGCTGATAGCGGCTTTCGCCCTGCTTCTTGAAGAACGCGTTGCCCGGGCCCTGAATCCAGAACGCTCGCCCCGCGAGCGCGACGAACGCCATGAACAGCAGAAATACGACGAATTTCGAGCGCCACATCGGCAGGTGCACGGCCAGAAGCGGGTTTGGCGTGTGGGCGATGTCTTTCTGCTTCGCGGATTTTTTCATCGCTTGGCTCCGCGTGCAGGCGGCACCGACGCCGGCAGCGGTGGCGGCATGGGTGCGTCGGCGGCCTTGTTGGCGGCCGCGTCGTAGGTGAGATATTGCGTGCGGCCGGTCGTCACGGGCTGCATTTTCAAGGAATTGGTGGCCAACTGCTCGATGCGCGATGTCTTCAACAGCGCGCTCTGCTGGTACTGCAACTGCGCGTAATCCTGCTGAAGCTGGCGCTCCTGCGATTGCGCCCGCTGCAGCTCGATGAAGATCTGCCGCTGCTGATTGGTGGCGCTGACGACCGAAAGCGCGCACCCGAGCACGACGATCAACAGGAAGATATTGAGACGGTTCATGGCGCGATCCGCTCCGCGATACGCATCACCGCGGACCGCGCACGGGGGTTGTCGGCCACTTCAGCCTCGCTCGGAAACACGCGGCCCACCACGCGCAGCGGCGGGCTGGGAAGATCGGCCGCGCGTATCGGCAAGCGCCGGTCCACTGCGGGCGCGCTTGCGTGCGCCTGCATGAACCGCTTGACGATCCGGTCTTCGAGCGAATGAAAGCTGATCACGACCAGCCGCCCCCCTTGCTCCAACAATGCCAATGCCGATTCGAGAACTACCTGCAGCTCCGCAAACTCTTGATTGACGTGAATCCGTATAGCCTGAAAGGTGCGGGTTGCCGGGTCCTTGCCCTTTTCACGGGTCTTGACGACGTTACCCACGATTTCGGCAAGCTCGCGCGTGCTGTCGAGAGGCCCAAGACTGTCGGACTCTGCCCTGCGAGCAACAAGCGCCTTTGCAATCTGAAAAGCAAACCGTTCTTCCCCATGATCTCTGATCACCTCCGTCAGTTCCTGCACCGTGGCCCGGGCGAGCCACTCAGCCGCCGACTCGCCCCGGGTCGGATCCATCCTCATGTCGAGCGGACCTTCTGCGCGGAAGCTGAAGCCGCGCTCCGGGTCGTCCACCTGGGGCGACGACACGCCAAGGTCCAGCAACACGCCCGACACTTTCTGCACTCCGCGTTCGCTCGCCGCATCGCGCAACGCCGCGAAGCTGTCGTGCACGATCGAAAAGCGCGCGTCCTGAATCTTTTGCGCCGTGGCGATGGCGAGCGGGTCCTTGTCGAAGGCGATGAGCCGCCCCGCTTCCCCCAACCGCTGCAAAATCGCCCGGCTATGACCACCGTGCCCGAAAGTGCCGTCTATATAGATGCCGTCCGCGCGCGTGATCAGTCGGTCTACCGCTTCTTTCAGCAGCACCGTGCGATGCTGCAGTTCATTTCCCGTCGCAGGTGCCATGTTCTCGAGCGCCGCGTCAGAAAGTGAAGTTCTTCAGCGCGTCGGGCATGCCCTGCGCCATCGCCGCGGCTTCCTTCGCGGCGTACGTCTGCGAATCCCACAACTCGAAGTGCGCGCCCATGCCGAGCAGCGTCACGTCCTTTTCGAGCGACGCGGCAGCGCGCAGCTCGGGCGAGACCAGCACGCGACCGCTGCCGTCGAGTTCAACGTCCATTGCATTACCGAGAAAGATGCGTCGCCACCACATGGCTTCCATCGGAAGCGCGGCGACCTTCGCGCGAAAGACTTCCCACTCGGGGCGAGGAAACAGCAACAGACATCCATCCGGGCTCTTCGTGAGCGTCACCCGGCCTTCTGCTTGCCCTTGCAGCGCTTCCCGATAGCGCGACGGAACCGACATCCGCCCTTTCGCATCGAGCGTCAGCGCCGACGCCCCCTGGAACACTCGCCCTTCTCCCCGTTGCGGCCGGAGTCGGCGGTTTTAGCGCTTTCTCTGGCCCCATGCCTGGCTATGGACACCCACGGTGGCGTCCTTCCCGCCGCGATTTCGCTTGAAAAAGGCTTCTGAATCACACAAAAGACCACTTTCTCACACTGCCTCCCACTTTAGAGGAACGCATTTCCTTGGTCAAGACGCGCACCTTTTTTTCGAGTGCTTTTATTCGCTAGAACAAGGACTTAGCGCAGGAGCTTGAAGTGGTCTGAAAAGAGAAAAAACCATTATGAATTAGAGAGCTAGTGCGGGATGTGAAGGTAGTACGTGAAATCAGCGGGAGAAATCAGGGAAATGTAACGGTTCTCCCGACCGATTTTCGGGCCGCGGGTGGGATTCGGCCGCGAGGGACGCTCGACCGACGATGCGCGCGTCGGTCGAGGCATTCAGCGCACTATATGCATTCAGCGCACTATATTATAGTACGCGGTGGTGGTCATCACCTTCGATGCCGCGCGCATCAACGCACGTACCGGGAACGGCATCTCGCCTCCGCCAGCGCCGATCGCGGCGGCGGCATGGGCGCTTTCGTCGATACGCATTTGCTCGACGATCGCGCGCGACGCGAGATCGTTGGCGGGCAAGGTTTTCATGTGGCCATCGAGGTGTTGCTCGACCTGACGCTCGGTCTCCGCCATGAAGCCAAGACTGGCGCGATCGCCGAAACGGCCCGCGACGAAGCCAATCGCGAGCGCACCCGCATACCACAGCGGGTTCAGCAAACTGGGACGCGATTCGAGGTCCTTGAGGCGCTTCGAGGTCCAGGCAAGGTGATCCTCCTCCTCGCGAGCCGCGTGCTCGAAGCTCGCCTTCAGCTCGGGCGAATCGGTGGCGAGCTTTTGCGCCTGATAGAGCGCCTGCGCGCAAACCTCGCCGACGTGATTCACGCGCATCAGCCCGGCCGAATGCGCGCGCTCTTTCTCGGTGAGCTGCGACTCCAGTTGCGATTCCTCGGGGAACAGACCGCCTTCGGCACCCTGACCCGGCGCCGTCGATTCGGGAACCGGCCGCGACATGCGACTCACGCCGGTCATGGAGCGCAGCCCGCGATCGAACTCGCTGATGACTTCATCGAGTGTCATGTTCTCACCTCTCTTCGTGTTTCCGCCGTCAACGAATGACTTGCCGGCCGCAGCAGCCCATATTGTTTGACCACGTTTGCGCCGAGTGGGTCGCTCGGGCTCGTTTCTAGAACCGACGCTGGCGGGAAAACCCGGATCTTAGCGCACATCGTTCGGCGCCGAAGCCGCGCCAGCTTGTCGCATTTGACCTGCGGCAGCCTCGACAGCAGCCCGCTTCTGCGAGGAACAAATGCCCCGGTCAGCCCCTTCCCGAACACTGTTTTTTGGAATTAGGGCAAACACGGGTCGCAAAAATCCTGCAAAACCAACATTTTAGCGCCTGTTGCGTAAACGTCACATGCTTCCGGCGGACCCGCCCCTTTTCCTTTGTCCGCTAAAAGCTCTTTGTTACATTACGTGTCAACTTCTTTACGAAGCCCGGCAGGGACCGTCAACACACTGGCGCTAGAACAGTGACCTTGCCAAAAAGTCGCAAACACTCCTTGGAGATCTAAACAATGAAAAAGTCGCTTCTCGCTCTCGCAGCATTGGGCGTTTTCGCTGGCGCCGCACATGCGCAGAGCAGCGTGACGCTGTACGGCATCATCGACGCAGGCTTCCTCTACTCGAACAACAGTGGCGGTCAGAAGCACGCCATGAACAGCGGCAACCTGCAGGGTAGCCGTTGGGGCCTGCGCGGCACGGAAGATCTCGGTGGCGGTCTGAAGGCCATCTTCGTGCTGGAAAACGGCTTCAACGTGTTCAACGGCCAGCTCGGCCAGGGCGGCGATGAGTTAGGCCGCCAGGCATACGTCGGCCTGTCGACGGCCCAGTTCGGCACGGTTACGCTGGGTCGCCAGTACGACTCCGTAGTCGACTACACCGGCGCATTCGAAGTCGGCAGCCAGTGGGCATCGTACTTCGGCGCGCACCCGGGCGACCTGGACAACCTGAACAACTCGAACCGCGTGAACAACGGGATCAAGTTCACGAGCGCGAACTACGCGGGCTTCACCTTCGGCGGCCTGTATAGCCTCGGCGGCAACGCTGGTCAGTTCAACCGCAACCAGATCTGGTCGGTCGGCCTGGGCTACTCGCAAGGTTCCCTGCAGTTGGGCGCGGGCTACTTGAACGTCAAGGACCCGAACTACTCGTTCTTCGGCAACAACGCGACCTCGAGGATGGCGACGACCGCCAGCTCGACGTCGAACTTCCCGAACAGCCGCGTGATCGGTGGCTATGCTTCGGCGAAGACCCAGCAAGTGATCGCGGCTGGCGGTGCTTACACGTTCGGCGCGGCAACGATCGGCGCGACGTATAGCAACACGCAGTTCAAGGATCTGGGTTCGGAGCCGGGCACAGGTCTGACGCCGGTCGGCGGCTTCACGGGCGGCACGGGCAAGTTCCACAACGCCGAAATCAACTTCAAGTATCAGCTGACCCCGGCGCTGCTGCTGGGCGTGGCCTACGACTACACGAAGGGCTACGGCCTGAGCGATGCCAAGTACCATCAGGCGATGCTCGGCGCGGACTACTTCCTGTCCAAGCGTACCGACCTGTACATCGATGGCGTGTATCAGCACGCGAGCGGCACGGACTCGACGAACCGCGCAGCGGTCGCGAGCATCAACGGCCTGTCGCCGTCGTCGACGACGAACCAAGTTGCGGCTCTCGTCGGCATCCGCCACAAGTTCTAATAAGGTCGTAACAAAGCGGTATCTCCTGAAAGGCGCCTTCGGGCGCTTTTTTTCTTGCCCTGGCCGACATCGCGGCGCGCTCTCATGTCGCACGCGGACAACAAAAAGGCCCTCGTGTCTCGCAACGCGAAGGCCCGTTCGGCTCAGCAGGTTTCGGCGACTAGGCACGCCCGTCGCGCAACTCCCGCCGCAGGATCTTGCCGACATTGCTCTTAGGCAGATCGTTGCGAAACTCGATCATGCGCGGACGCTTGTAGCCCGTGAGCCGCTCCTTGCAGTAGGCCATGACGTCAGCTTCCGTCAGGCTCGGATCCTTGCGCACGATGAAGAGCTTCACCGCTTCGCCCGAGTTCTGATCCTTCACGCCGACGGCCGCGACCTCGAACACGCCGGGCAGCATCGCGACCACATCCTCGATTTCGTTCGGATATACGTTGAAGCCCGATACCAGGATCATGTCCTTCTTGCGATCAACGATCTTCACGTAACCGCGTTTATCCAGCACGCCGACATCGCCCGAGCGGAAGAAGCCATCGGGCGTCATCACCTTCGCCGTTTCGTCGGGCCGGTTCCAGTAACCGGCCATCACCTGCGGTCCGCGGATGCAGATCTCGCCGGGCTGACCGAGCGGCACTTCGTTGTTGTTGTTGTTGTTGTTGTTGTTGTTGTTGTTGTTGTTGTTGTTGTTGTTGTTGTTGTTGTTGTTGTTGTTGTTGTTGTTGTTGTTGTTGTTGTTGTTGTTGTTGTTGTTGTTGTTGTTGTTGTTGTTGTTGTTGTTGTTGTTGTTGTTGTTGTTGTTGTTGTTGTTGTTGTTGTTGTTGTTGTTGTTGTTGTTGTTGTTGTTGTTGTTGTTGTTGTTGTTGTTGTTGTTGTTGTTGTTGTTGTTGTTGTTGTTGTTGTTGTTGTTGTTGTTGTTGTTGTTGTTGTTGTTGTTGTTGTTGTTGTTGTTGTTTGTTGTTGTTGTTGTTGTTGTTGTTGTTGTTGTTGTTGTTGTTGTTGTTGTTGTTGTTGTTGTTGTTGTTGTTGTTGTTGTTGTTGTTGTTGTTGTTGTTGTCGCGGATGGATACTTCCGTCGACGACAGCGGCAAGCCGATCGTGCCGGTGTATTCGGTCGCGGTCACCGGATTGCAGGTCACGCAAGGCGAAGTCTCCGACAATCCATAGCCTTCGATGATCGGCACACCCGTCAGCGCGAACCAGCGCTTCGCCACGGCCTCCTGAACCACCATGCCGCCGCCGTTCGCCGCGATGAGCTTGGAGAAATCGAGCTTGCCGAAGTCCGGGTGATTCAACAGCGCGTTATAAAGCGTGTTGACCGCCGGGAACGTGTTGATCGGTACGCCCTTCAGCTCCTTGATGGTGCCCGCGATGTCGCGCGGATTCGGAATCAGCACGCCGACGCCGCCGGTGCGGATGGTGAGCAGCCCGCACACCGTCAGCGCGAAGATGTGATACAGCGGCAACGCTACCACGCACACGAACTGATCGATGTCGGGACGGCGCTGGCGAGCCGGATTCAACCACACTTCGGACTGCAGCACGTTTGCGATCAGGTTGCGGTGCGTGAGCGTCGCGCCCTTCGCGACGCCGGTCGTGCCACCCGTGTACTGCAGGAAGGCCGCGTCGTCGGGCTTCTGGTCGACGGGCTGGAGCGCGCCGCGGGCGCCTTCGTCGAGCGCGTCGTTGAAGCGGACGCTGCCGGGCAGATTCCACTCGGGCACCATCTTCTTCACGCGCCGGACCACGAAGTTGACGAGCAGTCCCTTCACGCCCATGAGATCGCCCATCGCCGCGACCACCACGTGCTTGATATCGGTGTTCCCGATCACGGCCTGCAGCGTGACCGCGAAGTTCTCGAGGATCACGATCGCTTCCGCCCCGCTGTCCTTCAGCTGGTGCTCGAGCTCGCGCGGCGTATAGAGCGGATTGACATTGACGACGATATAGCCGGCGCGCAGCACGGCCGCGATCGCCACAGGGTACTGCAGGACGTTGGGCATCATCAGCGCGACGCGCGCGCCGGGCTTGAGCCCTTTTTTCTGGAACCATGCGGCCAGGTTTCTCGACATCGTGTCGAGCTCGCCGTATGTGATCGCCTGGCCCATGCACACGAACGCGCGACGATCGCGATTCGCGCAAAAGCTGTCTTCGAGCAGTTGGGAAACGGACCGATACGTCGACGCGTCGATTTCCGCAGGCACGCCGGCCGGATACGACTTCAGCCAGGGTTTCTCCATACGGGCGTCTCCTTTATATGATTTTAGAATGGTCGTGCTGAAACTGGATCCTAGCTTCTCGTTCTGCCTCCGACAACTGGGTTAGACGCCATATACCGGACGCGTTCGAGTCCGCGCTGCCCGGTGCCATCAATGCATCTGCTCCACTTCCACCAGGCAATCGTAGAACGTCGCCGATCTTCCCAGATCGGTGAGCGCCTGGCTCGTCACCTGATTGGTGTTGCAGCCATCGGGGGACAGCTTCTTCCACCAGATCGACAAGCCGACGACGACGCCCTCGCGCACGCTCGGTCACGCGCGCGCGGACCTGCATCGAGCCGCGATCGTTGAAGATGCGCACCGGCGCGCCGTCGGCGATTCCACGTGCTTGCGCGTCGACGGGGTGGATATCCAGATGCGGCTCACGCTCCGCCGCGCGCAGGCTCTCGATATTCACGAAACTGCTGTTCAGGAAGTTGCGCGCGGGCGGTGAGATCATCGCGAGCGGATAGCGAGCGGCCAGTTCCGGCGATCCGTCGGCGGACTCGTAGGGCGGCAGATAGTCCGGCAACGGATCGAGCCCCTCGCGCTTCAGGCGTTCGCTGTAGAACTCGCATTTTCCGGACGGCGTGCGGAAGCCGCCTTCCGCCAGCGGCGCTTCGGCGATCTTGAGCTTCAGCCAGCCGGACGTCTTCAACGTGTTCCAGTTCTCGCCTTCGAGCGTAGCATCGTTCCAGCGAAAAGCCATCGATGCAATCTGCTCGTCGGTTTCGAAAAGCGCCGGCTCGACGAGACCCATCGCGCGCGCCAGTCCTCGGAAGATCTCAGTGTTCGGGCGCGCCTCGCCGACCGGCGAAATCGCCGGCAAATTGGCCATCATGTGCGTATGCCCGTATGACTTGTGTACGTCGAGATGCTCGAGTTGGGTCGTCACGGGGAAGACGAGGTCGGCATAGTCGGCCGTATCGGTCTGGACATGTTCGAGCACGATGGTGAACAGATCCTCGCGCGCGAATCCCGCCGCGACCTTCGCGGAGTCGGGCGCGACCGCGACAGGGTTCGAATTGTAGACGATCAGCGCTTCGATCTTCGGCCCGAAAGCTTTGTCACCCGAGTGCAGCAGCGCGTCGCCGATCGCGTTCATGTTGATCGCGCGAGGAAGCTTCGACGGCCAGCCTGGCAGCAGGTCGGGGCGCTCGAGCGCGCTGCCGTCGATCGGCGTCCAGCCCGACGACGAAAGCAGCAAGCCGCCCGCGCGCTCGCGCCAGGCTCCGGTGAGCGACGGCAGACAGACAGGCGATCGCGCGCACCACGTTGCCGCCGCCGCGCACGCGCTGCATGCCGTAGTTGAGGCGAATCGCGGCCTTCTTCGTCGATCCGAACACACGCACGAGTTCGATGACCACGCTTTCTTCGATGCCGCAGATCTGCGCCACGCGCGACGGCGGATACTGCGCTGCGCGCTTCGCGAGTTCGTCGAAGCCGAGCGTATGCGCATTCACATACTCGTGATCGATGAGTTTCTCGCGGATCAGCACGTCGATCATGCCGAGCGCGAGCGCCGCATCGGTCCCCGGCCGAAGCGCGATGTGCTGATGGCACTTCTCGGCGGTCAACGATTTATAGGGATCGATCGCGATCAGTTTCGCGCCACGACGCTTCGCCTCCTGAGCGCGCGTCCAGAAGTGCAAGCTCGAGGCGATGGGGGTTTGCGCCCCAGATCAGGATCAATTCGCTCTCTTCGTAGTACTCCGCATGCATGCCGAGGCTCGCGCCGTACGTGTAACGCAGGCCGGCCGCACCCGCCGCAGCGCAAATGGTGCGCTCCAGCTGCGACGCCCCGAGTACGTTGAAGAATCGGGCCGCGATGCTTTCGCCCTGCACCAGGCCCATCGTCCCGGCGTAGCTATACGGAACGATCGCTTCGGGCGCGCGCCGGGCAATCGAATTCAGGCGATCCGCGGCAATTTGCAGCGCCTCATCCCAGCCGATCGACTCGAATCGGCCCTCGCTTTTTTCCAACGCGCCGCAGCGGAGTCAGAAGACGATCCTTGTGGTGCGTGCGCTCGGCATATCGAGCGACTTTCGTGCAGAGAACGCCCTGCGTCGGCGGATGATCGGGGTCGCCACTGATTTTCACCGCCTTGCCGTCCTGGACGGTGACGCGCAGAGCGCAAGTGTCGGGGCAGTCGTGCGGGCATGCGGCTCGGGCGAACTCGGCTGGAGCGTTCATCGGAAAGTCCGGTAAATCAGAATAAAAGGCGGCAGATGACGGAATTCTATTACGGCCACTATGCGATCGACCGTCCGGTGCAGTAAATAGTGGTGGCGTAGAATGAGGAAACTAGATACGCGGTCAATACGCGCATTCCGAATTCAAACGTGAGAGCGATTCAAATGAATCTGATCCCAGAAATCGGGAAGTTGACCCGCTAAAACGGACACCTATTCTTTTTGAAGAGGAGGTGCCGAAATGGGCAAGACTCGTACACCGTACCCGGCGTGTTACGTCGCGCGCGGAATGAGGAGCGGTATCTCGCGCTATTCGAGGTGAGACGGTAAGCTCCGTCGCGGGATCGGTAAGGGGAAGGACTTCCTTGGCGAACGCGCGATGCAGGTCAGGACCATGGATGCATCGTCGCGCGGTCGATGCATCGCCCACCATGCAAACAGTCCCGGGCTCGCCGGGGCTGTTGCTCAGAACGGGTCATCGATGCGATGACGCGGTGGTGGCCTGCGCGAGGGCATGGACCACGGTTCGTAGTAGCGCCGGATCGGCTCACGATACGCGGCGCTTGGACTTGCCCCCGCATAACCGGACAGCCGGTCCCGCTTAGGTTGGAGGATTTGCTTGCCGACGAAACTCGCGCGGCGAGCGGTATTTAAGGGCGCTGTGCGGGTGTGACTCGTTATCGTGGTCGAACGCGATGGCCAGATTTTGCAGCGCCGTCCTGGCGTCGGGTTTCGGCATCCACGAAACGTAATCACGCTTTATCGTTTCGTAATCACGCTTTATCGTTTTAACGAAGCTCTCGGCCATCCCGTTGCTTTGCGGACTTCTGACGGGTGTCGTTACTGGCTTCAGTCCGGTTTTTCGAGAGAACTTCAATGTGTCATCGGCAATGTAGCAGGAACCATCGTCGCTTAACCACTCGACTTCCCTTTCGGCCTTCAACACGCCGGTGAAGCGGTTCTCGACGGCTTGAAGCATGACGTCACGCACCATATCGCCAGTGTAACCGCCTGTGCTCGCGGCCCAACTCATGGCTTCGCGGTCGCAACAGTCGAGTGCGAAGACGACACGCAATGGGACACCGGCATCGCAGCGGAATTCGAAGCCATCCGAGCACCAGCGCATGTTGCTGCTATCCACCGCGACCTTGCCGTCATGCCGACGCGTAGACGAGGCGTGCCGAGGGCGATGTTCAAGCAGCAGGCCGTGGCGACGCATCACGCGATACACGCGCTTTGCATTTACTCGCGGTTGAGCCAGCATGTCCCGGCTTCGCCTCAGCAACGCCCAAGCACCTCGGTATCCATACGTCGGCGCGTCGCCTAACAACTCATGAAGTTCGGCGACAAGCGCCGTGTCGTCGAGCACGGGCATCTTGCGCCGGTCGACCCAGTCAGCCGGCCGCTTCGACTTGACTGCGAGATTCGAGCGCGACACCCCCAGGACTTCACAGACCGTCTTCAACGGTCGTCCCCCGGCAGCAATGGTGAGCGCAGTCAATTTTTTTGTTCGACCATACTCCACTGCTTCACGGAGGATTTCTACCTCCATCGTCTTCTTTCCTAGCAATCG
>LFKV01000007.1 GCA_001189345.1 Candidatus Paraburkholderia kirkii
TGCATGGTGGGCGATGCATCGACCGCGCGACGATGCATCCATGGTCCTGACCTGCATCGCGCGTTCGCCAAGGAAGTCCTTCCCCTTAGCATCTTACCGATGCCGAAGGCGAGCCGTTCTGCACGCTGGGCCGTCCCCCGCAAAAGCCGGACAGCGGTGACGCTTAAATTTTGAGGTAGTCTTCTGCCTATGTTTAAGCCTAGTCACAACGTGGAACCTCTAGAAGTTCTGACCCAGCCGGAGCAGCGCCGCCGGCGTTCGGTTAAAGAGAAACTAGCGATAGTTCGCGAGACTTTCGAGCCCGGTGCAACGGTCTCTGGCGTCGCTCGCCGACATCAAGTGAATGCCAACCAAGTCTTCGGCTGGCGCAAGCTCTATCAGGACGAGAGCCTATCGGTGGTCTGCCGGCGAGCACGTGGTGCCGGCATCTGACCTAGCCGAAGCAATGAAGCAGATTCGCGAGCTGCAGCGATTGCTAGGAAAGAAGACAATGGAGGTAGAAATCCTCCGTGAAGCAGTGGAGTATGGTCGAACAAAAAAATTGACTGCGCTCACCATTGCTGCCGGGGGACGACCGTTGAAGACGGTCTGTGAAGTCCTGGGGGTGTCGCGCTCGAATCTCGCAGTCAAGTCGAAGCGGCCGGCTGACTGGGTCGACCGGCGCAAGATGCCCGTGCTCGACGACACGGCGCTTGTCGCCGAACTTCATGAGTTGTTAGGCGACGCGCCGACGTATGGATACCGAGGTGCTTGGGCGTTGCTGAGGCGAAGCCGGGACATGCTGGCTCAACCGCGAGTAAATGCAAAGCGCGTGTATCGCGTGATGCGTCGCCACGGCCTGCTGCTTGAACATCGCCCTCGGCACGCCTCGTCTACGCGTCGGCATGACGGCAAGGTCGCGGTGGATAGCAGCAACATGCGCTGGTGCTCGGATGGCTTCGAATTCCGCTGCGATGCCGGTGTCCCATTGCGTGTCGTCTTCGCACTCGACTGTTGCGACCGCGAAGCCATGAGTTGGGCCGCGAGCACAGGCGGTTACACTGGCGATATGGTGCGTGACGTCATGCTTCAAGCCGTCGAGAACCGCTTCACCGGCGCGTTGAAGGCCGAAAGGGAAGTCGAGTGGTTAAGCGACGATGGTTCCTGCTACATTGCCGATGACACATTGAAGTTCTCTCGAAAAATCGGACTGAAGCCAGTAACGACACCCGTCAGAAGTCCGCAAGCAACGGGATGGCCGAGAGCTTCGTTAAAACGATAAAGCGTGATTACGAAACGATAAAGCGTGATTACGTTTCGTGGATGCCGAAACCCGACGCCAGGACGGCGCTGCAAAATCTGGCCATCGCGTTCGACCACGATAACGAGTCACACCCGCATAGCGCCCTTAAATACCGCTCGCCGCGCGAGTTTCGTCGGCAAGCAAATCCTCCAACCTAAGCGGGACCGGCTGTCCGGTTATGCGGGGGCAAGTCCACGGCATCGTCATTTCTGCCGCGACATTCTCAACTTGATTGTCGCGCGTCTCTCATCCGGATTGTCGCGCCACAGGCGTGCTGCCTCGATCGGTTCGCGCCAGTCAAACCCTTCGAGAAGCAGCGCCAGTTGAGCCGTTGTCAGCGCCACAACACCAGTGTCAGCACGTGGCCATGCAAAACGTCCTTTCTCAAGGCGCTTTGCAAACGGACATAGGCCGCCATCGCTCCAGTACAACGCCTTCATAAGGTCACCACGGCGCCCTCTGAAGATAAAAACCTGGCCACCGTACGGATCCTTCTCAAGCACTGTCTGCACCTTCGCTGCAAGCGCATTAAAGCCGGATCACATGTCAGTGACGCCTGCGGCGATCCAGATCCGCGTATTTGCAGGCAGGCCGATCATCAGAGAAGCCGCTCGAGTACCAGGCGCAAGATCGTCGCGTCGGGCGTGCCTTCTATCCGGACGGAAGTATTGCCGTGCTGAAGCTCAATCCTGCCGCTCGTAGTAACTGGAGCGGCCTGCACAACTTCGTCGAATCCGGCAGATGGTCAGTTGCCCGATCGGGCTGAACATCGACAACAACAGGCAACATGGCCTGCGTCTGAGCATCTTCGACCAGCAGGCCCTGCGCGTACAGTTTGCGCCACGCCCATACCTGGTTGACCGCTGCCCAGCGTCAGGCGCAGGTCGCGGGCGACCCGAGCGACCGAGGCTCCTGGTTCAAATGTCTGCTCGACGACCGTTCGTTTCCATTCCAACGGATGCCGCCGGTTCTGGCGCTTGGCCGGCAATTCGACTGTCTGAGACACTGTGTCCATTCTCCGCAGTTCGTGGACACTGTCGGTCAATCGTGTCCGTTGCGGCTGATGATTGCATCTTCTACCTAGAACGAGACAACGGTACAGATCGAGCGCTTACCTCGTACACGACGTTCGCCACGTTCAGCCCCGCCGCCTCCATGTAGAGGCGGCTCACTGTGCCCTGCGTGATCAGCGCCTTCACTTCCCCGTTCGACGTCGCCGCGAGCGCCGCGGGAGAATTGCCGGTCGCGGACAGCGCAGCGTCGCCGTTGACCTTGCCGAGCGCCGATTGCATCGTCTTCATGGTCGGGAAGAGTTGCTTAAGCTTCAGATGCCGCACCTGCGTCGACACGCGGCCCTTGAGAGGCGCGGCGCTGCCGTCGAGAGGATGTCCGATGCCAGCGAGTCGCCCGCCACACCGAACCTGAGCGGCTCGAGCGAGAGCACGCCATCGTTCACCACGACGTGCGTGTACAGGTTCGTGATCGGCAGATCCGGATCCTTGATGATGCGCTCGCCCGTGAACTTCACATCGGCATCGATCGACTTCCAGCGGTCGGTCTTGAACTCCTCCGTCGGCAACGCCTTCGAAGACGGTTGCTTTTCCTTCTCGCCGCGCTTCGCCTTGCTCGCGTTCGAGTCGGCGCCGATGATCGGCGCGAGATCCTTGAACTGCAAGAGATGCGACACGAGTTCGCCCTGCAGCAGCGGCCGCGGCTTCTTGCCCGCATAGACGAGCGAGCCGTTGATGTCGCTGCCGCCCACGCGTCTCCCGTGAAGTTATCGTAGTGGAAGACGTTACCGTCTTCCCTGAACTGACCGGTGAGACGACCTTCGGTCGCGAACGGCGGCGTCTCGGGCAGCGTCACGCCGGTGAACGGGTAGAGATGCGCCATGCTCACGGCCTGAATCCACAGGCGCAGGTCGAGCGCCGCGAGATGCGCGGGATCGGTCACCGTGCCGACGAACGCGATATGCGTGTCGCCCAGACGCACGTCGGCTTGCATGGGGAACGGGCGTTTCGCATCCTGCACGGCGAGCACGCCGCCGAGCTTGCCGTCGCCCAACACCTTGCCGCCGTTGTTAGGTGCCCTTCACGGTCCAGCCGAACGCGTACGGCGGCACGGGCGGCTTCGGCCCTTCCTTGGTCGTGATGCTAGTATTCGCCGACGTGCTCGCCGGGTTCGCCTCGGACGCGTTCGCCGCGGAGGCCGCCGATGCTTCGGACGCCGCCGCGGCATCGGCCTGCTTGTTGAGCTTCGCCGCGCCGCTCTTGCCGACCATCTCCGCCGACGATTTCGCCGAAGCCGCCTCCTGCTGCTTCATCACCTCGCCGATCGGCACGGGCTGACCGAGCGTATCGACGACGACCTGCATCTCGGCCCTGGTGACCTCGTCGTGCACGTCGACCGTGCCTTTCGCGAGCGAGATGTCGCCGAGCTTCAGATTCCACGTGGACGGCTCGTTCGACTGCTTGAACCTGAACGTCCAGTTGTTGCGATTGTCCTTGAGCCGCTCGACGTCGATCGACGGGTTCACGAGGTTGATCGTGGGAATCACGATATCGTGCGCGAGGAGCGGCAGCACGGCCACCTGGAAGTCGATCTCGTCGAGCGTCGCGAAGAACTTCTGGCGCGTCCAGTCCGGGTTCGCGATGGTGATCTTTTCAGCGGAGAAGCGCGGCCACGGCACCCCAGCGTTTCCAGCCCGTTTCATTGGGCTGGCGATGCCAGCCGACTTTCAGGTCGCCAGTGATCTCGAAGCGCCGTGATTGCCTCCGACACCTTGTCGTCCGCCCACGGCCTGAGCCGGTTCCAGTCGAAGGTCAGGAAGATAACTACGAGTATTGCGATCAGAACCGCCAGAACGGCAAAAAACCATGCGACGATCCTTCCGATTTTTCCGGTCGTTCGGGCCTGCGCCATGACGGCTCCATCCGTTTTGTCTGATTATCCGTGGCGCAGCACATAGTGTGCCCACGCACGAGCCGCCGTCGTGTTCGTTGTCTGCCCGCTGGGCGTCGAATCTCCGTAAGATAAGCGCTCGAAAAATACAACCCCACAAGAACGATGCCCGACGCGACATCGCCCGCTTCCGCGCCTTCGATCGAGCTCGTCGCGGCGCACGCCGTCGTGCGCCGCGACGTCGTGCGCCGCGCGGTGCTTTTGCATCCGACCGATTTCACGCTTTACGCGGGCGAACGCGCGGCGATCACCGGGCCATCCGGCTCGGGCAAGAGCGTCTTTCTGCGCACGCTCGCCCTGCTCGATGCCTGCGATGGCGGTCATATCTCGTGGCGCGGCGAGCGAATCGCCCGCGCGCGCATTCCGGCCTACCGGCGGCGCGTCGCGTATATCGCGCAGCGTCCCACGATGCTCGACGGCACCGTGAAAGACAACCTGCGCTATCCGTTCACGCTGAAGACCTATCGCGATGCGCATTTCGATCGCGATACCGCCGCGCAGCTCGCGCGGGCGGCCGGACGCGACGCCGATTTTCTCGACAAGCTCGCAGGTGATCTGTCGGGCAGCGAGGCGCAGATCGCCGCGCTCGTGCGCGTGCTGCAACTCGCACCGGACGTGCTGCTGCTCGACGAGCCCACCGCCTCGCTCGATCCGGCCTCGGCCCGCGCGATTGAAGCGCTCGTGTCCGCCTGGTTCGACGCCGATGCGCCGCGCGCATGCATCTGGGTATCGCACGATCCGAATATCGCACAATCCGGAGCAGGCGCGACGCGTCGCCGCCCGCCATCTGACGATGAACGCGGGCGTGCTCGAGGGAGACACGCGATGAACGGCTACCAGAATCTCAGTCTCTTCGATATCGGCCTCGCAGCGGCGCTGATCGTCGTGAACGGCACGCTGTCGGTCGCGCTCGATCTCGGACTCGAGCGCAGGCTGCTCGTCGGCGCGATCCGCACCGTCGTGCAACTGCTCCTGATCGGCTACGTGCTTGGCTGGGTGTTCGCGTTCGATCGGCTGGGTACGTCGTGCTGCCGCTGATGGCACTGATGACCGTCATCGCCGGTCTCGCGGCCGGCGCACCCATGCCGGACAGCGCGCCGACAGCATCCTGTCGATCTGGGGCAGTTCGTGGCTGATCGGCGCGTTCGGGCTGTTCGTCGTGATCCGCATCCATCCGTGGTACCAGCCGCAATATGCGATTCCGATTCTCGGCATGATCCTCGGCAACACGCTCACGGGCGTGTCGCTCGGCATCGAGCGCATGACGGAAGCGCTGACCGCCGGACGCGCGACCGTGGAAATGTCGCTCGCGCTTTGGAGCGACGCGCTGGGAAGCGACGCAAGGGCCCGCGCGCCAGGCCGTGCGCGCGGGCATGATTCCGACCCTGAACCAGATGGCAGTGGTCGGCCTCGTCAGCCTGCCGGGCAGGATGACCGGCCAGGTGCTCGCCGGGCAGTCGCCATTGCAGGCGGTGCGCTATCAGATCGTCATCATGTTCCTGATCGCGGCGGCGTCGAGCCTGGACGTGGTCGGAGCTGTGGTGATGACGTACCGGCGGCTGTTTTCGCCCGACCACCGGTTCATGGCGTCGGAGCTCATCGAGCGAAAAGCCAGAAAGCGCGCCGTGTAGCGCGCACGCCTCATGCGCTGTCGTAGGCCCGCTCCAGCGCGGCGATATCCAGCTTGATCATCCCCATCATCGCCTTCATGGTGCGATTGGCCTTCACGGGATCCGGGTCCTGCAGCATCGTAGGCAGGCGCCTCGGCGCGATCTGCCACGTCACGCCGAAGCGGTCCGTGAGCCAGCCGCACGCCATCGATTCGCCGCCGTCCATCAGCCTGTCCCAATAGTGGTCGATCTCGGCCTGGGTATCGCATTTGACGAACATGGAAATGGCCGGCGTAAACTTGAATTCCGAGCTGCCGTTCAGCGCCATGAATTCCTCGCCTTCCAGCTCGAAGAGCATGGCGAGCACGCTGGGCCGGTCCCGGGCTGGCGTCGGTGTGGCGCATGATCTCCCTGATGCGCGCATTCCTGAAAGTGCCGACGTAGAAGTTCGCGGCCTCCTCGGCATTGCCGTCGAACCATAGACAGGGTGAAATCTTGTGCATGTGCGAGTCTCCGTTTTCATGTGCGTTCATTCGAACGCGCGATTTACGCGCATCCCCGGGTCATGGCCGCCTTCATCTCCTCGGGGCTAACGTCGCGCACGTGCGTCGCGACCGACCACTGGTGATCGAACGGATCTTCCAGGCGGCCATAGCATAGCGGTCGCCCCAGAACATGTCGGCGACGGGCACGGGCATCGTCACCTCGCGCCGGCATCGGCGGCCTGCTTCACCGTGGCGTCGACATCCTCGACGTACAGGTGGATCGTGAAGGGCGAGCCCTCGATCCCTTTCGGGCCCAGCATGCCGCAGGACGTGTTTTCGTCGACGAGCATCAGCATGGAATCGCCGATCTTCACCATCGCGTGCATGAGCTTGCTGTCCGGCCCGGGCATGCGGCCCAGCTCGACGGCGTCGAACGCGCGCTTGTAGAACTCGATCGCGTCGGCGGCGCCCGCGCAGCAGAGATGCGGCGTCAGCGAATGCATCCCTGGCAGAATGCGGTCAACTGCGGAATTGGACATGTCGGCTCCGTGTAGTGAACGAGGCGCGCCAGGGCCCGGCGTCGCTCTCACACCCTACGACGATCGGGAATGCCGTCAATCGACATCTGTACGCACGCGACGGCCAACATTTTTCGAATTCGCGCGCGGGCGGCCTGCCGATAGCTTATTTCGAAGGCTGCTCCGCCAGCGATTGAATCAGCGCTTCCAGCCGCCAAAAATTGACCGGCTTGGTCAGATGATCCAGAAAACCGGCGTCGCGGCAGCGGCGAATGTCCTTGTCCATGCCGTAGCCCGTGATCGCGACCGCGGGCTTGCCGGGCTGCAGGTTCTGCCAGGCCCGCGCGATATCGAGACCGCTGCCGTCCGGCAGGCCGATATCGCTGACGAGCAGATCGAAGGGCCGGCTCTTCGCGCGCTCGAGCGCGTCCGCGACGGTGACGGCGACCGTCACATCGTGGCCGAGCATCTCGAGCACTTCAGCCATCGCGGACGAAGTCTGCTCGTTGTCCTCCACAAGCAGCACTTTCAGCGCGCGTGCGTGCTCCTGATGCGCGGCCTCGACACGCGGCTCGTCCTCGTGCTCCGGCTGCACCTTGGCGAGCGGCAGCGTGAGCGTGAAGCGCGCGCCCATGTCGCGGCCCTCGCTGTAGGCCGAAAGCGTGCCGCCGTGCTTCTGCGCGAGCGTGCTCGCGATCGCAAGGCCGAGGCCTAAGCCGCCGAACGAGCGCGTGATCGAATCGTCGGCCTGCTCGAACGCCGAGAAGATGCGCGGCAGCGCCTCCGCGCTGATGCCGATGCCGCTGTCCGTCACCGAGACCGAGATCGTCGCGGCGTCCGGGTTCCAGGTCCGCACCTCGATGCGCCCGCCCGCCGGCGTGAACTTCACGGCGTTCTTCATCAGGTTCCAGACGATCTGCTGCAGGCGCGCGGCATCGCCGGGCACGACGAACCGGCTCGCTTCGAAATGCGTTTCCAGCGTGAGGCCCTTCGCGCGAAGATCGGCCTCGGACATGTCGAGCGCGCTCGCCAGCAGCGTGTCGAGCGCGACGCTCGCGAAATTGAGCGACAGCTTGCCGCGCGCGATGCTCGTGAGATCGAGCAGATCGTCGATGAGACGCGCCTCCAGCTCGACATTGCGGCGGATCAGGTCGAGCGTCGGATGCGCCTCGCGCGGCAGCGAATGCTTGATCTCGAGCAGGCGCACCGCCGCGAGGATCGGCGTGAGCGGAGTGCGCAATTCGTGCGACAGCACCGCCAGAAAGTGATCCTTCGCGCGGTTCGCCGATTCCGCCTGATCCTTGGCGAGACGCAGCGCGTCGGCGGCCATGTGGGCGTCGGTCGCGTCGCGTACGATCTTCGAAAAGCCGATCAGCTCGTCGTGCTCGCTGCGAATCGCCGTCGTCACGCCCGAGGCGAAGAACGAATAGCCGTCCTTGCGCCAGAGCCAGCGATCGTCGCTCGCGCTGCCTTCGCGCCGCGCCGTATCCAGCTCGGCCTCGAACACGCCCGCCTCGCGGTCCTCCTGGTTGTAGAAGATGCTCGCGGAATGACCCAGCACGTCCTGCGCGGGAAAGCCCAGGATGCGCTCGGAGGCCACGTTCCAGGTGCGGATGCGCCCTTCAGGATCGAGCGTGATGACGGCGTAGTCCTTGAGCGCGTCGATCAGCAGGCGAAAGTGCGTTTCCGTCTCGCGCAGCGCCCGCTCGACCGCGATGCGTTGCGCACGCTCGGCGCTCTCGCGCATGGCGCGGCGCACGACCGCGGGCAGGCGTTGCAGGCGCTGCTTCAGGACGTAATCGGTCGCGCCGCGCTTCAGCATGTCGACGGCGTGCTCTTCGCCGAGCAGGCCCGACACGAAGATGAACGGCGTGTCCGGCGAGCGCTCGCTCGCGATGGTGAGCGCCTCGATGCCCGAGAAGGTGGGCATCACGAAGTCGGCGAGAATCACGTCGAAGCGCTTTTTTTCGAGCTCGGCGATGAAGTTCGCGGAGTCGTAGACGATCGACGCATCGACCGCGTAGTCCGCGCGCTCCAGCTGCGCGATCGTCAGCTCCGCATCGAGTGCGTTGTCTTCGACGAGAAGCAGATGCAGCGGCTGCATGATCTAGGCGCCCTCGCGAAAGGACGCGTGCGGGCGCATGAGGCGGGACGGATGCGCGAAACAAGGCGCGAACATGGGCACGACGGTCATTGCGCGGGCGGCGGACGGAGAAAGCGCGCGGAGCCCGGCGGCGGCTCGTTGAGTACGGCCCAGAACACGCCGAGATCGCCGATCGCCTCGACGAACTCCGAGAACTCCACCGGCTTCACCACGTACGCGTTCACCCCGAGCTCGTAGCTGCGCACGAGATCCTTCGAGATCCTTCTCCTCGCGCGAGGACGTGAGCATGACGACGGGAATGCTCTTCAAGGCCGCGTTCGAGCGGACCAGGTCGAGGACTTCGAGACCGTCGATCTTCGGTAGCTTCAGATCGAGCAGGATGACGGCCGGATTGCCCTGCGCGCGCTCCTTCCACTCGCCTTCACAGGTAAGATAGTCGATGGCTTCCTGACCGTCCCGGGCGACGATCACCTCGTTCGCGAGCTGGCTCTTGTCGAGCGCGACGAGGGTGAGCTCGAGGTCGTTCGGGTTGTCTTCGACGAGCAAAATCGGCTTAAGCATGGTCTCTTCTTGACTGTGTGGCTGCCGCGCCCGACGCGGCCTGCGTCTGCCCGGCGCTGCGGAACACGACCGGCAACGAGAAATAGAATACCGCGCCTTCGCCCAGCCGCCCTTCGGCCCAGGTGCGCCCATCGTGCCGCTCGACGATGCGCCGCACATTCGCGAGCCCGATGCCGGTACCCTCGAATTCCTCCGCGCGATGCAGCCGCTGAAACACGCCGAACAGCTTGGTTCCGTACTTCATGTCGAAGCCGACGCCGTTGTCGCGCACGCCGATCACGTATTCGTCGCCGCACCGGTCGGCAAATATTGGACTTGCCCCCGCATAACCGGACAGCCGGTCCCGTTTAGGTTGGAGGATTTGCTTGCCGACGAAACTCGCGCGGCGAGCGGTATTTAAGGGCGCTATGCGGGTGTGACTCGTTATCGTGGTCGAACGCGATGGCCAGATTTTGCAGCGCCGTCCTGGCGTCGGGTTTCGGCATCCACGAAACGTAATCACGCTTTATCGTTTCGTAATCACGCTTTATCGTTTTAACGAAGCTCTCGGCCATCCCGTTGCTTTGCGGACTTCTGACGGGTGTCGTTACTGGCTTCAGTCCGATTTTTCGAGAGAACTTCAATGTGTCATCGGCAATGTAGCAGGAACCATCGCCGCTTAACCACTCGACTTCCCTTTCGGCCTTCAACGCGCCGGTGAAGCGGTTCTCGACGGCTTGAAGCATGACGTCACGCACCATATCGCCAGTGTAACCGCCTGTGCTCGCGGCCCAACTCATGGCTTCGCGGTCGCAACAGTCGAGTGCGAAGACGACACGCAATGGGACACCGGCATCGCAGCGGAATTCGAAGCCATCCGAGCACCAGCGCATGTTGCTGCTATCCACCGCGACCTTGCCGTCATGCCGACGCGTAGACGAGGCGTGCCGAGGGCGATGTTCAAGCAGCAGGCCGTGGCGACGCATCACGCGATACACGCGCTTTGCATTTACTCGCGGTTGAGCCAGCATGTCCCGGCTTCGCCTCAGCAACGCCCAAGCACCTCGGTATCCATACGTCGGCGCGTCGCCTAACAACTCATGAAGTTCGGCGACAAGCGCCGTGTCGTCGAGCACGGGCATCTTGCGCCGGTCGACCCAGTCAGCCGGCCGCTTCGACTTGACTGCGAGATTCGAGCGCGACACCCCCAGGACTTCACAGACCGTCTTCAACGGTCGTCCCCCGGCAGCAATGGTGAGCGCAGTCAATTTTTTTGTTCGACCATACTCCACTGCTTCACGGAGGATTTCTACCTCCATTGTCTTCTTTCCTAGCAATCGCTGCAGCTCGCGAATCTGCTTCATTGCTTCGGCTAGGTCAGATGCCGGCACCACGTGCTCGCCGGCAGACCACCGATAGGCTCTCGTCCTGATAGAGCTTGCGCCAGCCGAAGACTTGGTTGGCATTCACTTGATGTCGGCGAGCGACGCCAGAGACCGTTGTACCGGGCTCGAAAGTCTCGCGAACTATCGCTAGTTTCTCTTCAATTGAACGCCGGCGGCGCTGCTCCGGCTGGGTCAGAACTTCTAGAGGTTCCACGTTGTGACTAGGCTTAAACATAGGCAGAAGACTACCTCAAAATTTAAGCGTCACCGCATGTCCGGCTTTTGCGGGGGCAAGTCCACGCGCTCGGTACAATGGTGGTTTCGCGCCTTCTCACGCCTCCGCCCTCGATGAACCTCGTCATTCAAAGCCTCGCCCCGATCTCCGATTCGCACCTGCGGCCGCTCGCCGCGCTCGCCCGCTCGCGCGAGACGCAGCGCGTCGACGACACGCTCCTGCGTCTCGTCGACGCCGATCCGCTGCAGCGTCCCGACATCGACGCGTACTGCGGCGCGCACGCGCTCGACTACGCGTATGTCGAGCCGCAAACCAGGCTCGCCGACTTCGGCCTCGTCGCGATGGACATGGACTTCACGCTCATCACGATCGAATGCATCGACGAGATCGCGGATTTCTGCGGGCTGAAGGCCGAAGTCGCGGCGATCACCGAAGCGTCGATGCGCGGCGAGATCAAGGACTTCAACGAGAGCCTGACGCGCCGCGTCGCGCTCCTGAAAGGTCTCGACGCGGTCGCGCTGGAGCGCGTCTACGAGGAACGCCTGAAGCTCTCGCCGGGTGCGGAGCGCATGCTCGAAGGCGTACGCGCCGCCGGCCTGAAGACGCTGCTCGTGTCGGGCGGCTTCACGTTCTTCACCGAGCGCCTGAAGGCGCGACTCGGCCTCGACTACACGCGCGCGAACACCCTCGAGATCGTCGACGGCAAGCTGACGGGCAAGGTGGTCGGCGAGATCGTGAATGCGGACGTGAAGGCGTGCACGCTCGTCGAGACCTGCGCGAAGCTCGGCATCGATCCCGCGCGCGCGATCGCAATGGGCGACGGCTCGAACGATCTCAAGATGATGGCCGAGGCCGGCTTGTCGGTGGCGTTTCGCGCGAAGCCGGTCGTGCGGCAATCGGCGAGCGTCGCGCTCAATTTCGTCGGGCTCGACGGGTTGCTGCGGATGTTCTGAATATGACGACGGCGCTCCGCTGAATGAGGCGCCGTTTTTTTCCGGGTGCGTACCGGTCAGCCCAGCGCCTTGACCAGCGCGGCTTCCAGATCCGCGCGCAGGTCCACCTCCGCCTCCAGGCCGATGTAGAAACGCACGAGCACGCCCGCGTGCGGCCATGGCGAGGCGGTGCGCATCGAGCGCACGTCATAGGGCATCGCGAGGCTATGCGCGCCGCCCCAGCTCCAGCCGATCGAGAACAGTTCGAGCGCTTCGACAAACGCATCGACCTGCGCGGCGCTGTAGCGGCCGTCGAAAACGATCGAGAACAGGCCGCCCGCGCCGCCCTCGAAGTCGCGCTCGTAGAACGCATGGCCGGGACAATCCTCCAGCGCGGGGTGGAGCACCGCCGCCACTTCCGGACGCGTCTTGAGCCAGCGCGCGAGCGCGGACGCCGCGCGGTCGTGCGCCTCGTAGCGCAGCTTCATCGACGGCAGGCTGCGCAGCACGAGGGATGCATCGTCCGCCGAGACGCCGATGCCCAGCCGCATGCGCGCGCGCTTGAGCTTCTTGTTCAGCTCGATGTCGCGCGTGATGGTCGCGCCCATCAGAATGTCGCTGCCCCCGGACTGATATTTCGTGAGCGCCTGCACCGAGATGTCCACGCCGTGCTCGAACGGCTTGAACGCGATCCCCGCGGAATACGTGTTGTCGATCGCGGTGACGATGCCCCTCGCACGCGCGACGGCCGCGATCACCGGAACGTCCTGAATTTCCATCGTGACCGAGCCGGGCGCTTCGAGCCAGATGAGCTTCGTGTTGGGACGGATCGAATCGGCGATGCGAGCGCCGATCATCGGATCGTAGTAAGTCACCTCGAGCCCGAAATCGGCGGCGAGCCAGTCCGCATGCTCGCGGTTCGGCGAATAGGCGTTGTCGGGCACGAGGACGTGGTCGCCCGCCTTGACGATGCCGAAGTAGACGTTGGAAATCGCCGCGAGCCCGGACGACTGTAACAGCGCGTGCGCGCCGCCTTCGATCGCGGCGAGACGCTGCGCGAGCGCGATCGTCGTCGGCGTGCCGTGCAGGCCATAGCACCATTTCGAATCGTCGCTCCAGACGAGCGAGCGCATCGTTGCGAGATCGGGGAACACGACCGTCGAGGCCCGCGCGACCGGCACCGAGAACGACTCGAAGCCGGGCGTGATGCGATCCTCCGGCTGCACGATACGGGTTTGCAGGTCGCGTTCGGGGACGTTGTTGCTGGAATCGGTCATGGCGTCGAGGTGCATCGAGGTAAGGAAAGGCTGCCGCCGGATCGGCCGGCGGCGTGAAAGCGAGACGGGCTATTCGCCGATGATGACGTTGCTGGTGCCGCCGACGGCATTGCGCGGCGGCGGAAGCGCGCCGGCTCCAGCGACGGCGCGGGCGGCGCCTTCGCCGTGCCGGTGGCCGGGCGTCGCGGGCGCCCGGGCAGCGGGGGCAGCTTCGCGCCCGCGACCGCGGGGTGCAGATCGAACGGCTGCGCGTTTGAATCGTCCGGGTCCATGCGCTCGCCCGACACGCTGCCGTCCGCCGCGAACTTGCCAACCCAGTTGCCCGTGATGTGCGTGCCGTCGTTCGACTCCTCGATTTCGAGCGTGTCGCCGTCGCGGTCGCCCGCGACGAGAATCACGCTGGGGTTGCCGACGAAGCGGTATTCGCCGTGCACGCCGGAAGGCTTGTCGGTCTTGGCGCCCAGCTTCATCTCGATCTGCCTGTCGCCGAGCGTGCCGACATAGCGCGGAAAACGCGCGTACTCCGGGTTCGGCGTGAGCGGCTTCTGCGGCGGCAGTGCGAGTTCCCTGATCGCCGCCTCCGCGCCGTGCGCGTCCCTGCCGGCCGGCTCGCGCTCACTGGCCGGGATCACGCCGGAGGTCTGAGCCGGCATCGGCGAGTTGCAGGCGGCAAGCGCGAGCAGCGCGGTCGAGATCGTCAAGGCCGCGGCGAGACGCGGCCCTTTCATGCTATGGATCATCCTTCGTTCCTTCGAATACGGGCATCAGACACGCTCGAAGATCGCCGCGATGCCCTGCCCGCCGCCGATGCACTCGTCACGAGCGCGTAGCGCCCGCCGATCCGCTGCAGCTCGTACAGCGCCTTCACGGTGATGAGCGCGCCGGTCGCGCCGATCGGATTGCCGAACGAAATGCCCGAGCCGT
Organism: Candidatus Paraburkholderia kirkii; assembly: GCA_001189345.1. Classification (GTDB taxonomy): domain Bacteria; phylum Pseudomonadota; class Gammaproteobacteria; order Burkholderiales; family Burkholderiaceae; genus Caballeronia; species Caballeronia kirkii_B. The sequence continues at coordinate 14,254 of LFKV01000007.1, forward strand.
TCGGATTGACCTTCGCGGGATCGAGCTTCAGTTCCTGCGAAACGGCGCAGGCCTGCGCGGCGAATGCCTCGTTCGCTTCGATCACGTCGAGATCGGCGACGGTCAGGCCCGCGCGCTCCAGCACCTTCTGCGCCGCGGGAATCGGCCCGATGCCCATGATCTTCGGATCGACGCCCGCATGCGCATAGGCAACGCGGCGCGCGAGCGGTTGCGCGCCGCGTTTCTCCGCGACGCCGCGCTCCATCAGCACGACGGCCGCCGCCGCGTCGTTGATGCCCGACGCGTTGCCCGCCGTCACCGTGCCGTTCTCCTTCGCGAAGACCGGCTTGAGCTTGGCGAAGTCCTCGGCCGTGGCGTTCATGCGCACGTGCTCGTCGCGCTCGAACACGGTGTCGCCCTTCTTCGATGCGAGCGAGCGTGATCGGCAGAATCTGCGCCTTGAAGTAGCCGGCCTCGATGGCCTTCGCCGCACGCCGGTGCGATTCGAGCGCGAGCGCGTCCTGCATCTCGCGCGTGATGCCGAATTTCTGCGCGACGTTCTCGGCCGTCACGCCCATGTGGATCCTATCGAACGGATAGTTCAGCGCGCCGACCATCATGTCGACCACGCGCGCATCGCCCATGCGCTGGCCGAAACTTGCCGCGGGCATGATGTAGGGCGCGCGGCTCATGCTCTCCGCGCCGTCGCCGATGGCGATATCCGCATCGCCGAGCAGAATGGCTTGCGACGCCGACACGATCGCCTGCAGGCCCGAGCCGCACAGGCGGTTCACCGTGAGCGCGGGCGCGTGCTGCGCGACGCCGCCGTCGAGCGCCGCGACGCGGGCGAGGTACATGTCGCGCGGCTCGGTCTGGATCACGTTGCCGAACACGACATGACCGACCTCGTCGCCTGCGACGCTGGCGCGCGAAAGCGCCTCGCGCACGACGCGCGCGCCGAGATCGCTCGGGGCGAAATCCTTGAGCGAGCCGCCGAAATCGCCGATTGCCGTGCGCATGCCGCTTACCACCACCACTTCACGCTGCATGTTGTCGTCTCCGCTGGATGTGTTCGTTCGTGGGTTCGCCCGATCGTCGGCGCGTCATTCCGCGAGCGCGCGCTCGACCGTAGCCTTGTCCGGAATCGGCGCGACCGCGACGTTCGCGTAGCGCGCGGCGGCGAAAGGATCGTCGCCCGCGACGATGCGCGCGATGAACGCGCCGCCGAAGCAGTCGCCGACGCCGGTGGCGTCGACCGCCTTGACGACGCGGCCCGGTACGACGCGCCGCTCGTCGGGCGTCGCAACGTATGCGCCTTCCTTGCCGAGCTTCAACGCGACGACCTTCGGGCCGAGCGCGAGCAGCGCATCGACGATGGCGTCCTTGTCGTCGTGACTCGTGAGCAGCGTGACGTCGTCCCAGCTCGGCAGGCAGATGTCCGTCGCACGGATGGCCTCGAGCATCACTGCCCGTACGCGCGCGAGCGGCCACAGCTTGAGGCGCAGGTTCGTGTCGAAACTGACCTTCACGCCGTGCGTGCGCGCATGATCGATCGCGGCGAGCGCGGCATCGCATGCCGACACGCCGATCGCGAGACTGATGCCGGACAGATGCACGGCCTTCGCCGCGGCGATCGCATCGAGCGGCAGGTGCGACGGCGCGTAGCGGCTCGCCGCCGAGCCCGCCGGCAGGTAATCGAAGCGATGCCCGTTCTCGCCGTGCGAGACGAAGTAGACGCCCGTGGGCGCGTCGTGATCCACGCGCACCGTGGACGTGTCTACGTTTTCCGCGCGCCACAGATCGAGCAGCAATTGCCCGAAGTGATCGTTGCCGACCGCGGACACGAAACCCGTCGACGCGCCCTGGCGCGAGGCCGCGATCAGGAAGTTGGAGACGTCGCCGCCGAAGGCTTGCAGATAGTTCGGTTGATCGCGCGTCGACTGGTTGAACTCGATCATGGCCTCACCGAGCGCGAGAACGTGCGGTGTCTGCGGCATGCGTTACACCTCGCCCCAAAGATCATGGCCGTCCGCGCCGGTGATTTTCACCGAAACGAAGTCGCCGGCCTTGTAGCGCTTCAATGTCTTGGTTGCCGGCGCGATGTACACGACGCCGTCGATTTCCGGCGCATCCGCTGCCGTGCGGCCGACACCCCCGTCCGTGCTCACTTCGTCGACGAGCACCTTGAGCGTCTTGCCGACCTTCTTCTTCATGCGCCTGGCCGACAGCGCCTCGGCCAGCTCCATGAAACGCGCGCGGCGCTCCTCGCGCACTTCGTCGGGCAGCGCGCCGTCGAGCTCGTTCGCCGTGGCGCCTTCGACCGGCGAATACGCGAAGCAGCCGACGCGGTCCAGATCCGCTTCCCGGATAAAATCGAGCAGCGTTTCGAAGTGCGCTTCGGTCTCGCCCGGGAAACCTGCGATGAACGTGCTGCGGATCGTCAGATCCGGACAGATCTCGCGCCATGCCTTGACGCGCTCGAGCACTTTCTCGGCGTTGGCCGGGCGCTTCATGCGCTTGAGCACGTCTGGATGCGCGTGCTGGAACGGCACGTCGAGATACGGCAGGACGTGGCCTCTGAGCGGACCTTCGGCCATCATCGGGATGACTTCGTCGACGCTCGGATACGGATAGACGTAATGCAGGCGCACCCATGCGCCGTATTGCGCGGCGAGCTCGCCGAGTGCGCCGACGAGATCGGTCATGCGCGTCTTGAGCGGCTTGCCGTTCCAGAAGCCGGTGTGGTATTTTACGTTGACGCCGTACGCGCTCGTGTCCTGCGAGATGACGAGCAGCTCCTTCACGCCGGACTTGAAGAGATTCTCGGCCTCGAGCATGACTTCCGCGACGGGGCGGGAGACGAGGTCGCCGCGCATCGACGGAATGATGCAGAACGTGCAGCGATGGTTGCACCCTTCGGAAATCTTCAGGTAGGCGTAGTGGCACGGCGTGAGCTTGATGCCCGCCGGCGGCACGAGATCGACGAACGGATCGTGCGGCTTCGGCAGGTGCGCGTGCACGGCGTTCATCACTTCGTTGGCCGCGTGCGGACCGGTCACGGCGAGCACCTTGGGATGCACTTCCTCGATGAGGCTCGTGCCGCTCGCGCTCTTCTTCGCGCCGAGGCAGCCGGTGACGATGACCTTGCCGTTTTCGGAGAGCGCCTCGCCGATGGCGTCGAGACTTTCCTGCACGGCCTCGTCGATGAAGCCGCAGGTGTTGACGACGACGAGATCCGCGCCGTTGTAGGTGCCGGAAATTTCGTAACCTTCGGCGCGCAATTGGGTCATGATCTGCTCGGAGTCGACGAGGGCCTTCGGGCACCCGAGGGACACTATGCCGATTTTGGGCGCGGAGGTCGTCGTGGCGGTTGAATCCAAGGAGTTTTTCACGGGGAAAGACGGTGTTGTGGGCGCCTTGCGGAGAACCAAGGCGAATCTACTATTTTACCCCGGAGCGTCGACAGGGCGGTCCGGCGCACTCCAACGCCGTCACTTCGCGCCGCCGGCCGGCGTCGACGCACGGTGCGATCATCATGTGGCGCCGATCAGCACGTCCGCGGGAATGCGCAAACCTTCATGCAGACGGCGAATCATCGCGAGACTCAGCGCGCGCTTGCCCGCAAGCACCTCATAAACGCGATTCGTATTGCCGATGTACGGCTGCATGTCCGGCACCGTAAGGCCCGCCTGCTCCATACGGAACTTGATAGCCTCGATCGGACTCGGCGCCTTGAGCGGGAAGTGCTCCGCTTCGTACCGCTCGATCAGAATCGACAGGATGTCCAGCGCCTCGCCTTCGGGCGTGTCGGACGCCGGATCGGCCTCGACGAGCGCGGATACTGCCGCGAGCGCGACGTCATAGTCCGCTTCAGTTCGAATCGGGTGAATTTCCATTCTCCTACTCCATTTCGACGGTGGCGGCATCGACCTTGTCGTATTCGGCATGCGTTCCGACAAACTTGATGTATACGACGCCGACCTGATAGGCCACGGCCACGATGAGTCGGAATTCATTGCCCCTGATGTTGAACACAACGCGGTTACGCCCAACGAAACTCGCGGAGGCATATTGATTCCTGATGTCCTGAGGCGTACTCCAGACCGCCTTGGCCGCTTCCGAGTACCACGCCAGTAGCACTTGTTCGGCTTTAACGTGCTTCTGAATGAAGGTGAGCATGAAGGTGAGCAGCGCTTTCTTGATCATCAGCGCCTGCATGTTCATGAACTGCGACCAGACTTCCGGATTCAGCGCGTTGCCGTCGTAGATGCCCTTGCTCTGCTCGGTCAGCTTCTGCTGGATGTCGGATGAACGCCTGGATGTTCTTCTCCAGGTACGTGCCCATCATGCCCTGCATGGCGTGGCCGTAGAAACGGATGATCTGCGACAGCATCACCGACGAGAACATCGGCAGGCCGCCGCTCTCTTCCTCGAGAATGATCTGCAGAAGGATGCTGCGCGTGAGGTCGTCGTTGGACTTTGCGTCGAGCACCTTGAAGTCTTCCTGATCGAGCACGAGCTGTTTCACGTCGGACAACGTGATGTAGGTACTCGTTTCCGTGTCGTACAGCCGACGGTTTGGATATTTTCTGATGAGTCGTTCGGCGGGTTTCTTTGTAGTAGTAGTGGTGGTCATTGAACGCCTTTAAACGCAAAACTTTACTGCGATGGCAGCAAGTCTTGCGTTATCGCAAAAAAGCGCTGCTGCGTGTTTGCCGCATCGTTGATAAATCCGGCGAGTGGCGGCTCGCCGGAAGGCGCGCGGCGAGCCTCCGCCCGTCAGCCCATGTGCAAGCCGCCGTTCAGCGAGAAATCCGCGCCGGTCGAAAAACCGGATTCGTCGGACGCCAGCCACGCGACGATCGAGCCAATCTCGTCGGGCGTGCCCAGACGCCGCACCGGAATGGTCGCGACGATCTTCTCCAGCACTTCCGGGCGGATCGTCTTCACCATGTCCGTGCCGATATAGCCCGGCGACACGGTGTTGACCGTCACGCCCTTGGTCGCCCTTCCTGCGCAAGCGACATCGTGAAGCCATGGATGTCGGCCTTGGCCGTCGAGTAGTTGGTCTGCCCGAACTGGCCCTTCTGGCCGTTCACCGACGAAATGTTGATGATGCGGCCCCAGCCGCGCTCGACCATGCCGTCGATGACCTGCTTCGTGACGTTGAAAAGGCTCGTCAGATTCGTGTCGATGACCGCGGTCCAGTCTTCGTGCGTCATCTTGCGGAACACGACGTCACGCGTGATGCCCGCGTTGTTCACCAGCACGTCGATCTCGCCGACTTCGGCCTTGACCTTGTCGAACGCGTTCTTGGTCGAACGCGTTCTTGGTCGATTCCCAGTCGCCGACGTTGCCTTCCGAGGCGACGAAGTCGAAGCCGAGCGCCTTCTGGTCTTCGAGCCATTTCACCCGGCGCGGAGAGTTCGGCCCGCAGCCCGCGACGACCGTGAAGCCATCCTTGTGCAGGCGCTGGCAGATGCTGGTGCCGATGCCGCCCATCCCGCCGGTTACATACGCTATGCGCTTCGTCATTCCTCACTCCATTTTCGTTATGTGGGGGGCGATCTCCCGGCCCGCCCGCTGGCCCTTCCCAGTCCTGCTCCGCCTTGCTCTTGTCGGTTACGGACGCTCGACCGCCAGCGCCACGCCCATGCCGCCGCCGATGCACAGCGACGCCAGACCCTTCTTCGCGTTGCGCTTCTGCATCTCGTGCAGCAGTGTGACCAGAATCCGGCAGCCCGATGCGCCGATCGGGTGACCGATCGCGATCGCCCCGCCGTTCACGTTGATCTTCGACTGATCCCAGCCCATCTGCTTGTGCACCGCCAGCGCCTGCGCCGCGAACGCCTCGTTGATTTCCATCAGATCGAGATCGTTCACCGTCCAGCCCGCGCGCTCCAGACAGCGCTTAGACGCCGGCACCGGACCCATGCCCATGATCTTCGGATCGACGCCCGCGTTCGCGTACGCCTTGATGCGCGCCAGCGGCGTCAGACCCAGCGCCTCGGCCTTCTTCGCCGACATCACCACGACCGCCGCCGCCCCGTCGTTGATGCCCGACGCGTTCGCTGCCGTCACCGTGCCCTCCTTCGAGAACGCCGGCTTCAGGCCCGCGAGCGCCTCCGCCGTCACGCCGTGGCGCACGAATTCGTCGGTGTTGAACTGCAGCGGCTCGCCCTTGCGCTGCGGGATCGAGACCGGCACGATCTCGTCGTCGAAGCGCCCCGCCTTCTGCGCGGCTTCCGCCTTGTTCTGCGACAGCGCCGCGAACGCATCCTGCTGCTCGCGCGTGATGCCGAACTCCTTCGCCACGTTCTCCGCCGTCGTGCCCATGTGGTAGTTGTTATAAACGTCCCATAGGCCATCGACGATCATCGTGTCGACCAGCTTCGCGTCGCCCATGCGGAAGCCGTCGCGCGAGCCCGGCAGCACGTGCGGCGCCGCGCTCATGTTTTCCTGGCCACCCGCCACGACGATCTCAGCATCCCCCGCGATGATCGCGTTCGCCGCCAGCATCACCGCCTTCAGGCCCGAGCCGCAGACCTTGTTGATCGTCATGCCGGGCACCATGTCGAGCAGGTCCGCCTTGATGAGCGACTGGCGCGCCGGATTCTGCCCCGAGCCCGCCGCGAGCACCTGGCCCAGGATGACCTCACTCACCTGATCCGGCTTCACGCCCGCGCGCTCCAGCACGGCCTTGATCACCGTGGCGCCCAGTTCCGGCGCCGCGATCTTCGCGAGCGAACCGCCTAATTTGCCTACCGCCGTACGCGCGGCCGATACGATCACTACGTCAGTCATTTCAGTTTCCTTTTGGCATCGAATGTTAATGCAATTCCGAACGGCCCGATGCGCTTTCGCGCACGGTCACGCACAGCTCATAAATCGCGCTCCAATACATAACGCCCTGGAGTGGCTTCGATCACCGGGTACGTCTTCGAACCCTGCGCGGCGCTCGGCTTGACCTGTTCGCCCGCGCTTTCCGCGAGCCATGCCAACCAGGTCGGCCACCAGCTGCCGGGATGCTCCGTTGCCGATTCGAACCATGCGTCCGCGCTAGCGGGCAGACGCTCGTCGTTGCTGTCGATTACCCAGAAGCTGCGCTTGTTCTTCGACGGCGGATTGATCACGCCCGCGATGTGACCCGACGCGCCGAGCACGAACTTCTTCTGCGGACCGCTGAGAATCGGCGCGGACGCATACGCCGACTTCCACGGCACGATATGGTCTTCGCGCGAACCGTAGATGAACTTCGGCACGGTGAGGCGCGAGAGATCGATCTTCTCGCCGCACACGGTCAGCGCATTCGATTCCTTCAGCTTGTTCTCGAGATACGTGTTGCGCAGGTACCAGACGCACATCGGTCCTGGCAGGTTCGTCGAATCGCTGTTCCAGAACAGCAGGTCGAACGCCTGAGGCGTGCGTCCTTTGAAGTAGTTGTCGACGACGTAGTTCCACACCAGATCGTTCGGACGCAGATACGAGAACGTGTTGGCGAACTCGATGCCGCGCATGAGCCCCGCGGGCGCGCCGTTCTTGCCGCCGATCGCCTGCTCGCGCAACTGCACGTGCGCCTCGTCGACGAACACGTCGAGCACGCCCGTGTCGGAGAAGTCGAGCATCGAGGTGAGCAGCGTCATCGACGCGGCCGGATTTTCGCCGCGCGCCGCCGCCACGGCCAGCGCCGTCGCCAGGATCGTCCCGCCGATGCATAAACCCAGCATGTTGATCTGGTCCTCGCCGCTGATCTCCTGCACGACGCCGATCGTCTCGAGCACGCCCTCTTCGACGTAGTCGTCCCAGGTCTTGTGCGCGATCGACTGATCCGCGTTGCGCCACGACAGGATGAACACCTGGTGGCCCTGCTCGAGCGCATAGCGCACGAGCGAGCTCTCCGGCGAAAGATCGAGGATGTAAAACTTGTTGATGCACGGCGGCACGATCAGAAGCGGCCGCGCGTACACCTTCGGCGCGAGCGGCTTGTACTAGATCAGCTGCACGAGCTCGTTCTCGTACACGACCGAGCCTTCCGTCGACGCGATGTTCTTGTCGACGAAGAAGCGCGATTCGTCCGATTGCGAAATCTTGCCGCGCTGCATGTCGTTCAGCAGGTTCAGCATGCCCTGGCGCAGGCTCTCTCCCTTGCTCTCGATGAGCGCCTTCTGCGCGGCCGGGTTGAGCGCAAGGAAGTTGCTCGGCGCGGCCGCGGCGGCCCAACTGCTGCACCGTGAAGCGGATGCGCTCGCGCGTCTTCGGATCGCTCTGCACGGCATCCGCGAGTTCCTGCAGATAACGCGCGTTCAGCAAATACCACGCCGCCGTGAACGCGTACGGGGGCGTCGATTGCCACGCGGTGTCGGTGAAGCGCCGGTCCTTCAGCGCGGACGGATCGATGCTCTGTTCCGTCGCCTGCTTGAGCAACTCGGACGCGTCGCGCGAATAGTTGCTCTGCAACTCCTGAAGACGTTCGGCAACAATCGCGGCGGTCGGAATCTTCGGCAGCGTGGGCAGGCCCTGCATCGCCGCGCCGAAGCCCGGCATGCTGCTCGCCAGCTTGGCGAACTCCGCTATGCCGTTCAGCTTCGTGAAATCGGGCATCTGCGGCATCGCGCCCAGCGTCGGAAAAGCCGACGGAAAACCGTTCGGAAAAGCGTTGCCGAAGGCCGAAAATGCAGCGAATGGCGAAGCGGCGGCGGCCGCCGCATCATTCGCAGTATCCGTCTGTTGAGTGAGTTTCGCCCATTGCGCGGGATCGGCAACGGCGCGCCACGCGTTCAGCCATTGATCGAACGCCTGCTGTACGCCAGTCGTGTCGGCGGATGCTTGAGCCGAGGTGCTGTCGGCGGTACGGGAGCGGGAAGATGAGGAAGAAGTTTTGGAAGCCATACCCGCTATTGACCTGTGAGTCTCGCAAGACTTGATTGCTAACGCAGGCATCGCCGGGCTTTCCTCGACCAGCGCGCAAGTGTTGGTGCGCCTTATGCGCGTGGCAAGAATCAGCCTTGCTACGCCGTGCCCGATTGGTTGAATTCCAGGAACATTCTTGCTCCAGGGAGTCAGGCATGCCAATGCTCCGTCCCGATTCTGCCGCACCGCGATATTTTTTTAATTATCGTTTTCCCCCATCCGAAATGTTGCATTCGCAGGGGGTTTCGTCATGGGCAGGAAGCGATTGTTGGGTGCAACCCAACAGCTGCTGGCAGTCAGTCAGCGAGCCAGATCATGGCCGCCATGCGGCCCGTAACGCGATCGCGCCGGTAGGAGTAGAAGCGCGCCTTTTCCGTCACCGTGCAGTGCGTCCCGCCGTGGATGCGCGCCGCGTCCACGCCCAGACCGGCGAGGCGCAGACGCGCGAGCGCGTAGATATCCGCGAAGTATTTCGCCGGCGCGCCGCCGGCGGGCCTGAATGCCGCAACGGTTGCGTCGCGGCGGCTCGCGGGCGTCGCGACGGCGAATGCCTCGAGCACGTCTTCGCCGACTTCGAACGCCTCCGGCCCGATCGCCGGGCCGAGATACGCATTGAGCCCCGATGCCGGCACGCCCGCGAGCGCCGCCACGCGCTCGCCGGTCTTTTCGACGATGCCGTTCGCCAGCCCGCATGCGCGGCGCCGATCGCGCGGCCTTCGTCGTCGCAGAAGAGCACGAGCAGGCAATCGGCCGTCATCACGACGCAGACGACGCCCGCCCGATCCGTCACGCTCGCGTCCGCGCGCGTACGCTCGCCGTTTCCGAGCCTTGATGACCGCATGCGCATCCTCGACTTGCGTGCCGTGGATCTGCTCGAGCCAGGCGGCATTCCGCGCGTGCGTCAAGGCGAGCGCGCGGCGGCGGTTTTCCGCGACGACGTGCGGCGCATCGCCCGTCGAGAAGCCGAGGTTGAGACCGCCCGCGCCGGGCGCGCCGCCATCGTAGGGCGCCGCGCTCACGCCGCCCGCGCGCGTCGTGACGAATGGCGCGCACGCGCGGCGAAACCTTCCACTGCGGCCAGAGACAGGCGTCCGGATGCAGTGCGTCGGCTTGGTTCGTCATGCTTCGTCGTCCCAGTCCTCGTCGCCGGCTTCCATCTCATAGGCCTGCGCGAAGTCTTCGTCCTCGTCGAACTCGATTTCCTCGTCCCGACCGAACCCCAGCTGGGCGGCGAGCGTCGCGATGTCTGCGGGGACGTCCGCGCGCCAGTGCACGTCCTTGCCCGTCGCCGGATAGATCAGGCCGAGCCGCCATGCGTGCAGCGCCTGGCGCGCGAAACCGTTCGGCAACGGCGTGACCGAACGCTTGCCGCGCGCGCGGCCGTAGAGCGGATCGCCGAGCAGCGGATGCCCCGCATGCGCGCAATGCACACGAATCTGATGGGTGCGGCCGGTTTCGAGATCGCAGTGGATCGCGCTGACCGGCTGGCCGTGCCACGTCGTGCGGTCGATGGTTATGAAGTGCGTGCGCGCGGGCTTGCCCGCCGCGCTCCGCACGACCGCCATGCAGGTGCGCTCGCGCGGATCGCGGCCGATCGGCGCGTCGATCGTGCCTTCGTCGGGCATGTTGCCCCACACGAACGCGACATAGCGGCGCTTGACGGTGCGCGCCTGCAACTGGCGCACGAGATCGGTCTGCGCCTCGAGCGTGCGCGCGACGACCATCAGCCCCGACGTCTCCTTGTCCAGCCGGTGCACGATGCCTGCGCGCGGCAGTCCGGCCGCCGCGTCGCCGTATCGATGCAGCAGACCGTTGAGCAGCGTGCCGCTCCAGTTGCCCGCCGCCGGATGCACGACCATGCCCGCAGGCTTGTCGATGACGACGAGCGTCTCGTCCTCGTACACGATATGCAGCGGCACCGGCTCGGGCGTGAAGGCGAGCTGCTCGGGCAGGAGATCGGGCACGAGCGTGATCGTCGCGCCAAGCGGCACGGGCTGGCGCACTTTCGCGCCGGCGCCGTCGACGAGCACGCGCCCTTGCTCGATCCAGCCCTGCAGGCGGCTGCGCGAGAATTCAGGGAAGATTTTCGCGAGCACCTTGTCGAGCCGGTCGCCCGCGAGCTCGTCCGGCACGCGGGCCGCGCGCGGGGCTTCCTGGCCCGCATCCCTCGCGCGGCCGGCGGCCGGCTTCGAATCGGCCGGTGCCGAGTCGTCGCCAGTGGCGTATGGGCTATAATCTTCAGGTTGGTCTTTGGTACGATGAGTACTTGAGCGGGTCATTTGAACGAGATTCGGCGGGTTATCCATCTACCTGGACAGGCTCGCGGGCGACAGTAAGACGATGCGCGATTCGCCGCGCTCGACCGTCACGCACCGCGAAACTGAGCGGCAGGAATCGGAAGCCGCGCCGGAAACACAGCTGGACACAGCGAGAATCAGCCAGGAACAGCAAGCACTGATGCGAGCCTTCAACACCATTCATCAATCGATGCGTCAATCGATCAAATATCTGGCGCTGGCCGCGAGCGTCGCCATCGTCACGGCCTGTCACGGCCTGCCCGAGAAAACCGACGAAACGGCAACTTGGAACAACGACAAATTATATAAGGAGGCTCAGGACGCGCTGTCCGGCAGCGACTGGGGCAAGTGCGCCAAGTACTTCGAGGCGCTCGAGGGCCGCGACCCGTTCGGCCATTTCGCGCAGCAGGCGCAGATCAACGTCGCGTACTGCAACTGGAAGGACAGTGAAACCGCCGCGGCCGACCAGGCCATCGACCGCTTCATCAAGTTGCACCCGGATCATCCCAAGATCGCCTACCCATACTACCTGAAGGGCATGATCCACTTCAACGACGATCTCGGCCTCTTCGGGCGTTTTTCCGGACAGGACATGAGCGAGCGCGATCCGAAGTCGCTGCGCGAGTCCTATGACGCGTTCAAGTTCGTCGTCGATAAATATCCGCAAAGCCAGTACGCGCCGGATGCCGCCCAGCGCATGCGCTATATCGTGAACGCGCTGGCGTCGCACGAAGTCCACGCGGCGGACCATTACTATTGCCGTGGCGCGTATGTGGCCGCGATCAACCGCGCGCAGCTCGCGATTCGCGAATACAAGAACGCGCCGGCGACGGAAGACGCGCTGCACATCATGATGCTGTCGTATCAGAAGCTCGATCAGCCGCAACTCGCCGACGACACCAAGCGCGTGCTCGCCGCGACGTTCCCGGACAGCCCGTATGTCACCGGCAAGCGCCGCCCGGGCACGGAAAAAGCCTGGTACCAGATCTGGTAAGCACCGCAGGAAAGCAAAAGGCCGGTCACTTCATGACCGGCCGCCTTTTGCTTTTGCGTCGACGAAAACTCAGGAATTCGTTATTCGGCCAGCTCCGTCGAGCGCAATGCATCGCTGAAAAACTCCCGCACCACGTCCAGTTCGCGCGTGCGCTTGAATGGCGGCAGGCTTTGCCAGATGCGTCGGCCATAAGGCTTGTCGACGAGCCGCGTGTCGCAGATCATCAGCACGCCGCGATCCGTCTCCGCGCGAATCAGACGCCCCGCGCCCTGCTTGAGCGTGATGACCGCCTGCGGCAGCTGATGCACGGCGAACGGGCTCAGACCCTTCTTCGACAGCGCGTCGAGTCGCGCGGCGAGCACGGGATCGTCGGGCGGCGCGAACGGCAGCTTGTCGATGACGACGAGCGACAGTGCATCGCCGCGAACGTCGACGCCTTCCCAGAAGCTCTGGCTGCCCACGAGAATCGCGTTGCCATAGGCGCGGAAACGGTCGAGCAGCTCGGTGCGGCTGGCGTCGCCCTGCACGAGCAGCGGATTGTCCCAGCCGCGCCGCTCGATCACGTCGCGCAGGCGCGTGGCGATGCGATCGACCGCGCGCAGCGTCGTGCACAGCACGAACACGCCGCCGCCCGACGCCTCGATCACCGGCAAGGCCGCTTCGAACACGGCATCGGTAAATTGCGGCGAGGATGGCTGCGGCAGATTGCGCGGAACGTACAAGAGCCCTTGCGACGGGTAATCGAACGGACTCGGCAAGGTCATCGAACGGCGCGAATTCAGGCCCATTTGCGCCGCGTAATGCGTGAAGTCGCCGCGCACGGACAGCGTCGCGGACGTGAAGATCCACGCGCGCGGCACGCCCGCGCGCTGCTTCACAAAGATCGGCGCGACCGAGAGCGGCGTCTCGTGCAGTTGCACCGTGTGCGAGAACACTTCGATCCAGCGCACCATTTCGTTCGGCTCTTCCTTCGCGGCCTCGGTCGCCGTCTGCGCGTCTTGGACGACGGCGCGCTCGAGCGAGGTCGGCGGCGTGGTCCAGCCCGCGAGCAGATCCTGCAGCTCGCGCGCGCGACGAACCAGCGCCTGCAGCGATTCCGCGCGCTCGGCGTGCGACGACAGCGCCGACGCAAGCGCCGCGAGGTGCGTCTCCAGCGTGTCGAGCGCCTCGAAGAGCGGGTGGCCGTCGGGCAGCTGGCCGAGCGAGAGCCGCACCGAATCTTCCTTGAACGCGAGCCGCAAGTCGCGCGCCGCACGCTCCAGCGCGGCGCCGAGCTTGGTCCAGTCGGCGGCGTCGCGCGCGTGCGAGAGCCCTTCGGCGACGGTATCGCGCGCGAGCTCGAGCAGCTGCGTGGTCGAGAACGTCTCGCCGAAAAAGAGCGTGGCCGTCTCGGGCAGCTGATGCGCCTCGTCGAAGATGATGGTGTTCGCCATCGGCAGCAATTCGGCCATGCCGGTGTCGCGCAGCATCACGTCGGCGAAGAACAGGTGATGGTTCACCACGACGATGTCCGCCTGCTGCGCCTCCTTGCGCGCCTGCATGACGAAGCATTCCTTGTAGTGCGGGCATTCCTGGCCGAGACAGTTGTCGCGCGTGGACGTGACCATCGGCCAGACGGGCGAGTTCTCCGGCACGCTCGCGAGCTCGACCTTGTCGCCGGTGCGCGTGATCTTCGCGAAGCGGACGATCTCCTGCAGATGCGAGGTGTCCTGGCGCATCGGCAGGCGGCCGTTGTCGGCGGTGCGCTTGAGGTAGTAGTGGCACAGATAATTCGCGCGGCCCTTCAGCATCGCGACCGACACGGGCACGGCGAGCGCATCGCGCACGGTCGGAATGTCACGCTGGAAGAGCTGATCCTGCAGATGCTTCGTGCCCGTCGAAACGATGACCTTGCCGCCCCACAGCATGGCCGGGACGAGATAAGCATAGGTCTTGCCGGTACCGGTACCCGCTTCGACGATCAGCGTATTCTCGCCGCCGTCGATGGCCGCCTTCGCCGTCGCGATGCCGATGTCGTCCGCCGGCTGCCCGTCGGGCGCGTAGGGCTTGTCGGAGGGCCCGAGCTTGCGCGCGGGGCGGCGCTGCGCCTCGAACATCGCGGGCTCGGGCATCGCGCGGCCGGAGGCTTCCATGGCCGCCGCGACCGAGCGCGCCATTTCGATCTGCGAGGCGCGCGGCCGATAGCCGTCGATCGCGCGCACAAGCAGTCCTTGCGCGGAGAAGATGGCGCCGAGTTCGGCGCTGCGCTTGTCCGTCAGCGCGAGCGGCGTGTTGGCGTCATCGCCGGGTTGTGCGGGTGAGTTCAAGGCGTGCTAAATCCTGCGGGTTTCGGCGCGGCCGCCCGTGCGCAGCGCCGTCGCCGGCACGAGCCCGCGGTCGCGCGCAGCGTCAGTGCGCGTCCGAGTCCAGCTGCAATTGCAGCAGGAGTATGGTGTCCTTCACCTTGAGCTTGCGCTTCTTCAAGCGCCTCAGCTCCAGGTCGTCGATACCGGACAGCTTGTCGATCAGCGTGTCCAGGCTGTGATGCTCTTCCTGCAATTGCGCGATGCGATCGCGAAGCAAAGCGGCATCCATGGCGGGTTGTCGGGGTGCGTTCAAGCGCTGCTGCATGCTCGCCTCCTTTCATCCTCTTCGCTGGGGCCCGGCTCGCACCGCAAGCCCGACGGCCCTACTTATCTTGCTGCTGTTGTTGCTGTTGCTTGAGCTGTTCCTGGCGCTGCTGCTCCTGCTGGGCCTGCTACGCCTTTTCCTGCTGCTTTCTCGCGGCTTCCTTCTGACGCGCCTCGACTTCGGCGCGATGCTGGGCGGCATCCTGCTGCTTCTGCTCGTAGCGCTGCGCCTTTTCCTCGCGCTCCTGCGCATCCTGCACGCCGCGGGCGCGCGCTTCGTCGAGCTTCTTCTGGTAATCCGCCTGCTTGCGATCGTACGCCGCCTGATTGGCCGCGCGCTGCGGCGCCTCGGCGTTGCGCTGCACGGCGGCCAGCGCGTTCTGCCGCTGCTTGTCCTCGAAGGCCTGCTGGCTCGCCTTCTCGTTCGCGGCGCGCTGCGGCGCTTCCGCTTCGTATTGTGCCTGCTTGATCGCCGCCTGCTGATCACGTTGCCTGGCCCGTTCCGCGCGCTGCTGGTCGTCGAGCGCGAGTTGATCCTGGCGGATCTGCTGGCGCATCTCGCGCATTTCGTTGCGCGCGTTGTCGAGACAGTGATTCACAAAGAACTTGCTGTAGCAGTCGTGCTGCTTCACGCCGAAGCGATAGTCGTTTTCCTCGGTGCGCCGGTCCAGCACCTTCTGGCGTTGCGCGAATTTGGCTTTCAGCGCGTCGTCCGCACCCGATGTGGCCGATGCGCTGGAAGGCGCCGCATCGTCGAGGGCGCGCGCGCTCACGGACGTGCCCGGATCGATCGGCCTGGCGGATTGCGCGAATGCATGATCCGGCGCGAACGCGGCCAGGGCGCACAGCAGCGGCGCTGTCGCGGCCATCGGCACGAGGTGCGCGCCGCCTGCGCCTTGCGGCGCGCCGGCGTCCAAAAAAACCGGGCGGAAAGGCCAGGCGTCGGGAAGGCGGAAATTGGGCAAATGGATGAACGGCAACGTGATAAAGAATCAGGTGCGAAGCGGCTTTTGCGATGCCCAAATTCTATCACCGCGCGCCGGAGCGCTCCGTCATTTATGGCAAAATGCCCGGCTCCAGCAACCCGGTTCGAACCCGGCTCGTCACGCGGCCACGCCGCCTTGCGAAAAGCGACGGCGCCTCGCTCACGCGAACCGGCGCACGCGGGCGACTCTCGCCGGCGAGCCAGAGAACAGCGCAGAAACATGACGGAAACCGTAGCACTCAAGATCGTACAGCGCATCGCCACAGAACTCACCGTGCAGCCGCGCCAAGTCGCCGCCGTGCAGCTTCTCGACGAAGGCTCGACTGTCCCGTTCATCGCCCGGTATCGCAAGGAAGTGACCGGCAATCTCGACGACACCC
The DNA here is from genome assembly GCA_001189345.1 of Candidatus Paraburkholderia kirkii. Classification (GTDB taxonomy): domain Bacteria; phylum Pseudomonadota; class Gammaproteobacteria; order Burkholderiales; family Burkholderiaceae; genus Caballeronia; species Caballeronia kirkii_B. Next base: position 30,408 of record LFKV01000007.1, read on the forward strand.
AGTTGCGCACGCTCGAGGAGCGCCTGCTCTATCTGCACGAACTCGAAGACCGCCGTGCCGCGATCCTTTCGAGCATTGAGGAGCAAGGCAAGCTCACCGACGAATTGCGTGGCGCCATCGAAGGCGCGGACAGCAAGCAGGTGCTCGAGGATCTCTACCTGCCCTACAAGCCCAAGCGCCGCACCCGCGCGCAGACCGCGCGCGAAGCCGGCCTCGAGCCGCTCGCGCAGGCGCTTCTCGCCGATCCCACGCTCGATCCGCAAACCGAAGCCGGCCCGGTTCGTCGATGCGGAGAAAGGCGTCGCCGATACCAAGGCCGCGCTCGACGGCGCGCGCGACATCCTCTCGGAGCAGTTCGGCGAAACCGCCGAGATTCTCGGCAAGCTGCGCGAGCATCTGTTCAATCATGGGCTCGTCATGTCGAGCGTGGTGGACGGCAAACAGGGCGAGGAAGGCGAGAAATTCCGCGATTATTACGAATACAGCGAGACGATTCGCACCGTGCCATCGCATCGCGCGCTCGCATTGTTCCGCGGTCGCAACGCCGGCGTGCTCTCCGTGAAGCTCGGCCTGGGCGAGGAACTTGACGCGCAGATTCCGCACCCGTGCGAAGCGATGATCGCGCAGCACTTCGGCATCGCCAACCGCGGCCGCGCCGCCGTGGACTTGCCCCCGCATAACCGGACAGCCGGTCCCGCTTAGGTTGGAGGATTTGCTTGCCGATGAAACTCGCGCGGCGAGCGGTATTTAAGGGCGCTATGCGGGTGTGACTCGTTATCGTGGTCGAACGCGATGGCCAGATTTTGCAGCGCCGTCCTGGCGTCGGGTTTCGGCATCCACGAAACGTAATCACGCTTTATCGTTTCGTAATCACGCTTTATCGTTTTAACGAAGCTCTCGGCCATCCCGTTGCTTTGCGGACTTCTGACGGGTGTCGTTACTGGCTTCAGTCCGATTTTTCGAGAGAACTTCAATGTGCCATCGGCAATGTAGCAGGAACCATCGTCGCTTAACCACTCGACTTCCCTTTCGGCCTTCAACACGCCGGTGAAGCGGTTCTCGACGGCTTGAAGCATGACGTCACGCACCATATCGCCAGTGTAACCGCCTGTGCTCGCGGCCCAACTCATGGCTTCGCGGTCGCAACAGTCGAGTGCGAAGACGACACGCAATGGGACACCGGCATCGCAGCGGAATTCGAAGCCATCCGAGCACCAGCGCATGTTGCTGCTATCCACCGCGACCTTGCCGTCATGCCGACGCGTAGACGAGGCGTGCCGAGGGCGATGTTCAAGCAGCAGGCCGTGGCGACGCATCACGCGATACACGCGCTTTGCATTTACTCGCGGTTGAGCCAGCATGTCCCGGCTTCGCCTCAGCAACGCCCAAGCACCTCGGTATCCATACGTCGGCGCGTCGCCTAACAACTCATGAAGTTCGGCGACAAGCGCCGTGTCGTCGAGCACGGGCATCTTGCGCCGGTCGACCCAGTCAGCCGGCCGCTTCGACTTGACTGCGAGATTCGAGCGCGACACCCCCAGGACTTCACAGACCGTCTTCAACGGTCGTCCCCCGGCAGCAATGGTGAGCGCAGTCAATTTTTTTGTTCGACCATACTCCACTGCTTCACGGAGGATTTCTACCTCCATTGTCTTCTTTCCTAGCAATCGCTGCAGCTCGCGAATCTGCTTCATTGCTTCGGCTAGGTCAGATGCCGGCACCACGTGCTCGCCGGCAGACCACCGATAGGCTCTCGTCCTGATAGAGCTTGCGCCAGCCGAAGACTTGGTTGGCATTCACTTGATGTCGGCGAGCGACGCCAGAGACCGTTGTACCGGGCCCGAAAGTCTCGCGAACTATCGCTAGTTTCTCTTCAACCGAACGCCGGCGGCCCAGTCGTCCACCGCGATGTCGCGCCGCCCGCGCAACTGATCGATAGACAGGTTGCGCATGATCGTGAACAGCCACGCGCGCAGATTCGTGCCGGCATGGAACGACTTGGCACGATTGAGCGCGCGTTCGGTCGCATCCTGCACGAGATCGTCGGCCCAGGCGCGGTTGCCCGTCAGCGCGCGCGCATAGCGGCGCAACTGCGGCAGATGCGCGAGAAGATCGCTCTCGAAGCTCAAGGCCGTGCGCCCGCTCGCATGCCCGAAGCGCTCGCGGCGTTCGATGCGCGTGCCATCAGTAGCTTCCTCCACCGACGGGCCGGCCCGACCTACTTGCACCGCCCGATCCGTCCGGCGCACCTTGCGTGCCGCTCGCGCACCCCGCCGCACCCAGCGCGAGGCCGAACGCGATCAGGAGCGCCATCACTCCGATCGATCGTTTCATGATCGTTACCGTTCAAGGATTGACCAGCGGACTCGCCGATTTATTCCGCGAGTCCGCCGTTTCGCGAGTCTTTTTCCGCTTCCCCGGGCGCTTTCCGGAACGCTCAGGGCTTCACGACATGCCAGACATCGCGGAAGTTGTCTCCGTTCTTGTCGCCGGGTTTCGTGTCCTTCGAGAAGCGATAGACGCGCTTGCCATCGTAGGCCCATTGCTTGCCGCGGTCGGCGGCTTCCATGCCCCATTTGCCGGCAGGCTTGTCGGAATCGCTCGCCATCGCCGCGGGCCACGCCTGCGCGCAGCCGCCGGTGCAGGCGCTCGGGCTGACCTTCGTGTCCTTGTCGAAGGTGTAGAGCGTCATGCCGTTTTTCATCGACGTACATGCCGTTGGCTTCCTTCGGCGCCGCCGCGCTGGCGGACGAAGCGAAAGCGGTTGCGACTGTGGCAAGATGTGGCAAAAGCGGCGACGGATATCAGGATGCGCTTCTTCATTTCATCTTCCTTGTCGTAGAAGTATCCGTAGAACGTTCGGAAGCGCTGCACTATTCCGCGGACGATGAAATAAATCGATGCGGCAGTGCCGTCGCATCGCCAGTCGGCAATCCATTCAAGACCATTCGCGCGCACCTTGCCAGAGATTCGTCGAAATTTCGCGTATGGAAACGGAATGCGACGGCGACCGCGGCGTGCGCACTCAGGCGCCGGCCGCCGCCGTGTCGCGCAGGGGCGGCGCGCCGAAGAGCCGGCTGTACTCGCGGCTGAACTGGGACGCGCTCTCGTAACCGACGCGATGCGCGGCAGTGGCGGCATCGACGATGTCGAGCAGCATCAGGCGCCGCGCCTCCTGGAACCGCAGCTGCTTCTGGTATTGCAGCGGGCTCATCGCCGTCACGGCCTTGAAATGATGATGCAGCGACGACACGCTCATGTGCACGTCCCGCGCGATGTTGTCCACCCGCAAGGGCTGATCGAAGTTCTGGCGCAGAAGCTGGATGGCCTTCGCGATGCGCTGCGTCTGGCTGTCCTGCAGCGCGATCTGCCGCAGCCGCGCGCCGGAGCCGTTCATCAAGAAGCGATAGAGAATCTCGCGCTTCACGAGGGGCGCGAGAATCGCCACGTCCTCGAGCGTATCGATGAGAGGCGCAGGAGGCGCAGCACGGCGTCGAGCATCGAGTTGCCGAGGCGGTTCACGTAGAGGCCGCGCGAGGCGTCGGCCTGGGTCGCGGGCGGCAGCTTCTCGTCCTGGATGAGCGAGGTGATTTCCTCGACGTCAAGATCGAGCCGCATGCCGAGATAGGGCTCCGACTCGCTCGCCACCGACACCTGTCCGCACACCGGCAGATCGACGGACGACACGAGATAGTGCATCGGATCGTAGATGTAGACCTTGTCGCCGACCATGATGCGCTTGCTGCCCTGCGCGATCAGCGCGAGCGCGGGCGTCTGGATGCCGTGCTTCGGCCCGCCCGGATTCATGATCCGGCGCAGGCAGGAACAGACCCGGCACCGGGGTCTCCACCGAGCCTTCGCAGCCTACGGTGAAACGATCGAGCAGCGCGCCGAGATCGAGGCGGGCCTGGTCCAGCGTGGCATCGGGCGCGCTGCCGCCGTTGCGCGCCTCCTTGGGCGGGTCGTGACTGTTTTTTCCTGCGAGGATGGGCGTATCGTTCAAAGCCATGATTCGCGGACCATTTTCGAGAGAAGAGAGTTCGTCTAGCTTACTCGCGGGAGCGCGAGATTGCTTGCGGACACCCCGCGCGTTTGCAGAAACAGGCAAGGATTGAACAGGATCAGGCTATGAATGCGACGCGTCGCGGGAAGATACTGCATTGCCGGCGCGAAGACTCGCCGCGCGGCATGCGCCGCCGCGCTCGTCTCGCACCTTTCCAGTCACTCGGGAGTAACCATGCGCTACAGGAAATTCGGCAATACCGGTCTTTTCGTCTCCGAACTGTGCCTCGGCACGATGACCTTCGGCGGCGGCGGAACCGGCGGGATCTGGAACAACATCGGCCAGTTGCAGCAGGCGGAAGCGGACAAGCTCGTCGGCCGCTCGCTGGACGCGGGCATCAACTTCATCGACACCGCCGACATGTACGCCGACGGCCAGTCGGAAATCATCACCGGACAGGCGCTCAAGAACCTGAAGGTGCCGCGCGAGAATGTCGTCGTCGCGACGAAGATTCTCGGCGAGACCGGCACCAAGGGGGTGAATTCGCGCGGCGCGGCGCGCTATCACATCATCGACGGCGTGAAGGCGAGCCTGAAGCGCTTGCAGCTCGATCACGTCGACCTGTACCAGATTCACGGTTTCGATCCGGCGACGCCGATCGAGGAAACCCTGCGCGCGCTGGACAACCTGGTGCAGCACGGGCACGTGCGCTATATCGGCGTGTCGAACTGGGCGGCGTGGCAGATCATGAAGGCGCTCGGCATTTCCGAGCGGCTCGGCCTCGCGCGCTTCGAATCGCTGCAGGCGTACTACACGATCGCGGGCCGCGATCTCAAGCGCGAAATCGTGCCGCTTCTGCAAAGCGAGCAGGTCGGCCTGATGGTGTGGAGCCCGCTTGCGGGCGGCCTGCTGTCGGGCAAATTCACGCGCGAAGGCGGCAAGGAGGAAGGCAGCCGCCGCACTAAGTTCGATTTTCCGCCGGTCGATGTCGAGCGCGCCTACGACTGCGTCGACGTGATGCGGCGCGTGGCCGAAGCCAAGGGCGTGTCGGTCGCGCAGATCGCGCTTGCGTGGCTCCTGCATCAGAAGGTCGTGTCGAGCGTGATCATCGGTGCAAAGCGGCTGGAGCAGCTCGACGACAACATCGCGGCGACGCGGGTCAGGCTCAACGAGGACGAACTCGCCGCGCTCGACGAGGTGAGCCGCTTGCCGTCCGAGTATCCGGGATGGATGCTCGCGCGGCAGGGGGAATATCGGCGAAACCAGTTGAAAGAGGCAGCGGCGGAGTAATTCCCACGGGCGGCCAGCGAAGCCGCCCGCCCCACCTAAGTATTTACCCGCGTTTGGCCGGATTTCGGTGCATTTTCCGCCCTTTATCTCGAAACCGGATAGCCCTTATCCTCCGTATCGCGTTGCGGCATAACGCCGCTCTGCCGACACTGTGCGCACGACATCCCCACTGCATCCGGAGACAATCATTCGTACTCAAGTCGGTATCGTCGGCGCCGGTCCCGCCGGGCTCCTGCTCTCTCATCTTCTTCATCTGCGCGGCATCGAATCGGTCGTGCTCGAAGCGCGCAGCCAGAACGACATCGAATCGACGATTCGCGCAGGCGTGCTCGAGCAAGGCACGATGGATCTGCTCAATCAGGCGGGCTTGGGCGCGCGCATGCAGGCCGAGGGCGCGCTGCACCACGGTTTCGAGTTTGCCTTCGAAGGCGAGCGCCGCCGTATCGCGCTGACCGAACTGACCGGACATTCGATCACGGTCTATGCACAGCACGAGGTCATCAAGGATCTCGTCGCGGCGCGCCTCGCGGCGAACGGCGCGCTGAAGTTCAACGTGTCGAACGTGTCACTGCACGATTTCCAAGAAGGCAGCGATCGTAAGCCCCGCATCCAATACCAGCACGAAGGCCGCGACGAAGCGCTCGAATGCGACTTCATCATCGGCTGTGACGGCTCGCAAGGCGTGTCGCGCCAGTCGATTCCGGAAGCGATCAGGCGGGATTATCAGCGCATCTATCCGTTCGGTTGGTTCGGCATTCTCGTCGAAGCGCCGCCCTCCTCCGACGAACTCATCTACGCGCGCCACGATCGCGGCTTCGCGCTCATCAGCACGCGCTCGCCGGGCGTGCAGCGCATGTACTTCCAGTACGACCCGAAGGATTCCGTCGATGCCTGGTCCGACGACCGCATCTGGGCCGAGCTGCATGCGCGCGTCGATACCGCCGATGGCTGGCAGATCACCGAAGGCAGGATCTTCCAGAAGAACATCGTCGGGATGCGCAGCTTCGTGTCCACGCCGATGCAGTCCGGCAAGCTCTTCCTTGCGGGCGACGCCGCCCACATCGTGCCGCCGACCCGCGCGAAGGGCCTGAACCTCGCGGTGTCGGACGTGCGCGTGCTGAATGCCGCGCTCGTCGACTTCTACAAGGAAGGCAGCAGCGAGAAGCTCGCCCGCTATACCGATACCGCATTGAAACGCGTGTGGCGCGCCGAGCACTTTTCGTGGTGGATGACGCGCATGCTGCACAAGCTCGAGGACACCTCGCCGTTCGAGCAGCGTCTGCAAGTGGCGGAGCTGGAGCACGTGACGACCTCGCGCGCGGCCGCCACTGCGCTTGCCAAAAACTACGCCGGCAGCGTGGCGGTCTGATTCCGTACCGGACGCACGGCGCTTCCGATGTGCCGTGCGGATGTGCCGTGCGTCAGCTCCGTCAAAGCACCGCGACGACCCGCACGTCCCCTTCCACCGACGGAATCACCTGACTGCCGACACGCCGGAACGTGAGCGTGACGGTCTTGTCGCCGAGACGCAGATCGCCGATTTCCAGCCAGTCGATGCCCTCCGGCAACTGCGGCCGGTCGATGCGCACTTCGTCGTTGACGGCATCGACCGTCACGCCCAGGCACGCCTCCAGGATCATGAACGGCGCGCCCACCGCCCACGCCTGAGGCAGGCACGCGACCAGATAGGCAATCGGCCGCTCGCCGCGCTGGCGCGTAAATCCGCAGAACAGCTCCGGCAGGCGCATATCGAAGATAACGGCCGCCTCGAACAGCGATTGCAGCAGACCGACCGCCGCGCCGCGATCCGCCGTAGCGCGCGAGGCCGCGGGCGCACAGCGCGGTGTCGTGCGGCCATACGGAACCGTTGTTGATACGACATCGGATTGAAGCGCGGCTGCCCCGCCGCCAGAGTGTGCACGCCCCAGCCGGTGTGAAAGAGGGTCGATTCGAGCTGGCGCGCGACCGCCTCGCCGCGTGTGCGGTCCACGAGATCGAAGGCGAGCAAATGCCCCGCGTTCGACGAGAGTACGCGGCACAGTTCGCCCTTGCCGTCCGTGCGATGCCGTAGAAATCCATCTTCGGCATCCAGTACATCTCTTCGACGCGTTCGCGGATGTGGCGGGCGCGCCGCTCGAACTCGCGCGCTCTTCCTGGCCGCGCTCGCGGGCAAGGCACGCCATCGTGGAAAACGCCGTCGAGGCGTAGCCTTGGACTTCGACGAGCGCGATCGGACCGATGGGGAATTTCCCGTCGGCATGGAACACGGAGTCCTGGCCGTCCTTCCAGCCCTGGTTGGCGAGGCCGTGCTCGGACGCGCGCTGATAGTCCAGCAGGCCGTACGGATTCTTGTCGCAATGCCGCGCGACCCACTCGGCCGCCAGTTGCAGGGCCGGCCAGATCTCATCGAGCAGTTCGCGGTCGCCGGTGCGCTCAGCGTACGCGCCCGCGAGCACGATGAAGAGCGGCGTGCTGTCGACGCCGCCGTAGTACAGCGCGAACGGCACCTCGCCGGTGGCGGCCATTTCGCTCTTGCGCGTCTCGTGCATGATCTTGCCGATTTCGGCATCGTGGAACGCCGAGTCCTCGCGTGCCTGATGCGCGGCGAGGAAGCGCAGCACGCCGCGCGCGAGCGTCGGATGCAGCCAGAGCATCTGCAGGGACGTGATGATCGCGTCGCGTCCGAAGGCCGTCGAGAACCAGGGAATGCCCGCGTAGGGGTAAGGGCCGGTGTCGAGATGGGTAAGGGCCGGTGTCGAGATCGGTGGTGAGCAGCCCGAGATCCGCGAGCGAACGGTCGATCCATTCGCTGAAAAGCGGATTGCTCGAACGCACCCGCGCGCTCGCGCGACGCCTGTCGCGCATGCGCCGGTGCGCCTCGACGAGCGCCTCGCGAATCGCCGGCCGGCCCGACTCGGGCTCGCACTCGGCCGCTTCGGCCGCGTTGCGCTTGCTCTCCTCGCTCATGTCGCCATTGGCGTCGTACACGGCGAAGGTGTTGCCGGATTTCAGAACGAACTGACGTTCGCTCGGCATGTTGGCATGCTCGGTCGGGATGAACGCCTCGTCGGCACCCGCGAGCGTCGCTTGCGAATCCTGCGCTTGCTGCTGTTGTTGCTGCATCTGTTCCTGTGCCTGTTCCTTTGTATCCATTGCACCTTCCTGAAAGTAATCTGAAGGATGTTCGTGAGCCGCGCTGGAACCCGCTCGAGCTGCCCGGCACGCAGCAACGCCCGAGCGCGCACCGCTTTCATGCAGCAGGGGGGCCGCTTACCCGCTACCATTGACGGTTTTTCGACCCAACCACGCCTGACGGGTTCTCCGCGCGCAATGTCATTTCCGCATATCGATCTGCTTTATTCTGCCTCAGGACTCGCGGTGGGCTTCCTGGTCGGCCTGACGGGCGTGGGCGGCGGCTCGCTGATGACGCCGCTGCTCGTCCTGCTGTTCGGCATTCATCCGGCGACGGCCGTCGGCACCGACTTGCTCTACGCCGCCGCGACCAAGACCGCGGGAACGCTCGTGCACGGCATCAAGGGCTCGGTCGACTGGCGCATCACCGGCCGTCTCGCGGCGGGCAGCGTGCCGGCGGCGGCCATCACGCTCTACTTTCTGCACGCGCACGGCATCGGCTCGCCCGGCACCGCGCGGCTCATCCAGGTGATTCTCGGCAGCGCGCTCCTGATTACCGCCGTTTCGCTCGTCTTCCGGCCGCAGCTCGCGCGCCTGGCCTACCGGAAAGGACGCGGCCGCCCCGAACATCCCGCGCGCACCGCCGCCTGGACGGTGCTCACCGGCGCGATCCTCGGCGTGCTCGTTTCGATCACTTCCGTGGGCGCGGGCGCGATCGGCATAACGGTGCTGCTCCTGCTCTATCCGCGTCTCGCGACGGTGCGCATCGTCGGCTCGGACGTGGCGCACGCGGTGCCGCTCACGCTGATTGCCGGGGCTGGCCACTGGATGCTCGGCTCGGTGGACTGGGCGCTGCTCGTCTCGCTCCTCGTGGGCTCGATTCCGGGCATTGCGCTGGGCAGCATGCTGTCTTCCAGGGCGCCGGAAGCACTGCTGCGCCACCTGCTCGCCGCGACGCTCGTTCTCGTCGGAGCAAAGCTCGTGTTCAGTTGATGTTAGTCACGCTCCAAGGCAGTTTCCAGTCGGCCAAAAGACATAAGCCGATTCGCACGTCATTGTGTTTTTTTTGCCTATGCCGTCCGGCCGGGTTTCACGCGCCCGGACGATGCGGCATCATTCCCGCTCAGTTGACCCGCCAGTCGCAAGGCGGTCGAGTCGGCGCGCCGGGTAATGGGCGCGTCATCTTTCGGCGTCGATAATGCAGGCGCGCGTCATCGGGGCGTGTGCCGCATGTTCACGAGGAGTCAGGCGATGAATGAGAACGACCATCCGCAGCACGACCTTCCTTCCGGCAACGACACGCCAGCCGGCGATGCACCCGCCGACCCCGCACGGCGGCGGCTGCTCGCGGCCGGCGTAGCGGGCGTCGGTATCACCGGCCTGTCGCTCAGCGGATGCAATCTGTTCGAACAAAAGCCGACCACGCCGAAGACGGCGGCCGATCTCGCGCTGGACCGCACGCTCGCGGCACAGGTGCGGCAGATCGTCGTGATCTACGCGGAGAATCGCAGTTTCACGAATCTCTACGGCGACTATCCGGGCGTGCAATATCCGCTCTCGGCCGTGCCGGCGTCGCATTACACGCAACTCGACCGCGACGGCGTCACGCCGATGCCCGCGCTGCCGAAGATCTGGGGGCGGTCTCGTGCCGCAGGCGCAGGAAGTCGACGGCAAGCGCTATGCGATCACCGAGCAGCAGATCGCCGGTCTGAGCAACGCGCCCTTCCGGATCATGGACGCGCATGGCACGCCGCTGCCCAATTCCGTCATCACGCGGGACCTCGTGCATCGCTTCTACCAGAACCAGATGCAGATCGCCGCCGGACGCAACAACCAGTTCGCGGCGTGGGGCGACTCCGGCGGCCTCGTGATGGGCCATTACCGGAACTCGCCGGACACACTCAGGCTCTGGGGCCTCGCACAGCAGTACACGCTCTGCGACAACTTCTTCATGTCGGCATTCGGCGGGTCGTGGCTGAACCACATCTTCCTGATCTCCGCTCCGCGCAGGCGCCCTTCTATCCGGACGCGAAGAACGGCCCGGCGGCGAAGCTGCTGGCGGGCGTCGAAGGCGACGACCCCACGGGCGCGCGCCTGAAGTTCGCACCGGACTCGCCCAAGTCCGCGCTCGAAGGCCCGCCGAAATTCGTGCGCGACGGTGCGCTCACGGCCGACGGCTACGCCGTCAACACGATGTTCCCGCCCTATCAGCCGAGCAACGTGCCGCCGGCGCCGGGCGGCGATCCTCGTCATGCGGACAGATCGAACGCACTCGTCCTGCCGCCCCAGACCTATGCCACCATCGGCGATCGCCTCTTGGCGAAGAACATCGACTGGGCGTGGTATAGCGGCGCCTGGCAATACGCGCTGGAGCATCGCGATACCGGCGCAGTGCCGGATTTTCAGTATCACCACCAGCCGTTCAACTACTTCGCGAACTACGCGCCAGGCACGGCCGCGCGCGCCCGGCATCTGCGCGATGCCGGCCTGGGCGACGACCCCTCCACGAACAAGCTGCTCGCGGACATCGACGCGGGCCGCCTGCCCGCCGTCACGTTCTACAAGCCGCAGGGCAATCTCAACATGCATGCGGGATACGCGGACGTCGCCTCGGGCGACCGCCATATCTCGAACGTGATCGAGCACATCCGGCGCGGGCCGCAGTGGGCGAATACCGTGGTGATCGTCACGGTCGACGAGAACGGCGGCTGGTGGGATCACGTCTCGCCGCCGAAGGGCGACCGCTGGGGCCGGGCTCGCGCATTCCCGTGCTGGTGATTTCGCCCTTCGCGAAGAAGGGCTACGTCGATCACACCGTGTACGACACGAACTCGATCCTGCGCTTCATCTCGCGCGTGCACGATCTCGCGCCGCTCGGCGATCTCACGAAATCGCTGGATCTGGCGTGACGGCTGGTCGAGCGAGGCCCGGTTCGCCTAGCCGCGCTCGAGCCAGGCGCGCGCGGATATTTCGACTAGATAGCCGTAGTGCAAGGCGCCGACCGGCACGACTGCGCGCGCCGGCTTCCACGCGCCGAAATGACGCGCGTAGATTTCGTTGAACGCCTTCCAGTGCTCGACGCCGACGAGATACACCGTCACTTCGATGCAGTTCGAGAGACTTGCGCCGGCGGCTTCCAGCACCGTGCGCAGATTGGAGAGCGTCTGTTCGGCCTGCTCTTCTAACGGCAGCCCACCCGTGTGCGTGCCGTCCGGGCGCGTTGATGGTTTCGATCGTTGGCATGGTCGGTCGGTGGTTGGGTGGTCAGGTGGCTGGATGGTCGGGAATCGGAGCCGTGCTCGTCAGAGCGCAAGCCGGCCGGCGAGGAAGTCGAGAAAAGCGCGCGAGCGGGCGGCCATCGACGCGCTCTGGTAGTACACCGCGTTGATCGGCTGACGGACGTCTTCGAGGATGTCGTCGAGAATCGTGCGCAGTCGGCCCGCGCGCACGTCCGCGGCGCTCATGAAGTCGGCGAGGCAGGCGATGCCGCCGCCGTCGAGCGCCAGTTGCCGGATCGTCTTGCCGCTCGAAGCCGAAACCGCCGGGCGAATCGTCACGAACGATGCGGCGCGCCCGTCGCGAGTGTCTGAGACTTTCGGGCGCGGTGAAACCGCTCAGCCGTGCGCGCATGAGTTCGTCGATATCGCGCGGCTCGCCGTGTTCCGCAAGATAGGCCGGGCTTGCGAGCACGCGCAGACGGCTGGTGCCGAGCGCGCGCATGCAGCGTGGAATCCTGCAAGGCGCCGATGCGGATCGCGATATCCACGCGCTGCTCCAGAAGATCCACGATGCGCTCGTTGCTCGTCAGTTCGAGCGTAATCTCCGGATAAAGCGCCGCGAACGCGTTCACGTGCGGCACGACGCGCAGCACGAAGGGCGACGCCGCGTCCACGCGCAGCCGCCCGGCGGGCCGCTCCCGGTGACGCGCCATGGCTTCTTCCGCGTCCTCCATCGCCGCGAGGATCGCCCGGGCGCGTGCGAGAAAGAGTTCGCCCTCGTCGGTGAGCTGCAGACGGCGCGTCGTGCGCCGCACGAGCGTAGCGTCCAGCTTCCTTTCCAGGCGCGTGAGCGTACGGCTCACGCCCGACACCGTCTGCTGGAGCGCCTCGGCCACCGCCGTCATCGAACCGCTGTCGATCACGGTGACGAAAATGAGCAATTCGTCGGTGTTCGTCTTCAAATTCTTGATTCCGAGTCAAGATTCATTTGAGACTAACACCGTTTTTGCGAAAGTCGAAGCGGACCATACTGTGCTCGTCGAGTCTGAACATTCAATGGAGCATCAATATGATCATCACGGGCGCGGGCGGCTTCATCGGCGGGTCGATCGCCGCGGGACTCGCGCGCGACGGCCATCGCGTGCGCGGACTCATCCGCCGTGCGGAGCAGAGCGACGATCTGAAACGCCTGGGCATCGAGCCGGTCATCGGCAGCCTGGACGATGCCGCGTTGGTCGCCGCCGAAGCCCGCGCGGCCGATGCGGTCATCAACGCAACCAGCAGCGATCATCGCGGCGCGCTCGAAGCGCTGATCGGCGCGCTCGAAGGCTCGAACAAGCCGCTGCTGCATACGAGCGGATCGAGCATCGTGGGCGACACGTCGGGCGGCGAGGCATCGGACAAGATCTACACGGAGGACGATCTCTGCCCGAGCCGACACCCGACAAGGCGCCGCGCGTCGCGATCGACAAGCTCGTGCTCGACGCCGTGCTCTGCAACACGCCGATCTACGGTCACGGCACGGTGCCGCATACCGCGAGCGTGCAACTGCCGCGGCTGGAACGTCAAGCGCGCAAGAGCGGCATCGTGCGGCACGTGGGACGGGGGTTGAACATCTGGTCGAACGTGCATATCGACGACGTCGTCAATATCTATCGCCTCGCGCTCGATAAACCGCCTGCGGGCACGTTCTATTTCGTCGAGAGCGGCGAAGCGCAGTTCCGCGACATAATCGCCGCGATGGCGAAGACGCTCCACCTGCGCGGACCGGAAGACTGGCCACTCGAGGATGCGATCAAGGAATGGGGTTACGAGATGGCGTCGTACGGTCTCGGCTCGAACAGCCGCGTGCGGAGCAAGCGCACGCGCGAAATCCTCGGCTGGCGGCCGTCGCGCACCTCGGTCATCGAATGGATCGAGAAAGACCTGATCGCCTGACCGCAAACGGCGCGGCAAACTGGCTTGACCAATTTGCCGCGCCGGTGCGTCCGGGAGCTTACCTGAGCGCGCGCGAACTTCTCGATCGCCGCTTCCGGCATCCCCGATTTGGCCGCCGAATCGCGAATCTGCATCCATGTCGTCGGATCGATCGCGATGCCGTTGGCCGTGCGTTCGGCGCGGCGCGCTTCTTCTGGCTCGCCCGGCGCGTGGATCGCGTCGACGCCCTCCGCGCGCGGCGAAGCCTTCATTCATTCGAGGAACGCTTCGGCTTCCGCCTGCGCCGCGGGCGCGTCGAACGCGTTCGGATCGACGATCACCGAGGTCATGCAGTTGATGATCGCGCTCGACTTCTCCAGCGTGCTTTCGTGCGTCGTGTAGCCGCCCGACAGCGCCCCGCCGAAGATCTCGCACAGCGCGGCAAGTCCCGAAGCCCTTGTGCAGGCCGAACGCCGTGAGCGAGCCGAACGGCTCCTCGTGCATGACCTTCGGCTCGATGGTCGGCTTGCCTTCGTGATCGAGCAGCATGCCCGGCGCGACCTTCACGCCCTTGTTGTACGCGACCCGCGTCTTGCCGTACGCGATGCCGGCCGTCGCGAAGTCGAGCACCAGCGGGCTCTTGCCTTCGCGTGGGTATGCCGCGCAGAACGGATTGGTGCCGAAACGCCGGTCGATGCCGCCGAACGGCGCCACCAGCGGATCGCCCGCCACGTTCACGAAGTGGAACGATACCAGCCCCGCCTTCGCGCACTGCTCCGCCCAATGGCCGATGCGCCCGATGTGATGCGCGTTGCGCAGGCCGACCGCGCACACGCCGAGCTTTTTCGCGCGCTCGACGCCGTGCTCTATCGCCTCGTAGGCAACCACCTCGAAGCCCTTGCGGCCGTCGACTGTCACAGCACCGCGCCCGCGTCGCGCACGATCTCGGCGTGCGTGTTGAGCTTCAGCTGCCCCTCGCCGAGCGAGGCGACGTAACGCGGGATCATCTCGACGCCGTGCGAATCGTGGCCCGACAGATTCGACATCACGAGATGATCCGCGACCAGTTCCACCTCGCGCGGCGCGCTGCCGGCGTGTTCCCAGATCGCGCGAACGTACGCGTGCAGCGTGTCGGCGGCGATGCGCCGCTCGGTTGTGGAAGGGGTGGGCGTTGGGGATGCATTCATTGCGACACTCGTCTCCTGGTTGATGGCTCGCGCGTTCGTTTTTTTTTTCGAGACGCGCGCGAGTCTATCACTTTACAGACGATACAGACGATCAACTGGCCTTACCAGTTTGTTTTTACAAAATCGCTGAAAACGGGCGAAAAAAAGCCCGGACGAGCCGGGCTTCCGGATTCCGGTCTGCATGCGCTCGCTCAGGGCGCAGCCGCGATCACCTCCGCGACCGCGGCCGTCAGCTTCTTCGCATACGGCACGTGCAGGAATTCGTTCGGGCCGTGCGCGTTGGATTTCGGGCCGAGCACGCCGCACACCATGAACTGCGAGCGCGGAAAGCCTTCCTTGAGCGTATTCATCAGCGAAATGGTGCCGCCCTGCCCGATGAACGCGACATCCGCGCCGAAGTGACGCCGCGAGCCAAGGCGCGAGATCGGGCGCATTCCAGCCGGTGGCCGCGCCCGCCTCCGGCTTGAACGTGATTTTGGCGTTATAGAGCGGATCAAGCTCCAGCAGCGTCTTCAGTTGCGTGACCGCCCGCGTCGCGTCCACGAGCGGCGGCAGGCGCAGCGACAGCTTGAACGCCGTGCGCGGCGCGAGCACGTTGCCGGCATCCGCGAGCGGCGGCAGGCCGGCCGCGCCCGTCACGGTGAGCGACGGACGCCAGGTGGAATTGAGCAGCGCTTCCTGCGGATCGGTCGTGGTCGGCAGGACGCTGCCGCCGTCCTGACCGCAGCTCCACGGCAGTTTCCTCCAGACGTCGTCGCCGAGAATGCGTGCGGTGGCTTCCGTTTCGCGCCGGCGCTGCTGCGGAATCGGACAATGAAAGTCCTTCGGCAGCAGATCGCCGGTGCCCGCGTCTTCCAGGCGCTTGAACAGTTGCCGCATGATGCGGAACGTCGACGGCGCGATGCCGCCGTAGCCGCCCGAGTGAATGCCCTCTTCCAGCACCTGCACCTCGAGATCGCCCGCGACGAGACCGCGCAGCGAGGTCGTGAGCCAGAGCTAATCGTAGTTGCCCGCGCCGGAATCGAGGCAGATCACGAGGCCGACGTCGCCGAGCCGCTCGCGCAAAGCGTCGATGTAGGGCAGGAGATCGTAGCTGCCGGATTCCTCGCAGGTTTCGATGAGCCCCACGCAGCGCGGCCACTCGACGCCCTGCGCATCCAGCGCCGCGAGCGCCGTGATGCTGGCGTAGGTGGCGTAAGCCGTCGTCGGCGCCGCCGCGGCCGTAGAGCTTGCCGTCCTCGAGCTTCGGCGTCCACGGGCCGAGATCGCTGCGCCAGCCTTCGAATTCCGGCTGCTTGTCGAGATGGCCGTAGAGCACGACCGTTTCCGTGCTGCCGGAGCGCGTTGCGGGCGCCTCGAAGAAGATCACGGCGTGCGCTCGGGCAAGCGCACGATCTCGACCTTCAGGCCCTTCACCGGCTGCGTCCCGACCCAGTCGACCGCGTCGGTGACCACGCGCTCGATGAAGCCGTGGCGCGCCCAGTCGCTGTCGAACATCGGGCTCTTCGCGGGGACCGCGATGTAGTCGGTCAGCGCGGGAACGATCTCGTCGTTCCATTTGCGATCCACGAAATCGCGCAGAACGGCAGAATCGAGCCGTACTGCTTCTTCGTGATGCGTGCTGTTGCCGATAGTCATGAGCGTGATTCCATTCGAGCAAACTTCCATCATAGACGGGATTTGTCCTCCGATCGCGCGTGCGCGCCGCCCACGCGCGATCGGCATGATTTTTCTTCAACGTCGGGTCGGGGCGCCTGCCTCGTCGTGCGTGCCCGACACGACGACGGGCGTCACCGCCGGGTCCGAATCGATCGCCTCGTCCGTGAACGGAAAGCGCGCCCAGCGCTTCGCCGCGAACGCGCGGGTCGCGTCGGCGGAATGCGGCGACGCGGGATCGTCCGATTCGGAATGCGAGAGCATCGTGTCAGCCTCCACGCCGCTCGCGCCGAACGTGACCACCTGCACGTAGCTGTCGCCCTGGCCGCTCACGTCCATCGGGTAGCCCTTCGCATCGAGCGGGCGTCGCGCGCAGACGATCGTGAAGTAGCCCTCCTCGTCGCAGCCGCCGTACAGGGGCACGCGCGTGCCGCCGCGCTCCGTGTAGAGGATGTCGCCGCGCCGCGAATCGAGTGCGAAGCCGTTGAGTCTGAGGGCGAGGGCCGCGCCGCCGAGCGCCTGACGCAGATCCTGCAGCACGGCTGGATTGTCGACGTTGAAACCGGACGGCGTCGCGAGCGGCTTGCCCGGATCGAAGCCCGACTCGTACAGCCGCTCCGGTGCGATCCGCGTCACGCGCGCCCAGAACTCGTCCCACAGGTTCGCGCCGCGCGCGTCGGTATTCCGCGGTGCCGTTCCATTGACGCAGGACCTCGCATGCGTCGTGCAGCGCGGAAAGCGCATCGTTGACGGTGCAGATCGCGTCGAGCAGCAGCTTGCGGAACAGCCGCTCGGACATCGAGCCGGTCTCCAGCACGGCAGATTCGAGCGCCTCGCGCGTGACGCCGCCGCGTTCGCGCTGCAGCCGCGCGGCGAGCAGGTGGCCGTAGCGCGTGCGCAGCGACTGCTCGGCGCGCGTCGCGCCCGCGATGCGCGGATAGCCCGACATCGGCGCGTTCGCGTTGGTGAGCCAGTAGCTGTCGTTGAAATTGCCGACGTAATCGCCGCGCACCGTGCTCGGCAACTGATCGACGGGCAGCGCGCCCGGCTGCACGCTCGCCGGATCCACGCGCCACGCGCACGCGCTCTTCGAGCCGTCGAGAAACGGCGCGCCGGGGACGCGGGCCGCGAACGCGCGGCCGGCCGGCGTCGTGCACGAATCCGCGAGCGCATCGGGCACGTTCGGAATCGGGCCGATATCCGCGAACCAGACGCGCTCGTCGCCGCGACCGATCGCGAAGGCGTTCGTCCAGGGCATGCCGCGTAGCGTCTCTGGATCGCCATGAAGTCGACGAGCGAGTGCGCCTGGTTCCACGCGAAGAAGTTCTGGAACGCGCGCGTGTTGTCGAGGTTCACGTCGGCGAGCGCATAGGCGCGCTGCGCGCTCCAGCCGAGGCCCTGCGCCAGCGCGGAAAGATCGACGACCGGCCCGAAGCGCGTGCGGTAGAGCGTGCGCGACACGGACTCGAAAGTGCCGTCGGCGCGGCGCGCGCACGGTGAGCGGCACCGACGTTATCGCCTCGCTCTGGCCGTCGACGAGATAGCGTGTCGGATCGGCGGGATCGAGCGCGAGCTGGAAGATGCCGAAGCACCGCGCGCTCGACACCGTATGCGTCCACGCAATGTTCTCGTTGTTCTCGTTGAAACCGAGCACGATCAGCGGCACGCCGAGAAACGACACGCCCGCGACGTTCACCTGCCCGGGTATCGTCAATTGCGCCTGATAGAAGCGGTCGGGGCCGCGCCAGAACCAGTGCGGGTTGCCGAACAGGATGCTGCGCCGGTCGCGCGTGATCGGCGCGCTGAACGCGAGCGCGTTGCTGCCGATGCCGGGATTCCCGCCGATGGGAAAGCGCAGCGTGTCGAGCGCCGTCTGCGCTGCTTCGGTCGCGGCGGGCGCGGGCGACTCGCTACCGCCGCGCGGCGCCGGCGCGGCGGGCTTCGGCGGATGCGCGGTCGCGATCGGCGTCACGAAGCGCGCCGAGCCGCCCGCGAGATTGGCCGCGATCAGCGGAGATAGATATCGTCCGCACCGATCCTGCCGACCCACGGCTTGCCCCGGCACGCCGCATGCGCGTTCGGGAAGCTGCCCGCGTCGAGGTCGGCAAGATAGCGGTTGTAGCCGTTCGCGAAGCCATCGATCAGACTGCGCAGCTCGGCGGGCTGCGCCGAGCGGTAGCGCGTGACGGCTGCCTGATCGCCGACCATCCGGAAGAAGAAGTCCGCGTCGATGTTGCGCGGCTGGCCGAAGGTCGCGGCGGCGGGCGGACGCGCGTCCGCGCCGAAGTACTCGGAACGCTCGCCGCGATACGTGACGAAGGCATCGGCGAGCGTGCACAGGTTGTCCTCCGCCTGCGCATAGCCGAACCCGAAGCCGAGGCTGCCCCAGTCGGCCGCGCGAATATGCGGAATGCCGTCGCGCGTGCGGCAGATTTCGGCGCTCCAGGCGGTCTGCGCGCCCGGGCCGGCCTGAGATGCCGCCGCGCCCGTCTGGCCGGCTCTGCCCGAAGTGTCCGGCGGTACGACGCAACCGGCCAGCAAGGCGCTCGCAAGCACCCCGGAGATCGCAAAGCAGACGGAATGGTTCATCGATAACGTCCTTCAGTCCGATCGACGTGATGACGGGCCGAACACGTCCCCGCGCGCAGTATCGCATCGCGCGCGGCCCACGCCCACCAAAATCTGGCCGCTCGCCTCGGCGCGGCGAGCCGCTGCACAATGACCCGCAAAGAACGTTTCGATTCCATGAACCCGTCCTACGACAATGCCGACGTCCCCGCGGAGGATCCGCGCCCCACGCGGCCTGAGCGCCCCTTGCCGGAAGACTGCTGCCAGAGCGGCTGCAACCCGTGCGTCTTCGATCTGTACCAGGAAGCGCTCGAACGCTACGAGGCGGCGTTGTGCGCGTGGGAAGCGCGGCATGCGCAGCCGCCGGACAAGCGCGCCCACTGAGCTTCACGCGCCGCCGATTCGAGCAAGGAAACGCGCCCGGCGCTATGCTTGTGTCCCCCGTCCCCGTCGGCCGGATCGGGCGCGTCGGCGCTCGCTCCGGTCTCGTGAAAAGCGGTCGAAAACAAACCTCAAGGAGCGCAAACCCATGTCCCTCACGATGTATCGCGCGTCGATTCCGGTCTTCATCCGCGGACTCGAAGTGTGCGCGGATCTGCTCAGGAAAGGCGCCGCCTTCGCCGATGAAAAAGGCCTGTCCTACACCGACGTGATCAACGCGCGCCTCGCGCCCGACATGCTACCGCTCGCCGCGCAGATCCAGCGCGCGAGCGACACCGCGAAGCTTTCGGCCGCCCGTCTCTCGGGCGTCGAAGCGCCGCGCTTCGAGGACGACGAGGACAGCTTCCCGTCGCTGCAGGCGCGCATCGAAAAGACGATCGCGTTTCTGAAGAGCATCGACCCGGCATCGCTCGCCGACAGCGAAACGCGCACGGTCACGCTGAAGTTTCCGGACTTCTCGCCGTCGTTCCCGGGCGTCGATTATCTGTTCGGCTTCGGGCTGCCGAACTTCTATTTCCATGTCGTCACGACGCACGACATCCTGCGCCATCTCGGCGCGCCGATCGGCAAGCGGGATTATCTCGGTCCGCTCAAATGAGCCTGGGGAATTCAGCGGAAGCTTATGCCGGACTCCGTCAGGAAGTCCGGCCAGGTGGCCCAGGGGTGGCCCGTCGATGTGCTCTCGTCAGCCCTGCCGCGCCGTGATCTGCTTGCGCCAGCCGGCGAGAATGCGGAGCGCGAGCGCATCGTAGTCGCCGCCGAAGTGATGGTCGCCGGGCAGCTTCACCACTTCGATGCCCGTCTTCGTGAGCGCCGGGCACAGCGTGTCTTCCTCCTTCTCGCCGTAGATGCATTGCACCATCGACGGCGGCAGCCTGTCGAGTTCCGGCCGCACCTTGAGCGCCTTGTCGCTCGCCGGCATGCCGAGCCAACCCGTCACGCGGATCTGGAAATCGGCGGCGGGCGAGAAGCCCATCAGCGAGATGTACGACACCTGCGCGCGCACCGCGTCCGGCAGACGGTTGTATGCGAACGGCATCGCGTCCGCGCCGAACGAGTAGCCGACGAGCGCCACATGGCTCGTATGCCAGCGCGCTTCATACGTGCGGATCACGCGGGCGAGATCGTCGGCGGTTCGCTGCGGCGTTTTCTCGCCCCAGAAGTAGCGCAGAGAATCGATGCCGACCACCGAGACGCCGTCGCGCTGCAGCGCGAGCGCCATCGTCTTGTCGAGATCGCGCCAGCCGCCGTCGCCGGAAATGACGATCGCGAGGAGGTTGGTCGGCTGCGCGGCGCGCAGTTCGATCAGCGGGAGATCGGAAACGTCGCTCTCCGTCGCGGGGCCGGCCTTCTTCAGATGCGGCGACGTCATCGCGACGAGCGCGTCGGCCTTCGAGCGGCCCGGCTGCATCGCGGCGCGCCCGATGAAGCCCGGCAAGCCCTTGGCGTGGATGATAGTCGGATCCGGCGGGCACGGATCGAAGCGCGCGTCGAGCTGCGCACCGGGCGCGAGCGACACGGCACCCGCGACAGTGTTGTCGGGCGCTTGGCCGAGCGAGCGTTCCGCGAGGGTCGCGCCCTGCCCCGCGCCGACGAGGATCGGCGAGAAATACTGATTCGTCTGCACGGTGCGTTCGAGCTGATGGCTCATGTTCTCTGCGTCGCCGACGAGGTTGTGGCACGACTTCTCGCTCTTGTCCGCCGCGAGCCGCGCAGCATAGCGCGCCGTGTCCACGCCGACCACCATCGCGCCCCTGGCGGCGAGCGCATCGGCCGCCTGCTGGTCGGCCGGGGTCCAGCCACCCTTCTCGGAGAACAGCACGACGAAGCCGGTCATGTCGCCGGCGGGCTTCGTGAGCGCCACCTGACCGTAACGGCCGCCGGCGATCGACTCGGCGACGTGCGCCATACCAGCCATGCCAAACAGCGAAATACCGCAGACCGCTGCCGCTACCCGCGCCGCCGCTTTCTTGCCAGAGAATGTCATGAACGCCAGCCGCCCGCGAGAAGCGAGAGGTCCGCCAAAGTAAAAAACACGCCGACCGAACCGGACGCCGCGAGATAACGCGGTTCCCAGCGCGGCTGGAACTTGCTCTTGAATCCGCGCAGGCCGCGGAAGTTGTAGAAACGGCCGCCGAAGCGCCACATGAGTCCCGCGAGACGATGCCAGTGCGATGCGAGCGGTGTCGGCTCCATGCCCGACAGCGGCGCGATGCCGAGCGACAGCGACTTGAAGCCCGCCTCCTTCAGATGCAGCGCGAGCTTGGTGAAGAGGTACTCCATCGCGTACGGCGACGCCTCGGCGACATGGCGCATCACGCCGACGGTCGCCTCGGTGTTCATGTCCGTCGTCATGAAGGTGACGAACGCGACCGGCTCGCCCTGCTGGCGCACCAGCAGCACCGACTGCGCCGCGAGATATTCCTTGTTGAACGCCGCGACCGAAAAGCTCTTCTCGCGCGCGGAGCGGCTCTCGAGCCAGTCGTCGGAAATCGCGCGCAGCATCGGCAGGCTTTCGGCGACCTGATCCGGTCCGATCAGCTGCGTGTCGAAGCCGTCGCGCTCGCCGCGCTTCAGCGCATAACGCAGATGCGCGCGGTGCGAACCCTTCAGATCGAACTCCGAGAGCACGACGTGCGCTTCCTCGCCGAGCTTCATCAGCGTGAGGCCGGCGTCGAGGTAAAGGGGCAGCGCGTCGGCGCGGACCTGGTAGAACGCCGCGCGGCCGTTGTGCGCATGCGCGAGCTCCACGAACTTGCGGATCAGTTCCGCCCATTCGCGGCGCGGGCCGACCGGGTCGTGCAGCGCGGCCCAGGTGCGGCCGTGCTTCGCGTACATCAGGAAGGCTTCGCGCGACTCGGAGAAGAGGAAGCTCTTGTCGCCCATCATCGCGAGACCGGCGTCGCTGCGCTCCTGCGCGCGGAAGATGCGCGCCGCATCGGCGAGATCCTGGGGCGCCGGCTTCACGAAGCGGCCCGCCGCCGGACGCAGCAACTGCCAGACAGCGAATGCCAGCGCGAACACCGCCGCCGCCAGCGTGGCGCGCAGCGCTCGCGGCGCGCGCTCGTCGAACGTGAATTGCCACCAGAGATCGCCGCTGTACGGCACGTCGCGAAACGCGAAGAACATGATCCAGACGGCGAGCGCCATCACGACGCCCACCGAGATCAGCCACGTGGCGGTGAAGCGCTCGGCGAAGAGCGACGAACGGCGGTTGAAGCGCTCGCGCGTCGCGATCAGCAGGACGACGAGAAACGCCAGCACGCCCGCTTCGACGAACGCGAGACCCTTGGCGAGCGACAGCGCGAGGTTCGCCACGGCAAGCATCAGCGCGAGCCACCAGGCGGCGTCGAGGCGGCGCATCAGGCCGCGCGCGACGAAGAGCAGCAGCACGCCGAGCACGGAACCGAGCAGTTGGGAGCTCTCCAGCACCCACAGCGGGACGACGGTCTGCAGGAGCGCGATGCGCATCTTGAACGCGGGCGTCGCGCCGGAGATGACGAGCATCGATCCCGCCGCGAAGGTAACGATCGACAGGAAAACCGGCGCCAGCTGCGAAACGTGATGCGAGCTCAGCAAGCCGAAGCGCCCCTTCAGCGCGCGGCCTTCGAACGCCGCCATCACGCCGGCGGACAGAATCAGCGGCAGGCCGAAGTAGATCGCGCGATAGGCGAGCAGCGCGGCGAGCACGTCCGGCGTCCTGACGCTGCCGCCGAGCGCGAATACCATCGCCGCCTCGAACACGCCGACGCCGCCGGGCGTGTGGCCGATCATGCCGAGCAGCATCGCCGCGGAGAAAACCGTCATGAATTTGCCGAAGCCGACCTGCGCGTTCGGCAGAAGCGCCCAGAGCGCGAGGCCGGCGCCGAACACGTCGACGACGGCGAGCGCCGCCTGCGCGACGAAATCGCGGCGCGCGGGCACGGTGAATGAGAGCCACTTCCAGCGCGAGCGCAGCGTGCGTGGCTCGCGGCCGCAGAGCAGGACCATCGCGGCGAACACGGCGAGGAGCGCCGCGCCGGTCGCGCGCAGCGTCGCCGGCGGCAGGTGCATCATGCTCGAGAGCATGCCCGCGCCGAGCAGCATGCCGGCCGCGGCCATGAACGCGAGGGAGAGCGCGAGCGTGACGCTCGTGAAGAGCGTCAGGCGGCCGACCTGGGCCGGCGTCACCTCGGCTGCGCCGTAGACGCGGCAGCGCACCGCGCCGCCCGTCAGCGCGCCGAAGCCGGTTACATTGCCGAGCGCCGAGCCGACCGTCGCGCCGACCCACAGCAGCGAGCGCGGCACCGTCACGCCGATGTGACGCAGGCCTATCGCGTCGCGCCCGACCAGCGCCGCCACCCAGGCTTGCAGCGTCATGACGCGCAGCGAGTGCATCACCGACTTGTAATCGACCGCACGCGAGAGATGCTGGAAGACCACGAGCAGCAGCACGCAGACGACCACCGTGAGCACGGGCGCGGCGAGCCGCTGAAGATCGAAGCCGGACGAACGTCTGGTCGGGGAAATGGCGCGAAGCCGGGCGAGCAACTTTGTGCGAGACACTTTGTGCGAGACATGCGTTCTATCAGACTGGCTCACGCTGCGTGTCGCCCGTGAACGGACGACGGCAACGGTATATCACTGTTATCGGGGACCCGCGCGGCAGACGCGGTCGGAGCGCGCCATTCCGGCTCCCGCCGCCCGCGCTCGCGCCATACAAAAGGCTTCACAGCGTGAAACGCCTATATAACGGCGGCGGTTGACCCGACTTGACCCACATTGGGGAAAAACGGCGGCTCGAAAGGTTTGTTGCCGACCCGGCGCAGCTTCCGGATCGCCCATACGGGACCAGTACGGACTCGGCCGCGCTTTACGCTTTGTCAGGGAAGCGGTTAGGATCGACGGCCGCCGACGCGGCTGGCATCAAATGAGCGCCGGGCGGAAGATTAAGCGGAAACTACAAAAAGGTCATCGTGTTTATGAAAAAAACTATCGCAATCGTGTTCGCGGCAATCGGCGCGTCGGCCTTGAGCGCGTGCGTATCGACGGACGACAGCCTGCTCAGGACCGTGCCGGTCGGGTCCGGCACGTCGCAATCGAAGCCGTACGATTTCGTCCGCTGCGTGAAGTCGAAATGGACGCCGGTCGCCGGCCACGTGCGCGAGTACTCGCCGAGCGCCGACACGCAGGCCGTATCGATCCCGGGCGCGGGCTAAGCGAGTCAGTCGGTCGTGCTGCTGATCGCGCAGGCGTCCGCGAACGGCACCGGCTATACCATTTACGGCGATGTCGCCGTCGCGAGCCGCTACGTCGCGGCCGCGCACGCCTGCGACTGAATCCGGCCGCGCGTCTAGGAGGACTTGCCGTTGCGCATGTCGACGCCGGCCAGATGCGTGCCGACGATGCATCCGACCAGGTATCCGTCCGACGCGCACGCGTTCACGCACTCCTTGCCGTTCCACTGGATCTTGTACTGATCGTCCTGCGAGCGAATGGCGGATGCGTCGAACTTGCGTTTCGGTTTGCCGCCGTTGCGCGCGTCCTCGCCGACGAGACGGTTCCACGTCAGCGCGTAGTCGTAGCGCACGCCGTCGGCGAAGGCGTCGCTGGCAGACTTGGGATGGCGGCGTCGTCCTGACCATCAGATGATAGCCGTTCGTGCTGCCGATCATGATGCGCTGCTTCGCCGGGCGGCGTCGGTGGCGCCGGCGGCCTGGGCGCATTCTGAGCCGCCTGAACCGCGGATGCGCCCGATGCGGCCGCGGCCGCATCCGCGCCGTTCTGCTGCGGAAGGGGCGCGCATGCGCCCAGAATCAGCGCCGCCGCCGCGACCGCCGCGCCGGCACCTTGCATTTTTATGAACGTTAGCCTGCAAATCACCTGCGCTGAACCCATCTCGAAAATAGACCGGACTCTACCTTACCATCTCGCCGCTCATTCCTCGGAACGATCGGCAAAGGGACGCAGCGCCAATGCGACGACGCGGGCACCCGAGAAGGCTGCCCGCGCCGGCCAGACAGGTGAAACCGGGATTCAGGACGTCGACGACGTATTGCTCATCGGCATTTCGATGTCGCGCCGCGCCATTTCGACGATCAGGAACGTTCGCCGCGTGACGTGGAAGCGCGCGAGCAGATCGCTCGAATATTCCTTGGCGGTGTTTTCACTGATGTTCATCTTGCGCGCGATCGCCTTGTTCGATAGCCCTTGCAGCAGATAGCGCAGCGTCTCGGTCAGACGCGGCGGCAGGTCGAGCGATTCGACCGTCACGCCCGCATGCGGCGAAACCGGTTTCGGGCTGTGGCCGCCCTTGCCGAGCACGGTGCTTGGCACACGGTGTTTGGCAGATAGACGCGCCCGTTGAGAATCGTCTTCAGCGCCTCGCGAAACACGCCCGCGCCCTGCTCGCTGCCCTGGAGATGAACCCGCACGCGCCGTTCTTGACGCACTCGAGCACGGTGTCGCGGTCATCCTGCGCCGAGAGCATGATCGTCTGGATCTCGCGCTCCTCCTCCCGGATCCAGTTGAGCAGATCCATGCCGGTGGCCTGGCCGCGCAAGTGGTAGTCGAGAAACATCAAATCGTACGTATTGGCCGAAAGCTTCGCTTTCGCCTGCTCGAACCCATCGGCTTCGTCGATTTCGAGCAAAGGCTCGTTCGCCAGGATGAGGCTTTTCATGGCGCTCCTGGTGAGCCCCTCGTCCTCTACCAGCAACACTGTTTTGAAATAGCCATTTTCCATTGCGACGCTCCGAGAACGATTCAGATATTACGCGTGCCTTGCGCGACTTCTACCCCTCTTTCGCAGGGATACATTCGGCAGTGCCCCAATATCCCCGCGTTTTCCCCTCCCGTGCCGGGTTCAGAAACGAGCGCATCCGATCGAAACTGGTCGCAGTCGAATCAACCACGTAATCCAACTACGACCTGGAGGATGAGATGTCAAGCCGTCTGGCCGACAACGAAAGCGAATTTGCGTTGTGGCGTATCAAGCGGGCCCGCACGAGCGATGCTTCACGACGCGTGCTGATCGCCCACAAGGACAAGTCGATCGGCGATTCGCTCGCCGTGCAACTCCGGCTCAAAGGCTTGCAGGTCATTCATTCGCAGGATCTCAAATCCGTGCGCACGCTGGTGAACAGCTGGCAGCCGCACGCGCTGCTGCTCGATAAGAGCCTCGACAGCGATTCCGGCTACGTCTTCCTGCGCACGCTGCGCATGGACGCCGACGTGACCTGCCGCCTGCTCGTCGCGATGAACAACGTCTGGCCGGCCGATCCGGTGCAGACGCTCAAGGAAGCGGGCTTCGATGCGCACTGCCGCCGGCCGTGCGCGACCTGGCGCATCGTCGATCTCGTCAAAGCGTTCTTTTCAGCGCCGCTCACG
The DNA here is from genome assembly GCA_001189345.1 of Candidatus Paraburkholderia kirkii. GTDB lineage: Bacteria > Pseudomonadota > Gammaproteobacteria > Burkholderiales > Burkholderiaceae > Caballeronia > Caballeronia kirkii_B. Next base: position 57,188 of record LFKV01000007.1, read on the forward strand.
CGCTGATCGCCCAAGGAGGTGCCGCATGAACAAGGATGCCTGCCTCGTCGCCGGAGGTCTGTTGCCGGCAAATGCATCGCGCGTAACCGCCGCGCGCCAGCGGACCTCCGTCGAAGCCCGCGTCAGACGCCGCCGTCGCTGCGCGGGGCCGGGTTCGCGCCGGCTGCCATCGCGAGCGACGCCCGTATTTCACTACCTGGCTCAATGACGGCGATGCCCGTGCCCGGCACGCCCCGCGACGCGAGATTGAAGCCGTCGCTGACATGCGAAACCGGCTCGACGCAGAGATAGCCCGCGCCCGCCGGACAATGCACGACGACGTGGCTCAACGCGCCATCGGCATAGCCGAGCGTCGCGCGCCCGTCCCAGCCGCTCAGATAGCGCGTGTAGCCTTCCTCTTCGCGCACGTGGCGGCGCGGCGGGCGCTCCGTGGCCGGCTCGATCGCGATCTCCGCTTCGTGACGCCAGAGCGTCGCCGCGTCCAGTTCGACTTCCAGCGCGCCAAAGTACGGATGAAAACCGAGTCCGGCGGGCATCGGCCGCGACGAGCGGTTCGCGATGCGCATCGACAGCCGCGCGCCGTCGGCGTTCGCCTCGATCAGCTGAACGGCTTCGAACGCCCACGGCCAGCCGTGCTCGCCCTCGCGATGCGCATAACGCAGCACCGCGCAATCCGGCTCCAGGAGCTCGACGCTCCACGCCGCGAACTGGCCGAAGCCGTGCAGCGCGTGCGGCATGCCGGGAAACCCCGCCAGCTCGACGATCGGCCTGTTCGGCGCCGGAAAGCGCGAATCGCGCACGCGATTGGAGAACGGCACGAGCGGATAACTTCCGCCCTTCGGCCATGCGTCGCACGGCCAGCTCGCGACCGTCACCGGCGCGAACCCACTCCTGCGGGTCGCGCTCGTCCTGCGTCGCGAAGCGCGTGATGCGCCCGCCCGCCTGCGGCGCGATCTCGATGACATGCGGCCCGCTCGAAATGCGGATGCGCGGTTCGGCCCGCAACTCTACGACTTCACGGATTTTCGTCACGACACGGCTTCGTATGGAAAAACCTGCGCGCAGCCGCACCGCGGCCGCGCCGGAAAACCTCGCTAGCGCTGTTCCTTCACGCGCGAGACGAGCTGCGTCGGGCTCACGAACTGCAGCGCGATCAGCACCCAGATCATCGTGATCGCCATGTAGATCATCGCCATGGCGCCGATCGACTGGGGCGTGCGCACGCCTGTGGAGAACACCGCGTAGACAGCGCGACGACGAGCGTCTGCGTCGTCGCCCCGGCGGTGAAGAACGTCAGCTCGAACATGCCGATGGTCCGCACCAGCAGCCCCGCCGCGAGCATGTCCGGCACGAGCAGCGGCAGGAGCACGTAGCGGAAAACGAGGTTCGCGAGAATCACGCCCGTGAGCGTGCCCGCGAGATGGAACTTGTACATGACCGTCGCCATCGGAATGCCGTAGGTCACGAGCGGCACCATCAGCGGCAGCAGGAACACAAGCATCGCGAAACGCTTGCCGGGGAACTGCACGCGCGCGAGCGCATACGCCGCCGGCACGCCGAGCGCGATCGAGAGCAGCACCACCGCGCCCACCACTTTGAGCGTCACGAGCAACGCTCGAGAGCTGGAAGTCGCTCCAGGCCTGCGCGTACCAGTGCAGCGTGAAGCCCTGCGGCAGGAGCGTGCCGAACCAGCGCGTCGCCACCGAGTTCACGACGACGGTCGCGATGAGAAGCAGCACGTTCACGAGGAAGAAGCCCATCGTGACCCAGACGAAGCACTTCCATAGCCTGTCGCGCAGGCTTGCTTGCTGTTTCATGTTCCCGCCGGTGCGTTGAGTCGGCGCTTTGGCCTGCCAGCCCGAGGCCGCGCGGTTATCGGTCGCCATTATCCCTTGCCTCCCGTCACCGGACCGGTGTAGAAGAAGCGGCGCGCGCCCAGCATGCCGCCCACGACGAGCAGTTGCACGAAGCCCATCAGGATGGCGATGGTCGAAGCGAGCGCATAGTCGTAGATCTCGAAGGCGGCTTCCGCCGCGGCGATCGAGATCACGCGCGTGGGACCGGCCGGCGCGCCGAGCAGTACCGCCGACGGAAACACCGAGAACGCCTGGACGAAGGAAAGGCACGCGGTCATCGTCAGGCCTGGCAGCAGGAGCGGCAGATAGATCTGGCGGAACTGCTGCCAAGGGCTCGCGCCGAGCGTCGCGGCGGCGCGCGAGCGTCGGGTCGATGCCGGTGACGTACGATAGCGTCAGCAGGAATGCGAACGGGAAGCCCGACACGATCAGCGAAATCAGCACGCCCCAGTAGTTGTGCGTGAGCCGCACTTCGTCGCCGTAGAGATGCAGCGCCTGCAATGCCTGCGGAAACCAGCCGTTCGGGGTGAAGTAGGTCAGCATGCCGTCGGCGATCAGCACGGTGCCGAGCGTCACCGGCACGACGAGCAGCGTCGTCACGAACTTCTGAAACAGCGAGGTGCGCCGCAGTGCGAACGCGACGGGCACCGACACGCCCACGTTGATGATCGTCGCGGGCACGGCGAGCTTCAGTGTGACGATGATGGTCGGCCACATCGACGTATCCGTGAAGAACGTGATGTAGTTCGCCCAGATGCCGCCGCCGTTCATCGGGTTGAAGGACAGCATCAGCCTGTACGCGAACGGATAGATGAACAGCGCGAGGATGAAGACGAGCGCCGGCGCGACGAGCCAGCCCTTCGGATCGCGCTGTGCGGGAAGCGCGATCATTTTTCCTCTCCGTACGCGAGCGCTTTCGACGGTGCGACGCGCAGCGAAATGCGCGAGCCTTCGCTGCATTCGCCCGCGATGCGCGCCCACAGCTTGCCGAACGCGGTGTTCGCGATGATGAGCGAATCGCGGCCGCCGTATTCGACGACTTCGACCTGCGCGTCGAATGCGTTCTCCGCGCCGGGCGTGGCGCGCTCCATGTCCTCGGGCCGCAAGGCGACCGCGACGCGCCTGCTGTCGAAGCCTTCCATCGGCGTGCAGCGCAGCCTGACGCCGTTCGCGTTCACGGCGACCGCCTCGCCCTGCGTGCCTTCGAGCGTGGCCTGAACGACGTTGCGAAAACCCATGAAGCGCGCGACATGCAGATTCTTCGGCCGCGAATAGACCTCCTTCGGCGACGCCACCTGCTGCACGACGCCCCTCCTTCACCACGACGATGCGATCGGCCATCGACAGCGCCTCGTCCTGATCGTGCGTTACGTAGATGGTCGCGCGCTCCAGCTTGCCGTGGATGCGGCGGATCTCGGCGCGCATCTCGATGCGCAGCTTGGTGTCGAGGTTCGAGAATGGCTCGTCCATCAGCACGAGCGGCGGCTCGATGACGATCGCACGCGCGATCGCCACGCGCTGCTGCTGACCGCCGGAAAGCTGGCCGGGGAGTTTCGCGTCGTGGCCGGTCAGCTGCACGAGCTGCAGCGCTTCCTTCGCGCGCCTGGCCGCTTCCGATTTCGACACGCCGCGCATCTTGAGGCCGAAGCCGACGTTCTCGAGCACCGACATGTGCGGGAAAAGCGCGTAGTTCTGAAAGACCATGCCGAAACCGCGCTTCTCGGGCGGCAGCACGTCGATGCGCTTGTCGTCGAGCCAGATGCCGCCGGCCGTCAGCGGCTGCAATCCGGCGATGCAGTTGAGCGCCGTGGATTTGCCGCAGCCCGACGGCCCGAGCAGCGCGATAAACTCACCGCGCCGGATGTTCAGATCGAGGCCCTTCAGCACGGCGAACTGCTGCCCTTCCGCGTTGGTGAAGCTGCGCGAGACCGAGTCGAGGCGCAACTGCTCGAATGTGTGCTTCATGACGATTGCCCGATGTGCCGGCGCTTTGCGCGAAGCGGCGACGCCCCGAGCGAGGAGCGCCGCCGCCACGTACGATGCGCGTACTGTCTGCTTACTTCGTCTTCGCCGCGCCGATTTCGCGGTCCCACTTCTGGAACGCCGCGACCATCGCCTGCGCGTTGAGCGGCACGACGTGCGGACGGTCGGCGAGCAGCTTCGCGTACTCGGGCCGGCCGAACTTCTGGATCACTTCCTGGCTCTTCGCCGACGCCGCGGAAAGCGGCACGTCCTTGACCGCGGGACCCGGATAGAAGTAGCCGTCGTCATACGTGAGCGCCTGCTGCGCCGGCTCGAGCATGAAGTTCATCAGCTTGTAGAGCACGTCGAGCTTTTCCTTCGGCACGCCCTTGGGAATCACCATGTAGTGGGCGTCGTTGACCCAGGTCATGTTGTCGAAGGCCTGCACCTTGAACTCGGCGGGCACGATGCCGAGCGCGCGCGGGTTGTGATGTCCCAGCCCGTCACGGTGACGGTCATGTCGCGCGTGCCCTCGCCGAGTTCCTTCATCACGGCCAACGTGCCGCCCGGGTAGTACGGAATGCAGTCGTTGAGCTGCTTGAGGAACGCCCAGGTCTTGTCCCAGCCGTTGACCGGATCCATCGGGTCCTTGTCGCCGAGCACGTACGGCAGGCCCATCAGGAAAGTGCGGCCCGGGCCGGAGTTCGCCGGGCGCGCATAGATCAGCTTGTTGGGATGCGCCTTGCACCATGCGAGCAGTTGATCCGGCGTCTTCGGAACGTCGGTGACCTTGGCCGGGTTGTATTCGGGCAGCGGACCCGCGGGCATGTACGTGACTTCGAGACCGTAGCCCTGCGCGATGTCCTGCATCTTGCGCGGGCCGGGCGCGTACTTGTCGAGCACGCCGGGGAACGCCTTCGCCTAATCGGGCAGCAGCTTTTCCCACAGACCTTGCTGGATGCCGGCCGCCAGCGCGTCGGTGCCCGTCACGATGAGATCGATGTCCGAGCGGCCTGCCGCCTGCATTGCCTTGATCTTGCCGGCAGCTGCGGCGCCGGCGCATTCGTGAAGGTGATGCTGGACACCAGATTCGGGTATTTGGCCTTGAAGGCCTCGAAGCCCTTTTGCGTCAGTTGCAGATTGCCTGCGACGTCGACGATGTTGATCGATACGGGATCGGCCGCGCGTGCCGCGCTCATGCCGAACGCTGCGCTAACGGCGACGCAAACCGCAGCCAGTTTCACTGACAGTCCTGCCTTGAAAGCCATGTTGTCTCCTCACTTCTCTCGCAACCACAGGTCGGGAAGAGGTCCGGTCGCATCGTCGATGTCGGTCGATTGTTTCGAGCGCCGGCCTGTTTGTGCTTCGTTCTTTTTTGCTTCGTTCTGTTTCGCTGGTCTTCACGGCGCCGGCATGCGCCTCCGGTTATTCGCGTGTCTCGTTCCGCGTGGGTCCTCGTTGCTTCTGGAAGCTGAAAAATAGCTAACGGAGTTATCGGATGTCAAGCAAATCACGCCCCGCCGGCGTGTTACCGAAACGCCCGAAACGCGTTTTTTCCTTCTGCTGATCGCGAGTTGCAGGTTGTTCTCGGGATATACCCCGAGCGCGTGTTACCTCCCTCTTTTACCCGCTTTTAACTGGAGTTTCCACGCGTTTTCCTGCGGTTTTCCCTGCGTGCTGCGGGACGGGCGAATAGCCCGCGCGTTGCACTTTCGATGGCGGTCCGCGCCTCGGTGACGGAAAATTCAGGAGGGCAGGATCGGACCAATGCTGGCAAGGTTCGAAAGCGGCTCGGCGCGCTTTACTTCGTCCGCCTGACCTTACCTCTTGCCGCAGTCGAGTTCGATTGGGGGTCGCGCACGTTCAAAATGCCGCGCTTTCCGCCAACATGCCAGACAACTCGCCGGTCAAATGGTCCGTGAGCGTTGCTCCACAATCATGACGGAATCGCGAAATCTCGCTGATTCGCCGGGAATTGTGAATGACAGTAGTCACAATTTTGTCAAACAACTTTACAGTAATGGAAAAGACCGGCATGCAAAGAGCCGAGGTTGTGTGACAACTGCCTCGCACAGACGCGCTCAATCCCCGAACATGCGTTCGAGCGCGTTCTCGAGATGCGCATTCATCGCCCGCCCGGCGCGCGCGGGGTCCTTCGCCCTGATGGCTTCGAGCACTTCGAGATGCTCCCGCTGCACGAGCCGTTGACGCTCCTTCACGAGCGACAGACTGCGCGATAGGTTCATGCTGAACACGACCTGCTCCTCGATGGACGACAGCATCGTGACGAAGAACTGATTCCTGGAGGCCCGCGCCACGGCGAGATGGAAGGCGAAATCGTCCTGCGCGCCGATGCCCTGCTGCGCCTCGACAATGCGCTCCAGTCGATCCCAGGCGTCCTGAATCGCGGGAATGTCTTCTTCCTCGGCCTTGACGGCCGCGAGTTCTGCCGCACCCGATTCCATGATCACGCGAAATTCATAGCAACGGCGAATGTCAGACAGCGTTTCGAGCGGAGCGAAGCGGCGCACGTCCGGATCGGGCCGGCGCCCGACGATCGTGCCCGAGCCGCGCCGCGTTACGATGATGCCGTCGGCGCGCAGACGCGCGAGCGCCTCGCGCACGGTCGGCCGCAAGGTGGCAAAGTGTTCGGCGAGCGCGTGCTCCGTCAGGAGCCGCTCGCCCTCCTTGAACTCGCCTTCGACGATGCTGTTGAGGATGTCGCTGTAGATCCGGTCGGCGAGGCCGGATGCCTTACGCTCGTTTATGTTCGCGCGGGACGTGCCTGTCGGGGAGGAGAACGATTGTAAGGCAGATTCTTGCCGGCAAGACAAGTGCGGCAACGGTGGTCTTACGAATGCAAAATGCCGCATGCAACTTGCCGGCAGTGCGTAAATGTGGAAAGGCAAGAAAAAGGCGCGCCGCGGCGCGCCCTTCGACCAGACTGCCGGCCCCTACAGCGAAAGCAGCTTGCGCGCCTCCTTCGCGGTCACCACAGGACGATCGTACTCCGCGCACAACGCCGCCACGCGGCTCACCAGTTGCGCGTTGCTCTTCGCGAGCGTGTCCTTGTCCCAGCGCACGTTGTCTTCGAGACCCGTGCGGCAGTGCCCGCCCATTTCGAGCGTCCAGTGATTCACTTCGAGCTGGTGACGGCCGATGCCCGCGGCCGTCCACGTCGCGTCAGGCAGGTTCTTCTTCAACTGCTCGACTTCGAACTCGAGGATCTCGCGCCGCGCGGGCAACGCGTTCTTCACGCCGAGCACGAACTGCACGTGCACGGGACACAGCGCGATGTCGATCGCTGAAATCGCCGCGTTGATCGCCAGACCCTGAAAATAGCTGAAGCGATGCATCACGTTCCAGTGGTGCTCGATGTCGAATGCGCGCTTGCCGACGAGATATTCCGCGAAGCGCCTAATCGCGGTGCCCGCCGCCTCGATGTGCCCCAGATGCCCGCTTCGCCGTAGTCGATGATGCCTTCGTCCGTATCGATGCGAACGAACATGAACTGACCGACATGCAGCGGCTCGACCTTCGTGATTTTCATCTTTGCTCCTTCGGTGATTTCCATTCGATGCGTGAATTCAATGCGCGTCGTTCGACATGGCGACGGCGTGACGCGGCGGGGCGTCCTCCTCGCGCGCGGGATCGTCAAGTGCGCGGCCGTGTGTTTCAGGGCCGAGCAGCACCGAGACCGCGGTGATGACGCCGAGCGCCACCACGTACCACGCGACCAGATGCGGCGAGCCCTGCCCCGCCGCCAGCAATGCGACGGCGATCATCGGCGCGATGCCGCCCGAGATCGGCGAAGTCACTTCGCGTGCGAGCGAGAAGCCGGTGTAGCGAATGCGCGAGGGGAACATCTCCGCGAGCCAGGGGCTCTGCGTGGACGTCATCATCGTCTTGGCGATCGACGACACGAGGAACAGGCCTGTGTAGACCCACACGAGCTGGCCGCTTTGCAGCATCGAGAAGAACGGGAAGATGGCGAGGCCGGAGAGCAGTACGCCAGCCATGTACACGGGCTTGCGGCCAATCACGTCACGAAGCCGAAGAACGGCACGGTGACGAACTGCAGCGCCGTGCTCCACATCAATGCGGTCACGATGATGTCGCGCGACATGTGCAGTTGCTGCGTCACATAGACGATCACGAACGATTCGTAGATGTATGTAGGCGAGCGAGTTGTCGCCGAGACGCGCACCCCACGCGCAGAGCATCGGGCGCAGCAAAGTCTGGAACACTTCGGTGATCGGCACGCGCACCACCGCCTTCTTGCGGCGGATTTCCTCGAAAACCGGCGTCTCCTTCAGCCGGCTGCGCAACAGCACGCCCAATGCGACGACCACCGCGCTCAGCAGAAACGGAATGCGCCAGCCCCACGCCTCGAAGCCTTCCTTCGACATCGACGACGACAGATGGAACGTCGCGAGCGACATCAGAAGGCCGAGCGCAACGCCCGTATAGGGCAAGCGAGCCGTACAGGCCACGCCGCTTCGCGGGCGCATATTCGATCACCATCAGCACCACGCCGGCGTATTCCGCGCCCGAGCCGAGACCTTGCGCCGCGCGCAGCACGCACAGCAGCAGCAACGGCGCCCATACGCCGATCGATGCATACGTCGGCAGAAGGCCCATCAGCGTGGTGGAGCCGCCCATCAGCAGGAGCGTGATGATGAGCACCGCCTTGCGTCCGATCCTGTCGCCGAGTCTTCCGAATATCACGCTGCCCGCCGGACGCACGATGAAGCCGATCGCGAAGCTCGCATACGCGAGCAGCGTGCCGGTCAGGTGGTCGTACGACGGGAAGAACAGATGGTTGAAGAGCGTCGCGGCGGCAGTCGCGTAGAGATAGTAGTCGTACCACTCCATCGCCGTTCCCACGATCGCGCTCAATATCGCGTTGTGCGTACCGCTCGCCGGATCTCCGGCGTCATACGTGCTGCGCTGTCCACGTATCACCTCTTTGTTATGCGCGCACGGCTCGCGGCAGTGCGCTCGTCTCGCTCCATGACGTCGCCGCCTCGAAAAAAGGCGGCGGCCTTGATTCCGCCGATTGGAAACGTTTCCATACGATAGTCGTTGTAGACTAGCGCGTCAAGCGGAGATTGGAATCGATGAGTGAAAATGCGCCGGGCGATCCGAAGGGACGGCCCGGAATCAAGGCGGTGGCGGCGCTGGCCGGAGTGGGAATCGCGTCGGTGTCGCGCGTGCTGTCGGGCCAGCCCGGCTCGAGCCCGCAGCTCACGTAGCGCGTGCTCGACGCCGAGCGCGCGCTCGGCGGACGCCGCGCGCGCGCTCGGCTATACGCCCAACGCGCTCGCGCAGGGCCTGAGGAGACGGGCAACGCGCTCGATCGGCTTCGTCGTGTCGGACATCACGAATCCGCTCATCGCATCGATTGTCGGCGGCGCGGAGAGCGTGCTGTCGGTCGCCGGGTTTTCGGTGTTGCTGACCAATTCCGGAGGGATCCCGAGCGTCGATGCGGAGCGCATCGAAGTGCTCATGCAGCGGCAAGTGGACGGGCTCATTCTTCTGCCCGCGCTCGAGGACGATGCGGCCACGCTCACGGCGCTACGCAATGTGAAGTCGCCGATCGTGGTCATCGACCGCAGCTTTCCCGACGATATTCCCGCGCATTACGTGCTCTCCGATCACTACCAGGGCATCGGCGCGGCCGCGCGGCATTTGCTGGAGAGCGGGCATCGACGCCTGGGTCTCGTGGTCGGGCGCGATGTGCGGCCGACGCGCGAGCGCATCCGCGCGATGCAGGACGCCTTCGATTCGCTCGGGTTGAAGCGCGACCTGATCGTGCATCGCGGAACGCTTTCGCCGGAGCACGGGAAGGCCGCGCTCGAAGAGATGCTCGCCCACAAGCGGCCGCCGAGCGCCATCGTGCTCGGTGGAAATCAGTTGCTGGAGGGTGCACTGGGCGCGGTGCATCGCCGGGGATTGAAGCTCGGGGTCGATCTGTCGCTCGTCAGTTGCGACGATGTTCCGCTATGCCGTTTCCACCAGCCCGCCATTGCGACGGTGATGCGCGATGCCTCGCTGCTGGGCGCGCGGGCGGCGCAACTGCTATTGTCGCATATTGAAGCGCCGGGTGAGCCGGAAACGGTCAGCCTGCCGACGTGGTTCGAGCTGCGGGAGAGTTGCGGCGCGGCGCCTGTCACGAGCGCGAATGCATCGGATTGATGGCAGGTTTCGGGGGCTTATGAGGCGGCAGTCGAACTAGAACCGCTCGATCATCCCCACCTGCACGCCGCGAACCGGCGCTCCGGGATATGCCGCCGGAATCCCGGTGACGTTCACGCCGCGAAGCGTGAACGTCGCGTCGCCACGATTGCGCAGCATCGCGCCGCTCGCGTAGAGCATGAGCTTCGGCGACACATCGTATTCGCACGCCACGCTGAACTGGTCCGCATCGTCGTCGCCACCCGACCGGTCGCGCGCATACGCATAACCGGGCGAAGCCCGCAGGCGCGGCAAAATCGCATAACGCATCGATACGGAAAGACCATCGCGTGGTATCGCGGCGAGCCGCCGTCGCCGTTGAAGAAGGCAACGAACGCAGTCGCCTTGCCGACGCGGTACGACACGCCGCCGAGATTCGCGCGCAATGCCTCGCTGCCGTTCGTCTGCTGATGCGCATAGGAGATGCGAAACGGTCCGTTGCGGTAGGCGAATGTCCCTAGGAGCCGGACAGCCCGTTACCCTCGCCGCTATCGCGCAAGGCAAGCATGAGCGTCGTCGAGAAGCCGTGAATGACGGGCGAAAGAAGGCGATGCCGTTGTCGGTGTAAGGCGTGATCTTCGACAGATTGTTGAGTCCCGACGCGATCGTGCCCGCGCCGAACACATCGAGCTGTCCCCTTGAACGGAATATAGATCGGCGAATACTGGCGACCCATGCGAACTTCGCCCCAGGGCGCGCCGAGGCCGATCCACGCCTGACGGTTGAAGAGGGTGTTGGCCGTGGCGAACGTGCCGTCGGCGAAACTGAAGCCGCTTTCCAGATCGAACAGAAGGCGGGTATCCGCGCTCAGCGGCTCAGCGCCGCGCACGCCGAATCGGGAACCGCGATAGGCGCCCGAGTCCATGCGCGGCGTCCACGACGAACCGGGATTGGTGACCTCGATGCTGGTGTCGATTGTTCCGTAGAGTGTGACGACGCTTTGCGCATGAGCCGCCGCTGCAAGACCGCCGCATGCGATCGAAGCAACCAGGAGCACGCCGCGTCTCGCGGCGCGTCGTTCAGAAAGGAATGTCGGACGCGTGAATCCTTGGACGGGCGTGTTGATCCACCGCGATCAGGCCTGAGTTGTTGTTCGAATGAAAGCGGCGTCATGCATGACGGGCGCCGATGCCGCCCGCCATGATAACCGCCGCTCGGACAATCAGGGCTTCAGCGCATACGCGATGACGTAGTCGCCGCGATCGGGCGACTGCCGCGCGCCGCCCGCCGAGATCAGCACATACTGTGCTGCCTGCCCATCTTCGGCGACACGTAGCTCATCGGCCCGCCCTGGCTTCCCACCGGCAGGCGCGCCTTCCATGCTTCCTTGCCGGTCGCGCTGTCGAACGCCCGCAGATAGTAGTCTTGCGTGCCCGCGATGAATACGAGCCCGTCCTGCGTCGCCAGCGTGCCGCCGAGCGTCGGCATGCCCACCGGCATCTTCACGCGCATCTTCACGCCGAACGGTCCCGTATCCTGCACGGTGCCGACCGGCACTTGCCACAGTACTTTCTGCGTCTTCAGATCGACGGCCGAGAGCGTTCCGAAAGGCGGCTTCTGACAAGGAATGCCGAGCGGCGACATGAAGCGATTCTTGCTGACGGCATAAGGCGTGCCCTTCAGTGGCACCGCGCCCATTCCCGTGTTGACCGCTTCGCCGCCGTTGCTCGCAGCCGCGTTGTCGGTCTTCTGCGGAATCATCTGCACCCAGAGTCCCAGGCGCATGTCGTTCACGAAGATGACGTGATGGTTCGGGTCGGTCGACACGCCGCCCCAGTTCATGCCGCCGAGCGAGCCGGGAAAGCTCAGCGACACATCGGTGTCCGGCGCCGTGAAGAGATCGTCGTAGCGTATCGACTTGAAATCGATGCGGCACATCAGCCGATCGAACGGCGTCGCGCCCCACATGTCCGACTCCTTCAGCATCTGCGCACCGATCAGCGGCATGCCGACCGAGAACGGCTGCGTCGCGGAGTACTGCTCGCCGGGGATCGTGCCAGTCTTCACCGGCCGCTCCTCCACCCGCGTGAGCGGCTTGCCGGTCATGCGGTCGAGCACGAAGATCTGGCCGGACTTCGTGCCGAACACGACGGCGGGCTTCGTCGTTCCGTCATGTTCGGGGAAGTCGATCAGGCTCGGCTGCATCGGCACGTCGAAGTCCCAGAGATCGTTATGAACCGTCTGGTACACTCACTTCTCCTTGCCGGTGGTCGCATCGAGCGCGAGGATCGACGTCGCGTAACGATGATCCAGCGGCGTGCGGTTCGCGCCCCACAGATCCACCGACGAGCTGCCCATCGGGATGAACACGGTGTTCATCGCGGGATCGTAGGACATCGGCGCCCAGGAATTCGGCGTGCTGCGCGCATACGTCTGGCCCGGCTGCAGGCGCGCGTTGGGATCGTCGCGGCCCGGATCGAATGCCCAGCGAACCTGCCCGGTGACGACGTCGAAGCCGCGCAGCACGCCGCCCGGCATGTCGGTCTGGACGTTGTCGGCCACGCGTCCGCCCACGACGACCGTGGTTCCCGCCAGCGTCGGCGCGGAGGTGAGCTGGTATTTCGGATCGTCCGCCGCGCCGAGGCCGGCCTTCAGATCGACGAAACCGTGGTCGCCGAAACCTTCGCACAGTGCGCCGCTGTCGGCGTCGATCGCCACGAGGCGCGCGTCGATCGTGTTCATCAGAAGGCGGCGCCGGCAGTTTTCACCGGCTGTCAAGGACACGGGCGTCACCGGCGTCGAGCCTGCCACGGAAGGCTGAGCGAGCGGCTGGGTCGCATCGAAATAGGCAAGCCCGCGGCAACGGTTTCACACCCGCGACTGCGCGTTGATTTCGCGTTTCCAGATCTGCTTGCCGCTATCCGCATCGACCGCGATGACGTTGTTGTGCGGCGTGCACAGGAAGATCCGATCGCCGATCTGCAGCGGCGTCTCCTGATCCTCCGCGCCATTGCCGGTCGGGCTCTCCGGCACGTCACCCGTGCGGAAGGTCCACGCGACATGCAGGTTCTTCACGTTGTCGCGCGTGATCTGGTCGAGCGCGACGAAGCGGCTGCTGCCGGGCGTGTTGCCGTAGTTGCTCCAGTCCTTCTGCGCCTGTCCCTCGGCGACGGGCACGACGGGCGCGGGCGTTCCATCGAACGCGACAGTCGGATGCGGTTCGAACATCTGCACGAAGGTGACGAGCATGCCTGCCGCGAGCACAGCGGAAAGACCGTATGCCCGCTTCGTCGCGGGCTGCGCGCCGGCGCGCTTGCGCAGCGACGGCCAAAGAAGCAGCGCCAGCACCATGAACCCGGTCGGCACTATCAGACGGGAAACGAGCGGCCAGAAATCGAAACCGGCATCGAGCGGCGCCCAGATCAGCGTGCCGACGAATGCAGCGCCATACACGACGACCGCGGACGCCTTCGCCCGCATGAACTGCACCGCGGACACGACGATGACCGCGCCGGCGATCAGGAAATACGCGCTACCGTGCAAAAGCGCAAGCTTCGCGCCGCCGATGACGAAGAACAGACCGGTGGCCAGCAAGGCAAGACCCAGCAGGACACACCCGGCTCTCAGCGCGCCTGAAAGACGAGCTTCATGCGTAGACATCGAATCTTCTCCAGCGAGAACTTAGGTGTTAACCATAACATTCTAACTGGATAGTTAAACTCGTGCTTAAATTTTGATCGGCCGGTCAGTTCCTTTTGTGGAAAGCTTCACGGCCCGGGCACGAACGAGGCCGAACTCGACGTGTCGATGCATGTGCTCGTTCCGTGCGAGAATGTCAGTATCGCATGCGTCTGCGGCTCGAGGTCCGTCGTGTATGCCGCGTTCTTCGTCGCTTGCCGAAACCGGTGAAAAATGTTTTTTTCTGCTATATCCGCCAGCACGTTCATTCAGATGTCAAAGCACCGGAAGCTTCGACCTGATGTGCTCCGCGAAAGCCAAGGTCAGAGGCGACGGACGCCCGCACCCGAACTTCAGCGAAATACCGACGCTCGGCAACGCAGGAAGCGACGCATCGGCATCGAGCACGCAGAGATCCGGCGGCACCGCCGTGCGCGTGATGACGGCGAACGCCTGTCCCGAACGAACGAGCGCGGTAAGACCCGCGAGACTGCTGCTCGCATAGGCGATGCGATAAGCCCTGCCCGCGCGTTTCAGCACGTCGCAGGCCGCGATGTGATCGAGCGTGTCGGGATCGGAGAGCGCCAGCGGCAAGGAATCGACGTGCGCGGCGTCCATTCCCGGGCAGCCGATCCACACCAGTTGCCCGCGACGAATGACGTCGGCGTTCAGCGTGGCTTCGGGCAACGAGATCATCGCGAGATCCAGCGCGCGCATTTCCAGTTGTTCGAGCAGCCTCGGCGTAGGCCCGCACACGACTTCCACGAGCGCGTGCGGATGCCGGCTCGAAAACTGCCGCAGCAGCGAAGGCAAAAAGACGGCGGCATAATCGTCCGGACAGCCGAAGCGGATATTGCCCGACAATCCCTTGCCGCATAGATCGGCCAGCGCCTCGTCGTGCAGGCGCAGAATGCGCTGGGCGTGGACGAGCAGCCGTTCACCGGGATTCGTCAGCACGACGCCGCGTCCGGTACGCTGAAACAAGGGTTGATCGACGATTTCCTCGAGCCGCTTCATCTGCTGGCTCAGCGCGGACTGGGTCCGGCCGATCCGCTCGGCCGCGCGGCTGAGCGCCCGCACTTCGGCGATGACGGCAAACGAGCACAACAGATCGATCTCAAGCGAAAGACCCAAGATATTAGCCCCTCTTCTGGCTCGCACTAGAACTATTCGTTTCTATAAAACCAGAGGGCCGTCTAGACTGCAAGTTCTTTCCAACATTCGTCGGGAGAAGCACCGTGTCACTGAACAACGACGCAAGCTTTTGGCGCAACGCCAGGGAACATCTGATCCGCTACGGCGCCACGTTCCAGCCGATGATCATTGAGCGCGCCCAGGGCAGCTTCGTCTATGACGCGGACGACCACGCGATCCTCGATTTCACATCGGGACTGATGAGCGCGGTGCTGGGCCACAGCCATCCGGAAATCGTGGCGGTCATCAGCGAATACGCCGGCAAGCTCGACCATCTCTTCAGCGGCATGCTCTCGCGGCCGGTCGTGGACCTGGCGACCGGTCTGTCCGAGGTCTCGCGCAACGGCACGCGCGCGAAGCTGCGCGATCCCGCAAACGCGGAAGCCGCGCTCGTCGGCACGATGCCGATGCCGAGCCCCGCCTCCACCATGCGGCATTGCGCGTCGAAACTGTTGACGGTCACCGTCACGTTGAGGGGTACGCGCGCGGCCTCGGCGTGCTCCTTCAAGGTCCGATCGAGCAAGCCGCCCGCCTGCAACGCGACGAGCGGAAAGCGGATCGCTTCCGCGAAGCTCAGTGCGTCCGCCGAGGCGAGTTCGTGCCCGGGCGGCAGCACGACCATCAGCGGATCGTCGGCGAAGTGCCACGATTCCAGGCCGGCGGGCGTCTTCGTGCTCGCCGATATGCCGACGTCCGCGCGATCGTCGAGACAGGCACGGACGACTTCGTCGCTGATCTGCTCCGTCAACGCGATGTCGACGAGCGGATGACGCGCGTTGAACAATCTCAGCCGCTCGGGCAGAAAGCCCACGATGGCCGATGCATTCGCGTGCAGGCGCACGACGCCCGCGACCTGGCCGCTCATCGACCGCACCTCGCGTGCCATGCTCTCGAGCTGGCCGTGGATGGAACGCGCGCTGGAATACGCGTGCCGGCCCGCTTCGGTCAGTTACACACCCGACGGCGAGCGAATCAGCAGCGCGGCGCCGATGGCCGATTCCAGATCCGCGATGCGCCTGCTCAGCGCCGAAGACGCGATGTGATTGCGGCTCGCGGCGCGCGCGATCGATCCCTCCTCGACGACCGAGATGAAGAGTTCGAGACTGTAGGGATCGATTCTCATCGCATCTCGACTATCGTCCGCCGACCAGCGACGTGATGATCGCATACGCGGCCTTCACACGTTCGTCGTTCGGTATGTTCCGGTTCGCCAGCATGACGATACCCACGCGCTCCTTCGGCACGAACGCGACATACGCGCCAAAGCCGTTGGTCGAGCCGGTCTTGTTGATCCAGACATCCTCGCGCGGTGCTTGCGGCGGATCGATCGCGGCGACGGGCGTCGCGTTCATGATCATCGACTGCGAGTTTCCATCCAGCAGCGACTGCAATGCGACCGGATACGGATACTGCTCCCAGATCAGGTCCTGCGTCAGCGGACCGGCCTGGAAATAGCCCGTGTGCGTCGCGATCACCGCGCGCTGGAACGGCGGATCGATGCGCACCGCGTTCATGTTGATTGCAGGAAGCGCGTCATGTCGGCGGCCGTCGACCTCACGCCATAGGCCTCCGAGGACAGCACGCCGCCCTTCATGCGGACCGGCGCGTCGTCCTTCGCGTAGCCTTGAGCATAGTCGCGCTGCTTCGCGGCGGGCACGTCGACGTAACTGTGCTTCAGGCCGAGCGCGGGAAAGAGGCGCGTCTGCATCAGCGCGTCGAAATTCTGCCGCATGCTCTTCGCGGTGATGAGGCCGAGCGTGCCGATGCCGGGATTCGCATAGGTGCGGATCGTTCCGGGCGGCTGCGCCGGACGCCAGGACTTGAAGTAGCGCAGCAACTGGTCGTCGTCGTCGTGAATCTCGTCGGGCACTTGCAGCGGCAGGCCGCCCGGCGTGTGCGTGCCCAGATTCAGGAGCGCCACCTTGCCGAACTCGCTTCCGGCCAGCGACAGCAGATGCTTGCTCACCGGATCGTTCAACGAGAGATCGTCTTCGAGCCTGCGTACGAGGCCAGCGCGCGGTAAAGGTCTTGCTGATCGAGCCGATCTCGAACAGCGTATCGTGCGTGACGGGCTGCTTCGTTTCCTTCGACGCCAGGCCGTAGTCGAACACGTACGGCCGGCCCTGCACGACGACGCCCACCGCCATGCCGGCGATGCCGTGCAGCGCCATCATCGGCTTGATCGTGTCATCGACCGTCTTCCTAATCCTCGCGTCGTCGGCACCGGCCGCACGGGCGGCGACGGAGGTCGCGCCAAAAGAAAAAATGGTTGCCGCCAGAAAACTCAGCGTACGAAACTTCATGGGTGTCGATCCTTCGTCTGTCTGCCGTGATTGGACTGAAGCAAAATATCCGCTCTTTCGGCCGCTTCGACAATCGAGGATAATTTGCCGCTGGCAAAAGAAAATCTTATGCGAGCCATGCGCCCTCATCTTCCGCTCAATGCACTGCGCGCGTTCGAAGCCTCGGCGCGGCACCTGAGCTTCACGCGCGCCGCGCTGGAGCTGAACGTCACGCAGGCGGCCTTCAGCCAGCAGGTGCGCGCGCTGGAGGAACGGCTCGGCACGCCGCTCTTCAAGCGCCTGCCGCGCGGGCTCGGCGTCACCGACGAGGGCCGCGCGCTCCTTCCTGCCCGTGCTGAGCGATGTCTTCGGCCGCATCGAAGCCGTGCTCAAGCAATTCGAGGGCGGTCATTTTCATGAGGTGTGCTGACGGTGGGCGTCGTCGGCACGTTCGCGGTCGGCTGGCTGATGCCCCGGCTGAAAACGTTTCGGGAAACGCATCCGTTCGTCGAGCTGCGGCTGCTCACGCATAACAATCTCGTCGATCCAGCTTCCGAGGGCCTCGACTTCGCGATCCGCTTCGGCGCGGGCATCTGGCCCGCGACGCACAACGCGCCCTTGCTCGACGCGCCGCTCGCCGTGCTGTGCGCGCCCGACATCGCGCGACGCCTCGGCACGCCGTCCGATCTCGCGAACGAAGTGCTGCTGCGCTCCTATCGCGCGGACGACTGGACGAACTGGTTCGATGCCGCCGGCCTCGACGCGTGGACGATGAACGCCCCGTGTTCGATTCGTCGCGACTGCGACTGATGGTGGAAGCCGCGGTGTAAGGCGCGGGCGTCGCGCTCGCGCCGCCGCGCATGTTCGTGCGCGAGCTGCAGGCGGGGCTGCTCGCGCGCGCCTTCGACATCGAGGTGAAGACCGGAAGCTATTGGCTCACGTGGCTCAGGTCGCGGCGCCTGTCTCCCGGTATGCAGCTGTTCCGCGACTGGATCATTGCCGAGGCAGCCGCTGCGTCCTGATGCAGAACCGATGGCGCGCGCGACGCCGGCCCGCGGCGAGATCGTCCACGAGCGGCACCCACGAGAACAGCAGGAGCAAGGCCGCGAGCGGCACGGTCGTGACGAAGCCGAAATGCGCAAAACCCGTCGCGCCCGCGAAGCCGCCGAGAACGAACATCCCCAGCAGCGAGCTCAGCAGCGCCAGGCACGCGCGATTGGAACACACGTAGCCGGAGTCGCCTCGCGCCACGCCGCGGTTCCAGTACAGGAGCTTGCCGATTTCGATGCCGATGTAGGTGACGAGCCCCGTCACGTGCGTCGTCCTGATCTCCGCCTTCGAGATCTTCGTGATCATCGCGTTTTACAGGCCCATCACGAAGCACAGCAGCGCGACGGTCAACGGCACGTCCCACACGCGATGGCTTTCGAGATTCGCCCCAAGTATGCCGAACACGAGCAGCAACACGGCTTCGAGCAGAATCGGCGTCGCGAACAGGCTATGCGCGCGCCGCTGGCGTCCCCAGTTGATGAGCAGCGCCGAGGTCGCGGCGCCGCAAAGAAATGCGGCGACCGCGCCGATCGCGGAGAAGACGAGCGCCACCTGACCGAGCACGAGGTTGTCGGCGACCGAGGAGACGAGCCCCGACATGTGCGACGTATATCGCCCAACGGCCAAAAAGCCGCCTGCGTTCGCGGCACCCGCGACGAACGCGAGCGCGCAGCCCAGCCGCCGGTTGGCGGAATCGGTGCGGCTGGGAGAGGTGAGGCCGCAAAGGTAACTGATCGGCATGACGGGACGTGCGGGATGAGCGAGCCGCCAAGATAGCACGACATGTCGCGGGCCCGCGCGCCGCACCGGTAATCAACCGACGGAACGTCGCGACGCGATCCCGCCGTCTACCGTGGGAGAACGCGGGCGGTTCATCGTAGCCGGCGACGTCATCGGCATTGGTTGCCGTATGTTTCTGCATTCCTACATGCCGAGATAGGCGCGTTGCACCCGTTCGTCGCGGGCGAGCGCCTTGGCGTCGCCGTGCTGGATGACCGTGCCGCCTTCCAGCACGTAGGCGTAGTCCGCGACGTCGAGCGCGACCTCCGCGTTCTGCTCGACGAGCAGCACGTCGACACCCGTATCGCGGATCACATGGATCACGCGCGCGATCTTCTCGACCACGGCGGGCGCGAGCCCGATGGTCGGCTCGTCGAGCAGGAGCATGCGCGGCGCGGACATCAGTGCGCGCGCCACCGCCACCATCTGCTGCTGCCCGCCGCTCAGCGTGCCGGCAAGCGCGCCGAGCTTGGGCACCAGATCGGGGAAGTAGCCGAGGCAGCGTTCGAGATCGGCCGCAATGGCGCGAGCGTCATCCCGGCAATAGCGCCCAGTTCGAGGTTCTCGCGCACGGTCATGCTGCCGAAGAGGCGCCGGCCTTCGGGCACGAGGCAAAGCCCGTGCTTCACGCGCATGTCCGCAGAGGCGCCCTTCATCTCCTGGCCGTCCAGCTTCACGCTGCCCGCATTGGCCCTGATGAGGCCCGCGACGCATTTCATGAGCGTCGACTTGCCCGCACCGTTCGCGCCGACGAGCGTCACGACTTGCCCACGGCGCACCTGCAGGCTCGCGCCGCGCACGGCGGGCATCGCGCCGTAGCTGATCGACATCTCGCTTACGTCCAGAACGATCTCGTCAGTGCCCATGATTTGCTCCGAGGTAGACTTCGATCACGCGCGGATCGCGGCGAGTCCGGCGAACCGGTCGCGAGCATGCGGCCGTGATGCAGCACGACGATGCGGTCGCACACCTGCATCACCGCCTTCATGTTGTGCTCGACGAGCAGCACCGAGCTGCCGAACTCGTCGCGGATGCGCTCGAACACCTCGAGCGTCGCGGCGACTTCCGTCTGGTTCAGGCCGGTGAGCGGCTCATCGAGACACAGGATGCGCGGGCGCGACGCGAACGCGATGCTCACGAGCCGCTGCAAGCCGTGCGGCAGGATGCCGGCGATTTCGTCGAGCTTGGCTTGCAGGCTGAAGAGGCGCGCGGTCTCGCCCACGCGCTCCGCTCGCTCCGAACGCGGCAACGAACCGAGCGTGCCGATCAGGATGTTGTCCGCCACGGTCATGCTGCGCATCAGGCTGCCGTGCCGGAAGGTGCGCACGAGCCCTTTTCTGCTGATGCGCTCGGGCGACATGCCCTTGGCATCCGTGCCGTCGATGAAGAGTTTGCTGCGCGTCGGCGCGTAGAAGCCGCTGATCAGATTGAACGTCGTGCTCTTGCCCGCGCCGTTCGGCCCGATCAGGCCGAGCACTTCGCGCTCGCGGATCTCGAAGCTCAGATCCGATACCGCGAGCAATCCGCCGAAGCTACGCGCAATGTCCTTTGCCGCGAACAAGGGAGTGGCTGTCTGCATCACACGCCTCCGTTCGGATGGACGAGCGCCGCGCGCCGCGTCTTCGCGCTCGCCATGCGGCCGAGCACGAGACCCGTCAGGCCGCCGAGAAGAAGCAGCATCGCAATGACGATGGCCGCGCCGTAGAAGATATGCTCGCTTGCGCCGAGGCCCATCGTGAAGCTGCCGAGCAGCACGAGCAGGATCGCGCCCGCAACCGGCCCGAGCGGATGATGTTCGCCGCCGACCTTGAGATAGGCGAGCGCGAATGTCGAGAGCAGAAAGCCGAAATCGGGCGGGCTGATGACGTTGTTGGCAAACGCGTGCAAGGAATCGGCGATACCCGTCACGAAGCAGGAGATGCAGAAGCACGCGATCTTCACGAGATGCACGCGGATGCCGACCGAGCGCACGACGTTCTCGTTGTCGCGCACGGCGATTAGCAGCTTGCCGAACTGCGACGTCTCGATCGCATAAAGCGCGAGCAGCAGCACACCGACGACCAGCACGACGAACGCGGGAAAGCCCGTGCCAAACGCGGCGAGCGGAAAGATGCCGACCATGCCGGAGTTGCCGCCGAGCCAGTCAGAGCGCGTATAGACGATGCGCATGACCTCCGCGAACGCGAAGCCGATCAGCAGGAAATACGGCCCCTTCGCGCGCAGCGTGACGAAGCCGAACACCGCGCCGATCGCGCAGGCGAGCACGCCGCTCAACAGCAACGCAACGGGGAACGGAATGTCCCACAGCGTCGTGCATACGCCCGCCGTATAAGCGCCGATGCCGAAGAACGCGGCGGTGGCGAAGTTCAGCTCGCCCATCAGCAGCACGAAGCGCAGGCTCGACGCGGTGAGCGCGGCGATCGCGTACCACACGACGAGGTCGGCCGCGTAGCCGCCGCCGGCGAAGAGACTCGCGGCGCCGAGCGCCAGCACCGCCAGCGCCCAGAACGGGAAAGACCGGTTAGGCATGACCGAACACTCCTTTGGGGCGAATCAGCAGCACCAGCATGACGAGCACGAAGATCGCGAGATTCGCGCTCGACGGATCGAAGTAGAAGCCGCCGAAGCTCTCGATGAACGCGATGAAGAGACTGCCGAGAATCGCGCCCGGCACCGAACCCAGCCCGCCGATCACGACCGCGATGAAGCCCTTCACGAGATAGCTCTCGCCGAATTCGGGCGAAACGATCGACACCGGCGCGATCAGCGCGCCGGCGATCGCACCGAGCGCCGGCGCGACGACTAAGCCGCGAAACGCGATCGCGTTGTATGGAATGCCCTGCAGCATGGCCGCTTCGTGATCGATTGAGACGGCGCGCATCGCGCGTCCCAGGCGCGTCGCGTTGAGCGACCACAAGAGCCCGCCCGCGAGCGCCACGGCCACCGCGCAGAGAATCAGGCGCTGCGCGGCGAGCGTCGCGCCGAACACCGCGACGTTGCCATCGACAAGCGGCAGCACCGAGCGCACCGCGCCGCCGAAGATGTCGCGAAAGACGCCTTCGAAAAGCAGCACGAAGCCCGCCGACAGAATGAACGAGCCCGCCAGATCGCGCTGAAAGCGGCGGAACGCGAGCGCGCCGAGCGCCGAGGCGAGCACGACGCCCGCGACGAGCCATGGAATCGCGACCGACACGATCAGCGCGGACAGCGTGAAGAACTGCCCGTGCGCGAAGTTCACGATCCGCAAGACGCCGAAGATCAGCGTGAGACCAAGCGCGAACAGGACGTAGACCGAGCCGATCTGCAGCGCGGTCAACGTGAGCTGGAAGAGTGTCTGCATGACTGCTCCGCGTCCTCGACGTACGTTATTGGCCGGTCCGCTGCTTGAGTTCGGCCGGGCTGATGCGCGCGAGCTCCACGAGCTTCTCGCCCTGGATCTGCGTGACGATCACCGGCACGAGAATCTGCTGCGGGCTGCCGTAGACGCCCTTCTCGCCGAATGCGGCGCGTCCGTAGAACGAATCGAACGTGATGGCCGGCAACGCACCGGCCACCGCGCTCGGCTCGATGCTCCGCGCCTTCTCCATCGCGGCCTTGAGTGCCTTGACCGAGTCGTAGAAACCGATCTGGATCGCGTTCAGCGATTCGCCCGTCACGGCGCATGCGCCCTGGTTCAACTCGCGCTGGCGCGCGGTCACGCCCGGACCGTCGAAGGTCATGGCGGCACCGAGATACGCGTTGTCGACTGCGCGGCCACCGGTCGCGAGCAGGCCGTCCGCGCCGATGCCGACCTCCACCACCTTCACGCCGTTCCAGCCCATCGCGCCGAGCTCCTTGAAGACCAGGCCGCCGTCGGCCGGCGGGCTCGAGCACAGATCGACGACATCCGGCTTCAGGCCCGCGAGCTTCGCGGCGACCGGCTGAAACTCGGTCGTGCCGCGCTCGTACCAGTCGCTCGCGACCACCTTCACGCCCACCGCTTCCCATGCCTTGCGCGCGAGCTTCCCCGTTTCCTGGCCTGTCGCGTCGTTGGGGTTGAGCAGCGCGACAGTCTGGATCTTCGGATTGACCTGCTTCACGTAGCGCACCAGCGGCGGCGCGATTTCGATCGGCGTATCCATTTGGGCGAAGGTGAGCGGGAACTTCGGTTCCTTGATGCTCGCGCCCCACGCTGTCGTGAACAGCAGGACGCCCTCGCGCTCCGTGCGCGCCTGCAACGCGCGTGGGCGCGGTGCCGAGGCTACTGCCTATGTACTTCACGCCGTCGCGGCTCAGCAAGGTCTGCGCGACCTTCGCGCCATCCGCCGCGTTGTATTTGTTGTCGTACGCGATGCATTCGTAAGTTGTAGACTTTGTTCGCGATCTTCACGCCGCCGGCTTTCTGGATTTCCTCGGCGGCCTGCTTGCAGAGCCACTCGCTGCCCTTGCCCCAGTTCGCGCCGGAGTCGGAAAGCGGCACGGACAAGCCGACCTTGATGATGTTCGGCGCATCGGCGAATGCGCTGGGCGCGGCGCCCAGCGCTACCAGCCAGAGCGCGAGCGCGCGTTGCAGTGTTCTCCGTATCATGTGTGTCTCCAGTCGGTCTCGTTATGTGGCGTCCATTTGACGGTCACGGCGTATGAGCGTCAATCGACGGAGACGAAATGATTCGTACGTTGAAACGAACGGTGCTGGAGCCGTTGGCGCACGGCATTGCGCAAAGCGTGCGCCGGCGCGGCCTCGCGTCGCCGCGACGCGCTTTCGGCCGATGAAACGAACGGCGGCTGGGCATGAAGGCCGGCCGCCGTCCGACTGGATGCGAATACGCGTCCGATCAGATCGGCGGCTTCTCCGGCAGCCCCGAAAAATGGTGCTGAAGAATGCGCCACTCGCCATCGCGCAGCGCGACGATCCATGTCGTGCGCAAGCGCGATCGCGAGTCGCGATTGCCCGGGAATCGGCTCGACAACACGCCGTAACCCTGCGCGACGAAGCAATCGGACGCGAGCGCCATCACATGCCGCTCCTCGAGTTCGAGCGATGCGGATTCGATCACGCCTTCATACTACGCGAAGTACGCGCGAATCGCCTCCCTGCCGATGGAATGCGCGGGTCTTCCGCCGAAGAAGAGCGCGTCCTCCGCATACAGCGCGGCGAACGCGTCCGCATCCCAGCGTTGCGCGGCGGCGCTCCATGCGGCATTGACGGTTGCGAGCGCGCGGCGATGTTCATCGTCGTTCATCGGTTTTTCTCCATGGAAGTCAGCCGCATTCTCACATCGAACCTGCGCGCGCGTCGCGTTCGAGCCGTTCGCGATGATCCGGATGCGCGATCGCGATCATCCGCGACACGCGCTGAGCGAGCGACAGCCCGCGCAAATCCGCCGCGCCGTATTCGGTGACGATCACGCACGCGTCGCTGCGCGGTACGGTCACCGGCCCCGAGACGCGGGCGACGATGCGGCTGTGCTTTCCCGCCGTCGAAGGAAGCGCGACGATCGGCACGCCGCCGCAGCTCGCCTGCGCGGCGCGCAGAAAATCACCGACGCCGCCGACCGCGCCCACGTAGGTGCCCGCCGCGACTTCCGCATTCACCTGCCCCGTCAGATCGACCTCGACCGCCGAGTTGATCGCGACGAACCGCACGATCCGGCCGAGCACGCGCGGATCGTGCGTGTACTCCATGCCGCGCAGTTCGAGGGATGCATTGCCGTGTGCAAAGCGCCGCAGCCGCTCCGAGCCGATCAGCTCGCCGCCGATCGTGATACCCGCATCGATCGTCTTGCGCGCATTGCTGATCGCGCCGCTTTCGGCGAGCGCCGCGATGCCGTCGCCGATGCTGCCGCTGTGCACGCCGAGCTCGCGCCGGTCGGCGAGCGCGGCGTGCACCGCATCGGGAATCGCGCCGATGCCGGTCTGCAGCGTCGCGCCGTCATCGACGAAATCGGCGACATGCCGGCCGATCGCCTGTTCGACCTCGCCGGGCGCGCTCTTCGGATGCTCGGGAAACGCCGCATCCGACTGCACCAGCAGATCGATATCCGATGCGCGCAGATACAGGCCGCCGAAGGTCCACGGCACGTCGGGATGTACTTGGGCGATCACCGTGCGCGCGCCCTTCAGCGCCTCGACGAGATACTCGCGCGCGAGACCGAGGCTGTGACGGCCCTGCACATCGGGCGGCGAAACCTGGAGCATGACGACGTCGACGCCGAGCGCGCGGCTGCGGATCAGGCCGGGAAGCTGTAAGTAATGCGCGGGAAGAATATCGAGCACGCCGACGCGCGCGAGCCTGCGATTCGAGCCGCTGCCGCAATAGGCGAGAAAGTCGATCGAATCGGCGTGACCGGGCTCGAGCACCTCCGCGAGCCCGATGCCGAGAAACACGCGAATGCGCACGAGTTGCCTGCGCGCCCGCACGAGCGCGCGCATCAGCGTGAGCGGCTCGGCGTGAGACTGTCCCCACATGATCGTGTCACCGGGACGGATCAGCCCGTGAAAGTCGATAGCGGTTGATTCCATGCTGCGGATCGATGTTCGCCTGTTGAGTGTTCCGGCCGATTGCAGCATGCGGCGCTTTCGAGGGTCAACGCGGCGCGAACGACCGTTCCGTACTTTGGCGCCTGCGAGCAGCGCGCCGGTGAACGCGAACGGCCCATCGTTTATTTTCAGAGTACGAAACCGAAAGAAAAAACTCCACTCGATAGGATACTAACGAATAAGCTTCTCGCTATAATCCCGCCGCATGACCCAGCTAGATATACTGCGCCGCTCCGTGAGCAGCACGCTCGTGCTGGCCGCGCGACGCTGGCGGCGCGCAAGCCACGGCGTGCTCGCCTCGTACGGCGTGTCGGAGGCCTGCGCCGTGCCGCTCCTCACTGCCAACCGGCTCGGCGAGGCGGTGCGTTAGGTGACGCTCGCGGAACAGTCGGCATCGAGGGACCGTCGCTCGTGCGGCTGCTCGATCAGCTCTGCGCGGCAGGCCTCGTGCGCCGCGACGAAGACCCCGAAGACAGGCGCGCCAAGACCATCACGCTCCCGACGAAGGCCGCGCGTCACCGAGCGCATGGAAGCGCGCCTCGTTACGCTGCGCGCGGCTCATGAGCGAGATTCGGACGAGCGGCATGGTGGATTCTCCTTCGAAGCAGGACTGAAAGCGATGGTGTGAGCGATTGACGCACACTCACCGCATACTTGATGCCAGCCGGCTTATGTATGCCTTTGGCGTTATTAACGATGAAGGTTCCATCCGGCAATGGAGCAGGCCAGAAAACCTTTTGACCTTCGCGGTCCTGGAACCACAGCAAAGCGGCGCGGTGAGCGGGCGCCAATCGTTCGAGAATCGTATCAAGCGATGCCATGAGCAAGCTGCAGCATATTTTTGTTTGAAGTTAAGTCACCGACTTCTTCGCCGCCCGCTGCCTCACCGCTTCAAACAGACAAACCCCGCTCGCCACCGACACATTCAGACTCTCGACCGCCCCGGCCATCGGGATATTCATGATCTCGTCGCAGGTTTCGCGCGTGAGGCGGCGCATCCCCTCGCCCTCCGCCCCGACCACGATCGCCACCGGGCCATCCAGCCTGGTCTCATAAAGAGAGGCCGTCGCCTCCCCCGCCGTACCGATGACCCACACGCCCGCGTCCTTCAGCTCGCGCAGCGCCCGCGCCAGATTCGTCACGGTGATGTATGGGACGCTCTCCGCCGCGCCGCTCGCGACCTTCGCCGCGGTCGCGTTCAACCCCGCCGAGCAATCGCGCGGCGCGATCACCGCATGCGCGCCCGCGGCATCCGCGACACGCAGGCACCCACCCAGGTTGTGCGGATCGGTGACCCCATCGAGCACCAGCAGCAAAGGCGTGCCGGAAATGCCGTCGAGCAGCTCGGCCAGGTTCTGCGCGAGCGGCAAATCGTGCGCGCGCGCGACCACGCCCTGATGCTGCTGGATGTTGCCCGCCAGCCCCCAGAGACGCGACTCGTCCGCTGCGATCAGCCGCACGCCCGCGTCCTTCGCGGAACGCAGAAAGTCCTGCATGCGCCGATCCTTGCGCGTGGGGTTGTACAGCACCTCCTCGATCGACGATGCATCCGCGCGCAGACGCGCGGTCACTGCGTGAAATCCATATAGAACCTTGAGACGTGACATGACTGATCCGAACCTTCGATGAAAACTTCAAAAGCACGATGCGGTCCGAGGCACGTGGCATCGGACCGCGCGTAAGGGTTTGGCGGCTGAACACGCGAGCCGCCTTAACCTTAACGCTTCTTGCGCGCCGGCCGCGCCTACGATGCCGGCTTCGACGCCGCGCCGCGTTTTTTCGCCGCGCCGCCGCGCGTGCTCGCCGCAAGCGGCGCGCCCTTCTTCGTGCCGCCGCGGGCGCACGTGGCAGGCGCGTCGTCGTCGCCGCCGCCGAACGCGCGGACCCGCCGCGCCATTGCCGGCGCTCGCCGCATCGCCCGCGCCGGACACGGGGCGCGGCGACGGCGGCTTCACGGGCGTATCGCGCACGAGACGAAAATCGATCTTGCGCGCATCGAGATCGACGCGGCTCACCTGCACGCGCACGCGATCCGACATGCGGTAGCGAATGCCGGTGTGCTCGCCGCGCAGCTCGTTCTTGATCTCGTCGTAATGGAAATAGTCGGAGTCGAGCTCGGTCACGTGCACGAGCCCTTCGATGAACAGCGAATCCAGCTGCACGAAGATGCCGAACGACGTCACGCCGTTCACCATGCCGCCGTATTCCTCGCCGAGCTTGTCGCGCATGAGGTAGCACTTGAGCCAGGCTTCGACGTCGCGCGAGGCTTCGTCGGCGCGCCGTTCGTTCGACGAGCAATGCAGACCCAGCTCCTCCCAGATCGCGACGCTGTTGCGCGAGCGTCCGCGCGCCGTATCGTCGGCCTTCTGCATTTCGCGCGCGGCCTTCGTCAGACCCGTGCTCAGCGAGACATCGTGACCGATGTCCGGCAGATACTTCTTGCCCTGCAGAATCGCGTAGATCGCGCGGTGCGTGAGCAGGTCGGGGTAGCGCCGAATCGGGCTCGTGAAGTGCGCGTACGCCTCGTAGGCAAGGCCGAAATGACCGATGTTGTCCAGGCTGTACACGGCTTGCTGCATCGAGCGCAGCACCATCGATTGCAGCATCTGCGCGTCGGGCCGGTCGCGGATCTGTGCGATCAGGGCGGCGTAGTCGCTCGCGTGCGGCCTGTCGCCACCGGTGAGCGTCAGGCCGACGCCGCGCAGGAACGCGCGCAGGTTCTCGAGCTTCTCTTCCGTCGGCCCGGCATGCACCCGATACAGGCCCGGATGCTTGTTGCGCTTCAGAAAATCCGCCGCGCAGACGTTCGCGGCCAGCATGCATTCCTCGATCAGCCGATGCGCGTCGTTGCGATGACGCGGCACGATCTGCTCGATCTTGCCCTGCGAGTTCACGACGATATACGTCTCCGTCGTGTCGAAATCGATCGCGCCGCGTTTCTGGCGCGCGGCGTGCAGCGCCTTGTAGACGCCGTAGAGGTCCTGCAACTGCGGCAGGAGATCGGCGCGGCGCGCGGCTTCCGGTCCCTTGGTGTTGGTGAGCACGGCCGCGACTTCGGTATAGGTAAGCCGCGCCGCCGAATGCATCACGCCCGGATAGAACTGATACGCCTTGATCTCGCCGCGCGCCGTGATGACCATGTCGCATACGAGCACGCAGCGGTCGACGTCCGGGTTCAGCGAACAGAGCCCGTCCGACAGCTTCTCCGGCAGCATCGGAATCACACGGCGCGGGAAATACACCGACGTGCTGCGGTCGAGCGCATCAACGTCGAGCGGCTCGTTCGGGCGCACGTAATGCGACACGTCCGCGATCGCCACCAGCAGGCGGAAGCCCTGGCCGCGACCGACCGCGATCGGCTCGCAATAGACGGCGTCGTCGAAGTCGCGCGCATCCTCGCCGTCGATGGTGACGAGCGGCACGTCCCGCAAGTCCACGCGATGGCGGATATCGACCGGACGCACCTCGTCGGGCAGCTTCGCGGCCTGCGCGAGCGCGGCTTCGCTGAACTGATGCGGCACGCCGTACTTGCGCACGGCGATCTCGATCTCCATGCCGGGATCGTCGATATCGCCGATCACCTCCACCACGCGCCCGAGCGGCTGCGAATGGCGGCTCGGGAAGTCCGTCAGATCGACCGACACCACCTGCCCGACCTTCGCCTTCTTCGGGTTCTGCGTGATGAGAATGTCGTGGCCGATGCGCTTGTCCTCCGGCACGAGCAGCAGCGCGCCGTTCTCGTTGATGAGCCGCCCGATGATGCGCTTGTTGGCCCGCTCCGTCACCTCGACGATGTGCCCTTCGGGCCGCCCACGCCGGTCGTAGCCGACGATGCGCGCGAGCACGCGGTCGTTGTGCATGACCTTCTGCATTTCGCCGTTGGGCAGGAAGAGGTCGTCCTGACCGTCGTCGCGGATCAGAAAGCCGAAGCCGTCGCGATGCCCCTGCACGCGGCCCGCGACGAAATTGGACGGATGAGTCAGCTGGTAATGGCCGCGCTTGTCGAGGCGGATTTGCCCGTCGCGCTCCATGGCCGCGAGGCGCTTGAAAAATCCTTCACGCTCCTGGCGTTTGATCGACAGCGCCTCGGCGATGTCGTTCGCGGCATGTGGAGTCTCGCTTGTGCGCAGCACGCCGAGAATCTCTTCGCGGCTGGGAATCGGATAGGGATATTTGCTCAAGGGCTTGATCGTGTTGTTCTCGTTCGGGCTGGACTTTTGCCCGTACTGGGCGGTCTGCGGACCTTGCATCGTTTAGATCATTCTAACACCCGTCCTTCAAGCGCCACGGGCGTTGGGGGTCGATTCGACACGCTGCGCGCCACGACGAACGCACGAACTCGAAACGCTTGACAGGCACGCTATGCTCGCTATAATGGCGCTTTTTGCTGCTTCACACACGCAAAACGCACCCTTGCCCAGGTGGCGGAATTGGTAGACGCACTAGGTTCAGGTCCTAGCGGTGGCAACACCGTGGAGGTTCGAGTCCTCTCCTGGGCACCAACGGTTGTTCCGACGTGAGCCGGTGTAGTTCGAGAAACCCCGTAAGATCATAGTCTTACGGGGTTTTTTTGTTTCCGCGGGGAGCCGTCATATACCGGTGGCATCGGTGATTTTTGCGCATACACGGAATCGAGGTGCCGAGCGATGCCCGAACGCGCCGAGCAAAGTCCGAAGTAGTATTTCGCGTCGCCAAACCGCGCGAGTGCCCTTACCTGCTCTCAGACGGGAATGGGCTTGCCTTACGCATTTGGCCGGACGGAAGCAAAACGTGGCTGCTCCGTTATCGCCGCCCGAATACTGGGAAGGAGAACTTTCTCAGTCTTGGTCCATATCCCGAGGTTGCATTCGTCGACGCGCGCAAGTCGGCTGCGATCACTCGTAGTGGACTGCCCCCGCGCTGAACCTGCTCGCGCTCGTTCCGATGCTATCCGATCAACTGCTGCTCGGCATACTGAATCTCGGGCTGCTGGCGATACCTGCTGAACGTGCGCAGCAGCGCCTGCGCGCCGCCGCGCTTCGCGACCCGCTCACAGGCGTATGGAACCGCGCGGGGTTGGAGCAGCACGTCGCACCGCTGATACAGCGCGGCGCGACGTGCTCGCGATTGACCTCGACTGCTTCAAGCAGATCAACGATCGTCACGGCCATCCGGTTGGTGACGAGGTGCTCAGGGCGCTCGCGAGTCTCGCAGGTGATGAAGTCACTTCACTTGGTGGCGTGTTCGGGCGCCTTGGCGGCGACGAATTCATTGCGGTGCTGCCCGCGTCGCGGGCACCGTACGCGCAGGCCTGCGCGGGACAGGTTCACGATGCGTGCCGCCGACGCGCTGCGGGCATGCCGAACTGGACGATTAGCGTCGGGTTCGCACAGGTCGAAGAGGGCGAGACAGACCTGCACGGCGCGCTTCGCCGTGCCGACAGCGCACTCTATCGCTCGAAGGTAGACGGCCGGGACAAGCTGACAACGTGCTCAATCTGATGCGATCTGCGAGATCGGTTGAGGCGAAACTAAAGAGCTGATAGCTGCGCAATGGATCGAACGAGCCGACTTCCGCTGAGCGTGCGCAGCGCTTACTGCATGCCCGGCGCCAATTGCTCGGCGCGGGCGGTCGGCTGCATTCCGTCGTCGTAGCGCACGAAAAGTTCGTCCCCAAGCGCCTCGCGCTGGCACCCCGACACATCAGCCGTTATAAAAGCGCCGCTTCGCATCGCGCAGCCACAAGCGCACCAAATGCCGCTTGCGATCTTCCTCGTCGAAGTCGACGAATTGCGTGCGCCGATGTCCGCAGCGCTGGTTATCGACGATCTGAATCTGCCCCGGCTCGAAAATCGCGCGTCCATTCCGGTTCCAGCATCACGGCTTCGAGCGTTTGCAGCGCGTCGAGGGTCTCCTCGTCCATGTGCTGTTGCGCCATTTCATAGCCCGCGATCACATGACGACGCGACAGTCTGCACACCATGCGCCCGCCTTCGTTCTGGAACAGCGGATGACTGATGAGCGTCGCGTCGCCGGGAGCGTGCTCGCGCTGGCGGTCGAAGATATATGACCTGAAAAGGCGCGGGAGAAGATGCGGATGACGCTCGATCATCTGGTTGTACACTGTGTAGAAACTCACGATGCTGCTTACGCCGCCCTGCTTCGCGGGTCGCAGACACAGCAGCGCCACATAGTTGGGCGGGCAGATGTTATAGCTGTTGTCGGTATGAAAATTCTGTTCGGCGCTGGTAATGTCGAGACGCACGCCGTTGCCCGGCGGTTTGCCGAGATCGCGCACATCGTAAATCATCTTGCCGTCCCAGCTTTGTGCGACCGGACGCGACACCATCTGCGCGAGCAGCCAGTAGACCGCGGTGGCCTCCTGCTTGGTCCACAGTTCCATCGGCAGGCGGTCGACAATCACGAAGCCCGGCCCCTCCGTCAGCAACTGCAATGCTTCGCGCATCATCTCGCGGCAGCGTTCGAGCGAGAAATCGTCGGGACGCAGCAGCGCGGTCGGCAGCGGATTGGCGCGCAACGTCGAAACGACTTCATTGAGTTCGCGACGGCAAGCCTCGTTGATCTTCACGATGTCATCGTCGGGCGACAGCGAGGCACACGTCCATGCGATCGGTCCGATGAAGGGCGTCATGCGCACCGGCTCACTCGATTCGTGCGCGGCTTCTTCCAGTATCATCGCCTGATCTTGCATGTCGTCTCCTGGTTCAAGTCCTGATGCGTTGCGATGCAAACCAGTCTACGACTCAACCCATGCCGCAAGATAGCGAGACATTCCGATCGTGGCTCATCGAATTCATCGATGAAGCGACGCATCCTCTGGACTTGCCCCCGCAAAAGCCGGACAATGCGGTGACGCTTAAATTTTGAGGTAGTCTTCTGCCTATGTTTTAAGCCTATTCCATTGCGTCATTGAATTGGCACTGGTCGAATCCGGCGCGAAGGATCGTCATATTTCCACTTGATCGGTTTCGGGTTCTTGTTGTGTTCGCGGATGTATCGGCATCAGTTTGCGATCCCAATCCTTCACCGAAGTGAAGATGCCGCGAGCGATCACTTCACGCTGAATGCGCGAGAACCAGTTCTCCACCTGGTTGAGCCACGACGAGTAGGTCGGCGTGAAGTGCAGGTGCACGTTGCGCTGCGCATCAAGGACGTCGGCAACCCGCTGCGTCTTATGGCTGCTGACGTTGTCGCAGATCGCGTGGATTTCCCGGCGTTTGGGCTGGCTGGCGACGACGTCGGTCAGGAAGGCCACGAACTGCTCGCTGGTGTGGCGCGCCACCGTCTTGCCCAGCACCTCGCCGGTGGCAGTATTGAACGCCGCGAACAGGCTGAGCGTGCCGTTGCGCTTGTACTCGAAGCCGTGACTCTCGGCGCGCCCGGGCGACAGCGGCAGCATACGGTCCTTGCGATCGAGTGCCTGGATCGCGGTCTTCTCGTCCACGCAGAACACCGCTGCGTGCGCCGGCGGGTTCAGGTACAGCCCGATCACGTCGGCTGCCTTGGTCTCGAAGTCCGGGTCGTTGGAGACCATGTGCCGCTCCAACTGCTGCGGCTTGATGCCGTGCTTGCGCCAGATGCGCTGCACGGCCGAGACCGATACGTCGCCGAGTTCTGCTGCGAGCTTGTAGCTACTCCAGTGTGTCGAACCGTCGGCGGGTTTGTGCTTGAGGGTGCACTTGAGCACCCGCGCTTCCAGTTTGGCCGGTGGCTGCGTAGGCGCCCGCCCGCGGTGCCGGGCGTACATGCCGGCTAGTCGCTCGCTGAGGAAGCGCCCCGACCAGCGTGCGATGAAGCGCGAATCGCAACCCAGTGTGCGCATGATACTGTCGCGCGATTCGCCGTCCTCGAGCATCAGGATCAACTTTGCGCGTCGCACGTCCGCCGCACGCACCGTTCGGCTGCGCGCCGCCGACAACAGTTGCTCACGTTCGATATCTGTCAGGTTCATTTTGACCCATGACCTGTATCTGAACACAGACAGGGTGCTAATTCAATGACGCAGCGCAATAGCGATAGTTCGCGAGACTTTCGAGCCCGGTGCAACGGTCTCTGGCATCGCTCGCCGACATCAAGTGAATGCCAACCAAGTCTTCGGCTGGCGCAAGCTCTATCAGGACGGGAGCCTATAAGTCCTGGGGGTGTCGCGCTCGAATCTCGCAGTCAAGTCGAAGCGGCCGGCTGACTGGGTCGACCGGCGCAAGATGCCCGTGCTCGACGACACGGCGCTTGTCGCCGAACTTCATGAGTTGTTAGGCGACGCGCCGACGTATGGATACCGAGGTGCTTGGGCGTTGCTGAGGCGAAGCCGGGACATGCTGGCTCAACCGCGAGTAAATGCAAAGCGCGTGTATCGCGTGATGCGTCGCCACGGCCTGCTGCTTGAACATCGCCCTCGGCACGCCTCGTCTACGCGTCGGCATGACGGCAAGGTCGCGGTGGATAGCAGCAACATGCGCTGGTGCTCGGATGGCTTCGAATTCCGCTGCGATGCCGGTGTCCCATTGCGTGTCGTCTTCGCACTCGACTGTTGCGACCGCGAAGCCATGAGTTGGGCCGCGAGCACAGGCGGTTACACTGGCGATATGGTGCGTGACGTCATGCTTCAAGCCGTCGAGAACCGCTTCACCGGCGNGTTGAAGGCCGAAAGGGAAGTCGAGTGGTTAAGCGACGATGGTTCCTGCTACATTGCCGATGGCACATTGAAGTTCTCTCGAAAAATCGGACTGAAGCCAGTAACGACACCCGTCAGAAGTCCGCAAAGCAACGGGATGGCCGAGAGCTTCGTTAAAACGATAAAGCGTGATTACGAAACGATAAAGCGTGATTACGTTTCGTGGATGCCGAAACCCGACGCCAGGACGGTGCTGCAAAATCTGGCCATCGCGTTCGACCACGATAACGAGTCACACCCGCATAGCGCCCTTAAATACCGCTCGCCGCGCGAGTTTCATCGGCAAGCAAATCCTCCAACCTAAGCGGGACCGGCTGTCCGGTTATGCGGGGGCAAGTCCAACCAAGATTCAACTGCGACTTGCCCGAGTGCTCCGTACTAAGCTTGATGCCCTCCTGGCCCTGCCAATCCTCCATCCGAAGCTTGTTATTGCTTTGCGTGCGGATTTAATTTCTCGACAACCAGCGCCGATCGCTCGTGACCAGGTCAACTGCCTGACTAT
>LFKV01000008.1 GCA_001189345.1 Candidatus Paraburkholderia kirkii
CGGTCTTTCACGACGTCGATTCGCTCGGCTTGCGCATCGTGCCGTTTCGCGCGCCGTCCGAGCGCGAGGCCGCTTGGGCCGTCCCCCGCAAAAGCCGGACATGCGGTGACGCTTAAATTATTTTGAGGTAGTCTTCTGCCTATGTTTAAGCCTAGTCATAACGTGGAACCTCTAGAAGTTCTGACCCAGCCGGAGCAGCGCCGCCGGCGTTCGGTTGAAGAGAAACTAGCGATAGTTCGCGAGACTTTCGAGCCCGGTGCAACGGTCTCTGGCGTCGCTCGCCGACATCAAGTGAATGCCAACCAAGTCTTCGGCTGGCGCAAGCTCTATCAGGACGAGAGCCTATCGGTGGTCTGCCGGGGTGTCGGCATCGAACCTACGAAGCAAGTGAAGCCGCCGGCTGACGCTAGCCGAAGCAATGAAGCAGATGCTCGACGACACGGCGCTCGCTACTGCGCTGCGTTATTGAATTAGCACCCTGTCTGTGTTCAGATACAGGTCATGGGTCAAAATGAACCTGACAGATATCGAACGTGAGCAACTGTTGTCGGCGGCGCGCAGCCGAACGGTGCGTGCGGCGGACGTGCGACGCGCAAAGTTGATCCTGATGCTCGAGGACGGCGAATCGCGCGACAGTATCATGCGCACACTGGGTTGCGATTCGCGCTTCATCGCACGCTGGTCGGGGCGCTTCCTCAGCGAGCGACTAGCCGGCATGTACGCCCGGCACCGCGGGCGGGCGCCTACGCAGCCACCGGCCAAACTGGAAGCGCGGGTGCTCAAGTGCACCCTCAAGCACAAACCCGCCGACGGTTCGACACACTGGAGTAGCTACAAGCTCGCAGCAGAACTCGGCGACGTATCGGTCTCGGCCGTGCAGCGCATCTGGCGCAAGCACGGCATCAAGCCGCAGCAGTTGGAGCGGCACATGGTCTCCAACGACCCGGACTTCGAGACCAAGGCAGCCGACGTGATCGGGCTGTACCTGAACCCGCCGGCGCACGCAGCGGTGTTCTGCGTGGACGAGAAGACCGCGATCCAGGCACTCGATCGCAAGGACCGTATGCTGCCGCTGTCGCCCGGGCGCGCCGAGAGTCACGGCTTCGAGTACAAGCGCAACGGCACGCTCAGCCTGTTCGCGGCGTTCAATACTGCCACCGGCGAGGTGCTGGGCAAGACGGTGGCGCGCCACACCAGCGAGCAGTTCGTGGCCTTCCTGACCGACGTCGTCGCCAGCCAGCCCAAACGCCGGGAAATCCACGCGATCTGCGACAACGTCAGCAGCCATAAGACGCAGCGGGTTGCCGACTTCCTTGATGCGCAGCGCAACGTGCACCTGCACTTCACGCCGACCTACTCGTCGTGGCTCAACCAGGTGGAGAACTGGTTCTCGCGCATTCAGCGTGAAGTGATCGCTCGCGGCATCTTCACTTCGGTGAAGGATTGGGATCGCAAACTGATGCCGATACATCCGCGAACACAACAAGAACCCGAAACCGATCAAGTGGAAATATGACGATCCTTCGCGCCGGATTCGACCAGTGCCAATTCAATGACGCAATGGAATAGCAACAAAACTAAGTCCTTCGTAGGGATGGCCTTCGGAATTCTTCGTGGCGGTTTGCGCACCGAGTTGGTGACAGCAGAAAAATCGATGCCTCCAGGGTGATAGCCACACTCAATGGCCCATCGGTAGAGAGCGACGATTGTCCTCATCCTGCTTCGCTTGGTCGCGCTGCTCAGAGGTAAAAGGGTAAGAGGACTGACCGCGCTTTCGAGAGCGACCGAATACGCGAGAAGGTCATCGCCGGTGACTTCGTTCCATGAAGGTGGACGAGGCAGAATTGCTTCGCCATTGGCGACTGCCGACTCGTGTGCTTCCTCGAGCGCCTCCAGATGAGCAACCTACTCAAACAGAGCTTCTACGTACGTTCGTACGGTGTTTTCGCGCTTTAGCAGGCCACCGGGCGTGAACCTGTCAAAAATGAAAAGAAGGACCTGTTCAATTACGTCCCCGAATCTGTCGACTAAAAACCGGAATCCGGCTGGAAGGGTGAAGGAGTGGCGTCCAATTGCCCATCGCGTCCTATCGAGAACGGTGTAGGGTGAGTCGCCACTCGTACCATCGACACCATATCGGCCCATGTTGCGAAAAAGAGACAGTTAGGAAACCGCGGGCATCATCCGAAAACGTGTTCACTATGGCCATAGAAATGGGGCCTCGGAGAACACAATAGGCGTTTGTGACCCGTCCGGTAAGCCCGTGAACAAGTCGAGCGCGCGTTTGATAAAACCACGAGGAAATGGCAGGGGCGCCAAGCAAAGCCAGTCCGAATGGGGGCCTCGCTTTGTTCAAGCCGAATCCACATAATGCCTTTGCAGGCGCCGTCCGTGTAATGTCGATTATCTTGTTCGATGCGGATTCTTGAGTCATCAATGCTCGTTGCGAGTCTCGTTGCGCGTGTGCGGAGCGGCGACCGGCGCGAGCGCGGTTTTTTTTTTTCAGCTTGCGCGGACCGATGAGACGCATGCCGCGCACGCGCTTCACCGCCGTGATCATGTATGCCGCACCGAAGATGGGCCACCAGCGGTCGCCGGCGGCTTCCATGAATCGATAGCGCTGCAGCCACTTGTCCGTGACGAGCGGCGGACGATAGCAGCCGAAGCGTCCGCGTTCAAGATCGAAGCC
Source organism: Candidatus Paraburkholderia kirkii (assembly GCA_001189345.1). Lineage (GTDB taxonomy): Bacteria > Pseudomonadota > Gammaproteobacteria > Burkholderiales > Burkholderiaceae > Caballeronia > Caballeronia kirkii_B. The sequence goes on from LFKV01000008.1 coordinate 2,690, forward strand.
GAGCAGCTTGATCCAGTCCTTGATCCGCGTGAACGCGATCATCTCGTGCGCCGACAGCACGAACGGCCGCCCCGCCACCTTGCCGAGCGATTGCCGCGCGCCCCACAGGCTCAGCGAATTGAAGCCGAGGACGATCAGCTGGCCCTCCGGCACCAGCACGCGCTCGGCTTCGCGCAGAAGGCGGTGCGGGTCGGGCGAGAATTCCAGCGTGTGCGGCAGCACGAGCAGATCGACGCTCTGCGCTTCGAACGGCAGGTCGAGCAGATTGCACCACACCGTGCTGCGGCCGTCCGGCGCGCTCGCGGCGGGCAGCGCGCTCACGCCGGGCGTCGTCGCGCGCGGCGGCGCGTAGGGCGCGCTCGATGCGCTTTCCGCGTCGAGCACGAGCGCGCGGCCGATCATGCGGTTCTCCCGCAGCGCGTCGAGCTGCGGCATGCCGAGCTGAAGCGCGTGATAGCCGAAAATGTCGGACACCACGTGATCGAGCTGCGCCTGCTCCCAGTCGAGCACGTAGCGTCCGGGCGCCGAGCTCGTCCAGGTGGGCCAGTCTATAATCGCCCGGTCAGACATGTTCGGGTTGCCGCATAGATGATCGCCATGGATTCGCTCACCAAGAATTCGCCTGCTCGGAATGCGCTCGAATACGTGCCGGTTCCGGCGTTCGAGGACAACTGCATCTGGCTCGTGTCGGATTCGCGCGATGCGGTCGTGGTCGACCCGGGCGACGCCGCGCCGGTCGAAGCCTATCTCGCCAGGCGCGGTTGGCGGCTGACCGCTATTTTACTCACGCACCATCATCAGGACCACGTCGGCGGCGTGAAAGCGCTGCTCGACAGCCGGATGGCGGAGGGCGGGATTCCCGTCTACGGTCCGGCCGGCGAGCGTATCGAGCATCTGACCGAGCGCCTGTCGGGCGGCGATACCGTGCGCATCGCGCACCCGGCGATGGAACTCTCCGTGATCGACGTTCCTGGCCATACGGCCGGCCACATCGCGTACTTCCAGGCGGCCGGCGAGAACGGCACGCCGCACCTCTTCTGCGGCGACACGCTGTTCGCGAGCGGCTGCGGGCGTCTTTTCGAAGGCACGCCGCAGCAGATGCTCGGCTCGCTCGACGCGCTCGCGGCGCTGCCCGAGAATACGCAGGTTCACTGCGCGCACGAGTACACGCTCTCGAACATCCGTTTCGCGCGCGCATGCGAGCCGGACAACGGCGCGCTCATTCGCTGGAACGACGCCGCGCAGGCACTGCGCGACGCCGGCAAGCCGACCTTGCCAACGACCATCGGCCACGAGAAAGCGGTGAATCCGTTCCTGCGCGCGCACGTGCCAGCCGTCCAGGCGGTGCTTTCGTCGAAGTTCGGCACGCCGGTTTCGGACCGGCTGGAAGCGTTCCGAATGATGCGAGGATGGAAGGATAAGTTCCGCTAACCCAGGCCCTTTTGTGGTCAACTTAATCTGAAACGTTGGAAACGCTGTTAGATGACGGATTTTGCAGGGGTTTTGCGTGCATTCTTATTGACGTCTTAAGTGCGGTTCCGTACCATCGGCTGCAAATTTCCAAGCATCATCATCTTTTGGAAGCCGAGACGTTCCATGCGACTAATTCTTAGCGCGCTGTCCGTCCTGATGCTCGCCGCTTGCGCGAGCCAGGGACCGACAGCGTCCGATCCTCTTTCAGCCTCAACCCCTTCCACCGCCTCGCAGCAAAAGCAGCAACAAGTCGCCGACACGATTCGCCGCACTGCAGCAGCCAAGGAAACCATCGACGTCGACAAGACGTCCGTCACCTCGCTCGCGGGTTCGGCCGATCTCTGGAGCCGCATCCGCGGTGGCTTCCAGATCCCGGATCTGCAAAGCGATCTCGTCGACATGCAGGTCAACTGGTATGCGCAGCGTCCGGATTACGTCGAGCGCATGACGACGCGTTCGCAGAAATACCTGTATCATATCGTCGAGGAACTGGAGCAGCGCCACATGCCGACGGAGCTGGCGCTCCTGCCGTTCATCGAGTCGGCGTTCAACCCGCAGGCGCTGTCCGTGGCGAAGGCCGCGGGCATGTGGCAATTCGTGCCGGGCACCGGCCGCGACTACAACCTTAAGCAGAACATGTGGCAGGACGAGCGCCGCGACGTGCTCGCCTCCACGAGCGCCGCGCTCGACTATCTCTCGCGCCTGCACGACATGTTCGGCGACTGGCATCTCGCGCTCGCCGCGTACAACTGGGGCGAGGGCAACGTGCAGCGCGCGGTCGCGCGCAACGAGGTGGCGGGTCTGCCGACCGACTACGAAAGCCTGCGCATGCCCAACGAGACGCGCAACTACGTGCCGAAGCTGCAGGCGGTGAAGAACATCATCAGTAATCCGCAGATGTATGGGCTCACGCTGCCGGACATTCCGAACCACCCGTATTTCGTGACGGTCACGACCGCGCGCGACATCGACGTGACGATGGCCGCCAAGCTCGCCGGCATGAGCGTGGAGGAGTTCCGCTCGCTCAACCCGTCGTTCTCGAAGCCGGTGATTCTCGGGGCGACCAATCCGCAGATCCTGCTGCCGTTCGACAATGCGGCTTCGTTCCAGCGCAATCTGTCGTCGTACACGGGCGCGCTCTCGTCCTGGACCACCTATACTGTGACCGAGCGCGCGCACCCGGCCGCGATCGCCGAGAAGATCGGCGTCGACGCGGACACGCTGATGTCCGTCAACCGCATCCCCGCGGGCATGCGCCTGAAGCCCGGCTCGACGATCGTCGTGCCGCGCACGGACGACGACGAAGACATCAGCGCGGACGTCGCCGAAAACGCGATGCTCGCCGTCGAGCGCGACGTGCCCGACACGCGCAGGCTGGTGATTCGCGTGCGCCGCAAGCAGGCGATCACAACGCTGGCGGACCGCTACAATGTGTCGGTGGCGCAGGTGCGCGCCTGGAACCGCACGCGCGGCGACCTGGTCATGCCGGGGCAGGTGGTCGTCCTACATGTGCGTGCCGTACGGTCGTCCGGTGCCGGCCGAGCCGGGGCCGATGCGCGTGGGACGGTGGCGGCGTCGAGCCGTTCGTCGGGCGGCGTGTCGAAGATCGGCACGCGGGTGCCGGAGACGAAATCGTCGCGCGGCGGCAAGGTGCCCGCACGTGCGCCGGCGAAAGCGACGAAGGTGTCGGCATCGACGGCGTCGCACGCCGCCAAGCCCGCCGCAGCGGCAAAGACCGCGAAGCCGGTCGCCAGCGCGAAGAGCGGCAAGAAGAAGTAAGGCAAAGGCTTTTGCCGAAGCCCTATCCCACGCTGTCACCAAGGTGACGGCGTTTTCGTTTGGCGGCCCCGTTAAACTGGCGTTCCAGAAAAAATCGAAGAATCGCCCGCCTCGCATGCCGTCTTCCGTTCGCCTCCGCGTCTTTTGCCTGTTCGCCGCCGGTTACTCCGTCTCGTACGTGTTTCGCGGCGTCAATCTCGGCTTCGCGCCGCTCATCACGCACGATCTCGGCCTGTCCGCGGCCGATCTCGGCCTTCTGACCTCGCTCTATTTCATCGGTTTTGCCGCGGCGTAGATTCCCGTCGGCGTGCTGCTCGATCACTTCGGCCCGCGGCGCGTCACCGCCGCCATGCTTGTATTCGCGGCGGTGGGCATCTGGATCTTCGGCGTCGCGCGCGGACTCGGCGGGCTGATGATCGGCCGGCTTCTGATCGGTGTTGGCGTGTCGGTGTGCCTGAGCGCGGCCTTCAAGGCGTCGGCGCAGTATTTCCCCCTCGCGCGCCTGCCGCTCGTGAACGGATTCACGATGGCCGTCGGCGGCCTGGGAGGCGTCGTGGTCGGATCGCCGCTCGCGTCGCTCCTGCACCTCGCGACTTGGCGGCAGGTGTGTATCGGACTGGGCGCGTTCACGCTGGCCTTTGCCGCGGCGATCGTGCTCTTCGCGCCGCGCAAGGCCGAGACCGACGCGCACCATCGGGCGGACGTCATCACGCAGTTCAAGGGCACCTGGCACATCCTGAAGAGAGCGGCGTGTTCTGGAAGATCGCGTCGTTTTCCGTCGTCTCGCAGGGCGTCTTTTTTGCGATGCAGCCGCTCTTGATCAGGCCCTATTTGCTCGACGCGATGGACCTCTCGTCCGCACACGCCGCGGCGCTCGTCTCGGTGCTCGGCTTCGCGATGATGTCCGGTTGCATCCGGCTTCGGCGCGGCGTCTCGGTGTACGCGTTCTGCGGAGTCGGCATGGGCTTGTTCGTCGTCACGCAGGTTCTGATGGTGCTGCGCGTGTCTTTGCCGCCGTCCGTGCTGCTCGCAGCGTACGGCGTATTCGGCGGCACCGGCATTCTGAGCTACGCGGTGGCCGCGGAGTACTTTCCGTCCCACAAGATCGGGCGTGTCCGCACCACGCTGACGCTCGTGATCTTCCTGCTGATCTTCGGTTTCCAGGTGGGCGTCGGCGCGATGCTTTCGCTGTGGCCGTCCGAAGGCGGGCGCTACCCGGCGACGGCGCATCTGACGGTGTGGATCGCGCTTATCGCGCTGCAAGTCGCGAGCGCGATCTGGTATTTCTTGCCGAGCCGCGCGCTGCACAAGCGTGATCGCGATCACGAAGCGGAGCGCGTCCCCTCCTGAACGAAGGCGCGCAACACGTAGGCGGCTTGCAAGCGGAAGTTTCCCAAATCTGGCGAATGCGCGGGTTTCAAGCTATACTCCGAAAGTCTAAGCATATCAACCCGCACCCTAGCGCTTACCTCCCATTCACCGTCGTTCGCTGCGCCAGTCAGCGCGCGCCGCACGTCGCCAATCGTCCGTTTCGATACCCCGTTTGCCCTGCGCAAGCGAGCCGGTCCGAATAGCGATGCGCGCCTCGCGAGCCGCCGCGGTCACTGCGCGAAGGAAACCCGCGTTCTTCGAGCGGCGGGAGGCCAAGCCTGAATTTCGGACAGACAGGTCGGTAACAGGGTGTCCCCCAAGGAGCCTCCCGTGTTGCCGTCATTTTCCCCCGCACTTTTCGCACTTGCCGACGGCACGGTCTTTCGTGGTCAATCGATCGGCGCGCCCGGTTCGACGATCGGCGAGGTGGTGTTCAACACCGCCATCACCGGCTATCAGGAAATCCTGACGGATCCGAGCTACGCCCGCCAGATCGTCACGCTGACCTATCCGCACATCGGCAATGTCGGCGTCAATGCCGAAGACGTCGAAGCCACCAAAGTCCATGCCGCCGGTCTCATCATCCGCGACCTGCCGATTCTCGCCTCCAACTTCCGTTCCGAGCAGACGCTCTCCGATTACCTGAAGGCGCAAAACGTCGTCGCGATCGCGGGCATCGATACACGCAAGCTCACCCGCATCCTGCGCGACAAGGGCGCTCAGAACGGCTGTATCCTCGCCGGCAGCGACGACGAAGCGAAGGCGCTCGGCCTCGCGCGCTCGTTCCCGGGTCTCGCGGGCATGGACCTCGCGAAGGTCGTGTCGACCGAGAAGACCTATGAGTGGACGCAGACCGAATGGCGTCTCGGCCGCGGCTACGGCAAGCAGGAAGCGCCGAAGTTCCGCGTCGTCGCGTTCGATTACGGCGTGAAGTACAACATCCTGCGCATGTTCGCCGAGCGCGGCTGCCATGTCACCGTGCTGCCCGCGCAGGCGACCGCCGCCGACGCGCTCGCGCTCAATCCGGACGGCATCTTCCTGTCGAACGGCCCCGGCGATCCGGAACCGTGCGACTACGCGATCAAGGCGACGCGCGAGTTCATCGAGCGCGGCATTTCGACCTTCGGCATTTGCCTCGGCCACCAGATCATGGGTCTCGCCGTCGGCGCCAAGACCATGAAGATGAAGACCGGCCATCACGGCGCAAACCATCCGGTGAAGGACATGGACGACGGCCGCGTGGTGATCACGTCGCAGAACCACGGCTTCGCGGTGGACGCTTCGACGCTGCCCGCCAACGCGAAGGTCACGCACGTCTCGCTCTTCGACGGCACGCTGCAAGGCTTCGCGCTCACGGACAAGCCGGCGTTCTGCTTTCAGGGCCACCCCGAGGCATCGCCCGGCCCGCGCGACATCGCGTATCTGTTCGACCGCTTCATCAAGCTGATGGAGACGGCGAAGGTCGCCGCTTGAAAGCAAAGAACGGAACACAGCACATATACATCGAGAGCAGTTATGCCGAAGCGCACAGACATCAAGAGCATCCTCATCATCGGCGCGGGCCCGATCATCATCGGCCAGGCGTGCGAGTTCGACTATTCGGGCGCGCAGGCTTGTAAAGCGCTGCGTGAGGAAGGCTACAAGGTCATCCTCGTCAACAGCAATCCGGCGACGATCATGACCGACCCGAACACAGCGGACGTCACCTACATCGAGCCGATCTCGTGGGAAGTGGTCGAGCGCATCATCGCGAAGGAGCGTCCCGACGCGATCCTGCCGACCATGGGCGGACAGACCGCGCTCAACTGCGCGCTGGATCTCTTCCATCACGGCGTGCTGGAGAAGTACGGGGTCGAGCTGATCGGCGCGTCGCCGGAAGCAATCGACAAGGCGGAAGACCGCCAGAAGTTCAAGGACGCGATGACGAAGATCGGCCTCGGCTCGGCCAAGTCGGGCATCGCGCATTCGATGGAAGAAGCGCTCGCCGTGCAGGCCGAAATCGCGGCGGCTACCGGCAGCGGCGGTTATCCGACCGTCATTCGTCCGTCGTTCACGCTGGGCGGCTCGGGCGGCGGCATCGCGTACAACAAGGAAGAGTTCGAGGAAATCTGCCGTCGGGGCCTGGATCTTTCGTCCACGCGCGAGCTGCTGATCGAAGAGTCGCTGCTCGGCTGGAAAGAGTACGAGATGGAAGTTGTCCGCGACAAGAAGGACAACTGCATCATCGTCTGCTCGATCGAAAACCTCGACCCGATGGGTGTGCACACCGGCGATTCCATCACCGTCGCGCCCGCGCAGACGCTCACCGACAAGGAATATCAGGTGCTGCGCAACGCGTCGCTCGCGGTGCTGCGCGAGATCGGCGTCGACACCGGCGGCTCGAACGTGCAGTTCGCGATCAATCCGCGCGACGGCCGCATGGTCGTGATCGAGATGAACCCGCGCGTGTCGCGCTCATCCGCATTGGCGTCGAAGGCGACGGGCTTCCCCATCGCCAAGGTCGCCGCGAAGCTCGCGTGCGGCTATACGCTCGACGAACTGAAGAACGAAATCACCGGTGGCCAGACGCCCGCATCGTTCGAGCCGACGATCGACTACATCGTGACGAAGGTGCCGCGCTTCGCGTTCGAGAAATTCCGCGAGGCGGATTCGCGCCTGACCACGCAGATGAAGTCCGTCGGCGAAGTGATGGCGATGGGCCGCACCTTCCAGGAATCGTTCCAGAAGGCGCTGCGCGGCCTGGAAGTGGGCGTCGACGGTCTCGACGAAAAGACCACGAGCCGCGACGAAGTCATCCGCGAGATCGGCGAGCCGGGCCCGGACCGCATCTGGTATCTTGGCGATGTGTTCCGCCTCGGCCTCACGATGGAAGAGATCTTCGAGGAGACGTCGATCGATCCGTGGTTCCTCGCGCAGATCGAGCAGATCGTGCTGAAGGAAAAGGCGCTCGAAGGCCGCACGCTGGACAGCCTCACGAAGGACGAACTGCTGTATCTGAAGAAGAGCGGTTTCTCGGATCGCCGGCTCGCGAAGCTCACCGGATCGACCCAGGCCGACGTGCGCAAGCGTCGCCACGAACTGAAGGTGCGCCCGGTGTACAAGCGCGTGGATACGTGCGCGGCGGAGTTCGCGACCAAGACCGCCTACATGTACTCGACCTACGAGGAAGAGTGCGAGGCGAATCCGACCGACAAGAAGAAGATCATGGTGCTGGGCGGCGGCCCGAACCGGATCGGGCAGGGCATCGAGTTCGACTATTGCTGCGTGCACGCCGCGCTCGCGATGCGCGAGGACGGCTATGAAACCATCATGGTCAACTGCAACCCGGAAACGGTATCCACCGACTACGACACGTCCGATCGTCTGTACTTCGAATCGCTGACGCTCGAAGACGTGCTCGAAATCGTCGATCTGGAGAAGCCGGTCGGCGTGATCGTGCAGTACGGCGGGCAGACGCCGCTCAAGCTCGCGCTCGATCTCGAGGCGAACGGCGTGCCGATCATCGGCACGTCGCCGGACATGATCGATGCCGCCGAAGACCGCGAGCGTTTCCAGAAGCTGCTGAAGGATCTCGACCTGCGCCAGCCACCGAACCGCACCGCGCGCGCGGAAGACGAAGCGCTCGCGCTGGCGGAGGAAATCGGCTATCCGCTGGTCGTGCGTCCGTCGTACGTGCTGGGCGGCCGCGCGATGGAAATCGTCCACGAACCGCGCGACCTCGAGCGCTACATGCGCGAGGCCGTGAAGGTGTCGAACGATTCGCCGGTGCTGCTCGATCGCTTCCTGAACGACGCGATCGAATGCGACGTCGACTGCATTTCAGACGGCGACGACGTGTTCATCGGCGGCGTGATGGAGCACATCGAACAGGCGGGCGTGCACTCGGGCGATTCGGCCTGCTCGCTGCCGCCGTACTCGCTGTCGAAGGAAACCGTCGACGAGCTGAAGCGGCAGACTGCCGCAATGGCGAAGGCTTTGAACGTCGTCGGCCTGATGAACGTGCAGTTCGCGATCCAGCAGGTGCCGCAGGACGACGGCACGAAGAAGGACGTCATCTACGTGCTGGAAGTGAATCCGCGCGCGTCGCGCACGGTGCCGTACGTCTCGAAGGCGACCGGCTTGCCGCTCGCGAAGATCGCCGCCCGCGCGATGGTCGGTCAGAAACTTGCTCAGCAAGGCATTACGAAGGAAGTGATGCCGCCGTACTTCAGCGTGAAGGAAGCGGTGTTCCCGTTCGTCAAGTTCCCGGCGGTGGATCCGGTCCTCGGGCCCGAAATGCGCTCGACCGGCGAAGTGATGGGCGTGGGCCGCACCTTCGGCGAGGCGCTTTTCAAGTCGCAACTGGCGGCCGGCTCGCGCCTGCCGGAATCGGGCACGGTGCTGCTGACCGTGATGGACGCCGACAAGCCGAAGGCCGTCGAAGTGGCGCAGATGCTGCACGAGCTCGGCTATCCGATCGTCGCGACCAAGGGCACGGCGGCTGCCATCGCGGCGGCCGGCGTGCCGGTGAAGGTCGTGAACAAGGTGAAGGACGGCCGCCCGCATATCGTCGACATGATCAAGAACGGCGAGATCGCCCTCGTCTTTACGACGGTTGACGAAACGCGCGCGGCGATCGCCGATTCGCGCTCCATCCGCATGAGCGCGCAGGCCAACAGGGTCACGTACTATACGACCATGTCGGGCGCGCGCGCGGCGGTCGAAGGCCTGCCGGCGGTCGAAGGCCTGCGTTATCTGCGCGATTTGGAAGTCTATGATTTACAAGGCTTGCATGCTCGCCTAAACTAAGGCTTCGATTACTGGTCCAACCATCCAACCATCCAACCATCACGAGCCGCGGTTAAGCGGTGTCTCCCTCGGGAGATGCGCTTAACCGCGGTAATTTTTTTAAGGCTGTTTTTGTTTTTTTGGGTTGTCATGAGCACGATTCCTTTGACGAAGCGCGGCGCGGAGCTGCTGCGCGACGAATTGCAACGCCTGAAGGCTGTCGAGCGTCCGGCGGTCATCAACGCGATCGCGGAAGCGCGCGCGCAGGGCGATCTGTCGGAAAACGCGGAATACGATGCCGCAAAGGAAAAGCAGGGTTTCATCGAGGGCCGCATCGCCGAGCTCGAATCGAAGCTGGCTGCCGCCCAGGTGATCGATCCGACGCAGGTCGAAGCCGAAGGCCGCGTGGTGTTCGGCGCGACCGTGGAACTGGAAGATCTCGAGTCGGGCGGCACGGTGACGTATCAGATCGTCGGCGATGGCGAAGCCGACATCGATCACGGCCTCATTTCCGTCAGCTCGCCGATTGCGCGCGCGCTGATTTCGAAGTCGGAAGGCGACGTGGCGTCCGTGCAGGCTCCGGGTGGCGTGCGAGAATACGAAATCATCGCGGTTCGCTACGTCTGATGGCGCACCGGTTTTTTCGCCTCGTTTCCATGGTGTGGGTCGGCAGCCTGCTGACCCTGGGTCTCATCGCCGCGCCGGTGCTGTTCTCGATGCTCGGCACGTCGGCCGGCTCGGTCGCCGCGCAGCTCTTCAGAATCGAGGCGATCATCGGCGTGGTGAGCGCACTCGTTCTGATCCTGATCGGCAATCGCTTCGTGAAAAGCGGCATCGCCGATTACAAGCGCGTGCGGTGGATCGTCGCGGTAATGCTCTTATGCGTGCTGGTCGGCTACTTCGGCCTGCAGCCGTTCATGAACTCGCTGCGCATGGTCGCGCAGGAGGCCGGCACGGATCTGGCGGATTCGCCTTACGCGAAGCAGTTCGGCATGCTGCACGGCGTGTCGAGCGCGATTTATCTGATCGAATGCCTGTTCGGGCTCGCGCTCGTATGGCGTTTGCCGGGCGCGACCCCCGTCGCCATCGTGCCGAAGAACAAGTCGGCCAAGATGGCGGCCAAACGCGCGCGCAGCTAGTCTCGTCTTCCGCCGCGGCGGCGCGTGGGCTTCTTTCGAAGTCCACGCGCCGCTTGATCATTTCACTGCCTGATTCTGGCGCTTCGCGCTGGTCTGACGCTTCTTCGCCCGCTTGACGTTGCCGCCGGCCGTGACGCGCTCGTTGCCGAGCACTTTCAGCGTCTGCTTTTTCGGCTTTCTGACGACGGGCGCGTCGCGCGTGGTCTTCACGGGCCTTGACGATGCGCGGCGCGCGTCCCTTGGTCGAACGATGCTCCGCGGCTTCGCCCGCGCTCGGCGGCATCGTGCTGCGGGTGCGCGTGGCGCGGCTCTTCGGCGCGGCGCCTTCGGGCCTCCAGATCACGAGCAGCTTGCCGATATGCTGAACAGGCGCGGCGTTCAGCCGATCGCAGATTTCGTCGTAGATTTCGACGCGCGCCTCGCGTTCGTCGCCGAACACGCGGCTCTTGATGAGATGATGCGCCTCGAGGTGCACGCCGATCTCCTTGAGCACGGCATCGGTCAGACCCTCCGCGCCGACGAGCACGACGGGCTTGAGCGCATGGGCCTGGGAGCGCAGGTCGGCGCGCTCGGCGGGGGAGAGTTTAAGAGCTGGCATGAGAAATTAGGGACTCGACTAGAATGTGGGCGGCGTGAGGCACGGCAGGCGGCGCGAGCGCGCCGCGGGTTGCATCGATTCGAGACGGCCGGAAATCCGGCGCATGAATCGCGCCGCCACCCGCCATAAAACAAAATGGGCCGGATGCCGGGTTTCGGCGCGCGAGCGCCCGAGGGCCGGTCCGGCCGACAAGACGCGTATTATCCGCTAAAAGCATCGCGCAATGCAGCAGAATGCGCACCGGGCGCGCAGCGCGCTTTCGTCGCTGGCGCCACATGATCTCAGTTTCAATGGCAAAGAACCGTTTCAATCAGTCGTGGTTGCACGACCATATCAACGATCCCTACGTCAAGATGGCGCAGCGCGAGGGCTATCGCGCGCGCGCCGCCTACAAGCTGAAGGAGATCGACGAGCAGGACAAGCTCATCAAGCCGGGGATGGTGATCGTCGATCTCGGTTCGACGCCCGGCAGCTGGAGCCAGTACGCGCGCAACAAGCTGGCGCAGAGCCCGAAGCGGGACACGCAGCGCGAAGGCGGCATCGACGGCACGATCATCGCGCTGGATATTCTGCCGATGGAACCGATTGCGGACGTCGAGTTCATTCAGGGCGACTTCCGCGAGGAAGAGGTGCTCGCGAAACTCGATGAAATCGTGGGCGAGCGGCAAGTGGACCTTGTAATCTCGGACATGGCCCCCAGCCTGTCTGGCGTGGCGAGCGCGGATGCAGCTCGCATCGAGCACCTCTGCGATCTGGCGCTGGAGTTTGCCCAGAACCACCTGAAACCGGACGGCGCGCTGCTGGTCAAATGTTTTTATGGCAGCGGTTATAGTCAGATCGTGGAGAAGTTCAAGCACCAGTTCAAAGTGGTGGCGCCGCGCAAGCCCAAGGCGTCTCGCGACAAATCGTCGGAGACATTTGTCCTCGGACGGCGGCTCAAGCATCCAGGTTGATCGGTCCGCTTAAACGATGTCGGCGAAAATCAGCGATATTCTCGCAGATTATGCCGAAAATGCCCTGTCTGCCGCTATTTGTTCGGTAGATAAAGCTTATGGCGGGGGGTTAGCGGTCTGGATTAGAATGCTTTAGTGGTGTCGCAAGGATTATGTAGGCGCCCGTCTACGAGTGAGGAGTGGTGCTTTGAACAACAATATGTTCTCTAAAGCGGTAGTGTGGCTCGTGATCGCACTGGTGCTGTTTACGGTGTTCAAGCAGTTCGATAAGCCCCGCGTCCAGGAAGGTGTGTCGTATTCGCAGTTCATGGACGACGCTAAGAACGGCAAAGTCAAGAACGTCACCGTTCAGGGCCGCAATCTAACGGTCACTCCGACAGACGGCCAAAAATACCAGATCGTGTCGCCCGGCGACATCTGGATGGTCGGCGATCTGATGAAATACGGCGTTCAGGTCAGCGGCAAGGCTGACGATGAACCGAATGCGCTCGTCTCCGCGCTGTACTACCTCGGGCCGACGATCCTGATCATCGGCTTCTGGTTCTACATGATGAGGCAGATGCAGGGGGGCGGCAAAGGCGGGGCGTTTTCGTTCGGGAAGTCGCGAGCGCGGCTGATCGACGAGAACAACAACGCAATCAATTTCACCGACGTCGCGGGCTGCGACGAGTCCAAGGAAGAAGTCTCCGAACTGGTGGATTTCTTGCGCGATCCGCAGAAGTTCCAGAAGCTGGGCGGCCGCATTCCGCGCGGCGTGCTCCTGGTCGGCCCTCCGGGTACCGGTAAGACGCTGCTGGCGCGCGCCATCGCGGGCGAAGCGAAGGTGCCGTTCTTCAGCATCTCGGGTTCGGATTTCGTTGAAATGTTCGTCGGCGTGGGCGCGGCCCGCGTGCGCGACATGTTCGAGCAGGCCAAGAAGCATGCGCCGTGTATCGTATTCATCGACGAAATCGACGCGGTCGGCCGTCATCGCGGCGCTGGCATGGGCGGCGGTAACGACGAGCGCGAGCAGACGCTGAACCAGATGCTTGTCGAAATGGACGGCTTCGAGGCGAATTCGGGCGTCATCGTGATCGCGGCGACCAACCGTTCGGACGTGCTGGACAAGGCGCTGCTGCGTCCGGGCCGTTTCGACCGCCAGGTGTATGTCGGTCTGCCGGACATCCGCGGCCGCGAGCACATCATGAAGGTGCACCTGCGCAAGGTGCCGATCGCGAACGACGTGGACGCATCGGTCATCGCGCGCGGCACGCCGGGCTTTTCGGGCGCCGATCTTGCCAACCTCGTGAACGAGGCCGCGCTGTTCGCGGCGCGCCGCGGCAAGCGCATCGTCGAGATGCAGGATTTCGAAGACGCAAAGGACAAGATCTTCATGGGTCCGGAGCGCAAGTCTGCGGTTATGCGCGAGGAAGAGCGCCGCAACACGGCGTATCACGAGTCCGGCCATGCGGTCGTGGCGAAGCTGCTTCCGCACGCCGATCCGGTCCACAAGGTCACGATCATGCCGCGCGGCTGGGCGCTGGGCGTCACCTGGCAGTTGCCGGAGCATGACCGCGTAAACTTGTACCGCGACAAGATGCTGGAAGAAATCGCGATCCTGTTCGGCGGCCGCGCAGCGGAAGAAGTGTTCCTGAATTCGATGTCCACGGGTGCTTCCAACGACTTCGAACGCGCGACCAAGATGGCGCGCGACATGGTGACGCGCTACGGCATGTCGGACGTGCTCGGCACGATGGTCTATGTCGATACCGAACCCGACGGCATGTTCGGCAAGTTCGGCTCGAAGACAGTGTCCGAAGCCACGCAGCAGAAGGTCGACGCGGAAATCCGCCGCATTCTGGACGAGCAATACGCGCTCGCCCGCAAGCTGCTGGAAGACAACCGCGACAAGGTGGAGGCGATGACCAAGGCGCTGCTCGAATGGGAAACCATCGACGCCGACCAGATCAGCGACATCATGTCGGATCGTCCGCCGCGTCCGCCGAAGAACATGCCGCCTCCGTCCGGCGACACGCCGCCGGGTGGCAGCAGCGGCACCAAGGTCAAGCCGGGCAGCGCGCCGGCGACGGCCTGAGTTTTTCGCGTCCGTTCATGGGCCGGCGTGCATCGCACGCCGGCCCATTTTCAATTTCAGGGGTTCTTGTCTTAGGCAGAGATTGATCGCCGACCCGGATCGCGCTCGGTTCGCGTCGAATCCAGTCGATCCCAGACGTTCGTCTGCCGCGCGCGAGAGTGTCGACCTCCTTTCCGACTTTTGCTTCGCCCGACTCGCTTGATCACACCACCCCAACCTCCGCTTTCAGCTGCGCCGCTTCAGTGCGACCGCTTCACGCTGACCTTCGAACGCCCGCTCGTCATGGGCATCCTCAACGTCACGCCGGATTCGTTTTCCGACGGCGACCGCTTCCTTTCCCGTGATGCCGCACTCGCTCGCGCCAGGAAAATGCTCGCCGATGGCGCCGACATGATCGACATCGGCGGCGAATCGACGCGTCCCGGTGCGCCGCCCGTTCCGCTCGAAGAAGAGCTCGAGCGCGTCGTGCCGATCGTCGAGGCCTTGCGCGAAGTCGAGGTGCCGCTTTCCGTGGATACCTACAAGCCGGCCGTGATGCGCGCCGTGCTCGACGCGGGCGCGGACATGATCAACGACATCTGGGGCTTGCGGCAGAAAGGCGCGCTCGATGCCGTCAAGGACAGCAATTGCGGCCTCTGCGTGATGCACATGCTCGGCGAGCCGCGTACGATGCAGCTCCACGAGCCGTTTTACGAGGATGTCGTCGCCGAGGTGCGCGCGTTCTTCGAGGCGCGCACAGCCGCGCTCGAGCACGCCGGGGTGTCGGCCGCGCGCGTCAGTCTCGATCCGGGCTACGGCTTCGGGAAGACAGTGGAGCATAATTACGCGCTGCTCGCGCACCTGCGCTCGACACTGCCCGCCGGCACGAACCATCCGTTGTTCGCCGGCATGTCGCGCAAGTCGATGCTGGGCGCCGTGACCGGACGCGGCGCCGGCGAGCGTCTCGCGGCAAGCGTCGCTGCGGCGGTTTGCGCGGCGGAGCGGGGCGCGGCGATCATTCGCGTGCACGACGTCGCCGAAACCGTCGATGCGCTGAAGGTCTGGCAGGCCACTAGGAATGCTGCCCTCGATGGGCATCACTGATCATTGGCTCAGATCGGCAAGGATTACGGCGCAGGCGCGCGCCGGTACAAACGTCAACTAAACATCGCGGATTCATAACAGGCGCCATACGTCCGCGAGGAGGGTCAAGCAACAATGGCACGTCAATATTTTGGAACGGACGGAGTTCGGGGGCGCGTAGGCGTCACGCCGATCACGCCGGACTTCGTACTCAAGCTGGGCTACGCTGCGGGCAAGGTGCTCGCGGGCGCCGACCGCGCGCAGCAGAAAAAGGGCAATCGCCCGACGGTGCTGATTGGCAAGGACACGCGCGTGTCCGGTTACATGCTCGAAGCGGCGCTCGAATCGGGCTTTTCGGCGGCAGGCGTCGACGTGATGCTGGCCGGCCCGATGCCGACGCCGGGCGTCGCCTATCTGACGCGCGCGCTGCGGCTGTCGGCGGGCGTGGTGATCAGCGCGTCGCACAATCCTTACAACGACAACGGCATCAAGTTCTTCTCGGCCGACGGCAACAAGCTCCCCGACGAGGTCGAGCTGGAAATCGAGCGGCAGCTCGAGCAGCCGATGGAGTGCGCGCCGTCTGAGCGTCTCGGCAAGGCGCGCCGTCTCGACGATGCGGGCGGCCGCTACATCGAGTTCTGCAAGAGCACGTTTCCGGCGAGCTTCGACCTGCGCGGGCTGAAGCTCGTCGTCGATTGCGCGCACGGCGCCGCCTATGACGTCGGGCCGCACGTTTTCCACGAGCTGGGCGCCGAGGTGGTGTCGATCGGCGTGTCGCCGAACGGCTTCAACATCAACGACGGCGTCGGCGCGACCGCCCCCGATGCGCTCGTGCGCGCCGTGCTGGAGCACAAGGCCGATCTCGGCATCGCGCTCGACGGCGACGCGGACCGCGTGCAGATCGTCGATTCGACCGGCCGCCTCTACAACGGCGACGAGCTGCTCTACGTGCTCGTCAAGGATCGCATCGCGACCGACGGCAAAGTGGAGGGCGCCGTGGGCACGCTGATGACCAACATGGCCGTCGAAGTGGCACTGAAGGAGGCGGGCGTGCAGTTCGTGCGCGCGGCGGTCGGCGACCGCTACGTGCTGGAGAAACTGCGTGAGAACGACTGGCAGCTGGGCGCGGAGGGCTCGGGCCACATTCTGTCGCTGGACCGTCATTCGACCGGCGACGGCATCGTGTCCGCGCTACTGGTGCTGGCGGCGATCCAGCGCAGCGGCAGGACGCTCGCCGAATTGCTCGATGGCATGACGCTCTTCCCGCAGAAACTGATCAACGTGCGCATGAACGCGGGCGCCGACTGGAAGAGCAGCGACGCGATTCGCCGCGCGATCGAGCAAGCCGAGCGTTCCCTCCAATCGCACGGCCGGGTCCTGATTCGCGCCTCGGGAACCGAACCGATGCTGCGAGTGATGGTGGAAACCTCGGCGCAGCAGGACGCGGTTCGTCACGCGGAAACGATTGCGCAGGTCGTGAAAGACGCGACTTCATAAGCGTTTACCGAAATTCGTCACAATTCGCTGAAAGCGGGCTACGGCCCGCTTTTTTATTTCCATCAACCGCTTGACAAAGCGCGTATGATCAAACTTTCGTCACGTAAGTAAAGTGACATGTTGGCTTCACGATTAGTCATATTACTGTCACAGACTCCTCCTATATTTCGCGGTGTCGCACGCACACACGACACACGCTCACAACCCTGGAGGTTAAGAATGAAATTGATGCAAACCGCGCTGGCCGGCCTGATTGGTGCAGTGTTCGCCATCTCCGCGCAAGCAGCCGATATCACTGGCGCGGGTAGTACCTTCGCAGCTCCGATCTATACCAAGTGGGCGGATGCCTATCAGAAAAACGGCGGCGGCAAGGTCAACTACCAAGGCATCGGATCGTCGGGCGGTATCAAGCAGATCATCGCGAGGACGGTCGATTTCGCGGGCTCGGACGCTCCCCTCAAAGACGACGAACTCGCGAAGGACGGCCTGTTCCAGTTCCCGACGGTGGTCGGCGGCGTGGTGCCGGTGATCAACGTGCCGGGCGTGAAAGCCGGTGAGGTGACGCTGTCGGGCCAGGTGCTCGGCGACATTTACCTCGGCAAGATCAAGAAGTGGAATGATCCGGAGATCGTCGCGCTGAATCCGAAGGTCAAGCTGCCGGACACGGACATCGCCGTGGTTCGCCGCGCCGACGGTTCGGGCACCAGCTTCATCTGGACGAACTATCTGTCGAAGGTGAACCCGGAGTGGAAGTCGAAGGTCGGCGAAGGCTCGACCGTGAACTGGCCGACCGGCACGGGCGGCAAGGGCAACGACGGCGTCGCGGCATTCGTGCAGCGTCTGCCGGGCGCGATCGGCTACGTCGAGTGGGCGTACGCGAAGCAGAACAAGATGGCCTATGTCGGCATGAAGAACTCCGCCGGCACGGTCGTCGAGCCGAAGACCGACACGTTCAAGGCGGCTGCGGCCGGCGCGGACTGGTCGAAGTTGTTCCAGATCCTGACGAACGAGCCGGGCAAGGACGCATGGCCGATCGTCGGCGCGACCTTCGTGCTGCTGCACGCTACGCAGGACAAGGCGGCGCAAGGCACGGAAACGCTGAAGTTCTTCGACTGGGCGTTCAAGAACGGCAACCAGGCCGCGAACGACCTCGACTACATCTCGCTGCCGGATTCGGTCGTGGCCGAAATCCGCACGCAATGGAAGGCGAAGGTCAAGGACGCGTCGGGCAAGCGGTCGGCAGAGTAAGACGAGTCGTTTCAAACTGTCCTAAGCTGCTGAAAGTGCGGACAGGCAGTAAAGCAAAAAGCCGCGCGGCGGGCCGAAAGGCGTGCCGCGCGGTCTGACACGTAGCGTAACCAAGGCTCCCATGTCGGACATCAACTTAGCGTCGGCACCGCCGGCAGCGCATACGCAGCGCGCGCCGAGCCGTATCGGCGACATCATTTTCGGCGGCGTCACCCGGCTTGCGGCCGTCGTGACGCTACTTTTGCTTGGCGGCATCATCGTTTCGCTGATCTTCGCGTCGATGCCGACTATCCAGAAATTCGGTCTTTCGTTCCTCTGGCGCGCGGAGTGGGATGCGCCGAGCAAATCCTTCGGCGCCCTCGTCCCGATCTACGGCACCATTGCGACCTCGGTCATCGCGCTCATCATCGCGGTGCCGGTGAGTTTCGGCATTGCGCTCTTCCTGACGGAGCTGTCGCCCGCGTGGCTGCGCCGTCCGCTCGGCCTCGCCATCGAGCTGCTCGCGGCGATTCCGTCGATCGTCTACGGCATGTGGGGCTTGCTCGTGTTCGCGCCGATCTTCGCGATGTACTTCGAGAAGTCGCTCGGCCACCTGCTCGGCGACGTGCCCGTCATCGGCATGTTCTTCCAGGGCCCGCCGATCGGTATCGGCATTCTGTGCGCGGGCGTGATTCTCGCGATCATGATCATCCCGTACATCGCTTCGGTCATGCACGACGTGTTCGAAGTCACGCCGGTCCTGCTGAAGGAATCGGCGTACGGCATCGGCTGCACGACCTGGGAAGTGATGTGGAAGATCGTGCTACCGTACACGCGCGCCGGCGTGATCGGCGGCGTGATGCTCGGACTCGGCCGCGCGCTCGGCGAGACGATGGCGGTGACCTTCGTGATCGGCAACACGAACCTGCTCGACAACGTGTCGCTCTTCTCGCCCGGCAACAGCATCACCTCGGCGCTCGCCAACGAATTCGCTGAAGCGAGCCCGGGCCTGCATACGTCGGCATTGATGGAGCTCGGCCTGATTCTGTTCGTGATCACGTTCTTCGTGCTCGCGCTCTCGAAACTGATGCTTCTGCGCATGGAACGCGGGGAGGGCCGTAAATAATGAGCCGTCCCGCTACGTTCAACCAGGACCCGGATCGCGTGCAGGCCACGCGGCTCAAGCTGCAGCGCCGCCGCCGCGGCACCAACGCGGTCGCGCTGACCCTTTCGCTTGCCGCGATGGCCTTCGGCCTGATCTGGCTCATCTGGATTCTCTATACGACGCTGAAGCTCGGCATAGGCGGGCTGTCGGTGGATCTGTTCACGCAGTCGACGCCGCCGCCGAACACGGATGGCGGCGGTCTCGCCAACGCGATCGTCGGCAGCCTGATGCTCGTCGTGCTCGCGACCTGCGTCGGCACGCCGCTCGGCATCCTCGCGGGCGTCTATCTGGCCGAGTACGGCCAGAAGCGCTGGCTCGCCAACGTCACGCGCTTCATCAACGACATTCTGCTGTCGGCGCCCTCGATCGTCGTCGGTCTGTTCGTGTACGCGCTGGTCGTCGCGAAGATGGGGCGCTTCTCGGGCTGGGCTGGCGTGATCGCGCTGGGCCTGCTGCAGATTCCGATCGTGATACGCACGACCGAAAACATGCTGAAGCTCGTGCCCAACGCCTTGCGCGAGGCCGCGTTCGCGCTCGGCACGCCGAAGTGGAAGATGGTGATGTCGATCACGCTGAAGGCGTCGGTGGGCGGCATCGTCACCGGCGTGCTGCTGGCGGTTGCGCGTATTGCCGGCGAAACCGCGCCGCTGCTGTTCACGGCGCTGTCGAATCAATTTTTCTCGTGGGACATGAATCAGCCGGTGGCCAACCTGCCGGTGACGATCTACAAGTTCGCGATGAGCCTGTTCCCGCAGTGGCAATCGCTCGCGTGGGCCGGTGTGTTCCTGATTACGCTCGGCGTGCTGGGTCTGAATATCCTGGCGCGCGCTATTTTCTCGAAGAAATAAGGGTGGAGTGATTCCATGAATATGGTCGAAAGTGGTGTCAACCACCTGAATTCGAAGACTGAAGAGACGCCCGTCGAGCGCGGTCCGGTTCCGGGCAGCGTGCGTCCGACGCACGGCTCGCAGCCGGCGGATTCGATCAGGCCGAAGATCGAGGTGAAGAACCTCAACTTCTTCTACAACAAGTATCACGCGCTGAAGAACATCAACCTGCGCATTCCCGAAAAGAAGGTCACGGCCTTCATCGGGCCGTCAGGTTGCGGCAAGTCCACGCTTCTGCGCACCTTCAACAAGATGTACGCGCTCTATCCGGAGCAGCGCGCCGAAGGCGAGATCCTGATGGACGGCGCGAACCTGCTCGATACGACGCGCGACATTTCGCTGCTGCGCGCGGGCGTGGGCATGGTGTTCCAGAAGCCGACGCCGTTCCCGATGTCGATCTATGACAACATTGCGTTCGGCGTGAAGATGTTCGAGCAGCTCTCGCGCTCGGAGATGGACGACCGCGTGGAATGGGCACTGACGAAAGCCGCGCTCTGGACCGAAGTGAAGGACAAGCTGCAGCAGAGCGGCTACGGCCTCTCGGGCGGCCAGCAGCAGCGTTTGTGCATCGCGCGCGGCATCGCGATCCGCCCGGAAGTGCTCCTGCTCGACGAGCCTTGCTCGGCGCTCGATCCGATCTCGACGGGCCGCATCGAGGAGCTGATCGCGGAGCTGAAGAGCGATTACACAGTCGTGATCGTCACGCACAACATGCAGCAGGCGGCGCGTTGTTCGGACTACACTGCCTATATGTACCTGGGTGAATTGATCGAGTTCGGCGATACCGAAAAGATCTTCATCAAGCCGGCCCGCAAGGAAACGGAAGACTACATCACGGGCCGCTTCGGCTGATCTTCGGCCAGGTGAAACACAAGGGCTTAAGGAGCACATATGTCCGATAAACATCTCTCGAGCCAGTTCGACGCTGACCTCAACGCGGTGTCGTCGAAAGTGCTGGAAATGGGCGGCCTGGTCGAGTCGCAGATCATCGCGGCGATGCAGGCGCTGAACGAGTTCGACATCGGCATCGCGGATCAGGTGATCGCGGCCGAAGCGCGCCTGAACACGATGGAAGTCGAGATCGACGAGGAGTGCAGCAACATCATCGCGCGCCGCCAGCCGGCCGCGCGCGACCTGCGTCTGCTCATGGCGATCTCGAAGACCATCACGAACCTCGAGCGCGCCGGCGACGAAGCCGAGAAGATCGCCAAGCGCGTGAAGCGCATCAACGAGGACGGCGCGGGCCGCACGGTGAACATCGCCGAGATCAGGCTCTCGGGCGAGATGGCGGTGTCGATCCTGCGCCGCGCGCTCGACGCGTTCGCGCGTCTCGACACGGTGGCCGCCGCGCAGATCGTGTGCGACGACAAGGCGATCGACGACGAATTCCGCGCGTTCGTGCGCAAGCTCGTGACGTACATGATGGAAGACCCGCGCACGATCTCGGCGGGCCTCGACTATCTGTTCATCGCGAAGGCGGTGGAGCGGATCGGCGATCACGCGAAGAACATCGCCGAATTCATCATCTATATCGTCAAGGGCACGGACGTGCGGCATGTCTCGCGCGACCAGCTCGAGCGCGAGGCGCTGAACTGACCGCCGGTCGCGCGAAACGTTTCACTCCAAGCAAAAGGTCAAGAGGTGCTGATGCCCAGCAGTATCCTCGTCGTCGAAGACGAACCCGCGATCTCCGAATTGATCTCGGTGAATCTCCAACATGCGGGACATTGCCCCATTCGTGCGTATAACGCGGAACAGGCGCAAAACCTGATCAGCGACGTGCTGCCCGATCTCGTGCTGCTCGACTGGATGCTGCCCGGCAAGTCGGGTATTGCGTTCGCGCGCGAACTGCGCAACAACGAGCGCACCAAGTACATTCCGATCATCATGCTCACGGCTCGCGGCGACGAGCAGGACAAGGTGCTCGGTCTCGAGATCGGCGCGGACGACTACGTCACCAAGCCGTTCTCGCCGAAGGAACTGATGGCGCGCATCAAGGCGGTCCTGCGCCGGCGTGCGCCGCAGCTCACGGAAGACGTGGTTGCGATCCATGGTCTGCGCCTCGATCCGGCGACGCATCGTGTCGCGGCGAATCATTCGGGCAACGACATCAAGCTCGATCTCGGCCCGACCGAATTCCGGCTGCTGCATTTCTTCATGACGCATCCGGAGCGCGTGCACAGCCGCACGCAATTGCTGGATCAGGTGTGGGGCGATCACGTGTTCGTCGAGGAACGCACGGTCGACGTGCATATCAAACGTCTGCGCGCCGCCCTCAAGCCCGCGGGCTGCGATGCTATGATCGAGACGGTGCGCGGCAGCGGGTACCGGCTTGCGAAGAGTGCTTGAGCCCGGGCTTGACGAACTTCGTTCGACATTGCCGTATCAACGACACTCGGATTCACCGACAACATGAACATCATCTGGACGCGTGCCATCGTGTCCCTCGCGCTGCTCGCCACGCTCTGCGCCGCGATCGGCGCATTCGCCGGGGTGCGCGTCGCGCTCGCCTTTGCGGTGCTCATGCTCGTCGTGCAGGGCTTCTTCGTCACGTATCACATGCAGCGGCTGTGGCGGCTGCTCGAGGTGCCGGTCTACGGCGAGGTTCCGAGCGCGCTCGGCATCTGGGGCGAAATCTACTATCGCCTGCACAAGCTCGCGAAGCGCTGGCACGCGCAGGTGCGGCAGGTCGAGCAGCAGCAT
The DNA here is from genome assembly GCA_001189345.1 of Candidatus Paraburkholderia kirkii. GTDB lineage: Bacteria > Pseudomonadota > Gammaproteobacteria > Burkholderiales > Burkholderiaceae > Caballeronia > Caballeronia kirkii_B. Next base: position 25,385 of record LFKV01000008.1, read on the forward strand.
GCGCGTTTCATTCAGGCCATTCAGGCGTCGCCCAACGGTGTCGCGATGCTCGACGATCACGATCAGATCGAGTGGTGCAACGCGATCGCCGAGGAGCATTTCGGTCTCGATGTGAAGCGTGATCTGCGCCAGCACATCACGCATCTCGTGCGTCAGCCGGATTTCATCCGCTATCTGAACTCGCACCATTACGAAGAGATGCTCGTGATGCGCGGCATGGGCGTGAACCGCAAATACACGGTCTCGGTGCAGGTGTTTCCGTATGGCGACAACCGCAAGCTCATTCTCACGCAGGACATCACCGAACTCGAGCGCACGGATTCGATGCGGCGCGACTTCGTGGCCAACGTCTCGCACGAGCTGAAGACGCCGCTCACGGTGCTTTCCGGCTTCCTCGAGACGATGCGTGAGCTGCCGCTCGACGAAGCCGACCGCATGCGTTATCTGGACATGATGGAGCAGCAGGCGTCGCGCATGCAGAACATCGTGCGCGATCTGCTCGTGCTGGCCAACCTGGAGGGCGACATGCGTCCGCCCGGCGACGAACTGCTCGACATGCGCGCGGTGATGCGCCATCTGGAGGACGATGCGAACAACTTGTCGAGCGGGCGGCATCGCATCGAGTTCCATAGCGACGATGCGCTGACGATAGCGGGTGCGGAAACGGAGGTGATGAGCGCGCTCGGGAACCTGGTCACGAACGCGGTGCGATATACGCCGGACGGCGGCGCGATCGACGTGTCGTGGCAGCGCGTGAAGGATCGCGCGGTGTTCACGGTGCGCGATAGCGGGCTCGGCATTCCGGCGGAGCATATTCCGCGGCTGACCGAGCGTTTCTATCGCGTGGATCGCAGCCGCTCGCGGGATACGGGTGGCACGGGGCTGGGGCTTGCCATCGTCAAGCATGTGTTGCAGCGACACAATGCCGAGCTCGACGTGAAGAGTGAAGTGGGGAGGGGGAGTACGTTCATCGTGCGGTTTCCCGCTTCGCGGACGGCTATGAGGAAGTCGTTGGCAGCATAGGGGGTTGGGTTTTGGTTGGACTTGCCCCCGCATAACCGGACAGCCGGTCCCGCTTAGGTTGGAGGATTTGCTTGCCGATGAAACTCGCGCGGCGAGCGGTATTTAAGGGCGCTATGCGGGTGTGACTCGTTATCGTGGTCGAACGCGATGGCCAGATTTTGCAGCGCCGTCCTGGCGTCGGGTTTCGGCATCCACGAAACGTAATCACGCTTTATCGTTTCGTAATCACGCTTTATCGTTTTAACGAAGCTCTCGGCCATCCCGTTGCTTTGCGGACTTCTGACGGGTGTCGTTACTGGCTTCAGTCCGATTTTTCGAGAGAACTTCAATGTGTCATCGGCAATGTAGCAGGAACCATCGCCGCTTAACCACTCGACTTCCCTGTCGGCCTTCAACGCGCCGGTGAAGCGGTTCTCGACGGCTTGAAGCATGACGTCACGCACCATATCGCCAGTGTAACCGCCTGTGCTCGCGGCCCAACTCATGGCTTCGCGGTCGCAACAGTCGAGTGCGAAGACGACACGCAATGGGACACCGGCATCGCAGCGGAATTCGAAGCCATCCGAGCACCAGCGCATGTTGCTGCTATCCACCGCGACCTTGCCGTCATGCCGACGCGTAGACGAGGCGTGCCGAGGGCGATGTTCAAGCAGCAGGCCGTGGCGACGCATCACGCGATACACGCGCTTTGCATTTACTCGCGGTTGAGCCAGCATGTCCCGGCTTCGCCTCAGCAACGCCCAAGCACCTCGGTATCCATACGTCGGCGCGTCGCCTAACAACTCATGAAGTTCGGCGACAAGCGCCGTGTCGTCGAGCACGGGCATCTTGCGCCGGTCGACCCAGTCAGCCGGCCGCTTCGACTTGACTGCGAGATTCGAGCGCGACACCCCCAGGACTTCACAGACCGTCTTCAACGGTCGTCCCCCGGCAGCAATGGTGAGCGCAGTCAATTTTTTTGTTCGACCATACTCCACTGCTTCACGGAGGATTTCTACCTCCATTGTCTTCTTTCCTAGCAATCGCTGCAGCTCGCGAATCTGCTTCATTGCTTCGGCTAGGTCAGATGCCGGCACCACGTGCTCGCCGGCAGACCACCGATAGGCTCTCGTCCTGATAGAGCTTGCGCCAGCCGAAGACTTGGTTGGCATTCACTTGATGTCGGCGAGCGACGCCAGAGACCGTTGTACCGGGCTCGAAAGTCTCGCGAACTATCGCTAGTTTCTCTTCAATTGAACGCCGGCGGCGCTGCTCCGGCTGGGTCAGAACTTCTAGAGGTTCCACGTTGTGACTAGGCTTAAAACATAGGCAGAAGACTACCTCAAAATTTAAGCGTCACCGCATGTCCGGCTTTTGCGGGGGACGGCCCATTTTTAGTACCTAATCTATGCGCGAACACTTCGACTGACGACGAATACGCATGGATCGATTCAAGCAGATAGAAACGTTCGCCTCGGTCGCGGCGAAGGGCAGCCTGTCGGCGGCGGTGCAGGCGGAAGGCATCGCGCCGGCCGTCATCGGTCGCAGGCTCGATGCGCTGGAAGAGCGGCTTGGCGTCAAGCTGCTCGTGCGCACGACGCGCAGAATCACGCTCACCTTCGAAGGCTCTGCGTTTCTGGAGGACTGCCAGCGCATCATCAACGACATGCAGAACGCCGAGGCGAGCGTGTCGGCGGGCGGCGTGAAGGCGAGCGGGCACCTGCGCGTGTCTGCGCCGGCGGGTTTCGGGCGCCGGCACGTCGCGCCGCTCGTGCCGAAGTTTACGGCACAGTATCCGGACGTCTCCGTGAGTCTCGATCTGACCGATCGCATGGTCGATCTTGTCAACGAAGGATTCGACTGCGCGGTGCGCCTGGGCGAACTGCCGGATTCGTCGCTGGTTTCGTTGGAGCTCGGAGAGAACCGGTGCGTGTGCGTCGCGTCGCCGGACTATCTCGCGCAGCGCGGCGAGCCCGCCGATCTCGCGGTGCTCGCGCACCACAATTGTTTTGCGCTCGCGGCGTCGGCGAATCAGCAGCGCGGCTGGGTGTTTCAGCAGGACGGCAAGATCGTGACGATCAAGTTCTCCGGCACGATGGAATGCTCGGACGGCGCGGTGCTGCACGAGTGGTGTCTGGAAGGCCGGGGGTTGGCGTGGTGCTCGTGGTGGGAGGTCGGCGAGGACATCGCGGCGGGGCGGCTCGTGAGCGTGCTCGATGCATTCGCCGCCCCACCGATCGGCATCCATGCGGTGTTTCCGCAGAGAAGGCACTTGCCGTTGCGCGTGCAGTTGTTTCTCGATCTGCTCAAGCATACGTACAGCGCTCCGGGATATTGGGGATAGGCCGTGCGGCGGGATGCGCCGGCCAGCGGTCCGCGGCGCCCTTGCGATCGTCCGACGCTCGCGCATCCGGGGAACGGTACGGATTCCTATGCAAGTCCATTGCCGCGAAATCGCGCCGGCTCAACCAACGGATTCTCGCGGGCGCCTGTCTCGGACACACGCCGGCAGGTATGGAACGAATCTGCCCGGAACGACGCTTCGCCACATCCACGCGTGGAAATTTCCTCCGCGGCCGTGCGCCTGACTACAATGAAAGCGTGCCCCGACGTTCCAAGGAGGACGCCATGTTCAAGCACATCCTGGTGCCCACCGACGGCTCCGAGCTATCGCAGAAAGCCATCGACGGCGCGATCGATCTCGCGCAACCCGTTGGCGCGCGCATCACGGCGTACGCGTGTCTGCCGCAATACCCTTACTCGCCGTTCGCGGACGTCGCTGTCGAGCCGCCCGACGACTTCCACGCCCGGGCTGAGAACGAAGCGCGCGAGCATCTGCGTGCGGTCGAGCGCGCCGCCGAAAGCGCCGGTGTGCCGTGCACGAGCGTGACGAGCATCGAAGCCGCGCCGTACCTCGGCATCATCGACACGGCGGAGCAGAACGGCTGCGACGTCATCCTGATGGCCTCGCACGGACGGCGCGGTCTCGGCAGCCTGCTCATCGGCAGCGAGACGCAACGCGTGCTCACGCACACCAAGATTCCGGTCATCGTCTATCGGTGAGACCTCGATCTCAAAAGCAAGCGCGCCGCGTTCGCGATGCGCTTGTTTTTGAGCGGCGGCCGCGGCGCGTTCCTGCATGCGCCACGGTCGCCGCCGCTTTCACCGCTCTCCCTGATTCAATCTGCCGGGCCTGCCATCACGCCACTTTCTTGTCGAAGAACTGCTCGTCTTCCGTCGAGCCGTGCAGGGCGGTCGTCGATGCTTCGCGCTCGACCGTCTGCGTGACCGCGTCGAAATAGCCCGTGCCCACTTCGCGCTGATGCTTGACCGCCGTGAAGCCCTTGTCGGTGGCGGCGAACTCGGCCTGCTGCAACTCGACGAAGGCGCTCATCTGCGAGCGGGCATAGCCGTGCGCGAGGTTGAACATCGAGTAGTTCAGCGCATGGAAGCCCGCGAGCGTGATGAACTGGAACTTGTAGCCCATCGCGCCCAACTCGCGCTGGAACTTGACGATGGTCGCGTCGTCCAGATTCTTCTTCCAGTTGAACGACGGCGAGCAGTTGTACGACAGCAGCTTGTCCGGAAATTCCTTGTGGATCGCCTTTGCGAACTTCTTCGCGTACTCCAGATCCGGCTTGCCGGTTTCGCACCACACGAGGTCCGCGTAGGGCGCATAGGACAAGCCGCGCGACACCGCCTGCTCCAGACCTGGACGCGTGCGGAAGAAGCCTTCCACCGTGCGCTCGCCGGTGAGGAACGGCTTGTCGTTTTCGTTGATGTCGGACGTGACGAGATCGGCTGCCTCCGCGTCGGTGCGCGCGACGAGCAGCGTCGGCACGCCGCAGACGTCCACCGCCAGACGCGCGGCCGTCAGCTTCGCGACGTTCTCGCGCGTTGGCACGAGCACCTTGCCCTTGCCGCCCATGTGACCGCACTTCTTGACCGACGCCAGCTGATCCTCGAAGTGCACGCCCGCGGCGCCGGCTTCGATTATCGCCTTCATCAGCTCGAATGCGTTGAGCACGCCGCCGAAGCCTGCTTCGGCATCGGCCACGATCGGCGCGAAGTAGTCGATATAGCCTTCATCGCCCGGGTTCTTGCCTTCCGACCATTGAATCTGATCAGCGCGCGTGAACGTATTGTTGATGCGCTTCACGACGAGCGGCACCGAGTTCGTCGGATACAGCGACTGGTCCGGGTACATCTCGCCCGCGACGTTGGCGTCGCCCGCCACCTGCCAGCCCGACAGATAAGATCGCCTTGAGGCCGGCCTTGACCTGCTGCATCGTCTGGTTGCCGGTCAGCGCGCCGAGCGCGTTGACGAACGGCTCTTCGTGGATCGATGCCCACAGCTTCTCCGCACCGCGGCGCGCGAGCGTGTGCTCGATCGGCACCGAGCCACGCAGGCGCACGACGCCATCCGCCGAGTAGCCGCGCTTGATTCCCTTCCAGCGCGGATCGGTTTCCCACTGCTGCTGGAGTTGCTGAGCTTATTGTTGACGAGAGGTCATGGCGTTTCTCCTTGAGATTGGACTGAACGGCGAATCCTGAATCGATGTTCGACGACTTGAGCTCCGATGCGCCGTATCCGGGCGGTCTGCGTTTACTCAACTCTTATATAAGAGTCTAGGCAAACGAGGCCTCGCGAAACACCTCTCGGAAAGAGAAATGTGGAATATTTTTATCGTTTTAATTCAAAAGTTTATATTTTTCATTCCGTATTGTGGAAGGCCTTTTTCTATCTTGCAACAGATCACTTTGTGTCGCGCAGCACATCTTTTGCGACGCAAAAGGTCATTGCACATCGTGAAATATGGCGACAGGCGAAAAAAACCGATGCGCGAGGCATCGGTTTGTCCTTGCGACCGCGGAAACGGTGTGCGAAACCGTTTCGCGGACCGCCTTAGCTGCCGCGTCGCGGCGCGTGCGTGCCGTAGCCGTCGCGCTGACCGTAGCCGCCTTCGCCGCGGTTGCCGCCGCGGTAGCCGCCGCCGTCACGATAGCCGACTTCGCGCGCACCGGTGTTCGACTTGTTGCCGTAGCCGCCAGCATTGCCCGCGCCGTAGCCGCGACCGCCGCCGTTGCCGTCGAAGCCGCCCTTGGGCGGCGCCTTGCGCGGCTCGAAGCCCGCGACGACGTTCACCGGAAGCGGCGTGCGCACGAAGTGCTCGATGCGCTTCAGCGCGCCCATCTCGGCGTAATGCACGAGGCTCACGGCGATGCCGCTGCGGTCCGCGCGGCCCGTACGGCCGATGCGGTGCACGTAGTCTTCCGCGAACTTCGGCAGGTCGTAGTTGAAGACGTGCGTGATGCCCGGAATGTCGATGCCGCGCGCGGCGACGTCGGTAGCCACCAGCACGCGCACGCGACGCTCGCGCAGCGCGCGGATCGTGCGATTGCGCGCGCCTTGCGGCAGGTCGCCGTGCAGCGCGGCGGATTCGAAGCCCGCGTCGGCGAGACGGTTGGCGATGAGGTCGGCGTCGCTCTTGGTCGCCGTGAAGACGATCGCCTGATCCAGTCCGGCGTCGCGCAGCAGGTGATCAAGCAGGCGGTCCTTGTGATCGCGGTCATCGACGTAATGCACGGTCTGCGCGATGTTGCCGTTCGCTTCCAGCTTCTGCACGATCTCGATGCGCTCCGGATCCTTCAGCAGGCGCCCGGTCAGCGAGGTGATCTTGCTGTCGATGGTCGCGGAGAAGAGCAGCGTCTGGCGCGTGGCCGGCGTCACGTCGACGATCGTCTCGATATCTTCGATGAAGCCCATGTCGAGCATGCGGTCGGCTTCGTCGAGCACGAGCATGTTCAGCTCCGACAGGTCGATGCGGCCGCGCTCGAGGTGATCGATCAGGCGGCCCGGCGTCGCGACGAGAATCTCCGGATTCTTCGCGAGCAGCATCAACTGCTGGCCGTACGCGACACCGCCAAGAATGCTGATGGTGCGCAGGCGGCGCAGGTGCTTGCCGTACGTGGTCGCCGCGGTCGAAACCTGCATCGCGAGTTCGCGGGTCGGCGTGAGCACCAGCAGGCGCGGGCGCGCGACCGGCTGCGGACGACGGCCGCGGGGCGCGTTCGGGCCGCGCGGCGGGCGCGGCTGCTGCGCTTCCTGCTTCTGCAGTTGCGCGAATTTTTCGATGGCCGGCAGCATGAACGCCGCGGTCTTGCCCGAGCCGGTCGGGCTGGAAACCAGCAGATCGCGGCCGGCGAGCGCGGCGGGAATCGCGCGCTGCTGCACGGACGTCGGGGATTCGTAGCCCGCGGCGGTCAGCGCGGACACGATTTCGGCGGAAAGGCCGAGCGATTCGAAACTGGGGCCGGCGGGCTTGTCTGGGGCCGGGGCGTCGGTGGCGGGCGTGGTGCCGAGTGCTTGTGCTGCGATGTTGTCCAACGGGCTAGCGGTGAAGCTCGAAGTCATGTCGATCCTTGAAACGGGGAATAAGACGTCGGCGCCAATCGGCATACCCAAGTCGTTGGATTCAGCGAGCGAAGAAACAGCGAGCAAATCGAAAAACGGGGGCCACTCGCGCGAACGTGCGGCGAGTATCTTTGTTAGAAACTGTATCGGATACGGCAGGCCAGTCGATCGACGGGCGCTGACGTCAGCCTGATGCATGACGGGCCGGGAAACACTCTGCGCGCAAACTTCGGCACAACGGCCTAGCAGGGAGGGGACAGTTTCTAAACTGGATTGGAGCGAAACGCTACGAAGCACCTTGCTGCGGGAGGCTTTGCTGGTGAAGCTCGCAACTCGTAGTCCGGCACCGAGTCGCAAGTATATCGGATTTTGCTGCACTGCGCCACATCTTGACGCATTCCCGCGCCATCTCCGAGCATCGGAGGGCGCGGTCTTGGTTCATGCCGGCGTCCGGCCGCCCGCTCAAGGGCCTCGCAGGGGCCGCTCAGGCCGCTTCGCCCCGCTTGAGCGACTCGACGAGCTCGATGTAGCGCGCCTTGGCGTCATCGGCGGGCGTGCCCTTCAGCGCTTCCCACGCTTCGTACTTGTACTTGCCGGCGATGTCCGTGAAGCCGGGCTTGTCGCCTTGCACGTCGCCGAGGTTCCCCTGCTTGAAAAGCGCATAGAGACGCAGCAGCGTGAGATTGCCGGGGCGCTCGGGCAGTCGGGTCACATCGGCCTGGGCCTGCGCGAATTGCTGATCGATATCGGTCATGCGTGCTCCGTTGTCGTGGATAGAGGTAGGTGCGGTTGATCTTAGCAAGCGGGCCGCGCGCTGTCCGTCGAGGCTTTCCTCCAAACGAGGATGTCTTCCAGGCGCGCTTCGGATCGGTCCGCTCGCGTCGATGGCGCGAATCCGGCGCATGTCCCGCATTACAATACCGGCTATGACACGTACCGTTCTGCTTGCCCTCGACACCTCGACGGAGTTCTGCTCTGTCGCGCTTCTGCTCGACGATTCCGCTTCCGCCTCCCTCCCGTCCGCCGCCGCGCCGCAATACGCGAGCGGCAACCCCCGCGTCTGGTTCCGCCACGAGGCGACCGGCGCGGTGCCGAGCACGCGTCTCTTGCCCGCCGTGCGCGAGCTCTTCGACGACGCCGGCCTCGCGCTCGCCGATTGCGCCGCGATCGCGTTCGGCGCGGGCCCGGGGTCGTTTACCGGCCTGCGCACCGCCACGGGCGTCGCGCAGGGGCTCGCGTTCGGGCTGAACGTGCCAGTCGTGCCGGTGAGCACGCTGCTCGCGTGCGCGCAAGCCGCGCAACTCCACGATCCCGCGTTGCCGCCGCGCGTGCTCGCGGCGCTCGATGCGCGCATGGACGAGGCCTACTGGGCCGACTACGAATTCGACGCCGCCACGGGCGACTGGCGCACGCTGCATCCCGCATCGCTCGATGCCCCGGACGCGCTGCCGCTGCCCGCCGCGCCGTTCGCGCTCGCCGGCAATGCCGCGGCCGCGTTCGGTGACCGCCTGCCGGCGGCGGCCGCGGCCGCGCGCGTCGATCGCGAGGCGCTGCCGCATGCGCTGCCCGTCGCGCTGATCGGCTTGCGCGCGCTGCTGGCGGGCCGCACGGTCGCGCCCGAGCACGCGGCGCCGGAGTACGTCCGCGACAAGGTCGCCCAGACCACGGCGGAACGCATGCGGGCACGCGAGGAGGCGCTTCGGTGAGCGGCGTGCTGCTGGCGGATCGGTATCTCACGCCGATGACCGAAGCCGACCTCGACGAAGTCGCCGCCGTCGAGAAGCTCGCCTATGAATTTCCCTGGAGCCGCGGCAATTTTCAGGATTCGCTGCGTAATGGCTACTATGGTGTCTGTCTCCGGCACGTGACGGGCGCGCTGATCGGCTACTGCGTGCTGATGCCCGTCGTCGACAAGATGTATCTGCTCAACCTGTGCGTCGCGCCGTCCGCACAGCGCGCGGGCGCGGGCCTCACGCTGCTGCGCGAAGCGGTGCGCATCACGCGCGCGGAAAAGCTCGAAGGCGTGCTGCTCGAGGTGCGGCCGTCCAATCCGCGCGCGATCCAGCTTTACGAGCGCTTCGGCTTCACCGCCATCGGGCGCCGCAAGAACTATTATCCCGCCCGGCATCGCTCGCGCGAGGACGCAATCGTCATGCGTCTGTCGTTACCGAAGGAGAGTGGGCATGGCGCTCGATGAATCGCTGATCGAGGAGTTGGGAATCGGGCCGGTCTGGGTCCGGCGGCAAGCCGTGCCGGCTGTGTCGATCGAGGCGGAGGCCGTGGCGAGCGCGCCTGCTCCGTCCGCGATGCCGTCGGCACAGGCGGCCGAAGCGCGGGCGGACACGGCAGGCGAGCCGACCCCACCCGATGCAGCGCGCAGCGAAGCGCCGCAAGCCGCATCGGACGATACCGAAGCGCCGCCCCTCGACGCCTACGACGATCTCCCCTGGACCGACGATGTCCCGGCCCACGCCGAGCCCGCCGTGGTCGACATGCCGGGCGACGTCCGCACGCTCGACTGGGACGCGCTTGCCGAGCGCGTCGCGAACTGCAAGCGCTGCCGCCTGTGCGAGCGGCGCACGAACACGGTCTTCGGCGTTGGCGACCGCGAAGCCGACTGGATGCTGATCGGCGAAGCGCCAGGCGAGAACGAGGACAAGCAGGGCGAGCCGTTCGTCGGTCAGGCGGGCAAGCTGCTCGACAATATGCTGCACGCGCTCGCGCTGTCGCGGCAATCGAACGTGTATATCGCGAACGTGATCAAGTGCCGGCCGCCCGGCAACCGCAACCCCGAACCCGACGAAGTCGCGCGCTGCGAGCCGTATCTGCAGCGGCAGGTCGAGCTCGTGAAGCCGAAGGTGATCGTCGCGATGGGGCGCTTCGCCACGCAAAGCCTGCTGAGGAACGAGGCCAGCATCGCGTCGATGCGCGGGCGCGTGCACGAGTACCGGGGCGTTCCCGTCGTCGTCACGTATCACCCCGCCTATCTGCTGCGCAGTCTGCACGACAAGTCGAAGGCCTGGGCCGATCTCTGCCTCGCGCGCGATACCTACCGGGACGCGCTCGCGGCGCTCGGCGTCGAGCAAGGAGCGGGGAAGGGTGGCGTCTGATGGTCGCCCGGGCGAGCGAGCTTGCGCGTCTGGTCGATCGTTTCGGCGACGTCACGGTTCGGGATCTCGCCTGGCTGCTCTTCGCGCCTGACTTGCTGCGCGAAGGCGACGCCGCCCTGGCGCGGCCGTTTGCGACATCGGCCGAGCGGGGCGCCACGCTTGCGTGGCTCACATCGCTCGATGCCGCGCCGCAAGCGCTTCACGATCATGCGCGCAATCCCAGGTTCAGCCGCCTGGGCATCTACGCCGAAAGCCTTCTCCGATACTTCCTCGCTTACGGACCGGCGGCGCGTCTCGTCGCGGCGAACGTGCCGCTGCGGCGTCAGCGCCGCACCATCGGCGAATGCGATTTCTTGCTCGAAGCGGCGAGCGGCGCCCGCCTGCATTGGGAACTGGCGGTCAAGTTCTACCTGCATATCGGCGACGGCGCGGCATCGCGCACGGCGCGCCTGTCGGACTACGTCGGACCGAATCTTCAGGATCGCTTCGATCTCAAGCACGCGTGGCTGCTCACGCATCAACTTGCGTTGACCTCGCGTGCGGAGTTCGTCGGGCTCGGCTTCGCCGGGCCGTGGCACGCGCAGCTGTATATCAAGGGCAGGCTATTCTATCACGGACTGCACGGCGATGGCGTCGTGCCGGCGCCGGAGATCGGCGACGACCACCTGCGCGGCTGGTGGCTCACGGCCTCGGAATGGCGCGAGGCCCGCGCCGAACCCGCCGGCGACGACCGCGCGTGGCTCGCGTCGCGGTGGCTCGACACGGCGGCCGCCGTGTCGCTCGTGGCGGAGTCGGCGGCGATTCGGGCGCGCCTGGAAGCTACCGTCGCGCCGACGATGGTCGCCGTCTACGCGCGGGACGAGTCGGGCGGCTGGATCGAAGGAGTCGCCGGACGACTGGCCGGAGCAAGCGTGCGCGTTCGCGGCGTCGACGCCCTGATCGGGCCGCGCTCTACCACCAGCGGAAGAAGTGATGCACCGGCCCGACGCCGTGACCGACGTCGAGCCGCACGCTCGTCTCGATCGCGCCGGTCAGATAGCGCTTCGCCTCGGCGGTGGCGTTCGCGAGATCGTCGGTCTGCGGAATCAGCGCCGCGATCGCCGACGACAGCGTGCAGCCCGTGCCGTGGGTGTTCCTGAGCGGCACACGCGCGCCGCCGAGCCTGAGCGAGCCGCCCGGCTCGATGAGCCAGTCGGGGCTTTCGGACGAGGCGAGATGGCCGCCTTTCATCAGCACGGCCCGCGCGCCGAGCGCGTGCAGCGCTTCGCCCTGACGCACTATCGCGTCTTCGTCGGCGGCGGTCTCGGCGCCGAGCAGCGCCGCCGCTTCGGGCAGATTCGGCGTGACCAGCGTCGCGAGCGGCAGCAGTTCGTCGCGCAGCGCGGCGACGGCTTCCGGCGCGAGCAGCGCGTGATGGCTCTTCGAGATCATCACCGTGTCGAGCACGACATGCCGCGGCCGATGGCGCCTGAGCGCATCGGCGACCGCGCGCACGATGCCGGCGTTCGCCAGCATGCCGATCTTCACCGCGTCGATACGGATGTCGTCGAACACGGCGTCGAGCTGCGCGCCGACGAATGACGGCTCCGGCGCATGGACCGCCGTGACGCCGCGCGTGTTCTGCGCCGTGAGCGCCGTGATGACGCTCGCGCCGTACGCGCCGAGCGCGGAAAAGGCCTTCAGATCAGCCTGTATGCCCGCGCCGCCGCCCGAGTCGGAACCGGCGATCGTGAGCACATTGGGAATGGGTTTCGTGGCGGCCATGGCAGGATCAGATTTGAGCGCGCGCGATGGTGGCGCGCAGGGCCGCGGCGGCATCGCGCGGGTCGGGCGCTTTGCTTTGCAGATCGCGGAGACCACGGCGAGGCTGGCGGGTTTCACGCGCATCACGTCGGCGGCGTTGTGCGCCTGGATGCCGCCGATCGCAACGGTCGGAAAACGCGTGGCGGCGCGGATCGCGGCGAGTCCGTCGATGCCGCACGGCGCGGAGGCGTCGGTCTTGGTCGGCGTCACGTACACCGGGCCCGCGCCGAGATAGTCGACGACGTCCGCGAGCGCTTGCGCATCGGCGGTCTCGGCGAGATTCGAGACCGAAAGGCCAATGAGCGCATCCGGCCCGAGCAGGCGCCGCGCGAGGTCCGCGGGCAGGTCGCGCTGGCCGATGTGCACGCCGTCTGCGCCGACGGCGAGCGCGACATCGACATGATCGTTGATGACGAACGGTACGCCGTGCGCACGCGTGATCGGCAGAAGCTCGCGCGCGAGGTCGAGCCACGCGCGCTTGTGCCGATCACGCGTGCGCAGTTGCACGAGCGTCGCACCGCCTTCGAGCGCGGCGCGCGCGACGCGAACCGCGGCGTCGTGCCCGCCGCACTGGACGGGATCGAGCACGAGATAGAGCGAAAGATCGAACGGGGCGCGCATGGTCAGCCGGAAACGATATCGATATCGATATCGCGATATCGCGCTGCACGAGCGTCTTTTCGAACGTTGCGCCGTTGAGCGACGCGAGCCGGTCGAGATAACGTGACGGCGAAGCTGCCGGGCAGGGCGGCGTCGCGCGCGGCGAGCTCGCCCGCGATGGTCGAATACGCGATCGCGGCGACGGTCGCGCTCCAGAACGCATCGCGCTCCGACGCCGCGCCGACGAATGCCGCGACCGTCGCCGAAAGGGCGCAGCCGACGCCCGTCACGCGCGTCATCAGGGGCGAGCCGTTGGAGAGCGCGATCACGCGCCGTCCGTCGGTCACGTAGTCGGTCGGGCCCGTCACGGCAACGACGGCCTGCGTCTTCAGCGCGAGGATCTGCGCGGCGTCGAGCGCGGCGTCGGTGGCGGCGGTGTTGTCGACGCCGCGTCCGCTGGCCGCGCCCCCGGACAGGCTGATGATTTCCGACGCGTTGCCGCGAATCACCGCGGGTTTCGAATCGAGCAGATCGAGCGCGAATTCCGTGCGAAACGCGAGTGGCCCGACCGCGACCGGATCGAGCCCCCAGGGCTTGCCCGCGCCGTTGGCGGCGTCGACGGCGGCGCGGATGGCGCGCGTCTGTGGCACGTCGAGCGTGCCGAGATTGACGGAGAGCGCATTGGCGAGTGGCGCGAACTCGCCGACTTCCTCACGCGCGACGACCATCGCCGGCGCGGCACCGATGGCGAGCAGCACGTTGGCGGTGAAGTTGGTGACGACGAGATTCGTTAGGCAATGCACGAGCGGCGCGCGTTCGCGCACGCGGGTGATGAACGGGAAGAGGTCGGCGGCGGGCATGATGGATGTCGGGAGAAACAGACGCGGCGTACGAAGGATCAATGCCGCGCTTCGCCGATCAGCGCGACCGAATCGAAGGCGCGCTGATTGGCCTGATGCCGCCGCATCACAAAGTACATCATCAGGCACACGAAGGAGCCGAACAGCACGATGACGAACTGGATCGGCATGTCGAGCCACACGAGCACCGCATACAGGCACAGCATCACGAGCACCGAAAGGTTCTCGTTGAAGTTCTGCACGGCGATGGAATGCCCGGCGGAGAGCAGCACGTGTCCGCGATGCTGGAGCAGCGCGTTCATCGGCACGACGAAGAAGCCCGACAGGCCGCCGACTATCATCAGGAACACATAGGCGATCAGCAGATAGCCGGGAAAGTGCATCTTGCCGAAATAGACGCCCCAGTGCGCGGGAAAGAGATGGCGCGTGTAGAAGGCCATCAGCATGACGGCGAGCCCCATGACGATGCCCACGGGGAGCACCGAGAGCGAGCGCTTGAGCGGCACGCGCGCGGCCGCGAGCACGGCGCCGGCCCCCACCCCGACCGTGATCACCGCCTCCAGGATGGCGGCTTGCGAGAGCGTCATGCCGAGCGACACCTCGCCCCACTTTAGCACGATGAACTGCAGCGTCGCGCCTGCGCCCCAGAACAGCGTCGTGACCGCGAGCGAGATCTGGCCGAGCTTGTCGCGCCAGAGTGTGAGGAAGCAGTCGGCGAAATCGGTGACGAGCTTGAGCGGCCGCGTTTCCTGTTTCGGATAGCGCGCGCCGGTGTCCGGAATGCGCAGATTGAAGATCGCGGCGATCACGTACATCAGCATGATGGCAAGCATCGCGGCCTCGGCGGGCGTGTTGATGCGCGGAACGTGCAGCGACAGCAGGTGGCTCGCGATATGCGGACTGATGAGCGTGCCGCCCATGACGGTGCCGAGGATGATCGAGCCGACGGTCGTGCCCTCGATCCAGCCGTTCGCCGCGACCAGGCGGTCAGCGGGCAAAAGTTCGGTGAGAATGCCGTATTTCGCCGGCGAATAGGCGGCGGCGCCGAAGCCGACCACGCCGTACGCGAGCAGCGGATGCGCGCCGAAAAGCATCGTCACGCAGCCGATCACTTTGATCGAATTGGTCACGAACATTACGTGACCCTTGGGGCGGGAATCCGCGAAAGCGCCCACGAACGCTGCCAGAATCACATAGGAGAGCACGAAGAACAGCTTGAGCAGCGGCGTCATCCAGTTCGGAGCGTGAAGGTCTTTGAGCAGTGCGATGGCAGCGATCAGGAGAGCGTTGTCGGCCAGCGATGAGAAAAACTGCGCGGCCATGATGGTGTAAAAACCTTTTTTCATCTGATCCGAAGCTTTCCTTACTGCGGGTGATCCGCCCCGGGCACCTGTCTTGCGCTCGGGCTTATGCCTTTCGAAATGGGTTGTGCGCACGGCTTTATAACACGAAAATAGGTGCATTCTGACTAGCAGTAATCTCGATGACGTGCGAAATGGCACGCTCGTCCATGAGATTCCTCATAAGATACTGATTCGCAAGGCGTCCCGGTCGACGCAGCAGGACGCGTCCCGCTGTCGTATGCTCGCTGTTCCGGCCGCCCTCACCGTATTGCCACCGAACGCTCATGCCGCGCCCCTTATCCGCAACGATCCACACCGCCGCACTCGCCAGCAACCTCGCCATCGCGCGAAAGTACGACCCGAAATCCAAGATCTGGGCCGTTGTCAAGGCCAATGCGTATGGCCACGGGCTCGCCCGGGCATTTCCCGGACTGCGCGCGACGGACGGCTTTGGGCTTCTCGACCTCGAAGAAGCCGCGAAGTTGCGTGAATTGGGCTGGGCGGGGCCGATTCTTTTGCTCGAAGGCTTTTTCCGGCCGACCGACATCGACGTGATCGACCGCTACAGCCTGACCACGGCCGTGCACTGCGACGAGCAGTTGCGCATGCTGGAAATGGCGCGCCTCTCGAAGCCCGTCAACCTCCAATTGAAGATGAACAGCGGCATGAACCGCCTGGGCTACACGCCGGAGAAGTTCCGCACGGCGTGGGAGCGCGCGCGCGCCGTGCAGGGCGTCGGCCAGATCACGCTCATGACCCATTTTTCCGATGCCGACGGTCCGCGCGGCATCGCGCATCAGCTGGACGCGTTCGAGCGCGGCGCGGAAGGCATCGCGGGTGCGCGCAGCCTGGCGAACTCGGCTGCGGTGCTGTGGCATCCGGACTCGCATTTCGACTGGGTGCGGCCCGGCATCATGCTGTACGGCGCGTCGCCGTCGGGCGTGACCGCCGACATCGCCGATACCGGTCTCAAGCCCGCGATGACGCTCCAGTCGGAGCTGATCGCCGTACAGACGGTCGAGGCGGGGAGCAGCATCGGCTACGGCTCGACGTTTACCGCGGGCGAATCGATGCGCATCGGCGTGGTCGCGTGCGGCTACGCGGACGGCTATCCGCGCGTGGCGCCGGAAGGCACGCCCGTTATCGTCGACGGCGTGAAGACGAAGCTCGTCGGCCGCGTGTCGATGGACATGCTCACCGTCGATCTGACGCCGTGCCCGAATGCGGGCATCGGCTCGCGCGTCGAGCTGTGGGGCGCGAACCTGCCGATCGACGACGTGGCGAGCGCCGCCGGCACGATCGGCTACGAGCTCATGTGCGCGGTCGCGCAGCGTGTGCCGGTGCGCGCGGAATGACCCTCTTCCTCTACAACGAAAACCCCAAGCAAGGCGGCGCGTGGCAAAAGTAGCGAAGGCAAAGACGCTCTACACCTGTAGCGAATGCGGCGGACAGGCGCTGAAATGGACCGGCCAGTGCGCGGCGTGCGGCGCGTGGAACACGCTGATCGAATCGGTGGAGCAGGCGGCGTCGGGCCATCGCTTCCAGGCGCTCGCCAAAAGCTCGCCGGTG
Organism: Candidatus Paraburkholderia kirkii; assembly: GCA_001189345.1. Lineage (GTDB taxonomy): Bacteria > Pseudomonadota > Gammaproteobacteria > Burkholderiales > Burkholderiaceae > Caballeronia > Caballeronia kirkii_B. The sequence continues at coordinate 42,087 of LFKV01000008.1, forward strand.
CGGCGCCTCGCCAAGATCGAGGCCTCCGACGTGCCGCGCTTCACAACCGGCGTCGGCGAATTCGATCGCGTGCTGGGCGGCGGGCTCGTGCCGGGCGGCGTCGTGCTGATCGGCGGCGATCCGGGCATCGGCAAATCGACGCTGCTGCTGCAATCGCTCGCGGAGATCGCGCGCGAGCGGCCCGCGCTCTACGTGAGCGGCGAGGAATCCGGCGCGCAGATCGCGCTGCGCGCGCAGCGGCTCGGGCTGGTCGGCGGTGCGAGCGCGGTGGGCGACCTGGCGCTGCTCGCGGAAATCCAGCTCGAAAAGATCCAGGTGACCATCGACGAGCAACGGCCCGAAGTCGCCGTGATCGACTCCATCCAGACGATCTACTCCGAAGCGCTGACCTCCGCGCCCGGCTCCGTCGCGCAGGTGCGCGAGTGCGCGGCGCAGCTCACGCGCATCGCGAAGCAGACCGGCACGTCGATCATCATGGTCGGTCACGTGACGAAGGAAGGCAGCCTTGCGGGGCCGCGCGTGCTCGAGCACATCGTCGATACCGTGCTGTATTTCGAGGGCGACACGCATTCGTCGTTCAGGCTCGTGCGCGCGTTCAAGAACCGCTTCGGCGCGGTCAACGAGCTGGGCGTGTTCGCGATGACGGAAAAGGGCCTGCGCGGTGTGGCCAATCCGTCGGCGCTCTTTCTGTCGCAGCATGAGCAGAGCGTCGCGGGGTCGTGCGTGCTCGTGACGCAGGAAGGCTCGCGGCCGCTGCTCGTCGAAGTGCAGGCGCTCGTCGATACCGCGCACGTGCCCAATCCGCGCCGGCTCGCGGTCGGGCTGGAGCAGAACCGGCTCGCGCTGCTGCTCGCCGTGCTGCACCGGCATGCGGGCATCGCGTGCTTCGATCAGGACGTGTTCCTGAATGCCGTCGGCGGCGTGAAGATCACCGAGCCCGCGGCCGATCTCGCCTTATTGCTCGCGATTCACTCGTCGATGCGCAACAAGCCGCTGCCTAAGGGGCTCATCACGTTCGGGGAAGTGGGGCTGGCAGGCGAGATCCGGCCGTCGCCGCGCGGACAGGATCGTCTCAAGGAAGCGGCCAAGCTTGGCTTCTCGGTCGCGCTGATTCCGAAGGCGAACGCGCCGAAACAGGCGATCGACGGCCTGAAGGTGATCGCGGTCGACCGCATCGAGGAAGCGATCGACCGGGTTCGGGATCTCGAATGATCGCGGACGGTGTGGACGGTGCCGACTACTTGATCGGACCCCTCGTAACGGGCCGTAAAAATATGGTTGCGCAATGTAACCCAAGCGAGGCCGGGTTTTCTTATCCTTTCAAAGCTACCTCATTGGGGTAACTTCGCGGTCAACCTCGTCAAGGGCATCTCAAGAAGCGAAGTGACCGGAAGGATCGAGAGGACCACGCATTGAAACACTCAAAATCAGCAAGCCGGCCGAAGCCCGCCTTCCACCTGCGCGGATGCCGCGTTTCCGCGCCGCTGCAGCAGCCCTGGGGCAGCGGATGCCGGATCGTCGAATGGATCGACGAGCAAGGCCAGATTTCGCGCTGCGCCGTCGCGGCCGATGTCACCGAGGATGAAGTCGTCGCGACCATCCGCCAACACCCAACACGTGACGGGCCGCAAGCACGTGCTCATCGACGACGAGCGCCAGCCGCATCAGGTTCTGCCGTGCCGTTAGACCCGGGCGTCGCGAAAAAGCGGATGTGCGGCCGTCTCGGCGGGCGTGAGCACCGGCGCGACGCAGCAATCGAGCGGCTCCAGCAGCGTCATCCATTCGTCGCGCGTGCGCTCGCGAAAGCGCGCGGCCAGCTCCGCGGACAACTGCGCCGCGTCCGCCCGCCGATCGCCTGCCCGAGGCTCCAGTGCCGTGCCGCCCAATCAGGGCGGCCGAGCGCCTCGCACAGAGTTTGCCAGAACTTCAGCTCCAGCGCGCCCACGGCGACGAAGCGGTCATCGCGCGTGCGATACACGTCGTAGCAGGGCACGCCGCCGTTGAGCAGGCCCGCGCCGGCGCGCGTGCTCGCTTCGTTCGCATTGGCGAGTGCGACGTGCGCCATCACGTTGTGCGTGTGCACGGCGTTCGTCATCGAGACGTCGATGCGTCACCCCGCGCCGCCGCGCGCGACGCGCCACGCCGCGGCGAGGATTTCCATGACGGCCGAGAGCGCGCCGCCGAGCAGATTCGCGAGCTGAAAATTGGGCACGACGGGCGCGCCGTCGCGCGCCGCGAGCTGATCGAGCACGCCCACATAGGCGATGTAGTTCAGATCGTGACCGGCTTTGTGCGCGAACGGCCCCTCGCTGCCGAAGCCGGTGATCGCACAATAGACGAGCTTCGGATTCGCCTCGCGCAACACCTCGTAGCCGACGCCCAGCCGCGTCATCACCGATGGCCGGAAGCTTTCCACCAGGACGTCCGCGTCGCGCGCGAGCCCGATCAGCCTTGCGCGGCCTTCCGCGGTCTTGAGATCGAGCGTGAGCTGCCGCTTGCCGCGATTGACGATGCGATAGAACGCGCTCGGGGCGCCGCTTCGGCGGTCGGCTTCGCTTTGCAGCATGGTGCGCGCATAGTCGCCGGCGCCGGGCGGCTCGATCTTGAGCACGTCGGCGCCGAGCTCGGCCAGCCGCAGAGTGACGACGGGGCCGGGCAGCAGCCGCGTCAGATCGAGCACGCGAAGGCCGGAAAGCGCGGGCGGGGTCGTCATGGCGGCGGCCTCCTGCGAGCCGGGTCAGGATAGATCGAACGGCGGGTCATGAGCCGATCTGCTCCAGTTCCTCGTGCGCCTCGAGCCATTCCATTTCGAGCGTTTCGAGGCGCGCGTCGATTTCGGCCTGACAGCGGATCGTCTCGGTGAGCTTCTGCTTCATCGCGGCCTCGTAGCTCGCCGGATCGGTGACGAGCGCATCGAGCCCGGCTTTCTCTGCGTGGAGCTTCTCCATCTCCCTGTCGATCTTCGCGATGCGCGACTGCAACGGCTTTTTCAGATGCGCGAGCTTCTGCCGCTCCTGCGCCTCCTGCCGGCGCAGCTCGCGACGATTGAGTCCGCTGTCCTGCGCCTCGCCCGATGCTGCGGCGCGCGCTTCCTTCGCCGCCGCGCGCGTCTCGGCGGCGTGCTGCAGGAGCCAGTCGCGGTAATCGTCGAGATCGCCGTCGAACGGGCTCAGGCGGTGCTTCGCAACAAGCATGAAGGTGTCGGTCGTCGCGCGCAGCAGGTGCCGGTCGTGCGACACCAGAATCAGCGTGCCTTCGAACTGGGCGAGCGCCATCGCGAGAGCGTGGCGGGTTTTCGAGGTCGAGGTGGTTGGTCGGCTCGTCGAGCAGCAGCAGATTCGGCTTTTGCCAGATGATGAGCGCGAGCCGCGCCTTCTCGCCGCCAGAGAACGGCGCGATTGCAGCGGTCGCCATGTCGCCGGAGAAATTGAAGCCGCCGAGGAAATCGCGCAACTCCTGCTCGCGCGTGTCGGGGGCGAAGCGGGCGAGGTGCTGGAGCGGCGAGTCGTCCGGGCGCAGCGGTTCCAGCTGATGCTGCGCGAAATAGCCGATTTGCAGGCCCTTGCCCTGGCGCACGCCGCCGGACAGCGGCTCGAGCGTCTTGATGAGCGTGGACTTGCCCTGGCCGTTCACGCCCAGCAGGCCGATGCGCTGGCCATTCTGGATCGACAGCGACACCTCCTCGACGATCGGAATCTCGCCGCCGTCGTCGGCGCGGGCGCGGTAGCCGCAGCGCACGTCTTCCATGACCATCATCGGATTGGGCGCGGCATCGGGCTCGCGAAACTCGAACGTGAAGGGCGAGCTCGCATGCGCGGGCGCGATCAGCTCCATTTTCTCCAGCGCCTTCACGCGGCTTTGCGCCTGCTTCGCCTTGGTCGCCTTGGCCTTGAAGCGGTTGATGAAGCTCTGCAGATGCTGCACGGTTTTCTGCTGCTTCTCGTACGCGCTCTGCTGCAATGCGATCTGCTGCGCACGCAGCACTTCGAACTGGCTGTAGTTGCCGCCGTAGCGCTTCACCTGACGATTCTCCAGATGCAGCGTGACGTTGCAGACGGAATCGAGAAACTCGCGATCGTGCGAAATGACGACGAGCGTGCCCGCGTAGCGTCCGAGCCAGTCCTCCCAGCCAGACGATGGCGTCGAGGTCGAGGTGGTTGGTCGGTTCGTCGAGCAGAAGCAGATCGGAGGGGCACATCAGTGCCTGCGCGAGATTCAGGCGCATGCGCCAGCCGCCCGAGAAGCTCGACACCGGCTCGCGCGTCTGCGCGAGCGTGAAGCCGAGGCCCAGCAGCAGTGTTTCGGCGCGCGCGGGCGCGGTGTAGCCGTCGGCGTCCGCTAAGGCGGTGTGCGTTTCGGCTTCGGCGGAGCCATCGTGCGCCGCGGAGGCCGCCGCGATGCGTGCTTCGATCGCGCGCAGATTTGTGTCGCCGTCGAGCGTGTAGTCGAGCGCGCTGCGGTCCACGGCCGGCGTTTCCTGCGCGACGTGCGCGATGCGCCACGACGGCGGCATCGAGAAATCGCCGCCGTCCGGGTGCAATTCGCCGCGCAGCACGGAGAAGAGCGTGGACTTGCCCGCGCCGTTCGCACCGACGAGGCCGGCTTTCTCGCCCGGGTTGAGCGTGAAGCTCGTCTCTTCGAAAAGCGGCTTGGTGCCGCGGGACAGGCTGAACTGGTTGAAACGGATCACGTCGAATGGCGGCGAAAAGGGCGCGGCTTGGAAAGGAAGCGCTATTTTAGACCGGACGGATCGCGAGGCAGGGGTCGGCCGTCCGGCCAATGGCGGGCGAGCGCGCGTCAGGGTAGCATCGCGTGAACTTCATCGAAATTCACCGTATCGGACTTACTCGAGGAACACCCCATGAGCGCAGCCAGCGAAGGCATCTACGGCTTTTCGGCTGAAACACTCGACGGCGCCACCGTCAGTCTCGGCACGTACCGCGACAAGGTGCTGCTCATCGTGAACACGGCGAGCGAATGCGGCTTCACGCCGCAATACAAGGGCCTGCAGGACGTCTACTAGCAATTCGCCGCGCGCGGCTTCGAGGTGCTCGGCTTTCCCTGCAACCAGTTCGGCAAGCAGGAGCCGGGCGACGCCGCGCAGATCGGCAGCTTCTGCGAGAAGAATTTCGGCGTCACGTTTCCGATGTTCGCGAAGATCGAGGTGAACGGCGCGAACGCGCATCCGCTCTACCGGTATCTCAAGGACCAGGAGCCGGGCCTGCTCGGCATCGAGCCGATCAAGTGGAATTTCACGAAGTTCCTGGTCGACCGCAAGGGCAACGTGGTGAAGCGCTACGCGCCGCAGACGAAGCCCGAGGCGATCGCGGACGACATCGAAAGGCTGCTCTGAACGCTCTGCGCACTCAGAGAATCGGCGAAAAGAGCTGCGCGATGTGCATCGCCATGCGCCGCCAGAATGCCGTGCCGCGATAGTCGTTCGCGTCGATCTCGAACGAATGCGCGAAGTCCGCGAGCAGCATCGACTCCACTTCGCTTGCGAACGCGCGATCGACGGTGAGCACCGTGATCTCGAAGTTCAGGCGAAACGAGCGGTTGTCGAGATTCGCGCTGCCGATGGACGCGGCGATATCGTCGACGAGCACGACCTTCTGATGCAGGAAGCCCGGCTTGTAGCGGAAAATGCGCACGCCCGCCTGCACCAGATCGTACGCGTAGAGCTTCGACGCGGCGAACACCACACGATGATCGCGCCGGCTCGGAATCAGAATGCGCACGTCCACGCCGCGCATCACCGCGAGCCTGAGCGCGGAGAACACGGCCTCGTCGGGAATCAGGTAGGGCGAGGTGATCCAGATGCGCTCGCGCGCCGCGTTGATCGCCTCCACGAAGAACAGCGAGCAGGTTTCCTGCTTGTCGGCGGGGCCGCTCGAGAGCACCATGCAGTGCATGTTCTCGTCCGAATGCGGCGCGGGGCCGAGCTCGGGCAGGCGCTGCGTCGCCCAGTACCAGTCCTCGGTGAAGACGAACTGAATGCTGGCCACCGCCGGTCCGCGCACCTCGACGTGCGTGTCGCGCCAGGGCGAGAGCCGCGGATTGCCGCCGAGATACTCGACGCCCACGTTGTGCCCGCCGACGAAGGCGCGCTTGCCGTCGACGACCACGATCTTCCGATGATTGCGGAAATTGATCTGGAAGCGGTGCACGAACTTGCGCTTGGCCGCGAACGGGTGCGCCTCGACGCCGCTCGCGCGTAGCGCGTTCACGTAGCGGTGCGGCAGGTCGAAGCTGCCGATGCTGTCGTAGAGGAAGTACACGCGCACGCCGGCCTGCGCTTTCTTGATCAGCGCGTCCTTGAGCATTTCGCCGAGCGCGTCATCGCGCACGATGAAGAACTGCACGACGATGTAGCGCTCGGCCGCGGCGATTGCCTCGAGGATCGCGGTGAACGTGGCGTCGCCGTTGACGAGCACGCGCACCGAGTTGCCGCGCAGGAACGGCATGCCCGAGAGACGCTGCAGCGTGCGGATGGTCGGATTGCCGAGGTAGGCGGCGGGTCCCGGCGCCATTTCGCCGCGCACGCCCGAGGGATCGGCGAGCGAAGTGTCTTCCGGCACGTCGCTGCGGGTGCCCGAGTCCCATTCGGCGGGTTTCGAGCTGCTGCGCAGGATGTCGATTTCGAGCCGACGCGCGTCGATATAGCCCGCGAACTTGCTGCGGCCCAGAAAAAGATAGGGGATGAGCGTGAAGTAGGGCATCGTGACCAGCGATACCGCCCACGCCACCGCGCCTTGCGACGTGCGTGTGTTGATGACGGCATGGATCGCGGCGATCACGCCGAGCACATGCGCGGCCATCACGAGCGTGCCGAGGTGGAGCCAGTCCGATGCTTGCATAGACGCAGAAGATGGGAGGGTCTTCGCTAACGGCGATTCGCCATATTACCCAGCCTTCCGCGCGAAGTGTCAGCAATCGTTGCAGCGGATTGCGCCGCCGCAACGGTCGCCCGCGGGCGAATCAGGCCGGCAGGTCGGCGGCCTGGATCAGGAACACGTTGCCGTCGCCGGCGCTGGTCGAGAGCCAGACGAGATCGAGGCCGCCCAGCGCCGCCTCGACATTCGACCGCTCGTTGCCGATCTCGACGACGAGTACGCCGTCCTCGGTCAGCCATTTGCCCGCGTCGCGCACGATGCGCCGCACCACGTCCATGCCGTCCGCGCCGCCCGCGAGCGCGAGCTCGGACTCGTGCCGGTATTCCTCGGGCAGCGCCTGCATCGCCTGCGCGTTGACGTACGGCGGATTCGTGATGATCACCTCGTAGCGCTCCTGCGGCAGCGGCGCGTACAGGTCGCCCTCGTAGAGGCTCACGCGCTCGCCGAGCCCGTAATCGTCGACGTTGCGGCGCGCTACCGCGAGCGCGTCCGGCGAGATGTCGACGGCATCAACATCGGCGTTCTCGAAGGCCTGCGCCGCGAGAATCGCGAGACACCCCGAGCCGGTGCAGAGCTCGAGCACGTGCGTGACCTGGTCCGGATCGGCGACGTACGGCTGCAAGCCGTCCTGCAGCAGCTCGCCGATGAACGAACGCGGCACGATCACGCGCTCGTCGACGTAGAAGCGGCGGCCGTGCATCCACGCTTCCTGCGTGATGTACGCGGCGGGAATGCGCTCCTTGGCGCGGCGCTCGATCACTTTCATGACGGCGTCGATCTCGTGGTCGAGCAGGCGCGCGTCGAGGAACGGATCGAGCGTATCGAGCGGCAGGTGCAGCGTGTGCAGGATCAGATACGCGGCTTCGTCGTAGGCATTGGTCGGGCCGTGGCCGAACGACAGGCCGGCTTCGGTGAAGCGCGAAACGCCGAAGCGCAGCAGATCGCGCACGGTGGTAAAGGGCAGCGCCATCGAAGGCTCCTTTTTATTGTCGGACTGATGGTGTGGTGAATTCAGGCGATCAGTTGTTCGAGCACGCGCCGGTACACGTTTTTCAGCGGCTCGATGAAACGCACTTCGACATGTTCGTCGATCTTGTGGATCGTGCCGTTCGGCGGACCGAACTCCACCACCTGATCGCAGATTCGCGCGATGAAGCGGCCGTCCGACGTGCCGCCTGTGGCGGACAGCTCGGTGCGCACGCCGGTTTCGTCGAGGATCGCTTTTTCGAGCGCGTCGGAGAGTGCGCCGCGCGGCGTGAGAAAGGGCAGGCCGCTCATGATCCACTGCAGGTCGTAGTCGAGGCCGTGACGGTCGAAGATCGCGTGCACGCGTCTTTGCAGGCCCTCGACCGTGCTCGCGGTCGAGAAGCGGAAGTTGAACATCAGGTCGGCGTGGCCGGGAATGATGTTGGCGGCGCCGGTGCCGGAGTGCAGGTTCGAGACCTGCCAGGTCGTCGGCGGGAAGTATTCGTTGCCGTCATCCCAGCACTCGGCGACGAGATCGGCGAGCGCGGGCGCGAGCAGGTGCACCGGATTCTTCGCGAGATGCGGATACGCGATATGCCCCTGCACGCCCTTGACGACGAGCTTGCCGGTCATCGAGCCGCGCCGGCCGTTCTTGACCATGTCGCCGAGCGTGGCGTTCGAGGTCGGCTCGCCGACGATGCAGTAGTCGAGCCGCGTGCCGCGCGCCTTCAGCGCCTCGACCACCTTCACGGTGCCGTCGGTCGCCGGGCCTTCCTCGTCGCTCGTGATGAGAAACGCGAGCGAGCCGCGATGGGCCGGATGCCGCGCCACGAACTCCTCGCTCGACACGACGAACGCCGCGAGCGACGCCTTCATGTCCGCCGCGCCGCGCCCGTAGAGCTTGCCGTCGCGATGCGTCGGCGTGAAGGGCGGCGAGCTCCATTGCTCGAGCGGCCCGGTCGGCACGACGTCGGTGTGGCCGGCGAAGGCGAGCAGCTTGCCGTTGGCGTCCGTGCCGCGCTTCACGGCCCACAGGTTGGTGACGTCGCCCGATTCGATGGTTTCGCATTCGAAGCCGATCGCCGCGAGCCGCTCGATCATGAGCGCCTGACAGGCCTGATCGTCGGGCGTGACGGATGCGCGTTCGATCAGCGCTTCGGTGAGGGAGAGGGTGCGGGACATGGTCGTTTCGAGCGGGTGTGCAAATGAGACGATAAAAAATGCCGGCGCGGCGGCCGGCACTCGTAGCGATTCCGCAATGGCTGTCGAGTCGGCAGCCATTGCGCGGGATCACGCAAAGAGCGTTTCGTACTGCTCGGCGGAAAACCCGAGCGTCTTCACGCGTCCGTTCACGACGACGACCGGCCGCTTGATGATCGACAGCTTGTGGATCATCAGCGCGATCGCGTCGGCGGTCGTGTCGGCTTCGGCCTTGTGCACGTCGGATAGGCCCCGCCACGTCGTGCCGCGCTTGTTGATGAGCTGGTCGAGCGGCACGTCCTTGAGGCAGTCCTGAACCAGCTTCTCGTTCACGCCGGCCTTCTTGAAGTCGTGGAACTCGAACGGCACGCCGTGCTCTTCCAGCCACACGCGCACTTTCTTCACGGTGTCGCAGTTGGGGATGCCGTACACGACGGTCGTCGGGGTGGATCCGCGCGCCACGCTCAGTCGCCTCGCAGCAGCTCGTTCAGGCCGACCTTCGCGCGCGTCTTGGCATCGACCTTCTTGACGATCACCGCGCAGTACAGATTGTGCGTACCGTCCTTCGACGGCAGGTTGCCCGCCACCACGACCGAGCCCGCCGGAATGCGGCCGTAGCTCACTTCGCCGGTTTCGCGGTCGTAGATCTTGGTCGACTGGCCGAGATACACGCCCATCGAGATGACCGAGTTCTTCTCGACGATCACGCCTTCCACCACTTCCGAGCGCGCGCCGATGAAGCAGTTGTCCTCGATGATGACCGGATTCGCCTGCAGCGGCTCCAGCACGCCGCCGATGCCCACGCCGCCCGACAGATGCACGTTCTTGCCGATCTGCGCGCACGAGCCGACGGTGGCCCACGTGTCGACCATCGTGCCTTCGTCGACGTAAGCGCCGATGTTGGTGTACGACGGCATCAGCACGACGTTCTTCGCGATGAACGAGCCGCGCCGCGCGATGGCCGGCGGCACCACGCGGAAGCCGCCCGCCGCGAAATCCTCGGCCGTGTAGTTCGCGAACTTCGAGGGCACCTTGTCGTAGAACTGGGAGTAGCCGCCGGCGGGCATCGGCGCGTTGTCTTCGAGGCGGAACGACAGCAGCACGGCCTTCTTGAGCCACTGATTCACGACCCACTCGCCGTCGCGCTTCTCGGCGACGCGCATCTGGCCACGGTCGAGCTGCTCGATCGCGTGCGCGACGGCTTCGCGGACTTCGGCGGGCGCGGCCTTGGCGGACAGCTCGGCGTGGTTTTCCCAGGCGGTATCGATGATGCTCTGAGTTTGTTGCGACATAGTGATATCAAGGATGGAAAGATGGACTGGCACGCTCAGGACCCGAGCGTGCGGCAGAATTCGACGATGCGGCGAGCCCCTTCGACACATTCTCCGGTCTCGGCGACGAGCGCGATGCGCACGAAGCCTTCGCCCGGATTCGTGCCGTGCGCCGCGCGAGCGAGGAAAGAGCCCGGCAGAACCGTCACATTATAGTCGGCGTACAGGCGCGCCGCGAACTCGGTATCCGTCGTGAGGCCGGTGCGCGAGACCTTCGCCTAGAGGTAGAACGCGGCGTCGGGCAGGCGGACGTCGAGCACCTCGGCGAGCATCGGCGTGACCGTCTGGAATTTTTTCAGATACTTCGCGCGGTTGTCGCGCACGTGCGTTTCATCCTGCCACGCGGCGATGCTCGCGCGCTGGAACACCGTCGAGAGCGCCGCGCCGTGATACGTGCGATAGAGCAGGAAGTCCTTCAGGATCGATGCGTCGCCCGCGACGAAGCCCGAGCGCATGCCCGGCACGTTCGAGCGCTTCGACAGGCTCGACAGCATCACCAGGCGATCGAAGCCGCGGCCCAGCAGGCGCGCCGCCTCGAGGCCACCGAGCGGCGGTTTCGTCTCGTCGAAGTAGATCTCCGAGTAGCACTCGTCCGACGCGATCACGAAGCCGTGCTGTCCGACAGCGCGAACAGCTCGCGCCAGTTGTCGAGCGTGAGCACCGCGCCGGTCGGGTTGCCCGGCGAGCACACGTAGAGCAGTTGCGTGCGCGCCCAGATGTGATCCGGCACGACCGAGTAGTCGCAGGCGAAGTTGCGGGAAGGATCGCTGTTGACGAAGTAGGGCTCGGCGCCCGCGAGCAGGGCCGCGCCTTCGTAGATTTGATAGAACGGGTTCGGACAGAGTACGATGGGCGGTCCGGCGGCGTCCGTGCCGCGGCTGTCGACGACCTTCTGCGCGAGCGCGAACAGCGCTTCCCGCGAGCCGGAGACAGGCAGCACCTGCGTGGCCGGATTGACAGCTTCGAGGCCGTCGAGCGAAGCGATCACCGCGTCGCGGATGAGCGCCGGCGTCGGATGCTTCGGCTCGCCGATGCCGAAGCTGATCGGCGTGAATCCGGCGCGCGGCTCGATGCCCTTGAAGAGCGCACGAAGCTTTTCGAACGGATAGGGCTGAAGTTTCTTGAGAAGTGGATTCACGGCGTGACCGGTAAGCAGTGAGCGATGCGCGCGAGGCGCGGAGCGCCTGCCGGAGCAGCATCGGAAGACATCGAACGGACGCGAAACAAGCAGCGCGCGCCCCCGCGCCCCAAGCGGGCGGCGGCGTGCGGCACGAAGGACGAAAGCGCGAATGAAGAAGCTCATGAGCCACGAAATGGGCGCGATGGCGGAGACGAGGACGACCCGGAACGGAGTGCCGCAATGACCCGCGGTCTGCACAACGCGTGGCCAACGCTCGCGATCATGCTGGGCGCGTCGGTGTGGGGCCTCGTCTGGTACCCGATGCGCATGCTCGCCGCGATGGGCTTCACGGGCACCGCCGCCAGTGCGACCACCAGCGGCGCCGCATGCCTCTTCGTGCTGCTGGCGAAGCGCCCGATCAGCACGCTTTCCTGGCACTGGCTGCTCGTCGCGCTCGGCGCGGCGGCGGGCGTGACCAGCATCGGCTTCGTGTGGGGCGCGATCCACGGCCAGGTGATGCGCGTGCTGCTGCTCTTCTATCTGACCCCCGCCTGGACCGCGCTCTTCGCGCACTTCATCCTGAGAGACCGCCTGACGCGCGCCGACGCCGCGCTGTCGCTCCTCTCGCTCGCGGGCGCCGTGACGATGCTCTGGTCGCCCGAGCTTGGCATGCCGCTGCCCGCCGATTTCGCCGAATGGGCGGGTCTCATGGGCGGCATGGGTTTCGCGATGAGCAACGTGCTCATCGTCAGGATCACGCGCACGCTGCCCGCGATGAAACCCGAGATGCGCACCGCCGTGATCTTCGGCGGCGCGGCGCTCGTCGCCTCGCTCGCCGCGCTGCTCGAGCCGATGCCCGCGCCTCCCGCCGCCGCCCAGCTTCCCGCCGTGGCGCTCATCATGATCGGTCTCGGCATCGTGCTCGCGGCGAACAACGTGATCGTGCAAGTCGGGCTCGCGCGCGTGCCGGCCAATCGCGCGTCGATCATCATGCTCTTCGAAACTCGTGGTCACGGCGCTGTCGTCGTGGCTCTTCGCGGGCGAGGTGCCCGGCCCGCGCGAATGGGCGGGCGGCGCGTGCATCGTCGCCGCGTGCGTGCTGTCGGCGTGGGCGCACCGCACGCGCGCGTCGCGTGCATCGCGTGCGCCGGCCGCGGCCGAACCGCCCGACGTCGCCGGACGCGAGCCGGAAAGCAAAAAGAAATCGACTCGCGCGATGGTATGATGGTGCCCGCTGCGCCGGACCCCTCGCACAACGCACAATGATGCGCGGCGTGGCCGAACGCGATCGACGGGCCGCGCTGCGACCTGTCCGCTATTCATCCTCCGTCACCATTCCAAACAGCGATATCGCCGTGCGGCTGACCTCGATAAAACTCGCTGGCTTCAAGTCCTTCGTCGATCCCACGCATTTTCAAGTCCCCGGCCAGCTGGTCGGCGTCGTCGGGCCGAACGGCTGTGGCAAGTCCAACATCATCGATGCCGTGCGCTGGGTGCTCGGCGAATCGCGCGCCTCGGAGCTGCGCGGCGAATCGATGCAGGACGTGATCTTCAACGGATCGACGGCGCGCAAGCCCGGCAGCCGGGCAAGCGTCGAACTGATCTTCGATAACGCCGAAGGCCGTGCTGCCGGCCAATGGAGCAGCTACGGCGAAATCGCCGTGAAGCGCGTGCTCACGCGCGACGGCACCTCCAGCTACTACATCAACAATCTGCCCGCGCGCCGCCGCGACATCCAGGACATCTTCCTCGGCACGGGCCTCGGCCCGCGCGCGTACGCGATCATCGGGCAGGGCATGATCGCGCGCATCATCGAGGCGAAGCCGGAAGAGCTGCGCGTGTTTCTCGAGGAAGCCGCGGGCGTGTCGAAGTACAAGGAGCGCCGCTGCGAGACCGAGAACCGTCTGCACGACACGCGCGAGAACCTGACGCGCGTCGAGGACATCGTCCGCGAGCTCTCCGCGAATCTCGAGAAGCTCGAGGCGCAGGCGGTGGTTGCGACCCGATACAAGGAACTGCAGGCCGAGGGGGAGGAGAAGCAGCGCCTGCTGTGGCTTCTGCGCAAGCGGGAAGCGGGCAGCGAAGCGGAGCGCCAGCAACGCGCGATCCGCGAGGCGCAGGTCGAGCTCGAAGCGCAGACCGCGCGTCTGCGCGAAGTCGAGGCGCACCTGGAGACGCTGCGCGTCGCGCACTACAGCGCGAGCGATGCGATGCAGGGCGCGCAGGGCGCGCTCTACGAAGCCAATGCCGAAGTGAGCCGGCTGGAGGCGGAGATCCGCTTCATCGTCGAGTCGTGCAATCGCGTGCAGGCGCAGATCGCCGCGCTCACGGCGCAGCGCGAGCAGTGGCAGGCGCAGGCGCAGAAGGCGCGCGACGAGATCGACAGCGCCACCGAGGCGCTCGCCGAAGGCGAGGAGAAAGCCGCGATCGCGCAAGAGAACGCCGCCGCGAAGCACGACGCGCTGCCCGCGCTCGAAGCCCGCTGGCGCGATGCTCAGGCGCAACTGAACGAGGAGCGCGCGGGCATCGCGCGCGCGGAGCAGGCGCTGAAGCTCGAGGTGGCGCATCAGCGCAACGCCGATCAGCAGCTTCAGCAACTCCAGCAGCGCCAGGAGCGTCTGAAGACCGAAGCGAGCGGCCTCGATGCACCCGACGAAGCGCAGCTCGAGGCGCTGCGCATGCAGCTCGCCGAAAACGAAGAAATTCTCGCCGAAGCGCAGGCGCGTCTTGCCGATGCGCAGGAAACCGTGCCGCGTCTCGATGCCGAGCGCCGCGCCGCGCAGGAACGCGTGCAGAAGGAAAGCGCGCAGATCCATCAGCTTGAGGCGCGCCTCGCCGCGCTCAAGGCATTGCAGGAGAGCGTGCAGACCGAAGGCAAGATCCAGCCGTGGCTCGACAGGCACGAGCTCGGCGCGCTGCCGCGCCTGTGGAAGAAGCTGCACGTCGAACCCGGCTGGGAAGCGATGCTCGAATCCGTGCTGCGCGAGCGTCTTGCGGCGCTCGAGGTATCGAATCTCGACTGGATCAAAGCCTTCGCCACCGATGCGCCGCCCGCGAAGCTCGCGTTCTATTCGCCGCCCGTCGCGGGCAAGCCAGTCGAGACGCCGCAAGGCCTGCGCTCGCTGCTCTCGCTGGTGCGCATCGACGATCCGGGCCTGCGCGCGGTGCTCAACGAATGGCTCGGCACGACCTTCGTCGCCGACGACATCGCGCAGGCGCTGGCCTCGCGCAGCCAGTTGCCGGAAGGCGCCGCGTTCGTCGTGAAGGCGGGGCACGTCGTGACGCGCGTCGGCGTGCAACTCTACGCGTCGGATTCCGAGCAGTCGGGCATGCTCGCGCGCGCCCAGGAAATCGAGAATCTCGCGACGCAGGTGCGCACGCAGGCGCTGCTCTCCGACGAAGCGAAAGCGCACGCCGTGCGCGCCGACGCGGCCCACACTCAGGGCTCACAGGCGCTCGCGGAAGCGCGCGCCGCCGCCGAGCGCGCGACGCAGCGCGTCCACGCGCTGCAGTTGGACGTGCTGAAGCTCGCGCAGGCGCACGAGCGGTACACGCAACGCAACACGCAGATCGGCGAGGAGCTGGAGGAGATCGCCGCCCAGATCGAGGAGCAGCGTGCGCTGCGCGCGGAATCGGAAGCCGCGTTCGAGCGCCACGATGCCGAGATCGCGCAGCTGCAGGCGCGTTTCGAGGACAACCAGCTCGCGTTCGAGGCGCTCGACGAGCAGCTCACGAACGCGCGCCACGAACTGCGCGAACTGGAGCGCGCCGCGAGCGACGCGAGTTTCGCGGTGCGCGGGCTCGCCGCGAAGATCGACGAGTACCGGCGCAACATCGACACGGCGCACGAGCAGAGCGAGCGCATCGCGGGCACGCTGGAAGACGCGCGCGCCGAGCTCGAGACCATCAACGAGCAGACCGCGCAGACCAGCCTGCAGGACGCGCTCGAAGTGCGCGCGGCGCGCGAGGAGTCGCTGCATGCGGCGCGCGTCGAATTGGACGATCTCACCGCGCGCCTGTGTCAGGCCGACGAGCAGCGTCTGGTGGCCGAGCGCTCGCTGCAGCCGCTGCGCGACCGCATCAACGAATTGCAGTTGAAGGAGCAGGCCGCGCGCATCAGCGGGGAGCAGTTCGTCGAGCAGTTGCAGGCGGCGGGCGTGGACGAGGCCGAGCTCGCCGAGAAACTCGCGCCGGACATGAAGCCGTCGTATCTGCAGGGCGAAGTCACGCGCCTGAACAACGCGATCAACGCGCTCGGGCCCGTCAACATGGCGGCGCTCGAAGAGCTGGCGGCGGCGACCGAGCGCAAGCACTTCCTCGACGCGCAGTCGGCGGACCTGAATGACGCCATCGGCACGCTGGAAGACGCGATCCAGAAAATCGACCAGGAAACGCGCGCCCTGCTGCAAGGCACGTTCGACGAGGTGAACCGCCACTTCGGCGAGCTGTTCCCGCGTCTTTTCGGCGGCGGCCAGGCGAAGCTCATCATGACCGGCGACGAGATCTTCGACGCTGGCGTGCAGGTGATGGCGCAGCCTCCCGGCAAGAAGAACTCGACGATTCACCTGCTTTCGGGCGGAGAAAAGGCGCTCACCGCAACCGCGCTCGTGTTCGCGATGTTCCGGCTGAATCCCGCGCCGTTCTGTCTGCTGGACGAAGTGGACGCGCCGCTCGACGACGCGAACACCGAGCGCTTCGCGAACCTCGTGCGCGCGATGGCGGCCAAGACGCAGTTCCTGTTCATCTCGCACAACAAGATCGCGATGGAAATGGCGCAGCAGCTGATCGGCGTGACGATGCAGGAGCAGGGCGTGTCGCGCATCGTGGCGGTGGATATGGAATCGGCGGCGGGTTTCGCGCAGAACGGCTGACGCATCGTCGCCAATCGCGGAGTTTTGAACGAGCGGCAGGCCGGACCGTGTCCGGTCATTGCGCCAAGACGCGGAGTGGTGCGCATCGGCCAGGCGGCGGCGAGAAGCCGGAACGCGGCGCGATGCGTGCGACAGATCGCGCGGCGCTTCGTAACTTAAAAGAATGATGGAGCCTGCATGGACGAGTTGACACTCGGTTTGATTGGAGCCGGAGCCGTGGTGGTGGGCGGCGTGGTCGTGTACAACGCGTGGCAGAGCGCGAAGGTGCGGCGCAGGATGCCGCGCCCGATGCCCGACGAAGCGGCCGATGCGCTCGTGCGCCAGGAGACCGACGACGAGCAGCCGTTCATCGAGCCCGTGCGCCAGCCGCGCCGCGAGCCGGAAGCGGGAGACGGCGGCGATCAGCCGCGCGACACGCGCGTGGAGCCGAGCTTCGGCGGCGCGAGTTCGGCGACCACGGCGCCGCCGCCGGTCGCGCCCGCCGATACCGCCGTCGATCTTCAGGCCGAGGCGACGTCCGCCAACGGCCTCTCCGAGGAAGCCGAGAGCCGCGGCGAGGACGAGCGCACCGAACCGGTGATGCCCGCCGCCGCCGCCATTTCGTCGGCGCCGCCGGCCGTGGTGGATCGCCGCATCGACTGCGTCGTGCCGATCCGCCTCGCCGCGCCCGTCGCGGGCGACCGCGTGATTCCGCTCGCGCAGCGTCTGCGTCGCGCGGGCACGAAACCCGTCACGATCGAAGGCAAGGCCGAAGGCCAGAGCACGTGGGAATTGCCGCGCAACGGCGTGCGTTACGAAGAGCTGCGCGCGGCCGCGCAGCTGGCGAACCGTAGCGGTCCGCTGAACGAGCTCGAATTCTCGGAGTTCGTGACCGGCGTGCAGCGTCTTGCCGACGCCATCGACGGGTCGCCCGAATGCCCCGACATGATGGAAACCGTCGGCATGGCGCGCGAGCTCGATGCGTTCGCCGCGCAGTGCGACGCGCAGCTCTCGATCAACATTCTCTCCGACGGTGCGCCGTGGTCGGCGAATTACGTGCAGGCGGTGGCGTCGCAGGACGGCCTCCTGCTCTCGCGCGACGGCACGCGCTTCGTGAAGCTCGACGCGAAGCAGAATCCCGTGTTCATGCTCCAGTTCGGCGACACCAACTTCCTGCGCGACGACCTCACGTACAAGGGCGGCCGGATGATCACGCTGGTGCTCGACGTGCCCTTCGCCGACGAGGACATTCTTCCGTTCCGGCTGATGTGCGACTACGCGAAGTCGCTGTCGGAGCGCATCGGCGCGCGCGTCGTCGACGATCAGCGCCGGCCGCTGCCGGAATCCGCGCTGCTCGCCATCGAAAAGCAGCTGATGACGCTTTATGCGAAGCTGGAGCAGGCGAGCATTCCGGCCGGCTCGCCGGCGACGCGGCGGCTCTTCAGCCAGTAGACGCGGTGCGCGCGAGATTTCCAAACGCGCGCTTGCTGCCAGAGGATCGCGCCCCATAAGGGGCGCTTTCTTTTGCGTGCGCGCTGCCGCACTCGCGCCCGCACTCAGGCCATTCGGCCGATGCCATGATTTACTGATCTTCTGAGACAATCGAACGATCGATTGACCGATTTACCTCATTCATTCGAAGCCGCATGTCCGCAAAAACGAAAGCCGAATCCGCCGTCGCCGCCAAGTCGGAAGCCGCCGTGCCCCGCGCCGATCGCCTGGCCGAGCGCGCCGCGTGGCTGCGCTCGGAGCTGGAGCGCGCGAACTACGCGTATTACGTGCTCGATCAGCCGGATCTGCCCGACGCGGAATACGACACGCTCTTCAAGGAGCTTCAGGCCATCGAGGCCGATCACCCGGATCTGATCACGCCGGATTCGCCGACGCAGCGCGTGGGCGGAGAAGTCGCCGAGGGTTTCACGCCGGTCGTCCACGACGTGCCGATGCTCTCGCTCAACAACGGTTTCGCGGATGAGGACATCGTCGCGTTCGACAAGCGCGTGTCCGACGCGCTAGGCCACGCGCCCGTCGAATACGCGTGCGAGCTGAAGTTCGACGGCCTCGCCATCTCGCTGCGCTACGACGACGGCCGTTTCGTGCAGGCTGCGACGCGCGGCGACGGCGTGACGGGCGAAGACGTGACGGCCAACGTCCGCACGATCCGCTCGATTCCGCTGACCCTGAAGGGCAAGAACGTGCCGAAGCGGCTCGACGTGCGCGGCGAGGTGCTGATGTTCCGGCGCGATTTCGAGCGCCTGAATGCGCGGCAGCGCGAAGCGGGACAGCGTGAATTCGCCAATCCGCGCAACGCGGCCGCGGGCGGCCTGCGCCAGCTCGACCCGAAGATGACCGCGCAACGCTCGCTGTCGTTCTTCGCTTATGGCCTCGGCGTGCTGGAAGGCGCCGCGATGCCCGACACGCATTCGGCGCTGCTCGACTGTTACCGGGAAATGGGCTTGCCGGTGAACGCGGAGCGCGCGGTCGTCGAGGGCGCGGACGGCCTGCTCGGCTTCTTCCACAAGATCGGCGAGAAGCGCGACAAGCTGCCGTACGACATCGACGGCGTCGTCTACAAGGTCAACAGGTGCGAGGAGCAGGACAGGCTCGGGTTCGTGTCGCGCGCGCCGCGCTTCGCGCTCGCGCACAAATTCCCGGCGCAGGAAGCGCTCACGCAGCTGCTCGCCATCGACGTTCAGGTCGGCCGCACCGGCGCGATCACGCCGGTCGCGCGGCTTGCGCCGGTGTTCGTGGGCGGCGCGACGGTCACCAATGCGACGCTGCACAACGAAGACGAGGTTCGCCGCAAGGACATCCGTATCGGCGATACGGTCATCGTACGCCGCGCGGGCGACGTGATTCCCGAAGTCGTCGGCGCGATTCTCGATCGCCGTCCGGCGGACGCGCGCGAATTCGTGATGCCGACGCAATGCCCGGTCTGCGGCTCGAAGATCGAACGCCTGCCGGACGAAGCCATCGCGCGCTGCACGGGCGGGCTCTTCTGCCCGGCGCAGCGCAAGCAGGCGCTCTGGCACTTTGCGCAGCGCCGCGCGCTCGATATCGACGGGCTCGGCGAGAAGATCATCGATCAGCTCGTCGAGCAGAACCTCGTGCGCACGCCGGTCGATCTCTTCAATCTGGGCTTCTTGACGCTCGCGGCGCTCGACCGTTTCGCGGACAAATCCGCACAGAATCTCATCGACTCGCTGGAGAAGGCGCGCAAGACGACGCTCGCGCGCTTCATCTACGCGCTCGGCATCCGCCACGTCGGCGAATCGATCGCGAAGGATCTGGCCAAGCACTTCGGCTCGCTCGATCCGATCATGTCGGCGTCGGTCGAAGAGTTGCTGGAAGTTAACGATGTCGGCCCGATCGTGGCCGAAGCCATTCACAACTTCTTCAGCGAAGAACACAACCAGCACGTGATCGAGCAGTTGCGCGCGAAGGTGTCGTGGCCGGAAGGGCCGCCTGCGCCCAAGGCGCCGCAGGGCGTACTGGCCGGCAAGACGGTCGTGCTGACGGGCACGCTGCCCACGCTCTCGCACGAGGAAGCGAAGGAAATGCTGGAGGCGGCCGGGGCCAAGGTGGCCGGCTCGGTATCGAAGAAGACCGACTACGTCGTGGCGGGCGCGGAAGTGGGCAGCAAGCTCGTGAAAGCGGAGGAACTCGGAGTTTCCGTACTCGACGAAGACGGCATGCGCAAGCTTTTGGAAGGAGTCACTCCATGATCCGAGAAATCCTGAAGATGGGCGATCCGCGGCTCTTGCGAATCGCGCAGCCCGTCGAGCATTTCGAAAAGCCGGAACTGCAAGCCCTCGTGCAGGACATGTTCGACACGATGCGCGACGCCAACGGCGCGGGGCTGGCCGCGCCGCAGATCGGCGTCGATCTGCAGGTGGTGATTTTCGGCTTCGGGCACAACGAGCGTTATCCCGACGCGCCGTCGGTGCCGGAAACCGTGCTCATCAACCCGATCATCACGCCGAACGGGCACAACATGGAGGAGGGCTGGGAAGGCTGTTTGTCCATGCCGGGCCTGCGCGGCGCGGTGCAGCGCTTCTCGATGATCCGCTACAGGGCTTCGATCAGTCCGGCAACGCGATCGAGCGGCTCGCCGAAGGTTTTCACGCGCGCGTGGTGCAGCACGAGTGCGACCACCTGATCGGCAAGCTCTATCCGATGCGCATCACCGACTTTTCGAAGTTCGGCTTCACGGAAGTGCTCTTTCCGGGGCTCGATCTGGCGCGCGACGAGTAACGCCGTGCGTATCGGACCGCAAGAAGATCGGGCAGAAGGCCGCTTCGCGGGGAGCGGCCTTTTCTTTACGCCGGCGTTTTCGGATTGCCGCTGATATCGGGCTGGCGGAACAGGGCGACGTGCTCCGGATTCGCGGACGCCTGCAGGCGTCCGTCCGGCAGGCGGGCGATCACCATTTCGCCGATGCCGGGGCTCATCACGACGACTTCGTCGCGCAGGGCGAGCAGGGCTTCGAGCCGTCGTCGGCCGCTCACGATCTCAAGACCGGTTCCCGTCTCACGAACGATGATCTCAACTGACATGGCGATTTTCCCTCGATGCCGTTCAATGCTGGTCCTGCCGCCGTCCACCTGATCGGCGCGGCTGCCTGACCGGTGTAACGGATCGGTGATTCATTTTCTTTAGCCAGAAACCGGCCAAAAATGAAAAGGCACGACCGGGGCTGCATCGTACCGATTTCCTTGCTGGCGCGTCGTATTTTTGCGACGCAGCGGTGCCCGGCGCGTACGTTCGATCGGACGTGCGCGCGGGCATTCCGGTTTGTTCAGAAGCTCTCGTTCGGTCCTAGATAACGCCACTGCCCGGGCGGCAGCGCGCCGAGCGTGATACGCCCCATGCGGATGCGTTTGAGGCCGACGACTTCCAGTCCGACTAGCTCGCACATGCGGCGAATCTGGCGCTTCTTGCCTTCGCGCAGCACGGAGCGAAGCTGCTCGCCGTTCTGCCAGCTCACCTGCGCCGTCTTGAGCGGCACGCCGTCAAGCTCGAGCCCGTGACGCAGCAGCGCGAGCTTTTCCGCGGGCAGGTGCCGATCGAAGTCGACGGTGTGCTCGCCGAAGCGCACGCGCACGAGGTACTCCTTGTCGACTTCCGAGTGGCCACCGATCAGCTGCTTGGCGATGCGGCCGTCCTGCGTGAGCACGAGCAGGCCCGTCGAATCGATGTCGAGGCGGCCCGCGGGCGCGAGCGTGCGCAGATGGCCCGGCGAGAAACGGATGCCCGAGCGGTCCTCTTCCCAGTGGTTGGCCGGGTTGACGAGCGTCACGGCCGGCTCGTAGCCGTCTTCGGCCTGACCAGACACGAAGCCCACCGGCTTGTGCAGAAAGATCGTGACCCGTTGCGATTGCGCGGAGTGCGCGGCGGGCAGGATATCGATGTTCTGCGTCGGACGGATGCGCGTGCCGAGCGTGTCGATGACTTCGCCGTCGACGAGCCCTCAGCCTTTCTCGATCCCATTCATCGGCTTCGCGGCGCGAGCAAAGGCCGAGTTCGGACATGACTTTCGACAGGCGCACGAGACCGTCGTCATGGGCGCGGATTCGGCGACCGGCGCGGCCGACTTTGCCACGGACTTCGGCGCTGGCTTGCGCGCTTCGCTGCGTTCTTCGCGCTTGGCGAAGGGGCGCTCGTTCTCGTCGCGGCGCGCCGTGCGCGGACCGGATGCGCGGTCGTCACGACCTTCACGATCCTCGCGCGACTTGACCGGACGGCCTCCGGCCGACTTGCGCGGACCGCGCTCGCCGAAAGCGGGGCGCGAATCGTCTCCACGCGGCTTGAACGGACGGCGCTCGTCGCCGCCGGATGCACGCTCGCCGCGTTGCTGCCGTACGGCCCTCCGTGCTTTTGCGCGGGCCGGACGCGGCGGACGCGAATCGTCGCCGCGTGCTTTGAACGCACTTGAACGCACGCGATTCACGCGGCGCATCCGCGCGCTTGTCCGCGGTCGGCTGGCTCGCGCGCTTCGGCCGCGCTTCGGCTGCCGGCGGCGCGTGAACGGGCTTGCGCCCGGTGGCACTGCCGGAACGAACCGGCGATCGCGTCGCCGACGTGGGACGCGGATGTTTGGCTGTCAGTTTGACGCGCATAAAGTATCAGGCTGCGATCGCGCGCAGCAGCTCGGTCTCGACCTGGATCTGGGTGCGGTTGTTCGACAGACTCTTGCTGTCGAGCAGGAACACGTCCTCGACGCGTTCGCCGAGCGTGTTGATCCGCGCCGCCTGCGCGCCGATCCGGTGTTGCGCGAGCACGCGCGCGATCGAATAAAGAAGGCCTTGCCGGTCGTTGGCCGACACGGAGAGGATGTAATACTGGCCGCGGTCGTCCGGCCGCAGGTCCACGCGCGGCGTGATCGGAAACGTGCGCACGAGCCTCGATACGCGTCCCTTCGACGGCTCCGGCAGAATGCGCTCGTCCGTCAGTAGCGCGGCCAGTTGTTGTTCGACGAGATTGGCGATGTCGCGATAACTCCCGTCGTGATCCGGATGCGCGACGAAGAAGTTGTCGAGCGCGTAGCCGTGGCGCGTCGTCGTCACGCGCGCATCGAGCACGGACAGGCCGTTCCTGTCGAAATACGCGCAGATGCCGGCGAAGAGATCCGGCCGGTCCTTCAGGTACACGAGCACCTGCAGCGCCGCGCCGATGGGCGAGGGCCGCGCGCGCACGATCGGCTCGTCGCTCTCGACGTGGCGGTACAGCACGCGGGTCTGCCATGCGATGTCGGCCGGATCGTGCCGCAGGAAATAGCCGACGTCGAGCTGGTCCCAGAGCCGCTTCTGCGCGTTCTCTGGCACGGTTTCGAGGCGCAGCAGCGCGAGCGCGGCTTCCTGGCGCGACTTGAGCTCCGAATGCGTATCCGGCTCGGCGCCGCCCAGCACGGCCTGCGTCGCGCGGAACAGGTCTTCGAGGAGCTTGCCCTTCCAGCTGTTCCACACTTTCGGGCTCGTGCCGCGAATGTCGGCCACGGTCAGCAGATACAGCGCGGTGAGCCGCCGCTCCGTCTTCACGATCGACGCGAACTGCTTGATCACTTCAGGATCGCTCGTGTCCTGCTTCTGCGCGACCCGGCTCATCGTCAGATGCTGCTGCACGAGCCAGACGATCAGCTCCGTGTCTTCCTGGCCGATGTCGTGCTCGCGGCAGAAGCGCCGGGCGTCGGCCATGCCGAGCGTCGAGTGGTCGCCGCCGCGGCCTTTCGCGATGTCGTGGAAGAGCGCCGCGACGTAAAGTACCCACGGTCGCTCGAAGTTGCCCATCAGCTGGCTGCAGAACGGGTACTCGTGCGCATGCTCGGCGATCGCGAAGCGCCGCAGGTTGCGCAGCACCATCAGGATGTGCTGATCGACCGTGTAGACGTGATACAGATCGTGCTGCATCTGCCCGACGATGCGCCGGAAGTTGAGCAGATAGCGCCCGAGCACGCTCGTCTGGTTCATGAGCCGCAGCGCGTGCGTGATGCCTTCGGGCTGCTTCAGGATCTCCATGAAGAGCCGGCGGTTTTCCGGATCGCGCCGCCACTCGCGGTCCATCAGGTCGCGCGCGTTGTAGATCGCGCGCAGCGTGCGCGCGGAGAGGCCCTTGATGCCGCGCGTCTGCTCGTAAAGCAGGAACGCTTCGAGAATCGCGTGCGGCTCGCGCTCGAACACGTCGTCGCGCGCGATTTCGAGCATGCCCTGCTTCTCGACGAAACGCCCGTTGATCACGCGCGTGATGCCGCTCGTCGAAGGAAAAAGCTGCGCCTCGACGTTCTGGATCAGGATGGTCGCGAGCTGCGTGACCGCTTTCGCCGCCCAGTAATAGCGGCGCATCAGCTGCTCGCTTGCGCGCTTGGCGGCGGTCGCCTCGAAGCCGAAGCTTTCGGCGAGCGGCGTCTGCAGGTCGAACACGAGGATGTCCTGACGGCGCTTCGCGATCACGTGCAGCCGCGCGCGCAGCGCCTTCAGAAAACCTTCGTTGCGGCGCAGCTCGCGCGCCTCGCGCTCGGTGATGAGCCCGCGCGTGTCGAGCTCGCGCCAGCTGCTGCCGAAGCCCGCCGCGCGTGCGATCCACAGGATCAGCTGGAGATCGCGTAGGCCGCCGGGGCTTTCCTTGATGTTCGGCTCCAGGCTGTATGGCGTGTCCTGGAACTTCGCGTGGCGCTGGCGCATTTCCAGCACTTTCGCCTGAAAGAACGCTCGCGGGTCGAACCGCTCGTGGTAGCGCTCCGAAAAGCGCCGGAACAATTGCGTGTCGCCGCAGATGCGCCGCGCTTCGAGCAGCGACGTCTGCACCGTGATGTCGTTGCCCGCCTCGGCGATGCACTGCGCGACCGAGCGCACGCTGCTGCCGATGTCGAGCCCCAGATCCCACGCCATGCCGATGAAGCGCTCGACGCGCCCGTTGAGATCGGCATCGTCGCCCTGGGGCGTCGCGTCGGGCAACAGGACGAGGATATCGACGTCGGAATAAGGCGCGAGCTCGCCGCGTCCGTAGCCGCCGACCGCGACGAGCGTGGCGTTGTCCGGCATCTCGCAGGCAGCCCAGGCGCCCGTGAGGGCGTCGTCGGTGGCGCGGGCGAGGGCGTGCATCAGCGGCTCGACGTTCGAGGCCGTCTGAAAGCGTTCGATGAGCACCGCTTTTGCCGCCTTGTAGGCGGCGCGCAACGTTTCACAGGGCGTGGCGACGGCGGTGGTGACGCTCATGGATGGAAAGTGGCGAGGGACGACGGAAAGGATTGCGCCCGCGCGCAGACGCGGCGGGCGCCGGAAGGCGCGGAATCAGGCGGTCGCCGCGATCAGCTGCGACGGCACCTGCGTGCCGGCCGAGACGGTCAGCACTTCGTAGCCGGTCGGCGTGACGAGCACGGTGTGCTCCCACTGCGCCGACAGGCTGCGATCGCGCGTCTTGATGGTCCATTGGTCCGGCATGGTGCGGATTTCGCGGCGACCGGCGTTGATCATCGGCTCGACGGTGAAGATCATGCCCGCCTGCAGTTCGATACCCGTGCCCGGCCGGCCGTAGTGCAGCACCTGCGGGTCCTCGTGGAATACCCGGCCGATGCCGTGGCCGCAATACTCCTGCACGACGCTGTAGCCTTGCGCCTCGGCGTGCTTCTGGATGGCGTGCCCTATATCGCCCAGATGCGCGCCCGGGCGCACCTGATCGATGCCGAGCCACATGCAGTCGAAGGTGGTCTGCACCAGGCGCTTCGCGAGGATCGAGCCCTCGCCGACGATGAACATGCGGCTCGTGTCGCCGAAATAGCCGTTCTTGATGACGGTGATGTCGATATTGAGCGCATCGCCGTTCTTGAGCACCTTTTCGCCGGGAATTCCGTGACAGATCACGTCGTTCACCGAGATGCAGGTGGCCTTCGGGTAGGGCGGATAGCCGGGCGGCTGGTAATTCAGCGGTGCGGGAACGGTGCCCTGTTCCTTCACCATATATTCGTGACACAGGCGGTCGAGTTCTTCGGTCGTCACGCCGGGAACGATGTGCGGCGTGATGAAATCGAGCACTTCGCTGGCGAGCCGGCAGGCGACGCGCATCTGCGCGATATCGTGGTCGTTTTTGAGCGTAATGGACATGACTTGGCTCGGAATTGCGTGTGTATGCGGCAGTGAGCCCAGTGAGCCGCGAAAGCGGCATTATCGCACCTTAAGGAATGCGCCGCACCCGGATAGTTGGGGGGCGGGCGGATGGGCGGCAGGCAACCGGGCAGGCAGCGGCGCCGGTTTCCTGTCTGACGGCCGGCTTGAGCCGGCCAATCCTCACATGCTATACTTACAGGCTAAGTCCTAAAATCTCTCTATATTGTCGTCACGATTTGGGATTTGGTAAGACAATCACAATCGGGATGCAGTTGCGGATTCGGGCTTGGAAATCCGTTCTTAGTCGAATCGCAAGCCGGCGCACCCAGGGTGTCCGGCGCTCGGGAAGCGGATCAGCCGCAAGAACCGGGCGCGGGATGCGGCAGCCGGCTTAAGACCCAACCCTCGCGGAGAATTTCATGGCGGTCACGATGCGTCAAATGCTGGAAGCGGGTGTCCACTTCGGTCACCAAACGCGCTTCTGGAACCCCAAGATGGCCCCGTACATCTTCGGTCATCGCAACAAGATTCACATCATCAACCTCGAAAAGACGCTGCCGCTCTACAACGACGCGCTGAAGTACGTGCGTCAACTGGCAGCGAACCGCGGCACGATTCTTTTCGTCGGCACGAAGCGCCAGTCGCGCGACACCATCGCGCAAGAGGCGCAGCGCGCCGGCATGCCTTACGTCAACGCTCGCTGGCTCGGCGGCATGCTGACCAACTTCAAGACGCTGAAGGTTTCGATCAAGCGCCTGAAGGACATGGAAGCGGCAGTGGAATCGGGCGAAACCGAGCGCATGAGCAAGAAGGAAGCGCTGCTGTTCGAACGCGAAATCGCCAAGCTGCAGAAGTCGATCGGCGGCGTGAAGGACATGGGCGGCATTCCTGACGCGATCTTCGTGATCGACGTCGGCTACCACAAGATTGCCGTTACCGAAGCCAAGAAGCTCGGCATTCCGGTCATCGCCGTGGTCGACACGAACCACTCGCCGGAAGGCATCGACTACGTGATCCCGGGTAACGACGACGCGAGCAAGGCCGTGGCGCTGTACGCCGAGGGCGTCGCCGACGCGATCCTCGAAGGCCGCGCGAACGCGGTGAACGACGTGGTCCAGGCCGTGCGCAACGGCGAAGGCGACGAGTTCGTCGAGGTCAACGCAGAGGCGTAATCGAGCCCTGCGGCCGACAAAAAGGGGGGGCTTTGCGAAAGGCCCTTTTTTAAGCCGGGCGCGATGGCAGCACCCCATTTTTTGCCGCGGGCGGATTTTCGGGCCGGCGGCACGTATCAAACAGACTCAAGGAGCGAATGATGGCGGCAATTACCGCAAGCATGGTGGCAGAACTGCGCGCGAAGACCGATGCGCCGATGATGGAATGCAAGAAGGCGCTGACGGAAGCCGACGGCGACATGGCGCGCGCGGAAGAGCTGCTGCGCGTGAAGCTCGGCAACAAGGCGAGCAAGGCGGCATCGCGCGTGACGGCGGAAGGCATCGTCGTGGCGCACGTCGAGGGCGGCGTGGGCGCGCTCGTCGAGCTGAACTGCGAAACCGACTTCGTCGCGAAGAACGACGACTTCATGGCATTCGGCAAGGCCGTCGCGGAACTGGTCGCGAAGCAGAACCCGGCCGACGTCGCCGCGCTGTCGGCGCTGCCGCTGGAAAGCTCGACGGTCGACGCCGTGCGCCTCGCGCTGGTCGGCAAGATCGGCGAAAACCTGTCGATCCGCCGTTTCGTGCGTTTCGAATCCGCGAACAAGATCGCGTCGTACCTTCACGGCACGCGCATCGGCGTGCTGGTCGAGTTCACCGGCGCGGACGATCAAGTGGGCAAGGACGTGGCGATGCACGTCGCCGCGATGAAGCCGGTCTCGCTGTCGTCGGACGAAGTGCCGGCCGACCTGATCGCCAAGGAGCGCAGCATCGCCGAGCAGAAGGCGGCTGAATCCGGCAAGCCGGCCGAGATCGTCGCGAAGATGGTCGACGGTAGCATCCAGAAGTACCTGAAGGAAGTGGAAGTGTCGCTGCTGAACCAGCCGTTCGTGAAAAACGACAAGCAGACGATCGAGCAGATGCTCAAGGCCGTCAACGCCTCGGTGCAGAAGTTCGCGCTGTTCGTGGTCGGCGAGGGCATCGAGAAACGCCAGGACGACTTCGCGGCGGAAGTCACGGCGCAAGTCGCGGCGGCAAAGCAATCCTAAGACAGTCATAAGGAAGTCTTAAGGCGCGTGTGCTGTCATCGTGCGGCCACGCGTCGAGCCTGGCGGTACGCGCGGCGGTTCTCCGCGCACGAATTCAGCGATCCGGTTCGCACCACGCAGCGGGCACGGTAGACAGGGGTTAACCCTTGTCTACCGTGCCCGCCGCCCGATCCGGCCCGCTTGCGGTAAATATTGTTTCACCTCTAAAGTTCTAAGCTGTTGCAACCTTCCTCGGCGCGATCGGAACCTCATATGCCCACAGCCTACAAACGCGTACTCCTCAAGCTTTCCGGCGAAGCCCTCATGGGCGCCGATGCTTTCGGCATCAATCGCGCAACGATCGAAAGGATGGTGGCGGACATCGCGGAGGTGGTGCGGATCGGGACGCAACTGGCCGTCGTGATCGGCGGCGGCAACATCTTTCGCGGCGTCGCGGGCGGCGCGGCCGGCATGGATCGCGCGACCGCCGACTACATGGGCATGCTCGCCACGATGATGAACGCGCTCGCGCTGCAAGATGCGATGCGTCACGCGGGCATCGAGGCGCGCGTGCAGTCCGCGCTGCGCATGGATCAGGTGGTCGAGCCGTATATCCGTCCCCGCGCGATCCGTCAACTGGAAGAGGGCAAGGTCGTGATCTTCGCGGCCGGCACGGGCAACCCGTTCTTCACGACGGACACCGCGGCCGCGCTGCGCGGCTCGGAGGTCGGCGCCGAAGTGGTATTGAAGGCGACGAAGGTCGATGGCGTATACTCCGCCGACCCGAAGAAAGATCCGAGCGCGACGCGCTACGGCACGATCAGCTTCGACGAGGCGATCAGCCGCAATCTGCAGGTGATGGACGCCACGGCGTTCGCACTGTGCCGCGACCAGAAGCTGCCGATTCGCGTGTTCTCCATCATGAAGCCGGGCGCATTGAAGCGCATCGTGCAAGGCGACGACGAAGGGACGCTCGTCCACGTGTAAACTCTCGCGGTATCGGGCGCGGCGCGCGGTGGCACGGGCCATGCGCGCCAGGCGCCGCTTGTCGCATAAAACCAGGTTTGGAGGTTCAAAATGAGTGTGGCTGACATCAAAAATGGCGTCGACCAGAAAATGCAGCGGTCGATCGAAGCATTCAAGGCCGATCTCGCCAAGATTCGCACGGGCCGCGCCCACACGGGCCTGCTCGATCACATCCAGATCGACTACTACGGCTCGAACGTGCCCATTTCCCAGGTGGCGAACATGACGCTTGTCGACGCCCGCACGATCGGCGTGCAGCCGTGGGAGAAGAAGATGGTTGCGGTCATCGAGAAGGCGATCCGCGAATCGGATCTCGGCCTGAACCCGGCTACGCAAGGCGACCTGATCCGCGTGCCGATGCCCGCGCTCACCGAGGAGCGCCGCCGCGAGCTCTCGAAGGTCGTGAAGAGCGAAGGCGAGGCGGCGAAGGTCGCTGTGCGCAACCTGCGCCGCGACGCGAACGATCAGCTGAAGAAACTCGTCAAGGACAAGGAGATCTCCGAGGACGACGAGCGCCGCGCGAGCGACGAAGTCCAGAAGCTCACCGACAAGTTCGTCGCCGAGATCGACAAGCTTGTTCAAACCAAAGAATCCGAAATCATGACGGTGTGAGGCCGTAGAGACGGTTTCGCCAGCCTCGAGCGCCTAGATTGAGGCTGGCTCTCACTTCTTCAGATTCAAAGATTCAACGGCCATGACCTATACCAGTTCCACCGTTACCGTGCCCGATGTCGCGGCTGTCCCGCGCCACGTCGCGATCATCATGGACGGCAATGGCCGTTGGGCGACCGAGCGGCGCCTGCCGCGCGTCGCCGGTCACACGCGCGGCGTCGATGCGGTCCGCGCGACCATCGAAAGCTGCGCGCTGCGCGGCGTCGAATTCGTCACGCTCTTCGCGTTCAGCTCGGAGAACTGGCGCCGTCCGACCAAGGAAGTCTCGTTCCTGATGCGTCTTTTCGTGACCGCGCTCGAGCGCGAGATCGGCAAGCTGCACACGAACGGCATCCGTCTGCGCGTCGTCGGCGACATCTCCATGTTCAACGACCGCATTCGCGCGCTGATCCAGCGCGCCGAGACCAAGACGGCCCGTAACACGCGCCTGACGCTCACCATCGCCGCCAACTACGGCGGGCGCTGGGACATCATGCAGGCGACCAAGAAGCTCATCGCGCAGTCCCTGGAAACGGGCGTGCCCGCGCGCGTGGACGACGAGTCCTTCGCCGAGCATCTCGCGATGGCCTACGCGCCGGAGCCGGACCTGTTCATCCGCACGGGCGGCGAGCAGCGCATCAGCAACTTCCTGCTGTGGCAGCTCGCGTACACCGAGTTCTATTTCACCGACACCTACTGGCCGGACTTCGACGCCGCCGCGCTGGATCGCGCGATCGAGTCGTACGGCGGCCGCGAGCGCCGCTTCGGGCGCACGAGCGCGCAAGTCGAATCCCAATCGCAGAAGGCCGACACCCTTTCATGCTAAAGACCCGTGTCATCACGGCAATCGTTCTGCTGGCTGTTCTCCTGCCGATCACGCTGTTCGCGCCGGTCGGCGCCTTCGGAGCGTTGATCGGATTCGTCGTCGTGTTCGCGGCCTGGGAGTGGGGCGGCTCCTGAAGCTGAACGGGGCAGGGCCCGTCGCGTATGCGCTCGTCGCGGGCATCGCGCTCATTTTCAGCACCTGGCTCGGCGTCGCGTCGAAGCCGCTGTACCAGATGGCCGGCATCTTCTGGGTGCTCGCTGGTCCCTACGTGCTGCTACGCAAGCCGACGCTCGCCGCCCACGCGTGGCGCGCCTTCCTGCTGTTCGCGGGCATCGTGGTGTTCGTTGCCTGCTGGCATGCGGTCGTCGACGCCCGCACGCGGGGCGTGGCTTTCGTGCTATCGCTTCTGCTAGTAGTCTGGCTGGCTGATATAGGCGCATCCTTCACCGGAAAAGCACTCGGCCGCCACAAGCTCGCCCCGTCGATCAGCCCGGGCAAGACCTGGGAGGGCGCCATCGGCGGGTGGCTCGCCGTCATCGTGATCGGCGCGCTCGCCGCCGCCACCGGCCTCTATGCGCCGACCGTATTCACGGCCTTCGTGGAGCGTCTCGGCTGGGATCGCTCGTTTGTCGCGCTCACCGTGTTGGTCGCGTTCAGCGTCATCGGTGACCTGTTCGAGTCGCTCCTGAAGCGCCAGGCCGGCGTCAAGGATTCGAGCGGTCTGCTGCCGGGCCACGGCGGCGTGCTCGACCGCATCGACGCATTGTTGCCTGTATTGCCGATCGCATTGCTGATGCTCGGCTAGAGAAGAATTTATGCAAAAACGTCTCACATTGCTCGGCTCCACGGGCTCGATCGGCGATAGCACGCTCGATGTCGTGGCGCGGCACCCGGACCGGTTCTTGGTCTACGCGCTCACCGCGCACCGCAACGGCGACAAGCTCGTCGCCCAGTGCCTGAAATTCCAGCCCGAAGTGGCGGTCGTCGGCGACGCCGAAACCGCCGCGCGCGTCGCGGTTGCCCTGCGCGCTCAAGGCTGCAGGACGGAGGTGACGCACGGCCCCGACGCGCTCGTCGAAGTCGCCCGCGCGGTGCAGTGCGATACGGTGGTCGCCGCCGTCGTCGGCGCGGCGGGTCTCGCGCCCACGCTCGCCGCCGCGCGCGCCGGCAAGCGCATCCTGCTCGCCAACAAGGAAGCGCTCGTGATATCCGGCCAGATCTTCATGGACGCGGTGCGGGACAACGGCGCGATCCTGTTGCCGGTCGACAGCGAGCACAACGCCGTGTTTCAATGCCTGCCGCCTTGCGCGGACAACGAGGCGAAGCTGCACGGCGGCGTGTCGAAGATCATCCTGACGGCGTCCGGCGGCCCGTTCCGCATGCGCGAGCCGGCGACGCTCGTGGATGTCACGCCCGAGGAGGCCGTCAAGCACCCGAACTGGGCGATGGGCCGCAAGATCTCCGTCGATTCCGCGACGATGATGAACAAGGGCCTCGAAGTGATCGAGGCGCACTGGCTCTTCGATCTGCCGGGCCCGCGCATCGAGGTGCTGATCCATCCGCAGAGCGTGATCCATTCGATGGTGTCCTACGCGGACGGCTCGGTGCTCGCGCAGCTCGGCAATCCCGACATGCGCACGCCCATTGCCCACGCACTGGCGTATCCTGATCGTGTGGACTCGGGCGTGGCGCCGCTCGATCTCGCGCTCATCGCCTCGCTCACGTTCGAAAAGCCCGACTTTGCGTGCTTCCCGTGCCTCGCGCTGGCCATCCAGGCGCTGGAAGCGGACGGCATCGCGAGCGCGGCGCTGAACGCGGCGAACGAAATCGCCGTGGAAGCGTTCCTTGAGCGGCGGATCGGCTTCATGGCGATCGGCGGCGTGGTGGAGCACGTGCTGAGCGCGCTGCCCAACACGAGCGCCGCCTCGCTCGACGACGTCCTCGCTGCCGATGCGAGCGCGCGCCGTCTCGCATCCCGTTTCGTCGCAGAGCTCACCGCGAGCGTGCCAGGCGCCGAACCCATCGCCCATTGAGGCCGTCATGAACTTTCTGACCGAAATCGTCGCCTTCGTCGTTGCGATAGGCGTGCTCGTCGTCGTCCACGAATTCGGTCATTACAGCGTCGCGCGAATGTGCGGCGTGAAAGTGCTGCGCTTCTCCGTCGGCTTCGGCAAGCCGCTTGCGCGCTGGGTCAGCAAGAAGACGGGCGTCGAATGGATCATTGCCGCGCTGCCGCTCGGCGGCTACGTGAAGATGCTCGACGAGCGCGAGATCGAACCCGGGAGTGGCGCGCCAATTCCCCCCGAGGACCTGCCGCGCGCCTTCAATCGCCAGAACGTCGGCAAGCGCATCGCGATCGTCGCGGCGGGGCCCGTCGGCAACTTCCTGCTCGCGATCGCGCTGTTTTCGGCCGTGTTCGCGGGCGGTGTCACCGAGCCCGCCGCGATCGTTTCGCAGCCCGCGGCGGACACCGCGGCCGCGCGCGCGGGCTTCGAAGGCGGCGAGCGGATTCTCTCGATGCGCGACGCCCAGGGCGGCGAGACGCACGCGATCCGTTCCTGGTCCGACCTGCGCTGGAAGCTGCTCGATGCCGCGTTCGACCATCGCCGCGTCGTGCTGACGGCGAAGACGCACGACGGCACCTTCGACTTTCCGGTGAGCGTCGCGGGCATCACCGACGCGGACGCCGACCAGGACTTCATGGACAAGCTCGGCTTCGCGCCGGGCGGCGGCACGCTCACGGTGGCGGGCGTCGAGGCGGGCAGCGCCGCGCAGAAGAGCGGCCTCAAGGCGGGCGACATGCTGCGCGCGATCGACGGCCGACCGGTCGACAACGCGACGAGCTTCATCGACTACGTGAAGGCGCATGGCGCGAAGCCCGTGACGCTCGTGATCGAGCGCGGGACGGGCAGCCAGAGCAAGCGGGAAGCCGTGCAGATCGTGCCGGACATCAGGCGCGATGCGGCGACGGGCAAGGACGTCGGCCGCATCGGCGCGGCGCTCGCGAATCAGCTGCCGACGGTCGACGTGCGCTACGGTCCGCTCGAAAGCCTGCGCCTGGGCGTGAACCGCACCTGGGACATCAGCGTGTACTCCCTGCGCATGTTCGGGCGGATGATCGTCGGCGAGGCGTCGCTCAGGAATCTCTCAGGGCCGGTCACGATCGCGGACTATGCGGGCAAGAGCGCAAGGCTCGGTTTGACGGCCTTCGTGCCGTTTCTCGCGCTCGTCAGCATCAGCCTCGGTGTGTTGAACTTGTTACCGATTCCGGTATTGGACGGTGGTCATCTGTTATATTATTTGATTGAGGCCGTTACCGGCAAAGCGGTATCCGATCGCTGGCAGCTGGTTCTGCAAAGGGCGGGCCTGGTCTGCATCGTCGCGCTGTCGATGATCGCGCTGTTCAACGACCTCGCTCGCCTGATTCGTTTCTGATCCACTTTGACAATTTCTGGCGGCGCCTTCCGAGCGTCTGCCGGAACGAATGCAGCTTTAAAAATACTGGGGAAGCACGTTGTTCAAACCTCATCGCTTTGTTCCTAAGACGGCTGTGGCCGCGGCACTCGCCGCGACGGGTATGGCGGCGCACGCCACCACGCCGTTCGTCGTGCAGGATATTCGGATCGAAGGTCTGCAGCGCATCGAACCGGGCTCCGTGTTCGCTTATCTGCCGATCAAGCAAGGCGACACCTTCACCGACGACAAGGCCTCCGAAGCGATTCGCGCACTCTACGCGACGGGCTTCTTCAACAACGTTCAGATCGCCACCGAGGGCAACGTGATGATCGTGCAGGTGCAGGAACGTCCGGCGATTTCGAGCATCGACTTCGCGGGCCTGCACGAGTTCGACAAGGACAACCTGACCAAGGCGCTGCGCTCCGTCGGTCTGTCGCAGGGCCGCTCGTACGACAAGGCGCTCGTCGACAAGGCAGAGCAGGAGCTCAAGCGCCAGTACCTGACGCGCGGCTACTACGCGGCGGAAGTCACGACCACCGTGACGCCGGTCGACCGCAACCGCGTCGCCATTCTGTTCTCGGTCGCCGAAGGCCCGAGCGCGAAGATTCGCCAGATCAACTTCGTCGGCAACAAGGCGGTGAGCTCGAGCACGCTGCTCGGCGAAATGCAGCTCTCCACGCCGAACTGGTTCTCCTGGTACACGAAGAGCGATCTCTACGCGAAGGAAAAGCTGACGGGCGACCTCGAGAACGTGCGCTCGTACTACCTGAACCGCGGCTACCTCGAGTTCAGCATCGACTCCACGCAGGTGTCGATCTCGCCGGACAAGAAGGACATGTACCTGACGATCGCCGTGCACGAGGGCGAGCCGTACAAGATCAGCAGCATCAAGCTCTCGGGCAACCTGCTCAACCGCGAAGCCGAGCTCAACAAGCTCGTGAAGATCAAGCAGGGCGAGCGTTTCTCGGCCGAGAAGCTGCAGGCGACGACCAAGGCGGTCGTCGACAAGCTGGGTGAATACGGCTATGCGTTCGCACAGGTGAACGCGCAGCCGGACATCGACCAGGCGAACCACACCGTGGCGCTGACGCTGCAGGTCGACCCGAGCCGCCGCGTGTACGTGCGGCGCGTGAACATCGTCGGCAATACGCGCACGCGCGACGAAGTGGTCCGCCAGGAGATGCGCCAGCTCGAGAGCTCGTGGTTCGATTCGAGCCGCCTCGCGCTGTCGAAGGACCGCATCAACCGTCTCGGCTACTTCACCGATGTGGATGTCACCACGATTCCCGTGGAAGGCACGAACGACCAGGTCGACGTCGACGTCAAGGTCGCCGAAAAGCCGACCGGCGCGATCATGCTGGGCGCGGGTTTCTCGTCGACGGACAAGGTGGTGCTCTCGGCGAGCGTGTCGCAGGACAACGTGTTCGGCTCGGGCACGAGCCTCGCGGTCAACGTGAACACCGCGAAGACCTACCGCACGCTGACGGTCACGCAGGTCGATCCGTACTTCACGATCGACGGCATCAAGCGGATTACGGACGCCTACTACCGTACGTACCAGCCGCTGTACTACTCGACGGATTCGAGCTTCAAGATCATCACGATGGGCGCCGACACCAAGTTCGGCATCCCATTCTCCGAGCAGGACACGGTGTTCTTCGGCGTCGGCGCCGAGCAGAACGCGATGGACGTCGACTCGGCCACGCCGAAGTCGTACATCAACTACGTGAACGAGTTCGGGCGCGTGGTGAACAACTACCCGTTGACGGTCGGCTGGTCGCGCGACAATCGCGACAGCGCGCTCGTGCCGAGCCGCGGCTACTACATGCAGTCGAACGCGGAATACGGCATGCCGCTCGGCAACACCACGTACGCGAAGTTCGACGCACAGTTCCAATACTACTACTCGTTCGCGCGCGGCTTCGTGCTCGGCTTCAACCTGCAGGGCGGTTACGGCAAGGGTCTGCAAGGCCAGACGTACCCGATCTTCAAGAACTACTACGCGGGCGGTATCGGTTCGGTGCGCGGCTACTCGCCGAGCTCGCTGGGTCCGCGCGACGCGACGACGAACGATCCGATCGGCGGCTCGCGCATGGCGGTGGGCAACATCGAGCTGACGTTCCCGCTGCCGGGCACGGGCTATGACCGCACGCTGCGCGTGTTCACCTTCCTCGATGCCGGTAACGTCTGGGGCGATCCGGGCCAGGGCGGCACGACCGCGGGCGCGAACGGCCTGCGCTACAGCTACGGCGTGGGTCTTGCGTGGATCTCGCCGATCGGCCCGCTCAAGCTGAGTCTCGGTTTCCCGCTGCAGAAGCACGATGGCGACCAGTACCAGAAGTTCCAGTTCCAGATCGGTACGGCTTTCTAAACGGCGCGCCGATGAACCCGAACTTCACTCAATTCGACGTAACGTGAGGAACACTTTGCGAACCGGTAAGCTTTCGAAACATATGGCGCTGGCGCTTGCGTTGTCGATGGTTCTCGGCCTGGGCGCGACTGCCGGCGCGAGCGCGCAGGAAGCACGCATCGCGGCGGTCAATTCCGACCGCATCCTGCGCGAATCCGCTGCGGCGAAGGCAGCGCAGTCGAAGCTCGAACAGGAATTCTCGAAGCGCGACAAAGGGCTGCAAGACATGGCGCAGCGCCTGAAGGCCATGTCGGACAACATCGACAAGAACGGCGCCTCGATGTCGCCGACGGACCGCGCGGCGCGCCAGCGCGACCTCGCGCAACTCGACGCGGACTTCCAGCGCAAGCAGCGCGAATTCCGCGAAGACCTGAACCAGCGCCGCAACGAGGAACTGGCGGCCGTGTTGGACCGGGCGAACAAGGTGATCAAGCAGATCGCGGAACAGCAGCACTATGACCTGATCGTGCAGGAGGCGGTGTATGTGAGCCCGCGCATCGATATCACGGATCAGGTGCTGAAGGCGCTCGCCGCCGCGACGCCGAACGGCGCGGGCTCGAGCGGCGCGAGCCCGAACTGACGAGGACCGAGACGAGATGGCATCAGGCATGGCGATCACGCTCGACGATCTGGTTAGGCGCTTCGGCGGCGAAGTGGTCGGCGACGGGACGCATCGTGTCGAGAGTCTCGCGCCGCTCGACAAGGCCGGTCCCGCCCAGCTCGCGTTTCTCGCGAATCAGAAATACCTGCCGCAGGTCGAGACGACGCGCGCCGGCGCAGTGCTGATTTCGGGCGCCGATCTCGACAAGGTCGCGAATCGCGCGGGCAGTAATTTCATCGTCACGCCGAACCCCTACGCTTACTTCGCGCGCGTGGCGCAGGCGTTCATCGACCTGGCCGCGCCGAAGGCCGTCCCGGGCGTGCATCCGAGCGCTTATATCCATCCCGACGCGAAGGTCGCGGCCAGCGCGGTCATCGGTCCGCACGTGAGCGTTGAGGCGGGCGCGGTGGTCGGCGAACGCGCGAGGCTCGATGCGGGCGTGGTCGTCGGCCGGGGCGTGAAGCTCGGCGACGACGTGCATCTGTATCCGAACGTCACCCTCTATCACGGCTGCAGGCTCGGCGCGCGGGCGATTGTGCACGCGGGCGCGGTGATCGGCGCGGACGGCTTTGGCTTCGCGCCGGATTTCGTCGGCGAGGGCGACGCCCGCACCGGCAGCTGGGTGAAGATCCCGCAAGTCGGCGCGGTGAATATCGGCGACGACGTGGAAATTGGCGCGAACACGACGATCGACCGCGGCGCGATGGCGGATACCGTCATCGAGGAATGCGTGAAGATCGACAATCTCGTGCAGATCGGCCACAACTGCCGCATCGGCGCGTACACGGTCATTGCCGGTTGCGCGGGCATCGCGGGCAGCACGAACATCGGGGGGCATTGCATGATCGGCGGCGCGGTGGGCATCGCGGGCCACGTGACGCTCGCGGACTACGTGATCGTCACGGCGCAGTCGGGCGTGTCGAAGTCGCTTCTGAAGCCCGGCATGTACACTAGCGCGTTTCCGGCCGTGCCGCACGCGGACTGGAACAAGAGCGCGGCGATCATGCGCAACCTCAACAAGATGCGTGAGCGCATCAAGGCGCTGGAGACGGCGCTTACCGATTCGGGCAAGAACGACGGCGCCTAGGCGCCGGGCTCGGCCAGACGGCGGGCCAGCAGAATCAAGAGCGGGCCGCTTCGAGCCGCCCAAGAGACACAGCAATCCCGGGCGGGCGTCGAACACGGCCCGCCATCCAATTTCCGCGCCCGACGCGCGCGTGAGCAGAACGACCATGAGCACAGAAAAAATCAATCTCGATATCCACAAGATCCTCACGCTGCTGCCGCATCGCTATCCGATTCTGCTCGTGGATCGCGTGCTCGGACTCGAGCCGCACAAGAGCATCAAAGCGTTGAAGAACGTGACGATCAACGAGCCGTATTTCCAGGGCCATTTCCCGACGCGTCCGGTGATGCCGGGCGTGCTGATTCTCGAGGCGCTTGCGCAGACCGCGGCGCTTCTGACCTTCGCGGAAGAGCCGCACGATCCGGCCAAGACGCTCTACTACTTCGTCGGCATCGACGGCGCGCGCTTCAAGCGCGTGGTGGAGCCGGGCGATCAGCTGATCCTCAACGTTCATTTCGAGCGGTACATGCGGGGCATCTGGAAGTTCAAGGCGCGAGCCGAAGTGGACGGCGCAACCGCCGCCGAAGCCGAGCTCATGTGTACCGTCAAGGACACGGACGCCTGAGCGCATTTGCGTTCACCCCGCGTTCATCGTAACGAGCAGCACGAACAGCATAGGCGAAAAGCGCATGAGCAAGATTCATCCAACCGCGATCATCGAGCCGGGCGCGCAGCTCGACGACTCCGTCGAGATCGGACCGTACGCGATCGTCGGCGCGCATGTCGCGATCGGCGCGGGCACGACCGTCGGCTCGCACAGCGTGATCGAAGGCCATACGACGATCGGCCGCGACAACCGCATCGGCCATTACGCGTCGACCGGCGGCCGTCCGCAGGACATGAAGTACAAGGGCGAGCCGACGCGCCTCGAAATCGGCGACCGCAACACCATCCGCGAATTCACGACGCTGCACACGGGCACGGTGCAGGACCAGGGCCTGACGTCGATCGGCAGCGACTGCTGGATCATGGCGTACGTGCACGTCGGCCATGACTGCCGGCTCGGCGACAACGTCACCATGTCGAGCAACGCGCAACTGGCCGGGCACGTGATCGTCGGCGATCACGCGATCATCGGCGGCATGTCGGGCGTGCACCAGTTCGTGCGCATCGGCGCGCATTCCATGCTCGGCGGCGCCTCGGCGCTCGTGCAGGACGTGCCGCCGTTCGTCATTGCGGCGGGCAACAAGGCGGAGCCGCACGGCATCAACGTGGAGGGCCTGCGCCGCCGCGGCTTCACGCCCGACGCCATCTCGGCGCTGCGCTCGGCGTATCGCATCGTCTACAAGAGCGGCCTGTCGCTCGAGGAAGCGAAGGTGCAGCTGATGGAGCTGAGCACAGCGGGCGGCGAGGGCGACGAGCCCGTCAAGGCATTTTCGGACTTCATCGCGGCGTCGCAGCGCGGCATCATCCGCTAGACACGCCGCCCGATGACCCTGATCACCCATCCGCCGCGCGTCGCGATGGTCGCGGGCGAGCCTTCCGGCGACCTGCTCGCGGCGTCGCTGCTCGCGGGCCTGCGGAACGCGCTGCCCGAAGGCACGCGCTATAGCGGCATCGGCGGCCCGCGCATGACGGCCGAA
The DNA here is from genome assembly GCA_001189345.1 of Candidatus Paraburkholderia kirkii. Taxonomy (GTDB): domain Bacteria; phylum Pseudomonadota; class Gammaproteobacteria; order Burkholderiales; family Burkholderiaceae; genus Caballeronia; species Caballeronia kirkii_B. The sequence continues at coordinate 81,904 of LFKV01000008.1, forward strand.
GGCTTCGAGGCGCACTGGCCGATGGACAAGCTGACCGTGCGCGGCTACGTCGAAGCGCTGAAGCACATTCCTGAGATCCTCGGCATTCGCAACGAGATCAAGCGGCAATTGCTCGCGGAGCCGCCTTCGGTCTTCGTGGGCGTGGACGCGCCCGATTTCAACTTCGGCCTCGAGCAGCCGTTGCGCGAGGCGGGCATTCCGACCGTGCATTTCGTGTGTCCGTCGATCTGGGCGTGGCGTGGCGGGCGCATCAAGAAGATCGTGAAAGCGGTCGATCACATGCTTTGCGTCTTCCCGTTCGAGACGGCGCTGCTGGAAAAGGCGGGCGTGGCGGCGAGCTACGTCGGTCATCCGCTTGCGGACGAGATTCCGCTCGAACCGGACACGATGGGCGCACGCCGCGAACTGGGCATCGCCGAGGGCGGTCCGGTGATCGCCGTGCTGCCGGGCAGCCGCCGCTCGGAGATCTCGTTGATCGGCCCGACCTTCTTAGACGCCATGGAATTGATGCAGCTTCGCGAGCCGGGCGTGCGCTTTCTGATGCCCGCCGCCAATCCGGCGCTGCGCGAACTGCTGCGGTCGCTCGTGGACGCGCATCCGCGTCTGTTGCTGACGATCACCGACGGCCGTGCGCAAACCGCGATGACCGCCGCCGACGCGATCCTCGTGAAAAGCGGCACGGTGACGCTGGAGGCGGCGCTGCTCAAGAAGCCGATGGTCATCTCGTACAAGGTGCCCTGGCTGACGGGACAGATCATGAAGCGGCAGGGTTATCTGCCCTATGTCGGGCTGCCGAATATTTTCGCCGGACGCTTCGTCGTGCCGGAGATTCTCCAGCACTTCGCGACGCCCGAGGCGCTCGCCGACGCCACCCTGAAACAGTTGAACGACGAGGCGAACCGCCGTACGCTGAGGGAAATCTTCACCGACATGCACATCGCGCTGCGCCAGAACACGTCGCAAAAGGCGGCGGAAGCCGTGGCGCGGGTGCTCGAAACGCGGAGGCCGCGATAATGGCGCGTCAGCCAAGACAGACGTCGAAGCAGGGCGGGCTCGATTTCTCCTCGCCTTTCGACGTCATTTGCGGCGTGGACGAGGCGGGACGCGGTCCGCTCGCGGGACCGGTCGTGGCCGCGGCGGTCATTTTCGATCCGGCCAAGCCCCGCATCAACGGCCTCGACGATTCCAAGGTCCTGACCGCCAGGAAGCGTGAAGAGCTCTACGAAAAGATCGTCGACCGCGCGCTCGCATATTGCATCGCGTCGGCGAGCGTCGAGGAAATCGACACCATCAATATCCTGCATGCCAGCATGCTCGCGATGAAGCGGGCAGTGGAAGGGCTTTCCGTCGTGCCGACGCTCATCAAGGTGGACGGCAACCGCTGCCCGGTGCTGTCGGTCCGCTCCGAAGCGGTCATCGGTGGCGACGCGCTCGTCAAGCAGATCTCGGCGGCCTCGATTCTCGCGAAAGTCACGCGCGACCGCATGCTGCTGGAACCGCACGAGACGTACCCGATGTACGGCTTCGACGCGCATTCGGGCTACGGCACACCCCAGCATCTGAAGGCGCTGCGCGAGCATGGCCCGTGCGAGCATCACCGGCGCTCGTTCGCGCCCGTGCGCAAGGCGCATGTCCTGTTCGGCTCGATGCTGCCCGAGATCGCGCCCGAAGTGTTTCAGGCGGCATCGACGCTCTAGGACGATCCGGACGAGCTCGCCTTCTGAGCGGCACACGACACAACGTGAAATCCATCACTTCGCGGGATAACCCGCTCTACAAGCGCATCAAGGCGCTGGCCGGCTCGACCGCGCAGCAGCGGCGCAGCGGCCACGCGCTGCTCGAAGGCCTGCATCTGGCGTCGGCGTATCTCGACTCGGCGGGACAGCCCGAAACCTGCGTCGTCACCGAAGGCGCGCTCACGCATGCGGAGGCGCGCGAGATCGTCGCGCGAATCGAGGAGAAACGCGTCCGTGCTGCCGGATGCGCTTTTCGGCCAGCTCTCCAGCGTCGTGCACGGCGTGGGCATGCTGCCGTCGAGAAGATCGATGCGGAACTGCCCGGGCGTGTCGCCGAGACCTGCGTGATCCTCGACGGCATTCAGGACGCCGGCAACGTCGGCTCGATTCTGCGCAGCGTGACGGCGGCGGGCGTCACGCGCGTGTTCTGCGCGCCGGGGACGGCTTATGCGTGGTCGTCGAAGGTGCTGCGTTCGGGCATGGGCGCGCACTTCCTGCTCGAAATCTTCGAGGACGTCGAATCCGCGGACCTGATCGTGTGACTGGACGTGCCGGTGACCATCACCGATTCGCACGGCGCGCGCGCTCTACGACTGCGATCTGTCGGGCGCGCTGACATGGGTGTTCGGCAACGAAGGGGCGGGCGTGTCGCAGGTCTGGCGCGACGCGGTGACGCATCGCGTGACGATCCCGCAGCCGGGCGGCATGGAATCGCTCAACGTGGCGGCCGCGGCGGCGATCTGCCTTTTCGAGCAGTGCCGCCAGCAGCGCGGCTGATCGGCGGATCAGAGTAATACGACGGCCGTTCCGGCTTCACTTCCTGCAGAATCGTCGTGGCGATTTCCTCGATCGACTTATGCGTCGACGAGAGCCACTTGATGCCCTCGCGCTTCATCATCTGTTCCGCTTCGTTGATCTCGTAGCGGCAATTCTCAAGCGCCGCGTACTTGCTGCCCGGACGCCGCTCGTTGCGAATCTCGGCGAGGCGCTGCGGATCGATCGACAGGCCGAACATCTTCTCGCGATGCTCGAGCAAGGGCGTGGGCAGCTTGCCGCGCTCGAAGTCTTCCGGGATCAGCGGATAGTTCGCCGCCTTCACGCCGTACTGCATCGCCAGATAGAGGCTCGTCGGCGTCTTGCCGCTGCGCGACACGCCGACCAGAATCACGTCGGCTTCGGCCAGATTGCGGTTGGACTGGCCGTCGTCGTGCGCGAGCGAGAAGTTGATCGCCTCGATGCGGTTCTTGTATTCCTCGGTGTCGGCGTTCTGGTGGACGCGGCCCATCGCGTGGGTCGACTTCATTTCCAGTTCGTGCTCGAGCGGCTCGATGAAGGTCTGGAACATGTCGAGCACGAGCGCGTTGCAGCCCTTGACGACCTCATTGGACGCGCTGTCGACGAGCGTCGTGCAGACGATCGGCCGCCTGCCGTCGAGCGCGACGGCTTCGTTGATCTTCTTGACGGTCGCGTAGGCCTTGTCGATCGAATCAACGAAGGGCACGCGCACGAGCCGGAACTTTTGGTCGAATTGGGCGAGGATCGAATGCGCGAAGGTTTCGGCAGTGATCCCTGTACCGTCGGAAACGATGAATACGGAAGGCGGCATCGGCGAAAAGAGGGAACGAGTTGGGGCGAAGGTGCTCAAACGGTCATGTTTCGGGCACGGCCGCCGGAAAGACCTGTGTTAAGGTAATTGGCCGCTGAAGATGCGCCTGGGTGTGGGCTGTCGAACGCTCGCCCACGAACAGGCGCCAAAGACCTCGATTTTGCCGTGGAACGGCTGCCCCGGATGAAACAATTTTGAAAACCGGCAAGGTAGAATCGCGGCAACCTGTTCGATAAGCAATTGCGGACAAATTGATTCGGATTTTCGTCAAATCGCGGTCGTTTCGTGGATTTTGCGGCAAGAAACCCAAGTTTTCGAGCAGATTTTCGACCTCCCGCTCTTTTGAACGCGCCTCGTGTTAGACGGCGCGGCTTCCCCGAAGGCTTATCAAACAGGTTGTGCGAGATGCGGCGGCGCTTCCAATGGGCGCCGCCGCATATGAGCCCACTCGTGCGATCGTGAATTCCATCCACCTTAGGGGCTTGTATGACCAACGCAGTCAATGTTGCGAACGATATCGCAAAGGATCAGGCGTATGTAGTTCCATTCGAGCAGTTGCGAATGACCGACGTGGAAATCGTCGGCGGCAAGAATGCCTCGCTCGGCGAAATGATCAGCCAGCTTTCCGAAGCCGGCGTTCGCGTGCCGACGGGCTTCGCCACGACCGCGCTCGCATTCCGCGACTTCCTTCAGCACAACGGTCTGACCGACCGCATCGCCAAACGTCTCGAGACGCTCGACGTCGACGACGTGAAGGCGCTTGCCGAGGCAGGCAAGGAAATCCGCCAGTGGATCGTCGACGCGCCGCTGCAGCCGCGTCTCGAAGACGAAATCCGCCGTCAGTTCGAAATTCTCCAGAACGGCTCGCCCGAGGAGCTCTCGTTCGCCGTGCGCTCGTCCGCGACCGCCGAGGACTTGCCCGACGCATCCTTCGCGGGTCAGCAGGAAAGCTATCTGAACGTGGTCGGCATCGAGGACGTGCTCGATCGCATGAAGCACGTGTTCGCGTCGCTCTACAATGACCGCGCCATCTCCTATCGCGTCCACAAGGGCTTCACGCATGCCAAAGTCGCACTCTCGGCGGGCGTGCAGCGCATGGTGCGCTCGGACGTCGGCGCGGCCGGCGTGATGTTCACCATCGACACCGAGTCGGGCTTCAAGGACACCGTATTCACCACGTCGAGCTACGGCCTCGGCGAGACGGTCGTGCAGGGCGCGGTGAATCCGGACGAGTTTCACGTCTTCAAGACCACGCTCGAGCAGGGCAAGTATCCGATCATCTGGCGCTCGATCGGCTCGAAGCTCATCAAGATGGAGTTCACGAAGCCGGGCGAGCCGGGCCGCGTGAAGACCGTCGACGTGCCGCACGAGCAGCGCAACCGCTTCTCGATCACCGACGACGACGTGATCGAGCTCGCGAAGTACGCGGTGATCATCGAGAAGCACTATCAGCGCCCGATGGACATCGAGTGGGGCAAGGACGGCCGCGACGGCAAGCTGTTCATCCTCCAGGCGCGCCCGGAAACGGTGAAGAGCCAGGGGGCCGGCAAGGCCGAGATGCGCTTCAAGCTGAAGGGGCAGTCGAACGTGCTCACGACCGGCCGCGCGATCGGCCAGAAGATCGGCGCGGGTCCCGTGCGCGTGATTCACGATCCGTCGGAGATGGAGCGCGTGCAGCCGGGCGACGTGCTGGTCGCGGACATGACCGACCCGAACTGGGAGCCGGTGATGAAGTGCGCATCGGCCATCGTGACGAATCGCGGCGGCCGTACCTGCCACGCGGCAATCATCGCGCGTGAGCTGGGCGTGCCGGTGGTGGTCGGCTGCGGTGACGCCACCAACGTGCTGAAGGACGGCTCGCTCGTCACGGTATCGTGCGCGGAAGGCGACGAGGGCAAGATCTACGACGGCCTGCTCGAAACCGAAGTGACGGAAGTGCAGCGCGGCGAGCTGCCGAAGATCCCCGTCAAGATCATGATGAACGTCGGCAACCCGCAGCTCGCGTTCGACTTCGCGCAGTTGCCGACCGCGGGCGTCGGGCTCGCGCGGCTGGAATTCATCATCAACAACAACATCGGCGTGCACCCGAAGGCGATTCTGGAGTACCCGAACGTCGACACCGATCTGAAGAAGGCGGTCGAGAGCGTCGCGCGCAGTCATGCGTCGCCGCGTGCGTTCTACGTCGACAAGCTGACGGAAGGCATCGCCACGATCGCGGCGGCGTTCTATCCGAAGCCCGTCATCGTGCGTCTGTCGGACTTCAAGTCGAACGAGTACAAGAAGCTGATCGGCGGTTCGCGCTACGAGCCGGACGAAGAGAACCCGATGCTCGGCTTCCGCGGCGCGTCGCGCTACATCGCGGAGGACTTCGCCGAGGCGTTCCACATGGAATGCCTCGCGCTGAAGAAGGTGCGCGAGGAGATGGGTCTCGACAACGTGCAGATCATGGTGCCGTTCGTGCGTACGCTCAAGCAGGCGGATCGCGTGGTCGAGCTGCTCGGCAAGTTCGGCTTGAAGCGCGGCGTCAACGATCTCAAGCTCGTGATGATGTGCGAGGTGCCGTCCAACGCGATTCTCGCGGAGCAGTTCCTGGAACGTTTCGACGGCTTCTCGATCGGCTCGAACGACCTGACGCAGCTCACGCTCGGTCTCGACCGCGACTCCGGCATGGAATTGCTCGCGGCGGACTTCGACGAACGCGACGAAGCGGTGCAGTTCATGCTCAAGCGCGCGATCGAAACGTGCCTCAGGCTGAACAAGTACGTCGGCATCTGTGGCCAGGGCCCGTCGGATCATCCGGATCTCGCCGAGTGGCTCGCGAAGCAGGGTATCGAGTCGATGTCGCTGAATCCGGACACGATCATCGACACGTGGCAGCAATTGGCGAAGACGTTGTCAAAATAAGTCGGCAGCGCCTTTCCCGATGCTTTCGGAAAGGCGCGAGCGTGCTATAAAAACACCCCGGATGTCCTCCGGGGTGTTTTCGTTTGGAGACCGGTCATGGTGACGAGCGGGCTGTTCTGGTGGGTGTCGGCGGGCGTGCTGATCGTGCTGGAGTTGTTTACCGGCACATTTTACCTGCTGATGGTGGCGCTCGGCTTCATCGCGGGCGGCATGGCACGCGCGATGGGCGCGCTGCCGCACGTGCAGTTCGGCGCGGCGGCGCTCGTTGCGCTGATCGCGGTGGTGGTGCTGCGGCGCTCGCGCTTCGGCAACTGGAGGCGTCGCGACGCCTCGCGCGATGCCGGCGTGAACCTCGATATCGGCGCGACGCTTCAGATCGACGAATGGCACGACGGTCGCGCGCGCACCATGTATCGCGGCGCGCAGTGGGATGTGGAGCTTGCGCCGGGGGAAACCGAAGGCGCGCGCTGGTATCGCATTACGGCGCTCGACGGCAACCGGCTCGTGGTTGCCGCGAAGCGTTGAGACCAAGAACGAATTGAAAAGGAGTAGCGAGATGGACGTCACCACCATCGTCGGGGCCATTGTGCTCGTGATCGTCGTCGTGATCGCGGGGCAGACCATCAAGATCGTGCCGCAGCAGCATGCGTGGGTGCTGGAGCGGCTGGGGCGCTATCACTCGACGCTCACGCCGGGGCTGACCATCTTGCTGCCGTTCATCGACCGCGTCGCCTACAAGCACCTGCTCAAGGAAATTCCGCTCGAAGTGCCGAGCCAGATCTGCATCACGCGCGACAACATGCAATTGCAGGTCGACGGCGTGCTGTACTTCCAGGTCACCGACGCGATGAAGGCATCGTACGGATCGAGCAACTTCGTGTTCGCGATCACCCAGCTGTCGCAGACCACGCTGCGCTCTGTGATCGGCAAGCTGGAGCTGGACAAGACCTTCGAGGAGCGCGATTTCATCAACCAGAGCATCGTCAACGCGCTCGATGAAGCCGCGTCGAACTGGAGCATGAAGGTGCTGCGCTACGAGATCAAGGACCTCACGCCGCCGAAGGAAATCCTCCACGCGATGCAGGCGCAGATCACCGCCGAGCGCGAGAAGCGCGCGCTGATCACGGCGTTCGAGGGCCGCAAGCAGGAGCAGATCAATCTCGCCGCCGGCGCGCGCGAGGCCGCGATCCAGAAGTCCGAAGGCGAGCGTCAGGCCGCGATCAATCAGGCGCAGGGCGAGGCCGCCGCGATCCTCGCCGTGGCGGAAGCGAACGCCCAGGCCATCGAGAAGGTCGGCGCGGCGATCAAGACGGCGGGCGGCATGGAAGCGGTGAACTTGAAGATTGCGGAGCAGTATGTCGGCGTGTTCGGCAATATCGCGAAGACGGGCAATACGCTGATCGTGCCGGGCAACCTGTCGGATATGAGTTCGATGATCGCGTCGGCGTTGACCATCGTGAAAGGCGAGGGCGGCGGCGCGATCAGGAAAGGTTGAAGAATCGGGGCGCCTCGAAGCGCCCCGATTCTTTTCAGCGTGTCGCCGAGCGCATCAGGCGCGCGCGCTCGCGATCCCAATCACGTTTCTTTTCGGTCTCGCGCTTGTCGTGCAGCTTCTTGCCCTTTGCCAGGCCGATCTCGCACTTCACGCGGCCTTCCTTGTAGTGGAAGTTGAGCGGCACGAGCGTGTGTCCGCGCTGCTCGATCTTGCCGATGAGCTCGTTGATCTGGTCGCGATGCAAAAGCAGCTTGCGCGTGCGCACCGGATCCAGATTCGCGAATTTCGAGGCTTCGGGCAGCGGGCTGATGTGCGTGCCGATCAGAAAGAGCTCGCCATTCTTGATCACGACATAGCCTTCCTTGATCTGCGCGCGGCCCGCGCGCAGCGCCTTGACTTCCCAGCCTTCGAGCACGAGACCCGCCTCGTAGCGTTCTTCGATGAAGTAATCGAAGAAGGCTTTTCTGTTGTCGATGATGCTCACGAATGGAAAGTGCCCAACTGGTTTAAAATCACGATTTTAGCAGCGCGCCGTCCGGCAAACGAACTCACGCCGCGTTCCATTGCGCGTTGCCGCCCAATCCAGTCACCGCTGCGCCCTATATGGCAGACGTCCAGAAAACCGTATTGATCCGCCATTCAGCAGAAGAAATGTTCGACCTCGTCACCGATGTCGCCGACTACCCCAATTTCCTGCCCTGGTGCGGCGGCGTCGAAATCGGTCGCCAGGACGAGAACGGCATGGAAGCGAAGATCGACATCAGCTTCAAGGGCATCAAGCAGCATTTCGCGACGCGCAACACGCAGAAGCGCCCGACCAATATCGATATGGATTTCCTGAGCGGTCCTTTCAAGAAGTTCACCGGCTACTGGCGCTTCACGCCGCTGTGCGCCGACGCGTGCAAGATCGAGTTCGCGCTGCATTACGAGTTTTCGAACGTGATCCTCGAAAAGCTCATCGGGCCGGTGTTCAGCCATATCGCGAACACTTTCGTCGATTCCTTCGTGAAGCGCGCCGACCAGCGTTACGGCAAGCCATGATGCGCGTCGACGTGTGCTACGGCCTGCCCGATGGCGCGAGCTTTCTCGCGCGCGTCGACCTGCGCGACGGCGCGACGGTTCGCGAGGCCATCGAGGCGAGCGGCGTGCTGCGCGCGCATCGGGAAATCGATCTGGCGACGCAGAAGGTCGGCGTTTTCGGCAAGGTGAGGCCGTTCGACGCGGTGCTCGCGGCTTTCGATCGGGTCGAGATTTATCGTCCGCTGAAAGTGGATCCGAAGACCGCGCGCCAGCGCCGCGTCGACAAGGCGCGCAAGGCGGGTCGATCGAAGGGCGCAAGTGGCAGTCGAAGGACGCGTGCTGAGCGGATTCAGTGCGCCGGCGCTTCCTGCGCGGCTGGGGGCGGCGCGACCGTATGCTGCCTCACCGACCAGCTGACGCCCGCGAGCAGCAGCACGATCGCGAGCACTTCGGGCGTGCGCGGCCAGCGGCCGTCGTAGACGAAGGCGTAGAGCAACGCGAAGAGCGTCTCGAAGGCGATCATCTGGCCTGAGAGCGTGAGCGGCAGGCGCTTCGCCGCCCGTTCCACAGTATGTTGCCGAGCCACGAGCCGCCTGTGGCGAGCGCGAAGCTCACGATCCAGAAGACCTGCCAGCGCGCGGCAGGCACCACGCCCTGTACGGTGCCGGCGGGCAGCATCCACACGATGATTCCGAGAACGGCGCCGAGCAGGCCCGTCACGATGCCCCACAGCACGGACCACTCGTTGCCGTCGAAATGATCGTTCGCTTGCAGATAGCGGGCATTGACGACCGCGTACCAGGTCCACGAGGCGAGCGCGCCGACCGCGCAGGCCAGCCTGGCGAGGTGCGTGAGGACGCTCGCCGCATGCTCGCTGCCGCCCGAAGACGAGAGCACGTCGCCGAACACGTCGAGGTTGATGCACGCGATGCCCGCCAGCACGAGAGCGAGGAAGGCGCGACGCCGACCAGTTGCACCGCGCTTGTGAGCAGCATGTAGTAGAGCAAGTTGCCGACCAGCGCGAGCTTGGCGAGGGCGATGAAATCGGCGCGCGTGAGCTTGGCGGCGAGCCTTCGCGCGTCGGCAGCGCGGCCGCGAGCGAGACCGCGCCGTACATCAGATAGCGCCCGATGCTGAGCGTGAGCGGCGAAAACTCCGGCAGAAGTCGCGGCGCCAGAAAGATGAATCCCCAGATCGCGCCCGCCGCCATTCCGTACGCCACTCCCCGCTGCATTGCCCGACTCCCGGCCTGTATTTCGAAAGGCGCGAAAGTTAGCATGCAAGCCACGGCAGCGGTCTTGTCAAAACCTGCACGAAGAACGCAAGCGGGCCGGAGGAAGCCGCAAACCGGGCCCGGCGGCGGCCCGAATTTTGCATGCAAACGGGCTAACTTGCTGTTCGGACAGTGAAAACCCGAAGAACTATCAGTATAATCTACTTTTGCGCCCATAGGAGATTTGCCATGCGTCTGATCCAGAAAGCACTCACGTTCGATGACGTGCTCCTCGTGCCCGCGTTCTCCAGCGTTCTCCCGCGCGATACCAGCCTGAAATCCCAGCTGACTCGCAACATCTCCCTGAACATGCCGCTCGTGTCCGCCGCCATGGACACGGTCACCGAAGGCCGCCTGGCTATTGCAATGGCGCAGATGGGCGGCATCGGCATCGTCCACAAGAATCTCACCGCCAAGGAACAGGCTCGCGAAGTCGCGAAGGTGAAGCGCTTCGAGTCGGGCGTCGTGCGCGATCCGATTACGGTTCCGCCGCAGATGCGCGTGCGCGAGGTCATCGCGCTGACGCAGCAGCACGGCATCTCGGGCTTCCCGGTGGTGGAGGGCGCGCAGCTGATCGGCATCGTCACCAACCGCGACCTGCGTTTCGAGGAGCGTCTCGACGAGCCGGTGCGCAACATCATGACGCCGCGCGAGCGTCTGGTGACGGTCAAGGAAGGCACGTCGCTCGCCGAGGCGAAGGCGCTGATGCATAGCCATCGCCTGGAGCGCGTGCTGGTGGTGAACGACGCGTTCGAACTGCGCGGCCTGATGACGGTCAAGGACATCACCAAGCAGACCGAGAACCCGGACGCCTGCAAGGACGAGGACGGCAAGCTGCGCGTGGGCGCTGCGGTGGGCGTCGGTCCCGACAACGAGGAGCGGGTCGAGTTGCTCGCGGCGGCGGGCGTCGACGTGATAGTCGTCGATACGGCGCACGGCCACAGCCAGGGTGTGCTCGAGCGCGTGCGCTGGGTCAAGCAGAACTATCCGCGCTTGCAGGTCATCGGCGGCAATATCGCGACGGCGGCGGCGGCCAAGGCACTCGTCGAGTACGGCGCGGACGCGGTGAAGGTCGGCATCGGGCCGGGCTCGATCTGCACGACGCGGATCGTCGCGGGCGTCGGCGTGCCGCAGATCACGGCGATCGCCAACGTGTCCGAAGCGCTGCGCGGCACCGGCGTGCCGGTGATCGCAGACGGCGGCGTGCGCTTCTCGGGCGGCGTCTCCAAGGCGCTGGCGGCGGGAGCGAACGTCGTCATGATGGGCAGCATGCTCGCGGGCACGGAAGAGTCTCCGGGCGACGTGTTCCTGTACCAGGGCCGCCAGTACAAGTCGTATCGTGGCATGGGCTCGGTCGGCGCGATGAAGGACGGCGCGGCGGACCGCTATTTCCAGGACAACTCGGCGAACATCGACAAGCTCGTGCCGGAAGGCATCGAAGGCCGCGTGGCCTACAAGGGCTCGGTCAATGCGATCCTGTTCCAGATCGTCGGCGGCGTGCGCGCGAGCATGGGCTACTGCGGCTGCCGCACGATCGCGGAAATGCACGAGAAGGCGGAATTCGTGCAGATCACCGCGGCCGGCATGCGCGAGTCGCACGTGCATGACGTGCAGATCACGAAGGAAGCGCCCAATTATCACGTCGATTAAGTCGATTAACCACGCGGACTGGCCATGAAACCGTTGCTGCGGATCGTGCTCGTCATCAATGCCCTGGTTTTCCTCGCGTCCGGCGTGCTGTTCCTGCTGACGCCCTGGGCGGCCCTGTACGGCGCGCTGCAACTGGCTTCGATCCGCGTGCAGCCCGCGTTCGCGGGGCAATTGCTCGGCATCGCGCTCATCGGTTTGTCGTGGCTCGCGTTTCATGCGGCGATCGACGGCGCGCTGACGGCCAGAGCCACGAGAATCTCGGGTTGTGCAATGGCTCGGCGGCATCGTGGTGCTGGTCTGGTTGCTCGGCCTGCATATGCCGGACGTCGACGAAAGGAGCGCGGTCGTCGTCGGCGCGGTGCTCGTTGTGCTCGGGCTCGGCAGCGTGAGGCTGTCGTCCGCCGTGCGGCGGCGCGGGCGGAGAAGCGGGCGGCGAAGACGCGCGAGGCGACCCGCGCGGAGCCCGCGGTGGCTGCATCATCGGTGCCTTCGCCGGCGGATACGCCGGTGCGTCCGTCGGCGCGCCCGAAGTTACCGCGATCGATCCCGTCAGCGGCCGCGCGGTCGATCCGGCCGGCCATCCGCTGGACGGCGGCGCGGTGGATCCCGTGACGGGCGCCACCTTCGATCCGGTGACAGGCCACAAGCTCGATCCCGTCACCGGCCGGGAAATCGATCCGGTCACGGGAAAGCGCATCGACCCGGTCATCAGCGGCGAGATCGATCCGGCGACGGGCCGGCGCATCGATCCGCTCACCGGGCGGGTCGTGCCGGGCGCGGCGTCCGATGCGGCAAGCGAGGCACCTCGCTGAACGCGCGCACGGCTCCAGCCGGCGCGCGAGCGGCGAGTCCCGCGACGGCGGCGCGCGCAGCAGCAGGAAATACATGCACGGTCGGCCTTTGCGCCGGCCGTCGATTTATTTGCGAGTCATTTGCAGCCGGGCCGCACGGCATGGCGGCCCGGCTGCACAGACATCATTCGTTCACTAAGAGGACGGTTTCATAAAGGCTGTTGAGATTGCCGAAGAGTGTTCCAGCAGATCAAGCAACAACCGAGTTTGAGGAACGCTTCATGAATGTCCGCACGACGTTCGAAGCGAGTACGTAGACGGCGGAAGTTATGCAACCAGGCATGTGTACGTTCGACGACCCAACGGACTTTCCCAAGGCCGCTACCGTGCGGGTGACCGCGCCGCGCGATGCTGGTGGGAATGTTGCGCGCGTGAAGGAGGCACCGGTACTTGTCATGATCGTAACCGCGGTCGGCATAAACACAGCCAGGGCGACTCAGCGGCCGGCCGCGCACGCCGCCAATCGGTACGATGGCCTCGATCAACGGGATCAGTTGGGTGACGTCGTGACGATTGGCGCCGGTCAGGATTGCCGCGATCGGCGTACCGTTGGCGTCGGTGGTGACGTGGTGCTTGGAACCGGGTCGTGCTCGGTCGGTGGGGTTCGGGCCAGTTTTTCGCCCGCCCCAACCGCACGAATCGACGATGAGTCGACGACGACGCGGGAGAAGTCGATCTTCCCGGCCGCTCGTAGTTTCGCCAGCAGCAGTGCGTGCAGTCGATCCCACACGCCGGCTTGCTGCCAATCGCGCAGCCTGCGCCAGCAACTGACGCCAGAGCCACATCCCATCTCCGCTGGCAGATCTCGCCACCGGATGCCGGTCTTCAGCACGAACAAGATGCCGGTCAGCGCAGCCCGATCCGGTACCGGCTTGCGGCCCGGATACTTGAAGCGGCGCGGCTTCGCTGGTGGTAGCAGTGGCTCGATCAGTGCCCACAGTTCGTCGTCGATGATTGGTTTGCCCATCTCCTCGATCCTGTTGTCACAACGATCGAGGTTAACAGGTTGCGTTACGGGTTAACAGCCCCTAAGACGGGTTAACAGCCCCTAAGAGATCTTTTTGAAACTACTTCTTAGCCTTTGGCCGCAGCCATGCACGACAAAATCCTGATTCTCGATTTCGGCTCCCAAGTCACCCAGCTGATTGCCCGGCGTATCCGCGAGTCGCACGTCTACTCGGAGATTCACCCGTACGACGTCGACGAGGCGTTCATCCGCGAATTCGCGCCGAAGGGCATCATTCTGTCGGGCGGACCGAGCTCGGTCACCGAGGCGAAGTCGCCACGTGCGCCGCAGATCGTCTTCGATCTCGGCGTGCCGGTGCTCGGCATCTGCTACGGCATGCAGACGATGGCCGATCAGTTGGGCGGCAAGATGGAGCTCGGCAACGTGCGCGAATTCGGCTATGTGGAAGTGCAAGCGCTGAATCACACGGACTTTCTGGAGGGCATCGAGGACTTCAAGACCGCCAAGGGTGATTCGATGCTCAAGGTGTGGATGAGCCACGGCGACAAGGTCGTCGATCTTCCGACGGGCTTCAGGCTGATGGCGTCGACGTCGTCGTGCCCGATCGCCGCGATGGCCGACGACGACCGCCGCTTCTACGGCTTGCAATGGCATCCGGAAGTCACGCACACGGTGCAGGGCCGCGCGATGCTCGAGCGCTTCGTGCTGGAACTGTGCGGTGCGAAGGCCGACTGGGAGATGGGGCATCACATCGACGAGGCGGTCGAGAAGATCCGCACGCAGGTCGGCGACGAGCACGTGATTCTCGGGCTGTCGGGCGGCGTGGATTCGTCGGTGGCGGCGGCGCTGCTGCATCGCGCGATCGGCGATCAACTGACGTGCGTGTTCGTCGATCACGGTCTGCTGCGTCAGGACGAGGCGAAGCAGGTGATGTCCACCTTCGCGGACCATCTGGGCGTGAAGGTGATCCACGTCGATGCTAGCGAGGCTTTCTTGCAGAAGCTCGCCGGCGTGACCGATCCGGAGGCGAAGCGCAAGATCATCGGCGCGGAGTTCATCGAGGTGTTCCATGCGGAATCCGACAAGCTCACCGACGCCAAATGGCTCGCGCAGGGCACGATCTATCCGGACATGATCGAATCGGCGGGCAAGGGCAAGAAGGGCGCGCATACGATCAAGAGCCATCACAACGTCGGCGGTTTGCCGGAGACGTTGAATCTCAAGCTGCTCGAACCGCTGCGCGAGCTTTTCAAGGACGAGGTGCGCGAGCTCGGCGTGAAGCTCGGCCTGCCGCCCGCGATGGTGTACCGTCATCCGTTCCCGGGGCCGGGCCTGGGCGTGCGGATTCTCGGCGAAGTGAAGCGGGAATATGCGGACCTGCTGCGCCGCGCGGATGCGATTTTCATCGAGACGCTGCGCAACACCATCGACAAGGAAACGGGCAAGTCGTGGTACGACCTGACGAGTCAGGCGTTCGCGGTGTTTCTGCCGGTGAAGAGCGTCGGCGTGATGGGCGACGGGCGCACGTATGAATACGTCGTCGCGCTGCGCGCCGTGCAGACGCTCGACTTCATGACGGCGCATTGGGCGCATTTGCCGCATGATCTGCTCGGGCATGTTTCCAACCGGATCATCAATGAGGTGCGGGGGATCAATCGGGTGGTGTATGACATTTCCGGGAAGCCGCCTGCGACGATTGAGTGGGAGTGAGCCTCGCCGCAGCACGCCGATCGCCCGGGGCTCTGAGACAGCGTGCTTCGATATCTGATCGCGGCATCACAAGATGATGTATACGCCCGGCGGGGGACACCTGCCGGGCGTTGTTTTTTACGCGATGAGCGGACCGTCATCCAATTGACGATAATGAATGCCCCCCTCGCGTACCTGCAATGCGGCTGTGACCCAACCTACGCTATCAGGATTCGAAGTGTCCCAACTGGAGCATCGCTTCTTCTTTGCAGCGATGCCCGATCCGGGCACCGCCGCGCGCATCGCTGAGGTGGTTCGATGGTTGCGCTCCGAGGCGCATATCAAGGCCAGGCCGCTCGCTGCGCACCGATCGCCTGCATATCTCGCAGCACCATCTGGGCGACTTTGCGCATGTGCTGGACGTAGTCATCGCGCGTGCATGCGCCGCGGCGTCCAGAATCGACGTACCGCCATTCGACGTCACGCTCGATCAGATCTCCAGCTTCAACGGGCGGCCGGGACATCGGCCTTTAGTGCTGACGGGTAGCGCCGGGCTTGCCGAATTGATCGGCTTTCGTCAAAAACTCGGGAACGTCCTCAGAGACGCCGGTCTGCGAGTTTCGACCGCGCATTTCAATCCCCACCTCACGTTGCTGTACGGCGAAGACCGGTTTGATCCGCGCCCGATTGAACCGATCACCTGGACCGTGCGCGAATTTGTCCTGATTCATAGCTGGATCGGCAAGACCCGCTACGACATAACGGGGTGCTGGCCGTTGACGAGCAGCGGCACATCGGTCTGAGCGCCTGACTTGTCACGCATGGTCGGGAGACTCATCCAGCCGCCCATCCTCATCCCGCCGGCAATCCCCGCCGGCAATCCCGCTGGCGGACCGCTGTCGGGCAGACCGATGACCGGTACCGAACCCGGGCAACGGAAGCTCGTCACGAGATCGCTGGTCAGCGGATTGGCGTAAGTGCTCGATCTGTACCGTTGTCTCGTTCTAGGTAGAAGATGCAATCATCAGCCGCAACGGACACGATTGACCGACAGTGTCCACGAACTGCGGAGAATGGACACAGTGTCTCAGACAGTCGAATTGCCGGCCAAGCGCCAGAACCGGCGGCATCCGTTGGAATGGAAACGAACGGTCGTCGAGCAGACATTTGAACCAGGAGCCTCGGTCGCTCGGGTCGCCCGCGACAACAACGTCAATGCCAACCAAGTCTTCGGCTGGCGCAAGCTCTATCAGGACGGGAGCCTATCGGCGGTCTGCCGGCGAGCACGTGGTGCCGGCATCTGACCTAGCCGAAGCAATGAAGCAGATTCGCGAGCTGCAGCGATTGCTAGGAAAGAAGACGATGGAGGTAGAAATCCTCCGTGAAGCAGTGGAGTATGGTCGAACAAAAAAATTGACTGCGCTCACCATTGCTGCCGGGGGACGACCGTTGAAGACGGTCTGTGAAGTCCTGGGGGTGTCGCGCTCGAATCTCGCAGTCAAGTCGAAGCGGCCGGCTGACTGGGTCGACCGGCGCAAGATGCCCGTGCTCGACGACACGGCGCTTGTCGCCGAACTTCATGAGTTGTTAGGCGACGCGCCGACGTATGGATACCGAGGTGCTTGGGCGTTGCTGAGGCGAAGCCGGGACATGCTGGCTCAACCGCGAGTAAATGCAAAGCGCGTGTATCGCGTGATGCGTCGCCACGGCCTGCTGCTTGAACATCGCCCTCGGCACGCCTCGTCTACGCGTCGGCATGACGGCAAGGTCGCGGTGGATAGCAGCAACATGCGCTGGTGCTCGGATGGCTTCGAATTCCGCTGCGATGCCGGTGTCCCATTGCGTGTCGTCTTCGCACTCGACTGTTGCGACCGCGAAGCCATGAGTTGGGCCGCGAGCACAGGCGGTTACACTGGCGATATGGTGCGTGACGTCATGCTTCAAGCCGTCGAGAACCGCTTCACCGGCGCGTTGAAGGCCGAAAGGGAAGTCGAGTGGTTAAGCGGCGATGGTTCCTGCTACATTGCCGATGACACATTGAAGTTCTCTCGAAAAATCGGACTGAAGCCAGTAACGACACCCGTCAGAAGTCCGCAAAGCAACGGGATGGCCGAGAGCTTCGTTAAAACGATAAAGCGTGATTACGAAACGATAAAGCGTGATTACGTTTCGTGGATGCCGAAACCCGACGCCAGGACGGCGCTGCAAAATCTGGCCATCGCGTTCGACCACGATAACGAGTCACACCCGCACAGCGCCCTTAAATACCGCTCGCCGCGCGAGTTTCGTCGGCAAGCAAATCCTCCAACCTAAGCGGGACCGGCTGTCCGGTTATGCGGGGGCAAGTCCACGATCGTGAAAGCGGAGCTCAAACCGCGCAAGACACTCGTAATAACCGTAGTCACGAACGAGGAAGGTGTGCGCTATATGCCCGATCTCCTCGGTTTACGCGTGATGACGAAAGAAATGAGCCTCGACGCAGAAGGCGGAACGTCGAATATATGCCGGTCGCGTCGCCTTCGTCAGGCCTTAGCCGTCAGGAAGCTCTGTGCGAGCTGTTTCCACAAGTGATCGGCGGCCGGAGACAAGCGGCGGCCCACACGCGTCATCATCTGGCTCGCGAATCCCGCTGCGATCGGATGATCGATCGGCACCGCGACCAGTTCGCCCAGATCAATGCCGCGCCGTGCCAATGCCGCGCCGTGCCGTGATCGACGACATGAACGCCACGCCCAGTCCCGCCGCCGCAAGCGTCTGCGCCGTGTTGAACAGGTCGACGCGATATGCCGGAATCACATTCGGCCGGACGTCGTCGAGCAGCGACTGCACGAAATACTGCACGCCGAAGGTTTCCGTCATGAAGATGAGCCGCTCGCTCGCCAGCTCTGCCGGCGGCACCTTCGCCATCACCGCGAAACGATGCGTCGGCGCTACCATCGCGCACAGCGGCCGCTCGGCGAACGGGTGGATGCGCATCGCCGGATCATCGGCGGAGCGAGCGCACAAGCCGATATCGACTGCATCGTCGCGCACGAGCGAGAGCACCACGGGCGTCGGGCCGGAGCGGATTTCGACGAGGATGTCGGGATAGGTCATCGAAAAGCGCTGCAGCGCCCGCGCGATCAGGTTGCCGATGAATTCCTCGCCGACGCCG
>LFKV01000009.1 GCA_001189345.1 Candidatus Paraburkholderia kirkii
CAATGACGCAGAGCAACTAGCGATAGTTCGCGAGACTTTCGAGCCCGGTGCAACGGTCTCTGGCGTCGCTCGCCGACATCAAGTGAATGCCAACCAAGTCTTCGGCTGGCGCAAGCTCTATCAGGACGGGAGCCTATAAGTCCTGGGGGTGTCGCGCTCGAATCTCGCAGTCAAGTCGAAGCGGCCGGCTGACTGGGTCGACCGGCGCAAGATGCCCGTGCTCGACGACACGGCGCTTGTCGCCGAACTTCATGAGTTGTTAGGCGACGCGCCGACGTATGGATACCGAGGTGCTTGGGCGTTGCTGAGGCGAAGCCGGGACATGCTGGCTCAACCGCGAGTAAATGCAAAGCGCGTGTATCGCGTGATGCGTCGCCACGGCCTGCTGCTTGAACATCGCCCTCGGCACGCCTCGTCTACGCGTCGGCATGACGGCAAGGTCGCGGTGGATAGCAGCAACATGCGCTGGTGCTCGGATGGCTTCGAATTCCGCTGCGATGCCGGTGTCCCATTGCGTGTCGTCTTCGCACTCGACTGTTGCGACCGCGAAGCCATGAGTTGGGCCGCGAGCACAGGCGGTTACACTGGCGATATGGTGCGTGACGTCATGCTTCAAGCCGTCGAGAACCGCTTCACCGGCGTGTTGAAGGCCGAAAGGGAAGTCGAGTGGTTAAGCGACAATGGTTCCTGCTACATTGCCGATGACACATTGAAGTTCTCTCGAAAAATCGGACTGAAGCCAGTAACGACACCCGTCAGAAGTCCGCAAAGCAACGGGATGGCCGAGAGCTTCGTTAAAACGATAAAGCGTGATTACGAAACGATAAAGCGTGATTACGTTTCGTGGATGCCGAAACCCGACGCCAGGACGGCGCTGCAAAATCTGGCCATCGCGTTCGACCACGATAACGAGTCACACCCGCACAGCGCCCTTAAATACCGCTCGCCGCGCGAGTTTCGTCGGCAAGCAAATCCTCCAACCTAAGCGGGACCGGCTGTCCGGTTATGCGGGAGCAAGTCCACTTACGCGGGAAACACGCCCGTCGACAGATAACGATCGCCGCGATCGCAGACGATGAACACGATCGTCGCGTTTTCGACCTGACGCGCGATGCGCAGCGCGACTTCGCACGCGCCACCCGACGAAATGCCCGCGAAAATGCCTTCGACCGATGCGAGTCGCCGCGCCATCGCCTCCGACGCCGCTTGACTCACGTTTTCCACCCGATCCACGCGGCTGCGATCGAAAATCTTGGGCAGATACGCTTCCGGCCATTTTCGGATGCCCGGAATGCGCGAACCCTCTTCCGGCTGCGCGCCGATGATCTCGATCTTCTGATTCTGCTCTTTCAGATACTTCGACACGCCCATGATCGTGCCGGTCGTGCCCATCGACGAGACGAAATGCGTGATGCGGCCTTCCGTCTGACGCCACAGCTCCGGGCCGGTGCCTTCGTAATGCGCAAGCGGGTTGTCGAGGTTCGCGAACTGGTCGAGGATGATGCCACGGCCGTCGCGCTGCATCTGATCGGCGAGGTCGCGCGCGTACTCCATGCCGCCCGTCACAGGCGTGAGCACGATCTCCGCGCCATACGCGGCCATGCTCTGACGGCGCTCGACCGACAGGTCTTCCGGCATGAGCAGCACCATCTTGTAGCCGCGCATCGCGGCGGCCATCGCGAGCGCGATGCCGGTGTTGCCGCTCGTCGCCTCGATGAGCGTATCGCCCGGCTTGATGCGGCCGCGCTCCTCAGCTTTCCTGATCATCGACAAGGCCGAGCGGTCCTTCACCGAGCCCGCCGGATTATTGCCCTCGAGCTTGCCCAGCACGACGTTGTTGCGGCTGCGGATTTCGTCGTCCACGATGCGGACGAGTTGCACGAGCGGCGTGTTGCCGATCGTGTCTTCGATAGTCATGTAGGCCATATGCGGAGCGGATTCGTGTCCCGCGGGCGCGAGCGTCCGTCGCGGGATTTCGATATAGGAATTCATCGATTGTAGCCCACTGGTTCCCCCCATGCCGACGCACCCCTGATGCGCGGATGGATTGCCGCGCGAAACGAAAGCCGACTGACAGATTCGACACCGCGCGCATGCGCATCCACGGACGCAAAAAACCCGCGGAGAGGCAAACTGCGGGGAGCCCAAAAACATCCGAAGGCTGAAGGAGCCGAATATCCGGGCGAAGAGCCATGCATGCGACCCGCCCAGGCCGACCGCACGCGCCACGCACCGCTACTTCTTCACGACGACGGGCTTGGCCGAGGTCGACGCCGAGACCGGCGTTGCGACGGCCGAGTTCGCCGCGCCGGGCGGTGCGGCATTGCCGGGCGCGGCCGCCGCCGTCTTCGGGGCGGCGCCGATCGTCAGCCCTTCCGCTTCGAGGCGCTGGACGGTCTTGCCGCCCAGACCCTTCACGCGCGTGCTGAGGTCGTCCGCATCCTTGAAAGGGCCGTGGGCCTGACGCTCGTCGAGAATGGCTTTCGCCTTCGCCGGGCCGATGCCCTTGATGCCGCGCAGCGCATCGGCATTGGCGGTATTGACGTCGACGGCCGCGAACGCGCTGCCGATGGAAAGGACCAGCGCGAACGCGGCGATCGTCGAGAGTGCTTGCTTGAACATGACTGAGTCTCCATGAAGAACCGGCCGGCGACGGTGCCGACCGTGGAACCCAGTATAGAGAGACTCGAAACACGTTTATAGCTAGCCGAACAGCCAACGCACGTACCGATCGACGCCTTCCTGAACCGTCAGAAAAGGCGCGTCGTAACCTGCCGCGCGCAAGCGCGACTGGTCCGCATGCGTGAAGCACTGATACTTGCCGCGCAGCGCGTCCGGAAACGGAATGTACTTGATGAGCCCGCGCTGCACGAGTTCCGCGAGCGAGAGCGTCGCCTCGCCGTTCAGCGCGCGCAGCGAATTGACGACCGTCGACGCGATGTCGTTGAACGGCTGCGCGCGTCCGGTACCGAGGTTGAAGATGCCCGACTTCTCCGGATGATCGAAGAAGAAGAGATTCACCTTGACCACGTCCTCGACCGAGATGAAATCGCGCGTCTGCTCGCCGGCCGCATAGCCATTGTATTCGCCGAAGAGCTTGACCTTGCCTTCCAAGCGGAACTGGTTGAAGTTGTGGAACGCAACCGACGCCATGCGCCCCTTGTGCGTTTCGCGCGGGCCATACACGTTAAAGTAGCGAAAGCCGACGATCTGGCTTTTTGCCTGCGGCAACACCTGACGCACGATCTGATCGAAAAGGAACTTCGAGTAGCCGTAGACGTTGAGCGGCTTCTCGTACTCGCGCTCCTCGACGAAGCGGCTCGACCCGCCGTACGTCGCCGACGACGACGCATACAGGAACTGCGCGCCCTGCGCGAGGCACGCGTCCATCACCTCGCGGCTGTAGCGGAAGTTGTTGTCCATCATATAGCGGCCGTCGGTTTCCATCGTGTCCGAACAGGCACCTTCATGGAACACCGCGCGCACGCGGCCGAAATCGCCGCGCTTGAAGCGCTCGACGAACTCGGTTTTATCGAGGTAATCGTCGATCTCGCAATCGACGAGGTTCTTGAACTTGTCGGCGCGCGTGAGGTTGTCCGCCGCGATCACGCGATTCTCGCCGCGCTCGTTGAGCGCCTTGACGATATTGCTGCCGATGAATCCGGCCGCACCGGTAACGATGATAGCCATGGCGATTTGTCAGGTAAGGTCAGGCGAAGAGTTCGTTGTAGTCGACGGTCGCCGTGCCGAGCTTGCCCACGACGATGCCCGCCGCGCGGTTCGCATAGACGATCGAGTCGACGAGCGGCACACCCGCGCCCAGCATGGTCGCGACCGTCGCGATGACGGTGTCGCCCGCGCCCGAGACATCATACACTTCGCGTGCTTCGGCCGAGGTGTGCAGCACCCGGTTCTCCGTGAAGAGCGTCATGCCTTCCTCGGAGCGCGTGAGCAGCAGCGCGCTGAACTCCAGCCCCACGCGCAGTTTGGTCACGCGTTCCCGCAGGTCTTCCTCGGACTTCCATTGCCCGATCACTTCGCGCAGTTCGGCGCGATTCGGCGTGATGAGCGTGGCGCCGCGATAGCGGTCCCAGTCGTCGCCCTTCGGATCGACGAGCACCGGCTTTCCGGCGCGTTTCGCGTCGGCGATCATCTGCGTGACGTGCGTGAGGCCGCCCTTGGCGTAGTCGGACATGAGGATCACGTCGTGCTGCGGCAGGATTTCCGTAAAGCACGCAAGGCACGCGCGCAGCACCTCGTGATTCGGCGTGTTCTCGAAGTCCACGCGCAGAAGCTGCTGCTGGCGCGACAGCACGCGCAGCTTGATGGTCGTGAGCAGCTCGGGATCGCGCTCGAGGTGCGCCGCCACCTTGCTCTCGCCGAGCAGTTCGACGACGCGCTCGCCCGGCTCGTCGTGTCCGACCACGCAGAGCAGCCCGGCCTGCGCGCCGAGCGCCGCCGCGTTGCACGCGACGTTCGCGGCACCGCCCAGGCGGTCTTCCTTCTTCTGCACGTGCACGACGGGCACGGGCGCCTCGGGCGAGATGCGGTTGACGTCGCCGAACCAGTAGCGGTCGAGCATCACGTCGCCGACCACCAGCACGCGCGCCGCCGCGATGCGCGCATGCGGCACGACGGGGATATCGGCCTTAGATACGGCTGCCGTTGCGGTCGAGTTCGACATGGGGACGTCCTATTGCGTAGTAGTCGATGCCCAGTTCGGCCATCGCTTCCGGTTCGTACAGATTGCGGCCGTCGAAGATCACCGGTGTCTTCAAGGCGCTCTTCAGGTGCCCGAAATCCGGACTCTTGAATTCCTTCCACTCGGTCACGATGACGAGCGCGTCCGCCCCCGTCAGCGCGTCCTGTTGCGTCTTCACGAAGTGCATGCGCTTCATGTCCTCGGGGCGCTCCGCGAGATCCAGCGCAAACACGCGCTCGGCCTCGTCGTGCGCGACCGGATCATATGCGCGGACCGTGGCGCCGCGCTGCAGAAGCGCCTCGACGATGCGCCGGCTCGACGCCTCGCGCATGTCGTCGGTGTTGGGCTTGAACGCGAGACCCCACACGGCGAACGTGCGTCCGCGCAAGTCTTCGCCCATGCGCTTCACGATCTTGTTGACGAGCACATCCTTCTGATCGGAATTGACCGCTTCGACCGCTTCGAGAATGCGCAGCGTGTAGCCGTTCTCGCGCGCCGTCTGCGCGAGCGCCTGCACGTCCTTCGGGAAGCACGAGCCGCCATAGCCGCAG
Source organism: Candidatus Paraburkholderia kirkii (assembly GCA_001189345.1). Classification (GTDB taxonomy): domain Bacteria; phylum Pseudomonadota; class Gammaproteobacteria; order Burkholderiales; family Burkholderiaceae; genus Caballeronia; species Caballeronia kirkii_B. The sequence continues at coordinate 5,254 of LFKV01000009.1, forward strand.
CCAGCGTACAGGAAGTGATAGCCGATGCGCGGGTCCGAGCCGATGCCGCGCCGCACGGATTCGATGTCGGCGCCGACCGTATCCGCGAGATTCGACAAGTCGTTCATGAACGAGATGCGCGTCGCGAGCATCGCGTTGGCCGCGTACTTGGTGAACTCCGCCGAGCGCACGTCCATGTACAGCGTGCGTTCGTGATTGCGGTTGAACGGCGCGTAGAGGCGCTTCATCTTCTCGCGCGCGAAATTGCCCGCTTCGTCGTCGATGCCGATCACGATCCGGTCCGGGCGCATGAAGTCGTCGACGGCCGCGCCTTCCTTCAGGAACTCCGGGTTCGACACGACCGAGAAGCCGTGCTTGCCCGCACCTTCGAGCCCGCGCGCCTTCAACTCCTCCTCGACGACGCTCTTCACCTGCAGCGCTGTGCCCACCGGCATCGTCGATTTGTCGACGATCACCTTGAAGCCGTTCGAATAGCGCCCGATGTTGCGCGCCGCCCCGAGCACATATTGCAGGTCGGCCGAGCCATCCTCGTCCGGCGGCGTGCCGACCGCGATGAACTGGATCTCGCCGTGCTCGACGCTCGCCTTTACATCGGTCGAGAACTGGATGCGGCCCGCCGCGCGCGTGCGCGCGAGCATTTCCTGAAGGCCCGGCTCGTGGATCGGCACGCCGCCATTGTTGAGAATTTCGATCTTGCGCGGATCGACGTCCACGCAAAATACGTCATTGCCGATTTCGGCAAAACACGCGCCGGTCACAAGACCGACGTAACCCGTGCCGACGATGGTAACTTTCATACGCTTTCCGGAGGTTTCTGAAATGCCGGTGGCGGGCGCGGCGCTCGAGCGCCGGCCATTTCACGCTTGCCGCGCGCGGGTTCAGGCCGAATTCGTGATCGGCTCGACGCGGCGTGGCGCATACGTCTCCCAGCCGCTGCAGCCGGGGCATTGCCAATAGAATAGTCGCGCGCGGAATCCGCAGGTTTGACACGTATAGCGGGGCAGATTCTTGGTGCGCTGTTTCACCAGATTGCGCATCAATTCGAGTTCGCCGCGGCGCGGTTCCTCGGCCGTCGCTTCCTGCGCTTCGAGCAGGCGCGTCATACCGGCGAGATTCGGCGCGCTCTCCATCTGCTTGCGCGCAAGCGCATGCGCCGCCTCCAGACCGCGCAATTCCTGCACATGCTTGTACGTGACGTCGAGCAGATCGTTCGACAGATAGCGGCTCGCGTAACCGACCAGCAGATCGACGCCCTCTTCCTTGCGCCCGAGCGCGCCGTACGCCTTCATCAGCTTCTCGGCGACGAGCGGCAGATATGCTTCGTTTTGCTCCTCGACGCGCTTCCAGTGCGCGATCGCCGCCTCGATATTGCCCGCGGCCGCTTCGACGTCGCCCGCGAGAATGGTCGCGCGCACGTTGTCCGGATTCGACGCCAGCGCGAGCTTCAGCTCGGCGCGCGCGCCGTCGGGATTCTTGCGCTGCAGGGCTTCCTGCGCGAGCTCGCAATGAAAATGCGCGATTTCCATGTGCAGCGACGGCGCGCCCATCTTTTCGATCTGCTCGGCCGCCGTGATCGATTTCGGCCAGTTCTTCTCGATCTCGTAGATGGTCAGTAGCGCGCGCTTCGCGCCGAGCGAGTACTCGCCCGAGTCGAGCGCCCGGAACGTCTCCTCGGCGCGGTCCAGCAAACCGGCCTTCAGAAAGTCCTGTCCGAGCTCGTAGAGCGCGTGATCACGCTCGGCGACAGGTAGATCGGCACGGCTCAGGAGATTCTGATGCATGCGGATCGCGCGATCGGTTTCGCCGCGGCGGCGGAACAGGTTGCCGAGCGCGAAGTGCAGTTCGATGGTTTCGGGATCGAGCTTGGCTACCTCGATGAACGCATCGATCGCCTTGTCGTGTTGTTCGTTGAGCAGAAAATTGAGGCCGCGAAAGTACGAACGCGGCAGATTCGCATTCTCGGATAGCAGCGTTTTCAAGTCATAGCGGGACGCCATCCACCCCAGCGCGAAAGCAACGGGGATGACGAGCAGCCACCAGAAGTCCAGGTCCATGCGATTAGTCGTTGAGGGTTGGGTGTCTGCTGTCGCGCGGCATCAGATGAGCGGCGGCATCGGAGGCTCTTCCCTCACCACCGGCGTCTTCCGCGCGACGCGCAGCTCGCGCTTCAGGCGTCCGTTCTCCATGCGCAGGCGCACCATGGCCGGAACCGCGGACACGAGCCCGGCCAGCAATCCCACGACGAAAAACGCCAGACCGATCAGGATCAGCGGCGCCTGCCAGGCGTAGCCTGCGAGGAAGTTCAGCGTCGCCGACTGGGTATTGGCGAGCGCCAGTACCAGCAGCAGCAGCACGAAAACCAGAACGCAGATCAGCCAAACGATAAATTTCATGTGGGGTCTCGCAAGAGCGGTTGCACGTGGCGGCCGTCCTTCCGGAAGCGGCAAGCGAAGTGTTACCCAGGTCAAAGTGACCGGTATTGTAATTGATGCTCATGGGCGCAGACAGCCATCGGCCTTCGCCACGACCGCGAGCAAACGTCGCTCCCGTGGCTTCGCGCGCGCCATCACCGTGCCGAGGCACTTCTGCCGCGCATAAAAAAGCACCCCGGAGGGTGATTTTCTGGTCGATTGCCTCGTGGCCGGACACCGCGGACTGACGTCCTGCGATGCGAAGAACTCGTCAGCGACGATGCACGCCGATCAGAGACCGTCCGCATCGTCATTCGACACCTTCAGAGGCTCGCCGGCGCGGCCGTCGACGCGTTCGCGCAATTCCTTGCCCGGCTTGAAGTGCGGCACGAATTTTTCCGGCACCAGCACTTTCTCACCCGACTTGGGATTGCGCCCGACACGCGACGGACGACGGTTGAGCCCGAAGCTGCCGAAGCCGCGTATCTCGATGCGGTGACCGTTGGCCAGCGCCTCCGACATCGCATCGAGCATCGTCTTCACCGCGAAATCCGCATCCTTGAGGACAAGTTGCGGAAATCGCAGCGCCAACTGGGCGACCAATTCCGATTTGGTCATTCTGCAGCCGTGTGCCGTTAAGGGCTTAGCTGTTCTGGCCGTCGAGCTTGGCCTTGAGCAGCGCGCCGAGGTTGGTCGTACCGGTCGCGGCGGCGTTCGAGTCGCCCTGCAGGTTGCGCATGGCTTCCTGCTGTTCGGCCGAATCCTTCGCCTTGATCGACAGGTTGATGCCACGCGACTTGCGATCGATGTTGATGATCATCGCGTTGACCTTGTCGCCTTCCTTCAGCACGTTGCGCGCATCTTCCACGCGGTCTTGTGCGATTTCCGAAGCACGCAGGTAGCCTTCGACATCCGCGTTCAGCGCAACAACGGCACCCTTCGGGTCCACCGACTTCACGACGCCGTCGACGATGGCGCCCTTGTCGTTGCTCGCGACAAAGTTGCTGAACGGGTCGCCTTCGAGCTGCTTGATGCCGAGCGAAATGCGCTCCTTCTCGACGTCGATGCCCAGAACCACGGCCTCGACCTCGTCGCCCTTCTTGTACTTGCGGACGGCTTCTTCGCCGGCTTCCGACCACGACAGGTCCGACAGGTGAACCAGACCGTCGATGCCGCCAGGCAGACCGATGAACACGCCGAAGTCGGTGGTCGACTTGATGGCGCCGCTGATCTTGTCGCCCTTCTTGAAGTTGCGGCTGAAGTCATCCCACGGATTCGGCTTGCACTGCTTCATGCCGAGGGAGATACGGCGGCGGTCTTCGTTGATTTCGAGAACCATGACTTCGACTTCGTCGCCCAGCTGAACGACCTTCGACGGCGCAACGTTCTTGTTGGTCCAGTCCATTTCCGACACGTGGACCAGGCCTTCGATGCCCGATTCCACTTCGACGAACGCGCCGTAGTCGGTGATGTTCGTGACCTTGCCGAACAGGCGCGTGCCCGACGGGTAACGGCGGGAAATGCCTTCCCACGGATCGTCGCCGAGTTGCTTGATGCCGAGCGAAACGCGGTTCTTCTCTTGGTCGAACTTGAGGATCTTGGCGGTGACTTCCTGGCCGACCGACAGGACTTCGCTCGGGTGACGCACGCGGCGCCATGCGATGTCGGTGATGTGCAGCAGGCCGTCGATGCCGCCCAGGTCCACGAACGCGCCGTAGTCGGTGATGTTCTTGACCACGCCCTCGACGATCGCGCCTTCCTTCAGCGTCTCGAGCAGCTTCGCGCGCTCTTCGCCTTGGGTGGCTTCGATCACGGCGCGGCGCGACAGCACCACGTTGTTACGCTTGCGATCCAGCTTGATGACGCGGAATTCGAGCGTCTTGCCTTCGTACGGCGTCGTGTCCTTGACCGGACGCGTGTCGACCAGCGAACCCGGCAGGAACGCGCGGATGCCGTTGACCATCACGGTCATGCCGCCCTTGACCTTGCCGGTGATCGTGCCGGTCACGAGCTCGTTGTTGTCCAGCGCCTTTTCCAGCGACAGCCACGAAGCGAGACGCTTCGCCTTGTCGCGCGACAGGATGGTGTCGCCATAGCCGTTTTCCAGCGCGTCGATCGCGACGGAAACGAAGTCGCCCGCCTGCACTTCAACCTCGCCCGCGTCGTTCAGGAATTCTTCGAGCGGAATGTAGGCCTCGGACTTGAGACCAGCGTTCACGACCACGAAATTGTGGTCGATACGCACGACTTCGGCGGAGATCACTTCGCCGACGCGCATGTCCTGCTTGGTCAGCGACTCTTCGAACAGAGCCGCAAAGGATTCGGTATTCGGGGTGGAGGTTTGCAGGTCGGACATAAAAATCTGTATTTGCACAGCCTTTGCGCGGTGGCTCTCAATGAGCCGGCGGGTTTTCCCGAATGCGCAAAACCGTACGGGGTTAAAGGGTTTAACACACGCCCCGCTTTCGGCGGAGCACCTTGCTTCACTGCAACTACACGCGAACTTCGCTGTACCAGCCAATAATCTGCTCGACCGCTTGATCGATCGACAGACCGGAGGTGTCCAGCGTCTTCGCGTCAGCCGCAGGCTTGAGCGGCGCGGCTGCCCGGTTCATGTCCCGGGCGTCGCGTTCGCGCAAATCCCGCAGCAAGTTATACATATTGGCAGAAAAACCTTTTTGCATCAATTGCTTATGCCGCCTGGCCGCGCGCGCCTCGACGCTTGCGATCAAAAATACCTTCAGCGTGGCGTCGGGGAAGATGACGGTGCCCATGTCGCGGCCGTCGGCCACGAGTCCCGGGCGCTTGCGGAAGGCTCGCTGGCGCGCGACGAGCGCCTGGCGTACCGTGGAATGAATGGCGATCACGGAGGCGCGGTTGCCGACCGCCTCGGCGCGAATTTCGCCCGACACGTCGATGCCATCGAGCTGCGCGCAGCCTTCGCGGAACGTGATATGAAGCGCCTCGACCAGTTTTGCAAGTCCGTTTGCGTCGTCCTTGTCCACGTCGTAGCGGATGCTGGCCAGCGCCGCCAGCCGGTAGAGCGCCCCGCTGTCGAGCAGGTGAAAGCCGAGCGTCGCCGCGACGATCGCCGTGACCGTGCCCTTGCCCGACGCCGTAGGCCCGTCGATGGTGATCACTGGAGTAGGGTCGAATGGACGGGTCGGTTTCATTGCCGGATGGGTTGGATCGTGCCGTTCTGGCCCGTTGTTACAGTCGTGGATTCAAATACATCGCGTTTCACGGTACCGCACTCCGGTTGCGCCTTCACGAGCGTCGCGAAACGGTCGAAGTAGTCCGGGAAGGTCTTGTTGACGCATTTCGGATCGTTGATGCGCACCGGCACGCCACCCAGGCTCACGAGCGAGAAGCACATCGCCATGCGGTGATCGTCGTAGGTGTCGATCGCGGCGTTCGGCGTGAGCGTGGCCGGCGGCGTGACGACGAGATAATCCGCGCCCTCCTCCACCGTCGCGCCGACCTTGCGCAGCTCGGTCGCCATCGCGGCGATGCGGTCGGTTTCCTTCACGCGCCAGCTCGCGATGTTGCGCAGCGTCGTCGTGCCGTTCGCGAAGAGCGCGGCCACGGCGATGGTCATCGCGGCGTCGGGAATCAGGTTGAAATCCATGTCGATGGGCTGGAGCTTGCCGTCGTCGGATTCGACGCCGCGCACCTCGATCCAGTCCTCGCCCATCATGACGTTCGCGCCCATGCGGTTGAGCGCGTCGGCAAAACCGACGTCGCCCTGGATGCTCGAGCGTCCGACGCCTTCCACGCGCACCGGTCCGTGGCCGATCGCGCCCGCCGCCAGAAAATACGACGCCGACGACGCATCGCCTTCGACCATGATCGCGCCCGGCGATCTGTAGCCCGCATGTGCCGGAACGGGGAAGCGCGCCCAGCCGTCGCGCTCGACCGCCACGCCGAAGCGCTCCATCAGACGGATCGTGATTTCGATGTACGGCTTCGAGATCAGCTCGCCCTCGACTTCGATCGTCACCGGACCGCTGCGGCCCTCGATGACGGGCAGGCTCATCAGGAGCGCCGTGAGGAACTGGCTCGACACGTCGCCACGCACGCGGATCGGGCGGTCGATCGCGATCTTCGCCGGATGGAGCCTGAGCGGCGGGAAACCGTCGTTGAGCTCGTAGTCGATCTTCGCGCCGATCTGACGCAGCCCGTCGACGAGATCGCCGATCGGTCGCTCGTGCATGCGCGGCACGCCGTGCACCCGGTACTCGCCGCCGTTCACGGCAAGCGCGGCGGTCAGCGGGCGCACCGCCGTGCCCGCGTTGCCGAGAAACAGTTCCGCCGATTTCGACGGAAACGCGCCGCCCGTGCCGCAGACGATCACGCGCTCGCCGTCCTGCCGCACGTCGACACCGAGGTCTTTCAGCGCGGCGAGCATCACCCGCGTGTCGTCGGAATCGAGCAGATTGGTGATCGACGTTTCGCCGCTTGCGAGCGCCACGAGCAGCAGCACGCGATTCGAAATGCTCTTCGAGCCGGGCAAGCGCACCGTTCCGGACGCACGAGCGAAGGGGCCGAGATCGAGATGTTCCATAGTGTGTCCTTGGTGTGTCCTTGTTTCGCGGCTTATTTGGCGGCGATATCGCCGGACGGCTTGATCGCCCCGCGTTCCTGCCGGGTTTCCTGCCATTCTTTGCGCGCGATGCGCGAGCGCGCAAAGGCCGCTTCGAGCGCCGCGCCGTCTGAGGCGTCGATGGCCGCGCGAAACCGTGCGAGCACGGCGGTGTAATCGTCGAGTTCCGCGAGCAGCGCTGCGCGATTCGCGAGACAGATATCGCGCCACATCTCCGGGCTCGACGCCGCGATGCGCGTGAAGTCGCGAAAACCGCCGGCGGCGAACGAAAACTTCAGCTCGGCGTCGGCCGAATCGAGAATCTGATCGACGAGCGCGAACGAGAGCACGTGCGGCAGATGGCTCACCGACGCGAACACGCGATCGTGCTGCGCCTCGCTCATCTGCCGCACGCAGGCGCCGGTCGCGCGCCACATGGCCGCGACGCGCTCGACGTCGTCCGCCGCGTTTTCCGGCAGCGGGCACAGCACGACATTGCGATCGACGTATAGCTCCGGCAGCGCGGCCTCAACGCCGCTCGACTCGCGCCCGGCGATCGGATGCCCCGGCACGAACTGCGAGGCGCGCTCGCCCAACGCACGCTGCGCCGCCGCGACCACATCGGTCTTGGTGCTGCCCGCGTCCGTGACGACGGTGCGCGCGTTGAGAAACAGCGCGATGCGCGCGAGCAGCGGTCCGGTCTGCGCGACCGGCGCGGCGAGCAGCACGATATCGGCATCTCGCAGTGCGCCGGCCAGGGCAGCGTCGTCGTCGAGCGCGGCGGCTTCGTCGATCACGCCGAGCTCGAGCGCCCGCTCGACCGACGCCGCCGAGCGTCCCACGCCCACGATGCGTTCCGCGAGACCGGCGCGCTCACGCAACGCGCGCGCGAGCGACCCGCCGATCAGGCCGACGCCGAATATAACCAGTTTGTTGAAAGAGAACGCAGCCACGGGACATCGATAAAAACGCGTCGTCCGACGCAGGGAAACCGAACCGCCGCGAACGCTCGCGGCGGCAACGAGCAAAAATCAGCGCGCTCGCGGATACGAACCGAGAATCTTCAGGAACGCGGCGTTGCGCCCGAGCTCTTCGAGCGCGGCAGCCACGGCGGAATCGTCGCGATGGCCTTCGATGTCGATATAGAAGTAGTACTCCCACGTGCCCGAGCGCGCCGGGCGCGATTCGAAGCGCGTCATCGAGACGCCGTGCTTCGCGAGCGGCTCCAGCAGCTTGAACACCGCGCCCGCTTCGTTCGTCACCGACACGATGAGCGAAGTCTGGTCGTGGCCGCTCGAATCGGTCGGCTCCTTGCCGACGATCACGAAACGCGTGCGATTGTGCGGATCGTCCTGGATCAGCGAAAACACGACGCCCAGCCCGTAGTGCGTGGCGGCGCGATCGCCGGCGATGGCGGCGACGGTCGGATCGCCGACGGCCATGCGCGCGGCTTCCGCGTTGCTCGACACCGCCTGCCGCTCCAGATGCGGCGCGTTGACCGTGAGCCAGCGCTGGCACTGCGCGAGCGCCTGCGGATGCGCGCACACGCGCGTCACGCCGTCGAGCGTGCCGGAGGTGGTCAGCAGATTGTGATGAATCGGCAACGCCAGCTCGCCGCCGATCAGAAGCGAGGTCTGCAACAGCAGATCGAGCGTGCGCGACACCGCGCCCTCGGCCGAATTCTCGACCGGCACGACGCCGTATTGCGCCGCGCCCGCCTCGACCGAGCGGAACACTTCGTCGATGGACGAGCATGGCAGCCCTTCGATCGAATGCCCGAAGTACTCGAACATCGCCTGCTCGCTATACGTGCCGACCGGGCCCAGGAACGCCGCGCGGATGGTCTGCTCGAGCGCGCGGCTCGCGGCCATGATCTCGCGCCAGATCGACGCAATGTGCTCGTCGGCGAGCGGGCCGTCGCTCATTTCCTGGAGGCGCACGATGACCTGCATCTCGCGCTCGGGGCGAAACACCGGCGCGTTGAAATGCTTCTTCACTTCGCCGACTTCGAGCGCGACGGAAGCGCGCTGATTCAAAAGCGCGATGAGTTGCGCGTCGAGCGCATCGATGCGCTCACGCAGCGGTTTGAGTCTTGAATTGAAATCGTCGTCCATGCGGTGCTTGAGCCAATATGCGGTGCTTGAGCCAATGCGGTTGAGCGAGCGTCGTCGCCTTTCGTCAACGTTAAGCGCCCGTGCGCTCGAATTCCTTCATGTAATCGACGAGAGCTTGTACTCCCTCGATCGGCACCGCGTTGTAGATCGATGCCCGCATGCCGCCGACGGACTTGTGGCCCTTCAGTTGCAACAGCCCGCGCGCCTTCGCGCCGGCCAGGAAATCCAGATTGCGCGATTCGTCGGCAAGGAAGAACGGCACGTTCATGCGCGACCGGTTCTGGCGCTCGACCTTGTTGAGGTAGAAATCGCTCGAGTCGATCGTGTCGTACAGCAGCTTCGCCTTTGCGACGTTGCGCGCCTCGATCGCCGTGAGGCCGCCCTGCTTCTTCAGCCACTTGAAGACGAGCCCCGCGATGTAGATCGCGTAGGTGGGCGGCGTGTTGTACATCGAGTTGTTTTCCGCGACGATCTTCCACTCGAACGCGGACGGGCAGATGGACAGCGCGCGGTCGAGCAGATCCTCGCGCACGATCACGACGGTCACGCCCGCCATGCCGATGTTCTTCTGCGCGCCCCCGAAGAGTACGCCGTACTTGGCGACGTCCATCGGGCGCGAGAGGATGTGCGAGGATGCGTCCGCGACGAGCGGGATATCGCCCAGATCGGGAATCTCGAAGGCTTCCACGCCGTCGATGGTTTCGTTCGAGCACAGATGCACGTAGGCCGGATCGTCCGACAGCTTCCATTCGCTGAAGCCCGGCACGCGTGTGAAGCCCTGCTCGGTCTTGCCGCTGGCCGCGAGATGCGGCGTGCCGTACTTCTGCGCTTCCTTGAACGATTTCGTCGACCAGGAACCGGTCACGACGAAGTCGGCGGTCTGTCTCTTGCCGAGCAGGTTCATCGGCACGATGGCGTTCTCGCCGATGCCGCCGCCCTGCAGGAACAGTATGCGATGCGACGCCGGCACGTTCAGCAGCTCGCGCAGGTCGGTGAGCGCAGCCTCGTGGATCGACATGAACTCGGCGCCGCGGTGGCTCATTTCCATCACGCTCATGCCGCTGCCATGCCAGTCGAGCATTTCATCGGCTGCTTGCCTCAGGATTTCTTCTGGCATGGCGGCTGGGCCGGCGGAGAAATTGAACACACGCATCTGTGTGAACACACGCATCTGTGGCTTCCGAATGGCAGGCGCAAGACGCACGGCAAATGAACGATTGCCGCCGTTTTTCGCGCCTGAAAAAGAAATGGCTGCTTGCGCTCGCGCGCAAACAGCCATTATCGCACTGTCCTGAAAAACCCACCAATGCGCGAGGCGGCAAGCCCCGGTCAGCGGATTTCCCTCATGACGATGCCGCCGTGCTTACTTGCCCGGGACGCTCGCCACTTCCTGGTCGGCTTGCGTGCGCGTCGCCTTGATGGCTTTCGGCATGTACTTCTGCATCAGGCCGTTGACCACGTCGCGGCCGACCTGGTCCTGAACCTGGATGAACTTGCGGCCGGTCGGGCTCTTGTAGAAGTTGGTCAGGTCCTTGATCTCGTCGGTCGAGTAGTACTTCGCGTACGCGTCGTACTGCGCCTGCATCGCGTCCTTGCGGAACGCGTCCGTCGCGAAAACCTGGCCGGCGGAATCGACCAGCTTCGGCACAGCGTTCTTCTGCAGCGTCGGAACGGCGGCTTGCTTCTGCTTGTCGTTCAGCGTCTTGTTCTCGGAGAGCGCGTCCGACAGAATTGCCGGGACGAGCTGCTTCGACTGCATCTGCGCGCTGTTACCGATCGCACCGACCAGCTTCTGTGCGTCGATCGCGTCGAGCAGATCCTTGATCGCGGCTTGCTTGGCCGGATCAACCGGTGCTGCCGCCGGCGCTGCCGGAGCCGCCGACGTAGCCGGCGCCTGGTTCTGGAGCGACTGAGCCATTGCGAAAGTCGGCACGAAAGCGGCCAGCAACATCCACTGCTTGAAACGTCCTTGCATCATTACTCCCTGTAAAAAATATTCAGTTCAGCACTGGCGACGAGCTTTCGCGTGTCGGATCGATGGCGCCGGTCGAGACGTCAGCGCCGGAAACGAGCTCAGGTCGCGCAGCTTAACCAATCCAGGCTTTCAAAAGCGACAACGAGAGAACGTCGACACGAACGTCGACATAAAAAATATCAGGCGTTTTCCTCGCCTTTACCGTTGTCCGCATCCCCCGACTTCGCGCCGGAACCATCCGTGCCTGCCTCGCCATCTTCGAGTTCGGCTTCGGCCTCGGCGATATGCTGCAGCCCGGACAGCTTCGTTCCCTCGTCAAGGCTGATGAGTGTAACACCTTGAGTTGCACGGCCCATTTCGCGGATCTCGGACACGCGCGTGCGGATCAGCACGCCCGCGGTCGTGATCAGCATGATCTCGCTCTCCGGCTCGACGAGCGTCGCGGCGACCACGCGGCCGTTGCGCTCCGAAGTCTGAATCGCGATCATGCCCTTCGTGCCGCGGCCATGACGCGTGTACTCGTTGATCGGCGTGCGCTTGCCGTAGCCGTTCTCGGTGGCGGTCAGCACCGACAGGTTCTCGCCGCCCGCGACCAGCAGCGCGATGACCTGCTGCCCGTCCTCCAGCTGCATGCCGCGCACGCCGCGTGCCTCGCGGCCCATCGCGCGCACGTCGTTCTCGTCGAAGCGCACGGCCTTGCCCGCGTCGGAGAATAGCATGACATCGTGCTCGCCATCTGTGATCGCCGCGCCGATGAGGTAGTCGCCCTCGTCCAGACCCACCGCGATGATGCCCTTCTTGAGCGGACGGCTGAACGCTTCGAGCGGCGTCTTCTTGACGGTGCCGAGCGCGGTCGCCATGAAAACGTACTTGTCCGCCGAGAATTCCTTGATCGGCAGCACGACGTTGATCTTTTCGCCGTCCTGCAGCGGGAACATGTTGACGATCGGACGGCCGCGCGAGTTGCGCGAGCCTTGCGGCACTTCGTACACCTTGACCCAATAAACGCGACCGCGGTTCGAGAAGCACAGCATGTGATCGTGCGTATTCGCGATGAAGAGCGTGTCGATCCAGTCGTCTTCCTTCATCTGCGTCGCCTGCTTGCCGCGCCCGCCGCGCTTCTGCGCGCGATATTCGGAAAGTGGCTGCGACTTCACGTAGCCCAAATGGGACATGGTCACGGCCATGTCCTGCGGCGTGATCAGGTCTTCGGTGTTGAGCTCCGTCGCGTTCATCTCGATGCGCGAGCGGCGCTCGTCGCCGAACTCCGCGCGCACCTGGCCCAGCTCGTCGACGATCATCTGGCGGATCCGCTCCGGCCGCGCGAGGATGTCGAGCAGGTCGGCGATCTGCGCCATCACGTCGCGGTACTCGCTCGTGATCTTGTCCTGTTCGAGGCCGGTCAGGCGTTGCAGGCGCATCTGCAGGATTTCCTGCGCCTGGACGTCCGACAGTTTGTACAGGCCGTCTTCCTGCAACCCATAAGCCGGGTTCAGCCCTTCCGGCCGATACGCCGCGCGGCCGCCCGATGCCTCGGTCTCGGCGCACGTGAGCATCTCGCGCACGAGCGAGGAATCCCACGGCTTCGCCATCAGCTCCTGCTTGGCGATCGGCGGCGTCGGCGCGGCCTTAATGATCGCGATGAACTCGTCGATGTTCGCGAGCGCGACGGCCAGACCTTCGAGCACGTGCCCGCGGTCACGCGCCTTGCGCAGCTCGTATACAGTGCGCCGCGTCAGCACTTCTCGTCGATGCGACAGGAAGCACTCGAGCATTTCCTTCAGGTTCAGCAGCTTGGGCTGGCCGTCGACGAGCGCGACCAGATTCATGCCGAAGGTGTCCTGAAGCTGGGTCTGCTTGTACAGGTTGTTCAGAATGACTTCCGGCACTTCCCCGCGCTTCAGTTCGATCACGACGCGCATGCCGCTCTTGTCGGACTCGTCGCGGACATCGGAAATGCCTTCCAGCTTCTTCTCGTTGACGAGTTCGGCGATGCGCTCGAGCAGCGTGCGCTTGTTCACCTGATAGGGAATCTCGTCGACGATGATCGCCATGCGCTGGCCGCGGTCGATCTCCTCGAAGTGCGTGGCCGCGCTCATCACGACGCGCCCGCGGCCCGTGCGGTAGCCGTCGCGCACGCCCGCGACGCCGTAGATGATGCCGGCGGTCGGGAAATCCGGCGCCGGCACGATCTCGATCAGTTCGTCGACGCTCGCCGCCGGATTGTTGAGCAGATGCAGGCAGGCGTCGACGATTTCGCGCAGGTTGTGCGGCGGAATGTTGGTCGCCATGCCGACCGCGATGCCAGCCGAGCCATTGATCAGCAGATTGGGAATGCGCGCCGGCAGGACTTCCGGCTCCTGCTCGCTGCCGTCGTAGTTCAGACCGAAGTCGACGGTTTCCTTGTCGATGTCGGCCAGCAGTTCGTGGCCGATCTTCGCCATGCGGATTTCGGTGTAGCGCATGGCCGCGGCGTTGTCGCCGTCGACCGAACCGAAGTTGCCCTGGCCGTCCACCAGCATGTAGCGCAGCGAGAACGGCTGCGCCATGCGGACGATCGTCTCGTAAACCGAGGCGTCGCCGTGAGGATGGTATTTACCGATGACGTCGCCGACGATGCGCGCCGACTTCTTGTATGGGCGGCTCCAGTCGTTGTTCAGCTCGTGCATCGAGTAGAGCGCCCGGCGATGCACCGGCTTCAGGCCATCGCGGACATCGGGAAGCGCGCGCCCGACGATTACGCTCATCGCGTAATCGAGATACGAGCGGCGCATTTCCTCCTCGAGGGAGATTGGCAGAGTCTCTTTGGCGAATTGATCCATTATCCGTGTCTTGAACTGTGCAGCGGCGACACGGCAGCGTGCTCGTGAAATTCGCGACACCCGCCCGCCTGGCGCGTAGCCGACGTACGCTGCGAACGCAGCGCATCAAGAAATTTTAACATGCGCGGCATTCGCCCCCGAACGCATTGCGTACACATAGTGTGTGTTCGCGGCGCGCGACCCGGATCGCGGGACGGCGAATTCGCGATGCGCAATGCTGTCCAATTACTTACAAAATCGGGGGAACGCATTGGGTCAATTCGTCATGCAAGCGGGCTATCATGCCGCCTCGCCGTTTTGCCAGAGGCAAAAGTCCTCGCGATAAAAATATGCAGGAAATGGCGTTCAGGCACGTAATGTGCGAATGATTCGCGCCTTCCTCGCCTCGCGCCGTCTCCTGTCCCCTTCTTGTTGCGCATGCACCACATAAGGTTGCGAGCGCATGGGGTGCGGGGATATTTTTATCGATGCAAGGGAACGATATGGCAAAATGCCAACGCACAAATTTAGACACTGCTCGAAGTCTACACAGCGCGTTTTGTTCCGTGGGGAATGTTATACTTCGGGCAATATATGACTTGTCTTCGTCTACAGGCTTTGTCTTCGTCTACAGGCTCGCAGTAAACCTGCGGTAATCTCAATTTCGAGAGGAGAAATATGAATAAACTTTCAAAGCTCGCGTTCATTGCAGCTACCGCAGTTATGGCTGCATCGGCCTCGGCACAGTCGGTGCCGGCCTCGCGACAAGCCGTGAATGATAACTGGGTGAACGGCACGGGCGAGTATGTGTGGATGAACGGCACGAACGAACTGTGCTGGCGCGACGCGTTCTGGACCCCGGCTACGGCAAATGCGAAGTGTGATGGCGCACTGGTCGCGCAAGCACCGACGCTGCCGGCCCCGGTCGCTCCGCCGCCGGTCATCCAGAGCCAGAAGGTTACCTATCAGGCTGACGCTCTGTTCGACTTCGACAAGGCAGTCCTGAAACCGGCCGGTAAGGAAAAGCTGGACGATCTCGCATCGAAGATCGGCGCGCTGAACCTCGAAGTCGTGGTTGCGACGGGTTACACCGACCGCATCGGTTCGGACAAGTACAACGACCATCTGTCGCTGCGCCGTGCGCAAGCTGTGAAGGCTTACCTGGTCAGCAAGGGCATCGAAGCCAACCGTATCTATACGGAAGGCAAGGGCAAGCGCGACCCGGTCGCGAAGGGCACGTGCCATCAAAAGAATCGCAAGCAACTCATCGCCTGCCTCGCACCGGATCGTCGCGTGGAAGTCGAAGCTGTCGGCACGACCCGTCAGCCGCAGCAGTAATCGCGCGCCGGATTGCCGCAGATCAAACCCCCGCTTCGGCGGGGTTTTTTTATGCCCGGCGCTTTTTACGAATTCGCTTGATCATTCACCATTTCAAGCGGCGTCTGGCGATTCCGCCTTTTGCCCGCCCATTGCGGCGCCTATATATACTCGGTCCTAATCGATTCACGACTCAATCAAGGCACTTTTGAACATGACCAATGTCGATCCCCACGAACTGCAGAAATTCAGCGAGCTAGCGCATCGCTGGTGGAACCCGAACGCCGAGTTCAAGCCGTTGCACGAGCTGAATCCGGTGCGGCTCGACTGGATCGATGCGCACGCTCACCTGATGAGCAAGCGGGTTCTGGACATCGGCTGCGGCGGCGGCATTCTCTCCGAGTCGATGGCGACGCGCGGCGCGAACGTGAAAGGCATCGACCTGTCGTCGAGTGCCCTCGGCGTGGCCGACCTGCACAGTCTCGAAAGCGGCGTCGAGGTCGCGTACAAGGAGATTTCGGCGGAAGCCCTTGCGGCGCGCGAGCCCGGCTCGTACGACGTCGTCACCTGCATGGAAATGCTCGAGCACGTGCCGAACCCCGCTGGCACGGTTGCCGCATGCGCCGCGCTCGTGAAGCCGGGCGGCTGGGTGTTTTTCTCCACGCTGAACCGCAACCCGAAGGCGTATGTGTTCGCGGTCATCGGCGCGGAATACATCGCGCGCATGCTGCCGCGCGGGACCCACGATTACGCGCGCTTCATCAAGCCGTCCGAGCTCGCGGCGTTCGCGCGCGCGGCATCGCTCCTGCCCGTGGATATCAAGGGCATCACGTACCGGCCGATCTCGAAGCACTTCGGACTGTCGAACGACACGAGCATCAACTACATGATGGCTTGCCGCCGCGAAGCCTGACGCCATGATCAACGAAGACCCCCTTGTCCACGGGCATCATCGACACCAAGCCCCTGCCGGAAGATCCGACTCCGCTGCCCTCGCCGAGGGCGACGGTCTCGGGTTGTGCCAGGCCGTGCTGCTCGATCTCGATGGCACCATTGCCGATACGGCGCCTGATCTCGTCGCCGCGGTGAACAGATGCGGCACGACCGCGGCCTCGAGATGCGGCCGCTCGAAATGCTGCGTCCGTACGCGTCGGCGGGTGCGCGCGGCCTGCTCGGCGGCGCGTTCGAGATCGGTCCGGAAAATCATGATTTCGCGGCGATGCGCGACGAATTCCTCGCCCAATTAAGAGGCGGATCTGTGCATCGAGACGACGCTCTTTCCGGGCATCGCCGAGTTGCTCGATCAACTGGACGCGCGCGGCGTGCGCTGGGGCATCGTCACGAACAAGGTGACGCGGCTGTCCGAACCGCTCATCGCGCTGCTCGGTCTCGATACGCACGCGGCTGCCTCGTCTGCGGTGACACGACGCCGCACTCGAAGCCGCATCCGGCCCCGCTTCTTCACGCAGCGGAGTTGCTGGATGTCGCCCCGGAGCGCATCGTCTATGTCGGCAACGATCTGCACGACGTACAGGCCGGTTTCGCGGCGTGCATGATCACCGTGGCGGCCGCCTACGGCTATTGCGGCGGCGACATTCCGCCGCACCGCTGGCACGCCAATCCTGGCACGCCAATCATGTCGTGGATTCGCCGGAGGAGCTGCAGCAGTTGTTGCGGGACATCGGATGACGGCGCTATCTTGAAAACGTCGCCGTTCGCCTCATATGGCGTTTCGTGGGATAATCTATTTTCTGCTTCGGGGGGCGACCTGGTTTCGACAGGGGTGGTGAAGCGGTCAGGACATACCGAGGACCCGTCACCTCGTTAATCAATGGGAAAAACGTAACTGCAAACGACGATACGTTCGCACTGGCAGCCTAAGGGCCGCCGTCCTCTCACTAATTCGCTGACGGGTTAGGGTAGCAATACCGCGAGAGGTCATATACGTCAGATAAGCCTGGGTGGCGTCACGACGCCAAGGTCAAAAATCTAGTGAATCGCCGTAACGCAGCGTGTTCGTCCGCGTCGTTGCGGTTAAATCAAAAGACAGAACTAAGTATGTAGAACTGGTCGTAGAGCGCTTCTGGACGCGGGTTCGATTCCCGCCGCCTCCACCATCTTGAGACAAAAGCCCCGGCGGTTCAATGACTTACGCGGGCTTTTGTTTTTTCGCCCATCAATTATGGACGGGTTCGACCTTTGCAGGACGCGGACACTTTCTCGTTGACCGATGCGGCCGCGTTGATTCCGGGCATCGCTACTAGTCGAACTCGCCCCACCGCGGCTGACGAGGACGTGAGCGTCAATCGGTTCTGCCTTTTCGTGTCGGCGTTCGGCTATACCTTTATCTTCGTGTTCGCCCTTGCCACGAACATGATTTGGGCGATCGCAGGATTTAAACGAGCTAACGGCGCTTCGTCGCGTGCACGGATACATTACATTGTTACTCGCTCGCCGCTGTATGGCGTTGATTAGGTAGCAAGAAGCCCCGCAATCGCGGGGCTTCTTGTATCAGTCGCCGAGAACAGGCTGCGCCCATGCTTCCAGCGGGGTCGAGGATGACAGGCTGCTAAGCTAAGTCCGTTCCGGTACAACCACGCACCGGACTAAACAGAATACGACGGAAACCCCGCAACCGCAATTTTACGATGCCGTCAAAATTCGTTGATTTTGGCTTGTCTGCGCCTATGTCCTGTTGCGTGTCGTCGCTGCCTTCGTATGCTGACTCTTTCACCGATCCGGTGAGGATTCCCATTCAGGAGCAGATATACATGCCAAAAAGCAAGCATAACGAAGCAAATAGCGGAGGCTGTCTACTGTCTATGATGCGTTGGATTGCCGTCGTTGGAGACAAGTTCGATAACGACGGAGAGGTTTGCTCTTACGAGGGATCGCGTTTTCTCGTTCACGGGCATCAAGCCGCTCTAATAGGTGGCGGCTTATTGTCCGGTCTGCAAGACTACCGGGTACATCGCCAAGGATGGCGGGCCGCGTCGTATGAGTTTCTTCATTAGCGAGATTGCGGCGTATGACGATGTGGTCGTGTGCGATTGCTCAGAACATCCGCGAATCTTTGCCAAACTCGCGGGAGAAGCTTGGTATGACGACACGGCCGAAAGTCTTGGCGTCATCGGCTCGCGTGCTGAAGCGAACGGGGCAATCGAAGAGGCTACCAGGCACAGTCAAAGTGAAGCCACGCATACAAACTGGTTCTACGTGCAGGACAGCGTTACCGGCGAGCCGCTGCGTAGTCAAAATTTCGTCGCTCACGTAGCCGGAATTGAAAAATCCGGCAGAACGGACGCGAATGGCTACGCAAAGATTGAAACAGACGGGGAGCGTGCTATCGATATGCACGTCGTTTTCTCTTCACCCAAACGCGAACTAAATCCGGAGAGATGGAGTAAGCATATCGCCGCAGATTACCACATTGAACATTGGACATCGACTCGTTCAGCGGCGGGAGGGAGCAAAGATAGCGCGATATCTATCTCTGTGAATAATCGAGCCGCAACTCGTCAGGCGATTATCAATGCGCTCTTCAGAAACGGCTACAAACTGATCGAGCGATCGGAATGGCATGCCAAACCTCCAAGGGATATCTTGCGAGAGAGTCATTGGGATTACCGAGATATTGTTTTGCATCACGCTGGCCGTAGCTATTCCTGTGGCGCGCAAATGCAACGTGTGCAAGCTGAGGACATGGGTAGAAGTCCGCCCTTCGACGATGCAGGCTACCACTACGCTATTTCATGCCAAGGTGAAATCTATGAGGGTCGTGATATTAGGTTTTACCGGGGAACACGTTGCTGGCGACAACACGGGTAAGATTGGAATAGTTTTTCTTGCGGACCTCGTGCAAGCTGGTGAGGTGTATCAGGAGGAATTGGACTTGCTCCCGCATAACCGGACAGCCGGTCCCGCTTAGGTTGGAGGATTTGCTTGCCGACGAAACTCGCGCGGCGAGCGGTATTTAAGGGCGCTATGCGGGTGTGACTCGTTATCGTGGTCGAACGCGATGGCCAGATTTTGCAGCGCCGTCCTGGCGTCGGGTTTCGGCATCCACGAAACGTAATCACGCTTCATCGTTTTAACGAAGCTCTCGGCCATCCCGTTGCTTTGCGGACTTCTGACGGGTGTCGTTACTGGCTTCAGTCCGATTTTTCGAGAGAACTTCAATGTGTCATCGGCAATGTAGCAGGAACCATCGCCGCTTAACCACTCGACTTCCCTGTCGGCCTTCAACGCGCCGGTGAAGCGGTTCTCGACGGCTTGAAGCATGACGTCACGCACCATATCGCCAGTGTAACCGCCTGTGCTCGCGGCCCAACTCATGGCTTCGCGGTCGCAACAGTCGAGTGCGAAGACGACACGCAATGGGACACCGGCATCGCAGCGGAATTCGAAGCCATCCGAGCACCAGCGCATGTTGCTGCTATCCACCGCGACCTTGCCGTCATGCCGACGCGTAGACGAGGCGTGCCGAGGGCGATGTTCAAGCAGCAGGCCGTGGCGACGCATCACGCGATACACGCGCTTTGCATTTACTCGCGGTTGAGCCAGCATGTCCCGGCTTCGCCTCAGCAACGCCCAAGCACCTCGGTATCCATACGTCGGCGCGTCGCCTAACAACTCATGAAGTTCGGCGACAAGCGCCGTGTCGTCGAGCACGGGCATCTTGCGCCGGTCGACCCAGTCAGCCGGCCGCTTCGACTTGACTGCGAGATTCGAGCGCGACACCCCCAGGACTTATAGGCTCCCGTCCTGATAGAGCTTGCGCCAGCCGAAGACTTGGTTGGCATTCACTTGATGTCGGCGAGCGACGCCAGAGACCGTTGCACCGGGCTCGAAAGTCTCGCGAACTATCGCTAGTTTCTCTTCAATCGAACGCCGGCGGCGCTGCTCCGGCTGGGTCAGAACTTCTAGAGGTTCCACGTTGTGACTAGGCTTAAAACATAGGCAGAAGACTACCTCAAAATTTAAGCGTCACCGCATGTCCGGCTTTTGCGGGGGCCGGCCCATTTGCCGAGACTTGTATCCATCGCAATGCAGCGCCGCGCGATTTTAGCAACGCCCGGCATTCATGTCCTCGAACGCGGCGTCATCTGAAAAACGCCGACGAACCCGCATCACGAAGCCGCACTCATGAACGAAACCATCGCAGACGTCAGGATCCCCGATAGCCGGATGACGCGCGAAGCCACGCAACTCGTGCGCGACACCGAGCCCGACCTGCTCTACTACCACTCGCGCCGCGTGTTTCTGTTCGGCGCGCTGACGGGCGAGCGCAAGCAGTTGAAGTACGACGCGGAGCTGCTGTATATCAGCGCGATGTTCCACGACATGGGTCTCACTGAAGCGTACAGTAGCCCGCACGACCGCTTCGAAGTGGATGGCGTGAACGCGGCGCGCGACTTCCTGCGCCGGCACGGCGTCGGCGAATACGACATCGAGCAGGTGTGGGACGCGATCGCCCTGCATACGACGCCCGGCATTCCGCAGCACAAAAAACCGGTGGTCGCGCTCGTCACGGCGGGCGTGGAAATGGACGTGCTCGGCCTCGCCTACGACGCGTTCAGCGTGGACCAGCGGCGCCTCGTCGTCGCGGCGCATCCGCGTGAAGCGAACTTCAAGGAAGGCATCATCGATGCGTTCGCCCAGGGCACCATCAAAAAGCCCGAATCGACCTTCGGCAACGTCAAGGCGGACGTGCTCGCGCTGAAGGACCCGACGTACAGGCGTCTGAACTTCTGCAGCATCACCCTCGGCTCGGCGTGGAACGATCAGGCACACGACCATTCGACGTGCCGCGATCCGGCGCATCGTCACGCATGATTCAGCGGCAGATGCGGCGCGTGGCCGCCAGCGCGATCATGCGCAACGCTCACGCGTCGTCGGCCGCGTGCGCGGCGTTCACGCGTTCCGCGAGCTTCGCGTCGTAGCTCGAATGCACGTGCACGCGTTTCTTGTCGGGATACGCGTACGCGTAAGCCTTGCGCAGCGCGAGCGAGGCTTCATGAAAGCCGGACAGGATGAGCTTCTGCTTGTTCGGATAGTTGGCGATATCGCCGACCGCGAAGATGCCCGGCCGCGACGATTCGTAATTCGACGTGTCCACTTCGATGCGTCCGCCGCGCACGTCGAGATTCCATGTGGCGATCGGCCCGAGCTCCGAGACGAGGCCATAGAGCGCGACGAGCTTGTCCGCGGCGATCTCGGTCGCGCCTTCGACCTGCTTGACGCGCACGGCGCGCAGCGTGCCATCGGGTATGTCGAGCGACTCGATCATGCCGACGACGAAATCCATCTCGCCCGCCTCGACCGCGCGCTTCATCGCGGCGACCGAGCCGGCGGCCGCCGAGAAGCCGCTGCGCCGATGCACGAGCGTGAGCTTCCTTGCGATGTCTTTCAGCGCGAGCGACCAGTCGAGCGCCGAATCGCCGCCGCCCGCGACGACGACGTCCTTGTCGGCGAAATCCGCGACGCGCGAAACGCTATAGAAGACGTCCTTGCCTTCGAGCGCGGCTGCTTCGGGCACTTGCAGACGTTGCGGCACGAAGGCGCCGTTGCCTGCGGCGATCAGGATCGCGGCGGCGTCGAAGGTCATGCCGCGCTCGGTGGTCACGATCCAGCGATGGTCGTCCTCTCTCCGGGTGACGGACTGGACGCGCTGATCGAGATGAATCGGCACGTCGAAGGGGCGGATCTGCTCGAGCAGGCGATCGACGAGCTCGCGCGCGATGCATGACGGGATGGCGGGAATGTCGTAGATCGGCTTGTCGGGATAGAGCTCGATACATTGTCCGCCGATGCGGCCGAGCGTGTCGACGATCTGGCAGGTGAGGCCGATCACGCCAGCCTCGAATGCGGCGAATAGCCCTACTGGGCCGGCGCCTATGATCAATATACCGGTTCTTATCGCTTCGCTTGGGGAGGGCATTTTGTTGCTTCCGGTTCGTGCGGGATGAGTTTGCGTGGCTTGCACGCATTCATCAAGTCACGATACACAATGCTTCTTGCTCGGGCAATTAATGTCCCTTTTTGCTTAGCGGCGATTTTTTTTGGGGTTCGTTTGTTCGTTCGTGAAACTTGTTTTCTTGTCGGTCTATTAGCACTGCCCCTGTGCGGGGCGGCAGTCACTTTCTTTGCTGCT
Source organism: Candidatus Paraburkholderia kirkii (assembly GCA_001189345.1). Lineage (GTDB taxonomy): Bacteria > Pseudomonadota > Gammaproteobacteria > Burkholderiales > Burkholderiaceae > Caballeronia > Caballeronia kirkii_B. The sequence continues at coordinate 27,607 of LFKV01000009.1, forward strand.
GCAAAGAAAGCAGCTTCTCATCCGCCCGCGGTCACACGCAGTTTGGCCACTTTTCTCCTCCTTCGTGGGCTCAGTAGCGAGTGCCCTCATAGGCCACACCCGGCTTGGACCGCGCACGGTCTGCCGCCCGAAACCCCTTAGCACACTGGTTCAGCACCCAAAAGTTCCGGCACTGCGCTGCGCGTTGCCGCAGGGTATGCGAGGGAAACCGCCGTTCGGCAGAAGCGGAGAGATGGAGGTGTCAGCAAGAAAGTACGGGCACACCCGATGTCCCCTTCGGCCGCGAAGCCGGCCGGCGCTCTTTCGTGCTGAACCAGCGTCCCTGGATGACTAGTGCGCTGCGTCATTGAATTAGCACCCTGTCTGTGTTCAGATACAGGTCATGGGTCAAAATGAACCTGACAGATATCGAACGTGAGCAACTGTTGTCGGCGGCGCGCAGCCGAACGGTGCGTGCGGCGGACGTGCGACGCGCAAAGTTGATCCTGATGCTCGAGGACGGCGAATCGCGCGACAGTATCATGCGCACACTGGGTTGCGATTCGCGCTTCATCGCACGCTGGTCGGGGCGCTTCCTCAGCGAGCGACTAGCCGGCATGTACGCCCGGCACCGCGGGCGGGCGCCTACGCAGCCACCGGCCAAACTGGAAGCGCGGGTGCTCAAGTGCACCCTCAAGCACAAACCCGCCGACGGTTCGACACACTGGAGTAGCTACAAGCTCGCAGCAGAACTCGGCGACGTATCGGTCTCGGCCGTGCAGCGCATCTGGCGCAAGCACGGCATCAAGCCGCAGCAGTTGGAGCGGCACATGGTCTCCAACGACCCGGACTTCGAGACCAAGGCAGCCGACGTGATCGGGCTGTACCTGAACCCGCCGGCGCACGCAGCGGTGTTCTGCGTGGACGAGAAGACCGCGATCCAGGCACTCGATCGCAAGGACCGTATGCTGCCGCTGTCGCCCGGGCGCGCCGAGAGTCACGGCTTCGAGTACAAGCGCAACGGCACGCTCAGCCTGTTCGCGGCGTTCAATACTGCCACCGGCGAGGTGCTGGGCAAGACGGTGGCGCGCCACACCAGCGAGCAGTTCGTGGCCTTCCTGACCGACGTCGTCGCCAGCCAGCCCAAACGCCGGGAAATCCACGCGATCTGCGACAACGTCAGCAGCCATAAGACGCAGCGGGTTGCCGACTTCCTTGATGCGCAGCGCAACGTGCACCTGCACTTCACGCCGACCTACTCGTCGTGGCTCAACCAGGTGGAGAACTGGTTCTCGCGCATTCAGCGTGAAGTGATCGCTCGCGGCATCTTCACTTCGGTGAAGGATTGGGATCGCAAACTGATGCCGATACATCCGCGAACACAACAAGAACCCGAAACCGATCAAGTGGAAATATGACGATCCTTCGCGCCGGATTCGACCAGTGCCAATTCAATGACGCAATGGAATAGCAGCCTGTGTACATGACCGAATCTCCATAAGCGTCACGCGACGACGCGCTCGAACGCCGCCGCGAGCCCCTGCCCGCCGCCGATGCACATCGTCTCGAGACCGTAGCGTCCGCCGCGGCGGTCGAGCTCGCGCAGCATCGTCGCGAAAATTCGCACGCCGGTCGCACCGACCGGATGGCCGAGCGCTGAGCGAAATGCCGGAGCCGTTCACGTTCAGACGCTCGTAATCAGCCGGCTCGAACCCCATGCCCGCCGTACACGCGAGCACCTGCGCGGCGAACGCCTCGTTCAGTTCGATCAGGTCGAGGTCCTTCAGCGCGAGGCCGGCACGACGCAGCGCGAGCTCGGTCGCCGGCACCGGGCCGATGCCCATCCGCTCGGGCTCGACGCCCGCGCCCGCCCACGCGAGAAGCCGCGCGAGCGGGCGCAGCCCGAGTGCGGCCGCCTTCTCCAGCGTCGTCACGACGCAGACGGCCGCGCCGTCGTTCTGTCCGCTCGCGTTACCCGCCGTCACGGTCGACTCCGCATCGATTTTCTGCCGGACCGGCCGCAGCCCCGCGAGGTTTTCCATCGTCACGCCCGCACGCGGGTGTTCGTCCTGGTCGACGAATCTGGTGCCGCCTTTTTCCTTCACTTCCACCGGCACGATCTCGTCTTTGAAGCGCCCGGACGCGTGCGCCGCGACCGCGCGCCTGTGCGATCGATACGCGAGCTGGTCCTGCGCGTCGCGCGTGATCCCGTATTCGCGGCGCAGATTCTCCGCGGTTTCGAGCATCCCCCCTTCGACCGGATGATGCCGGCCGCCTGACGTGATGCGGCCGCGCGCAGTCCGCCCCAGCGCGCGCCGAGCACGTAATGCTCGGCCTGGCTCATGCTCTCCGCACCGCCCGCGAGCACGAGCTCCGCTGCGCCATTCTGTATCCGCATTGCCGCGTCGATGACCGCTTGCAGGCCCGAGCCGCAGCGCCGGTCGATCTGCAGGCCCGGCACGCGAATGCCGAGACCGGCATCGAGGCCGGCGACACGTCCGATGGCCGGCGCCTCTCCGTTCGGGTAGCACTGACCGAAGATCACGTCGTCGATCGCGGCGGGATCGAGCGCGGTGCGCCGCACCAGTTCGCGGATTACCGTCTCGGCCAGCGTCGCGGCCGGAATGTCGCGAAATACGCCGCCATAACGCCCCACCGGCGTACGTACCGGCTCACAGATCACTGCTTGTCTCATGAAAACCTCGCTTCGATTGAATGGTCCGACCCGCTCGGCAAATACCGGCTCATACGTCGGATCCACACCCGTCAGATCACGCCTTTCTCCCGCAGCGCCGCGATCTCTCCCGCACCGAGCTCGAGCAGCCGTCCGTAGATTTCGTCATTGGCCACGCCCAGCGTCATCGTCGGCCGGTCGAACTGCGAGAGTGTGGCCGAAAAGCGGATCGGCAGACCCATGCCCACCGCTTCCACTTCGCCATGAGGGATGGCTGAGCTGCATCAGCGCGCCGCTGTCGTGCAGTCGACGGTCCTGCAACACCTCGGCGGGCATGCGCACGGCGGCGCAAGGCACGCCGCGGGTCTCGAGCAGCTCGCGCACGACACTCCATCAATGTGCGCATCCACTCCGGCTGAAACGCAACGATCGCCACATTACCATCCCGAGTCGGATACACGCCGAACGGCGCAAGGCGATCGTGAAAGTTGCCGCTGCGGGCCGGATAGCCCGCCCGCCCCATGACATCGAAATGCTCCTCCGCGACCCAGGACGCCAGGCAGTCCAGCATCGACACCTACACGTGCTGTCCCCTCGCCTGTTCGTCCGCGGTGGATGAGCGCAGCCAGGATGCCGTTGACTGCGTACATCGGCGCGAGCAGATCGGCGATCGGCAGGCCGCAACGTGTGGGCGGGCCGTCCGCGAATCCGGTCACCTCCATCAGGCCGCTGAGCGCCTGGACGATGATGTCCATGCCCTTGAGCCCGGGGAATGCGCTGGGTTCGCCCATCGCCTTCACCGAGCCGTAGACCACGCGCGGATTGCGTTGCCGCACGCGCGCGTAGTCCACGCCCAGCCTGGCGGTCGTGCCCTCGCTGAAGTTCTCGATGACCACGTCCGATTTATCGACGAGTTGCATGAAGAGTTCTCGCTCCTCTTCGGACTTTAGGTCCAGCGTGATGCTTTTTCTTGTTTCGGGCCCGATTCAGGATGGTTAGAGAAACGTCTTCGCCCTCCCGACGGCCGAAGTGGATTCCCTGTGCTCCGACGAACGGCGGGTTGGTGCGCGCAATGTTGCCTCCGCCGGGCGCCTCGACGCGAATGACTTCCGCGCCCAGCCCGCCGAGTATCATCGAGCCGTAGGGTCCGGCAAGTGCCACGGTCAGATCCAGAACCCGAACTCCATCGAGCGGCCGCGCCTGATTGGTTGCCAACTCTGTCTCCTTTCCTGCAAGTACGACCACGATCGGCCGCAGGCGCTCGACGTCTTCGCCGGGTGTCACCGAATTTCTATCCGTCGGCCGGATCATTCCGTCGCCGGCCGACATCCTGGAAGGACCGCGAACTTATCTTCGACTGGTCCGCCGCTGGCTGAGCGGCTCCGGATCACTTCGGCCTGAGCATCATCAGGCCGGTACGCACGGCCGTACAGACCTCCTCGTCCCGCTGGTTGAGCGCGACATGACGGAATACGACGATGCCCGAGTCGTTGCGGCTCTTCGAGAGACGCGCGCTGACAATCTCGGTTCGCACGCGAATCGTGTCGCCGTGAAAGGTCGGCTTCGGAAACTTGATTTCCTGAAAACCGAGATTGCCGAGGGTCGTGCCCAGCGTGGTCTCGTACACCGTGATCCCCGCTACCAGCGCCAGCAGGAACATGCTGTTGACGAGACGCTGCCCATAGATGGAATTCTTGCTGTACTCGGCGTCGATATGCAGAGGGGCGCAGTTGTAGGTCATCGCGGAAAACAGCACGTTGTCCGTCTCCGTCACGGTGCGACGGATCGCGTGCTCCACCACCAGGCCCTCGCGGCAATCCTCGAAATAAAGTCCGGCCATTCGTTCGTCTCCCTTCAATCAGTTGTCAAGCGATTTCGCACGCGCAACGATCTCTTGCGCGGTCTTGACGTGCGCAATGTCGATGTGCTCTCCGTCATAGATGCAGGATGCACGGCCGTTGGCCTGGGCCTGCTCGAGCGCGGCAATCATGCCCTCCGTAGTAGGCGACTTCCTCCCGCGAAGGACTGTAGACTTCGTTGATCGTCGCCACGTTGGAAGGATGCAGGGCCAACTCGCCGGACATGCCGAGGTTGCGATCGAGCAGCGACGATTTCCGCAGGCCGTCCAGGTCCTTCACCTGCTGCCACACTCCGCCGATTGCCGGCGGCACGCGCCGCCATCACGGCGCGCGACTTGAAATAGAGGCTTTCGCGGCCGTCCGGCGTCCACACGTAGCCGAGCGCGCGCGCCACATCCGCGTTCTTCGCGGTCGCGCCTACACGTTCGCGCTTTGCAATCTCATGAGCGAGTTCGAGCGAACGCGCGGTCTCGAGCAGCGGTATGAGGCGCGTCGAACCCAGCGCGGTTCCATTGCGGAACTCCGCTTCGGACAGCATCATCGATACGCAGTTGATGTCCTCGGGCCCGATCGGTTTCGAGATCACGATGCCCTCGACATGCAGGCCGACCACCGCAAGAATGTCGTCGAAATCATAGAGATACGGGCTACGGTTGATGCGCACGAACACACGTTGGCCCTGTTCGGCCAGCCATGCCAGTTTCGAGCAACGACGCCCCGCGTCTCGACCTTCAAATTCACAGGTACGCTGTCTTCGAGATCCAGGATCAGCGCATCTGCTTTCGCGGCGATCGACTTCTCGATCCAGTAGGGTTTGTTGCCCGGAACGAACAGCAGTGATCTGGCCGGTTTCATGGCGTTCGTACTCACATGTATCTCCTTGTTGCCTGATTCATTCACAGAAAAATTGGCCGGATTGCCGAATGCAGATCGACACCCTTACTTCATGTGGCCGCGGAAGTCGGGGAAACGCTTCTCGAGGAACGCGCCAACGCCTTCACGCGACTCGTCGGTGTCGTACATGCAGGACACGGTCTGCATACCCATCCAGCCGATCGTGCCTCGTCCCGCGTACTGGCCGTCGTGTGCGCTCTGGTCGCCACCCGTGCAGAACGCCTTGCCGCCCGTCCCGGTCAGCACGGTCACACCGACCTCGCGATCCCGGCCTGCGCGGGTCATCGCGTCGATCAATTCGTCCACGGCTTGCGCACGCCTCGCATTCATGACCTTCGGACGGTTGATCGCGATCGTGGCGACGCGTCCGCGGACTTCCAGAACGATGTCCTCGTATCGATGGCTCATGCGCGATCCCGAGCGCTGGAGAGTCCGAGTTCGTTCGCTCGCCGGGTGATGGCGCCGAGCGCTTCGGGATTGGCCAGCGAAGAGAGATCGCCCGCCGAGAGGCACAGCCACGCCGCGCGAACGGCACGGCGCATGATTTTCATGTTGCGCGTCTTCGGCAGATCGTCGACGAACAGCACGTCCGATGGACGGAACGCCTTACCCAGCCCGGTAACGACAGCATCGCTCAGGACCTTCGCGACTTCGGCGCCGGGCTCGATGTCGGGCATCAGCGTGACCACAAGCCCCACTGTCTCGCCTTTGACCGTATCAGGCACGCCGATCGCCGCGGCTTCGGCCACGCGACCGGTAGCCATGACGAGGGTCTCGATCTCCGCGGGCCCGGTGCGCTTTCCAGCCACCTTCAGAGTTTCCAGCCACCTTCAGAGTGTCGTCGGAGCGCCCGAGCACGTACCAGAAACCATCCTCATCGATGGCAGCGGGATCGCCGTGCCGCCATAGAACCGGCGTCTGGCCCCAGTAGCTGCTCAGATAGCGCGTGTCGTCGTGCCAGAGCCCACGCGTCAGCCCGATCGACGGGACACGCAACGCCAGTTCCCCGACACCACCCGTTCCAACCGATCGACCGTGTTCGTCCACGACGTCAGCACCCATGCCGGGAAAGGGTCCGGCGAACGCGCACGGTTTGAGCGGATGGATCACGGTGCCGCTGGGCCGTCCCCCGCAAAAGCCGGACATGCGGTGACGCTTAAATTTTGAGGTAGTCTTCTGCCTATGTTTAAGCCTAGTCACAACGTGGAACCTCTAGAAGTTCTGACCCAGCCGGAGCAGCGCTGCCGGCGTTCGGTTGAAGAGAAACTAGCGATAGTTCGCGAGACTTTCGGGCCCGGTACAACGGTCTCTGGCGTCGCTCGCCGACATCAAGTGAATGCCAACCAAGTCTTCGGCTGGCGCAAGCTCTATCAGGACGAGAGCCTATCGGTGGTCTGCCGGCGAGCACGTGGTGCCGGCATCTGACCTAGCCGAAGCAATGAAGCAGATTCGCGAGCTGCAGCGATTGCTAGGAAAGAAGACAATGGAGGTAGAAATCCTCCGTGAAGCAGTGGAGTATGGTCGAACAAAAAAATTGACTGCGCTCACCATTGCTGCCGGGGGACGACCGTTGAAGACGGTCTGTGAAGTCCTGGGGGTGTCGCGCTCGAATCTCGCAGTCAAGTCGAAGCGGCCGGCTGACTGGGTCGACCGGCGCAAGATGCCCGTGCTCGACGACACGGCGCTTGTCGCCGAACTTCATGAGTTGTTAGGCGACGCGCCGACGTATGGATACCGAGGTGCTTGGGCGTTGCTGAGGCGAAGCCGGGACATGCTGGCTCAACCGCGAGTAAATGCAAAGCGCGTGTATCGCGTGATGCGTCGCCACGGCCTGCTGCTTGAACATCGCCCTCGGCACGCCTCGTCTACGCGTCGGCATGACGGCAAGGTCGCGGTGGATAGCAGCAACATGCGCTGGTGCTCGGATGGCTTCGAATTCCGCTGCGATGCCGGTGTCCCATTGCGTGTCGTCTTCGCACTCGACTGTTGCGACCGCGAAGCCATGAGTTGGGCCGCGAGCACAGGCGGTTACACTGGCGATATGGTGCGTGACGTCATGCTTCAAGCCGTCGAGAACCGCTTCACCGGCGCGTTGAAGGCCGAAAGGGAAGTCGAGTGGTTAAGCGACAATGGTTCCTGCTACATTGCCGATGACACATTGAAGTTCTCTCGAAAAATCGGACTGAAGCCAGTAACGACACCCGTCAGAAGTCCGCAAAGCAACGGGATGGCCGAGAGCTTCGTTAAAACGATAAAGCGTGATTACGAAACGATAAAGCGTGATTACGTTTCGTGGATGCCGAAACCCGACGCCAGGACGGCGCTGCAAAATCTGGCCATCGCGTTCGACCACGATAACGAGTCACACCCGCACAGCGCCCTTAAATACCGCTCGCCGCGCGAGTTTCGTCGGCAAGCAAATCCTCCAACCTAAGCGGGACCGGCTGTCCGGTTATGCGGGGACAAGTCCACAAGTCCTACGGGGTCAGATTATTAACTCATACAGTTTAAATTTCACTCAGATTTAAGCTAAAGTTGCATCACTTCCCGCCGTGGCGCCATCGGATTTGAACGTTCTGGGAAAAATTCCGATTTCCGGCTGAACATTGATTCGCTCTGTCATTAGCGATACCCTTACACCTTTAATGGTCGTCGGATCTCGGTTCAACGCGGAGACAATCGTTTCGTGAAGCGCGCGTGGGTTCTTTCCTGCATCCTTGGCTTGAGCGTCGTTCTGAGTGTATGCGGCAAGGAGGAACCGCCGAGCCGCACTCAGGCGCCGGTTCAACCAGCCGAAGCGGTTCAGCAAGCGCAGGCAGGGCAGCCGGCCGCGACCGGCAGGCAAACTCCGGACGGCCTGCCTGCCGTCCAGATCGCACAATTGCCCACGCAGGCGGTCGCGACACTACGGCTGATCGAAGCGGGCGGCCCTTTCCCTTACGAGAAGGACGGCGTCGTATTCGGCAATCGCGAGCGTTTGCTGCCGCGGCATCCACGCGGCTACTACCACGAATACACCGTTCCCACTCCTCGCGCGAGGGATCGCGGCGCGCGCCGGATCATATGCGGCGGGCCGAAGCGGCAGATCGGCGACTGCTACTACACGGACGACCATTACGCCAGTTTCAAACGCATTGCGGATCAACCACGGGATTAACGGCATGAGCGACAACATCTACGCGCACGATCACAGCGTCGCGAGTGATCTTTTCGCCACCGGCGATGGCAACCTGTTTCAGCGAGTATTGCGGCTACGCATGACAGAACACGACAACAGACCCGACGACGAGACCAGGCCCGAGGAGTCCCATCCGCAAGAGGATCCGGAATCGCTGTTCGCCACCGTGCGGCCGAACATCGTCCAGTCGATTCGCGCATTTCGGGTGCAGGATCTGGCCGACGAGGCCAACCGCCTCGGCCAGCATTTTCTCTATGCGTATCTCGGCCAGGCGCAGAGCAAGCAGGAAGTGCTGGAGACGATCGCCACGTCTTTCCTCTTTCCCAAGCATTTCGGCAAGAACTACGACGCACTCTACGATTCGCTCACCGATCTCGTCCACAAGGCGGGTTCGCAGCCGGGCTTCGTGATCGTGCTGGAGCAGATCCCGATCGCGCAGAAGTTCGACAAGGAAGGGCGCGAGGTGCTGCTCGACGTCTTCCGCGACGCCGCGGAATTCTGGGCGGAGCGGCGCGTGGCCTTCCGCGTGTTTTACTCGTTCGTCTGAGCCGCCGGCGCGAGCGCGCCGGCTTCGATCAGGAAGCAATGAAACAGCCCGATGGGCGCGTCTGCAAGGCGCGTCCATCGGGCTGTTTTCGTTTTTACAAGATCGTTGCATGCCGGGGCGCGTCACCAGCCGCCCCAGCGGGCGGCGAGCGCCGCGAGCACGGCGATGCCCGCCGTCTCCGTGCGCAACACGCGCGGACCGAGCCCGAGCGCCGAGAATCCGGCATCGATGGCCGCGTCTTCCTCCGCCGGAGAGAAGACCGCTTCGGGGCCGATCAGCAGCGTGACCGGCCCGCGCAGCGGATCGGCGGGCAGGGCGGCAAAATCACCTCAGCGCGCGGCGGCGCGACTTCCGGCACGCGATTGCGCCCGCACTGCTCGCACGCCGCGCGCGTGAGCGCCTGCCAGTGCGCCTGGCGCCGCAGCGCCCGGTCGGCCCGCCAGACGCACGACCGCGCTCGGCGGTAATCGGCGCGATGCCCATCACGCCGAGTTCCACCGCCTTCTCGATGAGCCAGTCCATCTTGTCGCCGCCCGCCACGCCTTGCGCGAGCGTCATGCGGTAGGGCGGCTCGGCCTCGCGGTCGCTGTGCGCGTCGACGCGCGCCGTCGCCGCGCGCTTCGCGATATCGACGAGCTCGCCGCGATATTCGCCGCCGGCGCCGTCGAAGAGGGTGATCGTATCGCCCGTCTGCAGGCGCAGGACGTGCACGTGGCGCACGACGTCGTCGGGGAGCGTGAGAGTCTGGCCCACGGAAAGCGGGCCGTCAACATGAAAACGTGGCATTGAGGGTCGATCGCGAACGTCCGGTCCGCGGATGGGGTTGATACCTGTCAGGAGATTCCGATGCGTTCAGCGCAAGTGCCGCGCGATGGCCCAGCGATAACCGTTGGGGTCTTCGATCTGCGCGAAGCGGTCGCCCCAGAACTGGTCCTGCGGCTCGATGAGCGGCTTCGCCCCGACGGCGAGCGCCTGCCGGAAAGTCGCGTCGACGTCGTCCACATAAGGATAGAACGACTGCGGCGCCATGTGTCCCGCGCTCTTCGGCGTGCGTGCCTGCGAACCATACGCGCCCTCGGGCGCGAACATCAGGATCAACTGCCCGCGATACGTCATCTCGACGTGGATGATCGTGCCGTTGTCGTTCACGCTGTCGCGCACCGCGAAGCCGAGCGCCTTTTCATAGAATGCGATGCTCACGCGCGCATCGCGCACGGTGAGGTAGGGAGTCAGCCAGGGCACATCGGCGGGGCGAGGGTCGGTCATCGAAAAGCACTCCTTGGAGCCTTGCTGCTGCATGTTGAGAAACATTTTGCCATGAAGCCATACGATGAATGGGTCTGCAAGGACCTGCGGAGCCGCGCGCCGCGCCGGACGGATTTCGCCGGATGTCCGTCCGTTGCCGCAGCGCGTTCCCGTGTATCGTCGTGCGTTGTTACCGTGCCGCGACAGGGCCGGAACGGTCGGCAGGGCGCTACGCGCCGGCGGGGACCGTGCCGACGGGTGCCGCGCAGATAACGTGCCCGCGCCCCCGGACGTCTCGCCGCACCGGATTAGCGTCCTCCGGGCGCGTGCCGATCGGACCGGTCTGTTAGAATGACGGCCTCCCGATCCTCGTCGTTTCTCGTCGTTCCGGTCCTGAAAACGTTGTGTCCCGTGGGTCCGGCTCGAGTGAGAAGTACTGCGTGAGAAGCACTGCGGATCATTTCAGGACCTGCCCAGACTCGACATGACGACCCCGACCTCCAGCCAGACCGCCCTCATGGCCAACGCAATCCGCGCGCTCGCCATGGACGCCGTTCAACAAGCCAACTCCGGCCACCCCGGCATGCCGATGAGCATGGCGGAAATCGGCGTCGCGCTGTGGTCGCGCCATCTGAAGCACAACCCGGTGAATCCGCACTGGTTCGACCGCGACCGTTTCGTTCTGTCGAACGGCCATGGCTCGATGCTGCTGTACTCGCTGCTGCACCTCACCGGCTACGACCTGCCGATGAGCGAGCTCAAGAATTTCCGCCAGTTGCACTCGAAGACGCCGGGCCACCCCGAAGTGGGCATGACGCCGGGCGTCGAGATGACCACCGGGCCGCTCGGCCAGGGCGTCGGCAACGCCGTGGCCATGGCGCTCGCCGAAGCGCTGCTCGCCGCCGAGTTCAACAAGGCGGACGCGAAGATCGTCGACCACTACACGTACGTGTGCCTCGGCGACGGCTGCCTGATGGAAGGCATCTCGCACGAAGCCTGCTCGCTCGCGGGCACGCTGAAGCTCAATAAGCTGATCGCGCTGTACGACGACAACGGCATTTCGATCGACGGCCACGTCGAGCACTGGTTCCACGACGACACGCCGAAGCGCTTCGAAGCGTACGGCTGGAACGTGATCCGCGCGGTCGACGGCTACGACGTCGACGCGGTCGATGCCGCGATCGCCGCGGCGAAGCAGTCGGACAAGCCGACGCTCATCTGCTGCCGCACGGTCATCGGCAAGGGCGCCCCGACCAAGGCGGGTGGCCACGATGCGCACGGCGCGCCGCTCGGCGACAAGGAAATCGCGGCGACGCGCGAGGCGATCGGCTGGAAGTACGGTCCCGTTCGAGATTCCGCAGGAAGTGTATGCGGCCTGGGACGCCAAGGAACAAGGCACGCACGTCGAAGTCGAATGGAACAAGGCGTTCGAAGCGTATCGCGCGAAATACGGCAATGAGGCGGCGGAGTTCACGCGCCGCATGAAGGGTGAACTGCCCGCGAACTGGGCGCAGAGCGCGGCGAAGATCATCGAGGACGCGAACCAGCGCGCCGAAACCGTCGCGACGCGCAAGACCTCGCAGCAGACCATCGAAGGTCTCGCCGCGGCGCTGCCGGAACTGCTCGGCGGTTCCGCCGACCTGACCGGCTCGAACCTCACGAACTGGAAGGCGTCGAAGTCGGTGCGCGCCGCGGGCGATGCCGAGAACGCGAACCCGGATCACGCGGGCATCCAGTGGGGTAACCACATCAACTACGGCGTGCGCGAGTTCGGCATGAGCGCGGCGATCAACGGCATCGCGCTGCATGGCGGCTATCGCCCGTTCGGCGGCACGTTCCTGACGTTCTCGGACTACAGCCGCAACGCGCTGCGCGTCGCCGCGCTGATGAAGTCGCGCTCGATCTTCATGTTCACGCACGACTCCATCGGCCTCGGCGAAGACGGCCCGACGCACCAGTCGGTCGAGCACATGTCGAGCCTGCGCCTGATCCCGAACCTGCAGACTTGGCGCCCGGCGGATACTGTCGAGACGGCCGTCGCGTGGACGCACGCGATCGCGCATCACGGTCCGTCGACGCTGATCTTCAGCCGCCAGAACCTGCAATTCTCGGCGCGCAACGACATCCAGATCGCCAACATCGCGAAGGGCGGCTACATGCTGCGCGACTGGAACGACGACATCCCCGCGCGCAAGATCATCCTCATCGCGACCGGCTTGGAAGTGCAGCTCGCGATGGAAGCGGTCGAGGCGCTGGCCAAGGTCGGCATCGGCGCGCGCGTCGTGTCGATGCCCTGCAGAACGTGTTCGACAAGCAGGACGCCGAGTACCGCGAGCGCGTGCTGCCCAAGGGCGTGGCGCACGTGGCGATCGAGGCGGGCGTGACGGATTTCTGGCACAAGTACGTGGGGGGGCTGGAAGGCGGCGTGGTCGGCATCGACACGTTCGGCGAGTCGGTCCCGGCGGGCGCGCTGTTCAAACACTTCGGCTTCACTGTCGAGCATGTCGTTGAGACGGCGAAGTCCGTGCTCAACGGCTGACGGTTCACGCCAGCGACATCAGGTTTTTTTTAGCCATCAGGAGATAGACCATGACGATTCGCGTTGCAATCAACGGCTACGGCCGGATCGGCCGCAACACGCTGCGCGCCTTTTATGAAAACGGCAAGAAGCACGACATCGAGATCGTCGCCATCAACGATCTCGGCGATGCCAAGACCAACGCGCACCTGACGCAGTACGACACGGCGCACGGCAAGTTCCCGGGCGAAGTGTCGGTGGACGGCGATTATCTCGTCGTCAACGGCGACAAGATCCGCGTGCTCGCGAACCGCAATCCGGCCGAACTGCCCTGGGGCGAGCTGAAGGTCGACGTGGTCATGGAGTGCACGGGCTTCTTCACCACGAAGGAAAAGGCGAGCGCGCACATCAAGGGCGGCGCGAAGAAGGTCATCATCTCGGCGCCCGGCGGCAAGGACGTGGACGCGACCGTCGTGTACGGCGTGAACCACAACGTGCTGAAGGCGTCGGACACGGTCATCTCGAACGCATCGTGCACGACGAACTGCCTCGCGCCGCTCGTCAAGCCGCTGAACGACAAGATCGGTCTGGTGAACGGTCTCATGACCACGATCCACGCCTACACGAACGACCAGGTTCTGACCGACGTCTATCACGAAGACCTGCGCCGCGCGCGCTCGGCCACACACAGCCAGATCCCGACGAAGACCGGTGCGGCTTCGGCGGTCGGTCTCGTGCTGCCGGAACTGAACGGCAAGCTGGATGGCTACGCGATTCGCGTCCCGACCATCAATGTGTCGGTGGTCGATCTGTCGTTCATCGCCGCGCGCGATACGACGGTCGAGGAAGTCAACAAGATCATGAAGGAAGCGTCGCAAGGCGAGCTGAAGGGCATCCTCGGCTACAACGACGCGCCGCTGGTCTCGGTCGACTTCAACCACAACCCGGCCTCGTCGACGTTCGACGCGACGCTCACGAAGGTCTCGAGCCGTCTCGTGAAGGTGTCGAGCTGGTACGACAACGAGTGGGGCTTCTCGAACCGCATGCTGGATACGGCTGTGGCGCTGGCGAACGCGAAGTGAATTCCAGCTCGCTGAAATGAGCCGCTCTTCGGAGCGGCTTTGTTTTTGGCGCTTCGAGAAGCTTCAGGCAAGTTTCTCTCGCAGGAACGAAACAACGTAAGGCGTGGCCGCTGTCGCGACTGTCGATGCCGTGCCCGGGTCGAGTCCCATGCGCGCGGCAATCGACTCGGCGACACGCCCGGTGAGAATGCCTTCCCCGCCTTCCACCATCGACTTCAAAAAACCGTCGCCGCGCACGAGCCCGGCGGCGAACGCGGCGAAGAAGCTCTTGCCCGGATGATCCCCGAGCAGCCCTTCGTTTTGCTCCTCGGCATGCGCGTGCGCGGTTTCCGCCGCCGTGCCGAGCATTTGCTGACTGTCTTCGGGACCGAAACCCTGTGCGGTCAGCGCTTGCGTGGCTTGCGCGCCGTGCTCGAAGGCAGGAACTCCGAAACGAGTTGTTGCATGTCCATCGATGCTGCTCCTCTTGATGTTCGGCCAATTGGAGGGCAGCGCAAGCGAATGGAAAACTCCATCACGCACGGCCCTTGATGGGACCGCGAACATCCCGAGAAGTGCCGGCTTCAATCAGGCTTTGTCGGGCACCGGAAAATGTACGCCCGCGCGCTGCGCCGCGTTGACGATATGCCGCTCGATCGCCATGCCGGCCTTTTCGCCGTCGCGCGCCTTGAGCGCCTCGACGATCACCGCGTGCTCGTGATACGTGGACAGCACCAGCTCGCGCCGATAGAACGGCAGGCGCTGGCTTTCCTTCATGATGTCGGCGCTGCCGCGCAGGATCGACTCGATGGCCGCATTGCCCGCCAGACTCACGATGCGCATGTGAAACGCGACATCGGCATCGTGGTAGGCGCGCTGTTTCCGCACTTCGGCCAGTCGCTGCGGCCGCTGGGCGACGGCTTTCTCAAGCTCAGCTTATCAAGATGGTGATCGGGCCGATCGTGTTCTGCGTCGTCGTGAGCGGCATGGCGAGCGCGGGCGATCTGAAGAAGGTCGGCCGCGTCGGGCTGAAGGCGGTCGTCTACTTCGAGATCGTGACCACGCTCGCGCTCGTCATCGGCGCGGTCCTGGCGTGGGTCACGCGCCCGGGCGTCGGCATGAACATCGACCTGCATACGCTCGATGCCGCGTCGCTCGCCACGTACACGGAGCACGCCAAGAGCCTCAAGGACACCGCGGGCTTCTTGTTGAAGATCATCCCCGACACCGCGGTCGATGCCTTCGCGAAGGGCGACATCCTGCAGGTGCTGGTCTTCGCCGTGCTGTTCGGCTCGGCGCTCGCGCCGATCGGCGTGCTCGGCGCCATCGCGTTCACGACCGGCCAGTACGGCGTCGCGTCGCTCAAGCAGCTCGACCTGCTCGTGATCGTGTTCTACGCGAGCTGCTTCCTATTCGTGTTCGTAGTGCTGGCGGTGGTGATGCGGCTCGCGGGGCTTCTCCATCTTCAAGCTCGTGCGCTATCTGCGCGAGGAGCTGTCGATCGTGCTCGGCACCGCGTCGTCGGATGCCATGCTGCCGCAGATCATGCGCAAGCTGGAATGAATGGGCGTGAAGGATTCGACCGTCGGGCTCGTGATTCCGACCGGCTACTCGTTCAACCTCGACGGCTTCTCGATCTATCTCACGCTCGCGGTGATCTTCATCGCGCAGGCGACCAACACGCCGCTGTCGATCCATGACCTGATCGTCGTTGTGCTGGTGTCACTGGTGACGTCGAAGGGCGCGCACGGCATTCCGGGCTCGGCCATCGTGATTCTCGCGGCGACGCTCTCCGCCATTCCCGCGATCCCCGTGCTCGGTCTCGGGCTGATCCTGCCGGTGGACTGGTTCGTCGGCATCGCGCGCGCCGTGACCAATCTGATCGGCAACTGTGTGGCGACGGTGGTCGTCGCGGTGTGGGAGAACGGCATCGACCGGGCGCGCGCCAAGCGCGTGCTCGACCAGGACGCCGAATACCGCTTCGTGCCGGCCGCGCCGGAACCGGCGCACGGCAACGAACACGCGCATGCGCTCTGAAGCGCACGCCGAAACGCAATCTGAAAACCATCGCAACCCAAGGAATACCGAAATGGCCAACCCGATTCTCGACACAGACGCTTCCGCATTCGCACGCCGCTACATGGACCTCGCGGATTCGCGTCTGGGCGCGCAGGCGCTCTTCACCACCGACGAATTCTTCGCGCCGAAGGAGCGCATGCTGGAGCCACAGCCCGCGGTGTTCATCCCCGGCAAATATGACGAGCACGGCAAATGGATGGACGGCTGGGAAACGCGCCGCAAGCGCACGACGGGCTACGTCTACTGCATCGTCAAGCTCGCGCGGGCCGGCGTGATTCATGGCATCGACATCGACACGAGCCACTTCACGGGCAAATTCCTGCCGGCGGCGTCGATCGAGGCGTGCTACAGCGAAAGCGTCGACCCTCAAGGCGCGCAGGAAGACGGCGACTGGCGCGAGATCGTGCCGTCGACGACGCTGCAAGGCAATCACCATCACTATCTGGAGATCGCCGACACGCGTGCGTACACGCACTTGCGCGTGAACATCTACCCAGATGGCGGCATCGCGCGGCTGCGCGTCTACGGCCAGCCGAAGACGGATTTCTCGCGCGTCGAGCGCGGGACGCGGATCTCGCGGCCATCGAGAACGGCGCCTATCTCGTCGCCGCGAACAACCAGCACTTCGGGCCGGCGTCGCAGATGCTGATGCCGGGACGCGGCGTGAACATGGGCGACGGCTGGGAAACGCGCCGCCGGCGCGAGCCGGGCAACGACTGGGCGATCGTCGCGCTGGCCAATCCCGGCGTGATCCGCGCGATCGAGGTCGATACTGCGCACTTCAAGGGCAACTATCCGGACCGCTGCTCGCTGCAGGCCGCACGCGTGGAAGGTGGCACGGACGAATCGCTCGTCACGCAGGCGATGTTCTGGCCCGTGCTGCACGAGCAGAAGCTCTCGATGGACAGCGTGCATCGCTTCGAAAAGGAAATCGCGGCGCTCGGGCCGGTGACGCACGTGCGTTTCAACATCTATCCGGACGGCAGCGTGTCGCGGCTGCGGATTTTCGGTGAGATCGAATGAAGACCCTTACGCTCGAACCCCTTACGCGCGAAGCCTTCGCCCCGTTCGGCGACGTCATCGAACTCGAAGGCTCGCGGCACTTTCCGATCAACGCGGGCACGACCAAACGCTTTCACGATCTGGCGAAAGTGGACGTCGGCTTCGAGAGCGGCGGGCGCCCGCTCATCAACGTGTTTCGCGGGCAGCCGCGCCCGCAGCCGGTCGTGATCTCGATGATGGAGCGGCATCCGCTCGGCAGCCAGGCGTTCGTGCCGCTCGCCGACGTGCGCTACCTGGTGGTCGTCGCCTCGGCGGGCGAGTTCGATGCGGCGGGCCTGCGGGCGTTCTACGCGCGCGGCTGGCAAGGGGTGAACTATGCGAGCGGCGTGTGGCATCACCCGCTGATCGTGCTCGATCGGGAAAGCGATTTCATCGTCGTGGATCGCGGCGGCGATCTGCCGAATTGCGACGAAATCGATCTGCCGGAGCGATACACGCTCGTCGGGGCGGCCGCGCGCGCCGCATAGCGCCGATATCGCAAAAGCGAATCGAATTGAGAATCAACCGCATACGCATATCGCAAAACGTACAGGCGCTCAATGCTTGCGGTGCGGGCAGTTTTCCTTCGTGCATGCGCCATACAGCGCGAGCGCATGCTCGTGGAGCTTGAAGCCGCGTTCCTTCGCGATCGATTGCTGGCGGCGCTCGATCTCCGCGTCGAAGAACTCCTCGACGCGGCCGCAGTCGATGCACACGAGGTGATCGTGGTGCGACCCTTCGTTGAGTTCGAAGACGGCCTTGCCCGATTCGAAATTGCTTCGCGACAGCAGGCCGGCCTGCTCGAACTGCGTGAGCACACGATACACCGTCGCCAGACCGATATCGAGCTCTTCGCTGAGCAGGTTTCGATACACGTCTTCGGCGGTCAGATGGCGCACCGGACTATGCTGAAAAATTTCGAGAATCTTGAGGCGGGGCAGGGTCGCCTTGAGCCCGATATTTTTGAGATCGGTGGGATTGGTCATGGCTAGGCATCCCTAGAGTACAATTCAAGGTTGTCATAGTAATGCGTTTTTCCGATTCCCGACATCCTGTACGGGTTCGGGCCGCGATTGGGCCCGATCCGGACGAATGGAGCGCGGCCTCGAAGCGCCTCGCGTGAAAGGTGAAATGTGTTTTCAAAATCTTTATCGAATAGCAGGGAGAGCCGTCGCATGCGGGGAACCGTGATCGCAGCAACCTTGGCCGCATTGCTCGCCGGCTGCTCGGCGTACGACAGCGTCACGCAGAAGATCGCGCAAAGCATCACACCGTATCGGATCATGGTCGTGCAAGGCAATTTCGTTTCGCAGGAAGCGGCCAGCCAGATGCAGGTCGGCATGTCGCGCGATCAGGTGAAGCAGCTGCTGGGCACGCCGCTTCTGACCGACATGTTCCATGCGGACCGCTGGGACTACGTGTTCTACTTCAAGCGCGAGTCGACTGCCGTCGTTCAGCAGCGCGACTTCGTCGTGAACTTCGCGAGCGATCGCGTCGTGAGCTGGTCGGGCGGCGAGAACCTGCCGTCCAACCTGGAGCTGCTTGCGGAAATCGACGGCGACAAGGGCGTGAAGGTCGCGAAGCCGGTTCCGGCGCCCGCGGCAGCATCCGCGCCGGTGGCGTCGACGGCCGCGGTGACCGCGCCGCCCGGCGAGCCGTCCACGCAGCCGAACACGGCGGCCGCCTTCGCGGGGGATGCGAACCAGGAAGCCGCGCAGGCCGCCAACCGCGCGACCGCGCAGGTCGAGATGCCCGCGGGCCGCCAGCGTTCGCCGGCGTTCAGCAGCGCGCCGACGAGCTCGGGCGGCGCACCGGGCTCGAACAGCACTTCCGGCAGCAATTCGCAGATCCAGCTCCAGCGCCGTCCGCAGCAGATTCCCGACAGCAGCGCGGTGGGCCCGGCCGGCTCCTCGCCGACGCCTGCCAACGCGAGCGGCCAGGCGCAGTTCTATCTGCCGCAGCAGAGCCAGTAAGCCGTTCGGTCGTTTCCGGATGAAGCTGCGCCGGCCGTTTCGACGCGGCGCCGCTTCAGCCGGACAGCCAATCCGCATCATCCATCGCGCGTGTCGCGCGCGGTTCAACACGAGACTGCCATGAAGATCGCCATCGCCGGCGCATCGGGCCGCATGGGCCGGATGCTGATCGAAACCGTTCTCAACGACCCCGACGCGGAGCTCGTCGGCGCGCTCGACCGGCCCGGCGTGCCACAACTCGGCCAGGACGCGGGCGCGTTCCTCGGCAAGACGACGGACGTCTTGCTGACCGACGACGTCGAGCGCGTGTTCGCCGAGGCCGATTACCTGATCGACTTCACGCGCCCCGAAGGCACGATGGCGCACCTCGAAGCGACGCTGCGCCACGACGTGAAGATGATCGTCGGTACGACCGGTTTCTCCGACGAGCAGAAGGCACAGCTGAAGAAGGCGGGCGAGAAGATCGGCGTCGTGTTCGCGCCCAACATGAGCGTCGGCGTGAACGTCACGATGAAGCTGCTCGAATTCGCCGCGAAGCATTTTTCGACCGGCTACGACATCGAGATCATCGAGGCGCATCACCGTCACAAGGTCGATGCGCCGTCGGGCACCGCGCTCGCGATGGGCGAAGTGATCACGAAGGCGCTCGGACGCCACCTGACGGACTGCGCCGTGTACGCGCGCGAAGGCGTGACGGGCGAGCGCGATCCGTCGACCATCGGCTTTTCCGCGATTCGCGGCGGCGACATCGTCGGCGACCACACGGTGCTGTTCGCCGGCATCGGCGAGCGCATCGAGATCACGCACAAGTCCGCGAGCCGGCTGTCCTACGCGCAGGGGGCGCTGCGCGCCGTGCGCTTCCTGCAAGGGCACGACAAAGGCTTCTTCGACATGCAGGACGTGCTCGGCCTGCGCTGATTCTTCCTCGCGACAATGGCGGCAACGGGCGTTATCCACTATCTGCAATCCGGCGACGCGGTCACGCACGCGGTCACGGGCCTGCTGCTCGCGATGTCGTTCGCGAGCTGGTGCTTCCTGCTCGTCAAGGCGTGGATTCTCGCGCGCGCCAAATGGCAGGGCCTGCGCGCGTTGCAGCGCTTCTGGCAGGCGGCGAGCCTGAAGGAAGGCATCGGCGCATTGCAGCGCGCCGATCGCGAGCGCGTATTCTTGCCGCTCGCCGAGGCCGCGTGGCACGCATCCGAAGCCGACATGCCCGGTGCGCTCCTCGCTCGCGTGGAGCGCAGCGAGCGCGTTCTGCGCGCGTTGTGCCAGGCGCTGCTGCGCTCGCAGCGCAGGCTCGAATTCGGGCAGGTCCTGCTCGCTTTGGTGGGCAGCACGGCACCGTTCGTCGGGCTGCTCGGCACGGTGTGGGGCATCTATCACGCGCTGGGCAGCATCGCGTCGAGCGGACAGGCGATGATCGAAAACGTCGCCGGTCCGGTCGGCGAGGCGCTCATCATGACGGCGTTCGGGCTCGTCGTCGCGATTCCCGCCGTGCTCGCCTACAACGTGCTCGGCCGCTACGTGCGGCAAATCTCAGAGGAGCTCGACGGCTTCGCGCACGATCTGCACGCGTTCGTGTGCGGCGAAGCAGACTAGGCGCGCGGTCATGGCCTTCGGCGGACTCGAAAAGAAGCCCAACGGCTCGCCCATGGCCGAGATCAACATGACGCCGCTCATCGACGTCATGCTGGTGCTGCTGGTCATCTTCATCATCACGGCGCCGCTCTTCACGCACGCGATCCGGCTGAATCTGCCGAAGGTCGCCTCGCAGCCCGCGCGCGAGACGCCGCAAACCATCACGCTGTCCATCGACGACGCCGGCAAGCTCTACTGGAACGACGCGCCGATCAGCGAGGCCGATATGCGCGCGCGTTTCGCCGACGCCGGCCGCGCCGCGCAAAAGCCCGAGCTGCATCTGCGGGCATCGAGCGCGACGCGCTACGACGTCATCGCCAAGGTGATGGGCGCGGCGCAGCAGGCGGGGCTCGAGCGCATCGGCTTCGTCACGCAGCCGGTCGCCGGCGCGCAATCTCGCTGAGACTCGCGTCTTCTCAGAATTCGCCTATGCCGAATGGCTGAATTGCCGTTCGCGTTCTGCCTGAGCAAACTACGTCCAGAAGACCTTGGCTGCGTGACAGCGCGGGTAAACGGGACGGTATAATTGCCATTTGCCCGTTTTTGCCCGTCAGGTCAGGAAAACGACCGTCGTCGGGCTGAAATTCGACGCCGCGCCGGCCCGCAACCGAATCGGAAATCGGAATCCAGCGCGCAAGGGCCGCCTCCCGCAATTGAAGGAGCGAAACCGGCGGCCCCCGAGGTCCGTTCCCAGCATTAGCGTAAAGCCACCACACCATGCACGATAAATACGTACCCGCCGACGTCGAATCCGCCGCGCAGAGCAACTGGCGCGCGAACGACGTGTACCGGACGACCGAGACGTCGGCCAAGCCCAGGTTCTACTGCGTCTCGATGCTGCCGTATCCGTCGGGCAAGTTGCACATGGGTCACGTGCGCAACTACACCATCAACGACGTGATGTACCGTTATCTGCGCATGAACGGTCACAACACGCTGATGCCGATGGGCTGGGACGCGTTCGGCATGCCCGCCGAGAACGCCGCGATGGCCAATGGCGTGCCACCGGCGAAGTGGACCTACGACAACATCGCGTACATGAAGAAGCAGATGCAGTCGATGGGCCTCGCCATCGACTGGTCGCGCGAAATCGCCACGTGCTCGCCCGAGTACTACAAATGGAACCAGTGGCTGTTCCTCAAGATGCTGGAGAAGGGCATCGCGTACAAGAAGACCGGCACGGTGAACTGGGACCCGGTCGACCAGACCGTGCTCGCGAACGAGCAGGTCATCGACGGGCGCGGCTGGCGTTCGGGCGCGCTGGTGGAAAAGCGCGAAATCCCGATGTACTATCTGCGCATCACCGATTACGCGGACCAGCTGCTCGACGATCTCGAAGGCCTCGGCTGGCCCGAGCGCGTCAAGATCATGCAGCAGAACTGGATCGGCAAGAGCTTCGGCGTGAACTTCGGCTTCCCGTATGAAATCGACGGCGAAGCGAAGCTGCTGCGCGTGTTCACCACGCGCGCCGACACGATCATGGGTGTCACCTTCGTGGCGGTCGCGGCGGAGCATCCGCTCGCCACGCGCCTCGCGCGCGACAACGCCGCGCTGCAGGCGTTCATCGACGAATGCAAGCGCGGCGGCGTCGCGGAAGCCGATGTCGCCACGATGGAAAAGAAGGGCATGTCCACGGGCTTCTTCGTCATGCATCCGCTGACGGGCGCGCAGGTCGAGGTGTGGGTCGGCAACTACGTGCTGATGTCTTACGGCGAAGGCGCGGTGATGGGCGTGCCGTCGCACGACGAGCGCGATTTCGCGTTCGCGAAGAAATACGGCTTGCCCATCAACCAGGTGATCGCGGTCGAGGGCAAGACCTATTCGACGGACGCATGGGAAGAGTGGTACGGCGACAAGACCGCCGGTCGCCTCGTCAACAGCGGCAAGTACGACGGCCTGACCACGGACGAAGCGATCGACGCGATCGCCGCCGACTTGAAAGCGAAGTATCTCGGCGACAAGCAGGTCACGTGGCGTCTGCGCGACTGGGGCATTTCGCGCCAGCGCTACTGGGGCACGCCGATTCCGATCATCCACTGTCCGAGCTGCGGCGACGTGCCGGTGCCGGAAAAGGATCTGCCGGTGGTGCTGCCGGAGGACCTCGTGCCGGACGGCACGGGCAATCCGCTCGCGAAGTCCGAAGCGTTCCTCAACTGCACGTGCCCGAAATGCGGCGCGGCGGCGAAGCGCGAAACCGACACGATGGACACTTTCATCGATTCGTCCTGGTACTTCTCGCGCTACAGCGCGCCGGATGCTGCGACGATGGTCGACGAGCGCACCGATTACTGGATGCCGATGGATCAGTACATCGGCGGCATCGAGCACGCCATTCTTCACCTGCTGTATTCGCGTTTCTGGACCAAGGTCATGCGCGACATGGGACTGGTGAAGTTCGGCGAGCCGGCGAAGAACCTGCTCACGCAGGGCATGGTGCTCAACGAGACGTTCTATCGCGAGGACGCGGCGGGCAAGAAGACCTGGTACAACCCGCTCGAAGTCACGGTCGCCCACGACGACAAGGGCCGCCCGACCGGCGCCACGCTGATCGCGGACGGCCAGCCGGTCGTGCTCGGCGGCGTCGAGAAGATGTCGAAGTCGAAGAACAACGGCGTCGATCCGCAGACGCTGATCGATCAGTACGGCGCCGACACCGCGCGCTTGTTCGTGATGTTCGCGGCGCCCCCAGAGCAGTCGCTCGAGTGGTCGGGCACGGGCGTGGAGGGCGCGAGCCGCTTCCTGCGTCGCGTGTGGCACTTCGCGCACGACAACGCCGACGTGCTGCGCCAGCACGACGAGCTCGACGCAGCGAAGCTGGGCGACGCCGACAAGACCTTGCGCCGGGAAATCTACACCGTGCTCAAGCAGGCCGATTTCGACTACGGTCGCCTGCAGTACAACACGGTCGTCTCGGCGGCGATGAAGATGCTCAACGCGCTCGAAGGCGCGAAGAATCCGGGCGCCGGCGTGCTCAACGAAACCTTCGGTGTGCTGCTGCGCGTGCTGTATCCGGTCGTGCCGTACATCACGTTCCAGCTGTGGTCCGAGCTCGGCTATGAAAAGGAATTTGGCCCGCTGCTCGACGCGCCCTGGCCGAAGGTCGACGAAGCCGCGCTCGAGCAGGCGGAGATCGAGCTCGTGCTGCAGGTCAACGGCAAGGTGCGCGGCGCGCTGACGGTGGCGAAGGACGCATCGCGCGAAGCCATCGAGAAGGCCGCGGTCGTGCACGAAATGTTCGAGAAGTTCTCGGAAGGCCGCGCGCTGAAAACGGTGATCGTGGTGCCGGGGCGTCTCGTCAACGTGGTCGTCTGATGCGCAAAACCAAGGGAGTCGATGTGATCGGGAAAGCCGTCGGGAAAGGCGTAAGCAGACGTTCGTTCCTCGCGCTTCTGGGCGGCGCGGCCGCGCTCTCCGCGTGCGGCTTCCAGCTGCGCGGGCAGCAGGACTACGCATTCAAGCGGCTCGCGATCTCCGGCGGCACGCCGCAGATGGTTGCGTGCCTTGAGCGCATGGTCCAGGGCGGGAGCGATACGGTCATCGTCAAGCCGTGGGAGAAGCCGGACGCGACGCTCAATCTGTCGGAAGGCACAGGACTCAGCACGCTCAGCCTGAATTCGCAGGGTGTCGTGCAGGAATACGAGCTCGTCTACAACCTGAACTATTCGCTGTACGGCAACGACGGCACGCTGCTGATACTGCCCAGCGTGATCGCGCTCAACCGCGCGATGACCTACAGCAACCAGTACACGCTCGCCAAATCGCAGGAAGCGACGCTGCTCTACAACGACATGCGCAACGACGCCGTCGATCAGCTGACGCGGCGGCTCGCCGTGGTGCGCTCGCTGCATCCGGGTCCGGGCGAGCAGACGCCGGGCGTCGCGCCGCGCGCGCCGCTGCCGACGCCGCCGCTTTGATCGCCCGCGCCGCCCGCTCATGCAACTGAAGCTCGACGCGCTCGAAGCGCACCTCGCGAAAGGCCTGAAGGGTCTGTACGTCGTCCATGGCGACGAGCATCTGCTCGCGCACGAAGCGTGCGATCGCATCCGGGCCGCCGCGCGCGCGAACGGCTTCACCGACCGCACGGTGTTCACCGTCGAGCGCGGCTTCGATTGGAGCGCGCTCATTGGCGCGAAGCAGTCGATGTCGCTTTTCGGCGATCGTCAGCTGATCGAGCTGCGCATTCCCACCGGCAAGCCCGGCAAGGAAGGCGCGGATGCGCTGAAGACGCTCGCCGAAGCCGACAATCCCGACGTCGTGACGCTCGTCACGCTGCCGCGCGTGGATGGCGCGACGCAGAAATCCGGCTGGTTCACTGCGCTGATCGGCGCGGGCGTCGCGCTGAAGATCGATCCGGTCGAGCGCGCGCAGTTGCCGATGTGGGTCGGCCAGCGGCTCGCGCAGCAGGGCCAGCGCGTGGCGCCCGGCGAGGACGGGCGGCGCGCGCTGGTGTTCATCGCGGAACGGGTGGAAGGCAATCTGCTCGCCGCGCACCAGGAAATCCGGAAGCTCGGGCTCCTGTATCCGCAGGGCGTGCTGAGCTTCGAGCAGATTCACGACGCCGTGCTGAACGTTGCGCGCTACGACGTGTTCAAGCTCAATGAGGCGATGCTGACCGGCGATGTCGGCCGCCTTGCGCGCATGCTCGACGGTCTGAAGGGCGAAGGCGAGGCGGCGGTGCTCGTGCTGTGGGCGCTCGTCGAGGAAGTGCGCACGCTGTTGCGCATCAAGCGCGGCGTCGCCGCGGGCAAGCCGCTCGCCACGCTGCTGCGCGAGAACCGCGTCTGGGGTCCGCGCGAGCGGCTGATCGGCCCGGCGCTCTCGCGCGTGACGGACGAAGCCCTGGAAAAGGCGCTGTCGTTGGCGGCGCGCCTCGATCGGCAGGTGAAGGGGCTGTCGGACAGCACGGGCAAGCGCGGCAGCGAGCCGCCGCCCGATCCGTGGGCCGGCATGTTCGAGCTGGCGATGGCGATCGCCCACGGCGGCCAGCCGGCACAGGCCGCCTCCGCGCCGCGACAGCGTCGCTAGGACGCTTCTGCCCCCGCGCTGTTGCAATGCGCGCAACGGCTTAGAAGACAGTTTGACGGCGCAATGACCCGCGCCGACGCAGCGCCCACGAAACGCGGCCACTCGAGCGCCGACGCAAAGAGACTCACGATGAACATCGATCAATACATGACCGACCTCGGCCGCCGCGCACGTGCGGCGTCGCGCGCGATGGCGCGGGCGTCGACGGCGGCGAAGAACGCGGCGCTGCTCGCGGTGGCGGACTCCATCGAGCGCGAGCGCGAGGCGCTCAAGCAGGCGAACGCCCGCGATCTCGCCCGCGCGCGCGAAAAGGGTCACGACGCCGCGTTCATCGACCGCCTCACGCTCTCCGACAAGGCGCTGAACACGATGGTCGAAGGTCTGCGCCAGGTGGCGGCGCTGGCCGATTCGATCGGCGAAATCAGCGGGCTCAAGTTCCGGCCGAGCGGCATTCAGGTCGGGCAGATGCGCGCGCCGCTCGGCGTGATCGGCATCATCTACGAATCGCGGCCGAACGTGACCATCGACGCCGCCGCGCTCTGTCTCAAGTCCGGCAACGCAACCATTCTCCGCGGCGGCTCCGAGGCGCTCGAATGCAACACGGCGCTCGCAAAGCTGATCGGCGTCGGGCTGAAGGCGGCAGGATTGCCGCGGGACGCGGTGCAGGTGGTCGAAACGGCGGATCGCGCGGCGGTGGGCAAGCTCATCACCATGACCGAGTTCGTCGACGTGATCGTGCCGCGCGGCGGCAAGAGCCTGATCGCGCGGCTGATGGAAGAATCGCGCGTGCCGATGATCAAGCATCTCGACGGCATCTGCCACGTATACGTGGACGATCGCGCGGATCTCGCGAAGGCGGCGGCCATTTGCGACAACGCGAAGACGCATCGCTACGGCACCTGCAACACGATGGAAACGCTGCTCGTCGCGCGCGGCATCGCGAACGAGGCGCTGCCGATGCTCGCGCGCGCCTTTCAGGCAAAGGACGTCGAACTGCGCGTGGACGGCGAGGCGCGCGCCGTGCTTGAAGCGGCGCGGATCGGCTCGCTCGTGGACGCAACCGAAGAGGACTGGAGCACGGAGTACCTCGCGCCGGTGCTGTCGATCAAGATCGTCGATGGCCTCGACGAAGCGATCGATCACATCAATACCTACGGTTCGCACCACACCGATGCGATCGTCACCGAAGATCACGACCGCGCGATGCGCTTCCTGCGCGAAGTGGATTCGGCGAGCGTGATGGTCAACGCGTCGACGCGTTTCGCCGACGGCTTCGAATTCGGTCTGGGCGCGGAAATCGGCATTTCCAACGACAAGCTGCACGCGCGCGGCCCGGTCGGACTGGACGGGCTGACGTCGCTCAAGTACGTTGTGCTGGGTCGCGGCGAAGTGCGCCAGTAAGCGCGCCTGAACGAGAAGACACAAGAAGAACGATGCTCTGGATCAAATCGCTGCATATCGTGCTGGTGGCTTCGTGGTTCGCGGGCCTTTTCTATCTGCCGCGCATTTTCGTGAACCTCGCGATGGAGACGGACCCCGCCGCCACCGCGCGCCTGTTGCTGATGGCGCGGAAGCTGTTCCGCTTCATGACCTTCATCGCGGTGCCGGCGCTCGCGTGCGGGCTGTGGCTGTGGCTCGTCGTCGGAATCGGCGCGGGGCAGGGCTGGCTGCACGCAAAGCTCACGATCGTCGCGCTCATCAGCGTGTATCACGCGTACTGCGGGCGCCTGCTGCACACGTTCCAGCGCGGCGAAAACAAGCGCTCCGATAAATGGTACCGGATGTTCAACGAGCTGCCGGTGCTCGGTCTGCTCGGCGCGACGCTGCTCGTCGTCATCAAACCCTTCTGAACGCCCAAGCCGCTTCGAAAACGGCTCAGGTTCCCACTCTGCGGCCCTCCAGCACGTCTTTCGCCTCGGCGAGCTTCTCCGCCAGCTCCGGCCCGCGCGCGAGCGCGAGTCCCACCGCCAGAATGTCGCCGATCGCGAGATGCGACACGCGCGAGGTCATCGGCGAAAAAATATCCGTGTCTTCATCGACGTTGGCAAACAGTCCGACGGTCGCCAGGCGAGCGAGCGGCGAATTGCCGTGCGTGATGGCGATGACCTTCGCGCCGCCGTACAGTGCCGATCTGCACGCATCCAGAATGTCCCGCGTGCGCCCGGTATTCGAAATCGCGACGACGACGTCGCCCGCGCCGAGCAGCGCGGCGGACGTCGTGTACGTGTGCGGATCGGAATAGGCGACCGACGGCACGCCGAGCTTAAAGAACTTGTGCTGCATGTCGAGCGCGGCGATGCCCGAGCCGCCCGCGCCGTAGAACTCGATGCGCCGTGCCTCCGCGAGAATCGCGATCGCCGCCGCCACGCTGTCCGAGGACAGGCTGTTGCGCACCTGGATCAGCGCGCCGATGGTCCGGCCCAGCACCTTCGCCGCGACGCCGGCGGGCGGCTCGTCGCTCTTCACGTCGCGATAAACGGTGGGAACGTCCGCTGCTACGCTCTGCGCCAGGCGGATCTTGAACTCGCGGAAGCCGGAAAAACCGAGCGCCTGGCAGAACCGCGCGATGGTCGGCTGGCTGACGTCGGCGCGCGCGGCGACGTCGGTCATCGAGAGATCGAGCACTTCGTGCGGCGCCTCGAGCACGTAGTCGGCCAGCTTGCGCTCCGAGGGGCGCAACTGCTCGCGCATTGCTTCGACTTGGGACAGCAACATCGGAAATCTCGCCTATGCTGAAAATTGCCTGCGACTATAGCCGATGATCGGTCTTGTACAAAGACTACATATTTTTGGCGAGAGATCTCAGGGATTTCCCTGGGATGCGTGCCAGAAAAGGTAGAGAGGTAGACGATTCTTAACAAGAATACTGTCAACCTCGTTGTCATCGTGTAGTTTTTCTACTAATATTTTGCCCATCGGCAGAAGTACACTACAACGACTCAACCGCCGTTCCTCGCGATTCAAAACCCCAACCTCGACGGCAGGCGCGCCGGGAGTGAGACGAAGGAGCATCGATGGTTTCCCCGCATTCGCAACTCAAGAAAGTCACCGACCGCATCATCGAGCGCAGCAAGGCGACGCGCTCGGCCTATCTCGCGCGCATCGACGCCGCTCAAGGCATGTTCCCCGCGCGCGGCGCGCTGTCCTGCGCGAACCTGGCGCACGGCTTCGCCGGACTGGAAGGCCAGGAAAAGTTCGCGATCAAGGCGGTGCGCGAGCCGAACATCGGCATCGTGTCGTCGTACAACGAAATGCTCTCGGCGCACGCGCCGTACAAGAGCTTTCCGGACATCATCAAGCAGGCGGCGCGCGAGCATGGCGGCATCGCGCAGTTCGCGGGCGGCGTGCCCGCGATGTGCGACGGCATCACGCAGGGCAACGCCGGCATGGAGCTGTCGCTGTTTTCGCGCGAAGTCATCGCGATGAGCACGGCGGTCGCGCTCACGCACAACATGTTCGACGCGGCGCTGTGCCTGGGCGTCTGCGACAAGATCGTGCCGGGTCTCGCCATCGGCGCGCTGCAGTTCGGCCACCTGCCGACCATCTTCGTTCCCGCCGGCCCGATGACGAGCGGCCTCACCAACGACGAAAAGGCGAAAGTGCGCCAGGAATTCGCGACCGGCAAGTGCGATCGCGGCGCGCTGCTCGAAGCGGAGGCGGCCGCGTACCACGGCCACGGCACGTGCACGTTCTACGGCACGGCCAACAGCAACCAGATGCTGGTGGAAATCATGGGCCTGCATCTGCCGAGCTCGGCGTTCGTGCATCCGCACACGCCGCTGCGCGATGCGCTCACGGCCGAGGCCGCGCGCCGCGTGCTGGACCTGACGCACGAGCGCAGCAACTATACGCCGATCGGCCATGTCGTCGATGAAAAGGCGATCGTGAACGGCATCGTCGCACTGCTCGCGACGGGCGGCTCGACCAATCACACGCTGCACCTCGTGGCGATCGCGCGGGCGGCGGGCATCGTGATCGACTGGAACGATTTCGACGAACTCTCGCAGGCCGTGCCGCTGCTCGCGAAGATCTACCCGAACGGCAAGGCCGACGTGAACCACTTCCAGGCGGCGGGCGGCGTCGCGTTCCTGGTGCGCAATCTGCTCGAAGGCGGGCTGCTGCACGAGGACGTGCAGACCGTCGTCGGCCGTGGGCTGTCGCATTACACCAAGGAGCCGAAGCTCATCGACGGCAAGCTGCAATGGGTCGACGGCGCGACCGAAAGCCACGACACCAAGGTGCTGCGCGGCATCGGCGAGCCGTTCCAGCCGGACGGCGGCCTGCGCCTGATGCAGGGCAAGCTTGGCCGCGGCGTCATCAAGATTTCGGCGGTCGCGCCGGAGCATCGCGTGGTGAAGGCGCCGGCCATCGTCTTCAATTCGCAGGAAGAAGTGCAAGAAGCGTTCGACAAGGGCGAGCTGAAGCGCGATTTCGTCGCCATCGTGCGCTTCCAGGGCGCGCGGGCGAACGGCATGCCGGAGCTGCATCGATTGACGCCGCTGCTCGGCGTGTTGCAGGATCAGGGCTTCCACGTCGCGCTCGTCACCGACGGGCGCATGTCGGGCGCGTCGGGCAAGGTGCTGGCCGTCATTCACGTGTCGCCCGAGGCGCTGCTGCAAGGGCCGCTCGGCAAGGTGCGCACCGGCGACATGCTCGTGATCGATGCGCCCGCGGGCGTGCTCGACATCGAGATCGACGCGAACGAGTGGGCATCGCGCGAAGTCGAAGCGCCGCAGCATCAGGCGGAGAACGAAGTCGGCTTCGGGCGCGAGCTGTTCGGCGTGTTCCGCAGCGCGGCGCTGCCGGCGGAAGAGGGCTCTTCGGTGTTCGGTCCGCTGATCGGCGCGACGGTCGCCCAGGCGAACGGCGGCGCGGCCCCGGAGCGGCATGCGCTGCGCGACAACGCGCGCGCCGCGGCGTCCGCGCTGAACAAGGCGCACGCCGCGCATCACTGAACGTCGAACCGGGCGGCGAACCGCTCGAACCTGAGAGAAACCCGCGGACAGACCCGCCAATCCAAAGGGCGCCGCACAAAAACCAGGAGTCGCATCAAATGAAAACGGTAAGCGAAATCGTGCGTCTTGGACCAGTGATTCCGGTGCTGGCCTCCGATTCGGTCGAGCAGGGAAAACATGTCTCGCGCGCGCTGCATGCAGGCGGCGTGAAGGTGCTGGAGATCACGCTGCGCACGCCGGTGGGCATCGCCGCGATCGAGCGCGCGAGCCAGCTGGCGGACGATATCGTCGTCGGCGTGGGCACGATCACCAAGCTCGAGCATTGCGCGCAGGCGAAGAAGGCGGGCGCGCAGTTCGGCGTGTCGCCCGGCCTCACGAAAGACATGCACAAGGCCGCCCAGGACGCCGGATTGCCGCTTCTGCCGGGCGTGATGACGCCCTCCGACATCATCGCCGCAATGGAGCTGGGCTACGAGATCGTCAAGTTCTTCCCGGCGCAGCAGGCGGGCGGCATTCCGATGCTGCAGGCGTTCTACGGACCGTTCCCGAACCTGAAATTCTGTCCGACAGGCGGGATCACGACGGAAACCGCGTCGAGCTTCCTCGCGCAGCCGAACGTGGTGTGCATCGGCGGTTCGTGGCTCACGCCGAAGGCCGCGCTCGCCGCGCAGAACTGGGAGGAAGTCACTCGTCTCGCGCGCGCCGCCAGCGAGCTGGCGCCGCACCAGTAAAAGTCCCGTCCATAAGGCGCGCGACCGGGTCATGCGCGCTTGCGCGCATGACCATCTGCCGGGAAATTTGGTTATCCTGAGCGTTTTTTCGCTGAATATCCCGCGTGGCGCATAGGGAAAGACACTAAGAGAGCAGCGTCTCCCCGGCCAAATCCCCCGCTAACAAGTAAAATTCCGTTGCCCAGCGCCGTGTGCGCGCTTGCCGGACATTGCGGATGTGTGCAGTGCAGCGACGGCAAACGCATGCATAGCGCAAAAACAACCTCAACAATAAAGGAGGCGTCATGCCAGCGGTCCACGGGGGAGCATGCTGTTGCTCTACGCGGTGATCGCGATCGCGGTTTTGATCCTGATGATTGCGCGCTACAAGGTCTATCCGTTCCTCGTCCTCATGATCGTGTCCGTGCTGCTCGCGCTCGCGGTCGGCATGCCGATGGACAAAATCGTCAAGTCGTTCGAAACCGGCAACGGCAACACGCTCGGCCACATCGCCGTGGTCGTGGGTCTCGGCACGATGCTCGGCAAGATGATGGCCGAATCGGGCGAGGCGGAGCGCATCGCCAATACGCTGATCAATCTGTTCTGCGAGGAGAACATCCACTGGGCGATGATGGTCGTGGCGATCATCGTCGGCTTGCCGGTATTCTTCGAGGTCGGCTTCGTGCTGCTCATTCCGATCGCGTTCAACGTCGCCAAGCGCACCGGCAAGTCGCTGCTGCTGATCGGCCTGCCGATGGTCGCGGGCCTCTCGGTCGCGCACGGCCTGATTCCGCCGCACCCGGCGGCGCTCCTCGCCGTGCGGCGTATCACGCCGATATCGGCAGGACGATCGCCTATGGCCTGATCGTCGGCGTGCCGTGCGCGACCATCGCCGGCCCGCTGTTCGCGCTGCTGATCCAAAAGACCATCAAGCTGCCGGACACCAACGCGCTCTCCGACCAGTTCACCGAAAAGCACGGTGACACGCAAAAGAAGCGCGACCTGCCGAGCTTCGGCATCACGCTGTTCACCATCCTCTTGCCGGTCATCCTGATGCTGGTCGGAAGCTGGGCGGATCTGGTCTTCACGCCCAAGACGCTGCCCAACGATCTGCTGCGCTTCGTCGGCCAGTCGGATATCGCGCTCCTGATCGCCGTGCTGGTCAGTTTCTGGACGTTCGGCGCCTCGCGCGGCTTCAACCGCGAGCAGATTCAAAAGTTCTGCGGCGAGTGTCTCGCGCCGATCGCGGGCATCACGCTGATCGTCGGCGCGGGCGGCGGCTTCGGCCAGGTGCTGCGTGACAGCGGCATTTCCCAGCAGATCGTCGCTTCCGCTTCGCAGGCGAGCCTCTCGCCGCTGCTGCTCGGCTGGTTCGTCGCCGCGCTGATCCGCCTGGCCACCGGCTCGGCGACGGTCGCAATGACCACCGCGTGCGGCATCGTCGCGCCGATCGCCGCCGCCGCGGGCGGTCACACGAGCCCGGAATTGCTGGTGTTCGCCACCGGCTCCGGCATCGACACCTTATCTCAATTGATCGATCAATCGCTGGAGCAATCCGCTGCGGTCAGCGGCAAATTTACGGTGGTCTGGGTCATTGCCTTATACAGAAGTATCATACCCACCACGCAAGATTTGAATGGTGATGACCGCATCCATAACTCGTTGCATGCTGATCCACAGGGTCTTTGCACTGGGTTCACCATCGCTCTTGCGCCCTATTGCGCTGCGTTATTGAATTAGCACCCTGTCTGTGTTCAGATACAGGTCATGGGTCAAAATGAACCTGACAGATATCGAACGTGAGCAACTGTTGTCGGCGGCGCGCAGCCGAACGGTGCGTGCGGCGGACGTGCGACGCGCAAAGTTGATCCTGATGCTCGAGGACGGCGAATCGCG
This sequence comes from Candidatus Paraburkholderia kirkii, assembly GCA_001189345.1. Classification (GTDB taxonomy): domain Bacteria; phylum Pseudomonadota; class Gammaproteobacteria; order Burkholderiales; family Burkholderiaceae; genus Caballeronia; species Caballeronia kirkii_B. The sequence continues at coordinate 60,879 of LFKV01000009.1, forward strand.
CGACAGTATCATGCGCACACTGGGTTGCGATTCGCGCTTCATCGCACGCTGGTCGGGGCGCTTCCTCAGCGAGCGACTAGCCGGCATGTACGCCCGGCACCGCGGGCGGGCGCCTACGCAGCCACCGGCCAAACTGGAAGCGCGGGTGCTCAAGTGCACCCTCAAGCACAAACCCGCCGACGGTTCGACACACTGGAGTAGCTACAAGCTCGCAGCAGAACTCGGCGACGTATCGGTCTCGGCCGTGCAGCGCATCTGGCGCAAGCACGGCATCAAGCCGCAGCAGTTGGAGCGGCACATGGTCTCCAACGACCCGGACTTCGAGACCAAGGCAGCCGACGTGATCGGGCTGTACCTGAACCCGCCGGCGCACGCAGCGGTGTTCTGCGTGGACGAGAAGACCGCGATCCAGGCACTCGATCGCAAGGACCGTATGCTGCCGCTGTCGCCCGGGCGCGCCGAGAGTCACGGCTTCGAGTACAAGCGCAACGGCACGCTCAGCCTGTTCGCGGCGTTCAATACTGCCACCGGCGAGGTGCTGGGCAAGACGGTGGCGCGCCACACCAGCGAGCAGTTCGTGGCCTTCCTGACCGACGTCGTCGCCAGCCAGCCCAAACGCCGGGAAATCCACGCGATCTGCGACAACGTCAGCAGCCATAAGACGCAGCGGGTTGCCGACTTCCTTGATGCGCAGCGCAACGTGCACCTGCACTTCACGCCGACCTACTCGTCGTGGCTCAACCAGGTGGAGAACTGGTTCTCGCGCATTCAGCGTGAAGTGATCGCTCGCGGCATCTTCACTTCGGTGAAGGATTGGGATCGCAAACTGATGCCGATACATCCGCGAACACAACAAGAACCCGAAACCGATCAAGTGGAAATATGACGATCCTTCGCGCCGGATTCGACCAGTGCCAATTCAATGACGCAATGGAATAGGAAAGAAGACTCCGGTTATGCGGGGGCAAGTCCACGTCCTCGGCGAACACAAGGCGATCTATCAGGCGATCGTGCTGCAGAATCCCGACGACGCGCGCGCCGCGATGCGCATGCATCTGAGCAACAGCCGCGAGCGGTTGAGGCAGGTGCACGGAGCGGCGTGAGGTTCCCTCTGCCCGATGAACGAGCGCGTATGTTTTGAGCAGTGCGGCTTGGTTGTCTGAGTAAACAAAAGAGCTCGTATGTGATAGTAGTTAACAAGCGGGGCGCGTTTCAGTGGACAACCCTGGATGCGCGTTTCGCATCAGAGACTTATCGAGTAAACAAGTCCGGTATATCGCATCCGGTTTCGGATTGGACCTGGAACAACTCCGGAGCCGCTTCGGCATGTGTCGAGTTGTTCAGAAAGCGCCAACAGCCAACGCGATGACGTGCCAACAAGGTTGTCCACAGGGACGGCTTCGATCGCGGGCGCGACATCGCCGAGAGCGGAAATAAAAAAGCGCCTCCGAGGAGGCGCTTCCAGACGACACACACCGACAATCCCGCGTCGATCACTCCACCGTGACCGACTTCGCCAGATTCCGAGGCTTGTCGACATCCGTCCCGCGCGCGCAAGCCGTATGATACGCCAGCAACTGCAGCGGCACGACATGCAGAATCGGCGACAGCGCTCCGTAGTGCTCCGGCATGCGGATCACATGAATGCCGTCCTCGCTGACGATGCGCGTATCCGCATCCGCGAACACGTACAGCTCGCCGCCGCGCGCGCGGACTTCCTGCATGTTCGACTTGAGTTTCTCCAGCAGCGCATCGTTCGGCGCGACGGTCACGACCGGCATCGCCTCCGTCACGAGCGCCAGCGGCCCGTGCTTCAGCTCGCCCGCCGGATACGCTTCCGCGTGGATGTACGAGATTTCCTTCAGCTTCAGCGCGCCTTCCAGCGCGATCGGATAATGCAGCCCGCGCCCGAGGAACAGCGCGTTTTCCTTGCGCGCGAACTCCTCCGACCACGCGATGATTTGCGGCTCCAGCGCCAGCACGCTGTTCAGCGCCGCCGGCAGGTGGCGCAACTGCGCGAAGTACGCGCTCTCCTGCTTCGCATCGACATGTCCGCGCATCTTCGCGAGCGTCACGGCGAGCACGAACAGGCCGACCAGCTGCGTCGTGAATGCCTTCGTCGATGCGACACCGATCTCCGTGCCCGCATGCGTCAGGAACGCGAGCTCGGTCTGACGCACCATCGCGCTCGTCGCGACGTTGCATACGGCCAGCGTGTGCTTGTGACCGAGCGATTGCGCGTGCTTCAACGCGGCGAGCGTATCGGCGGTTTCGCCCGACTGCGAGATGATGACGACCAGCGCCTTCGGATTCGGCACCGACTCACGATAGCGATACTCGCTCGCGATCTCCACCTGCGTCGGAATCTTCGCGATCGACTCGAGCCAGTACTTCGCCGTCAGCCCCGAGTAGTAGCTCGTGCCGCACGCGAGAATCAGAATGCTGTCGATGTTCGCGAAGACCTCAGCCGCATCGGCGCCGAACAGGACCGGATCGAAATGATCGGCTTGCGGAATCGTGTCGGTGATTGCGCGCGGCTGCTCGAAGATTTCCTTCTGCATGAAGTGGCGATACGGCTCGAGCTCGACCGCGCCGCCGTACGCCGTGACCGTGCGCACTTCGCGCTCGGCCGGCAGGCCTTCGCGATCGACGATCTTCACGCCGTCGAGCCCGATCTCCACCACGTCGCCTTCCTCCAGGAACGCGAAGCGGTCGGTGCTGCCCGCGAGGGCGAGCGCGTCGGAGGCGAGGAAGTTCTCGCCCTCGCCCACGCCGACCACGAGCGGCGAGCCCTGGCGCGCGCCGACCACCGTATGCGGCTGGTCCTTGTGCATCACGGCGATCGCATACGCGCCGTGCAGTTGCTTCACGGCGTCGCGCACGGTCTGGAACAGGTCGCCGCGATACATGCTGTGAATCAGGTGCGCGATGACTTCGGTATCCGTCTGCGACACGAACTCGTAGCCCTTGCCCTTGAGCATCTCGCGCAGCGACTCGTAATTCTCGATGATGCCGTTGTGCACGAGCGCCACCGTGTCGCGCGAGAAAATGGGGTGCGCGTTGTCCGTGACAGGCGCGCCGTGCGTCGCCCAGCGCGTGTGCGCGATGCCCGCCGCGCCGGCGAGCTTCGACTCGCGCACCTGCGCATCGAGGTCCGACACGCGCGCGACGCTGCGCGCGCGTTGCGGCTCACCGTTGCTCAGCACGGCCACGCCACACGAGTCGTAGCCGCGATACTCGAGGCGTCGAAGGCCTTCGACCAGCACCGAGACGATGTTACGTTGCGCTACCGCGCCGACAATTCCGCACATGGGCGTTCATCCTTTGAAACTGGTATTTGAAAGCGCGGCGCCCGAGAGGCCGCGCGCGTCTGGCTGAATGAGATCGACAGCCTTACGATTTCTTCTTGACCGGGCGCACATAGCCCGGCTTGCTCGATTGCACCTTCTCGTTGAGCACCAGCTCGCCCGCGCCCACATCCTTCCACACCGTCGTGCCCGCCGCGATCGTCACGCCGCGCCCGACGCGCACCGGCGCGACCAGCTGGGTATCCGAACCGATGAACACGTCGTCCTCGATCACCGTGCGATGCTTGTTCGCGCCGTCGTAATTGCAGGTGATCGTGCCCGCGCCGACATTCACGCGCGCGCCGATATCGGAATCGCCGATATAGGTGAGATGGTTCGCCTTCGAGCCGTGTCCGAGCACCGCGTTCTTCACCTCGACGAAGTTGCCGACGTGCGCCTCGTCGCCCAGCTTCGCGCCCGGACGCAGGCGTGCGTACGGCCCGAGCACGACGTTCGCGCCGGTCGTGCCGCCTTCGACGTGCGTGTATGCATCGACCCGCGTGCCCGCGCCGATCACCGCATCGCGGATCACGCAGTTCGGTCCGACCGTCACGCCGTCGCCGAGCGTCACGCGCCCTTCGAACACGCAGTTCACGTCGATCGACACGTCCGCGCCGCATTCGAGCGTGCCGCGCACGTCGATGCGCGCCGGATCCATGAGCGTCACGCCCGCGTCGAGCAGCGCGTTTGCCACGTTGCGCTGGTGGACGCGCTCCAGCTCCGCGAGCTGAACCTTGCTGTTCACGCCGAGCGTTTCCCATTCAGTGTCCGGCTGCGCGGTGACGACCTCGACGCCCGCCTCGATCGCGCGCTCGACCACATCCGTCAGATAGAACTCGCCCTGTGCGTTGTCGTTCTTCAGCGACGCGAGCCACGCCTCGAGCGTGCGCGTCGGCGTGATCACGATGCCGGTGTTGATCTCCGCGATGCGCCGCTCTTCCTCGCTCGCATCCTTCTGCTCGACGATCTTCCTCACCTTTCCGCTCGCGTCGCGCACGATGCGCCCGTAGCCGGCCGGATCGCTCACGGTCACCGTCAGCACGCCATAACGGTCTGCGCCAGCGGCGTCGATCAGACGCTCGAGCGTGCTCGCGCGCGTGAGCGGCACGTCGCCGTACAGCACGAGCGTGGGCACCGACGGATCGAGAAGCGGCAAGGCCTGCTGCACGGCGTGGCCGGTGCCGAGCTGCTTGTCCTGGATGGCGAACTGGACGTCCGGCGCGCCGACGGATTCACGGACCTTCTCGGCGCCGTGTCCGACGACGACCACGAGACGCGTCGGCGACAGCGTGCGCGCCGTGTCGATCACGTGAGCGAGCAGCGGCTTGCCCGCCAATGAATGGAGTACTTTCGGCAGGGCGGAGCGCATGCGCTTGCCCATGCCGGCAGCCAGAATCACGATGTTCATCGCAGGAAGCCTTGCTGGGTATGACGAGCCGCCAATATATCATCCGGCTCCTTGACGCAGTGCGGCAGAGCCCACGCTGCGCCTTGCTCGACAATGGTTACAGGTCGTCGAACTGCACCAACGAAATAGCGTTCGACGATGCCAGCGGCTCGCTCGCGCACGGTTCCTCGTCGAACGCGATGTCGCCTTGCGGATCGGCTTCGCCCGTCGCGCGCAGTCCGGCGAACGGGAATAGCCGGTGGTCCATCAAGTGCGACGGCACCACGTTCGACAGCGCGTTGAACATATTGTCGACACGCCCCGGGAAGCGCTTCTCCCACTCGCGAATCAGCGCCTTCATCTCCGCGCGCTTCAGGTTCGGCTGGCTGCCGCACAGGTTGCACGGAATGATCGGGAATTCGCGCAATTCGGCGTACTTTTCGAGATCCGCTTCCTTGATGTAGGCGAGCGGACGGATCACGACGTTCCTGCCGTCGTCCGATTGCAGCTTGGGCGGCATGCCCTTCAGCTTGCCGCCGTAGAACATGTTGAGCAGCAGCGTCTGGAGGATATCGTCGCGATGATGGCCGAGCGCGATTTTCGTCGCGCCGAGCTCGCCCGCCACGCGGTACAGGATGCCGCGGCGCAGGCGCGAGCACAGCGAACACGTGGTCTTGCCTTCCGGCACGAGGCGCTTGACGATGCTGTAAGTGTCCTGATTCTCGATGTGGAATGGAATGTCGAGCTTCATCAGATACTCCGGCAGCACGTGCTCCGGAAAGCCCGGCTGCTTTTGGTCGAGATTCACGGCCACGATCTCGAAGCCGATCGGCGCGCGCTCGCGCAGGCGCATCAGGATGTCGAGCATCGCGTAACTGTCCTTGCCGCCCGATAGGCACACCATCACCTTGTCGCCGTCCTCGATCATGTTGAAGTCGCCGATCGCCTGGCCGACCTGCCGCACGATACGCTTGAAGAGCTTGTTGTTCTCGTACGCTTCCTTCTGCTGGCGCTTCGTCAGCGCCTCGCGCACGGGCTCCCGGTCTTCGAAGGTTTCTTCGCGCGCATTCATGCTCGTTCCTCCTTGATGCGGAAGACTGCGACGCCCACCGCGTCGCAGTCGGGATAGACGTCGGGCTTCTCCGTCGACACGGCCACCGCGCGCACGTGCGGATGCGCGAGCAAGGCGGCGACGACGTCGTCGCACAGCGTTTCCTGCAAATGGATGTGGCCGCGCTTCACGCGCGCCGCGATGGTCGAGCGCATGAAGTCGTAGTCGACCACCTCGGCCAGCTTGTCCGCGACGGGCGTCGACAGCGCGAGCGGCACAAACAGCTCGACATTGATCACGATGCGCTGCTCGCCGCGCTTCTCGAAGTCATGCACGCCGATGTTGATGCGCACTTCGTAGTTGCGCAGAAAAAGCCGCCGGCAATCGGTGAGCCGGGGATGCGAAAGTGCGGCAAGCATGGTTTCGTCCAAAAGTTATACGTGGCGCGCCAGGCTTACGGCTGACGCGTGCCGATCATGTACATCACGTCGCGCGGGCTCGGCACGAGATGCTGCCCGCCATCGACGACGAGCGTCGTGCCCGTCACGCCGTGCGCGTTCGCCAGATAGCACGCGGCCTGGGCCACGTCCTCCACCGTCGATGCGCGGTTGAGTGGCGTCACGCGATGCGCCGCCTCGAACGACGCGGGCGTCTGCCCGGTGGAAATCAGCGTCAGGCCCGGCGCCAGGCCGACGACGCGCAGCTTCGGCCCGAGCGCCTGCGCCAGCGCGACGGTGGCGTTCTCGAGCGCCGCCTTCGTCAGCGTATACGACAGGTAGTCGGGGTTCATGTTGTAAAGCTTCTGGTCGAGCACGTTGATGACCACGCCGCGCAGGTCGTCGCGCTCCGCGGCGGCGTCCGGCACGATTTCGTGCAGCATCCGCGCGAGCGTGAGCGGCGCGGCGACGTTCACGGCGGTCATCTCCAGCAGTTTCGCGTAGCCGAAGTCGATGGCCGTGTCCTCGTCGAAGCGCGACGCGCTATTCGCGACGCAATTCAGCCCGCCGAACGCCTCGACGCATGCGGGAACCAGCCGCTCCACTTCCGTCTCGACGCCCAGATCCGCCTTCAGCGGGACCGCGCGCCGCCCGAGCGCCTCGATATCCGCAACGGTCTCGTGCGCCTCGTGCTCCGAATCGCCGTAGTGGACGGCGACATCCCAGCCCTGCCGCGCGAACTCCAGCGCGACACCGCGCCCGATGCGCTTCGCCCCACCCGTGACGAGCACGGCGCGGAAACGGGGGACGGAACCGGAAGACGGCGAGTTGACGGAAGAAAACGGCGTGGAAGCGCTCATTTACAATACGGGGATGAATCTGAATGCTCGACAATTTGATAGTTTACCTGCTCCGGGCGCCGACGCGCTCGCGCAGTCCGAAGCGCTTGCAGACCTGATCCGCGGACGCCTCGCCGCGGCGGGCGGCTGGCTGCCTTTCGACCGGTATATGGATCTCGCGCTCTACGCGCCCGGGCTCGGCTATTACGGCGGCGGCGCCATGAAGTTCGGCCGTCGCGCCGAAGACGGCAGCGACTTCGTCACCGCGCCCGAATTGTCCCCGCTTTTCGCGACGACGCTCGCGCGCGCCGTCGCGCAGGCGCTCACGCAGAGCACGCGGCAACTGATGGAGTTCGGCGCGGGCACCGGCAAGCTCGCCGCCGGCCTGCTGACCGCGCTCGCCGATCTCGACGTGCCGCTCGACAGCTACGCGATCGTCGATCTTTCGGGCGAGTTGCGCGAGCGCCAGCGCGAAACCATCGAGAAGCACGCGCCGGCGCTCGCCGCGAAGGTGAAATGGCTCGACGCGCTGCCCGAGCAGTTCGAAGGCGTCGTGGTCGGCAACGAAGTGCTCGATGCCATGCCGGTGCGCCTCGTCGTGCGCAAGCTGGGCGCGTGGCACGAGCGCGGCGTCGTGACGCTGAACGACCGCTTTGTCTTCGACGACCGCCCGGTCGCACCCGACGCGCAGATCGATCTGATCGACGCCGCCATCGACGAAGCCAACGACGAGCCGTTCGCGGAATACGTGACGGAAACGCACGAGGCCGCGCTCGCCTTCACGAAGACCGTCTGCACAATGCTCACGCGCGGCGCGGCGTTCTTTATCGATTACGGCTTTCCGCGCCGGGAGTTCTATCACGCCCAGCGCGCGACCGGCACGCTGATGTGTCATTACCGGCATCGCGCGCACACGGACCCGTTTCTGTATCCCGGTTTGCAGGACATCACGGCGCACGTGGAATTCACGGGCATCTCGGAAGCAGGCGTCGAGACGGGCGCCGATCTGCTCGGCTTCACGTCGCAGGCGCGTTTCCTGATGAACGCGGGCATCACCGACGTGCTCAACGAGCTCGATCCCTCGGAGGTCAGGCGTTTCCTGCCGGCCGCGAACGCCGTGCAGAAGCTGCTGTCCGAGGCGGAAATGGGCGAGCTTTTCAAGGTGATCGCGTTCTCGCACGGCATTCCCGGCACGCTCGACTCGTTCGCCGCCGGCGATCGCTCCCACACGCTATGAGCGCGCGACCATGATCCGCTGGCTGCTGACCACCTTCATCGCGCTCGCGATTCTCTCCGGTTCGATGCCCTGGCTCAGGAAAATCGGCATCGGACGGCTGCCGGGCGATTTCACGTTGCGGATCTTCGGGCGAGAGTACTCGTTTCCGTTCATGTCGACGCTGTTGCTCTCGATACTGCTCTCCTTCATCGCGCGAACGCTGTGACCGGCACGCGCAACACGCCGTTTCGGCGGATGCTCCCGGATTCGGACCATGATTAAGCCACGCATCGCGTCCCCCGTCGACAATCGGTCGATTGACCGGTCGACGGACACGTGAGCCGCATCCTATGCTCGCTGTACCGTTCCTTCGAAACCCGAACGGGAGACGCGCATTGTCCGTATCCGAAAACGATCCATCCTTCGCGGATGAGAAATGCTCCGAAGCAGAAGACCGTTATCGCAACGGTCGATTCGACGAATCGCTGAACGCCGTCGATGCTGCGTTCCGGGCCGGTTTCGAATCGGCGGCGTTGTGGAACGTGGCCGCCGCGTCGTTCATGGCGCTCGGGCGGGAAGCGGATGCGGAGCGCTGTCTGCGCCGCGCCATCGAGCTGTATCCCGCGTCCTGTCAGGCTCACTCGAATCTGGGCGTGCTGCTCTCGGGGCAGTCGCGTTACGCGGAAGCCGAAGCCGAGTTTTCAGGAAGCGCTTAGGATCGATCCCGCTCACGCCGAAACCTACGACAATCTCGGCGTCGCACTGCAGGCGCAAGCGCGCTGGGACGAGGCGGAAACCGCCTACCGGCATGCGCTTCGCGTCAAGCCGGATTTCGCGAACGCCGCCTTGAACCTAGGCATTCTGTTTCGCGATCAGGGCCGTTTCGAAGACGCCAGAGAGGCGTTCTGCCGCGTGCTCGCCGGACATCCGGATCAGCGCGATTCGGCGCGCATGAATCGGGCATTCTCTATCGGGACACTGGTCAACTTCCGGAAGCCGAAGCGGCCTTCAGACAGGTGTCGACGGATCATCCGGAACAGGTGTCGGCAAAGGCGGAACTCGCGCATCTCGCACTCTGTGACGGAAACCATGCCGAGGGCTGGGCGTTTTACGAGAACCGGTACGACAGCCGCCTGCGCGGACGCAACACCATTCTGCCCGACATCGCGCTGCCGCAGTGGCGTGGCGAGCCGCTCGCCGGCAAGTCGGTGCTGGTGTTCCACGAGCAGGGCAACGGCGACACGATTCAGTTCAGCCGGTACTTTCCTGTTCTCAGGCGGATGGGCGCCGCGCGCGTCACTTTCGCGTGCCCGGAACGCCTGCACCGGCTGATGAGGACGGCGCGCGGCCTGGATGCGGTCATCGGCGACGAAACGCCGCCGGATCCGCAGGGTAACGACTGCTGGACTTTCCTGATGAGCGTGCCGCTTCACGCGGGCACGACGCTCGAAAGCATTCCCGACGCGCGCGGCGTGCTGACGGCCGCCGACGAAGACATGGCGCGCTGGCGTCCGCGCCTCGCCGAGCTCCACGGAACGAAAGTCGCCTCTTATGGAAAGGCAGCGCCATTCATCCCAACGACCGGACGCGTTCGCTGCCCGGACTCGCGGCGCTCGCACCGCTATGGTCCTGCCCGTCCGTCAGCTTCGTGAGCCTGCAAAAGGGACAAGGGGAAGACGAAGCGGCGCATCCGCCGCCCGGCCAGCCGCTCCTGCACGTCGGCTCCGAGCTGGGCGATTTCGCCGACAGCGCGGCCGTCGTCGCTCAGCTCGATCTCGTCGTGTGCGTGGACACGGCCATCGCCCATCTGGCGGGTGCGCTCGACAAGCCTTGCTGGATGATGCTGCCCGCGATTCGCACCGACTGGCGATGGATGCGCGATCGTCCGACCACGCCCTGGTATCCGACGATGCGCCTCTTCCGGCAAGCCTGCCTGCACGACTGGACGGCGCCCGTCGAGGCGATGCGCGCCGCGCTGGCCGCCGGGCCGCGCGCTTAAGCTCGCGGAGCGTCGACGTCCGCCCCCTGCAACGACGCCTTCACCGCGGCGACGCGCGCGTCGTGCACGGCATCCTTGATCTTCACGGGCTGACTGGCGTACTGCTGAGCGACCGCGCCCGCATCGACGGAGCGCGCCGCGACGAGCGCCTCGCGCAAGCGCTCCGCCTGCGGATACGGTTGCTGCTCGAGTCCGAGCCTGCCGCGGGCATCGGCGAGACACGCCTGCAGCGCTTCGGCAAAGCGCGCCGGCTTGCGCAGCGCATCCGCGCGCTCGAACAGCCACACGAGCGCGGCCGCGCCCATCTCCATCACGCGATGGATATTGCCGTGCTCGCGCGCGACGAGCACCGCCAGATCGCGGCATTCGTTCGGCACGCGCAGACGCTCACACAACGGGCGCAGCAGATCGACGCTGCGTCCTTCATGTCCGATGTGACGCGGGAGCACGTCCTCGGGCGTCGTCGCCTTGCCGAGATCGTGCGTGAGCGCCGCGAAGCGCACCGGCAACGCGAACCCCTGCGACGCCGCGTAGTCGAGCACCATCATCACGTGTACGCCGGTGTCCGCTTCCGGATGATAGTCGGCGCGCTGCGGCACGCCCCACAGCGCATCGACCTCGGGCAGGATCCGCACGAGCGCGCCGCAACCGCGCAGCACCTCGAACATGCGCGACGGTTTCTTTTCCATCAGCCCGCGCGACACCTCCTGCCACACGCGCTCGGGCACGAGCGCGTCGACTTCGCCGGCTTCGACCATCTTCTTCATCAACTCGGCGGTTGGCGGCGCAACGTCGAAATCGGCGAAGCGCGCCGCGAAACGCGCGAGCCGCAGAATCCGCACCGGGTCTTCGATGAACGCATCGCCGACGTGCCGGAAAAGCCTGTTCGCGAGATCGGTCCGGCCGCCGAACGGATCGATCACCGGGCCGGTCAGCTTGCCCGCCGGGTCCACCTCGCGCGCCATCGCGTTGATGGTGAGATCGCGCCGTGCGAGATCCTCCTCGAGCGTCACGTCCGGCGAATAGTAGAACCGGAAGCCGTGATAGCCCGCCGCCGTTTTGCGCTCGGTGCGCGCGAGCGCGTATTCCTCGTGCGTCTCGGGATGCAGGAATACCGGAAAGTCCTTCCCGACCGGACGATACCCCCGCGCCACCATTTGCTCGGGCGTCGCGCCGACCACCACGTAATCGCGATCCACCACCGGCACACCGAGCAGCTCGTCGCGGATCGCGCCGCCCACGGCGTAGATATTCATCGCGCTTCCTCGCGCACGCCGTCGATCCACGCCGCGACCGCGGGCAGCGCCGTGATGCGCTTCGCATAGGCGCGCGACGTTTCGCTCAGCTCAGGCTCGTAGGAATTGAAGCGCATGACGACCGGCGCGAACATCGCGTCCGCGATGCCGAACGCGCCGAACAGGAACGGGCCGCCCGACTTCGCCAGGCATTCCGCCCAGATCGCCTCGATCCGCGCGATGTTCGCGAGCGCACCCGGCGTCGCGCCCGCGCCCGGCGCGTGTGTTGCGATTTCCATCGGCATGTTCTGGCGCAGGTCCGCGAAGCCCGCGTGCATCTCCGCGCTGATGCTGCGGGCGCGCGCCCGTGCGGCGGCATCGCGCGGCCACATCGCGTGCCCGGGATGCATTTCGGCGATCGTCTCGACGATCGCAAGCGATTCCCACACGGCCTTGCCCGCGTCGGTGACGAGGCACGGCACCTTCCCGGACGGCGAGACTTCGAAAATCTTCGATTTCGTGTCGGGCTGGCTCAGGCGAATCGTCGTTTCCTCGAACGGAATGCCGAAATGCCTGAGCAGCACCCACGGACACATCGGCCAGGAAGAGTTGGCCTTGTCACCGATAACGAGTTTCATGCAGTCAAAAGTAAGAGGTTTAACGATGCGCGGTAGCGCGGAAAGCGTTGAAGCGCGAGCGCGACGAGTCGCCCGTGAGATACAGCGGCGCGATGGCCTCGACGCTCGCCGGCTTGTCGATGCCGAGTTCGGGCGCGAGCGGCCCGCTCGCGATGCTCGGCGTCTTCATCGAATCGAGATTGTCGCGCGAGAGGACGGGCACGCCGGGCGCCATTTCCATCGTCATCGCCTACAAGCGGCCGAGGCTCTCCGGCAGCTTGACGATGTGCGAATGCTTGCCGATGGTCGCGCCCGCGAAGCGCACGAGCTCCGCGAGCGTGTAGACGCCCGGGCCCGCGAGTTCGTAGATCTGGCCGTTGGCGGCATCGAGATCGAGCACGTTGACGATCGCCTTCGCCACGTCGCCGACGAAACACCAGCTGGAACTGCGCATCGGCACAGGCGAGCGGAATCACGGGAAACAGGCTCTCGAGGAACGCAAACTGGTTGAGCAGATTGTCCTCGGGACCGAACACCACCGAGCTGCGGAAGATCGTCCAGTCGAGACCGGATTCGCGGATGATTTTCTCGCCGTCGCCCTTCGCCTTGCACGCGGCGGCGATCTTGCGCGGCAGCTCGACGTGCGCCTTCGCGAAGTCCGGTCCGTACGGTTCGTCGCGCCGCCCCTGCAGAACGCCGACGAGATTGACCACCGCGTCGCACTGATCGATGAACGCGGCTAGCTGCACGGGATCGTGCACGTCGGTCTCGATGACGTCGATGGGCAGCAGCGTGAGATGCGCGGCGTTGGCGCGCCGCCGGGTAGCCAGGCGCACGTTCTTGCCGAGATCGACGAGCGCATTGACGAGATGGCTGCCGATGAAAACCAGAACCGCCGATCAGCGCTACATGTTGGTGTCGCATATTCGCCCCTCGGGTCGCGGCTTGACGGATGCGGCTTCGGAACGGCGGGCCGGAAATGGGAACGCCCGCGCGTCCTGTCATCGGACGCGCGGGCGTGAGCGTTCGCGTCGGGACGCCGTCAGGGAGCGATGTAGCCCAGACGCGCCTTCAACGACTGCGGACGGCCCTCGAACAGCGCGGCATAGTAGACGGTGTTCGACAGCACGTTCTTCACGTAATCGCGAGTCTCGGTGAAAGGGATGGTTTCAGCAAAAACCGCGCTCTCCACGGGCGCGCGCAAATCCTGCCGCCACTGCCGCGGCCTGCCCGGACCGGCGTTGTAGCCGGCGGTGGCGAGCACGGGCGAGTTGTCGAATTGATTGTAGATCATCGACAGGTAATTCGTGCCGAGCAGGATATTGGTGTTGATGTCGTTCATCTGCGCGCGCGACACCGGGCCGAAATCGATTTTTTTCGCGACGAGTTGCGCCGTGCCGGGCATCAGCTGCATGAGGCCGCCCGCGCCGACTTCCGAGCGCGCGTTGATGATGAAGCGCGACTCCTGGCGGATCAGGCCGTACGCCCATTCGATGTCGAGGCCGGTGTTCTGCGCATCGCGCTCGACGATGTCACGGAACGGCGACAGATAGCGCAAGGTGAAGTCGTGCTCGGCTTTCGTCTTGTCGGCCGTGTTGACGGTGCGGTCGAACAGCTCGATGCGCTTCGCGTACTGCGCGGCGGCGAGCAGTTGACGGTCCGTCATCGTGCACAGCGGCCAGTTCCACTCGCGATTGCCCTCGAGGCGCATGTTCAGCGCGTAGAAACGCTGCGACAGCGCGAAGCCTGGCACCGACTGCATCTGCGCGATCTCGGCATCGGAAACGGTCGTGCGCGGCGGCACGGTGATCTTCTGGCCGAGCTCTTCCAGCGCGAGCTGGCCGTAGAAATTGTATTGGTCGGCGATAGTCTGGAATTCCTGGTTCGCCGTGGCCGTGTCGCCGGCCTGCTTCAGCGCGCGCGCGTGCCAGTAGATCCACGCCGGCTGGCTGCGCAGCGTGGGCGACATCTGCTCGATGGACCAGCGCACCATGTTCCAGTCGCCGACGAGCAGCGCGCTGCGCGTGCGCCATTCGTAGGCCGGGTTCGACAATTGCGCGTTCGCCGACAGGCGATACCAGTCCGCCGCCGACGGCATGCGCTTGATCGCCGCCTGGTAGCCGATCGTGCCCCAGCCGGTCGCACGCTCGGTGGGCGTCAGGCTCGGCGCGACGGAGCTGAACGTGGCGGCGGCCATCGCCGGATCGTTGCGGGCCATGCGCGTAATGGCGAGCAGCGTCAGCTGATGCGCCGGCGTGTTGGGCATCACGCCGCAAGCGAGATAGAGCGGCGGCTTGTTGACGGCGTCGTCGAGCAGCGAGTCCTTCGGTTTTTCCTGGCCGAGCGCCTCGACGATGTTCGCGCCCGTCGTCGTGTAGTTCTGTTCGTAGGCGAGGCGGATCTGCTGCCAGATGTCGTTGCTCGTGAACTGGCCCGACTCCGCGAGCGCGCCGATCAGGTCGACGCAGCCGTCGCCGTACCATTTGGGCTCGACGAGCAATGCGCGCGCGGCGTCCACGACGTTCTCGCCGCGCGACAGGCGCGCTTCGAGCGCGTAGCACTTGACCTGCGTGTCGTCGTTGAGGACGAAACGGGAATACTGCTGCTCGAAGTTCTTCCAGTCGTGACGGCTGCCGAGCACGACGAGATAATCGTTACGCATGCGGTCGGCGATCGCCTGGCCGTCGTAGCGCTGCAGGAACGAGAGCACCGGCGCGTCGGGCGCGTCGATGCGCGCGTGGCCTTGCGAGTCGAAGAGCTGCGGCTTGATCGTGAAGTATTCGAGATAGCTCGGCGCCGGATAGTCCGGAATCTGCGCGGCGAGCGCGGCGGCCTTGCCGGCATCGTTCGTGCGCGCGGCATCGCGCAGCTGCATGAAGATGCGGTCGTCGGACGAAGGCGAGAAATCGGCGTCGAGACGAACGGCGGAAGCCGTTCCACAAGCGACGAGCGTCACCGCGGCAAGGACGGTACCGACCGCGAGATATACTCGGTTGAGGCGTTTTGACATCTTTATTTTTGGAGCGCGAATGGTCTTGAACCGGGTCCTGAGATCGGAGGAAAGCATAGCACGCAACGTTTGCGTGGAACCCAAGAGCGAGCCGAAAAGCGAACCGAAGAGCGCCTTGCGCGCAACACTTCTCGAGCGCCGCGAGGCGCAGAGCGAGCAGCCCGGACACGCCGCGAGGAACGAGGCGCTCGTTAGGCGTCTCCAGGAAGTGCTCGCGCGGCATTCGGCCAGGTGCATCGGGTTTTGCTGGCCCGTCGCGGGCGAGTTCGACGCGCGCGACGCGATGGCGCGCTGGCTTGCCGCCGACGCGACGCGCGCAGCCGCGCTGCCGGTCGTCGTCAGGCCGCACGCGCCGATGGTCTTCCACGCCTGGCGCGCCGACGCGCCGATGAAGGAAGGCCGCTACCGGATTCCGGTGCCCGCCGAGGAAAGAGTCGTGGTGCCGGACCTGCTGCTGATTCCGTGCGTCGGTTTCGATGCGAACCGTTATCGGCTGGGCTACGGCGGCGGCTATTTCGATCGCACGCTCGCCGCGTGGCCGGACGGGAAACGGCCTGTGACCATCGGCATCGCATACGAATCGGGCAGGTGCGGCGCGTTACCGCGCGAGGCGCATGACATGCCGCTCGATGCGATCGTCACCGAGGCAAGGACTAAGAGACGGTTTCATAAAGGCTGTTGAGATTGCCGAAGAGTGTTCCAGCAGATCAAGCAACAACCGAGTTTGAGGAACGCTTCATGAATGTCCGCACGACGTTCGAAGCGAGTACGTAGACGGCGGAAGTTATGCAACCAGGCATGTGTACGTTCGACGACCCAACGGACTTTCCCAAGGCCGCTAGCCAGCAACTGACGCCAGAGCCACATCCCATCTCCGCTGGCAGATCTCGCCACCGGATGCCGGTCTTCAGCACGAACAAGATGCCGGTCAGCGCAGCCCGATCCGGTACCGGCTTGCGGCCCGGATACTTGAAGCGGCGCGGCTTCGCTGGTGGTAGCAGTGGCTCGATCAGTGCCCACAGTTCGTCGTCGATGATTGGTTTGCCCATCTCCTCGATCCTGTTGTCACAACGATCGAGGTTAACAGGTTGCGTTACGGGTTAACAGCCCCTAATAACTCTTTTTGAAACCACTTCTAAGCAGCGCCGCTATCCGGACGCGATCATGCAAGCGGCGAAGCCTCAGTCTGCGAGCGCTTCGCCGCGGTCGCGTCCGGCCTCTTCCCGGCCTTATCCGGAAGGCGCGTATGCTACAACGACAGATTCTCATTCGCGGGAATCTGCTCACGTGACGCACCGCATCCTCGTGTTCTTCGCGCTCTTCACCGCGCTCGTGGCGTGCTGCGCGCTCACCTGGCACGTCGCGTGGCAGCGCGGCATCGACGAATTGCGGCTCAATGCCGCGAGCCGCGTCGATCGCACGACGAGCACGCTCGACCGTTACGAATATCTGCCGTATCTGCTCTCGCACCATCCGGTCGTACAGAACGTGCTCGACCATCCCGATCGAGCCAACGTCGATCGCGCGAACCGCTACCTCGAAGATCTCAATGCGCGCACGCCACCGTCACGTACCTGATCCGCGCGAAGGGCATCTGCGTGGCCGCGAGCAACTGGAACGGCGCGGACAGCTTCGTCGGCGTGGACTACAACTTCAGGCCGTATTTCATCGATGCCGTAAACGGCGGCGTGGGCCGCTTTTTCGGGATCGGGACGATCTCGACCGAGCCCGGTTATTACATCTCGCAGCCCGTGTATCGCGAAGGCACGCGCGAGATCCTCGGCGTGGCGGTGGTGAAGCTCAATCTCGAATGGCTGCAAGGCGCCGACGCGTCCGAGCCGCTCATCGTCACCGACGACCACGGGGTGATCTTCCTGTCGTCGGTGCCGGCGTGGAAATATCACACGGTGCGGCCGCTGCCGCAGAACATCGAGGCGTCCGTCTATGCCACGCGCCAGTACGCGCAGCAGGTCATCACGCCCTTGCCGATGACCATCGTCAAGACGCTCGAAGGCGGCACGCAGATCGTGCGCATCGGGGGCGGGCGCAATGCGCCGGCGTTTCTCGCGACGCATCGCTCGATCGGCGAGCCGGACTGGCCAGCTCATCACGATGGCGCCGCTCGATCCGGTCGAAAGCGCCGCGCAGAACGCGGTGATCGTGACGGCGCTCATGTTCGTCTCGCTGTGCCTGCTCGCGTTCTACTGGCGCATGCGGCGCGCACGCGTGCGCGAGATGATCAAGAGCCGCGAGCTGCTGCAGACGGCCTATGCCGAACTGAACTAGCGCGTTGCGGAGCGCACGGCGGATCTGTCGGAGGCCAACGCGCAACTCACCAAGGAAGTCAACGAGCGCACGCGCGCCGAACAGGATTTGCGTGCCGCGCACGACGAGCTCATCCAGGCGAGCAAGCTCGCCGCGCTCGGCCAGATGGCGGCGGGCATCACGCACGAACTGAACCAGCCGCTCGCCGCCCTGCGCAGTTTCTCCGACAACAAGCGCGTCCTGATCGAACGGGGCGATCAGGCGGCGGCGCGCGAGAATCTCGAAGCAATCGCTTCGCTGACCGAACGCATGGGCAACATCACGAACCAGCTCAAGCTGTTCGTCACGAAGGCGCGACCGAAGAACGCGCGCGCAGACGTGGCGCGGGCGCTGCGCAATGTGTTCTCGATGCTGCGTCCGCGCATGAAGAATGTTGTGGTCGACATCGCGCCGGAGCTCACGGGCGACAGCGCGTCCCTGTACGTGCGCTGCGAGGACTTGCGGCTGGAACAGGTGCTCATCAACCTGGTCGGCGACGCGCTCGACGCGGTGGCGTCGTGCGACAAGCCGCGCATCGTCATAGAACTGAATGCGTGCGCGGACGTCATCGAGCTCATCGTGCGCGACAATGGTCCGGGCATTCCCGCCGACGCGCTGCCGCGCCTCTTCGAGCCGTTCTTCACCACGAAGGAAATGGGCCACGGACTGGGTCTTGCGATTTCATCGGCGATCGCGCGCGACTACGGCGGCACGCTCGTCGCGCGCAACCGCGAGGCGCTGATCGTCGCGGACGGTCCCGAAGGCGGCACGCAGGCCGACGCCGATCACTCGCACGGCGCGGATGACGCTGCGGCGCGCGTAAAACACAGTCGAGGTAAGACCATGAGCACCGGTTTGCAGGTGATCTTCATCGAAGACGACGAACTCGTGCGGCGCGCGAGCGTGCAGAGCCTGCAGCTCGCGGGCTTCGACGTGACCGGCCACGGCAGCGTCGAATCCGCCGCGCGCGCGATCGACGCGAGTTTCCCGGGTGTGATCGTGAGCGACATCCGCCTGCCGGGCGCGAGCGGCCTCGATCTGCTCGCGCAATGCCGCGAGCGAGCGCCCGAAGTGCCGGTGATTCTCGTCACGGGCCACGACGACATCTCGATGGCCGTGCAGGCGATGCGCGACGGCGCGTACGACTTCATCGAGAAGCCGTTCGCGTCCGAGCGCTTGATCGAAGCCGTGCGCCGCGCGCTGGAACGCCGCAAGCTCGTGCTGGAGAACCAGGCGCTCAGACGTGAGCTGGCGGAGCAGAGCAGCGTCGCGCCGCGCATCATCGGGCGCAGTCCGGCGATCGAGCAGGTGTGGCGGCTGATCGCCAACGTCGCGCCCACGGACGCGTCCGTGCTCGTCAACGGTGATACCGGCGCGGGCAAGGAGCTGATCGCGCGCAGCCTGCATGAAATGTCGTCGCGTCGCGACAAGCCGTTCATCGCGGTGAATTGCGGCGCGCTGCCGGAGCAGATGTTCGAATCGGAAATGTTCGGCTACGAGGCGGGCGCCTTCACCGGCGCGCAGAAGCGACGCATCGGCCGGCTGGAGGCCGCCTCGGGCGGCACGCTCTTTCTGGACGAAATCGAGAGCATGCCACTCTCGCTGCAGGTCAAGCTGCTGCGCGTATTGCAGGATGGCGTGCTGGAGCGGCTCGGCTCGAATCAGCCGGTGCGCGCGAATCTGCGTGTCGTCGCCGCGGCCAAGGGCGACATGAACGAGCACGTCGCCGACGGCACGTTCCGGCGCGACCTGCTGTACCGACTGAACGTCGTGACCATCACGCTGCCGCCGCTCAACGAGCGCCGTGAAGATATCGTGCCGCTCTCGCTCTTCGAGCACTTCCTGCTCGATGCCACTGTGCGCTACGAACGGCCCGCGCCGCTCATCACGGATCGCCAGCGCGCGGACTGATGCAGCGCGACTGGCCCGGCAACGTGCGCGAGCTGCGCAACGCCGCGGATCGCATGGTGCTCGGCATTCTCGATGACGGCGGCGCCGCGTCGCTCGATACGTCGACGCAATCGCTCAAGGAGCGCGTCGAGCAGTTCGAGCGCGCGGTGATCGGCGAGACGCTCGAGCAGTGCGGCGGTGCAGTCGCGGTGGCGGCGGATCGCATGCAGCTCGGCAAGGCGACGCTGTACGAGAAGATCAAGCGGTATGGAATTGTCGTGAAAGGAGACTCATCCGAGCGATAAAGCAAAACGCCCGCTGAATCAGCGGGCGTCGGTCCGAACGGGCTTCGGCGCTCAGGCCGAACCCAGCGCCTTGTCGAGCAGCTGATCCAGTTCGGCGAAGGTCGGCTCGCCGACATAGCGCTTCAGAATCTTGCCGTTCCTGTCGATGACGAAGGTCGTCGGCGTCAGTTGCACGTTGCCGAACTGCTTGGCCGCGCTGCCGTCGTCCATCGCGACCTTGAACGGCAGATTGCGCGTCTGCGCGTAATTGGTGACGTACATCGGCGCGTCGTAGTTCATCGCGACCGCGACGAATTCCAGGCCGCGGCCCTTGAACTTGTTGTACGTGTTGATCATCTCGGGCATTTCCTTCATGCAGGTCTCGCAGCTCGTCGCCCAGAAGTTGACGAGATATACCTTGCCCTTCAGATCGCTCGCGGTGGAAATCTTCTGTCCCGACAGCAGCGTGAACGTCGCGTCCGGCACCTTCTGCTGGCCGCCGAAGGCGAAGTAGCCCGTGCAGGCGATCACGCCCGCGACGAGCGCCATCGCGATGTAGCGCAGCGGGCTCTTGGCGCGCTTGGATGTTTCTTGCGTGGCTTGGGACATGTGAAACCTCGGATTGCCGGGCCGGCGGCGCAACCGCACGGATAACTGGTGCACATTTTAGCGCCGTTTTTGGGATGAAGTCGTGACGTGCTGATAAGGCCGGCATTGCGGCGCGATAATGATGGTTTTCACGCAGTGGTCTCTCATGAACCGCGTTTTCTCGTTTTCCCTCCGGCCTTTCGTCAGCCTTTTTCGTCCGATCAATGCTTTATCCGCCGCCGCGTTGCGCGCGGGAGTGTGCGCATCCGTCGCATGCGGTGCGCTGCTGGCATGCACGCCCGCGTACGACTGGCGCACGGTGATGAACAACGACGACGGCTACGAAGTGACGCTGCCCGCCAAGCCGCGCTCTGACGAACGCAGGATTGACATTGCCGGCCAGCCGATGACGATGCTGCGCATGCAGACCGCGGAAGCCGGCGACGCCGTGTTCGCGGTCGGCACGGTGGTGCTGCCGAGCGCCGATCCGGCCTTGCAGCGTGCGACGCTCGAGTTCCTGCAACGGGGCTTGGCGCGCAACGTGAACGCGAAGCCCGAGGCGCGCGAGACGCAGATCGACCTCGCGGCGGGCGGACGGGTGCCGGGCAGCGAAATCGAGGTGAAGGGGGCAAGGCGGGGAGAAGCGGGAGTCGCGGACCATTCACGCGCGCTTCGTCGCGCGCGGGACGCATGTGTATCAGCTCGCGATCGTGTCGGACAAGATGCCGCCGCCGGAGCAGGCAGATCAGTTCTTCGCGTCCTTCAAACTCTTTTAGAGGAAGGACCCGAATTCTGCAAATGCACACTTAAGAGCTGTCTTAGTCACGCTTGAAAATTAAAAGTTCCTTCGCAGGTTCTGCGGCTAATTCACGGATTCGTATGGACTTTTTTCACTATCCACAATTTCTGTGGATAACTGTGTGAAAAAGAGTGTGCGGTAGCGTCCAAAAGCCCGTTTCACGCGGTTTACGTTAGTTTGCCTCTGTTCGCGGCAAGTTTAATAATTCAATAAAATCAATAGCCTATGGAATATCGCTGAATCAGGGGTTTGATCGGATGAAAAGGTGCCCCAGATCGATTCAATGTGCATAAGTCAAGTCTTGACAAGCGTTTTTCCGCCTAGCAGGCCGTGGACCACCCCGCGACAGTGCGCATTCAGGCGCCCGGGAGCGCCTGGCGATACTGCACGGCCTCGGCCACGTGGGATGCCTGCGGCGTGTCCGCGCCCGCGAGATCGGCGATCGTCCGCACGATCTTGAGCACGCGGTAGTACGCGCGCGCCGACCAGCCGAAGCGCTCGCCGGCCGCGCGCAGCAATGCCTCGCCCGCCGAATCCGGGCGGCAGACGTCGTCGGCCTGGCGGCCGTCGAGCTCGCGATTGGTCTTGCCCTGACGCTGCGTCTGAATGTCGCGGGCGGCCGCGACGCGCGTCGCGACCACGGCGCTCGACTCGCCGCGCTCCACGCCGCGCGCCGACAATTCCGCGGGCGTGAGCGCGGGCAGTTCGATCTGAATGTCGATGCGATCCATCAACGGCCCCGACAGCTTGCGCAGATAGCGCGCGGTGGTATCCGGGGAGCAGCGGCAGCGCCCGCCCGGATCGCCGCGCCAGCCGCACGGGCACGGATTCATCGCCGCGACGAGCTGGCACGCGGCGGGAAAATCTGCCTGCTGCGCGGCGCGCGAGATCGTGATGTGCCCGACTTCGAGCGGTTCGTGCAGGGTCTCGAGAACCTTGCGGTCGAATTCCGGGAGTTCGTTGAGGAAGAGCACGCCGAGATGCGCGAGCGTGATCTCGCCCGGCTGCGGCGGATTGCGGCCGCCGACGAGCGCCGCCGGGCTGGACGAGTGATGCGGCGCGCGAAACGGCCGCTGGCGCCATTGTTCGAGCGTAAAGCCGATCGAACTGGCCGAGAGAATCGCGGCCGAGGTGAGCCTTCGTCGTCGCTCATCGGCGGAAGAAGGTCCGGCAGGCGTGCCGCGAGCATCGATTTGCCCGCACCGGGCGGCCCGACCATCAACAGATGATGCCCGCCCGCTGCCGCCACTTCCAGCGCCCGTCGCGCGGCGGGATGGCCGATGACGTCGGCGAGATCGGGGGACGGCACGGCCGTCAGGGGAAGCGCCACGGCGTGCACCGGTTTGAGGCGCGCGCCGGGCACGCCGTTCAGATGCGCGCAGAGCGCCGGCAGGTCCGCCGCGCCGAATACGTCGATGCCCCCTGCACGAGCGCCGCTTCCGCCGCGCTCGCAAGCGGCACGTAGATCTCCGGCACACGCTCGCCGCGTTCGCCGACCGATGCATGTTGGCGGGCCGCGCCGCAGACCATCGCGAACGCGCCGCGCATCGGACGCAGCGCGCCGGTGAGGGAAAGCTCGCCCGCGAACTCGCGATGCTCGAGCGACTCGGCCGGAATCTGCCCGCTCGCGGCGAGAATGCCGAGCGCGATGGGCAGATCGAAACGCCCCGATTCCTTCGGCAGATCGGCGGGCGCGAGATTGACGGTGATCCGGCGGACGGGAAAGTCGAAGCCGCAGTTCTGAAGCGCGGCACGCACGCGCTCGCGGCTTTCGAGATCGGGTAGCCCCACGATGGAAAACGACGGCAGCCCGTTGGCGAGATGAACTTCGACGACGACTTCGGGCGCGCGCCCAGGGGCGGGCGCGCGGCTGCGTACCACGGCAAGCGACATGATTTCACCTGAAACGGCGTGGGATGGCGTCGGCAATAAAACTAGAAACTCACGGCTCGCTAGCCGAGGTAAGCGACAGAACGGTTGCGGACGTCAGTCCTGCGCGGCAGAGTCTCCGCCCGCCAGGCGCTGCTCCAGTTGCGCGACGCGCTTCCCGAGCTCTTCCAGGCGCGCGCGGGTGCGCACGAGCACTTGCGTCTGCGTATCGAACTCCTCGCGCGTGACGAGATCGAGCTTCGAGAAGCCCTGCGCCAGCATCGCCTTCATGTTCCGTTCGACGTCTTTCGTGGGCAAATTCTTCAGGAGATCGCTCATCTTCTGTTGCAGATCGTTGAAAACGTCGTTGGGCTGCTTCATCGTTTCCCCCTTCTTGCACAAAAAGTGCATTCGTTGTTAGGTCAGTGCCCCGAATTATCGAATGTTCGAAATTGGTGCGCACCGGGAATCCGGCCGGCGCGCCTCGAAGCACCTTTGAGGCGCCGCGATTTTAGCGCCGCCGCGCCCTCGCGTTTTCTGCCCATGCCCCTTTTTGCGGGACCTCGCGAGCACTCTAGCAACGAACCCAACCCGGCGCCAGCGGGCGCGGCATGCGTTGGCCGTTCGGCAGACCCCTCGCGCGAAGGTTTCACGAAATCGCGCAGACCCGCATGAACACTCGCATGGCATACGAGTTGCGTGACAGGCGCGCACCTTTTCTGCACGCTTCTCTGAGCGGCCCGGCAGGGCGGACATGGCGGTAGCACCCAGCGCATCCCGCTTTAGAAGGCATCGAAGGATCAGCACACCACAGCGAGGGGTACATGAAGCTCATTACCGCAATCATCAAGCCGTTCAAGCTCGACGAAGCGCGCGAAGCGCTGTCGGCCATCGGCGTCTCGGGCATCACCGTGACCGAGGTGAAAGGCTTCGGCCGGCAGAAGGGGCACACCGAGCTCTATCGGGGCGCGGAGTACGTCGTCGACTTCCTGCCGAAGGTGAAGATCGAAGCCGCCGTGTCGGACGACATCGTCGACCAGGCGGTCGAGGCCGTCGAGCGCGCCGCGCGCACGGGCAAGATCGGCGACGGAAAGATCTTCGTCACCGCGATCGAGCAGGTCATTCGCATTCGCACCGGGGAGACCGGCGCGGACGCGCTCTAAGAGACGGTTTCATAAAGGCTGTTGAGATTGCCGAAGAGTGTTCCAGCAGATCAAGCAACAACCGAGTTTGAGGAACGCTTCATGAATGTCCGCACGACGTTCGAAGCGAGTACGTAGACGGCGGAAGTTATGCAACCAGGCATGTGTACGTTCGACGACCCAACGGACTTTCCCAAGGCCGCTACCGTGCGGGTGACCGCGCCGCGCGATGCTGGTGGGAATGTTGCGCGCGTGAAGGAGGCACCGGTACTTGTCATGATCGTAACCGCGGTCGGCATAAACACAGCCAGGGCGACTCAGCGGCCGGCCGCGCACGCCGCCAATCGGTACGATGGCCTCGATCAACGGGATCAGTTGGGTGACGTCGTGACGATTGGCGCCGGTCAGGATTGCCGCGATCGGCGTACCGTTGGCGTCGGTGGTGACGTGGTGCTTGGAACCGGGTCGTGCTCGGTCGGTGGGGTTCGGGCCAGTTTTTCGCCCGCCCCAACCGCACGAATCGACGATGAGTCGACGACGACGCGGGAGAAGTCGATCTTCCCGGCCGCTCGTAGTTTCGCCAGCAGCAGTGCGTGCAGTCGATCCCACACGCCGGCTTGCTGCCAATCGCGCAGCCTGCGCCAGCAACTGACGCCAGAGCCACATCCCATCTCCGCTGGCAGATCTCGCCACCGGATGCCGGTCTTCAGCACGAACAAGATGCCGGTCAGCGCAGCCCGATCCGGTACCGGCTTGCGGCCCGGATACTTGAAGCGGCGCGGCTTCGCTGGTGGTAGCAGTGGCTCGATCAGTGCCCACAGTTCGTCGTCGATGATTGGTTTGCCCATCTCCTCGATCCTGTTGTCACAACGATCGAGGTTAACAGGTTGCGTTACGGGTTAACAGCCCCTAAGAGATCTTTTTGAAACTACTTCTAAGAACAAATTTGGCGAAGTAAACGGCGATAAGAGGAACCAGAAGAATGTGTAACTTTTTGATGTCACTGTTGGTGGCGGGCGCGCTGATCGGCGCGAATGTCGGCACCGCTCTCGCCCAGGATGCGTCCGCTCCGGCCGCTGCTTTGGCACTCGCGTCGTCCGATACCGCTGCAAGCGCACCTGCCGGCGCCGACACGGCGACGGCGTCTTCGGCCGAAGCAGCATCGGCGGCGGCTTCGGGCGCGTCGGAAGCCGCGCCCGCCGCGCCGACCGAGCCGGTCATGGTCGACTCGTCGAAAATCAGCTCGGGTGACACCGCCTGGATGCTGACCTCCGTCGCCCTCGTGCTGTTCATGACGATTCCGGGCCTCGCGTTTTTCTACGCTGGCATGGTCCGCAAGAAGAACGTGCTGGCCACCGCCATGCAGAGTTTCGCGATCGTCTGTCTCGTGACGATTATCTGGACGATCGTCGGCTACAGCATCGCGTTTACGCCGGGCGGTTCCTTCCTGGGTGGCTTCTCGCGCGTGTTCCTGCACGGCATGGCCTACATCAAGGGCGACAAGGCGACCACGCTCACCGTGAGCCACCTCGCCACGACGATTCCCGAATCGGTCTACTTCGCGTTCCAGCTGACCTTCGCGATCATCACCCCGGCGCTCATCACCGGCGCGTTTGCCGACCGCATGAAGTTCTCGGCGATGCTCGTGTTCATGGCGCTCTGGTCGCTGATCGTCTACTCGCCGATCGCGCACATGGTCTGGGAGCCGACCGGCTGGCTGGCATCGGCCGGCGTGCTCGACTTCGCGGGCGGCACGGCGGTTCACATCAATGCCGGTATCGCAGGTCTGATGTGCTGTCTCGTGCTCGGCAAGCGCGTCGGCTATGGCCGCGAAGTGATGGCGCCGCACAACCTCGTGCTCTCGCTGATCGGCGCATCGATGCTGTGGGTGGGCTGGTTCGGCTTCAACGCGGGCTCGGCGGTCGCCGCCGACGGCCGCGCCGGCTTCGCGATGCTCACGACGCAGATCGCCACCGCGTTCGCCGCGTTCGGCTGGATGTTCGCGGAGTGGATCACCAAGGGCAAGCCCTCGGTGCTCGGCATCATCTCGGGCGCGGTCGCGGGTCTCGTGGCCGTGACGCCGGCCTCGGGCTTCGTCGGCGTGACGGGCGCAATCGTGATCGGCATCGTCGCGGGCGTGGTGTGCTTCTGGTCGGCCACCTGGCTCAAGCACAAGTTCAACTACGACGATTCGCTCGACGCGTTCGGCGTGCACGGAATCGGCGGGATCATCGGCGCGCTGCTGACGGGCGTGTTCGCGGTGAAGGACATCGGCGGCTTCGACGGCAGCGTGCTTGTGCAGGCGAAGGGCGTGCTCGTCACGCTGGTCTACAGCGGCGTCGTGAGCTTCATCCTGCTCAAGATCATCGACATGGTGATCGGCCTGCGCGTCACGGAAGAACAGGAGCGCGAGGGTCTCGACGTTACGCTGCACGGCGAGCACGTCGAATGAGCTTTCGCCGTGACCGGGGCGCCGCGCAAGGGGTGCCCCGGCCCGGCATGAAGAACGAGCGCAGCGACTTCGCCCGCCTCCAAGGCGGGCATTTTTTTTTCGCTGCTGCATTTTCGTCGTGCTTTCGTCCAATGCGCGTCGCGGATGCTGCGCGGGACCTATCGGACCGATAGGCGCAATTGCGCGACGGGCCCGCGCGGCAAGGCCCCGGAAACCTTGGTAATTGGCGGTTCATCCCCAATTAAACAAAGCAATTGCTCTACAATCTTTCCTCCCAGTCCGCGAGAAATCAATGGTTCCACATCTAGTTACGGCGTTGAATGGCCCGCTGCTCGACCTCGAGCGGAAAATTCTCGAGGCCATGCCTGCCATCGAACGGTGGTTCCGTCTCGAATGGCAAGAGCACACGCCGCCGTTCTACTGTTCCGTCGATCTGCGCAACGCCGGGTTCAAGCTCGCGCCCGTCGACGCCAATCTCTTCCCGGGCGGCTTCAACAATCTGCCGCAGGAAGTGCTTCCGCTCGCGGTGCAGGCGGCGATGGCGTCCATCGAGAAAATCTGCCCCGATGCGAAGAATCTGCTCGTCATTCCCGAGCGCCACACGCGCAACGCGTTCTACCTCGAAAACGTCGCGCGGCTCGCGCTGATCATGCGTCAGGCGGGTCTCAATGTCCGCTTCGGCACGCTCGACGAGAACATTCACGGTCCCGTGACCATCGCGCTCGCCGATGGCCAGAAGATCGTGCTCGAGCCGCTCGAGCGCATGCCGCGGCGCCTGGGCCTGAAGAACTTCGATCCGTGCTCGATCCTGCTCAACAACGATCTTTCCGCGGGCATTTCGCCCGTGCTGGAGAACTTGCACGAGCAGTATCTGCTGCCGCCTCTGCACGCGGGCTGGGCGGTGCGCCGCAAGTCGACGCACTTCTCCTGCTATGACGACGTCGCGAAGAAGTTCGCGAAGCTCGTCGAGATCGACCTGTGGATGGTGAATCCGTATTTCGCGCACGTCGAAGGCGTCGATTACGAGGCGCGCACGGGCGAGGAAGCGCTCGCCGAAGCCATCGACGGCGTGCTCAGGAAGATCGCGAAGAAATATCGCGAGTACGGCATCAGCGAGAAGCCGTATGTCGTTGTCAAGGCGGATGCCGGCACCTACGGCAAGGGCGTGATGACCGTGCACGACGCGAGCGAGGTCGCCGCGCTCACCAAGCGCGAGCGCACGAAGATGAACGACGCGAAGGAAGGTCTGCAGGTGCACGACGTGATCGTGCAGGAAGGCGTGCACACGTTCGAGCGCGTGGAGAATGCGGTCGCCGAGCCGGTCGTGTACATGATCGACCGGTATGTTGTCGGCGGCTTCTACCGCGTGCACAAGTCGCGCGAGCGCGACCAGAACCTCAACGCGCCGGGCATGCACTTCGTGCCGCTCGGCTTTGAGCACACGGCGCTTCCGGACACGCATGCGAAGCCCGGCGCGGCGCCGCCGAACCGGTTCTACATGTACGGCGTGGTGGCGCGTCTCGCGCTTCTGGCCGCATCGGTCGAGCTCGAGAAGACCGATCCGGAAGCGATTCAGGTGTGAGTCGGCGGCTTGCGGTAAACTCGCAAGTCGCGCACCGAACAAGCGAATCCCCATGAACATCCTCTTTATCGCCGACCCGCTCGATCGCTTCAAGATCTACAAGGACACGACCTACGCGATGATGGCCGAAGCCGCGCGGCGCGGCCACGTGCTCTACGCGTGCGAGCCGCAGCATCTCGCGTGGACGGGCAGTAAGGTCGAGCCGAGCGCGCGGCGCATCGCGATCGTCGGGGATGAAGCGAACAGCGACCGCTGGCCGTGGTATGCGGCCGAGCAGGCCGAGCATCTGCCGCTCGCGCATTTCGATGCCGTGCTGATGCGCAAGGACCCGCCGTTCGACATAGAGTACGTGAACGCCACGTGGCTGCTGGAGATCGCCAAGCGCAACGGCGCGCGCGTCTTCAACAAGCCGCAGGCGATCCGCGACCACTCCGAGAAGCTCGCCATTGCCGAGTGGCCCCAGTTCGTCACGCCGACGCTCGTCACGCGGGACGCCGCGCGCCTGCGCGCCTTCCACGCTGAGCACGGCGACGTGATCCTGAAGCCGCTCGACGGCATGGGCGGCATGGGCGTGTTCCGCGTGAAGGCGGACGGCATGAATCTCGGCTCCATCGTCGAGATGCTGTCCGAGGACGGCGCGCGAACGGTCATGGCGCAGAGGTTCATCCCCGAGATCAAGGACGGCGACAAGCGCATCCTCGTGATCGGCGGCCAGCCCGTGCCGTACTCGCTCGCGCGCATTCCGCAGGGCAGCGAGGTGCGCGGCAATCTCGCTGCGGGCGGCCTCGGCCGCGCGCAGCCGCTCTCCGCGCGCGACCGCGAGATCGCGGAGACGCTCGGGCCGGTGCTGCAATCGCGCGGCCTGCTGCTCGCCGGACTGGACGCGATCGGCGACTATCTGACCGAGGTCAACGTCACGAGCCCGACCTGCTTCCGCGAGATCATGGATCAGACCGGCTTCGACGTCGCTGGCATGTTCATCGACGCACTGGAGCGCGCGGCCAGCTGAGTTCGCCAGCCGACGGAGCATGCACGGACATTGCGCCAGACTCATCGTATCGGGACTGTTACAATTGACTTCCCGGCGCCTGCGGTTTTGGGGCGCGATGGCGTCTTAAAGCCGGGTTAAGAATGCAGGCGCAAGCTGAAGCTAACGGGTTTGAAGGTTCACGCAGGCGCTCGCGCGGCGGGTTGATTTCCGGCCCCCGCGCGCGCATCTACATGCCGCATACTTTTGTCGCTGAGGCAGCAATCCTGACATGGCTGGCATTCTGATCATCGCGCACGCACCTTTCGCCACTGCGTTACGCGAATGCGTCGCTCATATCTACGGTGGTTTGCCCGCGCGCATCGGCGTCATCGACGTGACGCCCGATTGCGATCCGGTCGAGGTCCGCGCGTTCGCGCGCTCCGAAATCGGTCGTCTGAAGGAAGACAACGGCGCCATCGTGCTGACCGACGTCTTCGGGGCCACACCGGCGAACATCGCGGCGAGCCTGCACGACACTGACGTGCGCGTGCTCGCCGGATGCAACCTGCCGATGCTGGTGCGCGCCGTCTGTTACCGCGCGACGCCGCTCGACACCCTCACCGAAAAGATTCTCCAGGGCGGCTCGAAGGGCATCCAAGAACTGGATTCGTCCATGCCGCTCAATCCGTGCGCGCTCGCCACGAAGGTGGCCGGCTCGCCCGATCCGGCATGTTCCGCGAGCGCCGATCTTGTGAGCGCCAAGGCCGCCGCCAGCCACTGACACCGCTCGATTCATTCACCTAGCGTTTCGGAGCATCATGCAGCAACAAGAAACAACGATCGTGAACAAGCTGGGGCTCCACGCGCGCGCTTCGGCCAAGCTCACACAACTGGCGGGCAATTTTCAATGCGAGATCTGGATGAGCCGCAACGGCCGCCGGATCAATGCGAAGAGCATCATGGGGGTAATGATGCTGGCGGCGGGCATCGGCAGCACGGTGACGATCGAAACCGAAGGCGCCGACGACGAGGCCGAGGCGATGCAGGCGATCCTCGCATTGATCGCCGACAAGTTCGGCGAAGGGCAGTAAGCGCTTCACTGCGTCATCGAGTCAAAAAGCCGCGCGCCGACGCGGCTTTTTTGCGTCCGCGCCGCGTGCGTGCTTGACCTCGCGCAACCGTTACGGCCTTGCCGCAACAGGGTGTTCGGGGACTTCCGTCACCATTCGAATTTATAATGTTCGGGCGGCTTGCGCCCGCCGCGGGGCCTGAGAGACCGCGGACACCACAACTAGAGGAGGTGCGCGTGTCCTTCACGCTGCATGGAATTCCCGTCTCGCGCGGCATTGCCATTGGACGCGCCTATCTGATCGCGCCGGCGGCGCTCGATGTGGACCATTACCTGATCGAACCCGATCAGATCGACGCGGAAATCGCCCAGTTTCACGCGGCGCAGGCGGCCGTGCACGCGGAACTCGAGACGCTGCGCGAGGACCTCGCCGTCGATGCGCCGAGCGAAATGGGCGCGTTCATCAACGTCCATACGATGATCCTGAACGACGCCATGCTCGTGCAGGAAACCATCGACCTCATCCGCACGCGGCGCTACAATGTCGAGTGGGCGCTCACCGAGCAACTGGAAATCCTCGGCCGCTATTTCGACGACGTCGAGGACGAATATCTGCGCGAGCGCAAGGCCGACATCGAGCAGGTCGTCGAGCGGCTGCTCAAGGCGCTCGCGGGCTCGCCGACGGCCGCGTCGCTCGTCGTGCATACGGCCGCAAGCAACGGCCACAACGAAATGATCATCGTCGCGCACGATATCGCGCCCGCCGACATGCTCCAGTTCAAGACGCAGGCGTTCAAGGGCTTCGTGACCGACCTGGGCGGCCGCACGTCGCATACGGCGATCGTCGCGCGCAGTCTCGGCATTCCGGCGTCGGTCGGCGTGCAGCAGGCGAGCGTGCTGATTCGTCAGAACGATCTGATCATCGTGGACGGCGATCACGGCATCGTGATCGTCGATCCTGCGCCAATCGTCCTCGAGGAATATTCGTACTGGCAGAGCGAAAAGCTGCTGGAGCAACGCAAGCTCCAGCGCCTCAAGTTCTCGCCGACGCAGACCCTGTGCGGCACGAAGATCGAACTCTGCGCGAACATCGAGCTGCCGGAGGACGCGCAGGTCGCCGTCGAGGCAGGCGCGATGGGCGTCGGCCTGTTCCGCACCGAATTCCTCTTCATGAATCACAAGGACCGGTTGCCGGAGGAAGAGGAGCAGTTCGAGGCGTACAAGCGCGCGGTCGAGCTGATGAACGGCAAGCCGGTGACGATCCGCACAATCGACGTCGGTGCCGACAAGCCACTCGATTCGATGGGCGGCGGCGACGGCTACGAGACCGCGTCGAACCCGGCGCTCGGCCTGCGCGCGATCCGCTGGAGCCTGTCCGAGCCGCAGATGTTCATCACGCAGCTGCGGGCGATCCTGCGCGCGTCGGCGTTTGGCCCCACCAAGATCCTGATTCCGATGCTCGCGCACGCGCAGGAGATCGACCAGACGCTCGATCTGATCCGCGAGGCGAAGCGCCAGCTGGACGAGGCCGGCATCGCCTACGACCGCAAGATCCAGGTCGGCGCGATGATCGAGATTCCCGCTGCGGCGATTGCCGTGCGCTTGTTCTTGAGCCGGCTCGACTTCCTGTCGATCGGCACCAACGACCTGATCCAGTACACGCTCGCGATCGATCGCGCGGACAACTCCGTCGCGCATCTCTACGATCCGCTGCATCCGGCGGTGCTGAACCTGATCGCGTTCACCCTGCGCGAGGCGAAGCGCGCGGGCGTGCCGGTTTCGGTCTGCGGGGAAATGGCGGGCGATCCTTCCGTCACGCGCCTGCTACTCGGACTCGGGCTGACCGAGTTCTCGATGCATCCGAGCCAGCTGCTCGTGGTGAAGCAGGAGATTTTGCGCTCGAACCTGAAGGCGTTCGAAAAGCCCGTCGCCGACGTACTGGCCACCTACGAGCCGGCGGAACTGGCGGCCGCGCTCGCGCAGTTGCAGCGAGTCTGATTCAACGCGTGTGTGTCGTGTGCGCCGCAGACCGGGCAATCCGGCTGCCGCGCGATCTTCATCGTGTTCCATTCCATGCGCAGCGAGTCGAGCATCATGAGCCGGCCCGCGAGCGTCTCGCCGAAGCCGCCGACCACGCGCAACGCCTCAGCCGCCTGCATCGCGCCGATGATGCCCACCGTCGGCGCGAACACGCCTATCGTCGAGCAGGCGACTTCCTCGAACGCCTGATCCGGCGGGAACACGCACGCGTAGCAGGGCGAGTCCGGCGAGCGGAAATCGAAGGTGCTGATCTGCCCGTCGAAGCGCAAGGTCGCGCCGGACACGAGCGGCACGCCGTGCGCCACGCACGCCGCGTTGATCGCGTGACGCGTCGCGAAGTTGTCGCTGCAATCGAGCACGACGCTTGCGCGCGGCACGTTCGCATCGAGCCAGGCGGCATCCGCTTGCAGATCGAGTGCTTCGATCTGGACGTCGGGATTGAGCGCGTTGAGCATCTGTTTCGCCGATTCCACTTTGAGCGTGCCGACCGAGCGCGTCACGTGCACGATCTGCCGCTGCAGGTTCGTGAGATCGACGGTGTCGGCGTCGACGAGCGTGATCTTGCCGACGCCGGCCGCCGCGAGATACATCGCCGCGGGCGCGCCCAGACCGCCCGCGCCGACGATGACCGCGTGCGCATCGAGAAAGCGCTGCTGCGCCTCGATGCCGATTTCGTCGACGAGAATGTGGCGGGAATAGCGAAGGAGTTGATCGTCGTTCATCGAGCTCGCGCCTGTGGGTGCGCTGTGGGTGCCGCGAAGGGAACGCCGGAAGACGGCGCTTGAACTGAATATTCTAAGCGCGCGCGGGGGGAAAGGCTTCGCGGCGCGAGGCCGCGAAGCCGTGTTGCTGCGGAATTACTTCGATTGCTGCGCCGTGGGCGACGAAGCCGGCGCGGAACCCGGCGTGGTCGGCAGCGCCGGCGGCGCGACGACCGGGGCGGAAGCCGAACGCGGCGGCTTGTTCTGCGCGAGCTTGCGTTCGCTGTACGATTTCGATTCGACGACCGGCTTGCCTTCGAGCTTGTTCAAGGCTTGCTGGAGCATGAAGTCGTCCGGGCTGCCGAACTCGACCGGCTTGCGCTCGCGATCCTTGCGGCGCTGCTCGGGGGTCTTCTTGTCGTTCTGCTCTTCGAGAATGCGCAGTTGCTCCAGGCGATCCGCCTCGCGCTGCTCCTGCTCTTTCTTCTCGTTCGGATCCTGCGTGTTCGCGAGGTGGTTCGAGTAGTCCACTTCGCGCGTGACGAGCGCGTCGTCCGGGTCGCCGTCCGAGTACTGGTCGACCGGCACGTCCGGGCGCACGCCCTGGTTCTGGATCGACTTGCCGCTCGGCGTGTAGTAGTAGGCCGTCGTCAGGCGCAGCGCCGTGTCGGCGGTCATCGGACGGACGGTCTGCACGGAGCCCTTGCCGAAGGTCGTCTTG
This sequence comes from Candidatus Paraburkholderia kirkii, assembly GCA_001189345.1. Taxonomy (GTDB): domain Bacteria; phylum Pseudomonadota; class Gammaproteobacteria; order Burkholderiales; family Burkholderiaceae; genus Caballeronia; species Caballeronia kirkii_B. Next base: position 94,428 of record LFKV01000009.1, read on the forward strand.
CCGACGATCAGCGAACGGTGATGATCCTGCAGCGCACCCGCGACGATCTCCGAGGCCGACGCCGAGTAGGCGTTGGTCAGCACGACCATCGGCACCTTCTTGAAGATGTCCGGCACGCTCTTGAGCGGATCGGAATCAAAGGACGGCAGACGGTAGTTGTCGTAGGTGTCGCGGAACGTCTGCTTCGCGTCCGCGATTTGTCCGTTGGTCGACACGACCACCGAGTTGTCCGGCAGGAACGCGCCCGCGACGCCGACCGCGCTCTGCAGCAGGCCGCCGCCGTTGTTGCGCAGGTCGAGCACGAGGCCCTTCAGATTCGGCTGCCGGCGCGCGAGATCCTGCAGCTTCGCGGCGAGGTCCGGCACCGTGCGCTCCTGGAAGCTCGTGATGCGGATATAGCCGTAGCCCGGCTCGGGCACCTTCATCTTCACCGACTGCACGCGGATCACGGCGCGCGTCACGGTGAGCGGGAAGGTGCGGTCGTCGCTCTTGCGGAAGATCGTCAGCGTGACCTTCGTGCCCGGCTCGCCGCGCATTTGCTTGACGGCCTTGTCGAGCGACATGCCGCGCACCGGCTTGTCGTTGATGCGCGTGATGAGGTCGCCCGGACGGATGCCCGCGCGGAACGCGGGCGTGTCCTCGATCGGCGAGATGACCTTGATGAGTTCGTCTTCCGACGAGATTTCGATGCCAAGGCCCGCGAAACGGCCCTTGGTCTGCTCCTGCAGTTCCTCGTAATCGGCCTTGTCGAGATAGGACGAGTGCGGGTCGAGGCTCGACACCATGCCCTTGATGGCGGCGGTGAGGAGCTTTTTATCGTCGACCGGTTCGACGTATTCGTGCTTGATTTGCCCGAAGACTTCGGCGAAAAGCCTCAATCGGTCGAACGGCAGAGGCGATGATGCGGCTTGCTGAGCGAACGCGGAAATCTGCAAGGTTGCAAGTGCGCCGGCAGCAACGCCTGCGGCGACCAGGCCGAAGTTTTTCAGGTTCTTTCGCATAGAAGAGTGCGGTCGGAATCGAGTGGGCTGCATCGTAGGTAACGGGCCAGTATACCCGGTCGCCTCGATTGACGACTTTAAACGCAACTTAAATGCCTGAGGCTTGGCCGCCTGCCGGCATAAGGGTTGCGCACGTTTTCTTGAAAATCTGTCGATGCCGCCGGCGGGCCGTCAGCCGTGCGCCATAAATGAGGCGAGGGCGCGTCCGAGCGGACTGCGCTCCTCGCGCGGCAAAGACCCCGGCGGACCGGACGCAGCCCGGCCCACGATCTCGATCAGCCCGCCTTGCCCTGCTTGGCGACAGCGGCCTGCGTCGCAGCGATGGCTTCCGGATCGCCCAGATAGTAGTGCTTGATGGGTTTCAGGTTCTCGTCGAGCTCATAGACGAGCGGCACGCCGTTCGGGATGTTCAGCCCGACGATGTTCTGATCGGAAATATCGTCCAGGTACTTGACCAGCGCGCGGATCGAATTGCCGTGCGCCGAGATCAGGACCTGCTTGCCCGACTTGATGGCCGGCGCGATCGACTCGTTCCAGATGGGCAGCACCCGCGCCACGGTGTCCTTCAGGCACTCGGTGAGGGGCAGCTGCTCGCGCGGCACCTTCGCGTAGCGCGGATCGTCGAACGAGGCTCGCGGATCGTCCGGCTCGAGCGCGGGCGGCGGCGTGTCGTAGCTGCGGCGCCAGACGAGGACCTGATCGTCGCCGTACTTCTTCGCGGTTTCGGCCTTGTTCAGACCCGCGAGCGCACCGTAGTGGCGCTCGTTCAGGCGCCACGAATGCACGACCGGGATATACATCTGGTCCATTTCGTCCTGAACGTGCCACAGCGTGCGGATCGCGCGCTTGAGCACCGACGTGTAGGCGATGTCGAACGCGTAGCCGGCTTCCTTGAGCAGGACGCCGGACTGCCGCGCCTCGCGGTTGCCCTGTTCGGTCAGGTCGACGTCGACCCAGCCGGTGAACCGGTTTTCCTTGTTCCACGTCGATTCGCCGTGGCGGATGAGCACTAGCTTGTACATGATTTCGGTCGGTCAGTTGGAAAAACGGTGCGCCGATCGCCCTCCGTGATCCTGCCCGTGCGCGCCGGGTGCCGCCATCGGCCGGACGGCGGAGGCCATCGCGAGAAACGGTTATTTTATAATGCCCCGATTGCCCACATTTCCCTTTCTTCCTTTCCTACTCAATTTTGGCGGCCCTCGACGTGAAGTTTTTCACTGAATATCAGAACATCGCACTCGTCGTCATCGCGCTCGTTTCCGGCGCGCTGCTTCTCTGGCCGGCCATCGCACGGCGCGGACGCGGCGGCATTTCCGCCGCGGAAGCCACCACGCTCATCAACCGCCGCAACGCCGTGGTGGTCGACCTGCGGCCCGCCGCGGAATTCGCGAAGGGCCATCTGCCGTCGGCGCGCAATATCGAGGTCGCGGAGCTCCAAGCAAAAATCGGCCAGATCGCGAAGAATAAGAGCAATCCGGTCGTGTTCGTCTGCCAGACCGGTCAACAATCGCAACGCGCGAGCCGCACCGTGTCGGAAGCGGGCTATGCCGAGGTCCACGTGCTGGAAGGCGGCGTGGACGCTTGGCAGAAGGCCGGCATGCCGGTGGTGAAACAAGGAGCAGTCAAGTGAAGAAAGTCGTCATGTACAGCACCGTCGTGTGCCCGTATTGCCAGATGGCCGAACGTCTTTTAAAGTCCCGCGGGGTCGAGGCGATCGAAAAGATCCTGATCGACCGCGAACCCGGCCGTCGCGAGGAAATGATGACGCGCACCGGCCACCGCACCGTGCCGCAGGTCTATATCGGCGATACGCATGTCGGAGGCTACGACGATCTTTCGGCGCTCGACCGCAAGGGCGGTCTCGTGCCGCTGCTTGAGTCGGCCTGACACGAAAAAGCGCCGCCCGGCATGACGCCGGGCGCACAGGCGCGGCGGCTCCGGTCGAACCTCGCGCCGTACACCGAATCACTTAAGAAATCATTATGTCCGACGAGAACAACCAGCCGTTTTTCAACATCCAGCGCATTTACCTGAAGGACATGTCGCTGGAGCAGCCGAATTCGCCCGCCATCTTCCTCGAGCAGGAAATGCCATCGGTGGAAGTCGGAGTCGACGTGAAGGCTGACCGCCTCGCGGAGAGCGTCTTCGAAGTGCTGGTGACGGGCACCGTCACGGCGAAGGTCTCGGAGAAGGTCGCGTTCCTGATCGAAGCGAAGCAGGCGGGCATCTTCGATATCCGCAATATCCCGGTCGAACAGATCGATCCGCTCGTCGGCATTGCATGCCCGACCATTCTGTTCCCGTACTTGCGCTCGAACATCGCCGACGCGATCACGCGCGCCGGCTTCCCGCCGATCCACCTCGCCGAAATCAACTTCCAGGCGCTGTACGAGCAGCGCGTCGCCCAGCTCACAGGCGCGCAGGAAGGCGCGGCGAACGGCGCGACGCACTGAATCTTCCTCGAATCCGCCGAACCGGAGCCGAGCAATGAAAGTAGCCGTTTTCGGCGCCGGCGCGTGGGGCACCGCGCTCGCGGGCCATCTCGCGACCCGGCATGACACCAAGCTCTGGGCGCGCGACGCCGCGCTCATCGAATCGCTTTCCCGCACGCACGAAAACACGCGCTACCTCGCAGGCGTGAAGTTGCCGCCGGCGTTTGCCTTCGAGGCCGACTTCGCGACGGCGCTCCGGCATGCATCGGCCGATGATGCGCTGTGTGTCATCGCGACGCCCGTCGCCGGCCTGCGCGAGCTGTGCCGCGCGATGCGGCGGGCCGGAATCGTTCCGGCCCATATCGTCTGGCTCTGCAAAGGCTTCGAGGCCGACACGCAGTGCCTTTCCAATGAAGTCGTCGCGGCCGAATTGCCCGAGCATCGCAGCAACGGCACGCTCTCGGGTCCGAGCTTCGCGCGCGAGGTGGGGCAGGGCTTGCCGGTCGCGCTGACGGTCGCGAGCGCATCGGCGGAACTGGCGGCGCGCACGGTCGCGGCCTTCCATCACGGCGCGATGCGCATCTATACCGGCGACGACGTCATCGGCGTCGAAGTGGGCGGAGCGGTGAAGAACGTGCTCGCGATCGCAACCGGTATTTCCGACGGCCTGGGCCTCGGCCTGAACGCGCGCGCGGCGCTGATCACGCGCGGGCTGGCCGAAATGTCGCGCCTGGGCGTCGCACTCGGCGGCCGCGCCGAGACCTTCACCGGCCTGACCGGCCTGGGCGATCTCATCCTTACTGCGACGGGCGATCTGTCGCGCAACCGCACGGTCGGCATGCAGCTCGCGAGCGGCCGCACGCTCGACGAGATCCTCGCGGCGCTCGGCCATGTCGCGGAAGGCGTGCGTTGCGCGCGCGCCGTGCTCTCGATCGCGCAAGCGCGCGGCATCGAGATGCCGATCACGCAGGCGGTATGCCGTGTGCTCTTCGATAACGTGACGCCGCGCGAGGCCGTGCAGGCGTTGCTCAGCCGGGACGCGAAGGCCGAATAGCGTCGCGTTTGCGGCATCCACGTCCGCATGGAGGTGCGCGATGCATACGGTCGGTCACTGCAGGCTCGACGCCCGGGTCGCGGACATCACGACGCTCCGCGTCGACGCCATCGTCAATGCGGCGAACCGGTTGCTGCTCGGTGGCGGCGGTGTCGACGGCGCGATTCATCGCAAGGCGGGAAAAGGCTTGCTGCGCGAATGTGAGCCGCTCGGCGGCTGCGAAACCGGCGACGCGAAAATCACCGGCGGCCACGATCTGCCCGCGAAGCACGTGATTCACGCCGTCGGTCCGCGCTGGAGCGGCGGCAAGCGCCAAGAGCCCGAACTGCTCGCGAGCTGCTACCGGCGCGCCCTGGAACTCGCCGGGGAAGCGGGCTGCAGGTTGGTCGCGTTTCCGGCGATCAGTTGCGGCATCTATCGCTTTCCGGTGGAACAGGCCGTTTCGATCGCGGTGCGCACGGTCATCGGATTTTTGCCTTCCGCGCCCTTCGGTCGAGCACGTGATCTTCGCGTGCTTCCAGGACGAGATGCTCGCGCTCTATCGGGCCGGGCTCGATGCTCAGGCGCCGCCTTCGAAGCCTGCCTGACGCCACGCCTCGAAGGTCACGATCGCCACCGTATTCGACAGGTTCAGGCTGCGATTGCTCGGCCGCATCGGCAGGCGCACGCGCTGTTCGGTCGGGAAGCGCGCCAGCAGCTCGGGCGCGAGGCCGCGCGTTTCCGCGCCGAACACGAACCAGTCGCCGGGCCTGAACGCGTGATCGAAGAACGGCGTTGAACCGCGCGTGGTGAACGCGAACATGCGCGTGGTGTCGGGCGCTTCCTTCGCGACGAAGGCATCCCAGCTCGCGTGCACGTTCATTTCGGCGTACTCGTGATAGTCGAGGCCGGCGCGACGCATCTTCGCGTCGTCGAGCGGAAAGCCGAGCGGCTCGATCAGATGCAGACGCGCGCCCGTGTTCGCGCACAGGCGGATCACGTTGCCGGTGTTCGGCGGAATTTCGGGTTCGACGAGTATGACGTTGAACATGGATTGCTGAAGATGAAGGAAGTTAGTCTTGCGGCGTGCGCAGCGCGACGAAGTTGGTGACGTGCCGCGCGCCGGAAAGCTTGAGCGCGTCGAGCGTGGCGCCCGAGGTCATCCACGTCGTCGACGACGCCGACGTACCGGCCGCGCACGTCGCCCGAAATCGAAAAAGTGCTCGCGACGTTGCGGCGCCGCGCGTCGAGATCGAGCCGCGATTGCGCCGAGGTGTGCCGGACGCGCGCGACGAGTCGCTTGCCCGACAGCGGCACCGGCGCGATCACGTCCGGCAGGGGCAAGCCGCTGTCATCGAACGCGGTGTGCAGATGCCGCGCGAACTCGGCGCCGGCGGCGAGTCTCGCGCGGAATTTCAGCTCGACGGCGAGCGTATCGAGCGGCGCGCGATAGTCGGCCAGCGCGAGCGTGTCGTTGAACGCGGGCGGCGACTCGAGGCACGCGGCGCAATGCGGACGCGCGTCGTCGCGCTCGCGCCGCACATATGACGAAGCCAGCGGCAACGCGCAGGTCGCGCAGCGCAGCCGCGGTTCATTCCATTACTGCGCGTCGCAACCATCGCACAGCAGTCCTTGCGACAAATTGCCGCACAACGCGCACTGGCCGGGCAGCGCGGCGCAGGCGAGCCGTTTCGCGGCTGCCGCGAATCTCCGAATGCACGCTGCCATGGGTGTTTGAAACGGAAGACGAATGTTGTCGGCTTTCACGGGGACTTGCTCGGAAAATTGCGGCTCGAAGCGACTAAACACGCGCATTCGTTGCGCGTCAGAAGGCCTTTACGCCTCGTATCAGCACTTCGCACGGGTCGATTTCGAGACGACCGAGTATACTTCGCACTCTCCGCAAATAGATCGACATGTCCCCAACGTCCTCCAAAACTAGCCGTCCGGCCTATGATCCGCGCCGTTTGCGCGGGATCTTCGATGGTCGCGCCGCCGCCTTCGACGAGGTCGCGTTCCTGCCGCGCGAAATCGCCGGGCGCATGCGCGAGCGACTGGAGTACATCAAGGTCGCGCCGACGCGCGTCCTCGATGCGGCGTGCGGCGTGGGGGTGGACCTGGCCGGTCTGCGCGAACGCTTTGCCGAGGCGTCGGTGACCGGCGTCGACATTTCGTCCGCGATGCTCGCGCGCGTCCGCGCCGCCGAAGCCGCGGACGCCGAGGGCGGCGCGGGCTGGCGGCGCTTTCTTCCGTCGACGCTCGCGAAGGCTTTCGGCGCGCGCGGACCTCAACTCGCGCAGGCCGACTTTTCGGCGCTGCCTTTCGCATCGGACGCGTTCGAGCTGCTGTGGTCGAATCTCGCGCTGCACTGGCATTCGCGTCCCGATCTCGTATTTCCCGAATGGCAGCGCGTGCTGAAGGTAAACGGCCTTCTGATGTTCAGCACTTTCGGCCCCGACACGTTGCGCGAGCTCGCCGCCGCGTACCGCGAGGCGGAGTGCACGCTCGGACTCGCCCCCGTGCCGCACACGATCGATTTCGTCGACATGCACGATCTCGGCGACATGCTCGTGGAAAGCGGCTTCGAAATTCCCGTGATGGATCAGGAAGTGTTGACCATCACCTACAAATCGCCGGAATCGCTGTTCGCGGACGTGACGCGCTGGGGCGCGTATCCGTTCGAGCGGGCGTACGATGCAGGCCGCGCGGAATCGCAGGCCGTGCGCGGCGCGGTGCACCAGGCGCTGGAAGCGCTGCGCCGCGACGACGGCACGATTCCCCTTACCTTCGAGGTGATCTACGGCCACGCATGGAAGGCGGTGCCGCGCACGACGCCCGAAGGACACGGCATCGTGCGGCTGGAGGATATCGGTCGAGGCCCGAAAAGGAACGGGTGAACGGATTCGCAGTAGCGGTAAGGAGGGCGGTTGTTATGTCTGAAATTTGCGCGGAAAAAGTCGCGCAAAAAGGTGCGTCAAAAAGGCGCAGAAGCTTGTCTCGCTTGGCTCTGCGAGGTTACGACCTTGCTTGTGGATGCCACTTAAGACGCCTATACTGCGTCAGTTTATCGCCCGGACCGACACAAATTTGGGCGAAATCCGAGCAAAAGCATGTGATTGCATGCGGATTGATGGAGGCAGCGATGCAAGCCAGTCAAACGCTGACGGATTCCGAGCCGGTCATCAAGGACTGGCTGATTAAGCGAAATTGCTCGGTATCGCCGCGTCAGTTCGTGGGCTTCTATCTGTCGCTCGCGCTGTTTTCGCTGGCAATCGCAACACCGCTGTTTCTGAACGGCGCCTGGCTGGTGCTGCCGTTCACCGGAGTCGAGCTGGTGGTCGTGGGTGTGGCGTTCGTGATCCATGCGCGCCATGCCGTCGACTACGAACGAATCCGGCTGTATCAAAACCGGTTGTTGATCGAACAGATGAACGCCGAAGCACTGACGCAGTTCGAGTTCAACCCGCGGTGGGTGCGGGTCGAAGCGGGCGCGACGCCGAGAGAGCCGCTCACGATCGTATCGCGCGGTCAATCGGTGAAAATCGGACAACATCTTGCACAGCATCGTCGCAGACAATTTGCTGCCGAGTTGCAGGCGTCGCTGAGACGCCTTTGAGAGGAGCCGGCAGGTGCGCGATGCCCACGGGGGGCAAGGGGTTTGAATGGAAAATTTGGGTAAGGATGCTATGAAAACAATCAAGCGAGCCCTCTCGGGCGTGCTGGCGGCAGGCGCACTGCTCAACGCCGGCGTAGCCCTGGCGGTCAACGACAGTCCTGGCGGTCCTCGTGTGAACGAGATCAACTTCCAGCAGCCTGTGACGAAGATCGCCGAGGAGCTCTACGGCCTCCATATCTTCATGCTCATCATCTGTACCGTCATCTTCATCGGCGTGTTCGGGGTGATGTTCTATTCGCTCGTGATGCACCGCAAGTCCAAGGGATTCAAGCCCGCCAATTTCCATGAAAGCACCACGGTCGAAATCATCTGGACCATCGTGCCGTTCATCATCGTCATTCTGATGGCACTGCCGGCTACCAAGGCCGTCGTCGCGATGAAGGACACGAGCAACGCCGACCTGACCGTGAAGGTCACCGGCTATCAGTGGAAGTGGGGCTACGACTACGTGAAGGGTCCGGGCGAGGGCATCAGCTTCCTCTCGACGCTCTCCACGCCGCGCAGCGAAGTCAACGGCCAGCAGCCGATCTCCAATCTCTATCTGCAGGAAGTCGACAACCCGCTCGTCGTGCCGGTCGACAAGAAGATCCGCATCATCACCACCGCGAACGACGTCGTGCACTCGTGGTACATCTCGGCGTTCGGCGTGAAGCAGGACGCGATTCCCGGCTTCGTGCGCGACACCTGGTTCAAGGCCGAGAAGGTGGGCACGTACCGCGGCTTCTGTACCGAGCTGTGCGGCAAGGAGCACGCGTACATGCCGGTGGTCGTCGAAGTGCTGTCGGCCGACGATTACGCGAAGTGGGTCGACGCGCAAAAGAAGAAGATGGCCGCCGGCGCCGACGATCCCAACAAGACCTACACGATGGATGAGCTGAAGACGCGCGGCGCGCAGGTCTACTCGTCCAACTGCGCGGTCTGCCACCAGCCGACGGGCAAGGGCGCGGGCCAGTTCCCGGCGCTCGACGGCAGTAAGATCGCGAACGGTCCGCTCGCCGATCACGTGAGCATCGTGCTGCACGGCAAGGGTGCGATGCCGCCGTGGCAGTCGACGCTGAACGATGTGGAGATCGCATCGGTCATCGCGTACGAACGCAATGCCTGGGGCAACCACACCGGCGACATTCTTCAGCCGAAGCAGGTGGCCGACGCACGCAACGGCAAGATGCCGGAAGGCGGCGGTCAAAAGACGGCTGCGGGCGGCGAAGCGGCAAGCGCGCCGGAAGCGGCGAGCGGCGCGGCATCGGCTCCGGCGGAGGCGAGCGCACCGGCTGCGGCATCCGGCGAACAAGCCGCCGGCCTGCCGGCCAGCATCTACTTCGAGACGGGCAAGGACACGCTGCCCGCCGACGCGAACAACACAGTGCAAGCCGCCGCGGCATACGTCAAGGCGCATCCCGACGCGAAGCTCGCGCTGTCGGGCTTCACGGATGCGACGGGCGGCGCCGACCTGAACGCCGATCTCGCCAAGCGGCGCGCGCAAGCCGTGCGCGACGCGCTGAAGGCAACAGGTGTGTCGGAGGACCGCATCGTGTTGAAGAAGCCCGAGTCCTTCACAGGCGGCACGAATGCGAAGGAAGCACGTCGCGTGGAAATCAGTCCGGCTGCTTGACATGTCGATCGCGCCGCTCTTCATTTGCTGAATAAAGGCAACTGAAGAGCCCGCTTGATGAGCCAAGTGCCCCGAGTATTCGCTTTAGGAGATGATTGTCATGTCTAGCATCGGACACGATGTAGGCGCAGGCCACGACCATGTGCACGAGACGCCGCATGGCTGGCGCCGCTGGCTTTTCGCCACCAACCACAAGGACATCGGTACGCTGTACCTGTTGTTCTCCTTCATCATGTTCCTCTCCGGAGGCGTGATGGCGCTCGGCATCCGTGCCGAGCTGTTCGAGCCGGGCCTGCAGATCATGCGCCCCGAGTTCTTCAATCAGTTGACCACCATGCACGGCCTCATCATGGTGTTCGGCGCGATCATGCCGGCGTTCGTCGGCTTCGCGAACTGGATGGTGCCGCTGCAGATCGGCGCATCGGACATGGCGTTCGCGCGGATGAACAACTTCAGCTTCTGGCTGCTGCCGGCCGCTGCGGTGCTGCTCGTCGGCTCGTTTTTCGTGCCGGGCGGCGCGACCGCCGCGGGCTGGACGCTCTACGCGCCGCTCTCCACGCAGATGGGCCCGGGCATGGACTTCGCGATCTTCGTGGTCCACATTATGGGTGCGTCGTCGATCATGGGCGGCATCAACATCGTCGTGACGATTCTGAACATGCGCGCGCCGGGCATGACGCTCATGAAAATGCCGATGTTCGCGTGGACGTGGCTCATCACCGCGTATCTGCTGATCGCCGTGATGCCGGTTCTGGCCGGCGCGATCACGATGGTGCTGTTCGATCGCCATTTCGGCACGTCGTTCTTCAACGCGGCGGGCGGCGGCGACCCGGTGATGTACCAGCACATCTTCTGGTTCTTCGGTCACCCCGAGGTGTACATCATGATCTTGCCGGCGTTCGGGATCGTGTCGCAGGTGATTCCGGCGTTCTCGCGCAAGCCGCTGTTCGGCTATAGCTCGATGGTGTACGCGACGGCATCGATCGCGATCCTGTCGTTCATGGTGTGGGCGCACCACATGTTCGCGACCGGCATGCCGGTGACGGGCCAGCTGTTCTTCATGTACGCGACCATGCTGATCGCGGTGCCGACGGGCGTGAAGGTGTTCAACTGGGTGGCGACCATGTGGCGCGGCGCGCTCACGTTCGAAACCCCGATGCTCTTCGCGATCGGCTTCCTGTTCGTGTTCACGATGGGTGGCTTCACGGGCCTGATCCTGTCGATGGCGCCGCTCGACATCCAGATGCACGGCACGTACTACGTGGTGGCGCACTTCCACTACGTGCTGGTGGCGGGGTCGCTGTTCGCGCTGTTCGCGGGCTGGTACTACTGGTCGCCGAAGTGGACCGGCTGGATGTACAACGAGATGCACGGGAAGATCCACTTCTGGGCGTCGATGATCTTCTTCAACATCACGTTCTTCCCAATGCACTTCCTGGGTCTCGCGGGCATGCCGCGCCGCTATGCGGACTACCCGGCGCAGTTCACGGATTTCAACCAGGTCGCGACGATCGGCGCATTCGGCTTCGGCCTCGCGCAGGTGTACTTCCTGTTCGCGGTCGTGCTGCCGACGTATCGCGGCGGCGAGCTCGAAAAGGCGAGCGACAAGCCGTGGGATGGCGCGGAAGGCCTCGAATGGACCGTGCCGAGCCCGGCGCCGTTCCATACGTTCGAGAACCCGCCGACGGTCGAGTAAGTCGATTCACCGGTTTGCAAGGCTTCGGAAGCTGGAGCCTTGCAGGCGTCAAATCAGAAAAGTATGGCCCCGGATCCACAAAAAAGACGCACGCCCGAGGAAATCCGCGCGGGCAACAAGCGGCTCGGAATCGTCATGGTGTTGATCGCCGCCGTTTTCTTTGTGGGTATCGTCGTCAGGCAATACCTGTTGTCGCGAGGGTAGGAAAGCCAAGTGTCCACTCAGCAGGAAAATTCGCATGTCGACCGGTCGTTAAACCGGTCGATGCTGGTGAAGCTCTTCGTTGTGGCGGCGTTGATGTTCGGCTTCGGCTTCGCGCTCGTGCCGATGTACCGCGCAATCTGCCAGATCACCGGCATCAACAATCTGGTGCAGCGCGATGTCGGCGCGCGCGAGGCGAAGAATACGCAAGTGGATGCGAGCCGTACGGTATCCGTCGAGTTCGATGCGAACGCGCGCGGCCCGCTGCAGTTCAAGCCGGAGCAGAACACGCTGGACATTCACCCCGGCGAAGTGATGACCGTGATGTACCAGGTGACCAACGAGCAGGGCCGCACGGTGAAGGCGCAGGCCATCCCGAGCTACGCGCCGAAGCAGGCCACCGAGTACTTCAAGAAGATCGAATGCTTCTGCTTCACGCAGCAGACGCTCGTGCCGAACGAAACCAGGCGCATGTCGGTGGTGTTCGTCGTGGATCTTAAGCTGCCGAAGGACATCAAGACGATCACGTTGTCGTTCACGTTCTTCGAGCTGGATTCGCCGAAGGCGGTGACCAAGGGATCATGACGGCATGAGCGCGGACAGTCAGAACAAGGGCGGTTTCTTCAGGCTCATGAAAGCGGTGCTCTGGTCGTTCTTCGGGGTCCGGCGCCGCGCGGACCTGGAAAGCGATGCGGCGCAGCTGATCGCGGCGGGCGTCATCGGGGCGGTGCTGTTCATCTTCGTATTGCTGCTGGTCGTGCGCGCGGTAGTGGGATAGACGGAACGTCGGGCGTGTGTGTCCATCGCACGACGGTAAAAGAAAATTCAAGCAACTGGATCGAAGTGGAGAATCAACAATGAGCGGTCAAAACGAGAGCCCGTACTATTTCGTGCCGCATCCGTCGCGGCATCCGATCATGACCGCGTGCGGCCTGCTGGTGATGCTCGCCTCGCTCGCGTCGTGGGTGAACGGCCACACCTGGGGACCGTTCGGCACGTTCATCGGCCTTCTGTTCGTGCTGTTCGTGCTGTGGCACTGGTTCGGCGACGCGATCTCCGAATCCGAGGGCGGCATGTACGGCAAGCGCGTCGACGTGTCGTACCGCTGGAGCATGAGCTGGTTCATCTTCTCCGAAGTGATGTTCTTCGCGGCGTTCTTCGGCGCGCTGTTCTATGCGCGCGCGATCGCGATGCATCAGCTCGGCAGCCTCGACTACAAGATGATCTGGCCCGACTTTGCCGCCGTGTGGCCGAACAACGGTCCCGCTGCGCTCGTGCCGCATTTCCGCGCGATGGTGCCGTGGCCCCTGCCGACCATCAATACGGCGCTGCTGCTTTCTTCCGGCGCGACGCTGACGGTGGCGCACCACGCGCTGCGCGAGGACCATCGTCAGAAGGCGATCATCTGGCTGGGCGCGACCGTTCTCCTCGGCCTGATCTTCCTGTTCTGCCAGGGCTACGAATATTTCCACGCGTACAACGAACTGAACCTCACGCTCGCATCCGGCATGTACGGCTCGACGTTCTTCCTGTTGACCGGCTTCCACGGCTTTCACGTGTTCCTGGGCGGCACGATGCTGACGGTGGTGATGATCCGCCTGATTCGCGGACACTTCACGGCGGAACATCACTTCGCGTTCGAGGGCGCCGCGTGGTACTGGCACTTCGTCGACGTCGTGTGGCTGGGTCTGTACGTCGTCGTCTACTGGCTGTAAGCGGGATATTCGAGCGGGCGCGCGCACGGTGCCGTCCGCGATGCAAGACCGGCGTCGACGCCGCCCTCGATGTCTCAAGGGCGGCGTTGTCGTTTCAGGGGCGGCTTGCGGGAGCACGAAAGTGCCCCCCGGCGCGACAATACGCCTCGTAGGGAAGAACCCGTGCGGCGGGTTATCGTCCAAGAGGGATGCCCGTCGATTGAATCCAGCCCATCCAGTGCGCAAACAGGATGAAGAGGAAGAGGGAGATGGACAGCCCGACGCGCGCGGCGAGCGACCACACCATCCGCTTCGTCCTGCCCTGGTCGGTCATCATGAAGTAGAGCGCCGAACCCAAGCTGCCGATGATGAGGATGAATGCGATAGCAACGATGATGTGCATGAAACCAGCCAGCGTTTTTGCCCAGAAACCACGTTGAGCAGTATTGAATTCTCTCATTATCTCACCCGATGGATTGCGCCGTGCGTTGCACGAGCGGATGCCGGCGGTAAGGTCTGCAGCATGAAGATTCGCTTCTGGCCCACGCTCCTGATTCTCATCGTCGTGGCGGTGACGATGCGGCTGGGCTTCTGGCAGCGCGACCGCGCGCATCAGAAGGAGGCGCTCAACGCGCGGATCGTCGCGTTCGGGAATGCGCCGGCGCAGCAGGTCGGCGCAGCGCCGATGCCGCTCGGCGCGATCGAGTTTCATCGCGTCGAGGCGCGCGGCGAGTTCATGCCGGAGCGCGTCGTGTATCTGGACAATCGTCCGTATAACGACCAGCCGGGCTTTTATGTCGTGATGCCGCTTAAACTCGAGGGCGGCGGTTATATGCTCGTGAATCGCGGATGGCTGCCGCGCAACATGGCGGACCGCACGGTCATCGAGCCATACGAAACGCCGAAGGGCATCGTCGACGTACAGGGCATCGCGCGCGCGAACGCGTCGCAGGCGTTCGAGCTGGGCAGCGGCGGATCGGCTGCGCACAAGGAGATCCGGCAGAACCTGGACGTCGGGTCGTACGCGGCGGAAACCGGGCTCGCCTTCCAGCCATTCGTGATCCAGCAGACGAACGATACCGGCGACAAGCTCGTGCGCAACTGGCCCCCGCCGACGCTCGGCGTCGAGCGCAATTACGGCTACATGTTCCAGTGGTGGGGCATGGCGGCCGCGGCCGTCGCGTTTGGCCTGTACGCCGCGCGGCGCGCCGCGAAGAAAGGCGATGAAGGTGACGAGCGCGACGAGGAAGCCGGAAACCACGCATGAAACACCGGGCGCACGCCGCGCCCGATCGACCGAACAGAGGCACGTTTTACCGATGCAATCACAACGCTCCACCGCCGCCGACGCCGACAAGTCGCGCACGCGGCAACGAACGGCCGCGAAAGGCTCATGGATCAGCGGCCGCTGGATGCTCCTGTTGCTGGCGCTCGTATGCGCCGCGCCGGTGATCGCGTCCTACCTGATGTACTACGTGTTTAAGTCCACGGGCGGCACGACGAGCTATGGCGCGCTGATCGATCCGCAGCGGCCGATTCCGGCCCAACTCGTCGTCACCGACGAGAAAGGGCAGAACCTGCCGTTCAAGTCGCTCGAAGGCAAATGGCTGATGATCACGGTCAACGGCAGCGACTGCGACGAGCAATGCGTGACGCGCCTCTATTTCATGCGCCAGGTACGCACGTTGCAGTCGGGCGAGCGCGATCGCGTCGTAAACGTCTGGCTGCGCACCGATGACCAGCCCGTCGCGGACGTCATCAAGAGCGCGTATCCGCAGCCCGACACGCGCATGCTCGTCGCGGACGAGAAGACGATTTCCGCGTGGCTGCCGGTCGACGACGGCACGAAGCTCACGGATCACATTTTTCTCGTCGACCCGAACGGCAATCTGATGATGCGCTTCCCGAAGAATCCCGATCCGAAGAAGATCAACGCGGACCTGGCGAAGCTGCTGAAATGGTCACGCATCGGCTGAAGGTAGAAAAGCATGTTCGTACTGCAACTCGGTCTGATCGGCTTGTGCGTTGCGCTTCTGCCACTCTTCTACGTGTGGGTCAAGGCCGATGACGACAAATTCCGCAAGCTCGTCTGGCTCACCACGTTCCTGACCCTCGACCTGATCATGTTCGGTGGCTTCACGCGCCTGACCGATTCCGGTCTCGGCTGCCCCGACTGGCCCGGCTGCTATGGCACGTCGTCGCCGTTCATCGCACACGCGCAGATCGCGGCCGCGTATCAGGCAATGCCCACCGGCCCGGTCAGCATGGTCAAGGCATGGATCGAGATGCTGCACCGCTATTTCGCAATGGCGATCGGCGTGCTGATCATCGCGCAGGTGGTCATCGCGTGGACGGCGCGCGTGAAGAAGCGCCCGCTGCACGTCTCGCCGTGGTGGCCGACCGCTATCCTGCTCCTGATTCTGCTGCAGGGCGCGTTCGGCGCGTCGACCGTTACGCTGAAGCTGCAGCCGGTGATCGTTACGACGCACCTGCTGCTCGGCCTGGCGCTGCTCGGCGCGCTCGGCTGGCTCGCGGCGCGCATGACGCCGATTCCCTCGCTCGATCCCGCCGCCGCGCGCTGGATGCCCGCCACCGCGCTCGGGTTGCTGCTGCTCGTCGTGCAGATCGCGCTGGGCGGGTGGGTCAGCACGAACTACGCGGTGCTCGCGTGCACGGACTTTCCGCTGTGCAACGGCCAATGGATCCCGCCGATGAACTTCGAGCACGGCTTTCATCTGTGGCGCGCGCTCGGCATGACCGGCGACGGCGACGTGATCTCGCAGGACGCGCTCGTCGCGATTCACTGGACGCATCGCACGTTCGCGGTCGTCGTGGTGCTTTATCTGCTCTGGCTGTCAACCCAGCTGCGACGATTCGAATCGCTGCGAAAGCCCGCCAACGGCGTATTGTTGATGATCGTGATCCAGTTCCTGACCGGCATGTCGAACATCGTCCTGCAATGGCCGCTGCCGATCGCGGTCGCGCACAATGGCGGGGTCGCGATCCTGTTGCTGCTGCTCGTTATGCTAAACTTCCGAATCTCTTCCAGCCGTCCCGGCTGCGCCGCCGTTCCCGCGTGCGATGTCGTTTCAGCGTGAATCCACATCATGGATAGCACGACACTTCATTCCCCCCTCGGCAGCCGCGCATCGCAATATCTGGCGCTGACCAAGCCGCGCGTCACGCAACTCGCCGTGTTCTGCGCCGTCATCGGTATGTTCCTGTCCACGCCGGGCATGGTGCCCTGGGACAAACTGATCGGCGGCGCAGTCGGCATCTGGCTGCTGGCCGGCGCCGCATTCGCGATCAACTGCCTCGTCGAGCAGAAAGTCGATGCGAAGATGCGCCGCACGGCATGGCGCCCGTCCGCGCGCGGGCAGATCACCCCCGCGCAGATCCTGACCTTCTCGGCCGTGCTGGGCGGCATCGGCATGTGGACGCTCTATACGTTCACCAATCCGCTCACGATGTGGCTCACCATCGCGACGTTCGTCGGCTATGCGGTCATCTATACGCTGCTGCTCAAGCCCTATACACCGCAGAACATCGTGATCGGCGGCGCGTCCGGCGCAATGCCGCCCGCGCTCGGCTGGGCCGCCGTGACGGGCACGGTGTCCGGCGATGCATGGATTCTCGTGCTGATCATCTTCGTGTGGACGCCGCCGCATTTCTGGGCGCTCGCGCTGTATCGCCGCAAGGATTACGAGAACGCCGGTCTGCCGATGCTCCCGATCACCCACGGCGAGAAGTACACGCTGCTGAACATCTTCCTGTACACGCTGGTTTTGTTCGCGGTCACGCTGATGCCGTATATCTCCGGCATGAGCGGCGTGGTGTATCTGGCGAGTGCGATTGCGCTGGGCGCGGGCTTCATCGGCTACGCGTGGAAGATGTATCGCGACTATTCCGATGCCCTCGCGCGCAAGACCTTCCGTTACTCGATCGTGTATCTGTCGCTGCTGTTCGGCGCGCTGCTCGTCGATCACTACGTACGCACAGTGATCGGCGCATGATCGCATTGCTTCGCAAGACGCTCGCGCCGCTCGCACTCCTGCTGGCGTGCGCCGCGCTGCTTTCCGCATGCGAGAAAGCGCCGGATTTCAAGAATCTCGACATCACCGGCAACAAGCAGTTCGGCAGCGACTTCTCGTTGCCCGATACGCACGGCAAGACGCGCACGCTGGCGGACTTCAAGGGCAAGGCCGTCGTGCTGTTCTTCGGCTATACGCACTGCCCGGACGTGTGCCCGACGACACTTGCCGAGCTTTCGCAGGCGATGCAGCAACTCGGCGACAAGTCGAAGGACGTGCAAGTGCTGATGGTCACCGTCGATCCGGCGCGCGATACGCCCGATCTGCTCGGTCAGTACGTGGCGGCGTTCAATTCGTCGTATATCGGCTTGCGGCCCGCGAGCGACGCGCAGCTCGCGCAGATTGCCAAGGACTTCCGCGTCTATTATGCGAAGTCGCCGGGTAAGACACCGGACGATTACACGATGGACCACACCGCCGCGAGCTATGTGTTCGACAAGGACGGCAAGCTGCGTCTTTTCGCGCGCGACGGTCAGGGCGTCGAGCCGTGGGTTCACGACCTCAAGCTGTTGATCGACTGATCGATCCTGCTGCGCCAGGCGAAGGCGGCCCACGTCGGGCCGCTTGTCGTTTCAGCTCTCCGAAGAAGGCGCCGGCAGGTTGAGGCCGGGCGCGAGCCGCGTCGCCTTGAATTCGGTGATGTCGTAGTGCGCGAGTTTCTGGCGGGCGAACGGATCTTCCGCGATGATCTCGTCGAGCCGCTCGCGCTCGATGCCCGACGCCAGAATGATGCCGCCATCGCGCGACACCTTCGGCCCGGCGATGACGAACACGCCGGCCGCGAAATAACGCTCGAGAAAGATGCGATGCGCCTCGAGTGCATCGTCGATCTCGGCGAGCGCGCCGGTATAACGCAGATTGATCATGTACATGATGACGTTCGCCTCCGGCGTGCGAGAGTTTGTGACGTTCTGTCGCGATTCTATCTGCACCGTGCCGCACGGGATATCGACATGAGCATTCTGTATTTCCGCTCGCACCAAAGCTGTGCGAACATCCGTCGCCTCGGTTGATATCGCTGGCCGAACACGAATCAGGCAATTCCGCAGCAAGAATGCATCATCAAACAGGAACACCATGCAGCGCAGAAATTTGCTCAAAGCCATTACCGCCATTGCGGCGTCCGCCGCTTTCTTCACGAGTTTCGCGGCTCACGTCGATGACAAGGTGATCAAGGTCGGCACGATCAGCGGCCCCGACGCGCAGATCTGGCAAGTCGTGCAGAAGGTTGCGAAGCGCGAAGGACTCAACGTGAAGGTGATCGAGTTCAACGACTACGTTCAGCCGAACGCAGCCCTCGACGCTGGCGATCTCGACGCCAACAGCTTTCAGCAATCAGCCTTATCTCGACAGCCAGATCAAGCAGCGCGGCTACAAGATCGTCAATGCCGGTCTGACCTATATCTCGCCGCTCGGCGTGTATTCGAAGAAACTGAAGTCGCTCAAGGATCAGCGTAAGCGCTCGATCAGTACCATCGAGGGTCGACATTGACCTTTGAAGGCGGCGCTGCTAGCGAATGGAATCGATGTGCGCGGAGGCGGGCAACACAGGAGCGACGTTCCAGGGTAACAGGTCGTCGATGCGGTTTATCGGGTAATCGGCAACGCGCTCGATGACGTAGTGCAGATAGGCTTCGGGATCGATACCATTCAGGCGTGCTGAGCCGATCAGGCTGTACATCGCGGCTGCACGTTCGCCGCCTGTGTCTGCGCCGGCAAACAGATAATTCCGCCTTCCAATTGCGACGCCGCGTAGCGCCCGCTCGGCGATCAGATTGTCGATCTCCGCCTGACCATCACCGCAGTAGTAGACAAGCGCAGGCCAGCGATTCAACGAGTACTGGATCGCCTTGGTGGTGTCCGATTTCGCGGAGAGTGTGAGAATCGTCGCTTCGAACCACCGCTTCATATCCTCAAGCAGCGGCACCGCCTGCGTCTGGCGAACTCGCAGCCGTTCCCCCGGAGGCTTGCCGTGAATGTGTTCCTCTATGCCATAGAGCGCGCCAAAGCGCTCGAGTGCTTCGTTGGTAATCGACGACGGTCGCACAGCGTGCAGATCGTGCAGCTTTCGACGTGCATGTGCCAGGCACGCAGCTTCCCGGATCTGACCACCGGCGTAGAGTTCCGCGTAGCCGGCAAACGCGTCAGCCTGCAGTACGCCCTTGAAGCTGGCAAGGTGTCGCTGCGGATGTTCGCCGCGACGATCCGGTGTATCAGCGAACCAGACTGCTGGAGCACATGGCCTGCGTCTGAGCATCTTCGACCAGCAGGCCCTGCGCGTACAGTTTGCGCCACGCCCATACCTGGTTGGCATTGACGTTGTTGTCGCGGGCGACCCGAGCGACCGAGGCTCCTGGTTCAAATGTCTGCTCGACGACCGTTCGTTTCCATTCCAACGGATGCCGCCGGTTCTGGCGCTTGGCCGGCAATTCGACTGTCTGAGACACTGTGTCCATTCTCCGCAGTTCGTGGACACTGTCGGTCAATCGTGTCCGTTGCGGCTGATGATTGCATCTTCTACCTAGAACGAGACAACGGTACAGATCGAGCGCTTACCGATGACTGGTACACGGACAGAGCGCTGTGGCCGCAGAAGCGGTCGCTCAGGCTCTTTTGCCAGTGGTGCGAAGTACGACTTCACGGGACGGTTTTTGACTGCTCGGACGATCCACTCGAGATCGACGTCGGACCCGCTTGATCAAAAAAAAGCGCGCCGGAACACAGCGCGCCTTCGTCCACGCGAAGCCAGCAGCTTCAAGTCACCACACCGACCTGCCAGGGCACGAATTCACTCTGCCCATACCCATGCAGTTCGCTCTTCGACGCCACGCCTGATGCGCAGTCGAGCATCATCTGGAAGATCTGCTCGCCGAGCTGCTCGATGCTCGCGGTGCCGTCGATCACGCCGCCGCAGTTGATATTCATATCCTCTTCCTGCCGCTCCCACAACGCGGTGTTCGTCGCGAGCTTGAGCGAGGGCGCACATCCGTAAGCCGATCCGCGCCCCGTCGTGAAGCAGATCAGGTTCGCGCCCGATGCGACCTGGTCCGTCGCGGACATCGGATCGTAGCCGGGCGAATCCATGAAGACGAAGCCCTTCGCGTCGATGCGCTGCGCGTACTCGTACACCTCGACGAGATTCGTCGTGCCGCCTTTCGCGACCGCGCCGAGCGATTTTTCGAGAATCGTCGTCAGGCCGCCGACCTTGTTGCCCGCCGACGGGTCGTTGTCCATCGCCGCGCCGTTGCGCGCGCAGTATTCTTCCCACCACTTGATGCGCGCGAGCAGCTTTTCGCCGACTTCACGGCTCACCGCGCGCCGCGTCAGCAGATGTTCCGCGCCTTAGACTTCGGGCGTTTCCGAGAGAATCGCGGTCCCGCCATGCGCCACGAGCTTGTCGACCGCCGCGCCCAAAGCCGGATTGGCGGAAATCCCGGAATAGCCATCCGAGCCGCCGCACTGCAACCCGACGATCAGATGCGATGCCGGCACCGGTTCGCGCTCGACGCGATTCGCATCCGCGAGCATCTCCTTCACCATCGCGATGCCGCGCTCGATCGTCTTGCGCGTGCCGCCGCTGTCCTGAATCGTGAAGCTGCGCAGCTTTTCGCCGTCCTTCAACCCGGCCGATTCGAGCACGCTGGAGATCTGATTCGTCTCGCAACCCAGCCCGACGAACAGCACTGAATGAAAGTTTGGATGCACCGCGTAGCCCGACAGCGTGCGGCGCAGAATGCCGAGGCCTTCGCCCTGCATGTCGATGCCACATCCGAAACCATGCGTCAGCGCGATCACGCCGTCCACGTTCGGATACTCCGCGAGCGCTTCCGGATGCACGTCGCGCCGGAAGTGATCGGCGATCGCCCGGGCAACCGTCGCCGAGCAGTTCACGCTCGTCAGCACGCCGACGAAATTGCGCGTCGCGACGCGGCCGTCGTCGCGGCGGATGCCCATGAAGGTCGCGGGCGCGTCGACGAACGGCGTCGGATGCAGATCCACGCCGAACTCGTGCTCGCGCGCGAAGTCGGCCATCGACAGATTGTGCGTGTGAACGTGCTGACCGCGCGCGATCGCCTCGCGCGCCACGCCGATGATCTGGTTGTAGCGCTTGACGGGCTCGCCGGCGGCGATGTCGCGCGTCGCGATCTTGTGTCCCGGCGGAATCAGGCCGGCGACGACGAGATCCTCCGACGCGATCCGCGCGCCGGAGAGCAACTGACGCGTCGCGATCACGACGTCGTCGTTGGGATGCAGCCGGATGACCGCATGGTCGGTGGATGTGGTGGACATGGTTTTGTTCTCAGACCGTGGAAGGTGCGCGGCTATCGTCGCGCCGGGCTTGCTCTTCTTCGGCGCGATTGAGCGGTTCGATCTTGCCGACGATTACAAGATAGCTGAACGCACCGAGGAAGCAGAAGCCGCCCGCGACGCACAGCGGAATCACGAACGAACCCTTGGTGATCGCGAGCATCACGCCGGTGAAGGTCGTGATGACGATGCCCGCCAGGTTCGACGCGAAGTTCTGGATGCCGCCCGATCGACGCGACGTGATCCGGCGTCGGCGCGATGTCGCTCGGCAGCGACCAGATGCTGGCGGCGGCGAACGCGAGACTGGCGTAGGCGATGCCGAAGAACGCGAGCATCAGATAGATGTCTTCCACGAACGCGCAGAGCGTGATGACCGACGACATCAGCATGCCGCCGACCATGTAGGTCTTGCGCGCCGCGGTCAGGCTCCAGCCGCGCTTGAAGAGCGTGTCCGATACCCAGCCGCCGAGCCATCCGCCCGGAATCGACATCAGCGCGGGAATCGTGCCGAGCGTGCCCAGCGACTTGAGCGAGAAGCCATGCGCCTGCACGAGATAGCTCGGGAACCAGGTGATGAAGAAGTAGATGACGAAGTTCAGGCAGAAGAAGCCGAGCATCATGCCCCACAACTTGCGGTACTTGAACAGCGACGCCCACAACACCTTGCTCTTCGGCGCGACCGGCGGCACGGCCGGCGCGTCTTCGGCGCCCGTCAGGTCGCCCTTCGACTTGTTACGGTAGATCACGAACCAGCCGAGAATCCACATGGCGCCGAGCACGCCGGTGATGATGAACGACGCTTCCCAGCCGAACGAGCTGATGATGAACGCGACGACCGGAATCGACAGCGCGGAGCCCACGCGCGAGCCGGAATCGAAGATGCTGGTCGCGAACGCGCGCTGCTCCTTCCTGAACCATTGCGACATGAGCTTCGCGCAAGACGGATACGCGCCCGCCTCGCCCACGCCCAGCATCAGGCGGCAGCCGAACATGCCGGCGACGCTCGTCGTGACGGCGGTGAGCGCCATGAACACCGACCACCAGCCCACCGCGATCGGCAGCGCGATGCGCGCGCCGACGCGATCGACGAACCAGCCGAACGGCATCTGCATGAGCGTGTAAGTCCAGAAAGAAGCTGCTCAGGATGAAGCCCATTTCAGCCGGACCGATGCCGAGCGCCTTTTCGATTTGCGGCGCGGCGACCGCGAGGTTCGCGCGATCGATGTAATTGATCGCGATTGCCAGAAAAGCCAGAAATATCACTGCCCAACGCATTTTGCGCATCGTTTCGTCTCCTCAATGGGCGGTATTGCATTCATTTCGGCTGAACCGCGATGCCGGCGCGGCGGGCCGTGATTCAAAGGAATCGATTGACGCGATCCGCTTTCTCAGACGGATTCGAGCGCGTCGCGCAGGCGTTTCTGTTCGATGTCGAGCTTCAGTTCGCGCGCCAGATCGATAACGGGCTGAAAGCGCCGGACCTTCTTCTCGTCGTGATTGCGCGCAATGTCCGCGAGTCGGTGCACGAGGAACGGGTTCTCGAAGCGGTCGCGCACGCTTGCGAGATAGTCCGTCGCGACATCGCGCCGGCCGAGCGCCGCGAAAACCGGCAGCACTTCGTCGTGCCACGTCACTTCGAGCGGATCGCGGAAGGCCGGATCGCACATCGCGTCGAGCACGGTCATGTCGGCGGCGGGCGTGGCCGTCGCTTCGCGCGCGCGCCAGATTTCCGCGAGCATCGTGTGTCCGAGGTTCAGCAGCAGAAGCTTCAGGCGCTCGTAGTGCGCGAGATCGTCGGTGACGACGATGTCCTCGTGCTCGCATGGCAGCACCATGCCCGCCTGCCGCTCGATCGCCCACAGCGCGTACGGCTCGGCGATCGCGCCGACCGGCTGGATGGGCTCCGAGACGATCCGGTCCACGAGCGAGTTCACCCAGACGCAGTCTTTCGTCAGATAGTCGAGGAACGCGCCGTCGGCGTTCCAGCTCCGCGCGACGTCGCGCACCAGATCGCGCAGCGTCTCGCCGTTGCGCGAGATCAGCTCGCAGGGGAAGAGCGTGATGGGCGCGGCGCCCGCCCGATAGCGCGTGTGGAGCAGCACCGCGAGCTTCGCCGCAAAGCCGCGCGGCGTGCGCCGGCCGTCGAGCAGAGCGGCGGAATCTTCGTCGAAGAGGGCATAGCCGGCGTCGGCCGTGTTCGAAACGATCACCTTCACGTCGCGCTTCATGCGCTCGATCAGCAGCGGCCAGTCTTCGTTCGCGTGCAGCGCTTTGGTGATGGCGTCGCATTCGACGGTCGTGTCGACCGTCTCGTCCCGGCGACGGCCGCGAATGCGCACCGGATAGCGGCCTGCCTGGCGCAACGCATCGATGTGCGCACGGCTGTCGGCGCTGGACGTCGTCTGGACGACGGTGATCTTGCCGAGCGCCTTTGCGGGATCGCGGCGCGCCGCCTCGGTGACGAAGAAATCCACGTGCGCTTGCAGGAATCGGCTCGTGCCGAACTGGAGAATCGGATTGTTCATGTTGCGCTGGCCGGTCGTGGCGACGGGCTCGTATAGGACTCATTCGTTTGGGAACGGTTCCAGATTGCCACAAAAAATCGGCCCACCTGGCCTTACCAGATTGCATACAAGTGTCTTGAAATAGAATTGGTCAAGCCACTTGCAAGCGATGTACAAACGTAAAACGCCCTTGTCACGGTGCGTCAACCCTTCCGCTGATTACAATCCACGTTTTCCCCGAGTCAAAATCAGGAACCAGCACGTGACCGTCAAACCCGCCGAAACGCGCCGCCTCTATCTCCAGATCGCCGACAAGCTGCGCAGCCTCATCGAGCAGCAGGACTTCGCCCCGAACGGCCGGCTGCCGTCTGAGCGTGAACTGGCGCAGACGCTCGGCGTGTCGCGGCCCTCGGTCCGCGAGGCGCTGGTCGCGCTGGAGCTGGAAGGGCGCGTCGAGATCCGCATTGGGTCGGGCGTGTATATCGTCGCGGCGCCCGCGGCCAAACTGGCGGCCGACGAAGCGGAACTGGGCGAGAGCCCGATCGAGATCATGAACGCGCGCAGCGTGATCGAAGGGGCGATCGCGGCGAGCGTCGCGCCGTTCGCGAAGCCGAAGGCGTTGAAGGTGCCGCGCGCGGTATATGAAACGATGGCCCGCGAAGTCGCGAACGGCCAGGTGCCGATGGCCGCCGACCGCGCGTTCCACATCGCGATCGCGCAGATGACGGGCAACGACGTGCTGGTGCGAACCGTCGGCAAGCCTGTACGACGAGCGGCACAGTCCGCTGTCATCGACGCTGCGTGGGCATTTCGAGGGGGAGGAAACCTGGGCGGCCGCGCTGGGCGAGCATCGCGAGATTTTGGAGGCACTGGAAGCGCGCGACGCGATACAGGCTCAGGCGGCCATGCAGCGGCACATGCGGCAGTCCGCGGCACGCCTGATGACGAGACGCAAAAGCTGACACCGGCGCGTGTCCGAAACACGCACCGGCTTCGAAAGGATGACCGCGTCAGCCCGGGTAGGCTTCATCGATCTTCAAGCCAGCCAGCTTGAAGATGACGCGCAGCATCTGGGGCGCGGTCTCCCGGCGTGACGCGAGCGTCGTGAGGACGAAGTCCATGACCTTGGCGTACTTGAGCATCGTCAGGCAGGTTTCGATGTCGGTGGAGCCGTCGCGCATCGATTCGGCGAGGCGCAACATTTCCACGGAAATCTCTCGGGCCATTTCCAGCTCGAGCTGCTGTTTTTCGCTCCACGCGGGCATCGCGGTCAGTGCCGCGAGCATCTCCTGAAACTGCTTTTCTGCTTTCTTGTCCGGGATCGCATCCATCGCCGTCCTCTCTCATGTTCATGGCGCGGGCGAGTTGCATTCGCCGCGCTGTGCGTTAGGTGTTACGTAACAAGACCCCGCGCGGGTGACGACGCACGACGTGTCGAGGCGCGGCTTGTTACCAGCTTGTTGCTCCTGCTTGCTGCATCGGTACGCGGCTCGAAGCCGCGCTGTGTCGTCTCTTCCAATGGCCTCATTGTCGGACGACGCACGAACTGTTCCATGCGTTCTGCTGCCACGCACTGGCCGATGAGCCGGTGGCCGGAACAAGGAGCGTCTTTGCGCTTTTGGGTAAAACTTCCCCTTTTGAGACGGCAGAACCAGCGGTTAGCGCACATTCGGCGCGAACATGCTCCGCTTTTATTCACCTCACCTTCACCATGACCAGGAAGTCCTCTGCGTCGGCTCCGGGCACACCCGACCCCTCCACCAAACACGAGATTCGTCCAGGCCAGTCGATCGAACTGCTGAAGGAACTCCACATCCTCACGCGCGACGGCAAGATGAACCAGGACAGCCGCCGCAACTATCACCTCTATCAGTTCAGCGAACCGCTGCTTGCCGAGGCGCACGCGCGCCAGGGAGCCGTATCCCTCGTGGATCATGGCGCGGGCAAGTCCTACCTTGGGTTCATTCTCTACGATCTCTTCTTCAAGACTCTGCGCGATCGGTCACACATCTTTGGAATCGAGACGCGCGAGGAGCTGGTGAACAAATCCGAGGAATTGGCGACGCGCCTCGGGTTTACCGGGATATCATTTCTGAATCTGTCGGTGGCCGAATCAATCGAATCGGATCGCCTGCCGGACTCGGTCGATATCGTCACGGCGCTGCACGCGTGCAACACCGTGACCGACGACGCCATCCACTTCGCTCTGCAGAAGAATGCGAAATACATCGTCGTGGTGCCGTGCTGCCAGGCGGAAGTCGCCGGCGTGCTGCGCAAGAACAAGGGGCATTCGCTTTCGAAGAACGTGCTGACCGAAATGTGGCGGCATCCGCTGCACACGCGCGAATTCGGGAGCTAGATCACGAACGTGCTGCGGTGCCTGCAACTCGAATCGCACGGCTATCAGGTGAGCGTGACGGAGCTCGTCGACTGGGAACACTCGATGAAGAACGAGCTGATCATTGCGCAATACAAGGATCTGCCGCGCGGCCGGCCCGCGCAACGGCTCTCGGAGGTGCTGGAGACGCTCGGGCTGGAAGAATTGCGCGAGCGTTTCTTCACGCTCGCGGACTGATCACGATTTGCTCATCCACGCCTTGAAGCCGTCGTGCCCGAGACGGCGCAGCGTTTCGATATTGCGTTCGTAAATGTCGGACGCATCGGGGAAGGCATCGACCGCGCGATCGATGCTTGCTTCGCGCAACAGATGAAAAATCGGATACGGCGCGCGATTCGTGTAGTTGTCGATATCGTCGGGCGCGGTGCCCTCGAACCGATACCGCGGATGGAAGCTCGCGATCTGCAATTCGCCCCCGAGCCCCATCTGATCGAGCAGGCGCTCGGCGAAGAAGAGGGCGTCGTTGTAGTCGGCGAAATCGGCGAACGCATGCGGCGTGACGAAAAGCGTCGTGTCCACTGTTTCCGGATCGGTTTCTTTCAGCAGACGAAGCTCTTCCGCGAGCTCGACGACCAGATCGTCGACGCCGCGCGCCTCGCTTACCACATAGCGAATCTGCTTTTTGGCATGTTCGCTCTTCGCGAACGGGCACAGGTTGAGGCCGATCACCGCGCGGGTGAGCCAGTGCTGGGTCGCCGCGATCACTTCGTCGCGGGTGCTGCCGTCAGTCATGAATTTTCCTGTTTGCTATGCCCGGCGCACGCCGCGTCGATCAATGCGCGCGCAATGCGCGGCGCCGCGAGCAGCGGGCCGGAGCCCGGGCCGTAGGTCTGACTCGTCGCGTAGATGCCGTCGACCAGCAACGCGAGCGATTCCGCCAGTTCGACAGGATTATCCGCTCCCGCGGCCGTGGAAATCTCGACGAGACGCGTCATCAGATACGTTTTATTGCGCTCAACCGATTGCCGGGCCGGATGCGCGGGATCGCCGAATTCGCACGCGATGTTCACGAACGGGCAGCCGCGGTAATCCGGCGCCGACGCGCGCTTCACGAGGTCCTCGAGCACCTGGATCATCTGATTCGCCGGATCCTGCGGATGCTTCGCGACGCTCGCTTCGAAGCGCCGTCGGAAGCCTTCGTCCATACGGTCCAGATACGCGACCACGAGTTCGTCCTTCGACTTTTCGTTTGCGGCGCGAGCACGAACGGTTACGTCGGCACGCATCTGATCGCGATGTGCTCGGACTACGGCATGACGCAAGTCCAGGGCGCAACGCTGCTCGCCGCGATGGGCATCTTCGATCTTTTCGGCACGACGCTCTCCGGCTGGCTGTCGGACCGCTTCAACTCGCGCGTGCTGCTGCTGTTCTGGTACTACGGGCTGCGCGGGCTGTCGCTGATCTATCAAACCCGACGAGGACTCAAGCCATGACCGCGAAACCCGCTCCGATCGAGATCGACATCCACGAACTGATCGCCGGCCGCTGGAGCCCGCGCGCCTTTTCCGACAAGCCCATCGAGCGCGCGCAATTGCATCGCCTGCTCGAGGCGGCGCGCTGGGCGCCGTCGTCGAACAATCTGCAGCCGTGGCGTTTCATCGCGTTCGATCGTCATCGCGACGAAGCGGCGTTCAAACGTGTGTTCGACACGCTGGCGCCCTCGAATCAGAAATGGAACGTGAACGTGCCGCTGTTCATCTGCGTGACGGCCTTGACGCTCACGCCGAAGGGCGAGGCCAACCGCACCGCCGCGTAAGACACGGGCACGGCCGCGATGACGCTGGTGCTGCAGGCGCACGCGCTCGGCCTGGCGACGCATCAGATGGGCGGCTTCGACCGCGACGCCTTCCGTCAGGCATTCTCGATTCCCGAGGACGTGCAGATCATCGCGATGATCGCGATCGGCCATCACGGCGACGCGAGCCAGCTCGACGAAGCATTGCGCGAGCGCGAGGCCGCGCCGCGCGCGCGTCGAACGCTGGGCGAAACGGCGTTCGAAGGCGCCTGGAACAAGGCGTTCGAATAAGCGCCACGGCGCTCAGGGCTCGTCCGCGGCCGACAGCGGACGAGCGACGTCCTCCAGCGCCCTGCGCTCCGCCGCAACGCCCCAGATGCCCGCGACGGCCGCCGCCGCGATCATCAGCACCGAACCGATCAGATAGCCCGCGAACACGGCGCCGCGTTCGTGGGTATCGATCAGCTGACCGAAGAGCGCCGGGCCGACGATGCCGCCGAGCGCCGTGCCGAACGCGTAGAACACGGCGATGGCCAGCGCGCGAATCTCCAGCGGGAAGGTTTCGCTGACCGTCAAATAAGCCGAACTCGCCGCCGCCGACGCGAAGAAGAAAATCACCATCCACGCGATGGTCTGGGTCGTCACGCTGAGCATGCCTTGCATGAACATCCAGCCGCTCACGGTCAGCAGCACGCCCGAAATCGCGTACGTGAACGCGATCATCCTGCGCCGGCCGAGTACGTCGAAGAGCCGGCCGAGCATCACCGGCCCGAGGAAATTGCCCGCCGCGAACGGCAGCACGTACCAGCCGATGTGATCGCCGGGCACGTGATAGAAGTCCGTCAGCACGAGCGCGTAGGTGAAAAAGATCGCGTTGTAGAAGAACGCCTGCGCCGTCATCAGCGTGAGTCCGACGAGCGAGCGACTGCGATGCGCGTCGAAAAGCGTATGCACGACCTCGCGCAGCGGCGTCTGCTCGCGTGCATGCAGACGCAGCGGTTTCACCGGCGTATCGGGAATCTCGACGCCGTGCTGCCGAAAATGTGCCTCGATCTCCTCGACGACCCGCTGCGCCTCCTCCGCGCGGTTATGGGTGATGAGCCAGCGCGGACTTTCCGGCACCCACATCCGCATGAGGAGAATCGTGAGTCCGAGCACCGCGCCGATCAGAAAGCACGCGCGCCAGCCCCAGTCGGGCGGAAGCAGGCCCGGATCGAGCAGCACGAG
Source organism: Candidatus Paraburkholderia kirkii (assembly GCA_001189345.1). Lineage (GTDB taxonomy): Bacteria > Pseudomonadota > Gammaproteobacteria > Burkholderiales > Burkholderiaceae > Caballeronia > Caballeronia kirkii_B. Next base: position 124,036 of record LFKV01000009.1, read on the forward strand.
CGAGCCCGCCGCGCCGATGCCCGCGCCGATCCAGAACGTGCCGTTGATCGCGAGATCGGTCCAGCCGCGCAGGCGCGCGGGCGTGAATTCCTGAATCGTCGAATTGATCGCCGTGTATTCGCCGCCGATGCCCGCGCCGGTAAGGAAGCGGAACAGCACGAAGGTCGCGAGATTCCACGAGAACGCGGTCGCGGCCGTCGCCGCCACGTAGAGAAAGAGCGTGATGAAGAACAGCTTGCGCCGTCCGAGCCGGTCCGTGAGCCAGCCGAAGCCGAGCGCGCCGAGCACCGCGCCCGCGATGTACGCGCTCCCGGCGATACCGACGTCGGCATTGGAGAACTGCAGCACCGGACTCGTCTTGAGCGCGCTCGCGACCGCGCCGGCGAGCGTGACTTCGAGCCCGTCGAACAGCCAGGTGATGCCGAGGGCGAGCACGATCAGCGTGTGAAAGCGTCCCCATGGCAGACGATCGAGGCGCCCGGGCAGATCAGTTTCGATGATTCCGGGTCGTCCGGTGGTCTGGTCGTTCAAACGGTTTTCCTGTGATGCGGCGGTTTCGCTCATGTGCTTCGGATGCGCCCGGCGAATGTGCCGGCGCGTGCGGGAAGGTCAAAAATTGCTGACGAGTGAGCAAGTTGCATTCCGCTTTTGCCGAATTCGCCGAATAAACCCGGCGGTTTAAAAATAGCGGAAGTGCGGTTGATGCGTGCTTCTGAACGTGATAAAAACGCCGTCCATGTCCGAATGCGGCCGCGTGCGACGAGGCCGCCCATGCACCATGACTTATTGCGCGATCGATTTCGGTACGTCGAACTCCGCCGTCGCTCTTCCCGATGGCTTGTCGATTCGGCTAGCGCCCGTCGAAGGCGAGGCGACCACGCTGTCCACCGCTGTCTTCTTCAACACCGACGAGGATAACCAGTCTTACGGCCGCGCGGCGCTGGAAGCGTACATCGACGGCTTCGACGGCCGTCTGATGCGCTCGATGAAGAGCATTCTCGGCTCGGCGCTCGGGGACAGCACCACCGATCTCGGCGACGGCTCCGCGATCAAATACACTAACGTCATCATGCTCTTTCTGCAACATCTGAAGCAGAAGGCGCAGGCGGTCGCCGCCGAGCCGCTCACGCGCGCCGTACTCGGCCGCCCGGTATTTTTCGTCGACGACGATCCGCGCGCCGACCGCATGGCGCAGAAGCAGCTCGAAGCGTGCGCGCACGCGGTCGGGCTGCACGAGATCACTTTCAGTATGAGCCGATCGCCGCGGCCTTCGACTACGAAGCCAGCCTGACCGAAGAGGGCCTCGTGCTCGTCGCGGATATCGGCGGCGGCACGTCGGACTTCTCGCTGGTGCGCGTCGGTCCCGAGGGCGCGCGCCATCTCGACCGCAAGGACGACGTGCTCGCGCATCACGGCGTGCACGTCGCCGGAACGGACTTCGACCGCCGCGTCGAGCTCGCCACCATCCTGTGCGAGCTCGGCTATCAGTCGCTCGACCCGCAAGGCCGCGAGGTGCCGAGCCGCGTCTATTTCAATCTCGCGACCTGGCATCTGACCAATACCGTCTATCTACACGCCCAAGCGCGTGAGCGAATTGCAGCTGATGCGTCATCTCTACACCGAGGCGCGTCACCACGACCGCCTGATGCGCGTCGTCGGCCGCCGGCTCGGTCACGCGCTGACCGCGCATGCGGAAGAGGCGAAGACCGACGTCGCGGCGGGCGGCGCGACCGAAATCGACATGGAAGAGGTGGAAGAGGTGCTGCGCGTCGCCTTCGACGAGGCGCAACTGATCGAGGCCGGCGCCGACGAGACGCGGCGGATCGTCGATGCGGCGCGAGAGACGATCAGACGCGCCGGCGTGGCCGACGCGGATGTGGGCGCCGTGTATTTCACCGGCGGCACGACCGGGCTGCGGTTTCTTTCCGATGCGTTGTCGGCGGCGTTTCCCGGCGCGCGGCCGGTGTTCGGCGATCGCCTGGCCAGCGTGGCGAAGGGGCTCGGCATTTACGCGCGGCGCGTCTTCGCCTGATGCCCCGTACCGACCGAAGACGCAAAACAAAAACCCCGCTGAAGCGGGGTTTTTTTCATACGAATTCTCGCGGGTCTTAAACCGGCTTGATGTTCGCGGCTTGCTTGCCCTTCGGGCCAGTCTTCACTTCGTAGAAAACCTTTTGGTTTTCCTGAAGCGTCTTGAAGCCTTCGATGCGGATTTCCGAGAAGTGCGCGAATAGATCTCCGCCGCCGCCATCCGGAATGATGAAGCCAAAGCCCTTTGCGTCAAAGAACCACTTGACGGTACCGGTTTCCATGTTACTTGTTCCAACAGATGAATAAGGCCGAAGCCCAAGGTGCGGAAAATCAAGGAAGGGGCAATGGGACCAACCGGAGTACCGTGATGGCGAACTACGAAAGACCAATTCACTCGCCACTTGAAATCCTCCAAGGAGCTTTATACGGCGAAACGATTTCCCGATCAAATAATATCCGACAACTCTGAGGGGTTTTTGAGACGGGCAAGGTTCTTCTTCAAATCTTACATTTGCTTTTCAGTTCGCGCGAAAAAGCGTTAAAAAGGCGGAGATTTCTCGACAGTGTGCACTGCATTCGAAAGGTGCAACCGTTAAACTACGCACCGACCTAAAAACGGTTGCACCGGCATCGCCGGCCGGATCGTCGGAGGCATTCCGGCATCCACGGCAGTCGCGGCACGGCTGGCCGCATGCGAAGCGCGAGCGGCGCGAAACACAGGAGAAGAAGTTGAAAAGTTCCATACAGAGAAATATCGGCCCGATGGCGCTATGTTGACCGGGCTCGGGTCCATCATCGGTTCAGGCTGGCTTTTCGGCGCATGGAAGGCCGCCAAGATCGCGGGGCCGGCCGCGATCATCGCGTGGGTGACCGGCGCAGTCGTCATTCTGGCGATCGCACTGACCTACGCCGAGCTCGGCGCGATGTTCCCGGAGTCCGGCGGCATGGTGCGGTATGCGCGCTACTCGCATGGCGCGCTCGTCGGTTTCATCAGCGCGTGGGCGAACTGGATCGCGATCGTCTCGGTCATTCCGATCGAAGCCGAAGCGTCGATTCAATATATGAGCACCTGGCCGTATGACTGGGCGCATGCGCTGTTCGTCAACGAGTCGCTCACGCCGATGGGCCTCGCGCTATCGGCGCTGCTCGTGATCGTCTACTTCATGCTGAACTACTGGGGCGTGAAGGTGTTCGTGCGCGCGAACTCCGCGATCACGATCTTCAAGTTCCTGATTCCGGGCGCGACCATCGCGGGCCTCGTCTTCACCGGATTCCACGCGGAGAATTTCGGCACGACCTCGGACTTCACGCCGTACGGCTGGCCGGCCGTGCTGACGGCCGTGGCGACGAGCGGCATCGTGTTCAGCTTCAACGGTTTCCAGAGTCCGGTGAACCTGGCCGGCGAGGCGCGCCATCCGTCGCGCAGCGTGCCGTTCGCGGTGATCGGCTCGATTCTGCTCGCGCTCGTGATCTACGTGCTCCTGCAGGTCGCGTACATCGGCGCGGTGAATCCGGCCGACGTGACGAAGGGCTGGTCGCATTTCAACTTCGCGTCGCCGTTCGCGGAACTGGCGCTCGCCCTCAACCTGAACTGGCTCGCGATCCTGCTGTATGTCGACGCCTTCGTCAGCCCGAGCGGCACCGGCACGACCTACATGGCGACGACCACCCGCATGATCTACGCGATGGGGCGCAACGGCACGATGCCGAAGATCTTCGGCATCGTGCATCCGTTCTACGGCGTGCCGCGCCGGGCGATGCGGTTCAACCTGTTCGTCGCGTTCGTCTTCCTGTTCTTTTTCCGCGGCTGGAGCTCGCTCGCGGCGGTGATTTCGGTCGCGACCGTCATCTCGTACCTCGCCGGCCCGGTGAGCCTGATGGCGCTGCGCCGCTCGGCCACCGATCTCGACCCCCGCTCAAGCTGCCGCTGATGGGCGTGATCGCGCCGTTCGCGTTCGTTTGCGCTTCGTTCGTGCTGTTCTGGGCGAAGTGGCCGCTTACCGGCGAGATCATTCTGCTGATGGTCGTGGCGCTCCCCGTGTACTTCTATTACCAGCGCAAGACGGGTTTTGCGGGTTGGGGCCGCGATCTCAAGGCGGCGTGGTGGCTCGTGACTTACCTGCCGTCGATGGCCGTGATGTCGCTGATCGGCAGCACAAGGACTTCGGCGGCAACGGCACGCTGCCGTACGGATGGACATGGCCGCGGTCACCGTGCTCGCGCTGGTGTTCTATTACTGGGGCGTGCACACGGGCTATCGGACAAAGTATCTCGACGAGCGCGAAAGCCGCGAGGAAATTCTTCACGAAATCGGCGCCTGAGCGCTTCCGCTCGATAGCGAAGCCGTTGTCGACAAGCCCGCCTGAGCGATCAGGCGGGCTTTTTCGTGTGCGGAGCGACGCGCTCAATCATCCGCGAAAACGTAATTCGTCATCGCGAGCGCGCGCTGGAACGTGCCGAGCAACTGGATGCCGAGGCGATAGTCGTCCGCCGCCGCGCCGAGCGCGCTGAAGACGGGCAGCAGATGCTCGTCGGTCGGATGCATCAGCGCGGCGTGCGGTGCGCGGGCGCGATAGTCGAGCAGGGCGTCGACGTCGCGTTCGGCCATGCGCTGCTCTAACCAGTCGGTGAACTCGGCCACGCGCGGATCGGCATCTTCCGGGCGCGCGCTGAAATCGGCCATGCGCAGGTTGTGCGTGATCTGCCCGGAACCGACGATCATCACGCCGTCATCGCGCCGTCATCGCGCAAGTCGCGCAGCGCGCGGCCGATGCGGAAATGGTGCGCGGCGTCGAGGCGCGGCTGAATCGAGAGCTGCGTGATCGGCACGTCGGCGTCGGGGAACATCAGAAGGAGCGGCACCCATGCGCCGTGATCGAGGCCGTGCTCGGTCGTTGCCGCCGGAATGCCCCGCTCCCCGAGCAGCGCGGCAGCGCGCTTCGCCAGATCGGGCGTGCCGGGCGCGGGGTAGCGCAGTTCGTAGAGCGCGCGCGGGAAGCCGTAGAAATCGTGGATCGTCTCCGGCCGTTCGGCGGTGCTCGCGGCCGGTTGCGCCGTGCCCCAATGGGCCGACAGCATCAGAATGGCGCGCGGGCGCGGCAGCGTCTGCCCGAGGGAGGCGAATTCGGCGGACGGCATCGACGGGTCGATCGGCAGCGTCGGCGCGCCGTGGGAAATGAAAACGGTAGGCAGTCGGCTCATGGCGGCATGTTCCTGTGGGATCCGCCATCAATGTAGGGCCGCAGGATGCGTTGATAAACGGCTCGCGCGGCAACGAATTATGTCGCCGATGTTGCTAATCCGGTCGCCGTCAGTCGGTTTCGCCGCGCAACCCTTGCCAGGCGGACGCGACCGGCTGCGCGAACCCGAACAGGTCGATGACGCGCGCGACCGTGTGATCGACCATTTCGTCGATGGTCGCGGGCTTCTGGTAGAAGGCCGGCAGCGGCGGAAAGATCACGCCGCCCATTTCGGTGACGGAGGTCATGTTGCGCAGATGCGCGAGGTTGAACGGCGTTTCGCGCACGAGCAGTACGAGGCGGCGGCGCTTCTTGAGCACGACGTCGGCGGCGCGGGTGACGAGGTTGTCGGAGAGACCGTGCGCGATGCTCGCGAGGGTGCGCATCGAGCAGGGCGCGACGATCATGCCGTCGGTCGCGAAGGAGCCCGAAGCGATGCTCGCGCCGACATAGCGCACGCTATGGACGACGTCCGCCAGCGCGTGAACGGTGGCGCGGTCGAGATCGAGTTCGTGCTGGATATTGAGCCAGCCGGCGCTGGAGATGAGCAGATGCGTCTCGACGCCGCCCAGCCGGCGCAGCGTCTCGAGCAGACGCACGCCGTAGATGGCGCCTGTTGCCCCGGTAATCGCGACGATCAGCCGTCGCTTCACGGCGCGGGCGATTCACAGTCGATATGACTTAAGCCGCGGCGAAGAGCTGTTGCAGCTCGCCGGATTGATACATCTCCATCATGATGTCCGAGCCGCCGATGAACTCGCCCTTCACGTAGAGCTGCGGAATGGTCGGCCAGTTGGAAAATTTCTTGATGCCCTGACGGATCGCGTCGTCCTCGAGCACGTTGACGGTCGTGATCTGATCGACGCCGCATGCCTTGAGCACCTGGATCGCGCGGCCGGAGAAGCCGCACATCGGGAATTGCGCCGTACCCTTCATGAAGAGGACGACGGGGTTCGAATCGACGATTTGCTTAATGCGTTCTTGCGTATCCATGGCGTTCCTGCGCGTGAATGTCGGAGGGGATTGATGATTGAAACGATAGCGGATTTCGCTTTCCGGGGCTGACGGCCGGGTGCGGGCTCAGGCGGTGAAAACGCCGCCGCTGCAGCGTTCGATGCCGGCGAGGTCGCGCATGGAACGGACTTCGGTGAAGCCGCGCGCCTGAAGCAGCCGGCGCACGGCGTCCGCCTGATCGTAGCCGTGCTCGAGCCACAGCGCGCCGTCGTTCGCGAGCAGAAACGGCGCCTTTTCGACGATCGTGCGGATCGCCGAAAGCCCGTCGGCTTCGTCGGTGAGCGCGCCGCGCGGCTCGAAGCGCAGATCGCCCTGCTCGAGATGCGGGTCGCCGCTCGCGATATACGGCGGATTGCTGACGATCGCCTCGAACAACAGCGATGGGTCGAGGCTCGCGGTCCAGTCGCTTTGAACGAACGTAACCCGGCCGCCCGCGCGCGCCGGGTCCAGAAGACGATCCGCGTTGCGGCGCGCGACGTCGAGCGCGGCGGGCGAACGATCCACGGCCCACACGCGCGCATCGGGCCGCGCGTGGGCGATCGAGACCGCGATCGCGCCGGTTCCCGTGCCGAGATCGAGCACGCGCGGGTCCGGCGTAGCGGCGACGACTGCGAGCGCGGTCTCCACGAGCAATTCGGTTTCCGGGCGCGGAATCAGCGCGTCCGGCGTGACGTCGAAATCGAGGCCGAAAAATTCGCGCCTGCCGGTCAGCTGCGCGATCGGTTCGCCGGCCAGGCGCCGTGCCGACAGCGCTTCGAAGCTCGCGAAGGCATCGTCCGCAAGCGGCTCGCGATCGCGCGTGATCAACTCCGTGCGCCGCCAGCCGAGCACGTACATCAGCAGAATGCGCGCTTCGAGTTGCGGCAGTCCGGAAGTCCGCAGCAACTCGGCCGCGGTGCTCACGCCGCTTCCCCGAGCGCCGCGAGCTGCTCCGCCTGATGCTCGGAAACCAGCGCGCCGATCAGTTCGTCGAGATCGCCGTCCATGATGTACTCGAGCTTGTAGAGCGTCAGGTTGATGCGGTGATCCGTCATGCGCCCCTGCGGGAAGTTGTACGTGCGGATGCGCTCCGAGCGGTCGCCCGAACCGATCAGGCTCTTGCGCGTCGCGGCTTCCTTCGCGTGCTGCTCGTGATACTGCTTGTCCTTGATGCGCGCGGCGAGCACCTTCAGCGCGCGATCCTTGTTCTTGTGCTGCGAGCGGTCGTCCTGACATTCGACGACGATGCCCGTCGGCAAGTGCGTGACGCGCACGGCCGAATCCGTCTTGTTGATGTGCTGCCCGCCCGCGCCCGACGCCCGGAACGTGTCGATGCGCAGATCCGCGGGATTGATCACGACTTCGCTGATTTCGTCGGCTTCCGGCATCACCGCGACCGTGCACGCGGACGTGTGGATGCGCCCCCGTGTTTCCGTCGCCGGCACGCGCTGCACGCGGTGGCCGCCCGATTCGAACTTGAGCCGCAAATACGCGCCCTGGCCCGCGATGCGCACGATCACTTCCTTGTACCCGCCGAGATCCGACACGCTCTCGGACATCGTCTCGACGCTCCAGCGATTGCGTTCCGCGTAGCGCAGATACATGCGCAGCAGATCGCCCGCGAAGAGCGCGGATTCGTCGCCGCCCGTGCCCGCGCGGATTTCGATGAAGATGTTGCGCTCGTCGTTGGGATCCTTCGGCAGCAGCATCATCTGCAAGTCGCCTTCGATCCGCGCCATGCGCTCGCGCGCCTCGCCGATTTCCTCTTCGGCGAAATCGCGCATCGACGGATCGGCGAGCAGTTCCTGCGCGGTCGCCTCGTTGGTGAGCGCCTGTTTCCACAGCGCGTATTGATCAACGATCGGACTGATTTCCGCGTGCTCGCGCGTGAGCTTGCGATATTGGTCCATATCGGAGGTCACGTCTTCGCGGCTCAACAGTTTGTTGAGATCGACCTGCCTTTTTGCAAGCTGGTCGAGCTTGCTTTGCATGCTCGTTTTCATCGGACGGAGATGGCGCGGCGGGCGCCAGGAACGACTGCGATCGGGGGAGCGGCCGCGCTAGCCGCGCGGAGCATTTGAGAATAGCAAAGAGAAGGCCGCTAACGTTTCGACGAATCGGACGACGTGCCGTGGCGGTAGAAGCCGCTCATCAGGTTGATGAGCTGGTCGCGTTTCTCGCGGCTCGCGCGGTTGAGCGCGTGCGTCGGGCCGTGGATCAGCTTGTTGGTGAGCGACTGCGACAGCGCTTCGAGCACGGCGGCGGGATCGTCGCCGCGCGCGAGCATCTTGCGGGCGCGCTCGAGTTCGGCGCGGCGCAGGGTGTCGGCCTGCGTGTGCATGTGGCGGATCACCGGCACGATGCTGCGCGCGTCCAGCCATTGCATGAAGTTCGCGACGCGCGTTTCGATAATGGATTCCGCCTGCGCGACCGCCGCCTGGCGTGACGCGTTGCCTTCGCGCACGATCGCGCCGAGATCGTCGACGGTGTAGAGGAACACGTCGTGGAGGTTGCCGACTTCTGGCTCGATGTCGCGCGGCACGGCGACATCGACCATGAAGATCGGGCGATGGCGGCGTGCGCGAACGGCGCGCTCGACCGCGCCCAGACCGATGATCGGCAAGGTGGAGGCCGTGCACGACACGATGATGTCGAACTCGTGCATGCGCGCGGGCAGTTCCGAGAGCGGAATCGCGTGGCCGTTGACGCGGCCGGCGAGTTTTTCGCCGCGTTCGGCCGTACGGTTCGCGACGACCAGCTCACGCGGACTCTGCGCGGCGAAGTGCGTCGCGCACAGCTCGATCATTTCGCCCGCGCCGATGAACAGCACGCGCTGGCTGGAAATGTTCTCGAAGATGCGCTGCGCGAGGCGCACGGCGGCGGCGGCCATCGACACGGACTGCGCGCCGATTTCGGTCGTCGAGCGCACTTTCTTCGCAACGGCGAAGGTGTGCTGGAACAACTGATTGAGATACGTGCCGAGCGCGCCGGCTTCGGACGCGGTGCGCACCGCATCCTTCATTTGTCCGACGATTTGCGTCTCGCCGAGCACCATCGAATCGAGGCCGGATGCGACGCGGAACGCATGGCGCACGGCTTCCGACTGCGGCAGCGCATAGACGTGCGGCGCGAGCTCGGGAACGGGAATGCTGTGGTACTTCGAGAGCCACTGGATGGCGGCCTCGCGGGCGGCGCGATCATCCGTGGCGCAGTAGAGTTCGGTGCGGTTGCAGGTCGAGAGGATGGCCGCCTCGGGCGACACCTTCGCAAGCGGTCCCAGCCAGATGTCCTTCAACGCGCCCAGCGCGGGCTTGATCTGTTCGAGCGGAAACGCCACGCGTTCGCGCAGGGCGACTGGCGCAGTGTGGTGGTTGATTCCGATCGTGAGGAGCTGCATTGTTATGGACGATGTTTTCGGCCTAAGCCGATGGCCTTTCAGATAGCCTAATATTATAGCGTTTTGCGCATGGACTTGCCCCCGGCCAAGGAATCGCTCAAGGGCGTGAAGGTCGAGTAAACGAAACCGATAAAAAAGGAAGCGTATGTTTCGCGTGATTACCGCCAATCTCAACGGCATCCGTTCGGCCGCCAAGAAGGGTTTCTTCGACTGGTTCGGCGAGCAGAAATCCGACGTGGTATGCGTGCAGGAAATCAAATGCTCACAGGACGACCTGACGCCCGAGTTCTTCGCGCCGCACGGCTTTCAGGGCTACTTCCAGCATGCGGTGAAGAAGGGCTACAGCGGCGCGGGCCTCTACACGCGCCACGAGCCGGACGACGTGATCATCGGCTTCGGCTCGCAGGAGTTCGACCCGGAAGGGCGCTACGTGGAAGCGCGCTTCGGCAAGCTGTCGGTGGTGTCGGTCTACGTGCCGTCGGGCTCCAGCGGCGACGAGCGCCAGCAGGCGAAGTATCGCTTCATGGACGAGTTCATGCCGCATCTCGACGAGCTCTCGAAAGAGCGCGAAGTGATTCTGTGCGGCGACGTGAACATCGTGCACAAGGAAATCGACATCAAGAACTGGAAGAGCAACCAGAAGAACTCCGGCTGCCTGCCCGAGGAGCGCGAGTGGCTCACCAAGCTCTTCGACGGGGTCGGCTACGTCGACGTATTCCGCATGCTGGATCAGCGGCCCGAGCAGTACACGTGGTGGAGCAACCGCGGCCAGGCGTATGCGAAGAACGTGGGGTGGCGCATCGATTATCAGATCGCGACCAAAGAGGTTGCCGCGACCGCCAAAAAGACCTCGATCTTCAGGGACATCAAGTTCAGCGATCACGCGCCGCTGACCATCGACTACGACTGGAAGCTCGCGAAAAAGAAGTAATCGAACGCGGGATCAGCGGCCGGTTTTCTTGAACCGCCCCATTCCCGCGTAATTCGGCAACTGGTCGATGGTCTTGCCGACCGCCTTCGCATAGAGCGGCATCATGTCCGGCATGCGCTTGAGCAGATCCTGCCTGCGGTCCGGCCCATAGGGATGCATCCAGATGAAGCCGTCATCCGTGCGGCGCGTGTCGGAATCGATCTTGTTCCACAAGGTGACGGCGGCGCGCGAATCGTAGCCCGCGCGCGAGGCGATCTCGCTGCCGATCACGTCGGCTTCGGTTTCGTCGGCGGGGGAATAACGCATCGAGAGCAACTCGTCGCCGATGTCGGGCTGCTGCGACGAGTAGTTCGAGAAACCGAACAGCTGCGGCATCGCGCCGCCGCCCAGTTGCGCCGCCTGCTGACGGCCGAGCCGCTCGCGCGCATGCTCGCGCAGCGCGTGCGCGATCTCGTGGCCGATCATCATGCCGAGCTCGTTGTCGTTCAGACGCAGCTTGTCGACGATTCCGCTGTATACAACGATCTTCCCGCCCGGCAGGCAATACATACGCACCTCGGGCGACTTGATGACGTTGATTTCCCACTTCCAGTTCTTCGCGCGATCGTTCCACTTGAGCGCGAACGGAATCTCGTGATTGACGATTTCGCGCACGCGCTTGACGAGCGGATTGCTGTCGGGAAGCAGGGTCTTGTCGCGCTCGGCGTTGTGGATGATCTGCGCGTATTCCTCGGCGGACTGCGCTTCGAGTGTCGCGGGCGAAATCAGATTGCGAAAGAGCGCCGTATTGCCGAAACGGATCTGGTTGTTCGGCGCGGTGTACGGCGCCGGCACGCGCTTTTCGTCCTGGGCGTGCGCGGACAGCGGCGCGAATGGCGCCAATGCCAGCGCGCAGGCCAGGGCGCGGAGCGAGTAGGATACCGTCATCGTTGAGTTCTCCAGGGCGCGATTCTGGGCAACAGTAACATGCCCGGAATCGACAGCGCAGTGCAGATCAGGAAGTACTCGAACCATCCCGTCTGCGCGACGATGAAGCCGCTCGACGCCGACGCCAGCGTGCGCGGCACGGAAGCGAGGCTCGTGAAGAGCGCGAATTGCGTCGCGGTATAGCGCGGATCGGTCGTGCTCGCGATGTACGCGGTGAACGCGGCCATCGTGAGGCCGGTGGCGAAGGTCTCGAAGCCGTACAGCGCGCCGAGCGCGAGCGGCGACGGCCCGAGCTTCACGAGCCACGCGAAGCCGAGTGTCGAGACGATCTGCAAGACGCCGAAAATCCACAAGCCGCGCGCGATGCCGATCTTCACCAGCCACACGCCGCCGATGATCCCGCCCGCGAGACTCGCCCAGAAGGCGACCGTCTTGGCGATCACGCCGATCTGTGTCTTGTTGAAGCCGAGGTCGAGAAAGAACGACGTCGACAGCGTGGTCGCCATCGTGTCGCCGAGCTTGTAGAGGAAGATGAAGCCGAGCACGAGGAGCGCCGCGCGCCAGCCGTCGCGCGTGACGAATTCGTGAAACGGCTCGACGATCGCCTCGCGCAGGTTCTTCGGCGGCGCGCTGTGAATCTCCGGTTCCCTGACGACGAGCGTCAGGATCATGCCCGGGATCATGAATGCGGCGGTGACCATGAAGACGGCCGTCCACGGCAGATGGTCGGCGAGGATCAGCGAGAGCGAGCCGGGGATGAGCGCGGCGACCTTGTACGCGTTCACGTGCACGGCGTTGCCGAGGCCCTGTTCGGTATCGGCGAGCAGTTCGCGCCGGTAGGCATCGATGGCGATGTCCTGGCTCGCGTCGAAGAAGGCGACGAGCGTGGTCAGCGCGGCGACCGTCCAGATGTCCTGGTTCGGCGACACGAAGCCGAGCGTGCCCATCGCCACGCCGACGAGAATCTGCGTGACGAGCATCCAGCCGCGCCGCCTGCCGGGCCGCCAGCCGGGCAGGCGCGGCACATAGCGGTCCATGAGCGGCGCCCACACGAATTTCCACGTATAGGGCTGGATGAACGCGAACAGGCCGATTTCCTTCAGGTTCACGCCTTCGGTGCGCAGCCACGCCTGCACCAGATAGACGAGCGTGAAGAGCGGCAATCCCGACGTGAAGCCGAGAAAGACGCAGATGAGGATGCGCGCGTTCAGGAACGCGCGCCAGCCGGGATGATCTTCGTGTGCAGTCAGAGCGGGCGCCTCGTGTGGCGTGTCGGGCATATCGATGATGGCAATGCGTTGTCGATGCGCGATAGGCCGGATCGAATTACCGGCGCTTCACGCGATAGACTGCAAGACTACCACGCCAGTTCGCGCCCCAACGGACCGACTGCCCGTCGTGCAGGACCACGCGGTCCAGGATCTCGATGCCGACTTCCGGCGCGAGCGCCTCGAAATCCTTGATGGTCAGCACGCGCACGTTCGGCGTGTTGTGCCATTGATAGGGCAGCGACTTCGACACCGGCATGCGTCCCTGAATCACCGAAAGCCGATGCTGCCAGTACCCGAAGTTCGGAAACGACACGATGCATTCGCGCCCGACGCGCACCGTCTCGCGCAGGATCGCGGCGGTTTGATGAATGGTCTGCAGCGTCTGCGAGAGGATCGCGAAGTCGAAGCTGTCGTCCTCGAAAAGACGCAGGCCGTCTTCCAGATTCTGCTGGATCACGTTCACGCCCTTCTGCGCGCACGCGAGCACGCCTGCATCGTTGATCTCGATGCCGTAGCCCTTCACCTCCAGTTCCTCGCCGAGCAGCGAGAGCAGCGAACCGTCGCCGCAGCCGAGATCGAGCACCGTCGAGCGCGGCTCGACCCAGCGGGCGATTGCCCGAAAATCCGAGCGCAGCGCGAGCGAATTGAGTGTGTTCTGGTTCATGCGCCGATCTCCGTGGCGATGCGTTCGTAGTAGGCGCGCATCAGGTTATGATAGCGCGCGTCGTCGAGCAGGAAGGCGTCGTGGCCGTGCGGCGCGTCGATTTTCGCGTAGCTCACCGTGCGCTTGTTGTCGAGCAGGGCCTTGACGATCTCGCGCGAGCGCGCGGGCGCGAAACGCCAGTCCGTCGTGAAGCTCGTGACGAGATACTTCGCCTGCGTGTTGGCGAGGGCGCGCGTGAGATCGCCGTCGAAGGCTTTTGCGGGATCGAAGTAATCGAGCGCGCGCGTGATGAGCAGATACGTGTTGGCGTCGAAATATTCGGCGAACTTGTCCGCCTGATAGCGCAGATAAGATTCCACTTCGAACTCGACGTCGAAGCTGAAGTTGTACACGTCGAGCGCGCCCTCGACGCGGCGCAGCGCGCGGCCGAATTTCACGGCCATGTCGTCATCGCACAGATACGTGATGTGGCCGATCATGCGCGCGACGCGCAGGCCGCGGCGCGGCTTCACGCCGTGCGCGTAATAGTCGCCGCCGTGGAAGTCGGGATCGGAGAGGATGGCCGAGCGCGCCGTCTCGTTGAATGCGATGTTTTGCGCCGAGAGCTTCGGCGTCGAAGCCACGACGATGCAATGCCCGAGCCGCTCCGGATACATCATGCTCCACGCCATCGCCTGCATGCCGCCGAGGCTGCCGCCCATCACCGCCGCGAAGCGTTCGATGCTGAAGCGGTCCGCCACGCGCGCCTGCGCGTGCACCCAGTCCTCGACCGTGACGACGGGAAAGCGCGCGCCGTAGGGCTTGCCCGTCGCGCGGTCGATGCTCATCGGCCCGGTCGAGCCGAAGCACGAGCCGAGATTGTTCACGCCGATGACGAAGAAGCGATTCGTGTCGAGCGGCTTGCCGGGACCGACCATGTTGTCCCACCAGCCGACGTTCTTCGGGTCGTCGGCATAGACGCCCGCGACGTGATGCGACGCGTTCAGCGCATGGCACACGAGCACGGCGTTTGAGCGTGCGGCGTTGAGCTTGCCATAGGTTTCGCCGACGAGCTCGTAGTCGGCGAGCGACGAGCCGTTCTGCATCGCGAGCGGCTCGGTGAAGCGCAGTGTTTGGGGAGTAACGATGCCGATCGATTCCATTCATTCCGCCTTGTTCGAGCGGCTAAACGGTGTCGGCGATGCACGGAAGGGAATGTGTGCGCGGCTGACGACCTCTTTAGCCGCATTTATAGTGAACCTCGGCTTCAGCGACGAATGCCGAGGTTCGCGCGCCCGCAATCGAGTCAGCAAATCGGCGCGCTGTGGATGATTTCGAGAAAATCTCGTTAACGGCGAAGTATAGCGGAAAACGTCATAAGCCCGGCAAATGCGGCGCTTGCGCGCACCGGCGCCGTGAGGAGCGCGCCGCTCACAGCGCGCCGCCGCGCAGGCCGAGCGTCAGCGCGCGCAGCGAGCGCACGGTGCGATCGACGTAATGCGGCCGTCCCGCGCCCGGCATGCGTATCGACATGCCTCCGCTCGAGGTCCGCGCGACCGGCAGATGCCCGACGATCCACACCGTGCGGATGCCCAGATGCCGGTAGCGCTTCAGATGCCCGCGCGTATCCTCGACGAGAATCGCGTCCGACAGGCGCACGTGCGCGCGGCGCAGCATCGGCGCGTCGGGCTTGGCGCGCCAGCGGTCGCCTTCGCGCATGTCCTCGATCGCGATCATGCGCTCGAACAGCCTGCCGATGCCCAGCTCCGCGAGCACCGTGTACGCGTAGAGCGTCGGTGCGTTGGTGAGCACGATCTTGCGCCCGGGCAGCGCGCGCAGCATTCGAGTGAGGCCGCGTTCGGCGCGCAGCATCGACGGCAGGTCGGCGAAGGTATGCACTTCGCGCAGGAAGTCGGCGGGATCGACCTCGTGATGCTTGACGAGCCCGAGCAGCGTTGCGCCGTAGCGCACCGTATAGCCGGACGCGCAGCCGGTTCGCCTCGTCGACGTCGACGCGCAGCCGGTCCATGATGTACTGCGTCATCCCGCGATTGATCGCCGGAAAAACGGCGTGCGACGCGTGATGCAGCGTGTTGTCCAGGTCGAACAGCCAGACGGGGCCGCGTGTCTTCACACGGTGGCGGCGGGTAGGGCGATGCGTACTCATGCGTGTCTGCCGTGTATCAAAGAAAACGCCCGCGTATCGGCGGGCGTCGTCAGCGGAAAAAGATGATCAATGCGAGCGGATCATCGTGCCGAACGGCTGTTCGGTCAGGATTTCGAGCAGCACCGAATGCTCGATGCGGCCGTCGATGATGTGCACCGAGCGCACGCCGCTCTTCGCCGCGTCCAGCGCGGAGGAGATTTTCGGCAGCATGCCGCCGGAGATGGTGCCGTCCGCGAAGAGGGCGTCGATCTCGCGCGCGGAAAGGTCGGTGAGCAGGTTGCCGTCCTTGTCCATCACGCCGGGGATGTTCGTCATCGTGACGAGCTTCTCCGCGTTCAGCACGACGGCGAGCTTGCCCGCGACGAGGTCCGCGTTGATGTTGTACGAGAGACTGTCCTCGCCGAAGCCGATCGGCGAGATCACCGGAATGAAGGCGTCGTCCTGCAGCGCCTTCACGACAGCCGGGTTGATGGCCTCGACCTCGCCCACCTGTCCGATGTCGATGAACTGGCCCGGATTATCGCGATCCGGCATGAGCAGCTTGCGCGCGTGGATCAGGCCGCCGTCCTTGCCCGTCAGGCCGACCGCATGGCCGCCGAAGTGATTGATGAGCGTGACGATGTCCTGCTGCACCTCGCCGCCGAGCACCCATTCGACAACTTCCATGGTTTCCTCGTCGGTGACGCGCATGCCCTGAATGAAGGTGCCCTGCTTGCCGATCTTCTTCAGCGCCTGGTCGATCTGCGGGCCGCCGCCGTGCACGATCACCGGGTTGATGCCGACGAGCTTCAGCAGGATCACGTCGCGCGCGAAGCCTTGCTTCAGGCGCTCTTCGGTCATGGCATTGCCACCGTATTTGATCACGACCGTCTTGCCGTGATACTGACGGATGTAGGGCAGCGCCTCGGCCAGGATTTCAGCCTTCAGGGTCGGGGCGATTTGCGTGAGATCGGGTAGCTCGGACATGGCGGCAAATGAGGCGAGGGGCGTTTAAACACGCCGAATTGTATAGGACTGACGCAATGCAACAGGACGAATTACCGCATGCGGCGCCACGTTTTCCGGCAGGCCGGCATGCGATCATCGTTCGGGCGGATTGATGACAAGATGATGAACCTACCCCCTGAACAGCGCGACGAACCGGCGCCCGGCACGTGGATTTGCGCGCAGTGCGGAGCGCCGTTTCGCTGCGGCATGCTCGCGGGCGACGCATCCTGCTGGTGCGCGACGCTCTCCGCGTTGCCGCCCGATCGCGTGCGGCCCGGCCTGAGCTGCCTGTGCCCGGCGTGTCTCGCGCGCGAGATCGAGCGCGCCGCGCGTCCGGGCTAGCGGATGACGCGCCGCGGCGGCGGGTGAGGCCGGGGTGCGACAAATCGCGCCAGATTCGGCAGAAAGCCCGATGCAAGCGGGATAATGTCGCACGGGGCGCGAGTTCGCCGACCGCGGCCCGGCTCGAGCCCTCATGCAGGCGACGACAGGCACTCAACCAGATGTATCGCATAACCAACACCGGACGGGTCAATCTCGGCCATCTCTTCTGGCTTCGCTCGCTCGCGATCATCGGCCAGCTGATGACGATCGCCGTCGTGCAGATCTTCTACGGCGCGAAGCTCCCGCTGCCCGCGATGCTGCTCGTGATCGCGCTGGAAATGGTGTTCAACGGGTTCACGTGGCTGCGCGTCGCGCGGGCGCGTCCGAAACCAATCTCGAACTGTCCGGCCAGATGTGCGTCGATCTCGGCGCTGCTGTTCCTCTCCGGCGGCGCGACCAATCCGTTCGTCACGCTCTATCTGCCTTCGCTCGCGATCGTCGCCGCCATTCTCCCGTGGACGATGATGGCCTGCCTCGCGCTGTTCGCCGTCGCCTGCTATGCGCTGCTCAGCTACAACTACGTGCCGCTCAATATCGAGAATCCGGCCAATCTCTTCGATTATTTCCGCATGGGCCTGTGGGTCAACTTCATGGTGAGCGTTGGGCTCATCGGCTGGTTCGTCGCGCGCATGTCGCGGGTGCTGCGCGTGCGATGCGGCGCTCGCCGACGTCCAGCAGCGCCATCTGCGTGACGAGCGGGCGGTCGCGCTCGGCGTGCAGGCGGCGACCGTCGCACACGAGATGGGCACGCCGCTCTCGACCATCGCGATGCTTTCCGAGGAATTGCGCGACGCCGCCGCGCACGACAGGAACCTCGCGCCCTATGCTGCGGACTTCGAATTGCTCGAGCAGCAGATGGCGCTGTGCACGTCGGCGCTCGCGCGCCTGCGCAGCCGTGCGACCGGGCCGTCGAGCCGCCAGGCGCTCGACGAATGGCTCGCCAGTTTCATCGAGCAATGGCGGCTGCGGCATCCGCAGGTAAAGTTCGCGCAGCTCGGCGAGATGCCGACGGGCGCATCGATCGACGATCCGGTCGCCGTCGGCCAGATCCTGACGATTCTGCTCGACAACGCGGCGCGCGCGAGCAGCGAATCGGTGACGCTGCAGGCATCGGCCGAAACCGTCGACGGGAAGCACGTCGCGCGCTTCGACGTGTGCGACCGCGGCCCGGGCATTCCGCCGGCGCTGCGCGCGACGCTCGGCGTGGCGCCGGTGGACAGCACGCAGGGCGGCCACGGCGTCGGGCTTCTATCTGGCGTTTGCCGCGGCAGCGCGCCTGAACGGTTCCATCGAGCTCCTCGACGGCGAGCCGCGCGGCACGCATGCAGTGTTGCGCCTGCCCGGGCGCGGCCGCCGCGCCCGGGCAGGCGGCACGGACTGAACGAAGCGGTGCGGCCTGAACTCGAAATCAGGCGTACGGGCAAGCATTAAGGAGCAAAAAGCATGAGCGATACCAACTTTCTGATCATCGACGACGACGAAGTCTTTTCGGGCATTCTCGCCCGCGGTCTCGCGCGGCGCGGCTACACCCCGCATCAGGTGCACGATGGGGACGAAGCGCTGAAACTCGCCAACCAGCACAAGTTCGGCCAGGTCACGGTCGATCTTCATCTGGGCAACGATTCCGGCCTGCGCCTCGTCGCGCCGCTGCGCGATCTGCAGCCCGACGCGCGCATTCTCGTGCTGACGGGCTACGCGAGCATCGCGACGGCCGTGCAGGCGGTGAAGGACGGCGCGGACAACTATCTCGCGAAGCCCGCGAACGTCGAATCGATTCTCTCCGCGCTGCATGAGCAGGCCAGCGAGCAGACCGCCGAGGAGGCGATCAAGAACCCGACGCTGCTTTCCGTCGCGCGGCTCGAATGGGAGCATATCCAGCGCGCGCTCGCCGAGAACAACGGCAATATTTCGGCGACGGCGCGCGCGCTCAACATGCATCGGCGGACCTTGCAGCGCAAGCTGGCCAAGAAGCCGGTGCGGCAGTAGTTTTTCCGAACGCCGGAATTCGCGCGCGAGCGGCAGCAGGACATATGCCCATGCGCGCGAGAATGGCGCGAACAGCGCGTGATGTCGACGGGAACAGGCAACGCCCGGATGCGCCATGCGCAAAAGCGATCGCCCAAAAAAGAACCGCCCAAGCCGGGTGCCAAGGGCGGTAATCGGAGAGTTGCAACGACTACATGCGCGAACATGGGGACACGCACGTAGACCGGTGCAGCGTTACGCATCCGAATAAGAAAACTCCCAATTAAGAATCTGCCTAGTTAGTCTGCTTTTCGGCAGTTTCTTTTCCCGTTGCTTTCGCAACTCTTTCGACGGGACCCTCGGCTCTATTCCGTCGCCGTTATGTCCTCCATGCGCGCTCAAGAAAACGGGAGCGAGCGCTGTAAAGCCTCACTGTGCGCGAACCGGGTTCGCGCCGCGCTGTCCGCGGACGCCGTCTGCGAGGCGTGGGCCCGGAGCGGGGTGCCGAAGCGCCGCTCCGGGCCGGCAGAGGAGACATCGATGAAATGGTTTGACCGCCAGTCCGTGCTCAGCAAACTGTTGCTGTCTTTCGCGGTGGTGATTCTGTTTACCGCGTGCGTGGGCGGGACCGGCGTGATTTCGCTGGCGAAGATGCACGGGCTGATCGAGGACGTCGGCGATCGTCACATGGACGGTCTCTATTGGGTCGAGGAAGCCAACAAGAACACGCTCGACACCGATCTCGCCGCCGCGAACCTGACTTTTGCCGACGACGCCGGCAAGGCGAAGCTCAAGGACGGCATGTCGGGCTCGCTCGACAGCATGCACCGCGCGCTCGAGCGCTTGCGCCCGACGATCCGCTCCGACGACGGCAGGGCGCTCTACGGCGCGGCGAGCAAGTCCGTTGCCGCATGGGAAGACATCGTGCTGATGCAGATGCCGATCGACGTCGACCAGATGGGCCTCATCTCGCGCGCGATCGCCGCGAGCGAGAAGGCGCGCTACGCGCTCCAGCGGCTCTCGGACTTCAAGCGCAAGCACGCAACCGATGCACGCAGGGACGCCGCCTCGGAATACGCAACGATGCGATGCGCGTCGTGATGCTCGCGCTGGTCTTCGGCGCGATGGCGGCGGGCGCGCTGCTCGCCGTGCGATCGGACGGCGCCTTGCCGCGCAGCTCGGCGGCGAGCCGGCGTACGCGGCGGATATCGCCGACCGCATCGCGCGCGGCGATCTGACGACGCGCGTCGCCACACGTCCCGGCGACGACAGTAGCATGCTGGCGAGCCTCGGCAACATGAGCAGGAAGTTCGCGGACATCGTCGGCGGGATTCGCCAGTCGAGCGATTCGATCCTGTTCGCATCGCGCGAGATCGCGCAGGGCAACACGGATCTGTCGCAGCGCACCGAGGAACAGGCCGCGTCGCTGGAAGAAACGGCGTCGAGCATGGAGCAGCTCACGCACACCGTGCGCCAGAACGCCAGCAACGCGGACGAGGCGAGCGGCCTCGCGCGCGGCGCGTCGGACGTGTCGGCGCGCGGCAGCGAGCTGGTCGGCGAAGTGGTGGAGAACATTGCGCGAACTGGCGGCGGGCTCCAAACGCATGACGGACATCATCGCCGTGATCGAGGGCATCGCGTTCCAGACCAACATTCTCGCGCTGAACGCGGCCGTCGAAGCGGCGCGCGCGGGCGAGGAAGGGCGCGGTTTCGCGGTGGTCGCGGGGGAAGTGCGCTCTCTCGCGCAGCGCAGCGCCACGTCTGCGAAGGAGATCAAGGAACTGATCGAGGCGTCGACGACGCGTGTGGACAGCGGCGCGGCGCTCGCCGAGCGCGCCGGCGCGACGATGGCCGAAGTCACGCAGGCCGTGCAGCGCGTGACCGACATCATGGCGCAGATCTCGTCGGCTTCGCACGAGCAGAGCGCCGGCATCGAGCAGGTGAACCGCGCCGTCGCGCAGATGGATCAGGTGACGCAGCAGAACGCGGCGCTCGTCGAGCAGGCGGCCGCCGACGCGGGCGCGATGGCCGATCAGGTCGAGCAGCTGAAGGGCGCGGTCGCGGTGTTCGAGCTGGGACGCGGCGCTTGAAGATGGCGTGACGTCGCGCGGGCGCAGAGGCACGAAACGGTCGTAATATCGGCTCGCTTGCCACCCGAGAGCCCGCTCCGTACACTCGCGCCTGTTTTTTCATCGAGCGCGCCGCACGGACGGCGCTTCACCGCCGACAAGGAGGCCGCCCTATGTCCGATTCCTATTTCCCGCGCTGGCCGGTTCAGCCGGATGCCGAGGAGGGCCGCGTCGTCGCGCCCGACGAGCGGCTGCCCTGGCCGCAGATGATCGCGATGGGCATCCAACACGTTGTCGCGATGTTCGGCTCGACGGTGCTCGCGCCGTTGCTGATGGGCTTCGATCCCAATCTGTGCATCTTCATGTCGGGGGTTGGCACGCTGCTCTTCTTCGTGCTGGTCGGCGGGCGCGTGCCGAGCTATCTCGGTTCGAGCTTCGCGTTCATCGGGCTCGTGATCGCGGTGACGGGCTACGGCGGCCACGGTCCGAACATGAACATTCCGGTGGCGCTGGGCGGGATCATCGCGTGCGGCGTGGCTTACGCGATCATCGGGCTGACCGTCGCTGCGGTCGGCACGCGATGGATCGAAGCGCTGATGCCGCCGGTGGTCACGGGCGCGATCGTCTGCGTGATCGGGCTGAATCTCGCGCTGATCGCGGTGAAGGGCGTGATGGGCAGCGGCTTCGATTCGTGGATGGCGCTGGTCACCGTGCTCTGCGTCGGCGCGGTCGTGGTGTTCGCGCGCGGCATGGCGCAGCGTCTGCTGATCCTGATCGGCCTGGCGATCGCGTACTGCATCTATGCCGTGCTGACCAACGGCATGAGCATGGGCAAGCCGATCGACTTTTCGATCGTGGCGAATGCGGCGTGGTTCGGCATGCCGCATTTCACGGCGCCGGTGTTCGAAGCGCTGGCGATGACACTGCTCGCGCCGATCGCGATCATTCTGGTCGCGGAGAATCTCGGGCATATCAAGGCCGTTGGCGCGATGACGGGCAGGAGCCTCGACAGGTACATCGGCCGCGCGTTCATCGGCGACGGGCTGGCGACGATCGCATCGGGCTTCGCGGGCGGCACGGGCGTGACGACCTACGCCGAGAATATCGGCGTGATGGCCGTCACCAAGATCTATTCGACGCTGGTGTTCGTGATCGCGGCGCTGTTTGCGATCGTGCTCGGGTTTTCGCCGAAGTTCGGTGCGCTCATTCAGACCATTCCGGGGCCGGTGCTGGGGGGCGTGTCGATCGTCGTGTTCGGTCTGATCGCGGTGACGGGCGCACGGATCTGTGTCGTCAACAAGGTGGATTTCTCGGACAACCGGAATCTGATCGTCGCGGCGGTAACGCTCGTGTTCGGGACGGGGGATTTTACGCTGAAGCTCGGTGGTTCGCGCTCGGCGGGATCGGGACGGCTGCGTTTGGGGGGCGATTATTTTTTTTATGCGTTGTTGCGGCGGCGGGGGCTGGGGTTGTTTGACGCTTCTTTTGTCTGAGGCTAGGGTTGGTTCGCTTCGGCTTTTCGTGAAATCCTGTGTTCGTATCGGTCTATTAGCACTGCCGCCCCGCGCAGGGGCAGTGCTAGTCCATTGCGTTATTGAATTAGCACCCTGTCTGTGTTCAGATACAGGTCATGGGTCAAAATGAACCTGACAGATATCGAACGTGAGCAACTGTTGTCGGCGGCGCGCAGCCGAACGGTGCGTGCGGCGGACGTGCGACGCGCAAAGTTGATCCTGATGCTCGAGGACGGCGAATCGCGCGACAGTATCATGCGCACACTGGGTTGCGATTCGCGCTTCATCGCACGCTGGTCGGGGCGCTTCCTCAGCGAGCGACTAGCCGGCATGTACGCCCGGCACCGCGGGCGGGCGCCTACGCAGCCACCGGCCAAACTGGAAGCGCGGGTGCTCAAGTGCACCCTCAAGCACAAACCCGCCGACGGTTCGACACACTGGAGTAGCTACAAGCTCGCAGCAGAACTCGGCGACGTATCGGTCTCGGCCGTGCAGCGCATCTGGCGCAAGCACGGCATCAAGCCGCAGCAGTTGGAGCGGCACATGGTCTCCAACGACCCGGACTTCGAGACCAAGGCAGCCGACGTGATCGGGCTGTACCTGAACCCGCCGGCGCACGCAGCGGTGTTCTGCGTGGACGAGAAGACCGCGATCCAGGCACTCGATCGCAAGGACCGTATGCTGCCGCTGTCGCCCGGGCGCGCCGAGAGTCACGGCTTCGAGTACAAGCGCAACGGCACGCTCAGCCTGTTCGCGGCGTTCAATACTGCCACCGGCGAGGTGCTGGGCAAGACGGTGGCGCGCCACACCAGCGAGCAGTTCGTGGCCTTCCTGACCGACGTCGTCGCCAGCCAGCCCAAACGCCGGGAAATCCACGCGATCTGCGACAACGTCAGCAGCCATAAGACGCAGCGGGTTGCCGACGTCCTTGATGCGCAGCGCAACGTGCACCTGCACTTCACGCCGACCTACTCGTCGTGGCTCAACCAGGTGGAGAACTGGTTCTCGCGCATTCAGCGTGAAGTGATCGCTCGCGGCATCTTCACTTCGGTGAAGGATTGGGATCGCAAACTGATGCCGATACATCCGCGAACACAACAAGAACCCGAAACCGATCAAGTGGAAATATGACGATCCTTCGCGCCGGATTCGACCAGTGCCAATTCAATGACGCAATGGAATA
>LFKV01000010.1 GCA_001189345.1 Candidatus Paraburkholderia kirkii
CGTTACTGGCTTCAGTCCGATTTTCGAGAGAACTTCAATGTGTCATCGGCAATGTAGCAGGAACCATCGCCGCTTAACCACTCGACTTCCCTTTCGGCCTTCAACGCGCCGGTGAAGCGGTTCTCGACGGCTTGAAGCATGACGTCACGCACCATATCGCCAGTGTAACCGCCTGTGCTCGCGGCCCAACTCATGGCTTCGCGGTCGCAACAGTCGAGTGCGAAGACGACACGCAATGGGACACCGGCATCGCAGCGGAATTCGAAGCCATCCGAGCACCAGCGCATGTTGCTGCTATCCACCGCGACCTTGCCGTCATGCCGACGCGTAGACGAGGCGTGCCGAGGGCGATGTTCAAGCAGCAGGCCGTGGCGACGCATCACGCGATACACGCGCTTTGCATTTACTCGCGGTTGAGCCAGCATGTCCCGGCTTCGCCTCAGCAACGCCCAAGCACCTCGGTATCCATACGTCGGCGCGTCGCCTAACACTCATGAAGTTCGGCGACAAGCGCCGTGTCGTCGAGCACGGGCATCTTGCGCCGGTCGACCCAGTCAGCCGGCCGCTTCGACTTGACTGCGAGATTCGAGCGCGACACCCCCAGGACTTCACAGACCGTCTTCAACGGTCGTCCCCCGGCAGCAATGGTGAGCGCAGTCAATTTTTTTGTTCGACCATACTCCACTGCTTCACGGAGGATTTCTACCTCCATTGTCTTCTTTCCTAGTGCGCTGCGTCATTGAATTAGCACCCTGTCTGTGTTCAGATACAGGTCATGGGTCAAAATGAACCTGACAGATATCGAACGTGAGCAACTGTTGTCGGCGGCGCGCAGCCGAACGGTGCGTGCGGCGGACGTGCGACGCGCAAAGTTGATCCTGATGCTCGAGGACGGCGAATCGCGCGACAGTATCATGCGCACACTGGGTTGCGATTCGCGCTTCATCGCACGCTGGTCGGGGCGCTTCCTCAGCGAGCGACTAGCCGGCATGTACGCCCGGCACCGCGGGCGGGCGCCTACGCAGCCACCGGCCAAACTGGAAGCGCGGGTGCTCAAGTGCACCCTCAAGCACAAACCCGCCGACGGTTCGACACACTGGAGTAGCTACAAGCTCGCAGCAGAACTCGGCGACGTATCGGTCTCGGCCGTGCAGCGCATCTGGCGCAAGCACGGCATCAAGCCGCAGCAGTTGGAGCGGCACATGGTCTCCAACGACCCGGACTTCGAGACCAAGGCAGCCGACGTGATCGGCTGTACCTGAACCGCCGGCGCACGCAGCGGTGTTCTGCGTGGACGAGAAGACCGCGATCCAGGCACTCGATCGCAAGGACCGTATGCTGCCGCTGTCGCCCGGGCGCGCCGAGAGTCACGGCTTCGAGTACAAGCGCAACGGCACGCTCAGCCTGTTCGCGGCGTTCAATACTGCCACCGCGAGGTGCTGGGCAAGACGGTGGCGCGCCACACCAGCGAGCAGTTCGTGGCCTTCCTGACCGACGTCGTCGCCAGCCAGCCCAAACGCCGGGAAATCCACGCGATCTGCGACAACGTCAGCAGCCATAAGACGCAGCGGGTTGCCGACTTCCTTGATGCGCAGCGCAACGTGCACCTGCACTTCACGCCGACCTACTCGTCGTGGCTCAACCAGGTGGAGAACTGGTTCTCGCGCATTCAGCGTGAAGTGATCGCTCGCGGCATCTTCACTTCGGTGAAGGATTGGGATCGCAAACTGATGCCGATACATCCGCGAACACAACAAGAACCCGAAACCGATCAAGTGGAAATATGACGATCCTTCGCGCCGGATTCGACCAGTGCCAATTCAATGACGCAATGGAATAGCGAATGGAATCGATGTGCGCGGAGGCGGGCAACACAGGAGCGACGTTCCAGGGTAACAGGTCGTCGATGCGGTTTATCGGGTAATCGGCAACGCGCTCGATGACGTAGTGCAGATAGGCTTCGGGATCGATACCATTCAGGCGTGCTGAGCCGATCAGGCTGTACATCGCGGCTGCACGTTCGCCGCCTGTGTCTGCGCCGGCAAACAGATAATTCCGCCTTCCAATTGCGACGCCGCGTAGCGCCCGCTCGGCGATCAGATTGTCGATCTCCGCCTGACCATCACCGCAGTAGTAGACAAGCGCAGGCCAGCGATTCAACGAGTACTGGATCGCCTTGGTGGTGTCCGATTTCGCGGAGAGTGTGAGAATCGTCGCTTCGAACCACCGCTTCATATCCTCAAGCAGCGGCACCGCCTGCGTCTGGCGAACTCGCAGCCGTTCCCCCGGAGGCTTGCCGTGAATGTGTTCCTCTATGCCATAGAGCGCGCCAAAGCGCTCGAGTGCTTCGTTGGTAATCGACGACGGTCGCACAGCGTGCAGATCGTGCAGCTTTCGACGTGCATGTGCCAGGCACGCAGCTTCCCGGATCTGACCACCGGCGTAGAGTTCCGCGTAGCCGGCAAACGCGTCAGCCTGCAGTACGCCCTTGAAGCTGGCAAGGTGTCGCTGCGGATGTTCGCCGCGACGATCCGGTGTATCAGCGAACCAGACTGCTGGAGCCTCAGTCGAACCACTGGGCCAATCATCGCGCACATATAGATCCATTGCAACAGTTTACGACTGTCTGCTGCACGCGGATCATCAGGTAACTGACGTTTACAAAGCGCTGCGCGGGCGTGCTGCCTCGATCGGTTCGCGCCAGTCAAACCCTTCGAGAAGCAGCGCCAGTTGAGCCGTTGTCAGCGCCACAACACCAGTGTCAGCACGTGGCCATGCAAAACGTCCTTTCTCAAGGCGCTTTGCAAACGGACATAGGCCGCCATCGCTCCAGTACAACGCCTTCATAAGGTCACCACGGCGCCCTCTGAAGATAAAAACCTGGCCACCGTACGGATCCTTCTCAAGCACTGTCTGCACCTTCGCTGCAAGCGCATTAAAGCCGGATCACATGTCAGTGACGCCTGCGGCGATCCAGATCCGCGTATTTGCAGGCAGGCCGATCATCAGAGAAGCCGCTCGAGTACCAGGCGCAAGATCGTCGCGTCGGGCGTGCCTTCTATCCGGACGGAAGTATTGCCGTGCTGAAGCTCAATCCTGCCGCTCGTAGTAACTGGAGCGGCCTGCACAACTTCGTCGAATCCGGCAGATGGTCAGTTGCCCGATCGGGCTGAACATCGACAACAACAGGCAACATGGCCTGCGTCTGAGCATCTTCGACCAGCAGGCCCTGCGCGTACAGTTTGCGCCACGCCCATACCTGGTTGGCATTGACGTTATTGTCGCGGGCGACCCGAGCGACCGAGGCTCCTGGTTCAAATGTCTGCTCGACGACCGTTCGTTTCCATTCCAACGGATGCCGCCGGTTCTGGCGCTTGGCCGGCAATTCGACTGTCTGAGACACTGTATCCATTCTCCGCAGTTCGTGGACACTGTCGGTCAATCGCGTCCGTTGCGGCTGATGATTGCATCTTCTACCTAGAACGAGACAACGGTACAGATCGAGCGCTTACCTTCGAAGTACATCGCGGCGCTCGGCGGCGCGTCCAATCTGATGCTCGTCGACGCATGCACGACGCGTCTGCGTCTGTCGGTGGCGGACACGGAAAAGGTATCCGAAGCGCAGTTGAAGAACATCGGCGCACGCGGCGTGCTGAAGCGCGGCGCGACCAACGTGCAGGTGATCATCGGGCCGGAAGCGGACCTGATCGCCGATGAAATCCGCGGCGAGCTCAAGCATTCGTCGACGCGCGGCGCGACGCCCGCCTCGTCCGCCCCGGCGCAACCGGTCGCGGCCGCGGCCAGCGCGGACCAGACGCCCGGCCCGCTCGATCCGGATCCGCTGCGCTGGCTCGCGCCGTGTTCGGCGGCGCGACCAACGTCGCATCGCTCGACGCGGTCGCCGCGACGCGCCTGCGTGTGGTCGCGCGATCCGTCGTCGGTGGATCGTCAGCGGCTGTCGTCGCTCGACGTGGCGAGGGTGTCGGCCGATACGTTCCACATCGTCGTGGGCGCGGCGGCGCAGCGCTATGCGGCGCAAATGTCCACGCGTCTGTCGGCAAACGGCGGCGGCGCGGCGCCGCTGCCGGCGTGACGTGCTAGCAAGCGAGGTGTAACGGACGGTGCCTTCGGGCGCCGTTTCTTGTTCCGTCGTGCGCCGAAACAAAAAAAGCCCGCCGTCGAAAGACGGCGGGCTTCGCAATTTCTGCTAAAGTACAGTCAGGTATTACGCGTAGTCGTGCAGCGCCGAGCGCATCTTCTTCATTGCGTTCGCCTCGATCTGGCGAATGCGCTCGGCCGATACGCCGAACTCGTCGGCCAGTTCATGCAGCGTCTTGCCGCCCGAGCCGTCGTCCTGCACGTCGAGCCAGCGCGTCTCGATGATGCGGCGGCTGCGCTCGTCCAGTGACTCGAGCGCCTCGACGAGGCCATCGCTCTGCAGTTTGTCGAACTGGCGCGCGGCGATGACGTTCGTCGGCTCGTTGTGCGAATCCGCCAGATAGGCGATCGGCGCGAATGCTTCCTCGCCGTCCTCGACCTGGCCTTCGAGCGCGATGTCGCCGCCCGACAGGCGGGTTTCCATCTCCGCGACTTCCTCGCGCTTCACGTTCAACTCGCTCGCCAGACCGTCGATTTCATCGGGCGTGAACGCCGAATGGCCGGTCTTGTGGCTGCGGAGGTTGAAGAACAGCTTGCGCTGCGCCTTGGTCGTCGCGACCTTCACCATGCGCCAGTTGCGCAGGATGTACTCGTGGATCTCAGCCTTGATCCAGTGCATCGCATAGGACACCAGGCGCACGTTTTGCTCAGGATCGAATCGCCTCACGGCCTTCATCAGACCGATGTTGCCTTCCTGGATCAGGTCCGCGTGTGGCAGGCCGTAGCCCAGATAGTTGCGGGCGATCGAGACGACGAGGCGCAGGTGCGAAAGCACGAGCTGGCGCGCCGCGTCCAGGTTGCCGTGCTCGCGGAATTCGGTGGCGTACTGACGTTCCTCCGCCGGCGAAAGCATCGGAATGCGGTTCACTGCTTGTATGTATGAATCGATGTTGCCGATCTGGCCGGTCAGCATCGACGATTGTGCGTACGTCAGCGCGCCTGCCGAAGATGCCTTGGCAGGTGCCGAGCTCACAACATTCGGAAGGGTCATCGCATTGGTCACGCTCATAAGCTCCTTATCAACAATTTCAACAATTCACTGCTCGCTCCCGCGAGGCGACGGCGGTAAATCAAGCACGATATTAGCACTCCCATCCAGCGAGTGCTAAGAGTTAGAGGCCAAAGGCATGTGGGAGTTCCCACAAATGCTATCGAATTTGTGGGTCTCATAGAGGATGGATCGTTGCGCCGATTGAAGTCAGATTTACCGATGCCCGACCGCCGATCGAATGAGTTACCGCGCTTGCGCGTCGCGGTGAAAGATAATTCAACGAAATGTGGTGCGTGGATGCGATTCCTGCAAATCTTGTAAAAGCCCTCTAGAATCCGCCAGGCGACATCGTTTGTGAAACACGCCCGTCATCCGAATATGGGGTGCTCATGCATAAAAAAGAGTTCGTGGCTTGGTTCGTTGTCCCGTCTGACGATCTGCGCGACGCTCGGCCTCGCGTCGGCGGCGGCTCACGCCGACCGGTTCGGCGTTCAGATTGGTCTCGGGCCGCGCGCTGATCGAGATGGAGTCGAAGAACGGCGCGCTGCTTTTTCCCATCGCCTATACGGCCGTGCACATCCAGACCGGGGCAGTGGTAGCTGCTCGCGTTGCAGGCGACGCGCGTAGCCCTCGAGTAAGCCGCGCGCGCCGCGTCACGCCGGAGGGCGTCACGCCGGAGGATTACGCGGCCTCCATCGTCTCGTCCTGAAGCTCTTCCTGCGCGACGCGTTTCGAGCGGTTCACCGCGCTCACGACGGCGTCGGCGACGGCGAGCGCCGGATTCGCATGCACCGCCACGCCGAAGCGCGTCGGGCCATCGCCGACGCGGCAGCCGACGAAGGCTGCCGTATCGCCCCCCGCCGTCACGGCCGTCTCGAACCAGTTCACGTTCGCGTCGACGCCCAGCGCCGTCGCGACGGCCTGCGCCCAGACATCGCCGCTCGCCGCGCTCGATGCCGGCGTCACCGCGACGCGTCGTCCGAATACCGACAGCGTGGCGGCGTCGACGCGCGCAACCGGCCCGCCCGCGTCGAAATACTCGCGCTTGAAGAGGGCGCAAATCGCCTCGCCGCTGATTTCCTCGCCGGATGCGTCGGCGAGCGTCTGCACCGCGTGGCTGAACTCGATCTGCACGCGGCGCGGCGGCGTGAAGCCGAGACCGCGCTCGAGCAGATACGTCGCGCCGCCCTTGCCGGACTGGCTGTTGACGCGAATCACGGCATCGTAGCTGCGGCCGAGGTCGGCCGGATCGATCGGCAAGTAGGGCACTTCCCAGACGGTTCCGGGCGCGCGCTGCGCGAAGTCCTTGCGGATTGCGTCCTGATGCGAACCGGAAAACGCCGTGAACACGAGATCGCCCACGTACGGGTGGCGCGGATGCACCGGAATCTGTGCACCGGAATCTGATTGCAGCGCTCGACCACGCGGCGCACGGCGTCGATGTCGGAGAAATCGAGGCCCGGATCGATGCCCTGCGTGTAGAGATTGAGCGCGAGCGTCACGAGATCGACGTTGCCGGTGCGCTCGCCGTTGCCGAAGAGGCAGCCTTCGACGCGCTCCGCGCCCGCCAGCACCGCGAGCTCCGCCGCGGCCACCGCCGTGCCGCGATCGTTATGCGGATGCACCGAGAGGATGATGTTGTCGCGAAAACCCATGTTGCGGTCTATCCACTCGACCTGATCGGCGAAGACGTTCGGCATCGCGGCTTCGACCGTCGCGGGCAGGTTGACGATCATCTTGTGATCGGGCGTCGGACGCCACACCTGCGCGACGGCGTCGCAGACCTCGCGCGCGAACGGGAGCTCGGTCATGCTGAAGGTCTCGGGCGAGTATTGATAGATCCAGTGCGTCTCCGGCCGCGCCACCGCGCATTCCTTGATGACGCGCGTGCCCTCGACCGCCAGCTCCTTCACCCCTTCCTTCGATTGATTGAACACGATGCGGCGGAACGACGGCGCGATCGCATTGTAGAGATGGACGATGACCTTGCTCGCGCCCTCGACCGCCTCGAACGTGCGTTCGATCAGCTCGCGGCGCGACTGCGTGAGCACTTCGATGGTGACGTCGTCCGGGATGCGCTTTTCTTCGATCAGCTTGCGGACGAAGTCGAAATCCGTCTGCGATGCCGACGGGAACCCACCTCGATTTCCTTGAAACCCGTCGCCACTAGCATGTCGAAGAATTCGAGCTTGGCCGCGATGCTCATCGGCTCGATCAGCGACTGGTTGCCGTCGCGCAGATCGGTGCTCATCCAGATGGGCGCGCGCTCGATCGTGCGATTCGGCCAGCGGCGGCCATTCAGACGGACTTGCGGAAACGGGCGGTATTTCTCGGCGGGGTTCGGCATCGTGATCGTCGACCTCTTTTCGGACGGTGTGCGTAGCGTCTGCGAGAGAGGCCGTGTCCGGCGGCTGGCCGGGCGTGGCGGGATGCACGGGAAACCAGGCGGCGCGCGCGGTCACACGGATCACCAGCGATGGTGACGCCTGCGACCAACGTGAACGTGCGCGAAGCAGCGCGCATTTGACCCTCGCGTTTCCGTTTCGCGGGATGCGCGAACGAAAAGCTGACGACTACAGGTGGTAAGAAAAGGAACTGCGGGAACGGCTAGAAGGACCGCGCTTGCCCGGAAAACCCGGCGACGCGCGGCGCTGCGTCTGGCGACTTACGCTAGACGTAGCGATAGGGGCCGCGCTAGGCGGCCCGAAATAATTCGGAGCGAGGAGGGCTGGGTGAAGCTCATGCGCTCAACTTAAACCAGTGCTGAAGACTGTGTCAAATCCGGATTTCGCCCACGAACGCGATCAGGCCGGCCGGCGCACCACGTCCGCGATCGCTTCGACCTGGCGCGCGACCGCGGGCAGCACGGGCACGTCGCCGCGCAGCACGGATTCGGTCCAGCGCGCGGTAGTGGCCGCGTCGAGCGCCTCGGGCAGATCGACGGGCAGCGCGTCCGGCTGCGAATGCTCCGGCGAGATTAGCGTTTCGGCGCGTTTTTCGTGGAACCAGTCGACTTGCACCTGGCGGCGGGTATCCGCGACTGCTTCGCCTTCCGTGCCGCGCGCGAGCAGCGCGCCGCCCGCCGCCACCTCCGGATGCTCGGAGAAGAGCCCGGTGAGGCTCTCGCGATACTGGGGATGCGTGTAGTTGACGAGCCTCAGGCCCGGCTTCGCGAACGGCTGGAGGAGCTTCACGAGCGTATGCGTCGAATTGCGCACGCCCATCCGGCGCCTGAGCGCCAGGAGCCGCGCGAGCTTCGGCGCGAGCACGGTGATCGGCGCGAAGGCCAGGCGGCGCGACGCGAGGCTGTCCTCGATTTCATCGTGCGAGGCCGCGTGCGCGATGCTCAGTTCGGTGAATATCTCGGCGCTCGTTACGCGGCCCGGATCCTCGGTGACGCCGTGCACCAGCACCGGCACGCCTTCGCGCGCGAGCAGGAGTGAGAGCAACGGCACGAGGTTGGGCGTCTTGCGCGCGCCGTTGTAGCTCGGAATCGAGACGGGCCGCGCGTGCTCGCGGCCATCCTGAACGTGCAGCGGTTCGAACGAGCGGTGCGCGGCGGAAAGCATCGCGGCGAGTTCGGCGGAAGTCTCGCCCTTGACGCGATAGGCGAGCAGCACCGCGCCGAGTTCGAGCTCGGAGACGCGGCCATCGAGCATCGCTTCGTATAGCGCGTAGGCGTCGTCTTGCGAAAGCGCGCGCGCGCCGTGCGGCCCGCGGCCGATTTCCTTGATGTAGCGTGCGCAGGCGAAAGTGGGGGAAGCGGAGTCGGTCATCGGAAAGGTGCGCGGATCGGGCGCTCATTTCCATGGTGTGAGCGATGCCGTCGCGCGTATTCAGGGTGCAGGAATGTCATTCAGTACCGCATTTGCGCAGCGCTGGCAAGGTGCGAGGATCAAACGTTTCGCGCGGAGCGGGTCCGATGCGTCGTCGCGATGCGGGATCCGACGAGCCGCCGAAGGCTCGGCGAAAGCTCGCGGAGCCGCGCCCGACAAGCCTCGCCACGATTTGCGCGCGCACGTTATACTCCCTTTTCTCGCGGATCGTTCGCGCCAGCGCATGCGCCCATGAATCTGCCAATCCAGAAACAGCAACAGGAGAGCGGGATGAGTTACGTGTTTCCCTCGGCGCCGGCGGCAGCCGTGCCCGTCGACGGTTCGAACGAGCAGTTTCCCGTGCGCCGCATCTATTGCGTCGGGCGCAACTACGAAGCCCACGCGCGCGAAATGGGCCACGACCCCGACCGCGAGCCGCCGTTCTTCTTCAGCAAGCCCGCGGATGCCGTGCTGTATGGTCGCGCCGGGTGCGACCGGCGAGTTTCCGTATCCGTCGCAGACGAAGAATCTGCACTTCGAGATGGAGCTCGTCGCCGCCATCGGCAAGCAGGGCAAAGACATTCCCGCAGATAAAGGGCTCGACTACGTCTACGGCTATGCGCTCGGCCTCGACATGACGCGCCGCGACCTGCAAGCCGAAGCGAAGAAGCTCGGCCGTCCGTGGGACACCGCGAAG
Organism: Candidatus Paraburkholderia kirkii; assembly: GCA_001189345.1. Lineage (GTDB taxonomy): Bacteria > Pseudomonadota > Gammaproteobacteria > Burkholderiales > Burkholderiaceae > Caballeronia > Caballeronia kirkii_B. Next base: position 9,662 of record LFKV01000010.1, read on the forward strand.
GGCTTCGACCGCTCCGCGCCGATCGGCCCGATTCACCCCGTGTCGAAGGTGGGGCATCTGGAAAAGAGCGCGATCTGGCTCACCGTGAACGGCGAGGAAAAGCAGCGCTCGGACATCTCGCAACTGATCTGGTCGGTGGGCGAGACGGTCGCGTACCTCTCGACGCTTTTCGAACTGTTTTCCCGGCGATCTCATCTTCACCGGCACGCCGGAGGGCGTCGGCGCGGTCGTGAAGGGCGATCTGCTCAAGGGCGGCGTGGACGGCATCGGCGAATTCTCCGTGCGCGTGGTCTGAGCCCATGAACATGAAGCTCTACAGCTATTTCCGCAGCTCGGCCGCGTATCGCGTGCGTATCGCGCTGAACCTGAAGGGGCTCGACTACGCCTACGAGGCGATCCATCTGCTGCGCGACGGCGGCCAGCAGCTCAAGCCCGAGTATCGCGCGCTGAACCCGGACGGCATCGTGCCGACGCTGATCGACGGCGACGACGTGCTGACCCAGTCGCTCGCGATCATCGAGTATCTGGAGGAGACGCATCCCGAGCCGCCGCTCTTGCCGAAGAGCCCGTCGGATCGCGCGTTCGTGCGTTCGGTCGCGATGCAGGTCGCGTGCGAAATCCATCCGCTCGACAATCTGCGCGTGCTCAAGTACCTGAAGCATCAGGTGAAAGTGCCGGACGAAATCAAGGACGCCTGGTACCGGCACTGGGTCGAGACCGGCTTCGAGCCGCTCGAAAAGCGCCTGGCGAACGACAGGCGCGTCGACGCGCTGACCTTCGGCGACACGCCGACGGTCGCCGATCTGTGCCTCGTGCCGCAGGTGTTCAACGCACGGCGTTTCGGCATCGACTTGAGCCGCTTCCCGACCATCGAGCGCATCGCCGATCACGCCTGCACCATCGACGCCTTCGCACAGGCCGCTCCGGCGCAGCAGCCGGACGCCGAGTGACGGCGGCGGTTTCCGCGGGAGCGCTGGGAAGCTATCTGTCGGGCGCGGACTTGGGCGCGAGCCTGATCGTTGCGATCGGCGCGCAGAACGCGTTCGTGCTGCGGCAGGGATTGAAGCGCAGGCACGTCGGCATCGTGGTGTCGATCTGCGCGCTCATCGACGTGCTGCTGATCGCGCTCGGGGTCGGCGGAATGGGCGCGCTCATCGCGCGCGCCTTTTCTGCTCGACGTGATTCGCTGGGTGGGCGCGGTCTTCGTGTTTCTGTACGGGCTGCGCGCGTTTCTCGCGGCGTGGCGCGGGCCGGGGCATCTGAATGCGTCCGACGGCGATTCGCAGACGGCGCTCGGCGCGGCATCCACGGTGCTCGCGCTGTCGCTGCTCAATCCGCACGTCTATCTCGATACCGTGGTGCTGCTCGGCGGCATTGGCGCGCGGCGCGGCTGGCCGGGCAACGCGTGGTTCGCGGCGGGCGCGATGTGCGCGTCGATCATCTGGTTTACGGCGCTCGGCTATGGCGCGCGTCTGCTGGAGGCGTGGTTCGAGCGGGACATGTCGTGGCGCGTGCTCGACGTGATCGTCGGCTGCGTGATGTGGTGGATCGTACTGCAGGCTGACGCGTTTGCCGGCTACGCGGAACTCTACGCCGGTGGTCAGATCCGGGAAGCTGCGTGCCTGGCACATGCACGTCGAAAGCTGCACGATCTGCACGCTGTGCGACCGTCGTCGATTACCAACGAAGCACTCGAGCGCTTTGGCGCGCTCTATGGCATAGAGGAACACATTCACGGCAAGCCTCCGGGGGAACGGCTGCGAGTTCGCCAGACGCAGGCGGTGCCGCTGCTTGAGGATATGAAGCGGTGGTTCGAAGCGACGATTCTCACACTCTCCGCGAAATCGGACACCACCAAGGCGATCCAGTACTCGTTGAATCGCTGGCCTGCGCTTGTCTACTACTGCGGTGATGGTCAGGCGGAGATCGACAATCTGATCGCCGAGCGGGCGCTACGCGGCGTCGCAATTGGAAGGCGGAATTATCTGTTTGCCGGCGCAGACACAGGCGGCGAACGTGCAGCCGCGATGTACAGCCTGATCGGCTCAGCACGCCTGAATGGTATCGATCCCGAAGCCTATCTGCACTACGTCATCGAGCGCGTTGCCGATTACCCGATAAACCGCATCGACGACCTGTTACCCTGGAACGTCGCTCCTGTGTTGCCCGCCTCCGCGCACATCGATTCCATTCGCTAGCAGCGCCGCCTTCAAAGGTCAATGTCGACCCTCGATGGTACTGATCGAGCGCTTACGGTGGATCGCAGCTTCGCTGATTTTCGCGCGATGAAAAAAGGGCGTTCGTTCGAACGCCCTGAACGCCCTTTCCGGCGGTGAGCCTGAGAATCAGCCCAGGAGGGCGTCCGCGAATTCTTCCGCGCTGAACGGCTGCAAGTCCTCGACCTTCTCGCCCACGCCGATGAAATACACCGGGATCGGCCGCTGCCGGGCGATCCCGGCGATGATGCCGCCCTTCGCGGTGCCGTCGAGCTTCGTGACGATGAGGCCGGTGAGACCCAGCGCGTCGTCGAAGGCCTTGACCTGCGCGAGCGCGTTCTGACCCGTGTTCGCGTCGATCACGAGCAGCACTTCGTGAGGCGCGTCGGGCATCGCCTTGGCGATCACGCGGCGCACCTTGCGCAGCTCCTCCATCAGATGCAGCTGCGTCGGCAGGCGGCCCGCCGTGTCGGCCATCATCACGTCGATCTTGCGGGCGCGCGCCGCGCCGACCGCGTCGTAGATGACCGCCGCGGCATCGCCGCTTTCCTGCGCGATTACCGTCACGTTGTTGCGCTCGCCCCAGACCGTCAGCTGCTCGCGCGCGGCGGCGCGGAACGTGTCGCCGGCGGCCAGCAGCACCGACTGGTTGAAGCGCTGCAGATGCTTGGCCAGCTTGCCGATGCTCGTCGTCTTGCCGACGCCGTTCACGCCCGCGATCATCATCACGAGCGGCTGCGCGCGGCCAAGCATCAGCGTCTTCTCGAGCGGACGCAGCAGATCGACGAGCAATTCGCGCAGCGCGGCCTTGACCTGCGACGCCTCGGTGAAGTGCTCCGAGCGCACTTTCTCCCGCAGCGATTCGAGCAGGAATTCGGTTGCGTCGACGCCCGCGTCGGACATCAGGAGCGCGGTTTCGAGTTCTTCATACAGATCGTCGTCGATCTTCGCGCCGACGAAGATGCCGGTCAGGTTCGAGCTCGTTTTCGAGAGACCGTGGCGCAGGCGCGAGAGCCATGATTTCTTCGCGACCAGATCGGGCTCGGGCGGCGGCACGATTTCCTCACTCGCCTGATCCGTTTCGGGACCGCGCGACCATTGCGACTGAGTCCTTCCTTGCCAATATTCCTTCAATTCCTCCGCTCGCGGTGCCGCGGGCGAAGCCGATGCGGGCGCGGCGGCGGGTTGGGCGGGCGTCGGCGCGGCAGGCGCGGATTCCTCGCGCGCGTCCGGCTGCGCTTCTTCCGGCTGCGCTTCGGCGGCAAGCGCCTGTCGTTCCAGCTCGGCCTCGGAGACTTCTTCCTCTCCGGCTGCCTCGACGGATTCTTCCTGAGGCGTGTCGAGCGGCTCGTCAGCCGGCTTTTTGAATCGTTTGAAGAAGCTGAACATGGGGTGTGTGGCGATGATGCGCGCGTCATCAGACGGCTTGCCGCGCGCGCTGCGAGGCGCCACGATGGAAAGCCCGCGCGATTGGAATGGAAGCCGCGTATTTTATCAGGCGCAGCCGGCGACTTCCGGGCCGGAAAGTGCGGTGCCCGGCACACGGAGCCGCTGTGGTAACGTTGGCGGACAAATATGCGCGGAAACCATGCGAAGATCGCGCCCCGATCCGAATTCCGTTCCTATGCCTCGCTCGCCCGCCACTCGATCCGCCTTGCCCAGCCATACTCCGTCGCGCGGAGGCAAACCTCACACGATCCGCATCATCGGCGGAGACTGGAAGCGCACGACGCTGCCCGTGCTCGATCTCGACGGTCTCAGGCCGACGCCGGACCGCGTGCGCGAAACGCTCTTCAACTGGCTCGGACAGGATCTGTCCGGACAGAATTGCCTCGACATGTTTGCCGGCAGCGGCGCGCTCAGCTTCGAGGCGGCGTCGCGCGGCGCCGCGCGCGTGCTGATGGTCGAAAGAAGCGCGAAGGCTGCCGCGCAGATCAGGGCGAATCAGGCGAAGCTCGGCGCGCGCAATATCGAGATTGCGGAAGCCGATGCGCTGCGGCTCGCCGCCGGCCTCGCGCTCGCCTCGTTCGACGTCATCTTTCTCGATCCGCCGTTCGGCGATCACGCGCTGCTGCTGCGCGCGCTGGAACTGGCGGTGCCGCTCGCCACGGCCGATGGCGCGATCTACGTCGAATCCGGCGATCCGCTCGACGTGCCGGGCATCGGTGCGCTCGCGGGCTGGTCGGTCGCGCGCGAAGGGAAGGCGGGCGCGGTCCGCTATCATTTGCTGCGCCGCGAAAATGAGGAATAGTGCGCGTTCCCGATTTGGCGCAGCCAATGTCGCAGGAAGTGAGGCAGAGTTGGTCGTCGCAGCCATGCGGCCCAAGGTCAATTAAGAAGAGGAGAAGCTCATGGTTGTCGCCGTGTATCCGGGAACGTTCGACCCGCTCACTCGCGGGCATGAGGACATCGTCCGGCGCGCATCGAGCATTTTCGATCAGCTCGTCGTGGGCGTCGCGGACAGCCGCGCGAAGAAGCCGTTTTTCACGCTGCAGGAGCGGCTCGACATCGCGCACGACGTGCTCGGGCATTATCCGAACGTGCACGTGAGCAGTTTCACCGGGCTTTTGAAGGATTTCGTGTGCAAGAACAACGCGCGCGTGATCGTGCGCGGCCTGCGCGCCGTCTCCGATTTCGAATACGAGTTCCAGATGGCCGGCATGAACCGTTATCTGCTGCCCGACGTCGAGACGATGTTCATGACGCCGTCCGATCAATATCAATTCATTTCCGGCACCATCGTGCGCGAGATCGCGCAGTTGGGCGGCGACGTGAGCAAGTTCGTATTTCCGTCGGTGGAAAAGCGGCTGGTCGACAAAGTCGCTATTCTGTCGCAGAAGGATCCCGCGGCGCCGTGAACGCCTGGCCCGCGCGGCGCTTTCAACAGCACGGGCGCGCGGGCGTCATGCCGGTTTCGACACCGGCGCAAGAGAGTGAAGCATGGCTTTGATCATTACCGACGAGTGCATCAACTGCGACGTTTGCGAGCCGGAGTGCCCGAACGACGCCATTTCGATGGATCCGGAGATCTACGTGATCGATCCGAACAAATGCACGGAATGCGTCGGCCATTTCGATGAGCCGCAGTGCCAGCAGGTCTGCCCCGTGGAATGCATTCCGCGTGATCCGGCGCACGTGGAAACGCCGGAGCAGCTGCTGGCCAAGTATCGCGCGCTGATGGCGGCGAAGGGCAACGCCTAGCCGACGATCCGCGTCAACGCCGCGACGAGCGCATCGCATTCGGCGGGCGTGCCGATCGAAATGCGCAAATGCTGATCGATGCGCGGCAGCCTGAAGTGGCGCACGAAGATTTCCTGCTTCTTGAGCGCGGCGGCGAGCGTCGCGGCATCGTGCCCGGGATGTTTCGCGAACACGAAATTGGCCGCCGACGGCACGACATCGAAACCCTTCGCGCGTAGCTGCGACGCGAGCTGCTCGCGGCTCGCGACCACCTTTGCGCGGCTTTCCTCGAACCACGCCTGATCCTCGTACGACGCGAGCGCCGCGACTTGCGCGAGGCGGTCGAGCGGATAGGAGTTGAAGCTGTCCTTCACGCGCGTGAGCGCTTCGATCAGCGCGGGATCGCCGAACGCGAACCCGACGCGCATGCCTGCCAGCGAGCGCGCTTTCGAAGTCGTCTGCACGACGAGCAGATTGGGATACGCGTCAATCAGATTGACGGCCGACTCGGCGTCGAAGTCCACGTACGCTTCATCGACGATCACCGGCGCATCCGGATTCGCCTTCAGCAGCACCTCGATCTCGGCGAGCGGCAGCGCGCGGCCCGTCGGCGCATTCGGGTTGGGCAGCAACACGCCGCCGTTCGGCGCGCGGTAATCGTCGACATCGATGGCGAAATCGGCGTTCAGCGGAATCGTCCGGTACTCGACGCCGTACAACTGCGCATAGACCGGATAGAAGCTGTACGTGATGTCGGGAAAGCGAATCGGCGCGTCGTGCTTCAGCAGCGCCTGGAACGCGTGCGCGAGCACTTCGTCGGAACCGTTGCCCGCGAACACCTGCTCGATGCGCAGCCCATGATGCTTCGCGACGGCCTCGCGCAACGCGTGCGCGGTCGGATTGGGATACTTGCGCAGCGACGCGCCGTCCTCGCCGAGTTCGCGGCGAATCGCCTCGACCACGCGCGGCGACGGCGGATACGGATTCTCATTGGTGTTGAGCTTGACGGGATGCGCCAGCGCGGGTTGCTCGCCCGGCACATAGGGCGTCAGTCGATGGACGATATCGCTCCAGAAACGGCTCACGGTCGACTCCAAATCATGAATTGCGGTGCAGGTTCATCATCGCGCGCTCGGTTTCGCCGGCGACGACGAAGGGCATAACGGCGAGCGCGCGCTCGATCGACTGATCGATCACGTCCTGCTCTTCGCGGCGCGGCGGCTTGAGCACGAAATTCGCGACGTCAGGTTTGGCGCCCGCGCGCGCGCCTTCGGGAATCAGATCGCGCGGATGCCCGATGCCGATGCGCAGCCGCCAGTATTGCTGCGACGACAGATGCGCGGAAATGTCCTTGAGCCCGTTGTGGCCGCCGCTGCCGCCGCCGAGCTTCATCTTGACGGCGCCGGGCGGCAGGTCGAGTTCGTCATGCGCGACGAGAATCTCGTCGGGCAGGATCTTGAAGAACTGCGCGAGCGCGACCACGGATTGCCCCGAGCGGTTCATGAACGTCTGCGGCTCGAGCAGATGCACTTCGTGGCCGTACAGACGCCCCTTGCCGTAGAAGCCGTGGAAGCGGCGTTCTTCGCGCAGCGTCGCGCCGACGTCGCGTGCCAACTGGTCGACGAACCAGAAGCCCGCGTTGTGCCGCGTCGCGGTGTATTCGGCGCCCGGATTGCCCAGGCCGACGATCAGCTTGATCATGTCGAATCATCGCGAGCCCGAAAGCCCGCTTGGTCTGGAGCGAAAAAAACCCGCCGGGCTTGCGCTCCGGCGGGTCACGTCGACCGTTCGCGAGAACGGATCGAGAGGATAGTTGTGTACCGCATGCTTACTCGGCCGCCGGCGTTTCGCCTTCCGCAGCTTCGCCCGCCGTATCCGACACGACTGCGGCCGGAACGGTCGCCGAAGCCACCACCGGGTTTTCCGCTTCGACGGCAACCGTCAGGCTCACGCCCTGCGGCAGCGGGATGTCCTTCGCGTGCATCGTCTGGCCAGCTTCGATCTTCGCCAGATCGATTTCCAGGAACTCGGGCAGGTCAGCCGGCAGGCATTCCACTTCCAGTTCCGTCACGACGTGCGTGATCACCGCGCCCGACAGCTTCACGGCAGGGTTGGTTTCCTGGTTCATGAAGTGCAGCGGCACCTTGGTGTGCAGCTTCTTCTTCGCGTCGACGCGCTGGAAGTCCACGTGCAGCACGAGTTGCTTGAACGGATGGTATTGCACGTCGCGCAGCAGAACCTGTTGCGACTTGCCGGCGACTTCCAGGTCGAGAATCGACGAATGGAAAACTTCTTTCTTCAGGGCGTGCCACAGGGCGTTGTGGTCGAGTTCGACCAGTTGAACGTCCGTTTCACCACCGTACACGATACCCGGGGTCTTGCCCGAGTTGCGCAGGCGGCGGCTCGCACCCGTACCTTGCTTGCTACGCTCGAAAGCGACGACTTTCATGTTCGACTCCTATATCTGCCCGCGATCAGGCAGGGAAACCGGGATCGTCGAGGTGTGACCCCACAACAAACGGTGCGAACCTTCGTCCGCTCGCACCGATCATGCAAAAAGACGCGAAGCCGATGGGCTTCGCGTCTTTTTGCCAATTCAGTTTAATCTTCGGCGAAGAGCGACATCACCGAGTCGCCGCGCCGGATTCGGGAGAACGTCTCCGCGAGCAGACCCGCGCTCGACAGCGGACGGATCTTCGGGCACGCCAGCGATTCCGCCGAAAGCGGAATCGCGTCGGTCACCACGAGCTCATCGAGCTGCGACGCCGCGATGCGCTCCGCCGCGCCACCCGAGAGCACCGGGTGCGTCGCGTACGCGAACACCTGCTTCGCGCCCCGCTCCTTCAGCACTTGCGCGGCCTTGCACAAGGTGCCGGCGGTATCGACCATGTCGTCCATGATCACGCAGGTGCGGCCTTCCACTTCACCGATGATGTTCATCACCTCGGCGACATTCGCCTTCGGACGACGCTTGTCGATGATCGCGAGGTCCGTGTTCAACTGCTTGGCGCGCGCGCGCGCGCGCACCACACCGCCGACGTCCGGCGACACGATCAGCAGGTGATCATGGTTCTGCTTGCGCAGATCGCCGAGAAGAACGGGCGTGGCGTAGATGTTGTCGACGGGGATGTCGAAGAAGCCTTGAATCTGGTCGGCGTGAAGGTCCATGGTGATCACGCGATCGACGCCGGCAATTTCCAGCATGTTCGCGACGACCTTCGCCGAGATGGCCACTCGCGCGGAACGCGGACGGCGGTCCTGACGCGCATAGCCGAAGTAGGGGATGGCTGCGGTGATCCGGCCGGCTGATGCGCGCTTGAGCGCATCGACCATGATCATCAGTTCCATCAGGTTATCGTTCGTGGGCGCGCAGGTGGACTGCAGAACGAATACGTCTTTGCCCCGAACGTTTTCCTGAATCTCGACCATGATTTCGCCGTCGGAGAAACGGCTGACCATCGCTTTGCCGAGAGGAATTCCAAGGATCTTGACGACTTCCTGTGCAAGCGCGGGATTTGCGTTGCCAGTAAAAACCATCAGGCCGTCACTGCTCATCGTGCACCTGTCTGCGGCTAGAGGCGAGAGGAAAAACGCGAGAAAAAGAATGGCAGGGGAGGAAGGACTCGAACCCTCGCATGCCGGAATCAAAATCCGGTGCCTTGACCAACTTGGCGACTCCCCTACACTAACTTTGAGTCTTGCCGGGAAGTGTAGGACATGCCCGACAAAACAAAACCTATGACGCGAAAGCGAAGAGAGGATGAGAATCCAGACTTGCTGTCACCACGCTCTTCCAGCTTGCCGGGAGTTTGGCTTGCGCCATTTCCGCTTCGGCTCGGCTGGCGAAAGCGGCAAACACGCTTGCTCCCGATCCGGTCATTCGCGCCGGTGCGAGATTGGAGAACCACTCGAGCACCTGTACAACTTCCGCGTGCTTTCCTGCAACAACAGCCTGCATGTCATTTCGACCGAAGCTGTCTGGCCAGTTAGTGTCTGACCTTTGCCCTGCAATAAATTCTACCAATATGACGACTTTCGTATCCCGTGTCAAGCTTTTCTCGGAGAAAATCGCCGCGGTCGGGACGTGAACCGCAGGAGTCACCACCAGGAAGAAGCGTTGCGGCAGATCGACTGCCTGGAGCGCCTCGCCCACACCCTCCGCGAATGCATTTTGCCCGAAGACAAAAAACGGCACGTCCGCGCCGAGTTGCAGGCCGAGATTCTGCAGAATCTCACGCGAAAGATCAACACCCCAGAGACGATTCAACGCCAAAAGCGTCGTTGCCGCGTCGGAACTGCCTCCGCCGAGCCCCGCGCCCATCGGCAGGCGCTTGTCGATCTCGATCTCCACGCCGAACTTCGTGCCCGTATGCCGCTGCAGCAATCGCGCGGCCCGCACGACGAGATCGTCGGCTTTGGGCACGCCCGGCACGTCCGTCTTGCGCGTGACGACACCGTCGGCGCGGCGCGTGAAATGCAGCCGGTCGCCCCAGTCGAGCAACTGGAAGACGGTCTGCAGCGAGTGATAGCCGTCCGGACGGCGGCCCGTGATGTGCAGGAAAAGGTTCAGCTTCGCGGGCGCGAGGCAGTCACGGAGCGAATCGTGGGTTCGGGACATGCGTGGTGCTGTGGCAAATGCAAAAAGACGTTATTGATCGAGCACCAGCTTGATGTCGAGCGGCGGTTCGTTGCGCGTAAGGTTCACACGCTTCACGCCCGTCGCGGGCGCGTCGGCGTAGGCGAGATAGTCGATCGTCCAGCCGTCCTGCCGGATTTCCTTGGGACGGCCGTTGTTCGCTTCGGGGTCGAGCGTCGTCTGCGCGCGCGAGGTCGGCGCCGCGGACGATTGTAGCCAGTAGCGCAGGCCTTCGACCGGCAACGCGAAGCCGAGCGCGTTCTGCATCAGGCCGGAGACGTTCTCCGCGTTCAGCGGCTGACGATTCGGCAGTTCGAGCGTGGCAAGCGACGGTGACGACGTGACGATCGCCATCGTCTGGCCGAGCGGATTACGCAGCTGCAGGGTGACGGTATCGCCCGTTTCCTGCCAGTCGAAGTTGCCGTAGGCGTTGCGCTGCGCGCCGTTCTGGTCGTTGTACTGCACCGCGAAACGTCCGTGGTACGCACGGCTCGTCTGTGTCGCGAGTGAGGTGCTTGCGTTCGTCGTGGTCGGCACGCGCGGCTGGACCGCGCAACCGGACATCGCTAGCGCGGCGGCGGCCGCCAACCCGAGCGCGCCGCGTCGGACATGAAGACTGGGCGCGCCGGCAAAGAAATCGAAAGCCATCAAAAATCGTTTACCTGGAGTCGTTTTAGTGTTTTGACGAGCGCGTCGTTATCGGGTTCGAGCTTTTGCGCCTGCCGCCAAGTGGCGCGGGCCTGATCCTGCTGTCCCGATTTCCACTGGACTTCGCCCAGGTGCGCGCCGATCTCGGCATTCGGCTGAAGGTTGTAAGCATTTTTGAGAATCTTTTCCGCTTCGGCCGAATTGCCCTGACGGAAGCGCGCCCAGCCGAGGCTGTCCATGATGAACGCGTCGTTCGGCGCGAGCGCGACCGCCTTTTCGATCAGCTTCACCGCTTCATCGAGCCGCTGATTGCGATCGACCAGCGAGTAGCCGAGTGCGTTGTAAGCCTGCGGATTGTTCGGCTGCGTGCGCATCAGCGTACGCAACTGCGTTTCCATGATGTCGTAGTGCCCGTTCTTCTCCGCGGCCATCGCATAGTCGTAGACGAGATCGGGATCGTTCTGGAACGCGGCGACGGCCTTCGCGAGATTCGCTTCCGCATCCTTATAGCGATGCGCCTCGAAGAGAATCGCCGAGTCGGTGCGCGCGAGCAGCGCGAGATCGCGCGGATCCGAGCTCTGCAGGCTGCCGAGCAGCGCGCGCGCATCGTCGACCTTGCCCTGCTTCGCGAGCAATTGCGCGTGCGTGATCTGCGCGGGCAGGTATTGCTGGCTCGTACGCGGAATCTTGTCGAGCCACTGGCTCGTGACGGCGTCGTCCTTCTGCTCGAGCGCGAGTTGCGCGAGATAGATGTACGCTTGGCCCGGATCCGCGCCGGGCGTGCTCTCCGCGGTTTTCGCGTAGAGATTCAGATAATCCTGCGCCTTGTCGAACTGCTTCTTCTGAACGCTGATGAGCGCGAGCGCCATCAGCGGCGTGAGATCCTTCGAGTCGTTCTTGCGCATGATCTCAAACTGCTTTTGCGCATCGTCGAGCCGGTCGGCCGACAGATACAACTGCGCGAGCGCGAGCCGTGCGTCATGCGATTTCGGATTCTTGTCGACATATTTCTCGAACGAGGCGATGCCTTCGCTGCGTTCCTCCGGACCCATGCGCGCGAGCGTCAGCGCGGCGGGCAAATAGTCCGGACGAAGTTGCAACGCCTTTTCGAGCGATGCCTTCGCGCCCGGCGCATCGTTGGCGAGCAGTTGCTGGCGCGCGAGCGCGAGTTGCGCCTCGGGCCGGTTCTGATCGTTTATCGTCAGATCCTTGATGACGTTCAGCCCGCCAATGCGATTCGGTCCGCGCGCGAGCAAGGTCTGCAGCGACAAGAGGGCGTCGCCGCGCTGCTCCGGCGGCACTTTCGCGAGCTCGCGCTCGAGGGTGGGTTTCGCGTCTTCCGGCTTGCCGGCGACGATCAGAAGCGACGCGCTCAACTGCGCCGCGCGATCCGAATGCGGTGCGTACTGCTGCCAGAGTTGCGCCGAGGCGAGGGCGTCGTTCGGGCTTTGCGCCACAATCGCGATTTCGGTGGCACGCTGCGCGAAGCGCGGATCGTGCGTGTCGCGGGCGAGCGCGAGATATGTCGTGAAAGCAGGCGCGGGCTGACCGCGCTGGAGCGCGACTTCCGCCGCCAGAACCTGGAACACGATCTGGCTGGACATCGCCACGTTCGGCAAATCCTGCGATTCCGCGCCCGATCCCGCGCCGCTCACCGGCGCCGTCAGCAGGTCCGCGGCGTTTTGGGCATCGGATTGATCGTTGGCGCTCGGGACGGGCGTCGCGTTGGGCTCCTGAGTGTGCGCGGGCGTGAATGCCAGCGCGGCCATCGCGAGCGCAACGGCGCCGGCGATTCGCGATACTGGCATAGCGAACGAATACGCCCAGCCGGCCTGACGCTTCGCAAACAGCTTCATGACGAACGAGTTCATGGAAATCCAGACGATGTTTCAGTCGATTGTAACGCGGTCGCTAAAATACCGGCACACTCGCCCAAGCAAGTCTCTCTCCAGAAAAATGCCCGAACTGCCGGAAGTCGAAGTCACCCGCCGGGGAATCGAACCCTACGTCGCCGGACGGCGCGTCGAGCATGTCGACGTGCGCACGCAGGCGCTGCGCTGGCCCATTCCGCCGCATCTTCCGAAGACGCTCGATCATCTGAAGATCGAGAAGGTCGAGCGGCGCGGCAAGTATCTGCTGTTCGAAACCGTGGAAGGATGGCTGATCGTCCATCTCGGCATGACGGGCACCCTGCGCGTGCTGCGGCACGTGCCGAAGCCGCCCGAGGCGGCGAAGCACGATCACGTCGACATCGTGTTCGACGATTTCATTCTGCGTTTTCGCGATCCGCGCCGCTTCGGCGCGATCCTCTGGCATCCGCGTGCGGACGGCGACGTGCTCGATCACCCGCTGCTCGCCGACCTGGGCGTGGAGCCGTTCTCGCCCGAGTTCTCCGGCGCGCTGCTCTTTCGGCGGACGCGCGGGCGCAAGGTGTCGGTGAAGCAGGCGTTGCTCGCGGGAGAAATCGTCGTCGGCGTGGGAAATATCTACGCGTCCGAAAGCCTCTTTCGCGCCGGCATCAGGCCGACGACCACCGCCGGGCGCATCTCGCTGGTGCGCTACGACCTACTTGCGGACGCCGTGCGCGTGACGCTCGTGGCCGCCATCGACAAGGGCGGCAGCACCTTGCGCGATTTCGTTGGCAGCAACGGCGAATCGGGCTACTTCCAGCTCGACTATTTCGTCTATGACCGCGCCGGGTTGCCGTGCCATGTCTGCGGTACCGCCATCAGGCAAATCGTCCAGGGGCAGCGCTCGACCTACTTTTGTCCGCGCTGCCAACGTTAATTTTCCATGCTCGCCACCGATTTCTCCGCGCGCCTGATCGCGTGGCAACGCACTCACGGCCGTCACGACCTGCCGTGGCAAAACACGCGCGATGCATATCGCATCTGGCTGTCGGAGATCATGCTGCAGCAGACGCAGGTTTCGACCGTCATCCCGTACTACGCGCGGTTTCTCGAACGCTTTCCGACGGTGACGATGCTCGCCGACGCGCCCGTCGACGACGTCATGGCGCTGTGGGCCGGGCTCGGCTACTACTCGCGCGCGTGCAATCTGCATCGTTGCGCGCAGGTGGTTGCCCATGAGTATGGCGGCGCGTTTCCGCAGACGGTCGACGCGCTCGCCGAGTTGCCGGGCATCGGGCGCTCGACCGCGGCGGCGATCGCGTCGTTCGCGTTTGGCGTGCGCGCGACGATTCTCGACGGCAACGTGAAGCGCGTGCTCGCGCGCGTGTTCGGCGTCGAAGGCTTTCCGGGCGAGAAGCGCGTCGAAAACGCAATGTGGACGCTCGCCGAATCGCTTCTGCCCGACGCGGCGAACAAGGACGAAGTCACGGCGTACACGCAGGGTCTGATGGACCTGGGCGCGACACTCTGCGTGCGCGGCAGGCCGGATTGCGCGCGCTGTCCGTTCGCGCCGGATTGCGTGGCCAATGTGGAGGGACGTCAGCGCGAATTGCCGGCGGCGCGCCCCAGGAAAGCGGTGCCGACGCGCAAGACGTGGATGCTCGTGCTGAAGGATGGCGATTCGATCCTGCTGGAGAAGCGTCCGCCGACGGGCATCTGGGGCGGTTTGTGGAGCCTGCCCGAAGCGGCGGACGAGGCGGCGCTGGCGGCGGTGGCGCACAGCCTCGGCGGCGACGCGCAGTTGCAGCGTCTCGCGCCGCTGTCGCATACTTTCACGCACTTCAAGCTGGATATCGAGCCGCGGCTCGGCGAGGCGCGCGGCGCGCCGCGCGAGGCGGCGAGCGCGGAGACCGTCTGGGCGCCGCTCGCGCGGATCGATTCGTATGGCGTGCCCGCGCCCGTGCGCAAGCTCCTCGATGCGCTGACCGGTTCGCTGATCTAACAGCTGATGGTGCTGCATGTAGTGATGCACCACGTCGATGCGCGCGCTGACGTCCATCAGCTCCATGAGCTTCTGGCGGGCGCGCATCGGGATCGGCAGGATTTCGGCGAGACGGTTGGACACCCAGGTGGGATCGTCGAACAGGAAGGGCTCGACGAACGGCAGGTTCTGCGGCTCGCGCTCCCTGATCGTGTCGATGATGCGCTCCAGCACTTCTGCGCACGCGCCGAACTTGGTGAGCGCTTCGGCGCCTTGCAGCGGTTGATCGTCGCCCAGCAGTTCCGCCGTGCCGACGATCAGATCGTGCCCGCTCTTCAGCAGGCACACGCCGAACGGCGTCTTTTCGCGCAGACATGAGCGCGCCATGTCCAGATAGCGCGCCTCGAAAATCTTGAGCGGCAGCAGACCGCCCGGAAACAGCACGGTGTGAAGCGGAAACAGCGGCAAATCGGCGAGAACGGTATTCGAGGACATCGCGCCCCTCCAGAGTGGACCGCCGGCGCGGCAATCAGGTTCGCGTGTGAGCCGCGTCGCCATCCACCGGGATGGGCGCGTCACGGTGCCGCACGATCACATTTGCCTGCTCGCGAAAGCGCGCGGCAAGTGCCTCTGCGATGAAAACCGAGCGATGCTGGCCGCCCGTGCAGCCGACCGCGACGGTGAGATAGCTGCGGTTGTCGTCGCGAAAGCGCGGCAGCCATTTGCCGACGAACACGCCGATATCGTCGATCATCTCGCCGACCATCGGCTGCGTACAGAGGAAGTCGATGATCGGCTTGTCGAGGCCCGTGAACGGGCGCAGCTCGCGGTCGTAGTACGGGTTGGGAAGCGCGCGTACGTCGAACACGAGATCGGCGTCGAGCGGCACGCCGCGCTTGAAGCCGAAGGATTCGAACATCAGCGTGAGGTCGGCGGCATCGGTCTCGACGAAGCGCTTGACCCACGCGCGCAGCACGTTCGAGCGCAGATTGCTGGTGTCGATCTGATGGCCGTACTCGGCGAGACTCGCCACCAGCTCGCGCTCGCGCTCGATCGCCTCGGCGAGCGAGTTGAGCACGCCCACGTTCGCCTCGCGCATCGGCGGGCCGGAAAGCGGATGGCGGCGGCGCGTCTCGGAGAAGCGCTGGATCAGCGACTGCGTGCTCGCGTTGAGGAACAGCACGCGCAGGTCGTAGTTGCTCGAGAGCTTGTGAATGATGCCCGGCACTTCATCGAGCGAGAGGCTCGAGCGCGCGTCGATCGCGACGGCGAGGCGCGTCTGGCCTTCCTTCGCGAGGTAGGCGGCGAGTTCGGGCAGAAAGCGTGGCGGCAGATTGTCCACGCAGTAGTAGCCGCCGTCTTCCAGGGCGTTCAGCGCCACGGACTTGCCGGAGCCGGAGATGCCGGTGATCAGGATGATACGCATGGGAATCGACTCGTTCGCTTAATCTTAGCACCTGCATTGGGTTCGAATCCGGGCGCGAAACAGTCGAAGCGATCGGCGGCCGGGCGCGTTGCGCGCCGGCGGTCAGATCAGCTTGCCGGGGAACTGGCTGTCCGGATCCTGCATCGCGAGCCGCTGACGGTCCATAAAGTCACGCAAGGTGTCAATGCCGCGCAGCTGCAGGATCGTATTGCGCACCGCGGCCTCGACCAGCACCGCGAGATTGCGGCCGGCCGCCACCTGAATCGTCACCTTGCTGATCGGCAGGCCGAGGACGTCCACCGTCTGGCTTTCCAGCGGTAGACGCTGGAATTCGCCATCCGGCCGGCGCACGAGCTGCACGATCAGCTTGAGCTTCATCTTTCGGCGCACGGCGGTTTCGCCGAAGATCGTCTTGATGTCGAGCAGACCGAGACCGCGCACTTCGAGCAGATTCTGCAAGAGAGGCGGACAGCGGCCTTCCACGAAGTCGGGGCCGAGGCGCACGAAATCGACGGCGTCATCCGCTACGAGACCATGGCCGCGGCTGATGAGTTCCAGGCCGAGCTCGCTCTTGCCCAGACCGGAGTCGCCGGTGAGCAGCACGCCCATCCCGAGGATGTCGATGAACACGCCGTGCAGCGTCGCGCGCGGGGCGAGGATGCGCGACATGTAGGCGCGCAGGCTGTCGATCACGGCCGCCGCCGACATGCGCGTCGTGAAGAGCGGCGTGGACGAGCGCGTGCAGCGCAGGACGAGTTCGGGCGGCGTGCCGACTTCGCCCGCGACGACCAGAAACGGCGGCTCGAGTGCGATCAGCTCGGCCATGTGGCGCGAGCGGTCTTCGTCGGACTGGCGCTGGTAGTAGTTGATCTCGGCGTCGCCGAGCACCTGGATGCGGTTCGGGTGGATCAGGTTCAGGTGACCGACCAGGTCGGCGCTCGACGTCGCGTTCGCGACCGTCTCTCTCGAGAAGCCGCGTTCCCAGCCCTCGTGCCCGGTGAGCCAGCTGAGCTTCAGAGCGGCGGCGTTGTCGTCAAAAATGCTTTGGGCGTTGATGCTGGACGTATCCATGAGGCCGGAACTCCGTTGGAAGCCGGGAGCAGCCTTCGCGAGATATTGAAGCGGGTCGCTTCGATACGCCGCATGGCGCTGCGTTTGACCGATTGTGCCCTAGAAGCCTCACGTAAGCGAGGCGCGCCGGGCGCCAAGCGCAGCACGGGCGAGCCTCGGACGCGGATCGCTATGTTCGTGCGGCTATTACGGCTGCCATTGCGTGAGCACTTGATAAAGCACCTCACGATTTTCTTCCTTGTGCAGGCGCTCGCACGCCTCGCTGTCGGAGAGCAGTTGCGCGATCTCCGAGAGAATTTCCAGATGCTGCTGTGTCGCCTGCTCGGGCACGAGCAGGAAGATCAGGAGGGAGACCGGCTGGCCGTCGGGCGATTCGAACGCGATCGGTTCGGCCAGGCGCACGAAAGCGGCGAGCGGTTGCTTCAGCCCTTTGATGCGGCCGTGCGGAATGGCGACGCCCTCGCCGAGGCCGGTCGAGCCGAGGCGCTCTCGAGCGAAGAGATTGTCGGTGACGATACTGCGGGCGATGCCGTTCTGGCTTTCGAAAATCAGGCCCGCTTGCTCGAATACACGTTTCTTGCTGGTAACGGACAGTCCGAGAACGACGTTCTCGATGGGAAGAAATTTGGCTAAACGATTCATGTTGGCAGGCTGATGCGTGGCCTGATAGCTCCTCATCGTGGCTGCTGTCTGAAAGCGCTCACGGCGATGTTAAACGAAATGTGCGCTGGCGGCGTTTCCCTGCAGCGTTCCTGTCGTGCGACCCCGAAAATAACCGGACCATTATAGAATAGGCCAAAGCGCGATGATGCGCCGTGCCATGCGTGTATTAACGATCTAATGTGCAGTACAAAACCCTGAAAATCAATGGCTTGAGCTACGCAACAACGAAAATCCAACAAAAAAGCCGCCCGGCAAGGGCGGCTTCGGTTCGGCGCACGCTCGTCGCGACCGTTTCGGGTTTTTGCCGGACTATCCGGACAGTTCGCGAGCGGCGCAGTGTTGCCCGCTCACGGCGACGGCGCCTCCAGGCTTTGCGGTTCGGCCCTATACTCCACTGCCTCGTGTACGTGGCCCTGAATCTTGTCCTTGTGCTTGATGACCTGCCGGTCCAGCTTGTCGACCATCAGATCGATGGCCGCATACATATCAGCGTCACAACTCTCGATAAAAATGTCTTTGCCCTTCAGGTGCAGGTTGATTTCTGCCTTCTGCCGCTTTTCCTTTTCCCTATGATTGTCGACCGAGAGGACAACGTTGCCGTCGATCACTTGATCGAAATGACGGAGCATCCTGTCCAGTTTCGTGATCACGTACTCGCGCAACGCAGGCGTCAATTCGAGGTGGTGTCCACTGATCTTCAGATTCATATTCGCTCTCCAAGCTAATGGCCGCCAGGCCACGTCGGCTCGTCCGATACCGGTCGGCAATGCGTCCCGTCAGCTCATCATGTCTGACGCGCTCGAAAAACGGGCCGCATCGGCCAGCACGTCCGCGCTTTCGCGTTGCGGCCGGTAAACGCCCATCGCAAAATGCGATGGACTATGTAGAGACGGGTCATAGAGACTTGCGCAGATTCACTGCCGGGATCCTGAGCGCTTCGCGGTACTTGGCTACGGTGCGCCGCGCGACCACGAATCCTTGTTCCGCCAGCAGTTCGGCAATGCGGCTGTCTGAAAGAGGAGTTTTGGGGTCTTCCGCTCCTATCAGTTGCTTGATGAGGGCCCGGATTGCCGTGGACGATGCCGCGCCTCCTGTGTCGGTCGAAACGTGCGATCCAAAGAAGTACTTAAATTCAAGCGTCCCAAACGGGGTGAGCATGTACTTTCCGGTGGTCACACGCGAAACGGTCGACTCGTGTAAACTCAGCGTATCAGCAATCTCCCGCAAAACCAAGGGTCGCATGGCGATTTCGCCATGTGCAAAAAAGTTCTTTTGACGCTCCACAATTGCCTGCGCGACACGCAGGATCGTCTCGAACCTCTGCTGAATATTCTTGATGAGCCAGCGCGCTTCCTGGAGTTGCTGGCGCAGCGAGCCGCTGCCCGGATCGCCCCGATTGTTGCGCAGGATGTTCGCGTACAAATGGTTGATGCGCAGGCGCGGCACAATCTCCGGATTCAGCTCCGCCGTCCAGCCGCTGGCGCTCTTCTTCACCAGAACGTCGGGCACGACGAAATCCGCCTCGCTCTTGCCGTACGCCGTGCCCGGGAACGGCTCGAGCGACTTGATCAGCATGTGCGCGTCCCGAAGCGAGTCGTCGCTGGCCTTCAGCTGCTTGCGCAACCGGGTGAAATCGCGCGCCGCGAGCAGTTCCAGATGATTCGTGACGATCTCGAGCGCCAGCGTGCGGGTGGGCGACGGATCGAGCCGCAGCAATTGCAGCTTCAGACATTCCGACGCCGAGCGTCCGCCCACGCCGGGCGGATCGAAGCTTTGCAGGAGTGCGAGCGCGGCGCTCAGCTCGTCGACGTCGACTTCTAGTTCCTCGGGCAGATCGGCCTGAATTTCCTCCAGCGACGACGTGAGATAGCCGTCTTCATCCAGCGATTCGATGAGAAACGTGATCAGCGCGCGATCGCGCTGATTGGCCGCGGTCATGCGCAGTTGCGCGGTCAGATGATCGCGCAGCGTGATCGTCGATTCGTGGATTTGCAGCGGCGGGAGATCGTCGTCGTCGGACGCGTTGTTCGCGCGGCCGTAGTCTTCGAGATTCCACGAGCTGGAATCCGAGCTGCTGTCCGAACCCAGGCCATTGTACTCGTCGACGCCTTGCGGCTCGCTGCTTTCCGAACGTTCGGAACTCGACGTGCCCGACGCCGAGCCGTTGCTCATCATCGGCTCGGGCGGCGCGCTCGGCGCCGCGGGCGCGGCGATCAGGGAGCCGTCCGCAGCGACGCGCAGCGGGCTCGAGATCCAGTCGTCCTCGTTCTCCAGAAGCGGATTCTGAGCGATGGCCATCGCGACTTCCTGCTGCAGTTCGAGCGTCGACAGCTGTAGCAGCCGGATCGACTGCTGCAGTTGCGGGGTCAGCGCAAGTTGCTGCGAGAGGCGGAGTTGGAGGCTGGCTTTCATGGCAAAATTTTAATCATTGTAGAGAGTTTGCCACGCGCGCGAAACCTCGCGGCGAATCCAAAAAGAAGCGTGCCGCCTCGATGGGCGGCACGTAAGTTTTGCTGCTCTCGCCTGGTGCGGCGCACGATGCGCGCCGCGCTCGCCGGGTAGCGTCTACATGCGGAAGTGCTCGCCGAGATAGACGCGCCGCACGCTTTCGTTCTCGATGATCTCGCTCGGCGCGCCGGCCGCGAGCACGCTGCCGTCGCTGATGATGTACGCGTGATCGCAGATGCCGAGCGTCTCGCGCACGTTGTGGTCGGTGATCAGAACGCCGATGTTGCGCTGCTTCAGGAACTTGACGATCTTCTGAATTTCCAGAACGGCGATCGGATCGACGCCTGCGAACGGTTCGTCGAGCAGGATGAAGCTCGGATTGGTCGCGAGCGCGCGAGCGATTTCCACGCGCCGGCGTTCACCGCCCGACAGTGACAGCGCGGGATTCTCGCGCAGATGAGCAATCTGCAGTTCGTCGAGCAAGGCTTCCGTGCGCTGGGTAATGGCGTCTTTGGACAGGCGCTTGCCCGATTCGTCCGTCTGCAGTTCCAGCACGGCGTGGATGTTCTGCTCGACGGTCAGCTTGCGGAACACCGATGCTTCCTGCGGCAGATACGACAGGCCGAGATGCGCGCGCTGGTGAATCGGCAGGAGGCTGATCGAGTTGCCGTCGAGATCGATCTCGCCGGCGTCGAGCGGGACGAGGCCGACGACCATATAGAACGAAGTCGTCTTGCCCGCGCCGTTCGGGCCGAGCAAACCGACCACTTCGCCGCTTTTCACGTCGAGCGAAACGTTCTTCACCACGGTGCGCGAGCTGTAACGCTTCTTCAGATTGCGGACGACCAGCGAGCTCGACTGGCCTTCCGGCTTACGGTGGGGCATGGCGGGCGAATTCACTGCTGCGGCGTTCCTTGAATGGTGGTCGACGGAGAGAGCGCGGCGCCGCCCGAGCGCGGCGCGAGCATCGCGCGCACGCGGCCGGTCAGGTTGCCGGGGCCGGCGACGTCCTTGCCGGCGGTGGCCGTATAAAAGTCCTTCTGGCCGTCGTAGGTGATCACGCTGCCGTGTACTTCGTCCTGCACGGTCGTCAGGCCTTGCAGGCGGCGCACGGTGGCGCGCGTCGTGAGCTTGGTGAAGTCGTTCTTGCCGTCGTAGTCGATGCGTACGGCCTTGCCGTCGATGTACTCGTCCACGCCGTCGCGCTTCTGGCGGAAGTACGACAGGGCGTTGCCGCTCGACGTGCCCGTGGCGTACTGATAACCCTGCGGGTCCTGCGTGACTTCCACGCGGTCGGCCTTGATGACGATCGTGCCCTTGGTCGCGACCACGTGGCCGGTGAAGATGTTCTTCTGGTTGAGATCGTCGTACGACATGTTGTCCGCTTCGATGTTGAGCGGCTTGTCGCGGTCGGCCTTTTCGGCGTGCGCGGGGAGTGCCGTCAGCGCGACGACGGACGCGAGGGCGGCGCAGAGCGCGGCCCTCGCGACTCGCCGGGGGCGCGTGACGCGGCGCGCGAGCGTTGCGCGCGCATGGCCGCCATCGGGACGAGGGAACCTTTCGTTCATGCAGTCACCATTCGGATGGGAGTGCCGGGATTACTTGGAAGAACCACCGTTGATATCCGAGGCGGCGATCGAGCCGCGCACGTTACCGAAGAGCTTCATTTCCCGGGTCACGTTGTTGTAGTTCATGCCGTCGGCCGTCATCACCGACGGACCGCGCTGAAGTCTAACCGGTTTTTCCGTTTCGATGACATCGTCGTTCACCAGCACGCGAAAATGCTGGGAATCCGCCTGCATCTGCGGATCTCCGTAACCGGCGGCGCGCAGAATGCGCGCGTTGTCGTAGAGATCGACGATCGAGACGTCGCCGTTGACCGTGCCGCGCAGGGCCGTTGCCGTGACGGTCGGCTTCATCGGCTGGAACATGCGCATCGCGGGCAGCGTCAGGTCGCTGTTCTCGTCGTCCTCGTAGTGCACCATCGACTTGGCCGTCAGACGATATTGCGTCGTGCCGGTCGCGCCGAGTTCGGAAATGGAGAAATTGTCCGCGAAGTAATCGGGCGTGTGCCGCTTGACCGGCTCCGGCGCTTCGGACACCGGCGGCAGCGTGGCCTGCAGCAGCCAGTAGGCGATGCCGGCGAGCGCCGCCATCGCGAGGAGCGGCAGCAGCGAGGCGAGCTTTCCGGGGCGCGCCATGACGTCAGCCTCCGAGCGCTGTCGCGAGCCGCGCGTCGTAGCGATGCTGCGCGCGCAGCATCGCGTCGCACACTTCGCGCACCGCGCCATGGCCGCCGCGCGCTTCCGCGACCCAGTGCACGCGCTGGATGACTTCCGGATGCGCGTTCGCCGGCGCAGCCGCGAAGCCGCAGCGGCGCATCACCGCGAGGTCGGGCCAGTCGTCGCCCATGTAGCCGCATTCGGCGGCGGCAATGCCCGTGACGTCCAGCAGTCCGGCGAGCGCCGCCGTCTTGTCCCCGACGCCCTGATACAGATGCGTGATGCCGAGCTCCTTCGCGCGCGCCGCGACGATGCCCGACTTGCGCCCGGTGATGATGGCCGTCTGCACGCCGACCGACTGAAGCATCTTCACGCCGTGGCCGTCGAGCGAATTGAACGACTTCATCGCGTCGCTCTCGGCGGTGAAGTAGAGGCTGCCGTCGGTGAGAACGCCGTCGACGTCGAAGATCATCAGTCTGATGCGGTTCGCGCGCTCGGCGGCGGTCGCCGTGGCCGGCAGCGCCGCAGCGGCGGACGAAGGCTTTTGCGCCATCAAATTACCTTCTTGGAGAAGAGGTCGTGCATGTTCAGTGCGCCGATCAGCGTCGCGTCGGCGTCGACGACCAGCATCTGATTGATGCGATGACGCTCCATCAGTTCCACGGCCTCGACCGCAAGATGGTCCGGGGCGATCGTGCGCGGGTTGTGCGTCATGACGTCGGCGATCTTCAGCGAGCGGAAATCGCCGTCGCGCTGCAGGATGCGGCGCAGGTCGCCGTCGGTGAAGATGCCGTGCACATGGCGATCGCCGTCGACGACCGCGGTCATGCCCATGCGCTTGTCGGTGATCTGGAAGAGCGCGTCCGAAACGGTTGCATCGAGCGATACGACGGGCACTTCGTCGCCCACGTGCATCACGTCGCGTACGTAAGTGAGTAGGCGCCGGCCGAGCGCGCCGCCCGGATGCGAGCGCGCGAAGTCGTCGGGGCCGAAACCGCGGGCGTCGAGCACGGCGACGGCGAGCGCGTCGCCGAGCGCCATCGCGGCGGTGGTGCTCGCCGTGGGCGCGAGATTCATCGGGCACGCTTCCTTTTCGACGCGCGCGTTCAGGTGCATGTCCGCCAGTTGCGCGAGACTCGATTCGGGACGCCCGGTGATCGCAATCAGCTTTGCGCCGAGACGCTTGATGAGCGGCAGAATAGCGACGAGCTCCTCGGTTTCGCCCGAGTTCGACAGCGCTATGAAGATGTCGTCGGCGGTGACCATGCCGAGGTCGCCGTGGCTGGCTTCGGCCGGATGGACGAAGAAAGCGGGCGTGCCGGTGCTGGCGAGCGTCGCGGCGAACTTGCGCGCGACGTGTCCCGACTTGCCGATGCCCGATACGACCGCGCGCCCGCGGCAGCCCAGCAGGACTTCGACCGCACTGGTGAAATTGTCGTCGAGGAGTTCGGAGAGACCGCGAACGGCGTCGGCTTCGATCTGAATTACATTGCGAGCCAGCGCCAGTGCCCGGTCGCCATCGATTTTCGCTATCATGCGCGGAGTATAGCAAAGGCGATTCCGCGCCGCGCCGCATGGTGCGTGGCGCGCCGGCGCCCATCCGCCCCCGCGGGCCCTGTTTATCCGGGCTTTTCCACGACACCGCAGCGCATCGGAATACGCGCTTCGGTACGCTGCCGAACGAGGACGCCAGACGGATGACTTCTCCGCTCGAAATGACGCTGTTGCTGCTGCTGTGCTCGGTGGCCGGCGTCGTGGTATTTCGGTATTTCAACCTACCGCCGATGCTCGGCTATCTGGCGGTGGGCATCATCGTGGGCCCGCACGCCGTGGGCATCGCGCCGGACTCGGACCGGGATCTCGCCGAGTTCGGCGTCGTCTTCCTGATGTTCTCCATCGGTCTCGAGTTTTCGCTCTTGAAGCTCCGTTCGATGCGGTGCATTGTGTTCGGTCTCGGCGCGAGCCAGGTCGGCGGGACCATCGCGCTGGCGATGATCTTCGGCTGGATCGCGAATTTCTGGATCAGTATGTCCTGGCAGGCGAGCTTCGCGCTCGGCGGCGCGCTTTCGATGTCGTCGACCGCGATCGTCAGCAAGCTGCTCGCGGAGCGGCTCGAGCTCGAATCCGCGCACGGCCGCAACATTTTCGGCGTGCTGCTGTTCCAGGATCTGGCCGTGGTGCCGCTGCTCATCATCATCGCGACGTTCGCCAACGGCAATTCGTCGCAGCTCGCGATGTGGCTCGGCATCGCGGCGGTGAAGATCGTCGTCGCGCTGACGGTGCTGCTCTTCATCGGCCAGAAATTCATGACGCGCTGGTTCGATCTCGTCGCGCGGCGGCGCTCGCAAGAGCTTGTTCATGCTGAACCTGCTGCTCGTCACGCTGGGCGCGGCGTTCATCACCGACAAGTTCGGGCTGTCGCTCGCGCTCGGCGCGTTCATCGCGGGCATGCTGATCGCCGAGACGCCGTACCGGCATCAGGTGGAGGAGGACATCAAGCCGTTTCGGAACGTGCTGCTCGGATTGTTCTTCGTGACGACCGGCATGCTGCTCAATCCGCGCGTGATCTGGGAGCATCCGTTTCTTGTGCTCGGCTGCTTCGTCGTGCCGATTCTGCTCAAGGCGGTCATGGTCACCGCCCTGGCGCGCGCGTTCGGCGCGCCGCAGGGCGTCGCGATGCGCACGGGTCTCGGGCTCGCGCAGGCGGGCGAGTTCGGCTTCGTGCTGCTGAACCTGATCCTGGATTCGCATCTCGTCGATTCGACCATTCTGCAGGCGATCCTCGCCGCGATGCTGCTCTCGATGCTTGCCGCGCCGTTCATCATCCAGAATGCCAACCGCATCGTGCTGCGCCTGTCGTCGACGGAATGGATGCTGCAATCGCTGCAAATGACGAAGATCGCAACGCAAAGCCTGAAGCAGAGCGGCCACGTAATCATCTGCGGCTACGGTCGCGCCGGACAGAACCTCGCGCGCATGCTGGAACAGGAAGGCATTTCCTACGTCGCGCTCGACCTGGACCCGGACCGCGTGGCGGCGGCCGCGGCGGCGGGCGAGTCGGTCGTGTTCGGCGACGCCGGACGGCGCGAATCGCTGCTCGCGGCGGGCCTGCATCGTGCGGCGGCGGTCGCCATCACCTACGCCAACACGCCTTCCGCGCTGCGCGTGTTGCACAACATCCACGAGCTCGCGCCGACCTTGCCCGTGATCGTGCGCGCCGTCGATGACGCCGATCTCGAAAAGCTCACCGCCGCCGGCGCGACGGAAGTGATTCCCGAGATCGTCGAGGGCAGCCTGATGCTCGCATCGCACACGCTCGTGCTGATGGGCGTGCCGATGCGCCGCGTCGTGCGGCGCGTCGAGGAAATGCGCGACGCGCGCTACAGCCTGCTGCGCGGCTACTTCCACGCCGCCGCCGCCGACGACGATGGCCACGAGCAAGTGCGGCTACAATCCGTACCGATCGACGCGAATTCGGACGCGGTCGGGCATTCGCTCGACGATCTCGGACTCGTCGGCAATGGTGTCGAGGTGACCGCGATCCGGCGCCACGGCATCCGGGGCGTCGAACCCGACCCCGAAACCAAGCTGCGCGCGAACGACATCGTCGTGCTGCGCGGCCTGCCCGAAGCGCTCGCGCAAGCCGAGGAGCGGCTCTCGCGCCATCGCCGGGCGGCGTAATCTCTCCTTTTGTCATATGGCGGGCGCGGCCTCACAGCGCGGATTCCGGAGAAGTCATGTCCATTTCTCTTTCGAACGCCCAGCTCGACGCCGCGCGTTTCATCAAGGAGCGCGTGCGCACGGTCGACAACTGGCCGCAGGTCGGCGTGCAGTTCCGCGACATCACGCCCGTCCTGCAGGACCGCCGCGCGCTGCGCACGCTGATCGACCTGTTCGTGCAGCGCTATATCGACGAGCACGTCGATGTGATCGCCGGCATGGACGCGCGCGGCTTCATCATCGGGCCGATTCTCGCGTACGAGCTGAGCCTCGGCTTCGTGCCGATCCGCAAGCAAGGAAAGTTGCCGTACAGGACGCTCTCGCAGTCGTACGAGCTGGAATACGGCAACGCGACCGTCGAGATTCACGAGGATGCTTGCAAGCCGGGCGACCGCGTGGTGATCGTCGACGATCTGGTCGCCACCGGCGGCACGATGATGGCGGGCAAGATCCTGCTGGAGCGGCTCGGCGCCGAAGTGGTCGAGGCGGCGGCGATCATCGATCTGCCGGATCTGGGCGGCTCGAAGCTGCTGCGCGATAACGACGTGCCGCTTTATACCGTCTGCGAATTCGGCGGGCACTGACATGCTGAACTTCCTGCTCTTTCTGGCTGCCTCCGTCGCGATTACCGTCGCGCCGGGGCCCGACAACCTGCAAGTGCTCGCGCGCGGCATCTCGCAGGGACGGCTCGCGGGCGTTGTCGCGGCGCTCGGCTTCGCGTGCGGCGTGATCTTCCATACGATCCTCGCCGCGCTCGGCGTCGCGGCGCTGCTGCGCTCGTCGCCCATGGCGTTTCAGGCCGTGAAGCTCGCGGGCGCGGCGTATCTCGTGTGGATCGGCATCAAGGCGCTCAGGAGCCACGGGCTCGAGACCGCGCACGAACGCCCGAGCCAGCCGCTTTCGACCGTGTTCCGTCAGAGCGTGATCGGCAACATGCTGAACCCGAAAGTCACGCTGTTCTTCATCGTGTTCCTGCCGCAGTTCGTCGATCTGCACGGCGCGCAAAGCGTGATGCTGCAGATGTTCAAGCTGGGCGGCGTGTTCATGCTGCAGACGGTCGTCGTGTTTTCGCTGTTCGGCCGCCAGGATCATCGGCGTATGGCTGAAGCGCCGTCCGCGCGTCGGCGTGTGGCTCGACCGGCTCGCGGGCGTGACCTTCATCGCGCTGGGATTCGCGTCGCGCTGCGCGACTGAGCCCGCCGACGAGCGGCCGCGCGCTACAGTTTCCGGCCCAGCCTGCCGGAGCCCTCATGACCCTGCCCGCGATCGTTGCCGCCCGCCGCTTCGATGCCGCCGTGCACGCGCCGTTCTTCATCGGCGACGAGCGCGTCGGCTGGATCCGCCATTCCGACGTGGACGCGCTGCGGCGCTGGCCGGACGTGTTCGGGATCGACGCAGCATCGGTTCGGCTGCATGCGTCGCTCGCCGATGCGAACGCCCGCAGCGCCGCGCTCGGCGCGGTCATCGGCGCGCTGTACGCCGAGGGCAGAATTCCCGGCTGGCGCGGCGAAACCTACGCGATCCGCAACGACTTCGACGCCGCGCCGCTCGCCTTCATCGAGCGTGCGGCGTCGCGCTTCTTCGGCACGATGACCTACGCGGTGCATCTGAACGGCATCGTAAAATACGCGGACAAGGCGCCGCACTTGTGGATCGCGCGCCGCAGCGACACCAAGGCGACGGATCCCGGCATGCTCGACAACGTCGTGGCGGGCGGCATCGGCTGGGGCTTCGAGATCATGCCGACGCTCGTGAAGGAGTGCTGGGAGGAAGCCGGAATGAGCGCCGAACTCGCCCGGACCGCCGAGCGCGGCCGCACTTTCCATGTGCTGCAATCCTTGCCTGAAGGCACGCAGGCCGAGCAGATCTTCGTCTACGATGTATCCCTGCCGCCCGATTTCGCCCCGCGCAATCAGGATGGCGAAGTCGGCGAGCACCGGCTCGCGCGCATCGAGGAAGTCGCGCGCTGGATCGAGGAGGGCAGGTTCACCGTCGACACCAGCCTCGCGACGCTCGACTGCATGCTGCGCCGTCAGTGGATCGACGAGGACGCGTGCGAGGGCATCGCCGCGCTCTACGAATCGCCGCAACTCTGAATCTCAAAGAATCGAACGAGGAAAGGTCATGTCGACCGAACATAGCTTTTACCTGAAGTTATCGTGCCCGGACCGTCCGGGAATCGTCCATGCTGTGTCCGGTTTCCTGTTCAACCTCGGCGCCAATATCCTCGACTCTGCGCAGTTCGGCGACAGCCGCACCGGCGAGTTCTTCATGCGCGTGCATTTCCAGCAGGTCGGCGGCGATCCGGGTCTCGACGCGCTGCGCAAGTCGTTTGCCGGACTGGCCGACGAATTCGGCATGCGCTGGGAGCTGCACGACGCATCGGTGAAGCCGCGCGTCGTCATCATGGTGTCGAAGATCGGTCACTGCCTGAACGACCTGCTGTTCCGCTATCGCACTGGCCAGTTGCAGATCGAGATTCCGGCGATCATCTCGAATCACAAGGATTTCTATCAGCTCGCCGCGAGCTACGACATTCCGTTCCATCATCTGCCCCTGCACAAGGCCACGCCCGAAGCGAAGGCCGCGCAGGAAGCGCGCGTGCTGGAAATCGTCGATCAGCACGACACTGATCTCGTTGTACTCGCGCGCTACATGCAGATCCTGTCGGCGGACCTGTGCGACAAGCTCGCCGGCCGCGCCATCAACATTCATCACTCGTTCCTGCCGAGCTTCAAGGGCGCGAAGCCGTACTATCAGGCGTTCGACCGCGGCGTGAAGCTGATCGGCGCGACCGTGCACTACGTGACCTCGGATCTGGACGAAGGCCCGATCATCGAGCAGGAAGTGGAGCGCGTCGATCACAACATGACGCCGGAGCAGCTCACGGCGATCGGCCGCGACGTCGAATGCGTGACGCTCGCGCGCGCGGTGAAGTGGCATGCGGAGCATCGCATTCTGCTGAACGGACACAAGACCGTCGTGTTCCGCTGAGCCTCGCCTGAAACGAAAAAGCCCGCCGGATCCGTTCGACCGGCGGGCTTTTTCATGCCTGAGGGATGCTCAAACGAGCCGCAAGTAGATCAGCTCGCGCTTGATATACGCATAGAAAATCGGTGCGGCGATCACGCCCGGAATGCCGAAGGCGGCTTCCATCGCGAGCATCGCGAGGAGCAGTTCCCACGCGCGCGCCTCGATCTGCCCGCCGATGATGCGCGCGTTCAGGAAGTACTCGAGCTTGTGAATGAGGATCAGGAACGCGAGCGATGCGACCGCCGTGCCGAACGACACCGACAGCGATATTCCGACGATGATCGTGTTGGAGATCAGATTGCCGATCACCGGCAACAGGCCGACGATGAACGTGACCAGCACCAGCGTTTTCGAGAGCGGCAGCTTCTCGTGGAAGATCGGCAGCGCGACGAGCAGATAAAGCGCAGTGAAGACGGCGTTGATCGCCGAAATCTTGATCTGCGCGAACATGATGCGGCGGAACGCGTCCGAGAAGCGCGACACGCGCGCGACGAGCGCCATGGACAGCGGCAGGCGGTGATGCGACTGCTTCGGCGCGCTGACGGCGATGATCGCGCCGACGATCATGCCGATGACGATATGCCCGAAGCCGCGCGCCATTTCCTTGCCGCCTTGCTGGAGCATCTCGGCGTGCTTGTGCATGAGTTCGGTGGCCTTGTCCTTCATCTGGCCGGCGTCGACCGGGAGGTAATTCGCGATCCAGTCCGGCACGCGCAGGCGCGCGCTCGACGTGATGCCCATCAGCTGATCCAGCAGCTTTTGCAGGCTCGGCACGTCATGCTCGAAATGCTCGACCGTGGCGATGGTCGCGCCCGTGAGCCCGCCGACGATGATCGCGGAAATCAGCCCGACCGAAATCAGCCGCGCGCCCTTGCTCACCACGTGGCGCTCGATGACCGGCGAAATCATGTGCACGAGCTGGAACACGAGCATGCCGGCGAGCAGGCCGCCCAGCAGCTTAAGCGTGAGCACGAGGTACATCGCCACGAAGGCCAGGATATAGCTGCCGATCTCCACCGCGGAGAGCTTCGGCAAGCTCATGTCGCTGGTCAGCCTGACGTGGCGAGTGGGCAGATCCCGTACCTGCCCCTCCTCGTTGGCCGCTTCGTTGCGCTTCGGCACGACTGCGTTCCTTTTCCCTGCTGCATACAACTGTTACCCGCGCCGCGGTGCGGACGGCTGATTCGACGGCCCGGCTCGTCACGCCGGCGCGGCCCGGGACGCCGTGGCCCCGGGGCGGAGCTCACGCCGCCGACTTGGGTCGTTGCAGCAAGGGCACCAGATACCTGCCGGTGAAACTCGCCTTCGATTTCGCGACCTGCTCCGGCGTCCCCTGGGCGATGATCTGCCCGCCGCCTGCGCCGCCTTCCGGGCCGAGATCGATCAGCCAGTCGGCGGTTTTGATCACGTCGAGATTATGCTCGATGATGACGACCGTGTTGCCCTGATCTCGCAGCCGATGGATCACTTCGAGCAGCAGCGCGATGTCATGGAAGTGCAATCCGGTCGTCGGTTCGTCGAGGATATACAGCGTCCGACCGGTATCGCGCTTGCTCAGTTCCAGCGAAAGCTTGACGCGCTGGGCTTCGCCGCCCGACAGCGTCGTGGCCGACTGGCCGAGCCGGATGTAGCCCAGACCGACGTCGAGCAGCGTCTTCAGCTTGCGCGCGACCACCGGCACCGCCTTGAAGAACTCGTGCGCGGATTCCACGGTCAGGTCGAGCACTTCGCTGATGTTCTTGCCCTTGTACTGGATTTCGAGCGTTTCGCGGTTGTAGCGCTTGCCGTGGCACACGTCGCAGGGCACGTATACGTCCGGCAGGAAGTGCATTTCCACTTTCAGCACGCCGTCGCCCTGGCAGGCCTCGCAGCGTCCGCCCTTCACGTTGAACGAGAAGCGGCCGGGATCGTAGCCACGCTCCTTCGCCGCCGGCACGCCCGCGAACAGCTCGCGGATCGGCGTGAAGAGGCCCGTGTAGGTGGCCGGGTTCGAGCGCGGCGTGCGGCCGATCGGCGACTGGTCGACGGCGATCACCTTGTCGAAGTGCTCGAGACCTTCGATCGACTCGTAGGGCGCGGGCTCCATCGCGGAACCATAGAGATGCTGGGCGACGGCGTGTTGGAGCGTGTCGTTGATGAGCGTCGACTTGCCCGAGCCGGAAACGCCGGTCACGCAGGTCAAGAGTCCGACAGGCAGATCCAGCGTCACGCGCTTCAGATTGTTGCCGTGCGCCTCGACGATGCGCAGCCTGCGCTCGTCCGGCGGGGTGCGCTCGGCCGCATAGCTGATCGTTCGCTTGCCGGACAGATACTGGCCGGTGATCGAGTTCGCGTCCTGCTGCACCTGGAGCGGCGTGCCCTGCGCGACGACCACGCCGCCGTGCTCGCCTGCGCCCGGCCCCATGTCGACGACGTAATCCGCCATGCGGATCATGTCCTCGTCGTGCTCGACGACGATCACCGAGTTGCCGATATCGCGCAGATGCTTGAGTGTGTTGATGAGCCGGTCGTTGTCGCGCTGATGCAGGCCGATCGACGGTTCGTCGAGCACGTACATCACGCCGGTGAGCCCGGAGCCGATCTGCGACGCGAGCCGGATGCGCTGCGCCTCGCCGCCGGAAAGCGTCTCCGCGCTGCGCTCGAGCGACAGGTAGTCCAGTCCGACGTTATTCAGGAAGGAGAGCCGCGCGACGATTTCCTTGATGACCTTGTCCGCGATCTCGCCCTTCGCGCTTTCCAGACGCAGCGTCTGAAAATAGCCGAGCGCGTCCCGCAGTGGCCAGCCGCTGATTTCGTAGATGCCGCGCGCGTCGTCGCCGGAACCGACCTTCACGAAGCGCGCCTCGCGCCGCAGGCGCGTGCCTTCGCAGGCCGGGCAGGGCTGATTGTTCTGGTACTTGGCGAGCTCCTCGCGCACGGCGGCCGAATTCGTCTCGCGGTAGCGCCGTTCCAGGTTCGGGATGATGCCCTCGAACGCATGCTCGCGCACCGAGGCGCGGCCGCGCTCGTTGATGTACGAGAACGGAATGGCCTGCTTGCCCGAGCCGTACAGCAGGATCTTGCGCACCTTTTCGGGCAGCTCCTCGAACGGTTCGTCGATGTCGAATTCGTAGAACGCCGCGAGGCTCTGCAGCATCTGGAAATAGAACTGGTTGCGCCGGTCCCAGCCCTTCACCGCGCCCGCCGCCAGCGACAGCGACGGATGCGCGGCCACGCGCTTCGGATCGAAGAAGGTGATCTGGCCGAGGCCGTCGCACTCGGGACACGCGCCCATCGGGTTGTTGAACGAGAAGAGGCGCGGCTCGAGCTCCGGCAGCGAATACGAGCAGATCGGGCACGCGAACTTCGAGCTGAAGAGCTTTTCGCGGTCGGTGTCTATTTCGAGCGCGATCGCCCGGCCGTCGGCGAGCCGCAGCGCGGTTTCGAACGATTCCGCGAGACGCTGCTTCATGTCCGGCCGCACCTTGAGCCGGTCGATCACGACGTCGATCGTGTGCTTGTCGGTTTTCTTGAGCTTGGGCAGCGAATCGACTTCGTAGATTTTCGCGATGCCTTCGTTCGCCGTGCCGCCGCCCGAGCGGATGCGAAAGCGGATGAAGCCCTGCGCCTGCATTTCCTCGAACAATTCGACGTGCTCGCCCTTGCGAGCGGCCACGACCGGCGCGAGGATCATTAGTTTGGTTTCCTCGGGCAGCGCGAGCGCGGCGTCGACCATTTGCGAGACGCTTTGCGCCTCGAGCGGAATCAGGTGGTCCGGGCAATACGGCGTGCCGACACGCGCGTACAGAAGACGCAGATAGTCGTGGATTTCCGTGACCGTGCCGACGGTCGAGCGGGGATTGTGTGAAGTCGCCTTCTGTTCGATGGAAATGGCGGGCGACAAGCCTTCGATCAGATCGACGTCGGGCTTTTCCATCAGCTGCAAAAATTGTCGCGCGTACGCCGAGAGGCTTTCCACGTAGCGCCGCTGACCCTCCGCGTAAAGCGTGTCGAACGCGAGCGAGGACTTGCCTGATCCGGACAGCCCGGTGATCACGATCAGCTTGTGGCGCGGCAAGTCGAGACTGACGTTCTTCAGATTGTGGGTGCGAGCTCCACGAATGCGAATTTCTTCCACGAGTGTGTTCCGGGGGGGGGGGGGGGGTTCTTCGAGCGTTCTCGACAGCCATTCCAGCTTTTCCCGACCGGGCCGCGCGGGCGGCGCCGGGCGGAAAGGGAGAGGGCCAAACCTGTTATTATAACGACTTTTGAAGGGTGCGGCGCCGGGGCGACCAGGGCCGGATGCACCGACCGGCCGGCGCGGGGACTTGCCGGCCATGTGCGTGGCGGGCGCGGCCGGCAAGCGAATAAAATGCGGCGCCCTCGAGGCAATGCGTCCCATATAGTGAGTGCCGTTTCGAGCAAGAACAAGCGGCCGCGCCTGGCTGCGCCGCAGGCCAGGCCAAACGCGACCCTCATTCATTTCCCGTTTCTGATGTCCAATCCGTCTGCCACGTCCACACGTCTCTCCGCGCCGGAGTTGCGCGCGACCGTGTCGCTCGCCGCCATCTTCGCGCTGCGCATGCTCGGGCTTTTCATGATCATGCCGGTGTTCTCGGTCTACGCGAAAACGATCCCCGGCGGCGACAACGTGCTGCTCGTCGGCATCGCGCTGGGCGCCTACGGCGTCACGCAGTCGATGCTCTATATCTTCTACGGATGGATCTCCGACAAGTTCGGGCGCAAGCTGGTCATCGCGTTCGGGCTGCTGGTGTTCGCGCTCGGCAGCTTCGTCGCAGCGATCGGGCACTCGATGGCGTGGATCATCGCCGGGCGCGTGATTCAGGGCATGGGCGCGGTCTCCTCGGCGGTGATCGCGTTCATCGCGGACCTGACACACGAGGAAAACCGCACCAAGGCGATGGCGATGGTCGGCGGCAGCATCGGCGTGTCGTTCGCGGTGGCGATCGCCGGCGCGCCGATCGTGTTTCACTGGATCGGCATGAGCGGGCTTTTCACGGTGATCGGCGCGCTGTCGATCGTGGCGGTGGGCGTCGTCCTCTGGATCGTGCCCGATCCGCCCGCGCATCCGGTTCACGTCAAGGCGCCTTTTGCGGAAGTGCTGCATAACGTCGAGCTGCTGCGCCTGAATTTCGGCGTACTCGTGCTGCACGCCACGCAGACCACGCTCTTTCTCGTCGTGCCGCGCATTCTGGAGGCCGGCGGGCTGCCGGTCGCGTCGCACTGGAAAATCTACCTGCCTGTCATGGCGCTCGCCTTCGTGATGATGGTCCCGGCCATCATCGCCGCGGAGAAACGTGGAAAAATGAAGAGCGTCATGCTGAGCGCGATCGGGCTTATCCTGATCGGACAGTTATTATTAGGCGCCGTTCCCCATACGCTGTGGTCCGTGGCCGCCATTCTGTTCGTGTACTTTCTCGGCTTCAACGTGCTGGAGGCATCGCAGCCGTCGCTGGTGTCGAAGCTTGCGCCGGGCACGAGAAAGGGCGCGGCAGCGGGCGTATACAACACGACCCAGTCGATCGGCCTCGCGATGGGCGGGGTGATCGGCGGCTGGCTGCTCAAGCTGGAAGGACCGAGCGCGGTTTTTTTCGCGTGTTCGGCGCTGGTGCTCGCCTGGCTGCTGGTCGCGGCCCGGATGAAGGCGCCGCCGCGCCGGACCGAGCGCGCGGCCTGAGGCAGTTTTTGAATCACCGAATCGAGCCGGCGCGGTGCGGCCGAATCCCTGCCGGTCTGGTGGGATCGGCCTGATAACGCGGTGCGGCTGGCAGCATGCAAGGAATCTACTGGAGAAATCATGGCATCAGTCAACAAGGTCATTCTCGTGGGCAATTTGGGCGCTGACCCGGAAACCCGCTACCTCCCGAGCGGCGACGCCGTGGCCAACATCC
Organism: Candidatus Paraburkholderia kirkii; assembly: GCA_001189345.1. Taxonomy (GTDB): domain Bacteria; phylum Pseudomonadota; class Gammaproteobacteria; order Burkholderiales; family Burkholderiaceae; genus Caballeronia; species Caballeronia kirkii_B. Next base: position 44,647 of record LFKV01000010.1, read on the forward strand.
GTCTCGCGACGACGGACCGATACAAGGACAAGGCATCCGGCGAGTTCAAGGAACTCACGGAGTGGCACCGCGTCGCGTTCTTCGGCCGACTCGCCGAGATCGTGAACGAGTACTTGAAGAAGGGTTCGTCGGTGTATATCGAGGGACGCATCCGCACGCGCAAATGGACCGATCAATCGGGCCAGGAACGCTATTCGACGGAGATCGTCGCCGATCAGATGCAGATGCTCGGCGGTCGCGGCGGCGCGGGCGGCGGCGGTGATGACGCCGGCTACAGCCGCGGCGCCTCCATGGAGCGTTCGGGCGGCGGCGGGCGGGCGCCTGCTGCGGGCGGACGGGCGAGCGGCGGCGCGGGCGGCGGTTCGAGCCGTCCGAGCGCGCCGGCGGGCGGCGGTTTCGACGACATGGACGACGACATCCCGTTCTGACGAATCCGCAACGATTCGCGCATGGACTTGCTCCCGCATAACCGGACAGCCGGTCCCGCTTAGGTTGGAGGATTTGCTTGCCGACGAAACTCGCGCGGCGAGCGGTATTTAAGGGCGCTATGCGGGTGTGACTCGTTATCGTGGTCGAACGCGATGGCCAGATTTTGCAGCGCCGTCCTGGCGTCGGGTTTCGGCATCCACGAAACGTAATCACGCTTTATCGTTTCGTAATCACGCTTTATCGTTTTAACGAAGCTCTCGGCCATCCCGTTGCTTTGCGGACTTCTGACGGGTGTCGTTACTGGCTTCAGTCCGATTTTTCGAGAGAACTTCAATGTGTCATCGGCAATGTAGCAGGAACCATCGTCGCTTAACCACTCGACTTCCCTTTCGGCCTTCAACACGCCGGTGAAGCGGTTCTCGACGGCTTGAAGCATGACGTCACGCACCATATCGCCAGTGTAACCGCCTGTGCTCGCGGCCCAACTCATGGCTTCGCGGTCGCAACAGTCGAGTGCGAAGACGACACGCAATGGGACACCGGCATCGCAGCGGAATTCGAAGCCATCCGAGCACCAGCGCATGTTGCTGCTATCCACCGCGACCTTGCCGTCATGCCGACGCGTAGACGAGGCGTGCCGAGGGCGATGTTCAAGCAGCAGGCCGTGGCGACGCATCACGCGATACACGCGCTTTGCATTTACTCGCGGTTGAGCCAGCATGTCCCGGCTTCGCCTCAGCAACGCCCAAGCACCTCGGTATCCATACGTCGGCGCGTCGCCTAACAACTCATGAAGTTCGGCGACAAGCGCCGTGTCGTCGAGCACGGGCATCTTGCGCCGGTCGACCCAGTCAGCCGGCCGCTTCGACTTGACTGCGAGATTCGAGCGCGACACCCCCAGGACTTCACAGACCGTCTTCAACGGTCGTCCCCCGGCAGCAATGGTGAGCGCAGTCAATTTTTTTGTTCGACCATACTCCACTGCTTCACGGAGGATTTCTACCTCCATTGTCTTCTTTCCTAGCAATCGCTGCAGCTCGCGAATCTGCTTCATTGTGCATGGCCGCGATCCGTTCCGGCTTCACCAGCGTGATGATGGACGGCTCGCTCGAAGCGGACGGCAAGACCGTCGCGTCGTACGAGTACAACGTCGAGGTGTCGAAGAAGGTCGTCGAGTTCTCGCACGCGATCGGCGTCACGGTCGAGGCGGAGCTGGGCGTGCTCGGCTCGCTGGAAACCATGAAGGGCGACAAGGAAGACGGCCACGGCGCCGAAGGCACGATGACGCGCGAGCAGCTTCTGACCGACGTCGAGCAGGCCGCCGACTTCGTGAAGCAGACGCAGTGCGATGCGCTCGCGATCGCCATCGGCACCTCGCACGGCGCGTACAAGTTCTGAAGAAGCCGACAGGCGACATTCTCGCGATCGACCGCATCAAGGAAATTCACCAGCGCATTCCGAACACGCACCTGGTGATGCACGGTTCGTCGTCGGTGCCGCAGGAGCTGCTCGCGGAAATCCGCGAATTCGGCGGCGACATGAAGGAAGCCTACGGTGTGCTGGTCGAGGAAATTCAGGAAGGCATCAAGCACGGCGTGCGCAAGGTGAACATCGACACCGACCTGCGTCTCGCGATCACCGGCGCGAGGCGGCCAAGGAAATCTGCCGCCAGCGCTACATGCAGTTCGGCTGCGAGGGCATGGCGGGCAAGATCAAGCCGGTTTCGCTCGACAAGATCGCCGAGAAGTACAAGTCCGGCGAGCTCGCGCAGATCGTCAAATAAGCATCGACGACAAGCGCGGTCGATTTGTAAAGTAAAATCAATGGGTTCCGGCGACGGGACCCGTTCGCTTTTTTCGCCGCGCCTGCGGGCCGGGTGCGGCAGCCCACTCATTTCAGCATCTCCTTCGGTATACGACGATGTCCACGCTATACGGATCCACGATCAAATCGCTGCCGCTGCTCGGCCGCGGCAAGGTCCGCGACAACTACGCCGTCGGTCAGGATAAGCTCCTGATCGTCACGACCGACCGCCTTTCCGCATTCGACGTCGTCATGGGCGAGCTGATTCCGAACAAGGGCCGCGTGCTGAACACGATGGCCGATTTCTGGTTCGAGAAGCTCGGCCATATCGTGCCGAATCACAATACGGGCATCGATCCGGCCTCCGTCGTGGCGTCGGACGAAGTGGAGCAGGTCACGGGCCGCGCGGTCGTGGTGAAGCGCCTGGAGCCGATTCTGGTCGAGGCGGTCGTGCGCGGCTATCTCGCCGGGAGCGGCTGGAAGGACTATCAGGCGACGGGCGCGGTATGCGGCGTCGAGTTGCCGCCGGGCCTGCAGAACGCACAGAAGCTGCCCGAGCCGATCTTCACGCCGGCCGCCAAGGCGGAAATGGGCCATCACGACGAAAACATCACCTACGATGAGATGGAGCGCCGCATCGGCATCGAGCTGTCGGCGACCATCAAGCGCATTTCCATCCAGTTGTACAAGGAAGCCGCTGAGTACGCGGCGACGCGCGGCATCATCATCGCCGATACGAAGTTCGAGTTCGGTCTGGACAACAAGGGCGACCTGTATCTGATGGACGAAGTGCTGACCGCCGATTCGTCGCGCTTCTGGCCCGCTGACGGCTACCAGGTCGGCACGAATCCACCGTCGTTCGACAAGCAGTTCGTGCGCGACTGGCTCGAGTCCCAGCCGTGGAAGAAGGAGCCGCCGGCGCCGAAGCTGCCGGAAGACGTGATCGCGAAGACGTCGGAGAAGTATCAGGAAGCGCTGCAACGTCTGACGGGCAAGACGCTTTCGTAAGTTCTCGATCGTTCGACCGGCACCGCTTCCGAAAAGCGGCGCGCGCAATTCAAGGGAAAAGGAATGAGCGAAGTACAGACCGGCGCGCATGTGCACGAAACGCCGCTCGTCGGCGTGTTGATGGGCTCCAGCTCCGACTGGGACGTGATGAAGCACGCGGTGGCGATCCTGCAGGAATTCGGCGTGCCGTACGAGGCGAAGGTCGTCTCGGCGCACCGCATGCCCGACGAGATGTTCGCCTACGCCGAAAGCGCGCGCAAGCGCGGCGTACGCGCGATCATCGCGGGCGCGGGCGGCGCAGCGCATCTGCCCGGCATGCTGGCCGCGAAGACCACGGTGCCGGTGCTCGGCGTGCCGGTGGCGAGCAAGCATCTGAAGGGCGTCGATTCGCTGTACTCGATCGTGCAGATGCCCAAGGGCGTGCCGGTCGCGACCTTCGCCATCGGCGAGGCGGGCGCGGCCAATGCGGCGCTGTTCGCGGTATCGATCCTGAGCGTGACGGACGCGCGCCACGCCGATGCGCTGGCGGCTTTCCGCGTGAAGCAGAATCAGGCGGCGCGCGCTATGGCGTTGCCACCGCTCTGAAGCGCAACAGAGTTGGCGTTTTCCCACTTCGTCTCACAGCACGGCCCCGAAAACAGCACGCTTCGCCCACCGTCCGCGACTCAGTTCCCACGATGAACCCACAAAACTCCCCGATCTCTCCCATCCTGCCGGGCGCCTGGCTCGGCATGGTCGGTGGCGGCCAGCTCGGCCGCATGTTCTGCTTCGCCGCGCAGTCGATGGGCTATCGCGTCGCCGTCCTCGATCCGGATGAGACGAGCCCCGCGGGCACCGTCGCGGACCGGCACATCCGCGCCGCCTACGACGATCGCGCCGCGCTCATCGAGCTCGGCCGCCTGTGCGCGGCGATCTCGACCGAATTCGAGAACGTGCCGTCCGCGAGCCTCGAATTCCTCGCGACCTGCACCTACGTGAGCCCGGCGGCGAGCTGCGTCGCCATCGCGCAGGACCGCGTCGCGGAGAAGCGTTTCATCGCGGCGTCGGGCGTGCCGGTCGCGCCGCACGTCGTCATCGAATCGCCGCAGGCGCTTGCCGCGCTGCCCGACGAGAAGATCGCCGCCGTGCTGCCCGGCATTCTGAAAACCGCGTGTCTCGGCTATGACGGCAAGGGACAGGTGAGCGTGCGCAACGTCGACGAAGTGCGCACGGCGTACGCGTCGCTGTCGGGCGTGCCGTGCGTGCTGGAAAAGCGTATGCCGCTCAAGTACGAAGTGTCGGTGCTGATCGCGCGCGGCGGCGACGGCAAGTCGGCCGTGTTCCCGCTCGCGCAGAACGTGCACGTGAACGTCATTCTCGCGAAGACGGTCGTGCCCGCGCCCGATGCGTCCGACGCGCTCGTCGCCCAGGCGCAGGACGCGGCGCTCACCATCGCCGCGAAGATGGGCTATGTGGGCGTGCTGTGCGTCGAGTTCTTCGTGCTGGAGGACGGTTCGCTCATCGCCAACGAAATGGCGCCGCGTCCGCACAATTCCGGCCATTACACGGTCGATGCCTGCGCCACCAGCCAGTTCGAGCAGCAGGTGCGCGCGATGACCGGCATGCCGCTCGGCGACCCGCGCCAGCATTCGCCGGCCGCGATGCTGAACCTGCTCGGCGACATCTGGTTCGACGGCGACAAGGCGCGTGCGCCCGCGTGGCCGGAGGTCGCGGCGATGCCGGCGGCGCGGCTGCATCTGTACGGCAAGGAGGAAGCGCGCCGGGGCCGCAAGATGGGTCACATCAATTTCACGGCGGCGACGCTCGAGGAGGCGCGCACGGCGGCGCGCGACTGCGCGCGCATGCTGCACATCCCGCTCGATTAAGACTTTGGCAGCAAGCAGGCAATGACCATCCACTTTCCGAGCGTCGCGCAGATCGACGAAGCAGCGGCCCTGCTCGATGCGGGCGAACTCGTCGCCTTCCCGACCGAGACGGTCTACGGGCTGGGCGGCGACGCCGAGAATCCGGACGCCATCGCGCGCATCTATGCGGCCAAGGGCCGGCCGGCGAATCATCCGGTGATCGTGCATCTCGCGCCCGAGGCCGATCCCGGCTACTGGGTGCGCGAGCTGCCCGCCGACGCGCAGAAGCTCATCGATGCATTCTGGCCAGGCCCGCTCACCCTGATTCTCAAGCGCGCGGCGCATATTCCGGCGGCGGTGAGCGGCGGGCAGGATTCCGTGGGCGTGCGGTGTCCGTCGCATCCGGTCGCGCAGCAGTTGCTGTCGGCGTTTCACCGGCGGCGCCTCGGTACCGGGAAGCAGGGCGGTGTGGCGGGGCCGTCGGCGAACCGCTTCGGCCATGTCAGCCCGACGACCGCGCAGCACGTGCGCGACGAGTTCGGCAGCGCCGTGCATGTGCTCAACGGCGGCGCGGCGGATGTCGGCATCGAATCGACAATTCTGGATCTGTCGCGTGGTTTTCCCGCGTTGCTGCGGCCGGGGCACGTGAGTCCGCAGCAGATCGCGGACGTGATCGGCGTCGCGCCGTGTTTGCCCGATGGCTCGGACGCCACGGCGCCGCGCGCGTCCGGCACGCTCAAGGCGCACTATGCGCCGCGCACGCCGCTCGCGCTGCTGCCGTTCTCCGCGATCGTGCCGTTGCTCGCGGCGCAGGACCGCTCGAGCGGGAAGAAGATCGCGCTGGTCGCGCGCGCGTCGAGCGCGGGCGAGTGGGCGCACGCCGCGAACGTGCATTTCGTTGCCGCGTCCGAAGATCCGCAGAGCTATGCGCGCGATCTCTACGACCTGCTTCGCGCGCTGGATCGCGCGAACGTGGAGCGCATTCTCGTCGAGAAGCTGCCGGAGTCGATCGAGTGGATCGCGGTGAACGATCGGCTCGGAAGGGCGGCGGCGTTCGAAGCGGACGCGTGACGTATCGCCCGGCACTTTCTCCAAGCCGCAAAACAAAACCGCCCAGCCGATTCGGCCGGGCGGTCCGCATCTCAGTGCCGGTTTTTCGCGGCGTCCTTACTTTCCGAGCCCCGTGGAGGCAACCGCCTGCTCCGCCGTCTGCGCATAGAGCGCATGCAGGTGGGTGGTCGGGTGAACCGTATCGGCGTACATGTAGGTTTGATCGGCGCCCGCCACGGTCTGAGTCTGCGGGGAGCAGAAAAGCGATGTCGCGAAGTCCTGCGGATCGAGCTCGCCGAACTTCTGGGCCGCTGCCGCCATCGCCTGCAGATTGCAGCCCGTGCCGGTGTTCGACACCGTGAAGCCGTATTGCTGATAGTTCGCGGTGATGTTCGCGAGCGGCGCGACGATGTCTAGATAGATGACCTTCGACTTCAGATTGAACTTCTGCAGCGTCAGATCGAGCGCCTGATTGAAGCCGAGCGATGCGCTCGTGAGACTGGCGCGCGTGACCGCGTCGCTCATCACGCCTTGCGGCGTCGAGCCGATGTCCGGTACGTCCGAGACGAGCACGTGCGTCGCGCCGTTCTGGAGGATCGTGCCGATCACGCCGGCGAGCTCGCCGGCCGCCTGCAGGACGGCGGCCGTCGCCTGATCGGGCGTCATTAGCCCGGCCTTCACCGCGGTCAGGTTGTAGAGAATGTCGTTCGCGCCGCCGTTGATGATGACGAGCTGGTTCGAATTGAAGCTGCCGTGCGCGCCGAGGTAGTTCTGCACCTGCGTCGTGATCGGCACCGTCAATGCGCCGGCGTAGTCGTTGGGATCGGATCCGTGCCCGAATGGCCGATGCCGATCGGATCGGTCACGCGCGAGCCGCCCTGCGCGTAGCCGAGACCCTTCTGCGTGGCGGGCGGCGCGCCGAAGCCGCCGGTCATCGCCGGGGTCAGCGTGTCGCCGTAGTATTGCGCGACGTTCTGGACCCATACCTGGCCCGGCTTCGTCGTGAAGCGGCCGCCGCCGAAGTTCGCCGCCGCGACCGGCGCGTACGTGCCGACGTCCGAGAGGCTATCGTCGAAGGATACCGCAGCTTGACGCCGCCCGGCGGCGTGGAATTGTTGTCGTCACAGCCGCCGCCGCATGCCGCGAGCAGGGTGAATGCGGCGCTGGCCGTGGTGACCTGGGCAAAGCGCACCAGGGCGGCGCGCGTCGAGCGTTGCTTCTTCATGGACCTCGTCTCCGTTCTTCGGTGTTTTCTAGTTCGATCGCGGCGCTCGACCTGCTTTCCGGTCATCGCGGCACGCAACTGCAATATTAAGCGATGCGGCACGCCCGCCCGGCTGCATGACCACCCGCATCCGGCCGAGCGCCGTGCCCGACAGCGTACACGGCGCACGCCGCTTTCCGAACGCCACTTCGTAGAAGAAGTCTTCGGTCGCAGCGGGCTTCCGTGCCCGCGAGCCGCGCGTTCAGTCCGCGGTGCCCGGCTTGCGCGCGCCTTCGTAGACCCACTCGAGCAGCGCGTCGTGCGCGGCGCGTGCGGCCTCGGCGCGCGGATCGTTGATGAAGCTCACCACCACGTAGCTCTCGCCGTTCGCCGAGCCGACATAGCCCGCGATCGCGCGCACGTCGCGCAGCGTGCCGGTCTTGATGTGCGCGTTGCCGAGCGCGCCCGCGTTGGTCAGGCGGTTGCTCATGGTGCCGTCGACGCCCGCGATCGGCAGCGACTCCACGAACGCCTGCGCGACCGGGCTCGCGTTCGCCGCCAGCAGCAGATCGGCGAGCGAGAGCGCGGAGGTGCTTTCGTCGCGCGACAGACCCGAGCCGTTGTCGAGCGTGAGACCGTTCATCGGCAACGCGCTGCGGCGCAGGAACGCCTGGATCGCCTGTGCGGACTTCGCGGTCGTCGCGGGTGGCTTTAGTTGCGCCGCGCCGATCGTGAGGAACAGATTGCGCGCCATCACGTTGTTGCTGAACTTGTTGATGTCGCGAACGATGTCGGACAGCACCGGACTGCAATGCGTGCCGACGAGGCGCGCGTTCGCCGGCGTCGGGCCTTCGCGCGTCGTGCCCTGGAATGTGCCACCCACCTGCTTCCACAGCGCGAGAAAGCCGCCCGCGAAGAAGGTCGAATGATCGAGCGCGGCGACGTTGATCGTGCGCGAGCCGCAGCGCAGCGGATAGTCGCCGATGAACGACGCCTGCACGAAGCCGCCCTGCGTCTGCGCGACGCTCGGCGACACCGCCGAAAGCGAGCCCACGCACGCGCCGCGCGTGACGCGCAGCTCGTTGTCGATCTGCAGCTGCGCGAGTTGCGGCAGCACGTCGATGAAAACCTGCCCGTCCGGGCTCGGCGTCAGCGTGAAGGAGAGCGACTTGAACGCGTACAGCAGCGGGTCCGGGCCGACATTGTAGGGCGCGCTGTCGTCGTTGTCGAAGGCGGGCAGATCGTGCGTGGACACGCCGAAGTAACGCTTGTCGAGCACGACCGCGCCGTCGATGCCGGTGATGCCGTTCTTGCGGATCTGGTCGACGAGATCGATCAGCTCTTCCGGCACGAGCTTCGGATCGCCCGTGCCCTGGATGTACAGATTGCCGTGCAGCACGCCTTGCGCGTCCACTTCGCCGTCCGCACGGGCGGTCGTCTTCCAGCGATAGTCGGGGCCGAGCATCGAGAGCCCCGCGTAGGTGGTGACGAGCTTCATCGTCGAGGCGGGTAGCATCGGCTGGTTCGCGTTGATCTCGACGAGCGGCACCGGCGCGCCGAGACGCTGCACGACCACGCTCATCGACGAAAGCGGCACGTGCGCGCGCGCGAGCGCCGTCATCACCGATGCTGGCAGCGGACCGGCGGGCAGGCTCGCCTTCGCGACGGGCTCCGCCTTCGCGCCCTTCGCCGCGCGCCTCGCCTTCGAGCTGCCTTTGGCGCCTCTGGCTGCGCGTTCCGGGGCCTGCGCCTGCGACTCGGCCCTCGTGCTGCCGCGCGCCTGCGCGTCGGGCATGTGGCCGAGCGCCGCGCTCGCGAGGATCGCGGCGAGCGCGAACGAGGAAAGACGGCGGGACGCGGAATGAAAAGCGGGCGGCATGGACGAACGAATGTTCCGGAGCGGGTTCGGGGCGGCGGCGCAGCGCAGCGAGGCCGGCCGCGCGCGGGAAGCGGCTATTGTAGACAAGCTGGCTTGCGGAAATCGTACGAATGGACATCGCTTTGGCCCGATGCGGCTTGCGCGCGACACGTCGTTGTCCTTTGCTGGCACGCTGGCGCGGCGGGCTTGTACCGTTAAGACCCGTTTAAGCCTGTGGCAAGGCCGCGCGGCTACAATGGGTCGCGGCCTCGCGGCTGCTTCACGTAACCACGGATAGACATGTGCCATGCGAATCCTGCTTGTCGAAGATGACCGGATGATCGCCGAAGGCGTGCGCAAGGCGCTGCGCGCGGACGGCTTCGCTGTCGACTAGGTGCAGGACGGCGAGGCCGCGCTCACCGCCGTCGCCGGCGAGCCCTACGACCTGATGCTGCTCGACCTCGGCCTGCCCAGGTGCGACGGCCTTACGTGCTGAAGACGTTGCGCGCGCGGCAACGTGCTGCCGGTGCTCGTCGTCACAGCGCGCGACGCCATCGCGGACCGCGTGAAGGGCCTGGATGCCGGTGCGGACGACTATCTCGTCAAGCCCTTCGATCTCGACGAGCTCGGCGCGCGCATGCGTGCGCTGATCCGCCGTCACGTGGGGCGCGGCGAGTCGCTCGTGCGGCACGGCGACCTGACGCTCGATCCGGTCGGCCATCAGGTGACGCTCGCAGGCAATCCCGTCTCGCTGTCGGCGCGCGAGTTCGCACTGCTCGAAGCGCTGATGGCGCGTCCGGGCGCGGTGCTCTCCAAGAGCCAGCTCGAAGAGAAGATCTACGGCTGGGGCGAGGAAATCGGCAGCAACACGGTCGAAGTCTACATCCATTCGCTGAGAAAGAAGCTCGGCGCCGATCTCATCCGTAACGTGCGCGGCCTGGGCTACATGGTCGCGAAGGACGCCTGATGCGGTCGATCCGCCGCACGCTGCTCATCTGGCTGCTCGCGCTCGTGATCGTCGGCGTGGGCTTTGCAGGCTGGCTCATCTATCGGCAGGCGCTCGCCGAAGCCAACGAACTCTTCGATTACCAACTTCAGCAGATTGCGGCGGCGCTGCCGTCGGAGCCGTTTTCCTCGGTGCTCAGTTCGCGCAGCGAGAGCGACGAAGGCGTCGTCATCCAGATCTGGAATCGCAATGGCGTGCTGATGTACTACTCGCATTCGCGCGTGCCGCTCGCGCCGCATGCGGAGCTCGGCTTCTCCACCGAGATGACGTCGCGCGGCGAGTGGCGCGTGTACAGCGCGATTGTCGGCGACAACGTCGTGCAGCTCGCGCAGCCGCTGTCCATTCGCAATCGCGTCGCGGCGGGCGTCGCGTGGCGCACGTTGTGGCCGCTCGTGCTGTTGCTGCCGCTGCTGGGGCTCGCGATATGGATCATCGTCGGCCGCGGGCTCGCGCCTTTGCAGCGCGTGACGCGCGCGCTCGACACGCGTCATCCCGAGGCGCTCGATCCGCTCTCCGATCAGCGTCTGCCGTACGAAGTGCGGCCCGTCGTGCGTGCGTTGAATGCGCTGCTCGCGCGCCTGTCGGCGGCGCTCGATACGCAGAAGGCTTTCGTCGCCGATGCCGCGCACGAATTGCGCACACCGCTCGCCGCCGTGCAGATTCAGGCGCAGCTCGTCGCGCGCACTCAGGACGACGGCACCCGGCGCGAAGCGCTCGCCGACCTGCACGAAGGCATTGCGCGCGCGACGCGGCTTGCCGAACAGCTGCTCGCGCTGGCGCGTTCCGAGCCGGACGGCAAAGCCGTCGAGACGGAAGTCGACCTGCGCGAACTGCTGGAAGGATGCGTGCGCGGTTACGTGCTCGTGGCGCAGGAGCGCGGCGTGGATCTCGGCATCGAGGCGAGCGAGCCCGCGTTCGTCAAGGGCGATCCGGATTCGCTCCGCGTGATGTTCAACAATCTCATCGATAACGCGACCAAGTACACGCCGAGGGGCGGGCGGGTGGATGTATGCTTGAAGGTGGAAGATCGGCATCCCCTCGTCGACATCTCGGACACCGGACCGGGCATTCCCGCCGAAGAGCGCGAGCGCGTGTTCGACCGGTTTTATCGCGCCGGCGAAGGGGCGAATCGCGCGCCCACGGACGTCGCGGGTAGCGGGCTGGGGCTCGCGATCGTGCGTCGCATCGCGGCTCAGCATGGCACCAAGGTGGTGCTCGGGGAATCGACGGCGGGTGGATTGAAGGCATCGATTCGATTTTGAGTCGAGTCGTTCCCGCGTGAGTCGAGCCGATTCCATATTGATCGCGTGAAGCGCGTTTTCCTGTTGCGCTAGAAAGCTAAATCGATCCTGCGCGAATTAGCAACCTTATATTCAGGTTGGCGAATCATATAATGCGCCGGGCGACATATGTCGATCGATCCGGTTACCGTCTTCCTGCGAATCTCTCGTTGATAAAAATTTAGGATTTACCGATCTTTCTGGACATACCCGGGTGTCGTAGTATGAAAACGATATTAATCTGGATGCCTAAATGAAAACGAGGTATCGGTCGAACCTGACCGAAGATGCAGGTAATTGGGTTATCGCGCCGGAGCGTACTGCCGCGCGGGGTGGGAAGAGGTCCAGTCGCTTCAAGCTGATCACGAGGCTCATGTTCCTGGCAGGCTCGGCGACACTTCTGCTTTCCGGCAATGCTCGGGCGGATATGTGCACGAACGACGTCCTTTACCAATACAACTATATGGCAATCGGTCCCGTCGCGACTTGTGCGGACTGGAGCGGCGGGGAACATCATCGGCGGCTTGCCCGGGTCAGGCACGTGGACCAGCATCGGATCCAGCGGTACGCAGATCGTGATATCCACGACACAGAAGAAGCTGGCCTTCAGCCCAGGCAACTCCGCGAACGTGGCGACAATGACCGACAGCGCCAACGGTGGCGTGCTGCTCTCGGGCATCGCTGCCGGCGTCAGCGCGAGAGACGCGGTCAACGTGAGCCAGCTCAATCCGGTGGTCGCGCCCCTGGGCGGTGGCGCGTCGCTCATACCACGACTGGCGCGGTCACCGCTCCGGCGTATGCGCTCGCCAATGCCAACGGCATCGCCGGGACCACCGGCGCGGCAACCAGCGTCGGCGCGGGCTTCAGCAAGGTCGATGCGGCGCTGGGCAAGCTGAACACGTCCGTGGCCGGCAACGCTACGGAGATCGACGATCTCACGAATCGGATCAATAACGGCACGATCGGTCTGGTACAGCAGGCCGCGGCCGGCGACGATCTGACGGTGGGCAAGGACACCGACGGCGCGGCCGTGAACTTCGCGGACAGGAACGGCGCGACCCGTACCCTGAAGAACGTGTCGGCGGGGAACTTCTCGGCGTCGAGTACCGATGCGGTGAACGGCTCGCAGTTGTTCGCAACCAGTTAGCAAGTGACGCAGAACACGACTGACATCAACACCATCAACACCAAGATCAACAACGGGTTCGATCGGCCTCGTGCAACAAGACGCGACCACGCGTGTCGTCACCGTTGCAAAGAGCACGGACGGCACGGTCGTCGACATGACGGGCACGCAGGGCACGCGCACGGTGACGGGCGTGACGGCAGGACAATTGTCGGCCAGCAGCACGGAAGCGGTCAATGGTGCGCAGCTCTACGCGACGAATCAAATGTCGCACAGAACACCGCGGACATCGCGAACCTGAACAACAACGTTGCCCAGAACACGACGGACATCGCGAAGAACACCACCGACATCAACAACATCAACAACATCAACAACATCAACAACATCAACAACGTCAACAACGTCAACAACGTCAACAACGTCAACAACGTCAACAACGTCAACAACGTCAACAACGTCAACAACGTCAACAACGTCAACAACGTCAACAACGTCAACAACGTCAACAACGTCAACAACGTCAACAACGTCAACAACGTCAACAACGTCAACAACGTCAACAACGTCAACAACGTCAACAACGTCAACAACGTCAACAACGTCAACAACGTCAACAACGTCAACAACGTCAACAACGTCAACAACGTCAACAACGTCAACAACGTCAACAACGTCAACAACGTCAACAACGTCAACAACGTCAACAACGTCAACAACGCGATCAACAGCGCAACGCGATCAACAGCGGCAACGTCGGCCTGGTTCGTCAGGATGCGAATATGCGCACCATCACCGTCGCGAAGGACAACGACGGCACGGTGGTCGACATGACCGGCACGCAAGGCGCCCGCATGGTAACGGGCGTGGCGGCGGGCGAACTGAGCGCGGACAGCAGCGACGCGGTCAACGGTTCGCAATTGTACCAGACCAACCAGGACGTGGCAGGTCTCATGCAGCAGGTCAGGAATTTCTCGGGTTCCAGTACCAGCGTCGTTGCTTCGCAGAAGATGGACACGCCGGCAGTCGCGAGCGGTACGGATTCGACGGCACTCGGCAACGGTTCGATCGCTTCGGGCAACAACTCGGTCGCAATCGGCAGCGGTTCGCTCGCTGACCAGGACAACACCGTTTCATTCGGCTCGCAAGGCAATGAGCGCCGTCTCACGAACGTTGCGCCCGGCATCAACGGCGCCGACGCCGTCAACATGAATCAGTTGAGCGCGGTTCAGAGCAGCGTCAACATGGTCGCGCGTCAGGCGTTTGCCGGCGTCGCAGCGGCAATGGCCATGCCGAACCTCACGCCGAGCCAGACGGTGGTCGTGGCGGGCGTCGCGAATTACAAGGGCTATAGCGCGGTGGGCGTCGGCGGCACGTATCGCTCCATGAATAACCGCTGGCTCGTGAACGGGGCTGCATCGTTCACGCCGCATGGCGACACGGGCGTGTGCGGTCAGGTTGGCTACGAGTTCTGAGCCTGCATCGCGTGGACGAGATCAGCAGCAGAAGTTGTCGTGTTGTACCTCGTAGTAAAGCAGTTGAAGGCAGCAGTCATGCAGTATGGAATTTACGCAGCACGGCTGTACCGCAGTAACGCAGCAGAAAGTGGCGGCCGTTCGCAAGAGCCTCCGCTCCTTTTCTTCCAAGTTCCCGCGCAAGCTTCAATTTTTAAGAAAGGTTTAAGCGACACCCCGTAATCTTCCTTCATCGATATTGCGCGCTCTCCGAGAGCGCACCCCTCGTCAGGAGCACACGATGAAAGCAAGGATCCTCACCCGCAGCGCCGTCGCAGTGGCCGTTGCCGTTGCCTTGTCGGCGGGCTACGTGGCCGGTCATAACAATGTGCCTGCACCGCAGGTCATCTCGCCCGCCGCCGCGGCGATGATGCCCGCCGAAGCCGCGGCCAAGACAGGCATTCCCGATTTCTCCGGTCTCGTTGAGACCTATGGCCCGGCCGTGGTGAACATCAGCGCGAAGCATGTCGTGAAGCAGACGTCGTCGCGCCGCAGCCAGAACCAGCTGCCGATGGACCCGGACGATCCCTTCTATCAGTTCTTCAAGCGCTTCGGCGGCATGCCCGGCTTCGGCGGCGGCGACGGCGGCCCGGGCGCGGACCGTCCGAGCGAAGGTCTCGGCTCGGGCTTCATCGTGAGCGGCGACGGCTACATCCTAACGAATGCGCACGTCGTCGACAACGCCAACGTCGTTACCGTCAAGCTCACGGACAAGCGCGAGTTCCGCGCGAAAGTCATCGGCGCCGACAAGCAGTCGGACGTCGCCGTACTGAAGATCGATGCGAAGAACCTGCCGACGGTCAAGATCGGCGATCCGAACGGCAGCAAGGTCGGCCAGTGGGTCGTCGCGATCGGCTCGCCGTACGGTTTCGACAACACCGTGACCTCGGGCATCATCAGCGCGAAGTCGCGGGCGCTGCCCAACGAGAACTACACGCCGTTCATCCAGACCGACGTGCCGGTGAATCCGGGCAACTCGGGCGGCCCGCTCTTCAATCTGCAGGGCGAGGTGATCGGCATCAACTCGATGATCTACTCGCAGACGGGCGGCTTCCAGGGTCTTGCGTTCGCAATCCCGATCAACGAGGCGATCAAGGTGAAGGACGCGCTCATCAAGACGGGCCACGTCGATCGTGGCCGCCTCGGCGTGACCGTGCAGGGCATGAATCAGACGCTTGCGAACTCGTTCGGCATGAAGTCGCCGCAGGGTGCGCTCGTGAGCTCGGTCGAGCCCGGCGGACCGGCGGCGAAGGCGGGTCTGCAGCCGGGCGACGTGATCACCGCGCTCAATGGCGTGCCGGTGGCGGACTCGACCTCGCTGCCGTCGCAGGTCGCGGGCCTTTCGCCCGGCAGTTCCGCGAAAGTGACGGTGTGGCGCGACAAGAGCTCGAATGATCTCACCGTCACGATCGGCGCACTGAAGGACGCCAAGACCGCCAGCGCGAACGCCGGCGACGACGGCGCGTCCGCGCAGGATGCGCGCCTCGGCGTCGCGGTGCGCCCGCTCACGCCGGAAGAGAAGCAGAACGACTCGCTGTCGCGCGGGCTGCTGGTCCAGCAATCGAACGGAGCGGCGGCGAGCGCGGGCATCCAGGCGGGCGACGTGATCCTCGCGGTCAACGGCCAGCCGGTCAACTCCGTGCAGCAGCTGAAGTCGATGGTTTCGCACGCGGGCGACAGCATCGCGCTGCTGATCCAGCGCGACAATGCGCAGATCTTCGTTCCAGTCGATCTCGGCTGAGGCGCCTCCGACCGCGCGCGATGCAGGCACGAACCATGCTCCATGGTTCCACGGTGCCCCATCGCGTGAAGCCGACGCATCGGGCGTGAGGCCGCCGGCGCTTGCTGGCCCGGCGACATCGGAAAAAGGAGCAAAAACATGACGAGCAGAACCACGGGCAGGCTGGCCGCAGCACTTCTCACGGCGGCGCTGGGCGCGGGCATGGCGGGCGGCGCCTGGGCGCAGGCATCGAGCGGCACCACGAGCGACATGTCGAGCGCCGGCAACACCAACGGTGGCGGGCTGCCGCAAATCCAGCAGCAGGGCGACGTCTCCTACACATCGGGCGGCGTGGGGCTCGACGAATCCCACGCATTGTTGCGCGAACAGGCGCATTGGCCGCTATCGCTGCGCTTCACGGGACCGACCGCCGACTATCTCGCGGGCGTGCACGTGCGGATCGTGGGCGGCAAGGGCGGCGAGGTGCTGAGCGCCGAGTCGATGGGCCCGTACATGCTCGTAGCTTCCTCCGGGCAGCTACACGGTGTACGCGAAGTACAAGGATCAGGAAAAGAAGCAATCGGTCAACGTGGCGGGGCCGGGCAAGGCCAAGGCAGCCTTCCACTGGAGTATTCAGTAGGCGCGGGAAGCAGGGTGACCGCGGAAGCATCGAAAGCGCTCACCCCGGCATCGAAAGTTGTCTTATAATTACTCATAAGTCATGAATTTTGCGGACAGCTAGTCTATGCTTGAGCGATAGCTATTGGGAGCATCGCCCATGAAACGAGATGGCCGGAGTCTGGCTCACAACACGCTCGAAGAGATGCGTATCCTTGCAGTTCAGCGTATGGCTGAAGGCGAGCATCCGAATGATGTTGCCGCGTCGTTTGGGATGCATCGCTCGTGGGCGTACAAGGCGAGACACCTATCCGAACATTGCCAGGCGGGCTCGTGAGCAGAAGGTGGACATCTTTTTCTGGGACGAATCGGGCTTCCGTGCTGACTCGGTGCATGGCAGGACGTGGGCGCCGCGCGGTGAAACGCCGGTGGTCGAGCGGCCCGGCGAACGTCACAGCATGGGCGCCGCGTCCGCCGTTAATTCGAAGGGAGCTTTCTGGTTTGCGACGTATGAAGGGGCACTAAGAAGTAGTTTCAAAAAGATTTATTAGGGGCTGTTAACCCGTAACGCAACCTGTTAACCTCGATCGTTGTGACAACAGGATCGAGGAGATGGGCAAACCAATCATCGACGACGAACTGTGGGCACTGATCGAGCCACTGCTACCACCAGCGAAGCCGCGCCGCTTCAAGTATCCGGGCCGCAAGCCGGTACCGGATCGGGCTGCGCTGACCGGCATCTTGTTCGTGCTGAAGACCGGCATCCGGTGGCGAGATCTGCCAGCGGAGATGGGATGTGGCTCTGGCGTCAGTTGCTGGCGCAGGCTGCGCGATTGGCAGCAAGCCGGCGTGTGGGATCGACTGCACGCACTGCTGCTGGCGAAACTACGAGCGGCCGGGAAGATCGACTTCTCCCGCGTCGTCGTCGACTCATCGTCGATTCGTGCGGTTGGGGCGGGCGAAAAACTGGCCCGAACCCCACCGACCGAGCACGACCCGGTTCCAAGCACCACGTCACCACCGACGCCAACGGTACGCCGATCGCGGCAATCCTGACCGGCGCCAATCGTCACGACGTCACCCAACTGATCCCGTTGATCGAGGCCATCGTACCGATTGGCGGCGTGCGCGGCCGGCCGCTGAGTCGCCCTGGCTGTGTTTATGCCGACCGCGGTTACGATCATGACAAGTACCGGTGCCTCCTTCACGCGCGCAACATTCCCACCAGCATCGCGCGGCGCGGTCACCCGCACGGTAGCGGCCTTGGGAAAGTCCGTTGGGTCGTCGAACGTACACATGCCTGGTTGCATAACTTCCGCCGTCTACGTACTCGCTTCGAACGTCGTGCGGACATTCATGAAGCGTTCCTCAAACTCGGTTGTTGCTTGATCTGCTGGAACACTCTTCGGCAATCTCAACAGCCTTTATGAAACCGTCTCTTAGTCGCGAGCTGTTCGTCGAATTGCTCAAGAAGTTGATGTTTCATCGTAAAAGAGCGGTTCATTTGATCGTCGACGGATTGCCAGCGCATAAGAAAGCCATCGTTAAGGACTATGTCGCGAGTACGCAGGGCAAGTTGACTTTGCATTTTCTGCCCGATTACGCACCGGACCTCAATCCAGATGAACTGGTGTGGAGTCACGTCAAGCGGACCGGCGTCGCGCGACGCCCACTTCAAAAAAGGTGAAAAGTTGGGCTCAAAAATTCACGAGCAGCTTTCACAAATTAGCCGCGATCCGTGCCTTGTTCGATCATTTTTAGGCATCAATCTGTCAGCTATATTGCTGACGTTTGAGTAAATGGCGCGGCCGGCCCCGCGACCCGTTGTTACACCCCATGTTACTTCATCAACAGGCGCTTCATTGCGGCCCGGTCAGAAGCGATAGTCGGGATTTCGCGGGTCGAACGTCAGATCGTCGAAGGATTTGATCTGGATGCGCTCGAACATCACACTTTCGAACATGTTGCCATCGTTGTCGAACGATTCGAGCGTGCGCAGGAGCGGCCGTTCCAGATCGAGGCCGAGGACTTCCTTCTTCGCATAGAACTCGGGCTGCCCGGACGGCGTTTCATACGTCGGCGCGACGACGCGCAATCCATGTACCGTGTTTACTTCGATATTCGCCGGCTTCGTGATGCCTGCTTCGGCGAACCGGTGTCCCTCGTCGATGAAGCGCTGCGTGATCGCGTCGATGCCGAGCTCGCGGATCGAATGATTCGACTGCGCGCGAGCGAGCGCGCCGTTCACCGACGTCCACATCGGCACGACGCCAAGCAAGCCGCCGAGATGACGACCGTAGAGCTCGTCGGGGCGCTTGGAGTCGTCGTAGATGACTTTCTGGCCCGCGTGCGCGCCGTCGGGAAGCCATCTCGCGTAGATGCGCAGCGGCTCGCGCGTGATGTGCACGAGCATGTGATCGGCGCGCTTCGGCCACTTGCCCTTGATGCGTTTGCGCCGCCACATCGTGAACTCGTAGACGTGTAGTCGCGCAAGCCTTCCCGCAGATAGCGCCGCAGATAGCGCGGCAGGGCGTCCGGATCGAGCGCGCGGAAGAGGGCGACGAGCTGCGCGTCGTCGAGCTTCGCCAGCGTGCCGCTTGCGGCGGATTTCGCGAGCCACTGCGCTTGCTGCTCGACGCCGAGCGTGCCGACGCGCGCGATGTCGAGCGCTTGCGCCGCCGCCGTCACCGCTGCGTCGCCCGACGTCTGGGCATGCGCCGGGATCGGACCGGCAAAGCCGCCGAGCATGGCGCAGGCAGTCAGGTTCGCGTAAGCGAACCGCCAATCCGAAGCGCGGCGGCGCCATCGCGCACGCGGCATGGGCATCTCCGAGGGCTAATCCTGCGATTCTGGCCCGGCGTTGCGCAATGCGCACCGCAGCACCTTGCCGATCGTCGTCTGCGGCAGCGAGTCGCGGAATTCGACGAAAGCCGGCACCTTGTAGCCGGTCAGGTGTAAACGGGCGAACTTCAGCAGTTCTTCCATCGAAAGCGTGTCGTTGCGCTTCACGACGAACGCCTTCACGCGCTCGCCCGTCACCGGGTCGGGCACGCCCACGGCGGCGACCGCGCGCACCTTCGGGTGCGCCGCGAGCACGTCCTCGATCTCGTTCGGATACACGTTGAAGCCCGACACGATCATCATGTCCTTCTTGCGGTCAACGAGCCGGACGAAGCCGCGCGCATCCATCACGCCGATGTCGCCGGTGGCGAGCCAGCCGTTTGCGTCCAGCGCTTGCGCCGTGTCTTCCGGGCGATTCCAGTAGCCTTTCATCACCTGCGGACCCTGCACGCAGAGCTCACCCGCCTCGCCGATGTTCGCCCACGAACCGTCGTCGCGGCGCAGGCGCACGAGCGTGGACGGCACGGGCAGGCCGATCGTTCCATCGAACGCGTGCGCGCCGCGCGCATCGAGCGGCGTCGCGCAGACGAGCAGCGAGCATTCGGTGAGGCCATAGCCTTCCATGATCGTCTGGCCCGTCAGCGCCCGAAAGCGCTCCGCGATGGCGCGCTGCGTCGCCATGCCGCCCGCCATGGCGAGCTTGAGCGCGGAGAAGTCGCGCTGGCGGAATTCGTCGTTGTCCAGCAATGCGCTGTAGAGCGTGTTGAGCGCGGTGATCGCCGTGAAGTTTTCGTGACGCAGGGCGCGCATGAGCGCGTCGATGTCGCGCGGGTTGGCGATCAGCACGTTGCGGGCGCCGATGCCGAGAAAGACGAGCGCGTTCACCGTCAACGAATAGATGTGATAGAGCGGCAGCGGCGTGACGATGGTCTCCCGCTCGTCGACGAGCGCGCCGCGCGCCCACGCGAGCGCCTGCAGCAGGTTGGATATGACATTGCGATGGTGAGCATCGCACCCTTCGCGGTGCCGGTGGTGCCGCCCGTGTATTGAATGAACGCGATGTCGCCGTGCACGATCCGCACCGGCTCGAACGCGCGCCGCGCGCGAGCGCCTGCGGCAGGCGGATCGCATCGGGCAGGGAGTAGGCGGGCACCTGCTTCTTCACGTGGCGCAGGAACAGGTCGATTGCCCGGCCCTTGACATTGAGCCCGCCGCCCAGCAGATCGCCGAGTCCGGTCACGACGATGTTCCGCAGGCGCGAGCCCGGCTGAGCGTCCTGCACCGTCTTCGCGAAGTTCTCGAACACGACGATGGTCTGCGCGCCGCTGTCCTTCAGCTGATGACTGAGCTCGCGCACCGTGTAGAGCGGATTGACGTTCACCACGATCGCGCCCTCCATCAGCGTGCCGAACAGCGTGACGGGATAGGGCATCATCAGCGCGACGCGGTCGCCGGGCTTCACGCCCCGCTCCTGCAGATACGATGCGAAAGCAAGCGTCTTCTCGCCGAGCGTGGCGAAGCTCAGTTCCGAGCCGAGACTCACAAAGGCGACGCGGTCGCGAAACCGCCCGACGCATTCGTCGAGGAAATGCGCGAGCGAGCGATAGCGCGACGGGTCGATTTCGCGAGCGACATCGGGCGGATACGAGGCATACCAGATGCCGTCTGTCGCGTGCGGCTCGAAGGCCCCGCGCGGCGCGGCGTGTTCCGGGCTCATGTGGTGTCTCCGTGGCGCGACTCGTCTTCGTCGACAGGCGCGCCTTATATTTTTCCTGCGCGTACTTCGTACTTCTATTGCTTACCGCTCCAGAATCGCGACGACGCCCTGGCCGCCCACCGCGCAGATCGAGATCGATCCGCGCAGCGGTTTGCTGTCGCCGCGCGCGGGCGCCTTGGCGAGCATCTTCGCGAGCGTGCCGACGATGCGTCCGCCCGTCGCCGCGAACGGATGACCGGTCGCGAGCGAGCCGCCGTTGACGTTCAGGTGCGCGCGATCGATCGAGCCGGGCGGCGCGTTCAGGCCCAGCGCCGTGCGGCAATATTCGTCGTCTTCCCACGCGGCGAGCGTGCACAGCACCTGCGCCGCGAACGCCTCGTGGATTTCGTAGAAAATCGAAGTCCTGCAGCGAGAGCTCCGCGCGCGAGCATCGAAGGCACGGCGTAGGCGGGCGCCATCAGCAGGCCCTCGCGCTTGCCGAAGAAATTGACGGCGGCGGTCGCGGAGAACGTCAGGTAGGCCAGCACCGGCAGGCCGCGCTCGGCGGCCCATTGCTCGGAGGCGAGCAGCACGGCCGATGCGCCGTCGGTGAGCGGCGTCGAGTTGCCCGCGGTGAGCGTGCTGGCGTCACGATCGAACGCGGGTTTCAGTTGCGACAGCTGATCGAGCAAAATATCCGGACGCAGATTGTTGTCGCGCGCGAGTCCCTTGTACGGCGTCATCAGATCGTTGAAAAAGCCGCGCGCGTACGCCGCCGCCAGCTTGCGATGACTGTCCTCCGCAAGCGCATCCTGCGCCTCGTGCGAGATCTTCCAGCGCTTGACCATCAGCTCGCAGTGCTCGCCCATCGAGAGGTTCGTGCGCGGCTCCGCGTTGCGCGGCAGGAGCGGCCTGAAGAACATGCCGGGCCGCAGCTTCGCGAGCGCGCCGACGCGGGCGCCGGCCGAGCGTCCGCGATTCGCCTCCAGCAGGATCTTGCGCAGGCGTTCGTTCACGGCGATGGGCGCGTCCGACGCCGTATCCACACCGCCCGCGATGCCCGCGTCGATCTGCCCGAGCGCGATCTTGTTGACGACCAGGATGACGATTTCGAGCCCGGTGCCGCAGGCCTGCTGCACGTCGTAGGCCGGTGTTTCCTTCGCGAGCGTGGTCGAGAGCGCGGCTTCGCGCGTCAGGTTGAAATCGCGCGAATGCTTGACGACGGCGCCCGCCGCCACTTCGCCGAGCCGCATGCCGTGCAGGTCGAAGCGATCGACGAGTTCTTGCAACGTGAAGCTCAGCATGTCCTGATTCGACACGCTCGCGCACGCCGAAGGGCATGCGCGCGGTCATGTCGGTCTCGATGAAGCCGGGCGCGACCGCGTTGATCGTGATGCCGCGCTCGCGCAGCAAGGGCGCCATCGCCTGCACGCGGCCGATCACGCCGGCCTTCGAGGTCGCATAGTTGGTCTGGCCGCGATTGCCCGCGATGCCGCTGATCGACGAAACCGCGACGATGCGCCCACCCACGCGCAGCACGTCCTGCCCGAGCAGCATTTCATCGATGCGCTCCTGCGCCAGAAGATTGATGTCGATCACGCTGTCCCACATTTCCGCGGTCATGCGCGCGATGGTCTTGTCGCGCGTGATGTCCGCATTGTGCACGACGATATCGATGTGCCGCCCGCCTGGACGAGCGCGGCGGCGATGTCCGCCACGAGCGCCGCGTGCGCGCCGCCCGAAGGCGAGGCGTCCTCGATCGAGAGCATGGTCTGGTCGAGCGCGTCGCGCGATGCGGCCACGTCGAGCCCGGTCACGATTGCGCCGTGGCCGGCGAGCACCGCCGCGATCGAGGCGCCGATGCCGCGCGCCGCGCCCGTCACGAGCGCGCGCCTGCCCGCAAGCGGCTTCGCCCAGTTCTCCGGGGCGGCGGCGGGCGCGTCGATCGTTACGACCTGTCCCGAGACATAGGCCGAGCGCGGCGAGAGAAAGAAGCGCAGCGCGGTCTCGACATTCGCGCCTTCGGCCACGCGCAGCAGGTTCGACGTGGTGCCGTTGCGCGCTTCCTTGCCGAGCGAGCGGGTGAGGCCTTCGAGCGCATGCTGCGCCGTGGCGGCGGCCATCCTCGTGCGCGTGGCGGGCGGCCGTCCGAGCACGACGATGCGCCCGCTCCTGCCGAGGGAGCGCAGGGCGTCGTGAAAGAACGTGTATGCGGAGTGCAACTGGCTGCCTTCCCCGATGCCGGTCGCGTCGAAGATCAGCGCCTGGACGCGGTCGCCCGCGAGCGCGTCGCGCGTGCGTGGCTCGAAGCGGCCGCTCATCGCGCCGTGACGGGCGGCGACGGGCAGCCAGCCGGACGCGCTTTCGTGCGCGACGCTCGTCATGCCGATCGCGGAGAGCACGCCCATCAGGTCGTCGAAGAGCGCGGGCGACGGTCCCGCGCCGATGGCCGCCATCCCGCCGAACTCGGCCTGGTCCGCGCGATGACGGCGCAGCACTTCGGGACGCGGGAGCCCGAGCGAGCGGGCGATGCCCATGCCAAAAGGCGAATTGACGAAGTCGAGATAGCGGTCTTTCATCGATGGCGATCGGTCGTCGGGCGCGCGTGGCGTCGTCTCGAATGATGCAGCGGGCGTGCCTCAGGCGATGGATTCGGGCGTCGGCCGCTCGAGCGCCTCGCTGCGTTTTTGCAATGCTTCGAGGATACCGAAGTCTGCGGAAAAATCATCGACTTTCACCGCTTCGCGCGCGTGGCCCGCCCACGCGGCAAGGAGCGCCTGCTCGTCTTCGTCGATCAGGCCGCCCGCGCCCATGTCTCGATCTCGTCCGGGCTTTGCGGCAGCGGCGCGGCCCGGCCGGCCTTGACGGCGTCCCGCAGGCGCGCTTCCAGGGCGGCGACCGCGGGCGTGAGCGCGAGCAGCCTTTCGCCGCGAGCGATCGGATCGTCTTCGAAAGCGCAAACGTGCGAGCCCGCGACGCCGCGACGAGCCGCTCGCGCGCCTCGTCGGGCGTTTGCATCAGCACGGCGACCTGACTGCCGAGCGCGTCGGCGCCCGGCGCGTGCGGCAGGCCGAACGGGAACGCGATGGCGCGCAGGCACGCCGCCGCCGCGCGATTCGGATAGTTCGCGAGCAGGCCGTCGAACGCGGCGCACGCGCGGTACAGCGCATCCTCTGCGCCCCAGCGCACGAGCGGCAGATCGCTCTCCGGACGACCGTCGTCCTCGAAGCTTGAGCGTCGCGGACAGTAACAGTTGCGAGAGGATGTCGCCGAGCCGCGCCGAAAGGCGCTCGCGGCGCTTCAGCTCGCTCCCGAGCACGAGCATCGAGACGTCGGCGAACAGCGCGAACGCGCTCGAGAGGCGCGTGGCGGCGCGGTAGTATGGAACGAGCCGCGCATCGGCGCGCGCGGGCTTGCGCATGAGGGCGGCGCCGCCGAACGCGTACACGAGACTGCGCATCGCGTTGGCCGCGAGAAAGCCTGCGTGAGCGAAGAAGGCGTCGTCGAAAGCGCGCAGCGCGCGGGCGGAATCCGGCTCGCGCGTCGCGGCCATTTCCTTCAGCACGTACGGATGGCAGCGGATCGCGCCCTGCCCGAAGATGATCAGGCAGCGCGTGAGAATGTTCGCGCCCTCGACCGTGATCGAGATCGGCATCTGCTGATACGCGCGCGCCAGGAAGTTCGCCAGGAAGTTCGACGGCCCCATGCAGATGCCCTTGCCCGCGACGACGTCCATGCCGTCGTTGATCACCTGCCGCGCGCGCTCGGTGATGTGATACTTCGCGATCGCCGAAATGACCGAGGGCTTTTCGTCCAGATCGACGGCCTGCGCCGACAGGCGGCGCGCCGCGTCCATCACGTACAGATTGCCGCCCATGCGCCCGAGCGCTTCCTGAATTCGAAGCGCCCGATCGACGTGCGGAACTGGCGCCGCGCCGCGGCATACGCGCTCGTGCCGCGCACCGCGAGCTTGGCCATCCCGACGTTCGACGATGGCAGCGAGATCGCGCGTCCGGCGGCGAGGCACTCCATCAGCATGCGCCAGCCGTTGCCGACCTGCGCGCGTCCGCCGATCACCCATTCGATCGGAATGAAGACGTCCTCGCCCCAGTTCGGACCGTTCTGGAACACCGCGTTGAGCGGCCAGTGCCGCCGCCCGATATGCACGCCGGGGTGATCCGTCGGGATGAGCGCGCAGGTGATGCCGGGCGCTTCGTCGCCGCCGAGTAGGCGATCCGGATCGAGCGTGCGGAAGGCGAGGCCGAGCACGGTCGCGATCGGCCCGAGCGTGATGTAGCGTTTCTTCCACGTGACGCGAAAACCGAGCGTTTCGCGGCCCTCGTGCATGCCGCGGCAGACGATGCAGACGTCGGGGATCACGGCCGCATCCGATCCGGCATAAGGGCTCGTCAGGGCGAAGCGGGGGATTTCGTCGCCGCGCGCGAGGCGCGGCAGATAGTAATTCTTCTGTTCCTCGGTGCCGTAGTGCAGCAGCAATTCGGTGGGACCGAGCGAGTTCGGCACCATCATCGAGACGGCCGCCGCCGACGAATGCGTCGCGAGCTTCATGATGACCTGCGAGTGCGCATACGCCGAGAACGCCTTTCCGCCGTACTGCTTCGGGATGATCATGCCGAGAAAGCCTTGCTCCTTCACATACGCCCATGCTTGCGGAGAGAGATTCTGCCAGATGACGGTCGTGTCCCAGTCGTTCGACAGATCGCACAGGCGCGCGCATTCGTTGTCGATGGAGCCTTGTTCTTCCTGCGTCAGCTTCGGCGCGCCATGCGACAGAAGCGAGTCCCAGCGCGGGCGGCCGGAGAAGAGTTCCGCGTCCCACCAGACCGTGCCGGCCTCGATGGCGTCGCGTTCCGTCGACGACATCTCCGGAAGAATTCCGCGGAATACGGCGAGCGTGCGGCGGCCGATCAGCGCGCGGCGCAGGGGTTCCATGGCGAGCACGAGCGCTGGAATCAAGAAGACAATCGCGAGAAGCGTCACGCCGACGGCGCCCGTCACACCGACGATCGGCCCGGCGGCCACCCAGATGGCGATCCCGGCAAGTCAGGCGACGGCGGGCGCCTGCAGGAATGCAAGCGCGCCGGCGAGAAGGAGGAATGCGATGACGTAGAGCGCGGGCATCACGGATCTCCGGCGGGACGATGATGCTCTTCCTCGCAGCACGACGCATGCCGGTCACGCCGGATCGGACCCCCAGATTCTCGAGGGTATCCACTAAATTCAACAAAATTAAGACGCTTCTACTTTCGTAAGCGCTCGATCTGTACCGTTGTCTCGTTCTATTCCATTGCGTCATTGAATTGGCACTGGTCGAATCCGGCGCGAAGGATCGTCATATTTCCACTTGATCGGTTTCGGGTTCTTGTTGTGTTCGCGGATGTATCGGCATCAGTTTGCGATCCCAATCCTTCACCGAAGTGAAGATGCCGCGAGCGATCACTTCACGCTGAATGCGCGAGAACCAGTTCTCCACCTGGTTGAGCCACGACGAGTAGGTCGGCGTGAAGTGCAGGTGCACGTTGCGCTGCGCATCAAGGAAGTCGGCAACCCGCTGCGTCTTATGGCTGCTGACGTTGTCGCAGATCGCGTGGATTTCCCGGCGTTTGGGCTGGCTGGCGACGACGTCGGTCAGGAAGGCCACGAACTGCTCGCTGGTGTGGCGCGCCACCGTCTTGCCCAGCACCTCGCCGGTGGCAGTATTGAACGCCGCGAACAGGCTGAGCGTGCCGTTGCGCTTGTACTCGAAGCCGTGACTCTCGGCGCGCCCGGGCGACAGCGGCAGCATACGGTCCTTGCGATCGAGTGCCTGGATCGCGGTCTTCTCGTCCACGCAGAACACCGCTGCGTGCGCCGGCGGGTTCAGGTACAGCCCGATCACGTCGGCTGCCTTGGTCTCGAAGTCCGGGTCGTTGGAGACCATGTGCCGCTCCAACTGCTGCGGCTTGATGCCGTGCTTGCGCCAGATGCGCTGCACGGCCGAGACCGATACGTCGCCGAGTTCTGCTGCGAGCTTGTAGCTACTCCAGTGTGTCGAACCGTCGGCGGGTTTGTGCTTGAGGGTGCACTTGAGCACCCGCGCTTCCAGTTTGGCCGGTGGCTGCGTAGGCGCCCGCCCGCGGTGCCGGGCGTACATGCCGGCTAGTCGCTCGCTGAGGAAGCGCCCCGACCAGCGTGCGATGAAGCGCGAATCGCAACCCAGTGTGCGCATGATACTGTCGCGCGATTCGCCGTCCTCGAGCATCAGGATCAACTTTGCGCGTCGCACGTCCGCCGCACGCACCGTTCGGCTGCGCGCCGCCGACAACAGTTGCTCACGTTCGATATCTGTCAGGTTCATTTTGACCCATGACCTGTATCTGAACACAGACAGGGTGCTAATTCAATGACGCAGCGCACTAGCAATCGCTGCAGCTCGCGAATCTGCTTCATTGCTTCGGCTAGGTCAGATGCCGGCACCACGTGCTCGCCGGCAGACCACCGATAGGCTCTCGTCCTGATAGAGCTTGCGCCAGCCGAAGACTTGGTTGGCATTCACTTGATGTCGGCGAGCGACGCCAGAGACCGTTGCACCGGGCTCGAAAGTCTCGCGAACTATCGCTAGTTTCTCTTCAACCGAACGCCGGCGGCGCTGCTCCGGCTGGGTCAGAACTTCTAGAGGTTCCACGTTATGACTAGGCTTAAACATAGGCAGAAGACTACCTCAAAATAATTTAAGCGTCACCGCATGTCCGGCTTTTGCGGGGGCAAGTCCACTCCTGGTTCAAATGTCTGCTCGACGACCGTTCGTTTCCATTCCAACAGATGCTGCCGGTTCTGGCGCTTGGCCGGCAATTCGACTGTCTGAGACACTGTGTCCATTCTCCGCAGTTCGTGGACACTGTCGGTCAATCGTGTCCGTTGCGGCTGATGATTGCATCTTCTACCTAGAACGAGACAACGGTATAGATCGAGCGCTTACAGATGCAGCGTCATCGAGTCCGCGAAGCGCTTGAGCGCCCCGCTCTGCTCCTCGCGCGCCTGCTGGCCTGGCTCTGTTGCGCGAGCTGCTGTGCGAGCGCGTCGAACTGTGCGTTCTGCACGATCGACGTGCTCGCCAGTTGCGTCGCGAGCGTCTGATGAAACTGCGTGAAGCCGCTTTGCGATTCCATGCGCGAGACGCGCGCGCTCTCCGCAATATCGCCGCGCAGGCCGCGTTCGAGCCGCTCCTGCGCCCGCGCGTGCGCCTCGCCCATGTCGTCGACGCGATCGGCGAGCGCCTTGAACTCCTCGTAGATGGCGGCGTTCGAGTTGCGCCGCATCGTCATCACGAGCGCGATGAGCGACACCACCAGCGTGATCGCCAGCGCCGCGACCGCGCCAACCAGCAGGTCCGTCATTTCTTCAGCACATCCGGATTGATCGGGTTCGGCGGATTGCCCGCGCGCGGCCCTTCGCCGAGCGCCGCGATGAGGTTGTCAGCGGCGAGATTGGCCATCGCGCGGCGCGTGGCTTCGGTCGCGCTCGCGATGTGGGGTGTCAGCACGACGTTGTCGAGCGCGAGGAAATCGCGGTTGAAGTTCGGCTCGCCCTCGAACACGTCGAGGCCCGCCGCCGCGATGCGCTTCTCGCGCAGCGCGGCGATCAGCGCCGCGTCGTCGACGATGCCGCCGCGCGCGATATTGGTGAGCGTCGCCGTCGGCTTCATCAGCGCGAGCTCGGCTGCACTGATCGTGTGATGGTTCTCCTTCGTGTACGGCAGGACCAGCACGACATGATCCGCGCGCCTGAGCAAGTCTTCCTTGGACGCATACTCGGCGTTCAACGCGGCCTCGATTTCAGGCGCCACGCGCGAACGGTTGTGATAGATCACGCGCATGTTGAAGCCGACCGCCCGCCGCGCGAGCGCCTGGCCGATGCGCCCCATGCCGATCACGCCGAGCGTCGAGCCGTGCACGTCCGCGCCGAGGAACGAGTCGAAGGACCATTTCTGCCACTTGCCCGCGCGCAGATAATGCTCGGACTCGGTGACGCGGCGCGTCGCCGCCATCATCAGCGCCCAGCCGAAATCAGCCGTGGTCTCGTTCAGCACGTTCGGCGTGTTGGTGCCGAGCACCTTGTGCGCATCGAACGCGCGCATGTCGAAGTTGTTGTAGCCGACCGCCATGTTGGCGACCACCTTCAGATTCGGCGCGCCGGCCAGCTCCTTCTCGCCGACCCATTCGCCCGCGGTGAACGCCCCGTCGCGGTCGGCGAGACGCCGCGCGAACGCTTCCTGCGGGAGCACGTCGCCCAGGTTCACGTCGACATCGAAATACTGTTTTAGGCGTTCGATCACATCGGGGAACGAGGGACGCGCGACAAGCACCTTCTTCTTCATCGGTCACTCCTGGAAAATAGCCCGCCCAAAACGGCGAAAAGCGGCAGAAGGACGATGCCCGACCACGCGATGTAGCCGAAGAAACTCGGCATGCGCACACCGCGCGATTCGGCGCGATCGCCTTCACCATGAAATTCGGCGCATTGCCAATGTACGTGTTCGCGCCCATGAAGACCGCGCCCGCGGAGATGGCGGCGAGCGTCGTGGCGTCGGTGGTTGTGAGCGCGTGGGCATCGCCGCCCGCGAGATTGAAGAACACGAGATAGGTCGGCGCATTGTCGAGAAACGAGGACAAGAGGCCCGTCGCCCAGAAATAGGCGATGTCGTTCGGCTTGCCGTTCGCGTCCGACACGGCATGCACGATGCCCGCGAATGCGCCCGCCTCGCCCGCGCGCAGGATGGCGATGACCAGCGCGATGGTGACGAAGACGGCCACGAAGAGCTTCGCCACTTCCTCGATCGGCGCCCAGTCGAACGCGTTGCCGGCGCGCGCGCTTTTCGGCGTGAGCGCGAGCGAGGCCGCTAGCACGGCGACGAGCAGGACATCGCGCACGAGATTCTGCAATTGCAGGTGCGTGCTGAACACGTCGAACGCGATGCCGGGCTGCCAGATGCCGCTCATCAGCACCACTGCGATGATCGCCGCGAGCAGCGCGAAGTTGATCTTGCCGTCGATGCCGAGCGGCGGCGTGTCCGGCGTCGGGTCGAGGAACGGGCTTCTGGCGTCGTGCCTGCTCCAGTAGTAGCTGTCGAGTGCATAGAACACCGCGAGGAGCGTGACGCAGACAAAGAGCATCGGCAGCGCGAGATGCAGCGTCGTCCCAGAAAAAGCCGACGCCATTCAGAAAGCCCAGGAACAGCGGCGGATCGCCGAGCGGCGTGAGCGAGCCGCCCGCGTTCGCGACGAGAAAGATGAAAAATACGACGACGTGCACCACGTGCTTACGATTGTCGTTGGCGCGCAGAAGCGGCCGGATCAGCAGCATGGCCGCGCCCGTCGTGCCCATGATGCTCGCGAGCGCGGCGCCGAGCGCGAGCAGCCCGATATTGAGACGCGGCGAGCCATGCAGATTGCCGCGCACGCAGATGCCGCCCGCGACCGTGAACAGCGACGCCAGCAGGATGATGAACGGCACGTATTCCTCGAGTATCGCGTGAACCAGCACGCCGCCCGCCGCGCCGAAGGCGAAGGCGCACGGTGCGAGAAACGCGAGCGCCCATGTCGCCGCAATCTTGCCGAAATGGCGATGCCAGAGCTTGGGCGCGACGAGCGGAAAAACGGCGATGGAAAGCAGGATGCCGACGAACGGTATGCTCCCAGGCCGCCGAAAGCGCCGCGCCGTCAAGCGCGGCCGCCGAGGCGGGCGCATTGACCAGCGCCAGCGCAGCGAACACGGCGCCGGGAACGATACGCCGCATCGGGCTCAGGCTCCGCACACGACGATCACATGCACGCGATACGGCCCGTGCGCCCCGAGCACGATGGTCTGTTCGATGTCCCTGGTGCACGACGGCCCCGACACGAAGTTCACCGCGCGCGGCAACTCGCCCCGCTCCGCGCGCATGAGCGCGAAGGCGTCCTCGTGCGCCGCGATGATGCGCGACGCCGGCACGATCGCGATATGCGTCTGCGGCAGGAGCGCGCCGGACGCCGGCGTGTCCGCGCCGGACAGCAGCACGAGCGAACCGGTTTCGGCCGTCCCGCAGAAGCAGCCCGTGACGCCGACGAGATCGGCGTCCGCCGGTTTGCACAGCGCGGCCCGAAGCCCGCTTCGGCCCAGGGCAGATCGCCGAGCGCGGGCCAGGCGACGACGTCGGTCGGGAGCGTCAGCGACTGAAGATAGCGTGCGGCTTCGGCGGGGGCATCGGCAAGCGCACCTACCTCGGCGACGGTGGTCGACAGACGCTCGGCCTCCAGCCTGAAGCGCGCGATGAGTTCGTCGCGCGTCTGCGGCAGCGGCGGGCGCGGCCCCGCCGGATGGCGCTCCACGTACTCCTGCGCCGCCGCACGCTCGGCGTCGGTCGGTGCGTCGCGGCGGCCCTGCGCACTGCGTATGCGCGCGAGAATATTGTGGCGCGCGGCCGATGTATCCATGGTGCCGTCCTCGTGAATGCGTGCTCGGATGCGTGCGTCGAACCGGTCGGCGACGCATCGGAATTATTAATGAGCGAGGTTCGCGCGCGAACCTCGGCCGGACGGCATAGGCCGAACGCACGAATGTACGAACGCCCTGTCGTCGGCCTCGTCCGCCCGCTGGCCGCTCAGCTTTCGTCGGCCGGCTGCTCGATGCCGAATACCTGGCGCAGATAGGCGAGATACGCGCGGTCGTCGCACATGTTCTTGCCGGGCGAGTCCGAGAGCTTCGCGACCGGCTGGCCGTTGCAGCGGACCATCTTGATGACGATCTGCAGCGGCTGATAGCCGAGATCGTTCGTGAGGTTGGTGCCGACGCCGAACGCGAGCTGGCAGCGCCCGCGGAAACGCTGGTACAGCTGCAGCACCTTGGGGATGTCGAGCGCATCGGAAAAGACGAGGATCTTCGTGCGCGGGTCGCAGCGGTTCTCCTCGTAATGCCGGATGAGGCGCTCGCCCCAGTCGAAAGGATCGCCGGAATCGTGGCGCGCGCCGTCGAAGAGCTTGCAGAAGTACATGTCGAAGTCGCGCAGGAACGCCTTCATGCCGTAGACGTCCGACAGCGCGATCCCGAGGTCGCCGCGATATTCCTTCGCCCACATCTCGAAGCCGAAGATCTGCGAGTCGCGCAGGCGCGGACCGAGCGCCTGGCACGCCTGCAGGTACTCGTGCGCCATCGTGCCGAGGGGCCGCAAACCGTGCTTCATCGCGTAAAAGACGTTGCTCGTGCCGGCGAACTGCGCGCCGAGCCGTTCCTTGAGCGTCAGCACGACCTCCTCGTGCCACTGCTTCGAGAAGCGGCGGCGCGTGCCGTAATCGGCGATCTTGCAGTCGGAGTACTCGGGCGGCGTGGCGAGCAGCTTGATTTTCTCGCGCAGGCGCTCGCGGCCGGTTTCGTACTCGGGCTTGCGCTGCGTGTTGCGGAAATAGACTTCGTTGACGATCGCGAGCACCGGGATCTCGAAGAGGATCGTGTGCAGCCACGGTCCCTTGATGTCGATCTCACCGTTGTTCTTCGGCGAGGGCGAGATGCGGATGGACTTCTCGTTCAGACGAAAGAGGGCGAGAAAGTCGATGAAGTCGCTCTTGATGAAGCGCATGCGCCGCAGGTACTCCAGCTCCTCTTCCTTGAAGCGCAGGTTGCAGAGCTGGCGGACCTCGTCGCGGATCTCGTCGATGTACGGCACGAGGTCGACCTTCGGCGTGCGGCAGCGGAAGCGGTACTCGACATGGGTCGCGGGAAAATGATGCAGCACGACCTGCATCATCGTGAACTTGTAGAGGTCGGTATCGAGCAGCGAATTGATGATCATGGTTCTGACTGGAACATCCATGCGAAGAGGCCGCGCGCTGGTTCGAGCCCGCCTGCCGTTATAGTGTCTTTACGAGGCCTTCGCGACCATGTTACCCGAATGAACGGGTACGCATTACGCATGCCGCGCCCTTCTGCCGACAGCGCATACATACATCACGAATCGATATAAGGCGCGCTGCGCGGCGCTCGCGTCCGCTTTTCCCATTACGCTACAATACACGTTTCGGCAAGTGCACCTTCCGGCCCATGCAGCCGCCCAGGGCGCCGCCCCCACGAATTCCGCATGCAGGAGCTTGAATGACTCACGTTGTGACCGAAAGCTGCATCAAGTGCAAGTTCACCGATTGCGTGGACGTGTGCCCGGTGGACTGCTTCCGCGAAGGTCCCAACTTTCTCGCGATCGATCCGGACGAGTGCATCGACTGCGCCGTGTGCGTGGCCGAATGTCCGGTCAATGCGATCTACGCCGAAGAAGATGTCCCCACCGATCAGCAGCACTTCACCGAACTAAACGCCGAGCTCGCGCGCAACTGGCCGAGCATCACCAAGACCAAAGCGCCACTGCCCGAGTCGGACGAGTTCAAGGACGTCAAGGACAAGCTCAATCTGCTGGAGCACTGATCTCCGCGGGAGCGGGCCGCCGCGTGGAACTGTTCGACGCAAAAAAATGTATTGAATGACGATTCGGCGTTGACACGCCAGCCACGACTCCCTATAATCTTACTTTTATGCTTTTTGCTGTAGATGTTCCCCGATAGCTCAGTCGGTAGAGCGCCGGACTGTTAATCCGTAGGTCCCTGGTTCGAGCCCAGGTCGGGGAGCCAGAAAGCCTCAAATCGGAAAACCCAGTCGCGTGACTGGGTTTTTTGTTTTTGTGCGCACGTCGCCAAGGTCCGAAACCCGCGACATCCTCGCCCTCCTCCGCCAGCAGGCTCGCCGGGAATCCATGCGTTTTCCGCAAGTCTGTCATCCAAGCAGACTTCGATTACCCGTTTGTATAATTTCGGGATGTTGGTTGAAGCCGGCGATCGAGTACGAAGGAGAAGGAAATGCGCTGGGTGGTGTTATTGATCTTCATCGCTTGCGCGGCTTACACGCACTAGCGCGGCAAGGTCCGGCACGGCTTCTTCCGGCAGCTTTC
Source organism: Candidatus Paraburkholderia kirkii (assembly GCA_001189345.1). GTDB lineage: Bacteria > Pseudomonadota > Gammaproteobacteria > Burkholderiales > Burkholderiaceae > Caballeronia > Caballeronia kirkii_B. The sequence goes on from LFKV01000010.1 coordinate 78,611, forward strand.
GGATCACTCGACATTCATGTCGCCGCTGAACGGTTTTGTCTATCTGTTCTCGCGCGTGCCGTCCACGCCCTATCTTCCGCCGTCGCTCTTTCCCGAACTCGCGCCGATCAAGGCGCACTGGAAAACCATCCGCGCCGAGGCCGTCGCGCTGCACGAGGCGAGCAGGATCCAGGCCGCGGGCATGTACAACGACATCGGCTTCAATTCGTTTTTCCGGCGCGGCTGGCGGCGCTTCTATCTGAAATGGTATGACCGCCCTCATCCGTTCGCCGTGGTGACGTGCCCGCAAACGCTCTCGATCCTGCAGAACATTCCGACCGTCAAGGCGGCCATGTTCGCGATGCTTCCGCCGGGAGGCACCCTCACGCTGCATCGCGACCCGTATGCGGAATCGCTGCGCTATCACCTCGGGCTCGTCACGCCGAACGATGACGGCTGCGCGATCATCGTCGACGGCGAGCGCTATTCGTGGCGCGACGGCGAGGAAGTCGTGTTCGACGAAACCTATCTGCACTGGGCCGAGAACAAGACCGATCAGGACCGCATCATCCTATTCTGCAACATCGAGCGGCCGATGAAATACCGCTGGGCACAGGCTATCAATCATGCGCTCGGCGGCTTCCTGATGCGCGTCGCCGCATCGCCGAACGAGATCGGAGACCGCACGGGCGGGTTGAATCGCGCATTCAAGTATCTCTATTCGATCCGGCTCGTCGGCAAGCGGCTGAAGGCGTGGAACCGGACCGCGTACTACATCGTCAAGTGGCTGCTGTTCGGCGGCATCGTCGTGGCGATCTTCTGGAAGCACCGAGACTCAGGCGAGCCACACGACCGTCAGCGAGCGCACGCCCTACGCGCCGCGGATCAGCACGCCTTCGATATCCGCCATCGCCGACGGCCCGGTCACGAGCACCGCATAGCGCGCCGACTCGAAATCCGGCCGGCGGTACGCCTACTGCAAGCCTTCGACGAGCCGGGCCGGATCGAGCAGCACGACGAGATGCTGCGCGAGATAGCTGATCGAATTCACGACATACTCTTCCTCACTGAACCAGACCGACCCGGTTTCGGCCACGCCGAAGCGCCCTCGCACGACGCCGACATCGACGTCCTGAAGCGAGGCCGGCACAGTATCGCGCGAAAGCGGCCGCGTGCCGTCGACGCCCGGCACCGCCGAGACGATGACCGCCGCATCGGGAAAGCGCGAGGCGATGAGCGTGTCGACGTCCGCGAGACTGCGCGCCTCGACGCAGGTTCCGCCCATCGCCTTGAGCGCGGCGGTGAAGCGCGTGCGCAGATCGCCCTCGGGCGCGGGGAAAACCGGCACGTCGGGGTGCGGACGCGACGCGGGCTGCGCTGCGCGATCTTCGAGAGAAAGGCTTCGCGGGTCGTCATTTGGAGGCTCATTTGGCGGACGAGCGGTTTTTTCCTGTACCACTTTCCTGTACCACTCGTGGAAGATTTCGGCGGGCGCTTCGGGCAAATCGCGCTGGCGTCCCCAGATATTGAGCGGGTTGTACAGCACGAAGTTGGGCAGACGCTTGAGCGCGCCGCCGAGCGACGCGACCGTCGCGCGATAGAGCGTGGGGCTCGCCAGGAGACGCCCCGCCATCTTCAGCACTTCCTGCTTCACGAACGGCGCTTCGTGAAGCTCGGCGATCACCGCGCGCCACTTGTAGATCTGCTCGTGGATGTTCACCTTCACCGGGCATACGTTGGTGCAGCTGCCGTTCATCGTCGAGGCGAACGGCAGGCTGCTATAGCACTTCAGATCGTAGGTCTGATTGATGATCGCGCCGATCGGCCCGGAGTACGTGCCGCCGTACGACAGGCCGCCGCTTCGCCGGTACACCGGGCACGTGTTCATGCATGCGCCGCAGCGGATGCACTTGAGCGAGTACCAGAAGTCCATCGCGAGGCGCTCGGAACGGCCGTTGTCGACGAGGATGAAGTGCATCTCCGTGCCGGGCCGCGGCGCGCGAAAGTGCGACGTGTGTATTGCGTGATCGGCGAGCCGAGCGCGCTTCTCGACAGCATGCGCACGAACACGCCCAGATCGGCGATGGTCGGAATCAGTTTCTCGATGCCGATCGACGCGATATGCAGCGGCGGCACGTTCGCCGACAGGTCCGCATTGCCCTCGTTCGTGCAGACGACCACCGTGCCCGTCTCCGCCACCGCGAAATTGCAGCCGGTCATGCCGGCCGTCCGTTCGCGCACGAAATACGGCCGCGTATTCATGCGCTGGCTTTCGGCGAGGTAGTGGATGTCGCTGTTGGTGGGATCGGTGCCGATGGTGCGCCCGAACAGCTCGGCCACGTCCGCGCGCAGCTTAGCTTGTGCGGGCACGACCATGTGGCCCGGGTCCTGATGATCGAGCTGCTGGATGCGCTCGCCGAGATCCGTTTCCATCACCGTGATGCCGCGCGGCTCCAGATAGTCGCGCATGTAGCACTCGTCGGTGAGCATCGACTTGCTCTTCACGAGCGAGGTCATGCCGCGCTCGCTCATCAGCTGGTAGACGAGCGCGTTGTGCTCCTGCGCATCGGCCGCGAAATGCACGACGACGCCGTTCCTCTCGGCCTGATCGGCGAATTGCGCGATGTAGTCCGCGAGATTGGACAGCGTGTGCTCCTTGATGCCCGACGCGAGATTGCGCAGCGTCTCCCATTCGGGCATGCCGTGCGCCTGCGCGTCGCGCTTGGTGCGCAGGTCCCACAGACGCCTGTCGTGGAACGCGACGTGATCCGGCTTCTTAAGAAACGCGCCGGCGGCCTTCGCGTGATCGATCCGAATCGTCTTGCTCATGCGCGCGCTCCGTTCAGAACCTGGGCGATGTGAATGAATTTCGCGTCGAGTTTCATGCGTTCGGCGCAGCCTTGCTGATCATGAAACACGACATGTCGCCCGACACGATGTACTCCGCGCCCGCGCCGAGATGATCGCGCACCTTGTCCTGCCCCATGCGCACGGAGACGGCTTCCTCCGTCACCGAGAACGTGCCGCCGAAGCCACAGCATTCGTCGGGACGCGCCGGCGTGACGAACTCGATGCCCTTCACGCCTTCGAGCAGCGCGCGGCTTCGAATACGGCGTGCCCGCGACTTCCGAATTCGAGGTCTCGCGCAGATGCCGCACCGCGCTGCAGCTGTTGTGCAACCCGACCCTGTGCGGAAACTCGGCCCAGGGAAACTCGCGCACCTCGAGCAAGTCGTGCAGGAATTCGACGAGCTCGTAGGTGTTGCGATGCACCTTCTGCACGGCGTCTGCTCGATCGCGCTGAAATGCTCTCGCACGTGATGCACGCAGCTCGCCGACGGCCCGACGACGTAGTCATAGTCGGCGAAATTGCGGGCGAACACGCGCTCGGCGCCCGCGGCTTCCCTGTGCGCGCCGCTATTGGCCATCGGCTGGCCGCAGCAGGTCTGGTCCTGCGGATAGTCGACTTCCAGCCCGAGGCGCTCAAGCAGTTCGAGCGTGGCGATGCCGACCTGCGGGTAGAAGGCGTCGATGAAACAGGGAACGAACAGGGCGACTTTCATGAGGTCTGTTTCGAAGATGGGCGGGGAATTTTTTTGGTAGGCTTGGTCTGATCAAGGCTTTTAAAGAGATGCCTCTTTCGTGTCAAACTCGGGTAATCGCCAGCTTTCGCTTCGTCTCTCCCGACTATCCCGAACGATGACCTTTCAGCCCGTCCAATCGCATTCCTACGCCCGCGTGCGCATCTCCGATGTCGTGTCCGGGCAGATCCGCGAGCTGATCTCGAACGGCACGCTGCTGCCCGGCCAGCGGTTGCCCGCGGAGCGCGATCTGGCCGAGCAGCTGACAATCTCGCACGCATCGCCGGCGCGTTCGACGCGCTGCGGACGGCCGTCGCCGAAAAGAGCACGCGCATCCCGGAGAAGGACGCGGCCTTCCATCTCGCGATCGCGGACGCCACGCACAACGTCGCGCTGACCCACGTGATGCACGGGCTCGACACTGGTCCGCGAGTCGATGCTCACCTCGCACCGTCTCGTCGACTACGACGACGAAGTCGAGGCGAACCTGCTGGCCCAGCATCGCGCGATCCTGGATGCGATCGTTGCGCACGATCCGGCGCAGGCGCGCGCGGTGCAATCGTCGAATGGAATGACGAATCCGTAATGTACCAGTAAGGTTCGATAGGACGTCGCCTACATGTATTTCGGATACACACGGCTAACGCGCGGCCGCCCTCCCCGCGCGATACTGGAACCGTCGGAACAACACGCGCAAGGAGGACGACATGCCTTATCTGATCGGATGGCTGCTCGGCGTACCGGTCGTGGTGCTCATCATCCTGTACCTGATCTTTCACTGACCCGAAGCACAGCGCCATGCAGCAAAAGAGCCAGGGGGCGTCGATACAATACGACGCCCTTTCTCTTTTCCGAAGGATGCCGATGAAACGCCCCGTCCTCGCGCTCGCCGCATCGCTCGCTACCGCGGTTGCCACCCTCTCCGGCGCGGGACTCGCGCGCGCGGAGGAAATCGCCAGCGTCAACACCAACTTCCGCTTCACCGGCTCGGACCGCGTGACCGTCGACGCCTACGACGATCCGCTCGTGCAGGGCGTCACCTGCTACGTGTCGCGGGCGCGCACGGGCGGCGTGAAAGGCACGCTCGGCATCGTGGAAGACCCGACCGAAGCATCGATCGCATGCCGCCAGGTCGGGCCGATCAAGATCGTGCAGCCGCTCAAACAGAAGACCGACGTGTTCTCCGCGGGCATGTCGTTCATCTTCAAGACGCTGCATATGGTGCGCATCGTCGACGCGAAGCGCAATACGCTCGTCTATCTGACCTACAGCGACCGCATCGCGACCGGCAGCCCGAAGAACGGCGTGATGGCGGTGCCGATGCCCGAAGGCACGACCATACCGGTGAAGTGACGCGCAACTGTCCGGTCCGGCGCGCGGTAAAGCGGTAAACTGACCGATTCCGCTCTCCGCTTGCCAGGCCCGCGCCATGAACCCCGCCCATTTCCGCAATGCCGCACGCTATTGGCGCTCGCCGCTCGTGCCGGACGCGGACATGGTCACCGCCGAGTACCACGACCACGCATTCACGCCGCACTGGCACGACGCCTATACGGTGCCCGTGATCGAGGCGGGCGCGGAGTGCTTCGACTATCGCGGCGCGCACCACGTCGCCGAAGCCGGCTCGGTGCCGGTGATCAATCCGGGCGAAGTGCATACCGGCGCGCGTGCCGTCGACGCGGGCTGGCGCTATCGCGTGTTCTATCTGCCGGTGCCCTTCGTCGAGAACGTCGCGCGCGAGATGGTCGGACGGCCGGTGGCGTCGCCCTGGTTTCCGGACGAGATCATCCGCGACCCCGATCTCGCGCGGCGGCTCGTGCTCGCGCATCGGCTGCTGGAAGGCGACGCCGATCCGCTTGCGGCAGAACTGGCGCTCGTCGATGCGGTGACGGCGCTCATTGGCCGGCACGCGCTGGAGCGCCCCCGCATCGCCCCGCTCGCCGCCGACGCGCACCGCGTCGCTGCGATGAAATCCCGCCTCGCCGACGATCTCCTCGAACCCGTCACGCTCGCCGACCTGGCGCAGACGGCCGGCCTCTCGCCCTTTCACGCCGCGCGGCTCTTCATCCGCGAGACGGGACTCGCGCCGCACGCGTGGCGCAACCAGATGCGCATCGTGCGCGCGGGCGCATCCGTGGCCGATGTCGCCGCGGCGAGCGGCTTTACCGACCAGAGCCATTTCACGCGCCATTTCAAGCGCGCGTTCGGCGTGCCGCCCGGCCGCTGGCGCTGAGCGTTCCGCGCGACGCCCGCGCACCTGGAAAGCGCAAGAACGTACAAGCATTCGAACCGGCGTTTTGCGTATCCTCGCTTCCATAGGAGGAAATCTTGAAGGCAACACCCGCTCAACCGTCCGGCGCCGCGCTGCGCGAATTCGCCGCCGGCGCCCGCGACACCATCCCGATGATGGTCGGCGCCGCGCCCTTCAGCGCGATCTTCGGCACGCTCGTCACCGCAAGTCCGCTTTCGCTCTGGCATGGCCAGCTGATGTCGCTCGCCGTGTTCGCGGGCTCGGCGCAGTTCATCGCGGTCGAGCTGATTGCGTCGCACGCGAGCCTGGCCGTCATCTGGGCAACGACGCTCGTCGTCAATCTGCGTCACGTGCTCTATTCGGCGACGCTCGCGCCCTACGTCGCGCATCTGCCGCGCCGCTGGCGCTGGGCGCTCGCGGGTGTGATGACGGACGAGGTGTTCGCCGTCGCCTACGCGCACTATCGGAAGCGCGTGCCGGGCGAGACCGGCCCGTACTACTTCTTTGGCTCGGGCGTCTCGATGTATCTGAACTGGCAGTTGTGGACGCTCGCCGGCCTGCTGTTCGGCGCGGCGTTTCCCGGCTTGAAATCGCTCGGACTCGACTTCGCGATGGTCGCCACGTTCATCGCGATCATCGTGCCGCAGCTCGTCGCCGTGCGTTTCGTCGCGGCGGCGCTCGCCTCGGGCGTGCTGTCCTTCGCGTGGCAGGGCTGGCCGTACAAGCTCGGGCTGCTCGCGGCCGTGCTCGTGGGCGTCGTGGTCGGCATACTGCTCACGCTGATGGAAAACCGATCGCGGCAGCAGAACCGCCTGAAGAATCCGAAGGAGCGCACCCAATGAACGCCGCGACGTCGAACTACGTGCTGCTGATCCTCGGCATGGCGGTCGTGCGTATGCGATCCGCGCCGCCGTGTTCGTGCTGGGCGGAGCGCCTGCCCTTTCCGCCGATCGTGCGCACGGCGCTTTCCTTCGTGCCGGTGACGGTGCTCACCGCCATCATCGTGCCGATGACGGTCTCGCCGCACGGTAACGGCGCCGAGATCACGCGGCGCAACCCGCAGCTGGTGGCGGCAACCGTCGCGATCGTCGTCTGCGTGCTCACGAAACGGCCGCTCGTGACGATTGCCGTCTCGCTCGCCGTTTTCTTCGTCTGGCAGTTCGCCGTGCTGCGCTAGCCGTTTTGCGCCAGTCAAGCCGCCGATCGGCTTTCAAAAAGTCTCGAAGAAGCCTCAAGTTCCCGGAAAGCGCGCCGATATCAGAAAGGAATGGACTCCGTCTGAGAAGCGGCGCCGACAGCATTTCCCGCCTTCGGAACTTCCGATCGCGGAACCGGAAACCAACATGCGTCAAATCACCCTTTCGTTTCGCGAAGAGACGATCGCTTCGCTGCAGCGCGACTTCGAAGCGTTCGTCCGTCTGTCGCTGAAGCTGGATCCGCAATTCGTCACCCCCTCGTTCGAGAACTTCCTGCGTGTAAAGCTGCTCGACAACAACACGCCGCTCACCGAGCAGGCAGTGCAGCGCATGCTCACGCACGGCCAGTACGCGTGGGCCAAGCGCGCTCTCGGCGAGGAGTTTCCGGACGTCGTCGAAATCCTGATCCGCCAAGCGGCCAAGCACGGCTTCGCCTTCGCGATCCGCGCCGACTGGACCGCCGAGGATCTCATCCGGGCCTCGCGCGAATGGGCGACGGCCATCGTCACCGAAGCGAAGGGCGACGTCTCGCAAGTGGACATGCTCGCGTCGCAGATCAAGTCGGCGGGGTCGACATCCGCGAAGTCGAGGAGAAGATGCAGACGCCCGCATGGCATCTCGCGGATTCGCTGCGTCAGCGCGTGTATGAAATGAAGATCGCGGTGGAAACGAGTGTCGGGGTCGACGGCGCGCGAAAAGCTCGGCGAATTGCGCTGCCTGCTGCGGCTCGGCATTTTTTACGGCTCGATCCAGAAGCAGGAGGCGCAGCAGGTGCTGGAGTATCTGCGCTCGCTGCGCCCGGAGCTGTTCGTCGAAGAGCCGTACGACGGCTTCACGCGCTTCGCCGCCTGACTGCGCAGCATCTTCTCGACGCGCCCGGCGCGCGCGCCGCGCTGAACGCGAACGCCCCTACTCCCACATTCCCTTCAGGCGCGCCGCGATATTGAGCTTCGCCTTCGAGGCGGCCGCGAGCCCCGCCGCTGTCGGCGCGGTGGCGCGACGACCGGCGGCCACGCGGCCGCCTCGAAACTCGGCATCAGATGCTGCGGGATGAAGCGCGTGCGCTGCGCCCACACGTGCCGGTCGCCGAGATGCGTCTGGTTGTGCACGTAGAAGCGCCGCGGCGTGACGATGTGCAGGTCTTCCTTCGCGCGCGTCATCGCGACGTAGAACAGGCGCCGCTCCTCGTCGATTTCCTCGTCGCTGCCCCTGCCGAGATCGGACGGAATGCAGCCGTCCGCGCCGTTCAGCACGAACACGTTGCGCCATTTCTGGCCCTTCGCCGAGTGGATGGTCGAGAGAATCAGATAGTCCTCGTCGACGAGCGGCACGCCCGATTCGTCGCTCGTCGCGTCGGGCGGATCGAGCGTGAGTTCGGTGAGAAAGCGCTCGCACATCGGATACGTCGCCGCGATGCTTTCCATCTGCAGCACGTCGCCGATACGGATGGCCGCGTCCTCGTGGTTGCGCTCCAGATGCGGCTCGTACCAGCGGCGGATCATCTCGAACTCGGCGAGCCAGTCCGATTCGCAGCCGCAGAGCTTCGCCATCAGGCCGATGAAGCGCGGCCAGTCCTCGCTCGCTCTCGCCGGAGCCGGGAAGCCGGCGATCGCATTCGGCGCCGTGTCTTGCGCGACGCTGTCGAGCAGACGCCCGGCGAGCGCCGGCCCGATGCCCGGCAGCAGCTGCGCGACGCGAAAGCCCGCGACGCGGTCGCGCGGATTTTCCGCCCAGCGCAGCACCGCGAGGACGTCCTTGACGTGCACGGAGTCGAGAAACTTCAGGCCGCCGAACTTCACGAACGGAATGTTCCGGCGCGTCAGCTCGATTTCGAGTGCGGCGCTGTGATGCGCGGCGCGAAACAGCACCGCCTGCGCCTTGAGCTTCATGCCCGCCTCGCGCGCCTCCAGCACCTTCTCGACGACATAGCGCGCCTGGTCCGCCTCGTCCGCCACGGTGACGAGGCGCGGTTTCTGCGCCGACGCCTTGTCGGTCCAGAGGTTCTTGGTGTAGCGCTCGGACGCGAGCCCGATCACCGCGTTCGACACGGCGAGAATCGGCTCCGTCGAACGATAGTTGCGATCGAGAGTGGCGGTCGCGGCCGGCGGATCGAAGTGCCCCGGAAAGTCGAGGATGTTGCGCACCGTCGCGCCGCGAAACGAGTAGATGGATTGCGCGTCGTCGCCGACCACGGTCAGGCCGCGCCCGTCCGGTTTCATCGCGAGCAGGATGGACGCCTGCAGGCGGTTCGTATCCTGATATTCGTCGACGAGCACATGATCGAAACGGCTCGCGAGATCCGCGGCGATCGACGGCTCCGCCACGAGATGCGACCAGTAGAGCAGTAGGTCGTCGTAATCGAGCACGCTTTGCGCCTGTTTCGCGCTGACGTACGCGGTAAACAGGCACTTGAGATCGGCTTCCCACTCGCGGCATCACGGATACGACTGATCGAGCACGGTGGTGAGCGACGCGCCCGTGTTCACAACGCGCGAATAGATCGCGAAGCAGGTCGACTTGGCCGGAAAACGCTTTTCCTTAGACGACAGTCCGAGCTCGTGCCGCACGAGATTCATGAGATCGGCCGAATCCTCGCGGTCGTTGATCGTGAACGAAGGCACGAGGCCGACGAGATCGGCGTAATCGCGCAGAAGCCGCGCGCCGACGCTGTGAAACGTACCCGACCACGTCAGGCCCTGCGCGATGGCGCGCTTCGCGCCGAGCGCGTGTGCCGCGATGCGCGACACGCGCCGCGTCATTTCGAGCGCCGCGCGGCGCGAAAACGTGAGCAGCAGGATGCGGTGCGGATCAGCGCCCTTCACCAGCAGATGCGCGACGCGATGCGCGAGCGTGTTGGTCTTGCCCGAGCCCGCGCCCGCGATGACGAGGAGCGGCCCGCCGAATCGGCCGGGTTCGTCGACGCCGAATTCGACGGCCCGACGCTGCGCCTCGTTGAGCTTCGCAAGATAGTCGGCGACCTGTTTCGCGGTGGTTTCGGAAGCGGCGTCGGCGGTGTCGGGAAGCGTGAGCACGTGAAGAAAGGCGGCGGGAAATGAGTGACGCACACTGTATATCCATACAACCCGCGCGCAAGCCTTTGGCTCGACCGGCTTTGGGCCCCGAATGCAACGAGCCCGGCTCGCGGGGAACCGGGCTCGTCTTGCGTCACGAAAACGTCACTCCGCTTTCTTCGCGTTCTTCAGCTTCGCGTCCGCGGCGGCTTCGTTGGCTTCGGATTGCGCCTCCGTCTTCTTGTCGGCCTTGGCCTGCGCGACGGCGGCATCCTTGTCGGCTTCGGCCTGCTTCTTCACGGCCTTCTTGTCGGCATGCGTCATCGGGGCGTCGCTCGTCGTCTGCGCGAACGATGTCGCGCTCGCGAACGTCCCGGCGACGAGCGCCGCCAGCAGTGCGTTGATTTTTCGATTCATGCTGTCCTCCCTTTTGCTCTCGATGCCTCGACGCCGCGAGGCCGGACATGCGCGGCCTCGCGACTCATCGGGCTCAGTACTGCAGACCCGTGTCCTTCGGCGCGGCCGGCTCCGTTGCGTTCAGTTCGGCCTTCGCGGCGTCCTTGTCCGCCTTGCGGTTGATCTTGGCGTTCTTCACCTCTTCCTTGTATTGCGCCTTGGCTTGCTGGCTCTGCGCCTTCAGCTCGGCCTTCGACGCCTTCTTCGAAGCGCGATATTCGGCGTTCGCCTGCGCGTTGGCGTTGCGGCGCTGGACGAGCGGGTCGGTCGGCGCCGGCGCGACGAGATTCTGCGGCGGCGTGACGGGCTGCTGGGCCTGCGCGGGCATCGCGCTGCCGGTCTGGCCGGGCACTTGTCCCGGTGCCACGGTGCCGGGAGCCGCCTGCATCGGCTGCGGCGCGGCGGGCTCGGGCTGCGCGGTCTGCGCGTAGGCGCCCGAGGCGGCGGCGAGCGTGGCGATGGCGGAGCCGATCAACAGAATTCGAGCCTTTGTCATGAGCTAGTCCTCTCTTTGGTGTGGCGTCGGCGGGCGCTGAAACGACGATGAAGCGAGCGAGCCGCGCGACTTTTGTCGATTGGAAAGATGACCGAAGCTGCATCGATCAAACGGTCGGACCGGCCGGCGATCCGGCGAGTTCTCGAAAACCAGTCATTGTTACCGACTGTTTTATCTGGCTACATTTGCCAACCTGTTCGCTGACGATCGCATGGACTTGCCCCGGCATAACCGCCGGACACCCGGTCCCTGCTGCTTGGGCTGCAGGGCAGTACGGCGACGGTAGCTTTCGACGTTCAGCTCAAAGATGGTCGAGTGGTGGACCAGCCGGTCGACGGCGGCCACCGTCATGGCCCGGTCGGGGAAAACCTTGTCCCATTCGCCAAACGGCTGGTTGGCCGTTATGCAAAGGGAACGGCGCTCATACCTGGCGCTGATGAGCTCGAACAGCACCGACGTCTCTGCCTGATCCTTGCTGACATATGCGAAATCGTCCAGGATGACCAGGTCGAAGCGATCCAGCCGGTTGACGGCGGACTCCAGCGCGAGCTCGCGGCGCGCGACCTGCAACCGTTGCACGAGGTCGGTAGTGCGAGCGAAGAAGACCTTCCAGCCCTTCTCCAGCAGGCTCAGTCCGATCGCCGACGACAGGTACGATTTGCCCCCTCCGCTAGGCCCTAGAAGAATCAGGTTGGTGCCGTTACGCAACCAGCCGTCGCCCGCGCAAAGCGCCGAGACGTGCGCGCGCGACACCATTGGCACCGCGTCGAAATTGAAGTTCTCCAGTGTCTTGCCCGGCAGCAGCTTTGCGTCCCTGAGGTGACGTTCGATTCGGCGTCGATCGCGCTCGGCGATCTCGTGTTCGGCCAGCGCCATCGGCAGGCGCGCTGCCGGCCATCCTTCCGTGTCGGAGCGCTCAGCAAAGCTGGACCAGATCTGCTTGATGGCGGGCAGCCGCAAATCGTTGAGCAGCAGCGACAGGCGGGTGGCGTTGATGTCGAGACCATGCCGTCACCTCCGTCGCCATGTCGTCAAGCAGGGCTTCGTAGTCGCTCAGCGGTGCCAGCTGGACGTTCACCTCCGGCATGCTGTTCGTGCGCTTCGCTTCGAAACGCGAACACAGTGCGTCCAGCTCGGGTAACTGTCCATCGTCCAGACTCTGCTGCAGCGCCTGGGCCAGTTGCGCTTCGCAGTTGTGCTCGTGGGCCAGGCTGAGCAGTTCAATCATGGTCCTGCATGCCTGGCGCTGCGGTAGCTGCTCAAGCAGGCGATCGAAGGTCAACGCGCGTTTCCTCGTAGTCGCACGTACGCTGGACCGGAAGCGGCTGAAGCAGTGCCCGCTCGAGCTCAATGCGTTTGCCATTACGCGCGTTGATTCGACCGACGATCTCGTCGATGAAGCGGCGATAGGAACCGAGATTGTCGAAGTCGTGACTGCCGCGCAGAAGCAACGCATCACGCACTGCGCTCTTGAGGTGGCCATGAGGGCTCTCGATGGCGCCGTTCTCGTGGGCAACGCCACGGTTGTTGCGTGTGGGCTGCATGCCGTAGTGGGCGCACAGTGCATCGTAACGCGTGGTCAGATCCTTGCGCGCGTCGGCATCGAGATTGCGGAACGCCGCCGACAGGCTGTCGCTGCGGTGCTCGCGTGGCGCGCCCCCGAGTGCCCAGATGGCGTTCTGCAGCCCTTCAGCCAGCGCGACATAGCTCTCGCCGCCGAGAATGACGTGAGCGTGCTCAAAGCCCGAGCAGGCCGGCCGGAAGTGATAGAGGCGGTGGTCAAGCGCGACACCCGCCACGGTGACGCCCAGGCTGTCCATCTCGGTGAAGTCGGACAACCCGAGACGACCGGGTTCGTGTACCTGACGGAACATAACGTCATGCTCCTCGCCATGGAGTGCGCGCCAGTCGCGAATACGGCGCTCCAGTGTGCGGCGCACGTTGCCCGGAAGCTCGGGACGGCGGCGCGCACGTGGTGCCTTCTTCTGCGATGGCAGTCGCCGGTCCTGATCGATGCGATAACCCGTGGCAGCGCTGAACCCGGCGCGCGCAGCCGCTTGAGCTGGTCCTTCCTTGAGTCTGTACTTCATGTAGAGCCTCATCTGATGGTCGTTGATGTGTCGGCCGGGCAACTCAGCCTCCCTTCGCTACATGGAAGAGCTGTTCATACCCGATTTACCGCGACCACCGACAAGGCACCCCGGCAGCGGGACGGACTCTTCGGCGCGGCGTTGCGGCAGCGGTGGAGGGCGTAGCCCGGAGCCGCTGCCACAACGCCAGTACTCTCATCCTGATTGACGCGCTGCTCTCATCTTGTTTGACGCGCGGCAGCAAGATGCCCGTGCTCGACGACACGGCGCTTGTCGCCGAACTTCATGAGTTGTTAGGCGACGCGCCGACGTATGGATACCGAGGTGCTTGGGCGTTGCTGAGGCGAAGCCGGGACATGCTGGCTCAACCGCGAGTAAATGCAAAGCGCGTGTATCGCGTGATGCGTCGCCACGGCCTGCTGCTTGAACATCGCCCTCGGCACGCCTCGTCTACGCGTCGGCATGACGGCAAGGTCGCGGTGGATAGCAGCAACATGCGCTGGTGCTCGGATTGCGTGACGTCATGCTTCAAGCCGTCGAGAACCGCTTCACCGGCGCGTTGAAGGCCGAAAGGGAAGTCGAGTGGTTAAGCGACAATGGTTCCTGCTACATTGCCGATGACACATTGAAGTTCTCTCGAAAAATCGGACTGAAGCCAGTAACGACACCCGTTAGAAGTCCGCAAAGCAACGGGATGGCCGAGAGCTTCGTTAAAACGATAAAGCGTGATTACGTTTCGTGGATGCCGAAACCCGACGCCAGGACGGCGCTGCAAAATCTGGCCATCGCGTTCGACCACGATAACGAGTCACACCCGCACAGCGCCCTTAAATACCGCTCGCCGCGCGAGTTTCGTCGGCAAGCAAATCCTCCAACCTAAGCGGGACCGGCTGTCCGGTTATGCGGGGGCAAGTCCACCGGCGATCTGGAAGCGGATCGGATCGCGGCCGCGCGTCAGCGCGAGGCGCGGGACACAAAAAAACCCACGGTTACCCGTGGGTTTTCTGCAAAGCGGGCAAAACGTCGCCAAACATTCAGACCACGCCGGCTCCATGCGCCTGCAGATCCGCATGATAGCTCGACCGCACCATCGCGCCGACCGCCGCGTGCGTGAAGCCCATCTTGTAGGCCTCTTCCTCGTACATCTTGAACGTGTCCGGATGGACGTAAGCACGCACCGGCAAATGGTGCTCCGACGGCTGCAGATACTGGCCGATCGTCAGCATGTCGACGTCGTGCGCGCGCAGATCGCGCATCACCTGGAGAATTTCCTCTTCCGTCTCGCCGAGGCCGACCATCAGGCCCGATTTCGTCGCGACTTCCGGATGCAGCGCCTTGAAGTCCTTCAGGAGCTTGAGCGAATGGTGATAGTCCGACCCTGGACGCGCCTCCTTGTACAGACGCGGCATCGTTTCGAGATTGTGATTCATCACATCGGGCGGAGCGGCGGTCAGGATGCCGATCGCGCGATCCAGCCGGCCACGGAAATCCGGCGTCAGAATCTCGATGCGCGTTTCCGGCGAATGCTCGCGAACCTGACGAATGCATTCGACGAAGTGCGCCGCGCCGCCGTCGCGCAGGTCGTCGCGGTCGACGGACGTGATCACCACGTACTTAAGCTTCAGCGCGCCGATCGTGCGCGCGAGGTTCAGCGGCTCGTCCGCGTCGAGCGGATCGGGGCGGCCGTGTCCGACGTCGCAGAACGGGCAGCGTCGCGTGCACTTGTCGCCCATGATCATGAACGTGGCCGTGCCCTTGCCGAAGCATTCGCCGATGTTCGGGCAGCTCGCCTCCTCGCACACCGTATGCAGGTTGTGCTCGCGCAGGATCTGCTTGATCTCGTAGAAGCGCGAGTTGCCCGTCGCCGTGCGCACGCGGATCCAGTCCGGCTTCTTGAGCTTCTCGATCGGAATGACCTTGATCGGAATGCGCGAGGTCTTGGCCTGCGCCTTCTGCTTCGCGGTCGCGTCGTAGGAAGCAGCGGGGGTAGCCGATGAAGTCGACGAGACGGGAGCGGTGTCGCCAGCCAGGTTTGCGGTTGCGTCAGTCATTCGGTCGATCCGGTTGTTGCAGCGGGACGGTCTTCCACCGTCGTGCCATCTTGTGGTTGAGCGGCGTTTGCGGGGAGGCCGCCGATCTGATGTGCGAGCCGTTCGGCCAGCATGAGGGCTACGTCGCGCCAGCCGGCCGCGACGCCGAGCGTCGCCATGTCGACCGTTTCGAGCCCCGCGTAGCCGCACGGGTTGATCGCGAGAAACGGCTGCAAGTCCATGCTCACGTTGAGACTCACGCCGTGATAGCTGCAGCCGTTGCGAATCTTGAGTCCGAGCGCGGCGATCTTCGCCCCGAGATGCAGGCCGTGCAAACAAACGTTCGCGCCTTCGGCCGCCTGCTGCGCGGAGGGCTGCGCGACATAGATGCCGGGAGCGCCGGCCTTGCGATCGGTGGCGAGATTATACGACGCGAGCGTTTCGATCACGGCCGCTTCGATGCGCCGCACCAGCTCGCGCACCATCAGCTTGCGGCGGCGCAGGTCGATCAGCAGATAAGCGACGACCTGCCCCGGTCCGTGATACGTGATCTGTCCGCCGCGATCCACCTTGACGAGCGGGATGCCGCTGTCGGCCAGCAGCAGGTGCGCGGGATCGCCCGCCAGGCCAAGCGTGAAAACGCGCGGATGTTCGACGAGCCAGATTTCGTCGGGCGTGTCGGGCGTGCGGATGTTGGTGAACGCGCGCATCGCGTCGAAGCTCTGGCCGTACGGTTCGCGGCCGCGCCAGCGCAACGCGACCGGATAATCACCGGAACTGAGCACGGTGTCGGGCGCGTCGTCGATTTCCTGCGGGAGTGCGAGCGGTGTGGCGGGCATGGTCCCGGTAGTTTACCGAAATCGACCCATGCCCGCCGATGGTGAATTCGCATGCCGTCGATGACGAATTCGAATAGTTGCGTCAGACCGTGCGCCATCCGGCGCGCAAGCGCTGCGCAAGACGCTCGACGCGCATCGAGAGCCAGTGCATCGCGCGTTCGTCGCAACGCGGCAGGATCGTGAAGACGACATACGCCAGCCGCTCGCCTTCAACCGAAAGCCACAGCCGTTCGCGTTCACGCAGCTTTAGATCGTCGCCGGGCGCGAGCCAGTAGTCCTCGATGTCGTTGCTGCGCGTCGCCCAGACTGGATTGCCTTGGACCGTCAGGCGCGTGCCGCGGGCAATGCGCATCGGCACGGTTTCGCCGGGCTTGATTTCGAAGGTGACACTTGTTGATATTTCTCACATGGTCCACTCTGCCGGGGGAACGTTTCGATGACTACAATCCTATTCCATTGCGTCATTGAATTGGCACTGGTCGAATCCGGCGCGAAGGATCGTCATATTTCCACTTGATCGGTTTCGGGTTCTTGTTGTGTTCGCGGATGTATCGGCATCAGTTTGCGATCCCAATCCTTCACCGAAGTGAAGATGCCGCGAGCGATCACTTCACGCTGAATGCGCGAGAACCAGTTCTCCACCTGGTTGAGCCACGACGAGTAGGTCGGCGTGAAGTGCAGGTGCACGTTGCGCTGCGCATCAAGGAAGTCGGCAACCCGCTGCGTCTTATGGCTGCTGACGTTGTCGCAGATCGCGTGGATTTCCCGGCGTTTGGGCTGGCTGGCGACGACGTCGGTCAGGAAGGCCACGAACTGCTCGCTGGTGTGGCGCGCCACCGTCTTGCCCAGCACCTCGCCGGTGGCAGTATTGAACGCCGCGAACAGGCTGAGCGTGCCGTTGCGCTTGTACTCGAAGCCGTGACTCTCGGCGCGCCCGGGCGACAGCGGCAGCATACGGTCCTTGCGATCGAGTGCCTGGATCGCGGTCTTCTCGTCCACGCAGAACACCGCTGCGTGCGCCGGCGGGTTCAGGTACAGCCCGATCACGTCGGCTGCCTTGGTCTCGAAGTCCGGGTCGTTGGAGACCATGTGCCGCTCCAACTGCTGCGGCTTGATGCCGTGCTTGCGCCAGATGCGCTGCACGGCCGAGACCGATACGTCGCCGAGTTCTGCTGCGAGCTTGTAGCTACTCCAGTGTGTCGAACCGTCGGCGGGTTTGTGCTTGAGGGTGCACTTGAGCACCCGCGCTTCCAGTTTGGCCGGTGGCTGCGTAGGCGCCCGCCCGCGGTGCCGGGCGTACATGCCGGCTAGTCGCTCGCTGAGGAAGCGCCCCGACCAGCGTGCGATGAAGCGCGAATCGCAACCCAGTGTGCGCATGATACTGTCGCGCGATTCGCCGTCCTCGAGCATCAGGATCAACTTTGCGCGTCGCACGTCCGCCGCACGCACCGTTCGGCTGCGCGCCGCCGACAACAGTTGCTCACGTTCGATATCTGTCAGGTTCATTTTGACCCATGACCTGTATCTGAACACAGACAGGGTACTAATTCAATGACGCAGTGCAATACAGCGCGCGCATCCAGACCGTGACGCATGACGTCAACCCGCGCATGTTCTCCGTGCTGAAGGCGTTCGACGAACTGACCGACTGCCCGGTACTCGTCAACACGTCGTTCAACGTGCGCTGCGAGCCGATCGTGTGCACGCCCGAAGATGCCTACCGCTGCTTCATGAGAACCGAGATCGACGCGCTCGTGCTGGGGGATTACATCCTCTATCGCGACGAGCAGGCCGCCGTCGAAATGGACGAATCCTGGAAGAAGGAGTATGAACTTGATTGATGCCGACCTGAACCAATTCTTCGCGTCGAAGCTCGCGGACCTGAAGCTCGAGGTTCAGGGCTTCATCCCGACCCAGCCGGATGCGAACTGCGAGTCGTATCTGTAGGACGTGTCCGAACCCGAACCGATCGTGAGCCAGGACGACATGATCACGTCGCTCGTCGAGATCTGGAAGCGCGAGGGGCTCGATTCGCTCGCGGCGCTGGAGCCGGAGTTTCGCCGTATCGCGAAGGCGCTGCGCGCGACCGATCAGCAGACCCAGCAGGTCTCGAACTTCATCTACGGATGTATTGACGTATCGCTTCGCTGACGAACTGAGGAGGGGCCCGCGCGGAAATGCGGCTCCTTTCCGTCTCAACCGCGCACTGTCTGACCGCGCGCGGACTCGCGCTGATTGCGCAGCGTGCTGTGGCGGATGCCGTACACGAAGTAGATCACGATACCGATCGCCATCCACACGACGAGCCGTATCCACGTACCGGCGGGCAGGCTGGACATGAGGAAGAGCGAGAAGAGCGCCCCCAGCGGAGCCACGACGAACACGGCGGGCGTCTTGAACGCGCGCTCGAGGTTCGGCTGCGTGATGCGCAGCACGAGCACGCCGATGCACACGACTGTGAAGGCGAACAGCGTGCCGATGCTCACCAGCTCGCCGACGAGCCCGATCGGCAAGAGCCCCGCGAGGATCATCACGATGATGCCGGTGATGATAGTCGTGATGTAGGGCGTGTGAAAGCGCGGGTGAATCTTCGACGCGAACGGCGGCAGCAGGCCGTCCTTCGCCATCGAATAGAAGATGCGCGGCTGGGAGAGCAGCAGCACGAGAATCACCGAGGTGAGACCGAAGATCGCGCCGAGCTTCACGATGGGCAAGAGCCAGCGCATGCCGATCGCATCGACGCCGACGGCGATCGGATCCGACACGTTGAGCTGGTCGTAGGGCACGATGCCTGTCAGCACGTACGAGACCAGCACGTAGAGAATCGTGCAGATCGTGAGCGAGCCGAGCAGGCCGATCGGCATGTCGCGTCTGGGATTGCGCGTCTCCTGCGCCACGCACGAGACCGAATCGAACCCGATATACGCAAAGAACACGACCGCCGCGCCGCACAGCACCCCGCTCATGCCGAACACGCCCGACTCACCCGTGTTGGGCGGAATGAACGCGCCCGTCGGGTTCTTCGCCGTGACCCAGTGGCCGGTGTCCACATACGCGATGCCCGCGCCGATGAACGCCAGCACGATCAGCACCTTGATGATCACGATGACGCTGTTGATGCGCGCCGACTCGCGTATGCCGATGACGAGCAGGATCGTGACGAGTCCGACGATCACCATCGCGGGCACGTTGAGCACTGCGCCCGCATGGCTCCAGCCGTGGCCGGGCTCGTAGGCGAAGGGCGCTTTCGAGAGCTGCTCGGGTATGTCGATGCCGATCGAATGCAGAAAGCTCACCACATAGCCGGACCAGCCGATCGCGACCGTCGCCGCGCCGACCGCGTATTCGAGAATCAGATCCCAGCCGATGAGCCAGGCGATCAGTTCGCCCATCGTCGCATACGCATACGTGTAGGCGCTGCCCGAGACCGGCACGGTGGAGGCCATTTCCGCATAGCATAGGCCCGCGAGCGCGCAGACGATCGCGCCGAGCACGAACGAGATGACGATGGCGGGCCCCGCGTTGGCCGCGGCCGCGTGGCCGGTCAGCACGAAAATCCCCGCGCCGATGATGCAGCCTATGCCGAGCATGACGACATCGAGTGCGGTGAGCGAGCGCTCCAGCGCATGGCCGCCGTGCTCCTGGAGAACTTCTTCGGTCTCGGCCGCTTCGCTTTGCAGTGCAGCGACGCTCTTTCTTTGCATGACGGTCACGATCGCCTCCCTGTGCGGCGGCAGCGTGGCCGCACCGGTTGGCGCGGCGAAGTCTGTCGCCCGTTCGAGTGCGGGATGATCCGCGTTCCTGACGCTTCACGCCTGCACGTTCGTTCTGACACCCTGCCGTTTCATGATAGCAGATTTTGCCGAGGAATTCGAGCAAGGGCTCATGCGGAATGCAAGCACGCTCGTTCACGCCCTGCGGCGGGCAGCAGGAAGCGTGCCGCCAGAACCGGCGAGTGGTTCTCGTCGAGGTAGAATAAGGCCACACGGCTCGCGGGGGCTTTCCCGGACGCGAACGCGGCAGGTGCGCCGCGCACTATAATCTAATCGGCTTGAAAGTTACGCTTTCAGCCCGGCAACCGTTCCATCTCGGCACGCGAGCCGTTCGCCGGATCCTTCCTTTATGGAGATTTGATATGGCTATACGTATTGGTGATGAAGCCCCCGATTTCACGGCCGAAACGACCGAAGGCACGATCCGCTTCCATGACTGGATCGGCGACCAGTGGGCGATTCTGTTCTCGCATCCCAAGGACTTCACGCCTGTCTGCACGACCGAACTGGGCTACATGGCGAAGCTCAAGCCCGAGTTCGACAAGCGCAACACGAAGGTGATCGGCCTCTCGATCGATCCGGTGACGAATCATTCGCAGTGGGCGAAGGACATCGAGGAGACGCAGGGCACCGCGGTCAATTACCCGATGATCGGCGACGCGGATCTGAACGTCGCGAAGCTCTACGACATGATCCACCCGAACGCGAACGGCGGCAGCCCGCGCACGGCCAACGACAACGCGACCATTCGCGCCGTGTTCCTGATCGGTCCCGACAAGAAGGTGAAGGCCACCTTCACGTATCCGATGAGCGCGGGCCGCAACTTCGACGAAGTGCTGCGCCTGCTCGACGCGCTGCAACTGAACGCGGAGCACACGGTAGCGACGCCGGTGAACTGGCGGCCGGGCGACGACGTGATCATCCCGACCTCGGTATCGGATGACGATGCGAAGAAGAAATATCCGGAAGGCTTCAAGACGCTGAAGCCCTATCTGCGCACGGTGGCGCAGCCGAAGTAGATTTCACGCTTCGTCAGGCAGCCCAAGCACCGGCCCGCTCGAAACGGGCCGGCGTTTTTCGTTCCGCGCCAGGAAAGATTTAGCGGTGACCCGTGTGGCGGTCCGGCGACGTATCCACTTCGCCCGCGTGCATTTCCTCGACCTGGATCATCTGCCGCGCATATTCCTCCAGCGCAACGGAGCGTCCCTCGACGACTTTCAGCAAGTCGCGATAGAGATTCAGCGCGACTTCCTCGGCCTGCAGCGATTCACGCAGGATCGTTTCGATGTCGAAAGTGTGATTGTCGAGCAGCGGGCCGATTTCCAGCGACGGATACGCGCCGAGCGTGGTGATCCATGCCCGCCTGATGCGCGTGCGTCAGCGACTCGTCGGCCTGCGCGCGCAGCCACGACACGATCGGAATGCGGCCGAAGCCGAACCACGAGAAACGAATAGTGGGTGTAACGCACGACGCCGGCCAGCTCGGATTCGAGAATCCGGTTCAGGACGTCGACGATCTTTTCCTTTTCGAGCTCTGCCATTCTTGCCTCCGTGTTTCCAACGCCAAGCGCTCCGTGGGACGGATGGGCCATGACTCATCGCATGTGGGGCTTCGCACATTGTAGTCACGCGCGCGGCGCATGCGAGGCGAAACTGCGGCGTCGGGGCGCGCAAGATACGCTCCCGGCGGGGGAAAGTGGCGGTGCGGCGACCTCGCGGCCGCGCAAGGGAAGGGCTGCGCGGGAAGGGTGCTCAAACGGTTTTCCTCGATCCAGAGCGACGCGGTTCGCGCGAGAACCTGCGACATCGCCGCGCGCGCGCCGTCGCCGTCGCTCGTCTCGATGGCGCGCACGACCCGGCCGTAATCGTCGAGCTGCGATTCCGGCACGCGCGGCAGCGCGTTCGGCTGCGTGCGCAGCGCGGCTTTCATCGTCTTGATGCCGACGCGCACGACGCCGCCCATCTGCCGCAGCAATTCTCGTCGCCGCTCGCCTCGACGACGGCGGCCTGCAACGCATCCTCGGCCGCGGACTGAAGCGCTTCCGACGGGCTCGCGTGCACGAGCCGCTGATACGCCGCATTGATGGCGATGCGCTGATGCCGGTTCGCGCGCGTCGCGGCGAGCGCGGCGGCGGGCGGATCGACGAGCGAGCGGAACTCGATCAGCCTGCGTATGTACTCCGGATCGGGCAGCGCGCGCAGGCGCCACTCGGCGACTTCCGGATCCATGATGAGCCACTCGCGCGCGGGCTTGATGCGTGTGCCCGTTTTCGGTCGCACGTCGAGCATGCGGCGCGAAATGAGAATGCTCAAGGCCTCGCGCATGATGGTGCGACTCACCCCGTGCTTCTTGGAAAAAATCACTTGCGGTGGCAGCACGTTGTCCTGATATTCGCCGCTCACGATGCCCGCGACGAGTTGATTCACTACGCGCTTGACGAGCGATGCTTCATATCCATGATTCATGTTTTTTCTTCTCGTGATGACGCCCGCGTTTCAGGCTGCTCGCCGCTCGTTGCCGAACGGAACGGCCCGCGCATTGTCTGTTGCGGCGCGCCGGTGCGCCGCGTCGCCGAATGTGCTCGCGACGCCCTTGGCTACGGCATGCCGTATATCGGTCCTCAGGTTTCAGCTATCCGATGCGGAATGAACCGCATCCACCCCATAGCGGTCGGCTCTTGTCTGGACAGCATCGTCGATCCGCTGAAAGGAAGCGTATATCCGCGTGGCCCCGTTTAACAATATGGTTCACCGCAAATTCGACTGACTATCGTGCGTCCGCCCACAAAGTTTCGCGGGCGTGGCACGCGGCGTGATTCCGTTCGCGGCGCGCAAGCGTTTGCGCGTGGTCGGTTATGCGAAGCATCGTCCGGCTCGGGCGATCCGGTTCCCATGTGTTACCTTTGCGAGCCAGTGGAATGCAACGAGGAGAAGGGAATCATGAAAGTCGCCGTCATGGGCGCGGGCGCGGTCGGTTGCTACTACGGCGGGATGCTTGCGCGCGCGGCTCACGAAGTCGTGCTGATTGCGCGGCCGCAGCACGTCGAGGCGATCCTGCGCGAAGGCTTGCGGCTCGACACGCAACATTTCGACGAGCGCGTGCGCGTGGCCGCGAGCACCGAAGCGAGCGCGGCGAAGGGCGCGCAGCTCGTGCTCTTCTGCGTGAAGTCGACCGATACGGACAGCGCGGCGCGGGCCCTCGCGCCGCATCTGGAACGCGACGCGCTCGTGCTGTCGCTGCAGAACGGCGTGGAGAATGCCGCGCGTCTGCGCGAGCTGCTGCCGCAGGAAGCGGCTGCGGCGGTGGTCTACGTCGCGTCGGAAATGGCGGGGCCGGGACACATCCGGCATCACGGACGCGGGGAACTCGTGATCGAGCCGTCGACGAAGAGCGAGGAAGTGGCGCGCGTGTTCGCCCAGGCGGATGTGCCGACCGAGATCTCCGACAACGTGCGCGGCGCGCTATGGGCCAAGCTCGTCTTGAATTGCGCCTATAACGCGCTCTCCGCGATCATGCAGATGCCGTACGGCAAGCTCGTGCAAGGCGAGGGCGTCACGCGCGCGATGCGCGATGTCGTCGACGAATGCGTCGCGGTCGCGAAGGCCGATGGCGTGACGATTCCCGGCGACGTGGACGCCGCCGTGCGCCGCATCGCGGAGACCATGCCGAACCAGTATTCATCGACGGCGCAGGATCTGGCGCGCGGCAAGACCAGCGAGATCGATCATCTGAACGGGCTGATCGTGCGGCGCGGTGAGGCGCTCGGCGTGCCGACGCCCGCGAACCGCATGCTGCACGTGCTCGTCACGATGATTGAAAACAAAGCGGGATAGGCGGGATTTCTGCAATGAAACCGGTGGACCGAGGTGGGCACGGCCGATGCTGATTATGCAGTACGCGCAGAAGACTTCTGCGCGTCGCCTATAACCGGAGGTTCACCATGAAATCGTTCGTCAAAGCCATGGCCGTCGCCGCCGTAGCGGTGGCGACGGTCCTTTCCTTCGCGCAAGCCGGTTCGTCGCTCACGCGGGATCAGGTGAAGCAGGATCTGCGGCAGGTCGAAGCCGCGGGCTACGATCCGTCGCGCTCCGGCCAAACCTCATACCCTGCCGATATCCAGGCTGCGGAAAGCCGCGTGTCGCGCCAGCCGCGTGTCGCGCCAGAATGGTGCAACACCCGCCTATGACAACGCCTACAGTGCCGACATGAACTCCTACGGCGGTGCGGCCGGCGGCACGTTGGCTTCCGGAATGCGCATGACGCAGCCGATGAACAACGACGGCACCAAGCCCGTCTATTTCGGCCGCTGATTGCGGAGTGGGAAGCGCCGCGTCATCCCCTGCATACGAGGCACGGCGAATTGCTCGCTCGACGAATCGAATTCAGCGCCGGGGCGGTTTCTGCGTGTCATACCCAAGGGCGCTACCATGATTCTTCCGCGCTTCGATGGCGCATCAGCAGGCAGACACTCATGGACAAAACCGTGAAGATCCCGGGGCCCGATCATCCGATCACGATCGAGCGCAGTCCCTTGCGCTTGATCGTGAAGGCGGGCGGGCGCGTCATCGCCGATACGACAGAGGCGCTTTCGCTGCGCGAAGCCTCGTATCCCGAAGTGCTCTATGTGCCGCGCAAGGACGTGGACATGGCGCAGCTCGAACGCAGTTCGCACGCCACGTACTGTCCTTACAAGGGCGAATGCAGCTATTACAGCATTCCCGCGGGCGGACAAAAAGCGACCAACGCGGTTTGGACCTACGAGACGCCCTACGAATCGGTTGCAGCCATCAAGGAGCATCTGGCGTTCTACCGCGATCGCGTGGATTCCTTCGAGACGCGCGAGGCGTAAGCATGCGTTGAATCTCAGTCGAGGGACGACCTGGCGCGGCGCTTCAGCATCGCGCTGAAATCGTCGAGCCAGCCGAGCGACAGGCGCCAGCTCTGCCAGTAGAGGTCCATATCGAGGCGCGAACCGGGCAGCACTTCCACCAGTTCTCCGCTTTCGAGTTCGCGCGCGACCAGTTGCTGCGGACACATGCCCCACGCGAGCCCCGACGTGCATGCCCCCACGAAGCCAGCGCCATGCGGCACGAAATGGGCGGGTGGCTCGATATCCACGCAGCTCACACGCCTGACAAAGCGCTTTTGCAGTTCGTCCTTCTCGTTGAAGTTCACGCAGGGCGCACGGCGCAGCACGTCGCGCGTAAGGCCGTCCGCGAAATGACGCGCGAAGTTAGGCCGGCGAGCATACCGCGCGATAGCGCATGCGCCCGAGCTTCACCGAACGCCAGCCGGGCACGAGCTCCGACAACGTGGCGACCGCGCCTTGCACGTCGCCCTCCCGGATGCGCTGCGTGGTGTGATCCTGGTCGTCCATGACGACATCGAGAAGCAGGGCGCGTTCGACGCAAAAGTCGGCGGCGGCGGCCATGAACCAGGTGCTCATGCTGTCGTCATTCACCGCGATGCGCAGTTTGGTGCGGCGCTCGCTCGTGCCGGGCAAGGCGGGCATGCTGGACGACCTCGAAACGCTCCTGCGACGGCGCCTGCGGCAAGCACGCGCAGGCGTCCGGACAGGGCGAACGCCGCGGTGGCGGCCGCGGCGCCCGTCAGGAGAAAGCGGCGGCGGGTTGGCATGATGCGCTCCTCGTAATCGAGTGGGACAGGCGCACCTTAGGCGCGCGCGTATCCCCGAGTCCTCACCGAAAGTTAAATTAAATGTGATACTTGGCCGCGCGCTTTTCCGCACAATAACGGAGCGACCGGGTTTTTCCTCGGTTTCTCATGCATTCGTGGCCGCTATTTGATCGGCTGATTGCTGCTGATTGGGCGCGCACCTTTCGCGGCCTGCCGATGACATTCATTCATGGATCATTCGAAACGCATTCTGATCGTCGAAGACGACATGCACATCGCCGATGTGCTGAGTCTCAACCTGCGCGACGAGCGCTATGAAGTCGTGCATTCCGCCGACGGCGCCGAAGGGCTGCGGCTGCTCGAACAGGGCGGCTGGGATGCGCTGATTCTCGATCTGATGCTGCCCGGCGTCGATGGTCTCGAGATTTGCCGCCGCGCGCGGGCGATGACGCGCTACACGCCGATCATCATCACGAGTGCGCGCTCGAGCGAAGTGCACCGCATCCTCGGTCTCGAACTCGGCGCGGACGACTATCTCGCCAAGCCATTCTCCGTGCTCGAGCTCGTCGCGCGCGTCAAGGCGCTGCTGCGCCGCGTCGATGCTGTCGCGAAGGATTCGCGGCTCGACGCGGGCCGCATCGAGGTTGCGGGCATTGCAATGGATCCGCTCGCGCGCGAAGCGTGGGTCGACGGCGCGCGCATCAAACTGACGCCGCGCGAGTTCGATCTGCTTTATCACTTCGCGCGTCATCCGGGGAAGGTGTTCTCGCGCATGGATCTGCTTAGGTATGGGGCTATCGCCACGAGGGTTATGAGGGTTATGAGCACACCGTCAACACGCACATCAACCGGCTGCGCGCGAAAGTGGAGAAGGACGCGGCGGACCCGAGGCGCATTCTCACGGTATGGGGACACGATTACAAGCTCGTGGCGCAAGCGGCCGAAGGCGAGGGTGACGCATCATGAAGCTCACGCTGTCGCAACGGCTCTTCGTCGTGTTCTGCGTGTTGCTGCTTGCTTGCTGCGGCGCATCGGCATGGCTGCAGATCCGCGCGAGCGACCTGCGCGAGAAGGAGGTCATTCAAAGCCTGTCGCGCGGGCTCGCGGCGCATATCGCACGTGACGGCGCGCTCGCCGACGCCAGGAGCATCGACGCGCCCGCCGTGCGCCGGCCCTTCAGCCAGTTGATGGTGGTGAATCCGAGCGTCGAGGTCTATCTGCTCGACAACGCCGGCCTCATTCGCGCCGACGATGCGCCGCCGGGCCACCTGAAACGTGACCGGGTCGATCTCGCGCCGGTGCGCCGCTTCCTGAACGGCGACGCCTTGCCCATCCTCGCCGACGATCCGCGCAGCGACGACAAGCGCAAGGTATTCAGCGCCGCTCCCGGACAAGCGCCGTTCGGCTATGTCTATGTCGTGCTGCTCGGCGAGGAGCATGACGCGCTGGCGGCGAAGGCATCGGCGAGCGTCGTATTGCGCACCACGCTGGCGTCGATGGGCCTCGTCACGCTGCTCGGGCTGGTCGCGGGCGTGGTCGCCTTCGGGCTCGTCACGCGCCCGTTGCGGCGCCTGACCGAGGCGATGCGCAGGGTTCGACGCGCGCGGCGAGCCTGCCGCCGCTTCGCTGCCGGTCGTGTCCGCGAAGCACGAGGGCGACGAGCCGGACACGCGGAAGAACGAGCGCGACGAGATCGTCGTGCTGGAAAGCGCGTTCGCGCAGATGGCCGAGCGTATCGGCGAGCAATGGCGCGCGCTCGGAAGGCAGGACCGCGAGCGGCGCGAAATGGTCGCCAATATCTCGCACGATCTGCGCACGCCGCTTTCGTCGCTGCACGGCTATCTCGAGACGCTTTCACTCAAGGTCGATTCGCTCGCCGACGCGGAGCGCCGCCGCTATCTGTCGATCGCGCTGGCGCAAAGCGCCAAGGTCGGCCATCTCGCGCAATCGCTGTTCGAACTCGCGAGGCTCGAGCACGGCATGGTGGCGCCCGAAGCCGAACCGTTCTCGCTCGCCGATCTCGTGCAGGATGTCTTCGAGAAGTTCGAGCTGCCCGCGCAATCGTGCGGCGTGCGACTGAATACGCATATCGCGCCGCGCCTGCCGAGCGTGCTCGCGGACCTGGGCATGATCGAGCGCGTGCTCACGAACCTGCTGGACAACGCGATTTGCCATACGCCCGCGTAAGGCTCGGTCGACGTCACGCTCGCACAGGCAGGCGAGAAGCGCGACAGGGTCGAGGTCACCGTCAGCGACACGGGCCCGGGCCCGGGCATTCCGCCCCCGATGCGCGAGGCGCTCTTTCAGCGCCCGTTCACATCGGGCGGCGCGCATCGCGGCGGCCTCGGCCTGCTCATCGTGCAACGCATGCTGCAATTGAACGGCAGTCAGATCCGCCTGATCGAGACGGAGCGGCAAGGCACCACTTTCCGCTTCGACCTGCCCGCCGCCGTCGCGCAGACGGGCAATGGCGTTCTGCAAGAGCGCGGCCGGCACGGCTAAAAAAAGCCCGGCATTGCCTGCCGCCGGGCCGAATGGGACGGTCATCGCCTCGCCTTGCGCGCCGTTGGAAGGTGCGTGAAGCGTTGCCCGGTCTGACCATCCGCGTGGACGTTCGAGTGAAAGTGGAATCGCAATAACATGCGAGGCACATGCATCAAAGCGACATCTTGCCCGCTCCAGATAGCACATTTTAGTCGCCGATGCTTAAACCAGTCTTAAGAGCCCTGCGACGGATCGGGTTATCCGGTTGCAATGCGTTCAAGACGAGTAGGTTTTCTCCAGCGCGCTTAAGATCGGCTTCGCGCATGTTCCTTATGCGGATAGTAATTTCTTTAGCAGGCACGCTAAGCCCGACGATGCGGAATCGTATGCGTCATTAAATGGAGAAGGGCCGCGGGGAAAATATGCAGACGTGTTCGGCATTCTTCCATGCGGAAAACGTTCCCTGGTTTCCCGCAATATGTTTCCTATTGCACTGCGTTATTGAATTAGCACCCTGTCTGTGTTCAGATACAGGTCATGGGTCAAAATGAACCTGACAGATATCGAACGTGAGCAACTGTTGTCGGCGGCGCGCAGCCGAACGGTGCGTGCGGCGGACGTGCGACGCGCAAAGTTGATCCTGATGCTCGAGGACGGCGAATCGCGCGACAGTATCATGCGCACACTGGGTTGCGATTCGCGCTTCATCGCACGCTGGTCGGGGCGCTTCCTCAGCGAGCGACTAGCCGGCATGTACGCCCGGCACCGCGGGCGGGCGCCTACGCAGCCACCGGCCAAACTGGAAGCGCGGGTGCTCAAGTGCACCCTCAAGCACAAACCCGCCGACGGTTCGACACACTGGAGTAGCTACAAGCTCGCAGCAGAACTCGGCGACGTATCGGTCTCGGCCGTGCAGCGCATCTGGCGCAAGCACGGCATCAAGCCGCAGCAGTTGGAGCGGCACATGGTCTCCAACGACCCGGACTTCGAGACCAAGGCAGCCGACGTGATCGGGCTGTACCTGAACCCGCCGGCGCACGCAGCGGTGTTCTGCGTGGACGAGAAGACCGCGATCCAGGCACTCGATCGCAAGGACCGTATGCTGCCGCTGTCGCCCGGGCGCGCCGAGAGTCACGGCTTCGAGTACAAGCGCAACGGCACGCTCAGCCTGTTCGCGGCGTTCAATACTGCCACCGGCGAGGTGCTGGGCAAGACGGTGGCGCGCCACACCAGCGAGCAGTTCGTGGCCTTCCTGACCGACGTCGTCGCCAGCCAGCCCAAACGCCGGGAAATCCACGCGATCTGCGACAACGTCAGCAGCCATAAGACGCAGCGGGTTGCCGACTTCCTTGATGCGCAGCGCAACGTGCACCTGCACTTCACGCCGACCTACTCGTCGTGGCTCAACCAGGTGGAGAACTGGTTCTCGCGCATTCAGCGTGAAGTGATCGCTCGCGGCATCTTCACTTCGGTGAAGGATTGGGATCGCAAACTGATGCCGATACATCCGCGAACACAACAAGAACCCGAAACCGATCAAGTGGAAATATGACGATCCTTCGCGCCGGATTCGACCAGTGCCAATTCAATGACGCAATGGAATAGGTCGAATTCCTCGATCCATGCTGGAACGCGCTGCTGCAATCACCTGGCATGTGCGGAGCGTATTCGATGCCGATTTCTGGGCAAGCGGAAATGTCAGGGCGGAAATCGAACGGGACATACTCGAACTTCCGACGTCGACATCAGATCGTTCGCGGATTGGCGGGCAACTGGAGAAACTGATCGATCAGCGTATCTACTTCGGCCGCGACATTCGAAAGCAGGAAGCGTGGCCTGACATGGATGCCATCGCGGAAGAACTGACATCGAAAGTCGCGGCGTTGAAGCGCGCCGCGCCTGGCCAACCCGTCTTCATATCGCCGTTTCACTATGTTTCTCAATACGCGAACATTTACATCGTCGAGAGGATCGCGCAGTTGCTGGGTCTCGCATCGATGTCGGTGGTGTCGGGTGTACCGCAGAATCAGTACGGCGACGATCACGCGCTCATTCCGTGTATCAGGTGCTTTACACGTATGGCGACGAGAACCGTGGCGGTCTGGGTGTGCGGGTTGCCCGCGCGTTGAAAACGGGATGGCGTCGCGGTCCTGTTCGCGGATGTTCCGCCATTCACGATGCATCGCTATCCGATGGAAACGGTCGATGTCTCCATGTTCGGGAGGAATGCGCGCGTTCATAACGGCATATTCCGGATGGGCGAGCGCGTCGATGCAATCATGCTGCCGTTCTATCTTCGCTTCGGGCGGGGGCGCTTCAGCGCCCGCATTTTCGAACCCGTTCGCCTGTCGGCATGCGACGTGCCTCAGCGGCTTGCGGACTACATCGAGATCGCGCTGACGGACAATTATCAACAGTGGCTCTCGCCGGACATCCTGCTATGTACGCGTTCGCTCCCGCCAGATAGAGCAATTACCGATCAAGCATTCACGCGCCCGGGCCAGCGGCAATCGTGGAAAGCACGATTCGCCGTCGGCCGGCGTAGTTCATTCTGTTTATGCAACCGACCGATCTTCCTCAATTCAAGGATGTGCCCTGGCGCTGGATTGTCTATGCGACCTCGGTCTTCACTATCGTCGCGCTGGGTTTTGCCTTTTGCCATCAGATCGAGCTTAAGCAGGACGTTTCGGGCGAGATCGTGTCGCCGGCGGAAGTGAAGATTCAGGGCTTGTCAGGGCTGGTGTCGTCCATCTACGTCCGGCCGTCCGAGCATGTCGAGCCGGGCACGCCGCTGTTCCGGCTGCAACGGGACTTTTCGCTGACGACCAGCGGATTGCGTCGCCAGGTCTTCGACGAGCAGATGCGCGATGGCCAGATCCGCGCCATCGACGAACAATACAGCGAGCGCCGGGCTCAGTTGAATGCGCGGGTCGAGTCGGCGCGCCTGACGGAGGCCAGCCGCCGTGCGGAACTGGCCGCTTTGGACGCTCAGATCGCGCAGGGCAGTGAACTCGGCGACGAATTCCAGCAGCGGCTGTTGCGCCTGAGTTCGGTATCGGAGTACGTCACGGCCGACAAGGTCGAGCAGGCGCGAGCCGACGTCCATCAAGGCAAGGTGACCGTGGCACAGAGCGTTGCTCGGCGTCAGCAACTGGCGGGAGAAATCGGCACATCCAGGAGCGCGCAAGCGGAGCTCGACGCCCAGTTGCGCGAACTGGACGCGCGGCACGCACGCGATGTCCAGGATGTCTGGGCGCGGTTCGAGCAGGAGCGGTAGGACACGACCGTATCCGCGCCCGGGCGGTGTCGTCACGTTTTCGGGGCTCGTGGCGGGGCGCATGCTGACTGCGAACGACGTTGCGCTGGTCATCGCGACCAAAAACGAGGGGGCCGCTGCGGGCGGCATTGAGCATTCCGTCCCGCCGCAGAGGTTTCGTGCGGGAAGGCCAGATCGTCTCAGGCTCAAATTCGACGCGTTTCCCTATGCCAAATTCGGGACGTACGAAGCGCGCATCGACTCGATCTCGGGCACGACCGTCCTTCCCGCGAGCCCGCCGAGTCCGCCTGGCACCCCGGGCGCGCCCGATCCGTCCGAAGAAACAGCCGGTCCGAAGGACGCCGACGGCGATTATCTGGCCTGGGCGACATTGCGCGGCAATACGTTCGACTTCGAGGGACAACGCTTCGTGATCCTGCCGGGCATGCGCGCGACGGCGAGCATCGTCGTCGCGCGCAGAACGATCGCCGAGTGGGTGCTGGCGCCGCTGTTCCGAATGCTGAGAGGTTGAAGGTGCGAGTTATCTATCAGAATGAAGTCGCCGAATGCGGATACGCCTGTCTGGCGATGGTGCTGTCGCACCTGGGCCGGGCCACCGAGGTTCGGGAACTGTCGGCCTACAAGCCGATTTCGGCCAACGGCCTGACCTTGATGGATCTGTACGACGTGGCGTCGATTTCGGCCTGGCGGTGCAGGCCTATCGTTTCGATCCGTCTCATCTATCGCAGGTCAAGAAAGGCTCGATCCTGCATTTCGGCGGGGCCATTTCGTCGTGTTCGAGAAGGTCAGCCGCGGCTATATCAGCATCATCGACCCCGCGACGGGCTGGTGGCGCGTGTCGATGGACACCTTCCGCGCCGCCGTATCGGGGTTTCTGCTGGAGTTCGCGCCAATGCCGCAGATGCCTTGCCTGCGCGCGAAGTCGCGCGTGCCGGCGGCACTCAAGCGTGTTCGCGCGCTCAATCCGCGGCTGAAAGCGCAGATCGACAAGGTGCTTTTCGTCGCGTTGGGCAGCCAGTTCGCGATCCTGGCGATGCCGTACTTCGGTAATCTCGTGCTCGATTACGTCGTCGCCGCCGACAATCGCAATCTTCTGAACGTGCTCGTCATGACGTTTGCCAGCATTTTCCTGCTGGGCGCGTTGAGCGAATACATCCAGAAGTATCTAACCGAACTGCTTTACAGCGTCGCGCAGATCAATTCCACCGAGGGGCTCGTGGGACACCTGCTGCGCAATCCGATGTCGTGGTTCGAGAAGCGTCATGTCGGCGACGTGTTCGCGCGCGTGAAGGCGCAGGACGAGATCAGAGCGTCTATTGCACGCGCACCTCGATCTCGCTGTACGTCGATCTGACCGTCGGCGCGCTTGCGCTCGTGCTGATGCTGATTCAGAGCCGGCAGCTCACGGCCGTCGCGCTAGTGGTGTTCGCGCTCTATGTGATCGTTGCTTTGAGCATGTTCCCGGCGATGCGCGACACCCACGCGCTCGTGCTGGAAACTTCCGCGCGGTGTGACGATTCGATGATCGAGACGATTCGCGCGGCGTCGCTGCTCAAGCTCGCGCAGGGCGAGACGCGGCGCACGGCGATCTACACGACGTTGTTCAAGGCATATGCGGCGGCGCTTCTGCAAAGCAGCCGTCTGACCTGCACGCGCGACGCGATACTCAAGCTCGTCAACTATGCGGACACTATCATCGTGACGTGGATGGCCGCGCGCCTTATGCTGGGCGGCAAGGTGTCGGTCGGCGTGTTCTATTCATTCCTGATCTACAAGTCGCTGATGTCGAGCGGCTGGCCGGCGCCATCAACGCGACGTTCCAGTATTTCATGCTGAGCGTGCCCACCGCGCGCGTCGACGATATCGTCGAAAGCGAAAACGAGCGCTATACGCCGCTGACCGACACGCAGCGCGCCACGGAGGTGCGCCATTTCGAACGCATCGAAGTGAGCGGCGTCACTTTCAGCTACGGCGTCTCCGATCAGCCCGTCCTCAGGCACGCAAGCGTCGATATCCGCAAGGGCGACAAGATCGTCATCACCGGGCCGTCGGGAAGCGGCAAGTCCACGCTGTTCAGACTGCTGTCCGCGGCCGAACCGCTGCAGGAGGGGCATATCGCGCTGAACGGGATCGCATGGCCGAACCTCGCCGTCGATGAAATCCGTCGCCACCAGGCGCACATGCGTCAGGGCGACATCATTCTGCACGGTTCGATCGCCGATAACGTCACGCTGTTCGCGGGACAGGCGGACGAAGATCGCATCCACGAGATACTGGACGACGTCGGCCTGCTTCAGGACATCATGCGCCTGCCCATGCGCACGCGCACCGTGATCAGCGACACCATCGCGAACATCTCCGCCGGGCAGCGGCAACGGCTCCTGCTCGCGCGCGCTGTACCAGCAGCGGGAAGTCCTGCTGCTCGACGAGCCGACCTCCAACCTCGACCCGGTTTCGGTCCAGCGTATCGCGGCGCTGTTGCGCGGCCTCGACCGGACCGTGGTGGTCATCACTCACGACATGTCGCTTGCGTGGTGGTTCGACATTCGCTATCGCTTCGAGGACGGCGCGCTCGTGCGCGAAGGCGGTTCACAGACGGCGGCCACGCAGGATGCGCTCCATGCTTAGGCGAACTCTGACGACGTGGGTGCTGGCGTCCGCCCTGGGATACGCGCACGTCGCATGCGCCGACGACCTCGCCGCCATCGTCCAGCAAGCGCTCGATTACGACGCGGAGCTCGCGCAGGCGCGCGCCAGCTACGAGGCGGCGAAGCTGTCCGTGCCGATTGCGTGCGCCACGTTGCTGCCCCAGATCACAGGCGGCTGGGGGCGGGCGTACAACCGCATCGACATGGATGGTTTTCCGAGGCAGGACTACTGGCAGAGCGGCTGGATGGTCAACGTTTCGCAACCGCTCTTCGACTGGAGCAAGTGGACGGCCTATCGCCAGGCCGATTTCGTCGTGGCGCAAGGCGCCGTCGATTTTGCGGGCGCGCGGCAGACGGCGATCCTCCGGGCGGTGCGCGCCTATTTCGACGAACTTGCCGCGGAAGACGAAGTGAAGCGCTCGGAAGAATATTCGAAGGCCATCGATTTCCAGCGCGATCAGGTCCGCCGCAAGCGCGCGGCAGGCGAGGCGACGCTGATCGACGAGCAGGAGATGGCGACCGCGCGGGAGCAGGCTCAACTGCAGTTGATGGACGCGCAGCAGGATCTGGGCATCAAGCGTCGCGCCGTGCAGCAGGTCACCGGGCGCGCGTTTTCCACGCTCGCCGCGCTGCCGTCTGGCATGGCGCTGCCAGGTCTGGCGGAAGGCGAAGAGGTCTGGGCGGAGCAGGCAAGGACCAGAAGCTACGGCGCGCAGTCGAAGCAGCTCGGCTGGGAGATCGCTAGGCTCGATTCGACCAAGGCGCGCTCGGCGGGTTATCCCGTCGTCAGCGTGACGGGCAGCTACTCGCGTCCCACGACGACGACCATCGGCATGCTGCAGGTGCAGATCCCGCTCTTCTCGGGCGGCGAGATCCAGGCGCGAGTCAGGCAGTCGCTGGCATTGGAGGACAAGGCGGAGCAAGGCTTCGTGGCGGCTTCGGTGCAGGCCGAAGCATCAGCGCGGGACAACTATGCGCGATACGTGCGCGAGCGCATCAAGACCGATTCGCTCTCGCATCTCGTCGCGACGGCGGGCGACGCGCTTCGCGCGACGGAAATCGGCTATAAGGTCGGCAGCCGCGCGAGCACCGATGTCGTGCGCGCCATCAATACGCTCCTCTATACCGCGAAACGCGACCTCTTGCGCTCGCATTACGGCGCAATCGTCGCGTTCCTGCAACTCAAGGCCGACGTTGCCACTCTGAGCACGGCCGACATCGAATCGATGAGCGCGATGCTCTGCTGCGCAGCGGGAGCCGCGCCCAGATAGCGGCGCTCATTTCGTGCTCGCGCCGTTCCTGACCACGCGCACCACGCGCGCGAGCGCCTTCAACGCATCCGCGGGCGTGTGCGCGAGCTGCGCCGCGACGATGGCGCCGTTGACCGCGAGCGCCTGCGCGTCGGCCTTCGAGGTGCGCGACGCCGGCATGAGCGCGCGGATCGCCATGGTCATGTCGCGCTTGTGACGCCGTGAAATCTCTACCGCCTGCGGCAACGTGTCGCCCACTTCCATGACCGACTTGATGAACGCGCATCCGCGATACGCATCGCTGCCGAACCATTCCGCCAGTGCCGGCACGAGCGCCGAGAGCGTGCCGCCGTGGCGCTGCAAGGCGTCGCCAAACCACGCCATCCAGACTTCGTGGCGATATCGAGGAACGCGACGATCAGATCGTCCTTGCTCGGAAAATAGCGATAGAAGGTCTTCTTCGCGACGCCCGACGCGGCGATCACGCGATCGATGCCCGTGGCGCGAATGCCGTCGCGATAGAAGAGATCGTGAGCGGTGCGCAGAATGCGCGCCTCCGGCGCGAGGTCCGCGATTTCGACTGGGGGAAGCTGCGGGGTTCATTCAATCAATTGAAGACAGGTTCGTCTACCTGCGCTAGAGTGCATCGGGTAGACAGATCTGTCTACATCGCTCACCGCTACCCGCGTCAGGGAGGATTCGCCATGGAAAGCAAGCCGCCGTTCCCGCCGTTCGATGAAGAATCGGCCAGGCTCAAGGTTCGTCTCGCGGAAGATGCGTGGAACACGCGCGAGCCCGAGCGGGTGTCGCTTGCCTATAGTATAGTGGTATAGTGAAGACGCGCGCTGGCGCAATCGCGCGGAATTTGCAAACGGCCGCGCGGAAGTCGTCGCGTTCCTGCGACGGAAGTGGGCGCGCGAGCTCGACTATCGGCTCATCAAGGAGCTATGGGCGTATAACAGCAACCGCATCGCGGCGCGCTTCGCCTACGAATGGCATGACGACGCCGGCAACTGGTATCGCAGCTACGGGAACGAAAATTGGGAATTCAACGAGGCGGGGCTGATGACGCATCGTCACGCGTCCATCAACGATCTGCCCATCAGGGAAGCGGACCGCAAGTATCACTGGCCGCTCGGCCGCCGGCCCGGCGACCATCCGGGCCTGAGCGACCTGGGTTTCTGAGGAGCGGCTACTGGTTGACACGGCGCATCGCATCTGCTGCGGCGCCGGGCTTCGCCTGCATCCTGCCCGCGATCTCCCGGCCGTGCCGCATCTGCCCGCCGTTACAGATTGCGGCTGCGGCGGAACGTCCACCATCCCGCCAGCACGATGAAGCTCGCGACGATCGCCACGAGCAGCCAGAAGCCGTGGTGATTCTCCGCGAGCGGAATGCCGCCCACGTTCATGCCGAAAAAGCCCGCGACGATATTGATCGACAGCGCGAGCACGGTCACGAGCGTCAGCGTGAAGAGCGTGCGGTTGCTTTGCTCGTCCATGCGCGTCGCGACTTCTTCCTGCAGGAGCTTGATGCGCTCGACGAGGCCCGCGAGATCGTTGAGCACGAGTGAGAACTCTCTTCGGTCGCGTCGCGCAGGTCCTGGATGTCCTGCGCATGCAGCCAGCGCGGCAGTCGCGCGAGCAGGCGGAACACCGAGCCGGGTTCGGGCGCGAGCAGACGCTGCAGTCTCACGAGCACGCGCCGCAGGCCGCCGAGATCGGTGCGGGTCTCGGTCCTGCGCATCGAGAGAAAGCGGTCCTCGATGCCGTCGACCTCGACGCTCGTGCGCCGCACGATAGCACGAGCAAGTCGGCCTGATCGCGCAGCAGATGCGCGATCAGCTCGGCGGGAGAACGGAACAGCTCGCCGCGCCTGACCGACTCGCGCAGCGAATCGATGGAGCGCAGGGGCTTCAGACGTGCCGTGACGAGCTGCTTCTGATGCGTGTAGACCCACAGCGTCGCGATCTCCGAGGGCGTCAGCTCGAAGTTGAACATTACGTCGTTGATGACCGCGAAGAGCGCGCCCTCCTGGTGCTCGATGCGCGTCGAGTGCGAGCCTTCGTGCAGCGGTGTCGAAGAATGCGTCGGGCAGGCCGAGAAGGCCTCGCATCCAGCGCTCGCACGCGCTGTTCGCAAGGTCGAAGTGCAGTCAGACAAATTCCTTGGTCGTGTCGTCGCGGGCGAGCCATTCGCTCGCGGCTTCGGTGTCGATCGGCTCGCCGGGCCGATCGACATGAAATCGGAAGCCGCAGACGAGGCCGGAGAAATCGGAGCCGTACGGCGCTCTTTGCAGGGTAGCGGGATTCATGCGGGAATTCGGTTTGCGGTTCTGGGTATTTCTGGGTATATCTGCGGGCGCTTGCTTCGAGGCGCGAGTCGTGCTGCCATGTGGTAGTGTGCCACCGGTCGCGCCTGAATCGCGATCGTACCGCGCGAACACGCCGGTGCGACAATCTCCGCATGTGCAAGGGGGCGCGCAAATATGACTGTCATATTGACAGCGTATCATCGCGCCACGCAAGACGGGCCGGGCGCACGCGCGGCGTCCGCATCGAGTCCTGCCGCGAGCGCGGCGCCGAACGCCAAACTGGGGAGAAGGCAGTGGAAGACCGTGACGATCTGGACGGTGCGACGCAGACGACCGCCAGAGGGCTCATCCGGCTCGCGTCGATGATCGCGGGGCTGGCGCGCGAAGGCGCGCTCGACACGCGTTTCGGCGCGAAGCTCTTCAGGCGGCTCGACAAGGAAGCGCGGCGCATGTCCGGACGCGGCGCGGCGCGGCTCGACGAAACCGAGCAGGCGGCGCTCGCCGGCGCACTCGGCGAACTGGACCTCGCGTTGCGCCAGCGCGACGCGGCCTCGCTCGTCGAGGCGAATGCGCGGCTGCGCGAGAGCGACAGTGCGTCGGGCAAGCGGCGCAAGAGCAAGAAAGACGACGATGCCTGAATTCCGGCTGGTCTGACCGGGCGCGAAACGTGCTGCGGCGCGGGCGTGTGAATCTGTCGATTGGCCATGCCCGTAACCCTGCACTCTCCTCACTGCGCACTGTGGTCGAACCGCCGCGTCGGCGTGGACCGCGATCCGTGGCGCATTCTGGTCGTTGACGACAATGCGTCCAGCGCTGAAGCACTGGCAGCCGCGCTCACGGCCGACGGATTCGATACGCGCTTCGCGCTCTCCGGCGTCGATGCGCTGCACTCGATCGATCCGTGGGTGCCGCATGTCGTCATTCTCGACATCACCATGCCCGAGCACGACGGCTACGCGACCGCGCGCGTGCTGCGGCGGATCGCCCGCACGCGCGACGCCGGGATCATCGCGTTCACGGCGCTCGGTGAGGAGAGCGTGCGGCCCGAGGGCCTGGATGCCGGGTTCGACGGCTACTGCCAGAAGGGCAATCCGCCCGCGGCGCTCGTCCGTCTGATCGAGCGCCTCGTTCACTGAAATCACCCGGGATTCGCGCGCATTGCGGAATTTCGCGCGTCCGTTCGCTAAGTAATTGTTCCGTCCCTGCTAAACGACCCGGCGCGACGAGGTTGCGGCGCAGCACGCGCAAACCCTTGCCGGGCGGGCCATACAGACTGAATCGCACGACCGTGCGATCAGCGATTGTTGGCGCGGAGCGAAAACTGAATTGAAACTTATGGGGATAAAAAATCGATAGTAGGGGTATACACTGGCTTCCATCGACGTAGCAGACAGTTTCTCGCAAGACCGCTGCGGCGCTTTCTGAATGAACGTCAACCGTCTTTGGAGCACACCATGAAACGCAATCTTCTCGCTACCCTCCTGATCGCCGCTTCCGCCGCCGTCGCTGCCCCCCGCCTTTGCGAGCGGCTATGGCCCGGCTCCGTTCTACCGTCCGGCCGTCGGCGCGCCGACGTCGCAGCAGGGTCCGAGCGCGCAAGCGATCGCCGCCAAGGAAAACGCTCACGGCGCCGACACGACCGCTTTCGGCGGCTCGCGCGACACGCTGGCTCAGTCGGGTAACCGCGCGCATCCGGCAACAACCCGCAATCGGCCTTCTTCGGTCACTAATCGGGTCAGCCTGCCCGGCTCATCCGCCTGGCCGACCGGCAGACTGCTTCGGCGCCTGCCGACACGGACTCACGAGGTCTGCGTTCGGCGGGCGCCGTTCGTTTTTGCGCCCGAATCAGGCCACCCTGGCGAGCGCGCTGCGCATCACGTCCGCAAGCTCCGACGCTTCGAACTTCGGAACTTCGACACATACGTGTTCGCGCCGACCTTGCGCAAGTGCTGCTCGTTCGCCGAACCGACAGCGACGAGTGGATCACCACCGGAATGTGCATCAGGCCCGTGTCCGCCTTGATGCGGCGCGTGAGCGTGAAACCGTCCATTTCGGGCATTTCCAGATCGGTCAGCACGAGCACGATCTGATCGGCCACTTCGGTGCCTTCCTTTTGCGCCTTCTTCAGCGCGGCGTCGAGCACGTCCCACGCTTCCTGGCCGGTCTTGGTCATCACGAAGGGCGCGCCCATGGCGGTGAGGCTCTGCTCGATGAGCGCACGCGCTACGTCCGAGTCGTCCGCTGCGAGCACGCGCGCGCCCGGCCTGATCTGCAGCCGGCCGGTGTTCGCCTCGATAATGTCCGATTCCCGCGCCGGCAGCACGTCGCGCACGATGCGCTCGACGTCGAGCACCTGCGCGAGCCGCGAGCCGTCAACGTTGCCGTCCAGCCGCGCGAAGCTCGTCACCATGGTGCCGCCCGAGTGCGACTCCGCCGACAGCACCTGATTCCACTCCAGCCGCACGATATCGTCCACTTCCTCGACCGCGAGGCCTTGCGTCGTGCGCGCGAACTCGGTGACGAGCAGGATCTTCGGGCCGTTCTTCGGACGGCAGCCGGCGATGCGCGCAAGATCGATCACGGGAATGATCTGCCCGCGAATATCCGCGACGCGGAGAATCTCCTCGGGCGATCCGGCCACGGCGGTGATCACCGGCATGGCGAGGATCTCGCGCACCTTGAACACGTTGATGCCGTAAAGCTCGCGCACCCCGTCGCGCGGCTCCGCGCCCGGCGTTTCGCCGAGCCTGAACAGAAGCAATTCGAACATGTTGCTGCCAGCGAGCCGCACGCGCTGCTCGATATCCTGCTGTGAATGACTCACCTGCGCTCCCTGAGCGGCGCGTCGCGCCGCGTTGCCCTCGCGTATCGCTGCCTTGCGGCGACTTCCTGCCGGCTGCCTGATTAGCGGCACGAATCGGCGAAACTGAAGCCGAAACGTCACGCACGTGGAACAACCGCGCTTTATGATAGGGGGCGCGCCGCACTTGCGCGCTTCGCCGTTGATCTATACTTTTTTGAATGGTCGGGTTAATGCCGATGAAGGCGTTGGGCGCAAGGCTTTAGGCTGTGACCAAAGCCGGCGCTTCAGCGCTTGCTCGGCCCGCGCAGCGCGCCGTCATGGCGCAGGACAACCCGTCGCCCAGGCGCAGCACCGTTTCCTGCACACAACAACACGCAGTCGGCCGGCACGATGCATCGGCAGGCAGCGCGACACCAGTCGGAGGCGCTCGATGGCAACAGTCGCACAGGTTCTGAATTCGAAACCCGACCAGACGGTCTATACGATTGCCGCAACGGCCTCGGTCTTCGATGCGATCAAGCTGATGGCCGACAAGCATATCGGCGCGGTGATCGTCACCGAAGGCGACGAGATCGTGGGCATCATGACCGAGCGTGACTATGCGCGCAAAGTCGTTCTGATGGACCGCGCGTCGAAGCAGACGCCCGTGCGCGACATCATGACCTCGCACGTGCGCTACGTGCGCATGGACCAGACGACCGACGACTGCATGGCGCTCATGACGGACAAGCGCATGCGCCATCTGCCGGTGATTGACGGCGGCCGGCTCGTCGGCATGATCTCCATCGGGGACCTGGTGAAGAACATCATCTCCGAGCAGCAGTTCACCATCCAGCAGCTCGAGTACTATATTCGCGGCGAGCACACGTAAGCGGCGGCGCCGGCCGGGCACGCCCGCGTGCCGGCGAAGTCGGCCGGCGATCCGACTGTAAGCCTTTCGTTATAATCGGCGTGCCTCGTGCGGGAAGCGCGGGGCAGGATCGCCGTGTCCTTCGTGCACGGGAATCGCAACGAAACCGCGAAGGATCGCTGCCGATGACCCCAACCGCCGCATCCTCCGCCCCCCGAAACGGGCGACGCGCTCGCCGCCGAGGCGCCGTTTTTCATCGTGATAAACACAGGCTCGGGCCGCCAGCAGGCAGATGCGACGCGCGCCGCGCTCGCGCGCGAACTCGGCGCGGCCGGACGCCGCTTCGAGATGCGCGTCGTCGACGATCCGCGCCGCCTCGAAATCGTCGCGCGCGAAGCCGCGGCGGCGACCGGCACGCTCTGCACCGTCGCGCATGCCGCGTTCGATGCCGGCTGCCCGTTCGCGGCGCTTCCTCGCGGCACCTTCAACTACTTCAGCCGCGATCACGGCATTCCCGTTGATCTCGAACCATCGATCAGACTGTTGCTCGACGCACGCGCCTATCCCGTGCAGGTGGGCTTCGTTAACGCACGGATGTTCCTCGTCAATGCCAGTCTCGGCCTCTATCCCCGGCTGCTCGAAGACCGCGAGACCTACCAAGCGGCAGTTCGGCCGCAGCCGGCTCGTCGCGCTGTGGTCGGCGCTTTTCACGCTGCTCAGGCCGCACCGCCATCTGCGTTTGCGCCTCGAACACGAAGGCAGTACGACCGAGATCCGCTCGTCGACGCTCTTCCTCGGCAACAACCGGCTGCAGATGGAGCAGATCGGCATGCCGGAGGAAGCGCGCGCTGGAACAGGGCTTGCTCGCCGCGATTGCGCCGCGGCCGGGTGGGGCGGCTCTCCGATTCGGATCACGTGATGAGCTTCGCGTTCGAGCGCATCGTGGTGACGCATCCGTCGAAGAAGCGCTGGCTCGTGAAGATCGCCACCGACGGCGAAATCACGCGGCTGCGGATGCCGCTGGAATTCCGCGTGTCCGACAAACCGCTGCTCCTGCTCAAGCCCGAGCCGGCGGCGGCGCTGGCGAATCGCTCATGACCTTGCTGCTGCAGATTTCCGATACGCATTTCGGCACCGAGCGGCCGCAGGTCGTTGCCGCCTTGCTGCGCCTCGCCGACGCGCTCGCGCCCGATCTCGTCGTCCCTGTCCGGCGACATCACGCAGCGCGCCCGCAAGCGCCAGTTCGCCGCGGCGCGCGCATTCCTCGACGCGCTCGGCGCGACGCCCACGCTCGTCGTGCCCGGCAATCACGACATTCCGCTGTTCGATCTGCTCGCGCGGCTCTTCATCCGTACGCGAATCATCAGCGCGCGTTCGGCGCCGATCTGGAGCCTTCGTTCGAATCGCCGGGACTGCTCGTGCTCGGCGTCAATACGACGCGACCCTATCGTCACACGGACGGCGAAGTGTCGATGCGGCAGATCAGGCGCGTCGCCTCGCGCCTTGAGACGGCGAGCGCGGCGCAATTGCGCGTCGTGGTCACGCATCAGCCGGTGGCCGTCACGCACGCGCAGGACGAAAAGAACCTTCTGCGCGGACGCGAGCGCGCGGTGCGGCGCTGGGGCGCGCGCGGGCGCGGATCTGATTCTCGGCGGGCACATTCATCTGCCGTACGTGCTGCCGCTGCACGACGATACCTTCGCCGGCCTGCCGCGCCGCGTGTGGGCCGTGCAGGCGGGCACGGCGCTGTCGTGGCGCACGCGTGGAACCATCGGCATATTCGGTGAACCTGATCCGCCATGACGCGGTCGCGGGCGGTGCCAGGCAGACGAGCGTCGAACGCTGGGACTACTCGGAGACGGGCGAGGCGTTCGAGATGATCGAGCGCCACGATCTGGCGCTCGATGGCGCGACGCCGCCGGTCGCCGTCACGCTGGCCGGATGACGAGTTCCGCGAAGCCCGTCGCGGCATCGTGCTCGCGCGTGTAACGAACGCCCGGCAGACTCGCGACGACGAGTTCCGCCGTTGTGCGCACGATGCAGCCCGGCGCGACGTGGCCGCCGAATACGCGGCCCCCGGCGTCGGACACGCTCACGTGCAGATGCGGGCCCTGCGCGGACAGCGTGCCGGCGAGCGTGAGGATTTCGAGGTCGCCGCGCAGCTCGGCCGCTTCGTCGCGGCCCGCATAGCGAATCCGCGCGACGCTCAGGCTGCCGATTCCCTGGAGCACGAACGCGGCCGACAGGCCGCGTGCATGGAAGGCGTGCTCGAGCGCGGCGCGCAGGTCGTCGCCGGGCGACAGGCGGAAGGTCAACGCGTGCATGAGCGAGGGACAAGGCCGGATCGCACTCAAGATTACACGCTCGCAGGCCAGGATGGCATGATGGCTGCGGCCCATCCTGGCCATTTCTTTTCTGGAGGCGCCGTGAGTTTCGAACTGATGCGCGCGCAGGCGAATTTGTTCGAGACACTGCCGGTCTTTGCCGCCGCCGTGTTGATCGTGTACGTGACGGGACGCGAAAACGTGCTCACGCATTACGGCGCGCTCGCGTATTTCGTCGCGCGCGTGCTCTACGTGCTGCCGCTTTACGCGGCGGGCGTGCCATTCGTGCGCTCGCTGGTGTGGCTGGTGTCGATCGTGGGCATCGTTCAGGTGCTCGTGCATATCATCTGAAGCATCGTGCGAATTGAATGGAGTGCCGAGCAATGACCGACCAACCTTCGACCATCGAGATCGAAACCGCGCCGAATCCCGACTATGCCGTGATCCTCATGCACGGCCTCGGCGCCGATGC
Organism: Candidatus Paraburkholderia kirkii; assembly: GCA_001189345.1. Lineage (GTDB taxonomy): Bacteria > Pseudomonadota > Gammaproteobacteria > Burkholderiales > Burkholderiaceae > Caballeronia > Caballeronia kirkii_B. Next base: position 122,369 of record LFKV01000010.1, read on the forward strand.
CAACGACTTCGTGCCGCTCGTGCCCGAGCTGCGCCTCGCCGACGCGCCCGCCATGCGCTTCGTGTTTCCGAACGCGCCGGAGATTCCCGTCACCGCGAACAACGGCTATGTGATGCGGGCGTGGTACGACATCCTGTTGTTCGAGGGCGTCAACCGGCGCGTGGACGACGCGGGCATCGAGCGGTCGGTCGAAGGCGTGCGCGCGCTCATCGCGGAGCAGAACGCGCGCGGCATTCCGGCCGAGCGCATCTTTCTCGCGGGCTTTTCGCAAGGCGGCGCGATGACGTATCACGCGGGCCTCACGCATCCCGACAGGCTCGCCGGGCTGATCGTGCTGTCGGGCTACATTCCTTCCGAGGGCCTGATCGGCGAATCGCTGAGCGAAGTCAATCGCTCGATCGACATCTTCGCCGCGCACGGCGCGTTCGACGACGTGCTGAACGTGAGCCTCGGCGAGCAGGCCTGCGAGTTCGCGCGCGAGCAGGGCTGCAAGGTCGAATGGCATACCTATCCGATGCCGCACTCGGTCTGCATGGAGGAAGTCGAGGCGTTGCGCGCGTGGCTCGGCGCGCGGCTAGTTTCCTAGGGTCCTGGCGAAGAGGTCAAGCACCGCGTCCGCGTCGATGCCGATGCAGGCAGCGCAATGCGGCCGCGCGTCCCAGTCCGGGGCGCTCGCGCGCAGCGCATCGGGCTTCTGTATCGTGAGCCCGGCGGCAATGCCGTCGGTCAGGACGCGCACCGGGCCGCCGCGCGTCCTGAAGTGCTCGCGCGCGACGACGAACGCCGCGGCGCAATAGTCGTGCGCGTAAATGCCCTTCGACATGCCGTCGCCGGCGTGGAAGCGTTCATAGAAGCGTGACACGTCCCACACGAAGCGGCCCGCCTCGCCGGCGTCGTCGCGCAAGCGAGGCGAGAAACGCGCTCGTCATCACGGTCTGGTGGGTGACGTCGAGGCCTACGATCGACACCTTCCAGGGCGTGCCCAGGACGATGTCGGCCGCGTCCGGGTCGTCGTGCATGTTGACTTCGGCGGCGGGCGTCACGTTGCCGAGCACGCCGTCGGCGCCGAACGCGCCGCCCATCACGACGACTTCGCGCACCCGCGCCGCAATCGCCGGATCTTCGTTCAGCGCGAGCGCGAGATTGGTGAGCGGCCCGACCGTGAGCAGCGTGATCTTGCCGGGATGCGCCCGCACCGTCTCGACGATGAACCGATGCGCGGCGCGTTCGTCTTCCTGCTGTCCACGCGCCCGATCCGCTCGATGTCGCCGAACGCGTCCTTGCCGTGGATAGGCGGGATCGGCACGGGCGGCGGGCGTCGCAACGGCGCCGCCGCGCCGCGCGCGACCGGCACGCCCAGCGCGAACCGCGACGCGAGGTAGAGCGCGTTGGCGGTCGTCGTGTCGATGTCCGCGTTGCCGAACACGCTGGTGATGCCGACGAGCTCGATCTGCGGATGCCGCGCCTGAAAACACGAGCGCGATGGCGTCGTCGATGCCGGGATCGGTGTCGTAGATGATCCTGTGCTTCGTCATGCCGTTGCCGTGCATTCGTGCGGGAGCAGGCCGAGTATCCCGCGCCGCAGGTCGGCCGGACTGACGGGCTTGGAAAGCACGTCCTGCTCGCACGCGAGCTGCACGATGCTCGCGGCGGGCTCGCCCGTCACGACGAGGCAAGGGCAGGGACGGCCGAGCTTCGCCGCGCCGAGCATCGCCACTTCGCGCGCGGTCTTAGCGTCGCGCAGACGGAAGTCGGTGATGATGAGATCGGGGAAGCGCTCGATGTTGCCGATGATCGCCTCGTATTCCTCGAAGCTCGCGGCGGAGTCGAAGAGCACGCCCCATTGCGACAGCAGCGCCTCGGTGGAGGCGCGCACGAGGCCGTCGTCCTCCACGAGCAGGACATAGCGGCCCTTGAGCTGCGCCGCTTCGGCCGCTTCCGAGCGCGCCGGGGCCGTGCACCGAGGGCTTGTCGGGCAACGGCCCGCACAGCGGCATTTCGAGCGAGAAACGCGAGCCGTGCCCTGCGGTGGACTTGAGCTCGATGCGATGCTGATCGAGCATCGACATCACCGCGCTGACGATCGACAGCCCGAGGCCGAGCCCCTTGTCGCAATCCTGCTCGGGGTTGTCGACCTGGAAGAACGGCTGGAAGATCGCGTCGAAATAATCGGCCGGGATGCCGATGCCATTGTCGAGCACGTCGATGCGCGCGCGTGGCCGAGCGCACCACGCCGACGATCACCGTCGGCTTCGACGACTTGCTCTGATCCGCGTACTTGATGCCGTTCGACACCAGATTCGCCACCGCGCACCCGAGCCAGTGCGAATCGCTGCGCACGCAGACCACGTCCTCCTTCGGCAGCCGCAGCCGTAGCTCGACGCCGCGGCTCATCGCGAACGGACGCAATTGCTCCGTGGCCTCCTCGACGATCTGCCGCACGTCGAAGACGTGATAGCGCGGCACGACCCGCCCCGATTCGAGCCGCGAGAGGTCGAGCACCGCGTTCAGGAGCCGCGCGAGGATCACGGACGAGCGCCCGCATTCGTTGATGAGCCGCTCGGCCTGAGCGAATTCGCCGTTGCGGATCGCCTCGGCCGCCGCCTGCAGGAACAGGTTGAGCGCGTGCATCGGCTGACGCAGATCGTGCGTCGCCGCGGCGAGGAAGTTGGACTTCTCGCGGCTTGCGGTCTGCGCGGCGAGCATCTGCTGCTCGCGCAGCGCGAGCAGCGCGTTGGTCTTGTTCTCCTGATCCTTCTTCGAGATTTCGAGCTCGCGGTTCTCTTGCGGCCGAGCGAGACGTTAGCGGTGCGCAGTTCGTCGTTCAGCGAGGCGAGGGCGCGTTCCGAGCTGTAACGCTCGCGCGACACGCGCTCCGCGTGCGTGCAGACGCCGTGGCCCACGATCACCACGTTGAACATATAGAAGAGCCCGGCGAAGAAGTCCTTGATGTTGAGCAAATGGATGGCGATCTGCAGGAAGAAGATCGCCCCCATCGTGACGACGCCGACGGTCAGCGCGACGCGCGAGCGCAGATAGAAGAAGCTGAACTGGAAGAACAGCGCCAGATAGAGGCCGATGAAGTACTGCGTGTAGTTGTAGGGCGCGGGCGTGATCGCCACCATCGTGAGGATCAGGCACAGGAGCCCGTAGATGCCTGTGAGAATGACGCGGTGCGCGGTCGCGTGCGAGCGGAACGACGGCCTCAGCACCAGCGCGCCGACGAAGATCAGCAGCGCGACGCCCGCAAAGCGCAGCGCAAGGATGTCGGCCAGGCGCACGTTGAGCGCCTTTTGCTGCGCACGAAGCTGAAATCCCACCAGAGAAAGCATGTCCAGATGACGAGCGCGAGCAGCGCCGACGCGCGCCGGAACGCGCAGAAGCGCTGGCTGTGGTCTTCGAGGAACTGCGCCTTGAGGGCGGGGTCGGAGAACGGCGCTGGAATCGAGAGATTGCGCACCAGGCTCGCGCCGGCTTCACGGGCGGCGGCGGAGAGAATGCCTGGGGTGCGCACGCCGGCGGCGCGTTGCGGTACGGCCATCTTCATGCTCGCTCATGGAATCGGAATATCTACTTTAGGCCAATTCGGTCATACCAATACGCCGAGATCTAGCAGCGAACCGAACGCCTGATCCCGTTCGGCGGCTCATAAGGGAAAAGCCTGCATTCTCGAATTTCCATGCTTCGCGAGCTTGAGTCAGACGGAGGCGGCTCGGGCCTCGCGCAAGGCGTTTAATCGGATATTAAAGGAGAAGCGGGGAGTCTGTCATATTTCTGCGCAAATCGGGTCGGTGAATGAAGCCGCATTAATCTGCCGGGCGCAGTGTTTCAGCGAATCGCATGTGTTATTTCATTCCCGCACGTAACCGTATCGATTGCATGCATATTAAATATCAGGAGACGCATGCGCTCCGGCCGCTTCTTTCTTTTCACATGAACGGCCGGAAACCCGCCTGGCGTAACGTGGCGGTCTGCTTTGACCCGGATAAAGCCGTCGACAGTCCCGCGCGAAGCGACACGACGAGTCCGGCGATTTCCTGCCGAGGGAAGCGATCGAATATATATGTCGTGAATACCGCCGCGTGGAGCCCGCGCTTTTTCGATTACGACTCAAGACCCGTTGATCGGCGGCATTTCCCACAGCCGACCAGGTGTATTGCCCCGTGGTATTGCCCCGTGCGGAAAACGGGTCGCGGAAAACGGCCGGGATGGATGGACGGGGCGCGGCGGGCGGTCGCCGAATGTCGAACGGCGAGCGTCCGGATCGCGCTCGCCGTTTCGAAGGACAGCCACGACGAATGCCTCCCGCGCGATGGTCGAGGGCGGGTCTTTCGATCGATGCTCAAGTTTTCGGCTTGGCCTTGGTGGTGCGCTTCGTCACCTGCATTTCCTTCGTGCTTGCGGCCTTCGAGGACGACGCCTTGCTGCCGGCGGTCTTCTTGCGGCTCGACATTTCCGTTTCAGCAGGTTGGCTCGCTTGAGCCTTGCGTGGGGATGGCATGCTGACCTCCTTCAGTGTGTGCCCATATCGACACATTGATAACCATAGGATGCAGCCAGCCGCTATTCAAGACTCGGCGCGGGTTGCGCGCAAGGCCCGGCCATCAAAGCTTCCGACGACGAAGCATTTCGATCGATGCGTCGTGCGCCGCGCAGCGATCAGCGAATGAGCTTCAGCCCCGCCGGCAGCGTTTCGCCGAACACGCGGCCCTCGTCGGCGCGATCGAGCTCGACGGTCTCGCGGACCATCGCGATCCACGCCTGCGCCGCGCCCATCGCTTGGAGGCGTTGCACGACAGCCGCGCGCGCATCGTCGGGAAGGTCGCGCGAGCGGTCGCCGGTCACGCGGGCGATCTGAACCGCGGCAAACGCGGCGGGGTCGATCTTCTTCCAGTCGAGGGCGAGGATCGCATCGAGCCACGTCACGGCGACCTCGGGCGGCACGACGCCGTGTGCGCTGCCGTAGAATGGCTGACGCGCGCCGATGCGGCCCACGGCCCACCAGCTCTGCACGTTCTCCGAAGGCTTCCTGAGACGCGTGAGCAGCCACTCGCCGACCTCGATCTTGCGTTCGACCGGCACGCGTTCGAGCGATGCCGCGAGCCGCACCATGTCCTCGTAGCCCGCGCGCGCCGCGCCCGCCGCCTTGCGATAGCGGCTCGTGCCGGGCGGCTGGAGCACGAAGGCCATGTCGTCCAGAAGCCGCAACTGGGCCGCTTCGGCGAGGCCGCCCGCCGCCCGGCGCCAGAGCGTCCACCATTCGGACCAGATCTGGCTTTCGTTGACGTACTGGATGCCCTTATCGAAAAGCGTCCACAACTGCTCGACGCGCCACTCGTCGAGCGGGTGGCCGAAGCCCGGCCGTATGCAGAAGCCCGCGAGATTGAGCCACAGGCGCTCGTGATCGGCGGTGCGCCGGCGCTTCTTCGCGCGTTCCCACAGCGCGCCGAAGAGCTCGCGCAGCAGCGCGATGTCCCAGGTATCGCGCGTGCCGAGCGTCTGTTCGAGCTGCGCGCGCAGGCGTTTGACTTCCTTCGGCCCGACGTTCTGCGAGCGCGTGCCGAAGGTGCGGTCGATCAGCTCGATCGCGCGGGGCAGCGCCGGATGCGTTTCGCGCACAGCGTCGCCGCTCCCGGGCGCTTCGCGGCGCAGCTGGAATTCCAGCAGCCAGCGCTGCGCGGGATCGTCGACGGCGATGCAGTGCATCTCCAGCGTGCCGACCTCGGTGAGCGAGCTCGTCAATTGAACCGGCGTTTCGCGCGGCTTGCCCTTGTCTTCGGCGCGCGGATCGACGACGGTCGCGATCGGCGGCAGACGCACGAAATAGCCCGCGGCGGCGCTCAGGTCGGCGAGCTCGCCCGCCTCGTACGCCGTCTCCGCCACCGACGACGCCAGGTGAAAGCGCACCGGCGCGCCGAGCGTGAGCGCGAAGGTGCGGTCGGCGAGATGGATCGCCTGGCCTTCCTCCGTGCCGCGCGGCAGCACGCATACGCCGCGCGTGGCGTCGGTGTCGTCTTCGAGCAGGAGGAAGAAGCTGCGCGCCGAGCCGCCGCCGATTCTCGGTGCGTGGCCCGCCCGCGCGAGCGCATAGGCAACCGCGCCGCGCGCGACCGCCACGTCGGGGTCGCCGTTCTCGAGCATGCCGACGGACTCGCCGCGCCAGTCGGAAAGCGTGGCGGCGATGCGCCGCGCGAGCGGGCCGGCGCGAAACACGCCGCCGTTCAGCAGCAGGGTGTCCGGAATCGCGACGGCTTGCGCGTCGACGCCGAGCGCCTTGCGCGCCTCGCCGGCATGCTGGCCGAGAAAGGCCGCGATATGCCGCGTGATGGCCGGATCGCTCGCATAAGGCAGTCCGAATTCGACGATGCCGCCGCGCGCGCGGCTCGGCCGGTCGCTCGCCGACACCATCGGAAAGAAGCCCTCGACGATGATCCGCTCGATCTCCTCGCGCGTGACGTCGGTCGAGCGCGCGCCGCCGATGAGCTTCGCGCCCGCGCCGAGCAGGGTGATCGACGCGGACTCGGGCGCATGCTCGCCGAGCAGTTGCTCCTTGGCGGCCCGACAGCGCTCGACCAGCTGCGACAGGCGCGAGGCGGAGAGCCGCGCGTCGCCGCCCGCGAGACGCTTCTCGACCAGATGCGCGAGCGCGAGGTCCATGTTGTCGCCGCCCAGCATCAGATGGTTGCCCACGCCGATGCGCGTGAGCACCGGCTCGCCGTTTTCCATCGCCACCTGGATGAGCGTGAGGTCGGTCGTGCCGCCGCCGACGTCCACGATCAGCACGAGACGGGTCGCCGCGAGATCGTCGGCGAGCGTCGCGCGATGATGGAAAAGCCAGTCGTAGAACGCGGCCTGCGGTTCCTCCAGAAGCCGCAGCGCGCCCAGTCCCGCCATGCGCGCCGCTTCGAGCGTGAGGGCGCGGGCGCTTTCGTCGAAGGAGGCGGGCACGGTCAGCACGAGATCCTGCGTTTCGAGCGGCGCGTCCGGGAAGCGCTGATTCCACGCCGCGCGCACGTGCGCGAGATAGCTCGCGCTCGCGGCGACGGGCGAGACCTTCTCGACGTCGTCGCCCGCGCCCCAGGGGAGAATCAGCGCGACGCGATCCACCGATGCATGCGAGAGCCAGCTCTTCGCACTCGACACGAGCCGCCTCGGCACCTGCGCGCCGAGCGTGCGCGCGAGCCGGCCGATCACGGCGGGCGGCGCGCCATCATCAGCCGAGGGGGGCGACCAGGGCAGTTGCAGATCGTCCGCCTCGAGCTCGCCCGGCGCCGGGTGATAGCGCAGCGACGGCAGAAGCGGCCGCGCGGCCACCTCGCCAGGACTGATGAGCTGCTCGATCTCCAACACGCGGATATCGTTCGAGCCAGCCTGCGCGTAGGCGACGACCGTGTTGCTCGTCCCCAGGTCGATGCCGACGCTGTAGCGCGCGCCCGTCGCCTTTTCTTGCGCGCGGACACTTACAGGCCCATGCCCTGATCCGCGCTCACGCCGCCGCGCATGTCGAACTCCACCTTCCAGCGTTCGGACGAGCCGCGCGGAACCGCTTCGAGCTCGAGCGTGCCCGCTTCCGTCACGCGCGCGTGCAGCTTGACGGGCACGACTTCGCCGGGCGTGCGGCCTTCGGGCGGCAGCGATGCCTCGATCTCCTCCAGCTCCTGCAATTCGTCCGGCTGCCAGTATTCGAGCAGCGTGCCGACCTGATCCTGGCGCCGCACCGAGGAGCCGAAGAAGCGGAAATGCACCGGCTCGCCGACGACGAGCCCGAACTCCTGCGCGGGCAGCTCGGCCTCGGTGCCTTCCTCCATGCCGAACGGCGCGACGCACAGCGCCTGCACGGGCGGCTCGAGCCCCGGCACGGCGGGCATCGCCGATTCGACCGCGACGTAGTATGCGCGCGCCGTGCCGCCGCGGATGCGCATGCCTTTGCCGCGCCGCACGTAGCCGTAGTAGGCCGCGCCGCGCGCGACGGCGAGATCGAGGTCCGCGCCTTCCAGAAGACGCGCGGCCGGCGCGTTTTCGGCGGCCAGCCACGCGTTCAGGGTCGTCATTACGCGCTCGACGAGCAGCGGTGACTTGAACACGCCGCCGTTGAAGAGCACCGCGGCTTCGACTTCCGCGAGCGCGTTCACCTGACGGCCGAGGAACGCGGCGAGATGGCGCGTGACGGCGGCATCCTGCGCGTAGGGCAGACCTAGTTGCGTCAGGCCGACGCGCGCGGGAGATAGGCCGCGCCGCGCCGTCGACCTGCGGGAAGAAGCCTTCGAGCAGGATCTGCGTGAGCTCGGCGCGTGTGAGCTCGGTGCGCAGTGATCCGCCGATCAGCTTCGAGCCGCGGCTCGGCACGACGAGCGGCACGGCGTCGGCGGCCGGATCGGAGAGCAGCGTTTCCTTGGCCGAGCGGCACGCGTAGGTGAGCGCCTGCAGCTGCCACGGATCGGGCTGGGTGCCTTGCGCGGCGAGCTTGCGCGCGACCGTGTGCGCGAGCGCGAGATCCATGTTGTCGCCGCCGAGCAGGATGTGCTCGCCGACCGCGACGCGATGCAGCTCCAGATTCCCCTCGCGATCGACCACGGCGGTCAGCGACAGGTCCGTCGTGCCGCCGCCGACGTCGACGACGAGAATCACGTCGCCCACGCTCACCTGCTTGCGCCAGCCGCCGCCCGACTTCTGGATCCAGCTATAGAGCGCGGCCTGCGGCTCCTCCAGCAGCGTCATGCGCCCATAGCCCGCCGCGGCCGCTGCCTCGGCGGTGAGCTCGCGCGCGGCGGGATCGAACGAGGCGGGGATTGTCACCGTGACGTCCTGCTGGTCGAACGGCGCATCGGGATGCGCGTGGTTCCACGCCTCGCGCAGGTGCGTCAGATAGCGCACCGAGCTTTCCAGCGGCGAGACGCGTTCGACTTCCTCGGGCGCATCGGACGGCAGAATGGCTGCGCGCCGGTCGACGCCCGGATGGCACAGCCAGCTCTTCGCGCTGGAGACGAGGCGGATCGGCGTGCCCGCGCCGCGGCTGCGCGCCAGCTCGCCGACGATGAACGTGCGCGCCTGCGTCCACGGCAGCGTGAGATCGCCGGGCGCGAGTTCGTTCTCGTGCGGCAGATAGAGGAAAGAGGGCAGCAGATCGCGCTCTTCGGCCGCGCCGGGCGCGGTGAGCTGCGCGACCGGCAGCACGCCTTGCGCGGTCTTTTCGCCGTCGCTCGCGCTCATGTCGACGTAGGAGAGGGCGCAATGCGTCGTGCCCAGGTCGACGCCGATGGCGTAACGCGGCGGGTTCTGGTCGATGTCGCTCACAGTTCCACCTCCGCCGGCGCAACGATGCTCGCATCATGGGACGGCGCGAGCTTCGGCAGGCGCATGTCCTCGACCTTCCAGCCGCGATGGCTGATGCTGCCGCTGAAGGGCGGCTTGCCGACGACATTGCCCGTCAGGCGGACCGCTGCCGCGTCGAAGCCTTCCTGCAGCGTGATGCGGCTGCCTTCGGCTTCGCCGCGCACGGGCTTGATCGTGAAATGCTCGCGCAGCACCGCGCGGCAACCATCGTGCACGAGGCGGGCGGCCGCGCCGATATCGGCGTCGCTGTAATTGGCGATGTCCTCTTCGACGAAATCGATGAAACGCGCGGCGCGCTGCAGAAGGCCGAGCAGTTGCAGCGCGGCGATCGGGCTCGCTTCCTTCAGCGGAGAAGGCGCAGGCTGAACCGGCGCTGCGGCCGGCCTGGGCGCTTCCGGTGCCGCCGGGGCTGGCGCGGCTTCGGGAGCATGCGGCGCTTCGCGCAGGCGCTGCACGCGGCCCGCGAACGCGGCGTTGCCCAGAATGCCGAAGAAGGCGCCGAAGGCAATGGATATCCTGCCGAAGAAGGACGGATTCATGTCGGTCATGTGATGCTCCTGTAGGCCGCGCGAGGACGACCCTATCCTCGGGCGGCGCGGGTGGCCGGTGTTCGGTGCCGTGTCGGCGGGTGTGATGTCGGGATGCCTGCCGGTTCGTGCCCGGTCCGGCGCGGCCGGCAGGACGCATGCCGCTGGCGCGGCGGCGTCCGGGCGGTCTGCGGGACACGAAAAAGCACGAAAAAACGCCCACGGCGTTTATACCGTATCCCGATATTTTCCATGATGTCGCCGCCCGGCCGGAAAAAAGCGCCCGCCGGGCGGCGCGGCGGCGGGCCCCATTCTCGCGATTTGCGCCGCCAAGTCAAGGCGTGGCGCGGGTTTCGGGGCTTTCATGCCTTGTAGCCGATCTTGCGCAAGAGATCCTTGCGCCACACTGCACGTCCTCGGCCGTTTCGACGCCGAGCGGCGGCATCCCGTCCACCACGCCGACGATCCCGCGCCCCTGGTCCGTCTGCGCGACGAGCACCTGCGTCGGATTGGCGGTCGCGCAGAAGATGCGGCAGACCTCCGGCACGGCCTTGACGGTATTGAGCACGTTCACGGGAAAGAAGCCGTCGCCGAGCACGATGATGAAGCCGTGCCCCGCGCCGGTACTGCGTGATGAACCACAACCCGTCCGACACGCGCGGATAGTTGACCGCGCCGCCGTCGAAGAAGCGCACCGGCAGCGCGTGCATCGCCGCCGTCCGTCGTCGCGAGCCGCGCTTCGATCAATCGGCGCGGCACGCCGAGCAGATCCGGCGACGCCAGCGCCTCGGCAATCTCCGCGCGGTGCGCGGGTGCATCGAGCCAGGCGCAGGCGTCGAGCATCGTGCGCACGAGCGCGCGCCGTATTCGGATACAGCGCCGCGAAGTCGCGCCGGCACGCGAGCACCTTCTCCGGATGATCCGGCCAGATCTCGCTCGTGTACGCGACCGTTTTGCCCGCGCCGCGCGTTTCGGCCACGGCGTGTCACGGCTCGCCCGCGCAGAAGCCGTCGAGCGTGCCCTCGACGAGCGCATCGGCCATGCGCGGCGGCGGAATCACGACGCTTCGGACATCGCGCAGCGGATGCACGCCGTGCGCCGCGAGCCAGTAGTACAGCCACATCGCGTGCGTGCCCGTCGGGAAGGTCTGGGCGAGGACGGGTGGCCGTCCCGACGAGAGCAGCGCTTCCCTGACGCTCGCGCCGTTTCCGATTGCATCGGCGAGCGGGCGCGGCAGCGTGATCGCCTGCCCGTTGCGGTTGAGCACCATCAGCACGGCCATGTCCGCCCGCGGTCCGCCGATGCCCAGCTGCACGCCGTAGACGAGCCCGTAGAGCGCGTGCGCGGCGTCGATCTCGCCGGAGAGCAGCTTGTCGCGCACGACGGCCCACGACGGCTGGCGGCACAGCTCGATCGTGATGCCGTGCCGTGCGCCGAGATCGCGCAGCGCGGCGACGGCGAGCGGCGCGGCATCGGAGAGGGCGACGAAGCCGAGCCGCAGATGCGTGCGTTCGGGCGCGGAGGAGTGCATGTCGGCGGGTTCATGTCGGGTTCTCGAATGCGTCGGCTAGCGCAGCAGATCGGCCATCGCGAGAAGCTGGCGCGCGATTTCCGCGACCTTCGCGCCCTGATCCATCGCGCGCTTGCGCAGCGCGGCGTAGGCGTCGTTCTCGGACATGCCGCGCTTGTCCATCAGGAGGCGCTTGGCGCGGTCGATGACCTTGCGCTGCTCCAGCTCGTTTTCCACTTGCCACTTGCCACTTGCGCGAGACGTCGGCGCAACTGCTCCTCGTGCGCGAAGCGCGCCGGCGCGACCTCGATGATCATCGGCGCGAGGCGTGCCGGCGCGAGGCCTTCGACGGAATACGCGGTCACGCCCGCGCCGACCGCCGCGCGGATGAATTGCTGGTCGGCGTCGTTGCTGAACATCAGTACGGGACGCGGCGCGGCCTTGTTCATCACGGCGAGCTGCTCGAGCGTATCGCGCGAGGGCGATTCGGTATCGATGATGACGACGTCGGGCTTCTGGCTCTCGACGGCCGCGTGCAGCGCCGACGGCGCGGCGACTTCGGCGAGCATGTCGTAGCCCATGCGCGCGAGCTGCTCGCGCAAGTCGCCGATCAGCTTGTCGGTGTCGGTGACGAGAAGGACGCGCAGCATGCGGGAAGCGGGGCAGGGGTCATGCGAAGTACGGCAAAGGCGGCCGATACGACTTTAACGTGCCGTCTGCCGTTTGAGAACCTGCATGCGTGCCTTCTTCAAGCGGCATGCGCGAATCCCTCGACGGTTGCCGCGTGCGCTGCAAACCCCGCCGCTTCGCCGATCGCGCCGCCGATGAGAATCACGGCCGGACTGCCGAGGCCCGCCGCGGTGGCTCGGTCCGCGAGGCGATCGAGCGTCGTGACGAGACGTCGCTCCTGCGGCGATCCCGCGTTCTGCACGACGGCGGCCGGCGTGCTCGCGGGCAGCGTTTCGAGCAAGGACGCGGCGAGGCTCGCGATGCGGCTCATGCCCATGTAGACCGCGAGCGTGGTGCCGGTGGCGGCGAGTGCGGTCCAGTCCGGCTGGCTGTGATCCTGCATGTGTGCGGTGACGAAGGTCACGCCCTGGCAATAATCGCGATACGTGAGCGAAATGCCGAGCCCGGCCGCAGCCGCGAATCCCGACGACACGCCGTTGACGATGTCGACGGCAATGCCCGCTTCACGCAAGACGGCGATCTCCTCGCCGGCGCGGCCGAAGAGCAGCGCGTCGCCGTCCTTGACGCGCATGACGTGCAAGCCCTTCTTCGCATGACACTGCATCAGGCGCTGGATGAACGCATGCGGCGTGGACTTGCCGCCGCCGCGCTTGCCGACGCGAATCACGCGCGCATCCGGCGCGAGCGTGGCGATGTCGGCATTGGCGAGATCGTCGAGGAGCAGGACGTCGGCGGCGGCGAGCGTCTTCGCGGCGCGCAAGGTCAGCAAGTCCAGATCGCCGGGGCCCGCGCTCAACAGCGTGACTTTGCCTTGGATGGTGCTCATCGTCGCTTCCTCATTCGGCTTCGCGCGCATCGATCGTCGGATGCGATCGCGCATGTATGTGTATGTGGGTCGCATCGGCGCGGCAAACGCAAATGGCCTCCGCTCGTGTCGCTGCACGAAGGGGACGCCATTGTCCTTGCCTCAGTTGTTCGTGTCGCTGCGAGCGCCGTTGCCCGCAGCACCCGGGTCGAGGCAATAAGCGGGCCATTCATGCGCGCCCGCCTGCAAGTGCCGAAGCAACGAGGCATTCGCGTGTTCGGATGACGTCGTTTGCGGCACTGCCTTTGTGCGCGCCCGGCTCGAACGGCACCGCTTCGGCGTGCACGTGCTTCGTTCGAGTGAACGCGTCGTCTCCGCGAGCGGCCCGAACGGCTAACCGGATCGTACAAAATGCCCGGAAGAGGATGTCCGTTCCGCATCGCCCGATGCGCGTGCTCGCACGTCATCAGTGCTGCGTCGCAGCATCGCTGTACCCGCCTGCATCGAAATGCGACGTGAGCCGCGTGCGCAGAACCAGTGCAGGTCTTCCGTCGAGCCTTGTCCAGCAAGCGATTCACGCCGATGCATCGCGCATGGCATGGCCCTTGCCTTATGAGGCGCCATCGGATCAACGGCGACCCGTCCTGAATACAACACCCGGTAGGTTCCAGACGTGCGGGCATCGGACAACGGCGTCCCCCGCATCGGCTAACCGGCCGCATGCGCGGGACGCCTTTCTTTTTGGTGGAAAGACGATGGACAAAGCCACCCGGATCGATCTCTTCAGCATGCGCAGCGCGCCGATGCGTGCTTTCCATCTCACGTGGAGTGGATGGCGTTCTTCGCGTGGTTCGCCTGCGCGCCGCTGATGCCGCTCATCAAGCGCGAGTACGGTCTGACGGCGGATCAGGTCGCCAACATCAACATCGCGGCCGTGGCCGTGACGATTCTCGTGCGCCTGGTCGTCGGCCCGATGTGCGACCGCTTCGGCCCGCGCAAGGTGTAAGCGGGCTGCTGCTCGCGGGCGCGGTGCCGGTGATCGGCGCGGCGCTCTCCATGGGTTACGACAGCTTCCTCTGGTGCCGTCTCGCGATCGGCACGATCGGCGCGAGCTTCGTCATCACGCAGTACCACACGTCGGTGATGTTCGCGCCGAACGTCGTCGGCACCGCGAACGCGGCGGCCGCCGGCTGGGGCAACGCGGGCGCGGGTACGGCGCAGGCGATCGTGCCGCTGCTCGTCGCGGCGGCGATCGCGCTGGGCGCGGGCGACGCTTCGGCATGGCGCATCCCGCTGATCGTGCCGGGCATCGCAATGCCGGTGATGGCTTTCTTCTACTGGCGCTATACGCAGGACTGCCCGCAAGGCGATTTCGCGACGCCGCGCCGCGCCGGCATCGCCGTCGACGGCGGCAAGAAGGGCGGCTGGCGGAGCTTCCTGACGGCGTGCTCGAACTATCGCGTGTGGATGCTGTTCGTGACCTACGGCGCGTGCTTCGGCGTCGAGGGTTCATCCACAACATGGCGGTGGTGTATTACGTCGATCACTTCCATCTCACGCTCGGCCAGGCGGGCATGGCGGCGGGCAGCTTCGGCCTGCTCGCGCTGTTCGCCCGGGCGCTCGGCGGCTGGCTTTCCGACAAGGCCGCTGCGAAGCGTGGCCTCGACATCCGCTCGACCCTGCTGTTCGCGCTGATCGCGGGCGAGGGCATCGGCCTCTATGCGTTCGCGCATGCGCCGGGCGTCGTGCTCGCTGTGATCGCGATGCTGGCGTTCGGTCTCTTTACGCACATGGCGTGCGGCGCGACCTACGCGCTGGTTCCCTTCATCGACCGCCGTGCGCTCGGCGGCGTGGCCGGCGTGATCGGCGCGGGCGGCAACGTCGGCGCGGTCGCGGCGGGCTTCCTGATGAAAGGCCTCGGCAACGCGCAGGCGACGCTCTCGATGCTCGGCGTGATCGTCGCGGGCACGGCGCTGTGCCCGCTCGCCGTGCGCTTCTCTCCGGAACACAAGGCGCGCGAAGCCGCGCTGCGCGAACGCGCGCTCGCAACCGGCAACGCCATCGCAAACTGAGGAACCCCGTCATGAAAATCGTCGTCATCGGCCACGGCATGGTCGGCCACAAGTTCCTCGAATGTCTTGCCGAGAGCGGCAACGATGCACTGCACGTGACGGTGCTGTGCGAAGAGCTGCGCGCCGCATATGACCGCGTGCACGTGCATCTCACGGAATTCTTCACGGGCAGGAGCGCGGACGATCTTTCGCTCGTCGAGGAAGGCTTCTTCGAGCGCTCGGGTTACACGTTGAAGCTCGAGGCTCGAGGCGCGCGCCGTCGCCATCGATCGTGCTGCGCGCACCATCACGGCATCGAACGGCGACGTGCTGGTGTACGACAAGCTCGTGCTCGCAACCGGTTCATATCCTTTCGTGCCGCCGGTCGAGGGCAAGGACCGCGAAGGCTGCTTCGTGTATCGCACGATCGAGGATCTCGAGGCGATGCAGGTCTTCGGCGCGCACTCGAAGACGGGCACGGTGATCGGCGGCGGCCTGCTCGGCCTCGAGGCGGCGAAGGCGCTGCGCGACATGGGTCTTGCGACGCATGTCGTCGAGTTCGCGCCGCGCCTGATGGCGGTGCAGGTCGATGAAGGCGGCGGCCGCATGCTGCGCGGCAAGATCGAGGCGCTGGGCGTGACGGTGCATACGGGCAAGAACACGCTCGCGATCGTGGACGGCGAAGGCGCGGTCAACCGCATGAACTTCGCCGACGACACGTATCTCGACACCGACATGATCGTGTTCTCCGCGGGCATTCGTCCGCGCGACGATATCGCGCGTGCCGCGGGCCTGGAGATCGGCGCGCGCGGCGGCATAGTGATCGACGACGCCTGCCGCACGAGCGATGCCGACATTTACGCGATCGGCGAGTGCGTGCTGTGGAAGGGCCAGTCGTTCGGCCTGGTCGCGCCGGGCTACGACATGGCGCGCATCGTCGCGAAGCAGATTCTCGGCGAGGAAGCGGCGTTCGCGGGCGCCGACATGAGCACGAAGCTCAAGCTGATGGGCGTGGACGTGGCGAGCATCGGCGATGCGCACGGCAGGACGCCCGGCGGCCGCACGTACCAGTACAGCGACGAGCGCAAGCAAGTCTACAAGAAGCTCGTGGTGTCCGATTGCGGCAAGTTCCTGCACGGCGCCGTGATGGTCGGCGATGCGACCGAATACGGCACGCTGCTGCAGATGATGCTGAACCGTATCGAGCTGCCCGAAGCGCCCGAATTCCTGATCCTTCCCTCGAGCGGCGGCCGTGCGAAACCGGCGCTTGGCGTCGAGGCCTTGCCTGACGGCGCGCAGATCTGCTCGTGCAACAACGTGAGCAAGGCGGAAATCTGCGCGGTGGTGTGCGCGGGCGCGACGAGCATCGGCGCGATCAAGTCGTCGTGCAAAGCGGGCGCGTCGTGCGGCGGCTACGTGCCGCTCGTCACGCAGGTGATGAAGTCGGAGATGAAGCGTCAGGGTCTCGCGGTCAACAATCACATCTGCAAGCACTTCTCGTATTCGCGTCAGGAGCTTTATCACATCGCGCGAGTCGAAGGGCATCGCACGTTTGGCTCGCTGCTCGCGAGGCACGGCAAGGGGCGCGGATGCGATATCTGCAAGCCCGTCGTCGCGAGCATTCTCGCGTCGTGCTGGAACGAGTTCGTGTTGAAGAGGGAGCACGCGAGCCTGCAGGATTCGAACGACTACTACCTCGCCAACATCCAGCGCGACGGCACGTACTCCGTCGTGCCGCGCATGCCGGGCGGCGAGGTGACGCCGGACGGCCTGATCGCGGTCGGCCATGTCGCGAAGAAATACGGTCTCTACACCAAGATCACCGGCGGCCAGCGTGTCGACATGTTCGCCGCGGAGCTGGAAGCGGAGATGCAGCTCATCGTCGATACGTACGAGGACGAGTGGAAGAAGGCCGTCACCGATCAGGAGACGCGCAAGCGCTTCCGCCACTTCGTGAACAGCGACGCAGGCGATGCGAACGTGGCCTTCGTCGAGGAGCGCGGCCAGATTCGCCCCGCGACGCCGGACGAACGCAAGTCGAAGCTCGCCGGGATTCCCGTCATCGTCGAAACCGTCTGATCCATCGCAACGCCAAGGAGCGCATCATGAACGACCGCATCGAACAGGACTGGACCGCCGTCTGCGAACTCGACGACATCGTGCCGGATACGGGCGTGTGCGCGCTCGTGAAAGGCACGCAGGTTGCCGTGTTCCATGTGCCGGACGAAGACGCGACCGTGTACGCGATCGACAACTACGATCCGCATTCGCAGGCCGCGGTATTGTCGCGCGGCATCGTCGGCAATCTCGGCGAGCGCATCGTCGTCGCGTCGCCGATCTACAAGCAGCACTTCGACCTGCGCACGGGCGAGTGCCTCGAAACACCCGAGCTTTCGGTGAGCGCATATCGCGTGAAGGTCGCGGGCGGCAAGGTGTGGGTCGCGGCGTGAGAGCCGAATATGCGGTCGCGAGCGTCGCGGCGCTTGCCGAAGCTAGGCCGCGCCCGCGCCTCGTCGTGATCGGCAACGGCATGGCGGGGATGCGCACGGTCGAGGAGCTGCTCAGGATCGCCCCGGATCTGTACGACATCACCGTGTTCGGCGCGGAGCCGTACGGCAACTACAACCGCATTCTGCTGTCGCCCGTGCTCGCGGGAGAAAAGAGCGTGACGACATTATCCTCAACACGCGCGACTGGTACGCCGCGAACGGCATCACGCTGCACGCGGGCGACGCCGTGACCGGGATCGATCGCGCGCGACGCATCGTGCGCTCTGAGAAGGGCGTCGAGGCGCGCTACGGCCGCCTGCTGATCGCGACGGGCTCGAAGCCTTTCATCGTTCCCGTGCCGGGCTGCGATCTTCCGGGCGTGATCGCGTTCCGCGACATCCAGGACGTCGAGACGATGCTCGAGGCGGCGCGCGCTCATCGTCATGCGGTGATCGTCGGCGGCGGCTTGCTCTCGGGCTCGAAGCGGCCAACGGCCTGCAACGGCAGGGCATGTCGGTGACGGTCGTGCATTCGAGCGAGAGCCTGATGGACCGGCAGCTCGATGCGAGCGCGTCCGCATTGCTCAAGCGTTCGCTCGAAGCGAAGGGCCTGCGCTTCGCGATGGCCGCGCGGACCACCGAAATCGTCGGCGGCGACCGCGCGAAAGCCGTGCGTTTCGCCGACGGCACGCAGATCGATGCGGACCTCGTCGTGATGACCGCGGGCGTACGGCCGAACATCGCGCTGGCGCGCGCATCGGGCCTGCATTGCGAGCGCACGATCGTCGTGGACGACACGCTGCAGACCTTCGATCCGCGCGTCTACGCGGTGGGCGAATGCGTGCAGCACCGCTCGGCGGCGTTCGGCCTCGTTGCGCCGATCTGGGATCAGGTGCGCGTGGCGGGCGCGCATCTCGCGGGCGCGAGGCATCGCCGCTACGTGCAGCGCGCGACCGCGACCAAGCTGAAGGGGACGGGCGTGGACCTGTATTCCGCGGGCGATTTCATCGGCGGCGAAGACAGCGAGGATCTCGTGCTGCGCGATCCTCGCCGCGGCGTCTACAAGCGTCTCGTGCTTCAGGCGGGGCGCGTGATCGGCGCGGCGCTGTACGGCGACGTGAAGGACGACGGCTGGTACTTCGACCTGATCCAGAATCGTACCGACGTTTCGCATTTGCGCAACACGCTTCTCTTCGGCAAGACCCTTTGCGAAGCGAGCCACTGAGCATCAGCAAGAGAGACCTGGAACGTGAGCCTGCCCGCCATCCCCATTCAACCCGTTTCCGTCAAGACCACGTGTCCGTATTGCGGCGTCGGCTGCGGTGTCGAAGCGACGCCTGCGAGCGCCCTCGACGTTGCGGTCGCGGGCGACGAAGCGCATCCGTCGAACTTCGGGCGTCTCTGCGTGAAGGGATCGGCGCTCGGCGAAACGGTGGGACTCGAAGGGCGACTGCTCCATCCGAAGCTGCGCGACAGGCATACGGGAGCGCTCGCCGACGTTTCGTGGGACGACGCGCTCGGCACGGTCTCGAGCGGCTTCGCGCGCATCGTCGCGGAACAGGGTCCGGAGGCGGTCGCGTTCTACGTGTCGGGACAACTGCTCACGGAGGACTATTACGTCGCCAACAAGCTGATGAAGGGTTATATCGGCAGCGCGAACATCGACACGAACTCGCGGCTGTGCATTTCCTCGTCGGTGGCGGGGCACAAGCGCGCGTTCGGCGAAGACCTCGTGCCGATGAGCTACGAAGACCTCGAATGCGCCGACCTGATCGTGCTCGTCGGCTCGAATACGGCGTGGTGTCATCCGATTCTCTTTCAGCGCATCGTGAAGGCGAAGGAGAAGCGGCCCGAGATGAAGATCGTCGTGATCGATCCGCGCCATACCGCGACCTGCGAAATGGCCGATCTGCATCTGCCGCTCAGGCCGGGCAGCGATGTGCGCCTCTTCAACGGCCTGCTTGCGTTCCTCGCCGAACATGGCGCGACCGATGCCGCGTTCGTCGACGCGCACACCAGCGGCTTCGACGCGGCGCTCGTCGCCGCGGGACCTTCGGACCTCGTGGAAGCAGCGAAGGCGTGCAGGCTCGATCAGCACGACCTCATGGCGTTCTATCGTCTCTTCGCGCGCACCGAGCGTGTGGTGACGGTGTACGCGCAAGGCGTGAATCAGTCGAGCGCGGGTACGGACAAGGTCAACAGCATCATCAACTGTCATCTGCTCACGGGGCGTATCGGCAAGCCGGGCATGGGGCCGTTCTCGTTTACTGGCCAGCCGAACGCAATGGGTGGCCGCGAAGTGGGCGGCCTCGCGAATACGCTCGCGGCGCATCTGGAGCTTGGCGATCCGCTGCATGGCGAGATCGTGCAAGCGTTCTGGAATTCGCCCGCGATCGCCGGACGGGCCGGATTGAAGGCGGTCGAGCTGTTCGATGCGATCGAAGCGGGCCGCGTCAAGGCCGTGTGGATCATGGGCACCAATCCGGTCGTGAGCCTGCCCGATGGCGATCGCGTGAAGCGCGCGCTCGCGAAGTGCGAACTCGTCGTGACCTCGGATATCGTCGAGAAGACCGATACGAACGCGTTCGCGGACGTGCTGCTGCCCGCGCTCGGCTGGGGCGAGAAGGACGGCACGGTGACGAATTCGGAGCGGCGCATCTCGCGTCAGTGCGCGTTCATTCCGGCGCCCGGTAAGGCGCGCGCCGACTGGCGCATCATCTGCGACGTCGCGCGGCGCATGGGTTTCGACGGCTTCGAGTTCGCGGGGCCGCACGAGATTTTCGACGAGCACGCGCGCCTGAGCGCGTATCGCAACGACGCCGCGGCGGGCGTGCATCGCGCGTTCGATATCGGTGGGCTGAGCGGCATGAGCCGCGCGCAATACGACGCGTTGCAGCCCGTGCAGTGGCCGTTGCCTGCGTCGACGGAGAAGGGCGTCGCACGCCTCTTCGGAGATGGCTGCTTCGCTCACGCGGACGGCCGCACGTGCTTCGTCGCGACCGCGCCGCGCGCGCCGGCAAACGCGTCCGACGAAGACTATCCGCTCGTGCTCAACACCGGACGCGTGCGCGACCAATGGCACACGATGACGCGCACGGGCCGCTCCGCCAGGCTCGTGGGGCATATCAGCGAATCGTTCATCGACATGCATCCGCAGGATGCGCTGGCTTGCGGCGTGCGCGAAGGCGAGCTCGCGCGCGTGCAGTACGGCGGCGGCATGCCGCGCGGCAGCGTGTTCGTGCCGATTCACTGGAACGACCAGATCGCCTCCGATGCGCGTGTCGGTGCGGTGGTGAATCCCGTCGTC
The DNA here is from genome assembly GCA_001189345.1 of Candidatus Paraburkholderia kirkii. Classification (GTDB taxonomy): domain Bacteria; phylum Pseudomonadota; class Gammaproteobacteria; order Burkholderiales; family Burkholderiaceae; genus Caballeronia; species Caballeronia kirkii_B. The sequence continues at coordinate 143,080 of LFKV01000010.1, forward strand.
GATCCCGTTTCGGGTGAGTCGGAATTCAAGCACACGCCCGTTTCGATCGAGAAATTCCACGTTGCGTGGCACGGCTTCTCGCTCTCGCGCGCCATGCCCGATCTCGACAGGGTCACGCACTGGACGCGCGTGCATGGCGCACACTTCGTGCGCTACGAGATGGCGGGCCGCAATCGCTTCGATGCGGCGCATGACGATCATCACGACTGGGCGCGCGCGCTCTTTCGCATCGACGATCGTCACGCGGACTGGATCGAGTACGAGGACAAGAGCGCGGGCGTTTATCGCGCGGCGCACGTGGTGGACGATCGCATCGAGAGTTGCGTGTTCATCTCCGAACGTCCCGATCTGCCGGCGTGCGCGTGGCTCGCGAGCCTCTTCGAAAAAGACCGCCTCGACGACGATGACCGCGCGAGTCTGCTGCTCGGTCAGCTGATCGGCAAGGGCGAGGACACGGGACCGACCGTGTGCTCGTGCTTCGGCGTCGGGCGCAACACGATCTGCAACGCGATCCGCGACAGGGGCCTGAAGACGGCGGCGGAGATCACGTCGTGCCTGAAGGCGGGCGGCAATTGCGGTTCGTGCGTGCCGGAGCTCAGGAAGCTCATCGTCGAGACGGAGATGGCGCGCCTGAGCACGGTGTGAATCTGCGTGGTCTATCGCACGAACGCGGGTGCGCACCGCCCGCGGAATGGCTTCGAGATTTGGCACGACGTGAGATCCAGTGTTGGCTTTCCCACACTCGGCCCGATTCATCTTCCGTACAGTCACCTCAAAACACAGGCAGTCAGTAAATACGAAAACGCCTGAGAACATCATCGAAAAGATGATACGGGGATTGCGATGAAGAAGAACGCAAAACAAATCGAAAGAGCGGAAGGCCTGCGCGCCGTGATCCGCTCGACGGGAAACGAGAGTCCGTCTCACTCGAGCATCGATCCGGATCTTCACGAACGGCGTCCGCGCCTCGTCGAAGGCCGCGACGTTTTCACTCCACATCGTTTCTGAACGAGTTGGCTCGCGCCCTGGCCCATCCTGCTTCACTTGCTCGCTGATATTCGTTCGGGTCATCCGGGGCGACATCAGGACGGGCCATTGAAACAGGAATGCTAACTAATGGATCTTATTGCTGTGCCTGCTACATATCGGCGTCGATGTAGCGGGATTCAACCGTGCGCCTACACTTGGAGACCTCACCATGCAACGCAAACTGATCGCCGCAGCAGTCCTCTCGCTCGTTTCCGCCGCTGCTTTCGCCACGGGCACGAACTCCAGCTCGATCTCGACCTCGGGCGGCAACACCGCGGCGGCCGTGTACGGCTCCGGCTCCTTCACGGCAACGAACGCAGGCATCGCCAACGGCCACGCTTCGGCGACGGCTGGCCAGGGCTTCGGTGGTTCGTCGGCAACGGGCCTCTCGGGCGCCGATGCCGCCCGAATAGCGATCGTTCGCGAGCGAGAGCAGCCGTTGCGCATCCTCGACCACCGCGTGCGACTGCCTGGCCGCGCCGTCGAGCACCGACAATCCGACGATGCCGTCCTGCACTTGCCGAAACGCGCCGAGCACGGTCTGCCGATAGTTCGCGACGGCCCCGACGTAGCCCTGGTTCGCGAAGTCGACCGCGGCCGAGCGCCGTCCGCCGTCGAAGACAACCTGGCTCGCCATCGTGCCGATGGTCCACAAGAGACTCGGCGCGGAAATCAGGCTGGAAAACGCGGTGCTTTCCCAGCCGACCGTGCCGTTGAGCGTCAGGCTCGGAAAGAAGGCGGCTTTGGCCACGCCGATCTGCGCGTTCGCCGTGGCCATCGCGCGCTCGGCGGACGAGACGTCGGGCCGGCGTTGCAGCACGTCGCTCGGCAGACCGAGCGGAATCGGCGGGATGGGATGCTCGGCCAGTTCCGGCGCGATCGAGAATTGCGGAGCGGGCGTGCCGACGAGCGCCGCGATCGCGTGCTCGAACTGCGCACGCTGATTCACGAGCAATTGCGCCTGCACGCGCGTCGAGTCGAGCTGCGCCTGTTGCTGCAGCACGTCGAGGCCCGACACGGCGCCGAGATCGTGCTGCGCCTTCACGTAATCGAGCGCCTTCTTCTGCAGATCGACGGAGCGGTTCAGCACGGCGATTTCCGCATCGAGCTCGCGCATCGAGAAATAGTCGCTGGCGAGGTCGGTCGTGAGCACGAGGCGCGCATTGGCAAGATCGTCGCGCGACTGTTCCGCCGACGCCTGCGCGCCTTCCACTTCGTGGCGGATGCGTCCGAAGAGATCGACGTCGTAGTTGACGGTCGGCGCGAGCTTCAGGTCGTTCTGTACCGTCGTCGAGTTCGGCGTGTTTGTAGTTGTTGACCGGCCGGTTCTTCGAGATGCGCGAGCGCCTGCGTTTCGAGCGCGTTCAGCGCGAGATCGTCGAAGCCTTGCCACCAGTCGGGCACGAGCGGGGCATGCGAAGGCTCGCCGACGCGCCAGTACGAGTCGGTTTTTCAGGTCGGCGGCGTTTCGGCCACTGGCCGGCGATAATCCGGCCCGACCGTGCATGCAGCAAGCATCGAAACGAGTGTGATGCAAAGAACGGCTTTCATGATGCGGCCTTGTTGTCCGGCGCGGGACGTTGCTGACCTTGTTGCCCCTGCGGTGCGATCACGACATGATCGCCGTCCGCGATCGAATCACTCGGGTTGGTGATGACCTTGTCGGTCGGCTCGATGCCGCTCTCGATTTCCAGCGATTGCCCTAGATTCTGCGCGATCACGATCTTGTGATGTACGTGTCCGTTCGCATCCACGACCGCGAGGCGCGGGCCTTCCGAGCGAAAGAGCAGTGCACGAGCAGGCGCGCGTGCGCGGCGGCGGGCAGGGCGACCTGCACGTACGCTCCGGGCCGCAGGCGGCCGTCGGGATTGGGCAGCGTCACTTCGATCTGCAGCGAGCGCGTGGGCACGTCGATCGCGCCGGAGACATGCGTGATCTTGCCGTGAAACTGTTCGCCCGGCAGCTCGGCCTGCGTGACGGTCACGTCCTGACCGATCGACACGTTCTGCGCATACGCCTGCGGCAACTGCACGAACACGCGCAACGGATCCGACTGCGCCAGCGCGAACAATGCGCGGCTCGTGCCGCTGCCCGCATCGATGAGATCGCCGACGTCCACGTTGCGCTGGGTGGCGACGCCCGCGAACGGCGCGACGATGCGCTTGAACGATTCGAGCTGGCGCAGACGCTTCACATTGGCGTCGGCGGCGGCGAGGTTCGCGACGTCCTGGTTGTAGGTGCTTTGACGCTCGTCGAGCTCCTGCTGCGAGACCGCGTCGCGCTGGCGCAATTGCTTCCAGCGATCCAGCGAGCTCTTCGCGAGACCGAGGCTTGAGGCAGTCTGATCGCGTTGCGCGACGGCCTGCGCCAGCTCCTGATCGATCTCGGGCGTGTCGAGATCGGCGAGCAGCTGGCCTTGCTTCACGCGCGCGCCGATATCCACATACCAGCGCAGCAGGTAGCCCGTCGCGCGCGCATAGATGGGCGATTCGACGAAGCCGCGCAGCGTGCCCGGCAGCGTCGTTTCGGCGCCGCCGTCGGTCTGTGCCGGCATGACGACGTTCACGTACTGCTGCGCGTTCTGCTGCGTGCGCACCGCGACGGAGCGGTTGTGCAGCATGTCGGTGACGACGGTGCGCGCGGCGCCGATCGCGAGCAGCGCGAGCACGATGACGAGCGCGATCTTCGCGCGCTTCCATTCGACATTGCGCGGCGGCAGCGCAGGCCCTTCGTTGGGGGCGCGTGCGGGAATCGCAAGCGATGCGTGGTTTTTTTCGGTCATGTCCGTGATCTTGCTTTGATGTCAGTGTTGGCCGCTTGCGTCTTCGTGTCGCGACTGGCCCTTGCGCGCGGCACGGCGCGCGAGCCGCGCATGAATGCCCGCGAAGACGAGCGGTACGAAAAAGAGCGTGGAGACGGTGGCGAACAGCAGGCCGCCGATGACCGCGCGGCCGAGCGGCGCGTTCTGCTCCGCGCCTTCGCCGAGGCCGAGCGCCATCGAAATCATGCCGATGATCATCGCGAACACGGTCATCAGCACCGGGCGGATCCGGCTCGCGCCCGCTTCGAGGGCGGCAGTGAGCGGCGGCATGCCGGCGTTCAGGCGCTGCCGCGCGAACGAGACCATCAGGATGCTGTTCGCGGTGGCGACGCCCATCGTCATGATCGCGCCGGTGAGCGCGGACACGGAGAGGTGCGTGCCGGTGAGAAAGAGCATCCAGATGATGCCCGCGAGCGCGGCGGGCAGCGCGCTCACGATGATGAGCGGATCGATCCACGACTGGAAGTTCACGACGATCAACAGATACACGAGCACGAATGCGGATCTGCTTCATTAGCCTGCTCGCGACCTCGAAGTTCGCCTGCGCGTTCTGCCCTTAAATCTGCACGTCGATGGCCGCGGGCAAGCCGAAGTTCAGGATCTGCGTGACGATGTCCGCGGGCTGAAAGAAGAATTCGACGCCGGGAAAGCGGCGTGGCAGGAGCGCCCGCAATTCGTCGATGTAGTTTTGCGTCGGTGCGTGATCGGGCTTGAGCGCGACCTGAATCTCGCCGTCGAGCGTGCCGATCGTTCCTGCATTGCTATACGAGAGGTTGATGCCGCTGTACGGCAGGCCGAGGTTGTCGAGAATCGTCTCGAGCTCGTTCTGCGACACGATCCGGCGCACGACCTTTTCGACTTTGTCGGCGAGACGCGCGGTTTCCTCGATGCGCGTGCCGGTCGGCGCGCGCATGTGCATGCGGATGTCGCCTGCATCGACGCTCGGGAAGAAGTCCTCGCCGAGCACGAACACGAGGCCCGCCGAGAGCAGGCAGAAGCCCAGAAAGAGCGATGCGAACAGGCGCCGGCGCACGAGTAGGCTCGAGAGAATCACGATGTATGCGCCGCGCATGCGCTCGAAGCCGCGATCGAAACGGCGATGCAGGCGCATGAAGAGATTGGGCTTCGTCTTCGCGTCGGGCGCGTGCGCGTGGCCCATCAGCAGCATCGCGAGCGTCGGCACAAGCGTGCGCGAGAAGATGTACGACGCGAGCATCGCGAACACGACGGCTTCGGCGAGCGGCACGAAAAGATAGCGCGCGACGCCGGTGAGGAAGAACATCGGTGGACTTGCCCCCGCGTAACCGGACAGCCGGTCCCGCTTAGGTTGGAGGATTTGCTTGCCGACGAAACTCGCGCGGCGAGCGGTATTTAAGGGCGCTAGCATGAGTTCCGTGTACAGATGGTTGGACATCGCCCAGCCCACGATGCGCCGGCTGAACACGTCAAGCACTACGGCCAAATACAGAAACCCCTCATCAGTCGGGATGTGGGTGGCATCTGCAACCCACAAGCACGTTCATCGCCTCAGCGCTGAAGTGCCGACGTACCAGGTCGGGTGCTCGCCGCGCCCCCGCACGTTGCCGCGTGGTACGTGGCCAGCGCCGTCGGCTGGCCCCACACAACCCTGCCATACGCATGAGTCGCGCCACCCGCTTGCGTCCCACGTGCATGCCTTCGCGTGCGAGCTGCGCGTGAATACGTCCCGCGCGAGCTCGCATGCAGCGTACGGATGCGTGCGAGCAGCAGCGCATCGCTGCATGCTTGCTGCGATGGCTCGCGTACCAGCCATGCGTAAAAGCCGCTCGTCGAGACCCCGAGCAGCCGTGCCATCTTAGCAATGGGCCAGCGGGCCCGGTTCGCTTTCACGAATCCGTACCCTTCGGTGGCACGGCTCCCGTCTCTCTCGCGAACCAGGCCGCAGCCTGCGAGAGAATGTCGCGCTCCATTTTTAATTGGCGATTCTCACGGCGCAGACGCGTCAGTTCCTGCCGTTCAGCCGTGGTCACCCCGTCATGCCGTACGCCAGCATCACGCTCAGCCTGCGCGCACCAGTTGACGATGGTCTGCGCCGTCGGTTCGAACTCGCGCGCGAGCTCCCGTGGTGTACGCCCGGCCTTGACCAGTTCCACCATATGCGCCCGAAACTCCGCCGGGTACGGTGTACGAGTCTTGCCCATTTCGGCACCTCCTCTTCAAAAAGAAGAAGTGTCCGTTTTCGCGGGTCAACTTCAATCCGCCTGATTCCCGGAATAGGGCACCGCATCCGTATGCCCCGCAATCGACACGCGGTTATCCACATCATTCAGCGACGCCCCGATACTGGTCAGAATCGTCGTCACATAGCCCTCGAGCTTCGAACTCCCCGAAGCGAACATCGGCCGCTTGAGCGAATCGACGATCTCGATCCGCAATCCTTCGCTCGTGATCACGATCCGAATCTGATCCTTGAACGCACGCAACGCAGGCGTCTGCTCGATGAGTGCTATGAGCTTCTGCTTGAGCTGCTGCATGTCATCCACCGCAACCGCCGCGCGCGCGATCGATTGCGGCACCGGCTGCGGCTGACTCTTGTTCCCTTCGCCGGGCCGCGAGCTCGACAAGTCCTTGCTGCCGCCCGTGATGACGCTCGTATGCGCCGACGCGCCGCCATCGTTGCCGAACAGCGCGGAGAGAGCGGGGTATTGAAATACTGCTCGATCCCTTCCTTGTCGTACTTCGAAGTCGACCCGAGCAGCCACATCAGCAGAAAGAACGCCATCATCGCCGTGACGAAGTCGACGTACGCGATCTTCCACGCGCCGCCATGATGGCCATGCCCATGCGCCTTCTCTTGCGCTTCACGACCACGGTGGGCGCGAGCACGGACTGCAGCGGATCGCGTGACGGTTTTTCAGCCATGAGCGGAACTCCCTTGCATGCGCGATACGGTCACTAAGCCGACTTCGGCATCTTGGTCGCGCGCACCGCGTCGTCCAGCTCCTTGAAGCTCGGACGGTCCGCGGTGAAGAGCACCTTGTGGCCGAACTCGACGGCCACCGTCGGCGCATAGCCGTTCATCGATGCGAGCAGCACGGACTTCACGCACTGGAACGACTTGGCTTCCGCGGCACCCTTCGCATGAAGCAGATCCGCGAGCGGGCCGATGAAGCCGTACGCCAGCAGAATGCCGAGGAACGTGCCGACGAGCGCGCCCGCGATCATCTCGCCGAGCACGGCGGGCGCGGCGCCGACCGAGCCCATCGTGTGCACGACGCCCATCACCGCCGCGACGATACCGAACGCAGGCAGACCGTCCGCCATCTTCTGGATCGCGTTGGCCGCGACCGAGCTTTCCGCGTAATGCGTCTCGAGCTCTTCGTCCATCAGGTCCTGCATCTCAAGCGCGTTGACGTTGCCCGCCGGCATCATGCGCAGATAGTCGACGATGAAATCGAGCAAATGATGATCGGCCATCACGTGCTCGTATTTCTGGAAGAGCGGACTGGCCTCGGGCGCATCGACGTCGGCTTCGAGCGCCATCATCCCTTCCTTGCGCGCCTTCTGCAGCAGTTCGTAGAGCAGTGCGATCAGCGCGAGATACTTCTCCTTCGTGTAGCCGCCGTTCTTGAAGACCTTCGGCAGGGCTTGCAACGTTTTCTTCAGCGTCGAGGTCGGATTCGACACGACGAACGCGCCGATCGCCGCCCCGAAAATGCACAGCAGCTCGAACGGCTGCACCAGCGCCGCCAGGTGGCCGCCGACGCCGACGAAGCTTCCGATCACCGAGTCGATGACCACCACCCATCCGATGATGACAAACATGTTTTCTCTCGCAGATATTCAGCGTCGCGGGCCGCGCGCGCATGGGAGCAAGACGCGCACGGTTCGCGACGCATTGTTCGCTTGTTGTTGGCTCTTAACGGCTCGGAACGCCCATAGATTTAGGGTGAAGACGCAGGTTTTTCCGCGCAAAGGTTTGCGCAGCAATTCTTACGTTCGTTCGTCGGCGGCGATGGCGGCGCATGGACAATTACGTCGTAGGTAATGGAACGCCCGTGCGCGCCTGGTCTAAGATTGCCTGCATGAACCCGACCCTCATGCATCCGATCGCCCATTCGTCCAGGCCCGCGCCGGGCGCGACCGTCGGTACGCTCCTACGCGAATGGCGTCAGCGACGCCGCATGAATCAGCTCGATCTCGCGGGCGAGGCGGATGTCTCGACGCGTCATCTGAGCTTCGTCGAATCGGGGCGCTCCCTGCCGAGCCGCGAAATGCTGATGCGCCTCGCCGAGCAACTCGACGTGCCGCTGCGCGAGCGCAACACGCTGCTGATCGCCGCGGGCTATGCGCCGCTCTATCGCGAACGGGCGCTCGCCGATCCGCAACTCGCCGCCGCGCGGCGCGCGGTCGATCTCGTGCTGAAGGGCCATGAGCCTTATCCCGCGCTCGCCATCGATCGTCACTGGACGATGGTCGCGGCCAACGCGCCGCTCGTCGCCTCCGCGGCTCCGGAACTGCTCGCGCCGCCGGTGAACGTGCTGCGCCTGTCGATGCATCCGCGCGGTCTCGCCGGCGCCATCGACAACTGGCACGAGTGGCGCGCGCATCTGCTCGCGCGCCTGCGCCGGCAGATCGAAGTCTCGGGCGACGCCACGCTCGTCGCGCTGCTCGCGGAACTCGAGTCGTATCCCGCGCCCGCTCATGCCGGACAGGCATCGCGCGGCGAGACGGATGCGGTCGTCGTGCCCTTGCGCATGCGCACGCCGCACGGCGTCCTGTCGTTCGTCAGCACGACGACGGTATTCGGCACGCCGGTCGGCATCACGCTGTCGGAGCTCGCGATCGAAGCCCTGTTTCCTGCCGCCGACGCGACCGCCGGCATCCTGCGTCGCCTCGCCGACGCGAGACGTTGAGCTTGCGTCGCCGCCCGCGCGCTTACAGAATTGAACCTGGTGCAAGCGCACGAATCAATGAGAAAGCAGGCTGCGCATCGAGCGCAACTGGTCAGCTTTTGTCCAACCAACGCGGAAGGCAACGATGATTCAAACATTCGAGCAGGTGATCGGCGCGCAAAAGATGCAGTTCTGCGCGAGCATCGCGGAAGGCGGCGGGCCGCCGCGCGTCATCATCAGCCGCGCGGATTCGGCCGAATCGCTGGTGATCGTCGAGGCCGGCGGCATCATCGGGACGATCAGGACGGAAGTGGAAGCGCCCGATACGCTTGTCGCCGATGCCGTGCACAAGGCGCAGCAGGAAGCGCTGATCGAGCGCGCGCTCGATACCGGCACTGTGCAGACAACAAGCCTGTAGTCCCCTCGGCAGGACGCGGCGCAAGAATGCCCGCGCGGCTCACGTCGCCGCGTGGGCATTGCTTTATGCGCTTCCGGACGCCCGGGCTTACAGGCGCGGCTTGCCGTTGTGCGGATCGGCGGGCACGATCGGCGTGGCGGAATCGGGTCCGTCGGGCAGATCCGGGTTGTCCGGATTCGGCGGCGCGTCCGGATCGAGCAGCTTGTCCGGGTCCGGTTCGCGCGGTTCTTCGGGGGAGCGGGGCATCGTCGACATGGCGTTCTCCTTGATGGATCGATGGCGCGCGCCGGCTCGTTCGTTCCGAGCGCTTGGCCCGTCCGCCGCAACGGGCGTTCCCGCTGCGGCGCGTGGGGCGCTCGGTCATTCCGCTTCGTCCGGAACCGGGCCGCATGGGCGGCGTTTTTCGTCGGCCACGCGCGCTCGACGGATTGCTCACGTGCCGCGCACAGCAGCAACGCGAAGGAAATGCAGGCCGACCAGCGCACCGCATCGACGATAGGTTCCGCGCCTCCACCGTGCATGGCGTCTCCGCCGCCCTTCGGCCGGACGTCCTGCACCCACCGGCAGGTCGCCGCGATGCCCGACGCGCAGATCGGCAGATTGACCCAGAAAATGCTGCGCCAGCCGAACGCGGCGATCAGCAAGCCGCCGACGATCGGCCCCGCCGCGATCGACACCGCGCCCGCCGCCGTCCACAGTCCGACCGCGCGCGCCTGCAGGCGCTGGTCGTGGCCGCACGCCGCGTTCAGGAGTGCGAGCGAGTTGGGCAGCATCGCCGCGTCGCCGACGCCCTGAAGCGCGTGTGCGGCAATCAGCTCGGTCGCATCGCGGGAAAACGCGCAGGCCAGCGACGCCAGCGCGAACAGCGCGAGTCCGCCTAGGAACATGCGGCGCGCGCCGAAGCGGTCGCCGAGCGAGCCCGCGGAGAGCATGAGCGCGGAGAAGGCGAGCGCATAGCTGTCGACCGTCCATTGCAGGCTCGCGACGCTTGCGCGCAGGTCATGGCTGATGCGCGCGAGCGCGACGTTGACGATCGAGACATCGAGCTGCGAGACGACGAAGCCGACGCTGGTCGCCGTCACGACGAGCGCCTGTCCCGCGGACAGACGCGTTCCGGATGAGGAAAGGTTCGAGTTCATGCCGGTCATCGTAGGCGCGTGGCGCGTTCGATGTTTCGGCGCGGGCGGAAACGTGAAAGCAGGGGCGAAAAAAATGGCGCGCCGCAGGAAGGGTGCGCCAGCGGAACGAATCGCCGAAGAGACTTAAAGCGCTTCCTCGATGAAGAGCGTCGTCAGCGCACCGACCGCGCACAGCGCGGCGACGTAGATCGCGGGCGCCATCGGGCTCGATTTCATCATCAGCGAGACGGCGATCGGTGTGAGTCCGCCGAACACCGCATACGCGACGTTGTACGAGAACGAGATGCCCGAGAAGCGCACGGCCGGCGGAAACGCCTTCACCATCACGAACGGAATCGCGCCGATCACGCCGACCGTGAAGCCCGCCAATGCGTACCAGGGCAGGAGCGCCGAGGCATCGAGCGCGACGCTCCTGAACTCGGCGGCCATCGTCGTCGTGATCCTCATGACGCCCACGCTGCTGCAGAAGCAATTCCACATCGCGCCGGCGACGGTGCTCGTCGCGAAGTCGCGAATTGCGTGGCGACGCTGTTCCTCACCGTCGGCTGCGTGCTGGCGGGCGCGATCGCGGGCAGGATCGGCGCGGGCAAGACGATCTTCATCGGCGGCATCGCGCTCGCCGTGTCGTACTGGATGCTGTTCATCCACACGTGAGCAGCATCGACACGATCACGGCGCGGCCGTGGTCGCGCAGCACGGCCTTGAGCAGAATTTCCGCCGCGAGCGACTTGCGCTTCTGCAGCTCGGCGAACACCGGCGTCTCGTGCAGCCAGCGTCGCAGATAGACCGAGCACAGCCCGAACAGGCCGCCGAGCAAAAACGGCAGGCGCCACGCGAAATCCGCAACTTCGGCCGGAGCGAACGCCTTGTTGATCGCGGTGGCGATCAGCGAGCCGAGCAGAATGCCCGCGGTAAGGCCCGCGGTCAGCGTGCCGCACGCGTAGCCGACGTGGCGATTCGGCACGTGCTCCGAGACGAACACCCACGCGCCCGGCACTTCGCTGCCCACGGCCGCGCCCTGCATCACGCGGAAAAGAAGCAGCAGCACCGGCGCCATCAGGCCGAGCGACGCGTAGGTGGGCAGAAGGCCCATCAGCAGCGTCGGCACCGACATCAGCAGCACGGAGAGCGTGAACATGCGCTTTCGGCCGAGCAGGTCGCCGAAGTGCTCCATGACGATGCCGCCGAGCGGACGCGCCAGATAGCCTGCCGCAAAGATGCCGAAGGTCTGCAGTTGCCGTAGCCAGTCAGGAATCGACGGCGGAAAGAACAACTGGCCGATAACCGGCGCAAAGAACACGAAGATGATGAAGTCGTAGAACTCGAGCGCGCCGCCGAGCGCGGCGAGGGTGAGCGTCTTGTAGTCGCCGCGCGTGAGGGCGCGGCCGGCCGCGCGGGGCGTCGGACAGAGGTGTTGCCTGCATCGAAAAGAGAACCCGTGAGTGGAAAGACCACGCATGACGCGCGGGTAGGACGAGGCTTGACCCTGCGGGAATCTCGGACGCGCCGGGTGGACGCGAAGCGAAGGCCGAGGCGAGGCGCAGCGAAGAACCAGGGACCGGGCGGGCGCGGATTCGGGAGCGGCCGCCCGCCATCCGCGCTGCGGGCTGCGACGGACGGTCGCGGCGCAGCTTGCTACGCGACGTCTCGGTAAAACCGCGGAAGCGGGAACGGGTGAGCCAGACGCGGCATGTTACAGGATGAAAGCCGGCCAAAAGCAGAAAAGCCGTTCTATTTTCGAGATGGTTGCGCGCATGAGACGCCGCCATGGCCGGCATGCGGGCGGCCCCATGGACCTCATGCGCAGTCACATGCGTTGACAATTCGGACGAGTCCAATGGGAAAGGTTCTCGTTGCTCTCCAGAATGCGCAGCTTGAATCCCCGTCTCATCCCGCAACGAGACGCCCCGCGGGCGCCCGAAAAGCGGCATCCGCTCAATGTCCCTTGGACTCATCAGGTTAGACACTATGCGCGTCGCCGTTTTGCAAACCGACCCGAGCTATCGAAATCTCATCAGCGATGTCGTCAAACGACTCGACCACACGTGCGTGACCTTCGGCGACGGCCTCGTGCTCTCCAAGGCGCTGTCGCGCTCCACCGTTGATTGCTGATTCGCGACTGGAATTCCACCGGCCTGTGCGGGCTCGATCTGCTCAAATTCGTGCGCTCGAGCTTCGGCGAGCGCGTCCCGGTGATGTTCGCGACGCCCGACGGCTCCGAGCACAATGTCGTCTGCGCGCTGACCGCCGGCGCGGACGACTACGTCGTTTATCCGATTCGCCCGGGCGAGTTCGGCGCGCGCGTTGAAGCGCTGCTGTGCCGCGCGTATCCCGCGACGTCCAACACCTGCCTGGAAGTCGGTCCGTATCGTTTCGATGCCCGCCAGCAGACCGTCATGGTGCGCGGCAAGCCTGTCCAGCTGAGCGGCACCCAGTTCCGTCTCGCGCAGCTTTTCTTCTCGAACATCGACCGGGTGCTGTCGCGCGATCATATTTTCGCGATGGTCTGGGGCCGCGAGTTCCGCGAAACCACCCGCACCATCGACAGCCACGTCTCGCGTCTGCGTCTCGCGCTCGAGATCGAGCCGGTCAACAACTTCCGCCTGCAGCCGGTGTACAAGAGTGGATATCGCTTGCTGCATCTCTACGATGAGGGCAAGGAGAGCAACGAAGACCACGCCGAACTCGCGGCCGCGCAAATCGCCGCCTGAAGGCTCGTCAATGAAAAATGCCGTTCCGAGGAAGGCATTTTTCATTGGCGTAGCGGTTCGAAGGCCACGCGTCACACCGCCGGCAGCGCGGGGCGCGTCCGATGCCGCGCCGGATCAGGGCTTTGACTTGCCGGCGCTCCTCACCCGCGAGCGGCAGGCGCGGCGGCCGCACGGGTTCCGTGCCGAGCCCGACGATCGCCTCCGCGAGCTTGATGTTCTGCACGAGCTTGTGCGACACGTCGAGCGCGAGCAGCGGCGCGAACCAGCGGTAAATCGCACGCGCTTCCTCCACTCGTCCGGCGCGAATCAGCTTGTAGATCGCCACCGTCTCGCGCGGGAACGCGCATACGAGGCCGGCAACCCAGCCTTGCGCGCCCATCAGCATCGCCTCCATCGCCAGATTGTCGGCGCCGCAGAAGAGCGCGTAGTGATCGCCCGTTTCGTTGATGAGGTCGGTGATGCCCCGCAACGTCGCCGCTCGATTCCTTGATCGCCGCGAACTTGGCGTCCTCGGCCAGCTCGGCGAACATCTTCGGCGTGACATCGACGCCGTAGGCGAGCGGATTGTTGTTGTAGACCATCAGCGGCAGCGGACTCGCGTCGGCGACCATGCGGAAGTGATTGAGCGTCTCGCGCCGGTCCGACAGATAGCGCAGTCCCGGCAGCACCATGTAACCCGCCGTGCCGTGACTGGCGGCGCGTTCGGCCTGGCGGCAGCCGTCGAGCGTACTGTTTTCCGCGATCGTCAGCAGCACCGGCACGCGGCCGCGCGCGGCGTCCACGGCGACATCGAGCTTTTCGTCGAGCGAGAGCGTCGATGCCTCGCCGAGCGAACCGCACACGATGATGCCGTCCACGCCCACGTCGATCTGCGCCTCGATGTTCTTCGCGGTCCACGCGCGGTCTATGCTGAAATCGGCGTTGAACTTGGTGGTCACGGCGGGCATCACGCCTTCCCAGATATGCGTCACGACGGCTCTCCGAAAATGTTGGGACGGTAGGCAGTGTAAGCACCGAAAAATCGGCAGTCTTGCGTGTTTCGCGCGCGCCGCGCGCCGATTTCGGCATAGCCGTTTCGGCCCGGAAGCGCCGCTGCGAAAGCGTTCCCGGGCAATGCTCGGTTGTGCCGATATCGTCACCAAAACCGTCCAGGCGCTTCAAGACGCCCGCCGCCGGCATTTCTAGGATAGGCGGCATAAAAACCATCGACATCATCGACTCGCACACGGGCGGCGAACCGACGCGCCTCGTGATCGCGGGCGGCCCGGATCTGGGCGGCGGCACCCTCGCGCAACGTCTCGACACGTTCCGCACGCGCTTCGACGACTGGCGCCGCGCCATCGTCACCGAACCGCGCGGCTCGGACGTGATGGTCGGCGCGCTCCTGTGCGAACCCGACGATCCGGCCGCGGCCGCGGGCGTCATTTTCTTCAACAACGTCGGCTATCTCGGCATGTGCGGGCACGGCATGATCGGGCTCGTCGCGTAGCTCTCATACGCACGCCGGACCGCGCCGGGGCGGCATCGCATCGACACGCCGGTCGGTCCCGTCGATGCGACGCTCAACGCGAACGGCAACGTCAGCGTGCGCAACGTGCCCGCATACCGGCATCTGCGCGCGGTGACGGTCGACGTGCCCGGTCACGGTCCGCTCACGGGCGACGTCGCCTGGGGCGGCAACTGGTTCTTCCTCGTCGCGGATCACGGGCGCGAGCTCGTTCCCGCGCGCATCGGCGAGCTGACCGCCTTCACCGAAGCGATCCGCGACGCGCTGCACGCGCAGGGCATCATGGGCGCCGACGGCGCGTACATCGATCATATCGAGCTGTTCGCGGATTCGCCGGCGGCGGGCGTCGACAGCCGCAACTTCGTGCTGTGTCCGGGCAGCGCATACGACCGCTCGCCGTGCGGCACGGGCAACGAGCACGATGCCTTTCATCGCTGCGGCACGACGCTCTGGGTAGCCGAGGACGAAGAGGAGCTCGGTGCCGCCCGCGCCATGCGCGACGCGTTCGTGGCGGCGGACGTGAGCGCGCGCCTGCTCGATGCGGCCGCGCTGCGCGAGTCGGAACCGGCGCTCAGTCACGCGATGCACGGCGGCCTTCTGATGGAGGACGACGCCATCGTGTACGTTCCGGCCGCCGTGCAATGGCTGCTGACTTGCTCGCCGGGCGCGGCACGCATCCGCGTGTCGGCCGGGTGCGCGATTCGCGCCGTCGATGCGAACGACGCACACGCGGGCGTCACGCTGGCAAGCGGCGAGCATCGCTCGGCCGCGCATGTCGTCGTCGCCAACGGGCTCGCGGCGCCGGATCTGATCGCCGGCGTGCCACTCGAAGCGAAAAAGGGCCACTTGCTCATCGCCGATCGCTATCCCGGCACGATCCGGCATCAGGTGCTGGAGCTCGGCTACATCGCTACATCAAGAGCGCGCATCACGCGCGCAGCACGTCGGTCGCGTTCAACGCGCAGCCGCGTCCGATCGGACAGGTACTGATCGGCTCGTCGCGCCAGTTCGGCACCGCCGATCCCGCCGTCGAAATCGACGTGCTTTCCGCGATGCGCGCGCGAGGCGCTATCTGCCCGGCATCGGCGCGCTCAACGCGATCCGCGCGTGGACCGGCTTTCGCGCGGCCACGCCCGACGGCCTGCCGCTGATCGGCCCGGCGCGTCTCCGGGCGATCGGCTGTGGCTCGCGGCGGGTCACGAAGGGCTAGGGCTCGGCGTGACGACATCGCTCGGCACGGCGAAGCTGGTCGCCGCGCAGCTTCTCGGCGATTCCATTCCGTTCGACATGCCGGCCACGAACGCCTTCTCGCCGCAACGATTCGCCAGGGAACTCGCTGATCCGTTGCGGCGGCGCTCGCGATGCGCGGCGTCGGCGCGACGCGCCGCTCGGTCGACGGCGAGCCGCGCGCGGCGCTGTGCGGCATGGGCGTGTGCCACGAATGCCGCGTGAAAGTCGATGGCCGCGCGCACGTGCTCGGCTGTCAGACGCTTTGCCGCGACGGCCTCTCGGTCGAGACCATGCGATGAAAGTCGAGCATGTCGATATCGCGATCGTCGGCGCGGGCACCGCGGGATTGAGCGCCGCGCGAATCGCGGCGAGTGCCGGGGCGCGAATGGCTGGACGATGCGCGGCGTCGCCCGAATCTCGTCGTCATGCGTGCGGCGAAGGTCGCGGCCGCCCCCGGCGACAAGTGGCTCTTGCTGGAGCGCGATGAGGCGCCGGTCGCGCTCGGCTATTCGAAGCTCATCCTCGTGACGGGCGCGCGCGAGCGTCTCCTGCCGTTCGAAGGCTGGACCCTGCCCGGCGTGACCGGCGCGGGCGGCTTGCAGGCGCTCGTCAAGGGCGGCATGCCGATGCGCGGCGAGCGCATCGTGGTGGCGGGCAGCGGGCCGCTCTTGCTCGCCGTCGCCGATACGGCGCCGATGTCCGCGCCGTGATCGAGCAGGCGCCGCCTGCGCGCGTGGCGCGATTCGTCGCGTCGCTCGTGCAGACACCGGGCAAGCTGGCACAGGCGATGGCGCTGGCAGGCGCGCTCGGCGTCTTGCGGTATCGCGCGGAAAGCGTCGTCGTGAAGGCGCATGGCGGAAGCCGCGTCGAGGCCGTCACGATCCGCACGCGCGGGCGCGATGAAACCCTGGCGGCGGACCGCGTCGCGTGCGGCTACGGGCTCGTGCCGAACGCGACGCTGGCGCTCGCGCTCGGCTGCGCGATCGCCGCAGCCGACGGCGCGATCCGCGTCGACGACGCGCAGCGCACCTCGCTCGACGACATCTACGCGGCGGGCGAATGCACCGGCATCGGCGGGATGGAGCTGGCGAGCGTGGAGGGCGCGCTCGCGGCGCACGCGGCGCTCGGCATGTCCACCGATGTGCGTGTCGTGCGCGAGCGTGAGCGCTGACGCGCGTTCGCCCGGCGCGTGGCGCGTGCGTTCGAACTCGGCCACGCGGCGCGCGCGATGCCGTCTCCGGACACCCTGCTGTGCCGCTGCGAAGACGTCACGCTCGGCGAAATCGCCGCGCACGCGGATTGGCGCGACGCGAAGCTCCAGACGCGCTGCGGCATGGGGCCGTGTCAGGGGCGCATCTGCGGGGAGGCGGCGGCCGTCTACTTCGGATGGCCGCGCGCGGTGGCGCGTCCGCTTCACGCCGGTGCGCATCGATACGCTGATCGCCGCCGGCGATCCCGCCGGACCGCCGCCCGCATAGTGGGGCCAGCGCCAATTTTGTCCGCGCGCGTGCGCTCCTATAATCGGTCGCCTGATTCAACCGAGCGCAATTACCATCACGCATGACGAGCACGACAGGCCTCGCGGCGAACGGCGCACCCGCGCTGTCGATCGCGCCACTTCTCGCATCGACGCTCGCCGACATGCTTGCGCATTTTGCGCTGCTCGCACCGGTGTTCGACGCGATGCCCGACATCGTGTTCTTCGTGAAGGACCGCGAGGCGCGCTACGCGATGGTCAATCGCACGCTCGCCCGCCGCTGCGGCCACAAGGACGACAAGGCCGCGCTGCTCGGCAAGACCGCCGAGGACGTGTTTTCGCGCCGCTTCGGGCGCATCTACACGGCGCAGGATCAGGCGATCATCGCGCAAGGGCACCAGCTGATCGATCAGCTCGAACTGCATCTCTATCCGGGACGTGAGCCCGGCTGGTGCATGACCTGCAAACAGCCGCTGCACGACAGCGACGGCAACATCGTGGGACTCGCGGGCATATCGCGCGACTTGCAGGCCGCCGAGGGCACGCATCCGGCCTATAGCCGGCTTGCGGCGGTGGTGCAGCACATCCAGGAAAACTACGTGCACCCGCTCAATATGCGGCAGCTCGCGCAGATGGCGAACATGTCGATCGCGCAACTCGAGCGCTATTTCCACAAGGTCTTTCATCTGATCCCGCGACAGGTTCTTCTGAAGACGCGGCTCGATGCGGCCACCGCGCTGCTCATCACACACGACAAGGTCACGGACGTCGCCGCGCTGTGCGGCTATATCGATCACAGCGCGTTTACACGCCAGTTCAAGGCGACCGTGGGCATTACGCCGAGCGAATACCGCGCGCTGTTGCAGTCGGGAGCGATGCGTCCCGATCCGGCGCGGGACGCAAATGTCTGACGGGAAATCGGGGCAGGGCGGGTGCCGGAATTACACGGCCCCGGTTCGAGGCCGCGGGCGCGCGCGGCGAACGGCGGCGCAAAGGCCCGCCAGACGGAGCCTGCGCGGGGAAGGACGACGGCGGTCCGGTTTTTGCTCGATTAGCCACGTCGCGACCAGGCAGGATTTCCCACGGCGCGGCCGAAACCGCGAGGCGTTCCGCACCGGCGCACACGCGGCATAAATAACGGTGCGTTCGGAATTCCCGCCGCGTTTTCGTGTCAATCGGAGCGCACAGCGGCGCTCGATGCGGCGGGCCGTGGAGACCGTCGCGAGAATTCCGTTTTTGGCTGTAGAAAAGAACATCATGAGCGAAGTAGCAAGACTGGGGCACATGCGGATCGTGCTCGTCGAGGACGAGCCGGAGAGCAGGGCATCGCTGCAAATGCTGCTGGAAGAGGAAGGTGCCGAAGTGATCGCCGTGGCCGACGCCGAAGACGGCGCGCAAGCCGCGATCGAGCATTTCCCCGACGCGGTGATCTGCGATCTCGACCTACCCGAAATGGACGGTTTCTATCTCATCCAACGTTTGCGGGATCACGAAATACGCGGCAATCTGCCGCCCTCCGTGGCAATCGCGCTGACGGGACACGATGGCGACGAATACCGCCTGCGAAGCATCGGCGAAGGATTCCAGCATTTCATGACCAAGCCCGTGCAGCCCGACGAACTCGTCACGCTGATCCAGGATGCCGCCGGCGCGCGGGTGGTGACCTGAAGCGCCGATACCCGCGGTGAACGCGGCGCACGCGCGCCGCGCACGGAGCCGTTACGAACGGTCGCGATTGCGCGCCCGCGTCGCGCCCGTGATGACGGCGATGCCCAGCATGATGACCGCGACGATCATGATCGTATGCTGCGAGACGTGCATCGCGACCAGCGCCCACGACACGTCGCCGATCAGGATCAGCCAGCCGATGAGGTAGATGATCAGCGTCATCGATTTCTCCCTTTCTTGTTGAGTATTGGCAAGCATAGTGCGGCCTCGATGAACAGGCTCTGTCCTTTCGACGCCCGGGTGCCGATAGGTTCATTTCATGCAAGCGGCGTACCGCCGGCGGAATCGTCGAACGTCGTGCATGTTCGTCGCGCGGATGTGCCGTCGGAAAGAGGAGGAGGTTGTCCGGCATTGCCGGGTGCTATGGTCGGCACCTCGTTGGCAGGCGATGATTCGGCCCCATCCGAACACATGTGAGCGCTCCATGCTGACCGTCCACCATCTCAACAACTCCCGCTCGCAGCGCGTGCTCTGGATGCTCGAGGAACTAGGCGTCGAATACGAGCTGAAGCGCTATCAGCGCGACCCGCGCACGATGCTCGCGCCGCCCGAGCTGCGCGCGATGCATCCGCTCGGCAAGTCGCCCGTCGTCACCGATGGCGACCTGACGCTCGCGGAATCGGGCGCGATCATCGAATATCTCGTCGACCGTTACGGCGAAGGGTGGTTTTCGCCGCCGCCCGGGACTTCGCCCGAGCGCGTGCGCTACAGCTACTGGATGCACTACGCCGAAGGCTCGGCAATGCCGCCGCTCCTGCTCAAGCTCGTCGCGCGGCGCCTGGAGAGCGCCAGGATGCCGTTCTTCGCGATACCGCGGCCTTCGGCGCGGGCACGTATCGCATCGAGGAACTGCTCTATTGCCCCGATTACACGGTGAAGGACGCCGCGATCGCCGGCGTCGCGCCCGCGCGCATCGTCGATGCGCGCCGCAAGTCGCAGCTCGCGCGCGTCGTGCTCGAGATCCTGCCGCCCGACGAGCCGCGCTTCGAAGCGGCGGCGCGCATCCACCATTTTCTCGCCGACGAGCTCTCGCTCACGCCCGACACCAATGCGCTCGTCGGCGTGGCCAACACGCTCGTCACGCGTCTGTCGGGCGGCCTCGCGACGTGGGCGCGGCGCCTCGAATTCGAGCCGTTCCGCCTGCGCGTGATCGCGACCGCCGGCGCGGGCAAGACGCAGCTCGCCGTGCGCGTGATGCGCGATGCGCTGGCACAAGGCAAGAGCGTGCTCTACGTGTGCTTCAACCGGCCGCTCGCCGAACATATCCGCGCGATCGCGCCGAAGGAGGCGAAGATCGCGAACTATCATCAGCTGAGCGCGGCGGTGGCGCGCGATGCGGGCAGCCCGCCCGACTTCAGCCGGCCCGACGTCTTCGCGACGCTGGAAGAGCGCTTCGTCGCGGTGCCCGTGCCCGCGCACTGGAAGACCGACGTGCTGATCGTCGACGAAGGGCAGGATTTTCAGGCCGCGTGGGTCGAGGCGCTCGAACGCCTGCTCAATCCCGAGGGCGCTTGGTGGTGGCTCGAGGATCCGATGCAGAACCTCTATCTGCGCGAGCCAGTGCCGCTGCCCGGCTGGACCATCCTGCGCGAGACCACGAACTACCGCAACCCGCGCGATCTGCTGGACTTCATCCGCAAGATCGTCGGTCCCGGCGTGCGGCTCGATGCGGGCAGTCCGTTCGACGGTTCGGAGGTGACCATCTCGACCTACGAAGACGGCCAGCCGGAGGAAATCATCGAGGCGACCAAGCGCGCGATCACGCAGGCGCTGTCGCTCGGTTTTCGCAAGCAGGACATCGCGGTGCTGTCGTTCCGGGGGCGCGAAGGCTCGGCGCTCACCGCCGTCGACCAGCTCGGCCCGCACCGGCTGCGCGCCTTCACCGGCACCTACGATCTCTTCGGCACCCGGAGTATCGCGAAGGGGATGTGCTGCTCGAATCGATCTATCGCTTCAAGGGACAATCGGCGCCGTGCGTGATTCTCACGGAAGTCGATTTCGACGCGCTCGACGAGCAGGCCGCGCGCAAGATCTTCGTCGGCGCCACGCGAGCGACGATGAAGCTGATCGTGGTCGCGTCCAGGCGCGCGGCCCGGGCCATCGGAGCGCTGCAGTGAAGGATGGCCGTCACGCGCTCTGAACCGTCTCCGCGCACGCATGCCGTGCGCCCCTGGTTTCGCCGCCTCTGGTACGCGGCGCTGATCGCGCTCGCGGTCGCGCCGCCGATCGGCGCGGTCGGCTACATGCTGTACTCGGGCTTGCTCGCGCGCGAGACGCACAAGCTCGTTCTTCCGTACGACGTCTACTGGGACGCCGCCCAGTTCCAGATCGCCTACGAGCGCTTCGAGAATCAGGTACTTCTGTATCGCAACGGCATCGACGAGGATGCCGACGCCGTGCGCGCGAGCTATCGCCTGCTGCGTGCGAGGCTCATGCAGGTGTCGGAGACGTCGGGTCTCTCCGAAGGCCACGAGGCGCTCTTCAACCGGCAGCGGGAAATCCTGCGGCAGTTGCAGACCGCGCTCGCCTCCATCCAGAGCGATGTCGAAGGGCTCCAGGCCGAGCGCGAGCACACCTTGCGCGTGATCGGCGTGCTGCGCCAGAATGCGCCCGTCGTCGCGGAGCTGGCGAGCGGGCGTCGGCTCATGGACGTCGCGGAGCGCGAGGCGATCGTGCGCGACTTCGACGCGAAGCGCCGCTATCTGATCCTGGGCGGCATTTTGCTCGGGCTGCTCTCGGCAGCCGCCACCTTGCTGCTGCTATTCAACGGCTACCGGCGCACGCGCCTGATCGAGCAGCAGCGCGCGGCGCTCGCGGCCGAGCATCAGGCGACGCGCGTGGCGCGCGAGGCCGGCGTGGCGAAGGACACCTTCCTCGGCGTGCGCAGCCACGAGCTGCGCACGCCGCTGCACGCGATCGTCTCATCGGTCGAGCTGCTCGGTCTGAACCTGCGCGGCGAGGCGGACCGCAAGATCATCCATCGGCTGGAAACGGGTACGTGCCATCTCGAAGCGCAGATGCGCGATCTGACCGACTATGCGCGTCTCGGCGCCGGCAAGCTGAAATTGCGCATGACCGTGTTCGATCCGCTGGAGCTGCTCGATTCGATCGTCGATGCGAACCTGCCCGCCGCGAGCGCGAAAGGGCTGGAACTGCGCGGCGATTATGCGGGCGAGCGCGGCCCGATCGAATCGGATGCGCATCGCGTGCGTCAGATCGTCACGAATCTCGTGACCAACGCGATCAAGTACACGGAGGCGGGGTCGATCGACGTGCATTTCGAGCGCACGGAAAAACGCCTCGACACCTCCGTGATCGATACCGGCCCGGGCATTTCGCGCGAGCAGTTGCCGCTGATATTCCAGGAGTTCACGCAGCTCGATTCGTCGAGCACGCGGCGCTTCGACGGCGCGGGCATGGGGCTCGCGGTCGTGCGCGGGCTCGTCGATCTGCTGGGCGGGCGCATAGAGGTGTCGAGCGAAGTGGGACAGGGCGCGGCGTTCCGCGTGAGCTTGCCTGTCATCCCGGTCGAGCATCTTCCGGAGCGCGGCGAGCAGGAAGCCGACGCGCTCGAGCTGCGCAAGTCGCGCGTGCTCGTGATCGACGACCACGAATCGATCCGCGATTCGCTGACCGAGCTGCTCACGCACCTGGGCTATTCGGCGGTCGCCATGCCGGACGTGGACAGCGCGCTCGCCGGCTGCGCGCCAACGACGCCGACGTGATCCTCGCCGATCTGCACATGCCCGGCAAGGACGGCTATTCGTTCGCGCACGAGTACCGCGCGCAGCGCGCCGGGCGCGAGCGTGCCGATCATCGCGGTGAGCGCCTACGCGCCCGAACTGGTCGACCCGAGCGCGGTGATCCTGTTCTTCGACTATCTGCTGAAACCGGTGCGCTACGAGGTGCTCAAGGGCGCCGTGCACCGTGCGGTGACCGCGCGCCGGCGCGCCGCCTGATTTTCCCGGCTAGCTGCGCATCAGCCGCTTGGAAAGATCAGCGACCAGAATGCCGAGCCGCGCGGGCTTCTCGAAGCACGTCACGTTGTAGTCGCGGATGATCTGGCTGATCTCCGATTCGCTCGCCTTGCCCGTCGTCAGCTCGCCCGTCAGCACGAAGATCGGCGCGTCCGGATTGTCAGACTCGCGCACCGCGCGGATCGCGCCCGCCGACGTGTGCGCGCCGAACAGCCAGTCGATCACGACGGCATCGAAGACTTGCGTCTGCAGCGCTTCGAGAAAGGCGTCGAAGCCGTAGAAGGCCATCGCCGCGAAGCCGGTGCATTCGAGATAGTCGTGCAGGTTGTCGGCGGAGGCGTGATCGTCGTCGACCACGGCGATCACCGGCTTATCGGTGTCGGGGCGGCGCGGCTGGATTTCGATCTTGTGGACGTCGCATGCCTTGTGCAACAGCACGCCCTCGTGCTTGGTGACGATCCAGCGGTTGTTGAGCTTCTGCGCGATGAAATCCGGGCGGCTGCCCGCCTCGAGCGCGGCGCCCACCCCAGGCCATGCAGGGAATCTCCAGCGAACCGAGCTTGAAGACCGCGTCGTGCGCGGTGCCTTCGGTTTCGTCCGGGCGCGTATTGATGGAGTCGAAGAGCTTGAGCGCGGGTTCGTCGAACGCATCGGCGACGCGGCGGATTTGCGCGAGCGTCCAGGGACTGTTGCCGCGCAGTTTGCGGTGACCTTGCGAAAAGCTCAGGTCGAGAATCCGGCACAGCTCGGCGGTCTGCTGCCGCTTTCCGATGCCGTGACGGCTCATGAGCTCGCGCACGTGTTCTGCGACGGCGAGCGATTCCGAAGAAGACGTTTCAGTGACCATTCAGCCAGTCGGATGCGTAAGGGTGGGACTGCGGGAGACGGGGTTCCGCGCGGGTCGGGCGGACCATGCGCAGTCGATTCGACATTGTAAATGGCGCGGGCCGGTGTACTCAAAATGTGGCGGCCGGAGTCGCGCAATGAATTCGTCTCGCCGGCAAAATGCGCGTGGCAGCCGCGCTTCCTTGTCGGGCAGCGGTTCCGCATAGGAATGGAAACTTGCCGGTCGATCAATCTTTACAATGGAAATTTATCTTGACGGAAGCGGGCGCGAAAATCTGAATGTGTCCAGTGGAAAGATTAACGGCAAGGCGCTGCCGATATCGACCGAAGCGCGCGCAGCCGAAATTCCGATCAATCGAAATTGCAGGTCACAGGAGAAAGATCATGTCGTTTCAACATATCTTGCTGGGCACGCCGATCTGGGTCTGGGTGTTGCTTGCGGCGCGGGTCTCGCGCGGCATGAAGACGCTCGAGGGCGGCACCGCGCCGCTCGCCAAGCTGGCCATCGTGCCGGCCATATTCGCCGGCTGTGGGGTGTGCTGCATCTGCTGACGGAGCCGGCGGTGGGCCGGGACACGGCGCTGATGTGGATCGTCGGCGGCGCGCTCGGCGTGGGCGTCGGGCGCGGCGCTCGCGAGTCGAAGCGGCATGACGGTGGATCGCGTGAGGCGCACCGTCACGCTGCCGGGATCGGCGATTCCGCTCGCGCTGATTCTCGCGACCTTCGCGTCGAAGTTCTGGATCGGCTTCGAACTCGCGACGGCGACGCATATCGCCGTGGATTCGACCTTCGTCGTGCTGAACGGGCTCGTGTCCGGCGTGGCGGGAATTTTCGCGGGGCGTTTTCTGGTCTACTGGCTGGCGCTGCGGCAGTCGTCCGTGCCGGTCTGAAGGGCTGTGAATGATATAACGTGTCGATTTCGCCGTGAAGGCCCGCGAGAGCGCCTTCACGGCGACGCGCACTACGCGGCTGAATGTTGGCGGCCTGCAGGCCATTCGGCCCCTTTTCACGTCGAACGAGACACGCTGATTTTCTTGCAGGGACTTGGAGCCATCCGCGCGAATTTCGGAGAAGTGCGCAAACATGTCAGGACTGCCGTCGTCCGGTTTGATGAAGCCGAAACCCTTCGCATCCATCGTTGAACCATTTCACAGTACCGGTTGCCATCGTTTCCTCTTCGTCTGCAGCGTTGGGCGAGGACCGTCCTCGCATCGATCGGTGGATCAATTCGATTCAAAAGCGCGCGAGTCACGCCAGGGCGGGCGTGCTCACGCGTGCCGGCCCCTGGGCGACGAGGATTTCGTCGGCAGTGTCGAGAGCTGGCTCTCGGCTTCGCGTCTGCTGAATTCGCGCAGCGTATCGAGCAAGCGGCGCCAGGGCGCGGGCCAGCGCGTTTCGCGCATGCAGTGCCCGGTGGCGTCGGCAATGCGCAGCAGCGCGGTGTCGGGGAAATAAGTCAGCGTGATCGGCATGCCGTCGAGCACACAGGTAGCGGTGCAGGTTTTCGGGGTGGACATGGTTTCCGTGATGAGTGTTCGTCATGCGCGCGGCGTGCTGCAGCAACACGCGTGCCCGACGGATGACCGAGGGAACGAGCCCCACGGCGAATCGGCGCGTTCCGAATGAAAGTTCGCGATCGTTGAACGGAGTATTGTCGATTTTCACGACAATTGACGGCTTTACGCGTTATAAACTGCGACGCAACATCGATCGGAGGTTGCCGTGTTGCTCGCCGTTCTTCTTCTCTGGCTCTTCGGGGTCGTTGGGCTCTTTACGTTCGCGCTTTTCGCCGACAGAAACTTCAGGGACACCCTCGTGCCACGAAAGGGATTCGCCGATGCGCGGATATCAGCGTTCGCCGGTCGACCCGACGCCGGGCGGACGCGCGCCAGAATCGTCCTGAGCGGCCGATGCCGCTCGAAATTCCTTAACGCTCATCGAGAATTAACACGACGACGTCGCCGCGCCATTCGTGAACGCCTCGCGCATCACCTCCTCGATACGATCGAGGGCCACGCGCAGAATTCGCTGATACTGCTTCCCGCGATGCGCCAAAAGTTACGCCCTTGTTCGGCTGGATCATGCGGATCAGCGTTGACGGATCCTTCCGCGGCTGGTCGAACTCGTCGTTCAGCGCACCGCGACCGATCCGCTTTTGCTATCGAACGATCGCCCTTTCGAATTGTTGCGCTATTGGCGCGGGACTATAGTGCGTCTCACGGCAAGCAAACCAAATCAGACGAACAACGAAAGGAGACGAACCCAATGAACCGTATCAACCTGGCGGATCGCACGGTGATCATCACGGGCGGCGCGCGCGGCATCGGCCTCGTGGTGGCGGAGCGGGCGCTGGAATCGGGCGCTGGAATCGGGCGCCGACGTTTCGCTGTGGGATGTGGACGGCGAACGCCTGCAGCGCACGAGCGCCGGACTCTCGGCGAAATACGGAGGGCGCAAGGTCAGTGACGCGGTCGTCGAGCTGACCGACGAAGCCTCGGTCGATGCCGCCGTCAAGAAGACGCTCGCCGCGCACGGCAGGATCGACGTGCTCGTCAACAACGCGGGCATCACGGGCGGCAACGGCGCGACCTGGGAGCTCGCGCCGGACGTGTGGCGACGAGTGATCGACGTCAATCTCGTCGGGCCGTATCTGACCTGCCGCGCCGTCGTGCCGCACATGCTGAAGGCGGGCTACGGGCGCATCGTCAATATCGCGTCGATCGCGGGCAAGGAGGGCAATCCGAACGCCTCGCACTACAGCGTGTCGAAGGCTGGGGATCGGCCTCACCAAGTCGCTCGGCAAGGAACTCGCGGGCAAGAACATTCTCGTGAACGCCGTCACGCCCGCCGCCGCCAAGACCGAGATCTTCGATTCGATGTCGCAGCAGCACATCGACTACATGCTCTCCAAGATACCGATGAACCGTTTCCTGCTGCCGCAGGAGGCCGCCTCGCTGATCCTGTGGCTCGCGTCCGAGGACTGCGCATTCAGCACGGGCGCCGTGTTCGACCTGTCGGGCGGGCGCGCGACGTACTGAATCCGGCGATCTGGAGAGAGACATTAACGACTCCGCAAGCGCGGAAGGCGCCGTCACGTCCCGCGTGATGCGCCGGCTGCTGCCGTTCCTGCTGCTGATGTACGTGCTGGCGTTTCTCGATCGCGCGAACATCGGCTTTGCGCAGCAGGCGCTGCAGCAGGATACGGGCCTCACGAACGCCGCGTTCGCCTTCGGCGCGGGCGTGTTCTTCGTCGGCTATGCGCTGTTCGAAGTGCCGAGCAACCTGCTGCACCGCGTCGGCGCGAAGCTGTGGATGTGCCGCATCATGGTGACCTGGGGCCTCGTCTCGGCGGGGATTGCCTTCGCGCACAGCGCCGCCGCCTTCTCGCGCTGCGCTTTCTGCTCGGCGTGGCGGAGGCGGGCTTCTTTCCGGGCATTGTCTATTACCTGACGCGCTGGTTTCCGCAATCGTCGCGGGCGCGCGCGCTCGGGGCGTTCTATTTCGGCGCGCCGCTCGCGTTCATTTTCGGCGCGCTGCTTTCCGGCCTGCTGCTCGATCTGCACGGCGCGCTCGACTTCAAAGGCTGGCAATGGCTGTTTCTGGTCGAAGGGCTGCTCGCGTCGATCGTCGGCGCTTGGGCATTCCGGTATCTAGACGACGATCCCGCGAAGGCGCGCTGGCTCACGAACGAGCAACGTGCGCTGCTCGTCGGGCGCCTGGCCGACGCGCGCGCCGCGTCCTCGCACGGACCGCGCCGCGTGCTGGCGGCGCTCGTCGATCCGCGCGTGCTGGTGCTGTGCTGCGTGTATTTCCTGATCCAGGCGGTGGTGTACGGCGTCGTCTTCTATCTGCCGCAACAGGTGTCGGTGCTGCTCGGCGCCAGGGTGGGCTTTCGCGTCGGGCTCGTGACGGCGCTGCCGTGGGTCGCCGCCGTGATCGTCACGTGGATCGTGCCGCGTCATGCCGATCGCACGGGCAGGCATCGCGCTTCATCGCCGCACAGCCGCTCTTCTGGACGTTCCCGACGCGTTATCTGACGGGCGCGGCCGCCGCGGCCGGCATCGCGCTCATCAATTCGCTCGGCGGCCTCGGCGGCTTCTCCGCGCCGATGGCCCGCACCGCCGCCGAAGCCGCCTTCCATTCGACGAGCGCCGGACTCCTGGTGCTCGCCGGCGCGAGCGTCCTCGCGGCGTCGATCATCGTCCTGATGGTGCGCACGCGTGAAAGCAAGCTGATCGCCGATGCGCGCGGCAAGCCCGCGAAAGCGTCCTAGACAACGAAGCCAAATACGGAGCCCGACCATGTCCATGCCCACGATTCGCCAGGTGCGCGCCTTCACTGTTCGCGGCGGCGGCGCCGATTATCACGATCAGGGCGCCGATCACTGGACCGACGATCACATCGCCACGCCGATGGCGCGTTATCCCGAATACCGCAAGAGCCGGCAGTCGTTCGGGCTGAACGTGCTCGGCTCGCTCGTCGTCGAGATCGAGGCGAGCGACGGCACCGTCGGCTTCGCGGTGACGACGGGCGGCGAGATCGGCACGTTCATCGTCGAAAGGCACCTCGCGCGCTTCATCGAAGGTCAGCGCGTGACCGATATCGAAAAGATGTGGGATCAGATGTTCAACGCGACGCTTTATTACGGACGCAAGGGCATCGTGCTGAACGCCATCTCGGGCGTCGATTTCGCGTTATGGGATCTGCTCGCCAAGGTGCGCAAGGAGTCGGTGTTCCAGCTGCTCGGCGGCCCGGTGCGCGACGAGCTGCGGTTGTTCTACGCGACCGGCGCGCGCCCTGATCTGGCGAAGCAGATGGGTTTCATCGGCGGCAAGATGCCCTTGCAGCACGGTCCGGCGGAAGGCGAGGAAGGGCTGGCCCCGAACCTCGCGAAGCTCGCGGACATGCGCTCCAAAGTCGGCAACGATTTCTGGCTGATGTTCGACTGCTGGATGAGCCTCGATCTCATCAATTACGCGAAGCGTCTCGCGAACTCGGCCCGCGACTACGGCCTGAAGTGGATCGAGGAAGCGCTGCCGCCGGATGACTACTGGGGCTATGCCGAACTGCGCCGCTCGGTGCCGAACGGCATGATGGTGACGACCGGCGAGCACGAAGCGACGCGCTGGGGTTTCGCATGCTGTTCGAGATGGGCTGCGCGGATCTTGTGCAGCCGGACGTCGGCTGGTGCGGCGGCATCACCGAGCTCATCAGGATTTCGGCGCTCGCGGATGCGCACAACGTGCTCGTCGTGCCGCACGGATCGTCGGTGTACAGTTATCATTTCGTCGTGACGCGCCACAACTCGTCGTTCGCCGAGTTCCTGATGATGGCGTCCAAGGCCGATCAGGTCGTGCCGATGTTCACGCCCTTGCTGCTCGACGAACCCGTGCCGGTGAACGGCCGCATGAAGGTGCCGGAGACGCCGGGCTTCGGCGTGCGGCTGAATCCGGAGTGCGCGTTGACGCGGCCCTACACACACTGAAGGGACATCGCATGTTGCTATTCCATTGCGTCATTGAATTGGCACTGGTCGAATCCGGCGCGAAGGATCGTCATATTTCCACTTGATCGGTTTCGGGTTCTTGTTGTGTTCGCGGATGTATCGGCATCAGTTTGCGATCCCAATCCTTCACCGAAGTGAAGATGCCGCGAGCGATCACTTCACGCTGAATGCGCGAGAACCAGTTCTCCACCTGGTTGAGCCACGACGAGTAGGTCGGCGTGAAGTGCAGGTGCACGTTGCGCTGCGCATCAAGGAAGTCGGCAACCCGCTGCGTCTTATGGCTGCTGACGTTGTCGCAGATCGCGTGGATTTCCCGGCGTTTGGGCTGGCTGGCGACGACGTCGGTCAGGAAGGCCACGAACTGCTCGCTGGTGTGGCGCGCCACCGTCTTGCCCAGCACCTCGCCGGTGGCAGTATTGAACGCCGCGAACAGGCTGAGCGTGCCGTTGCGCTTGTACTCGAAGCCGTGACTCTCGGCGCGCCCGGGCGACAGCGGCAGCATACGGTCCTTGCGATCGAGTGCCTGGATCGCGGTCTTCTCGTCCACGCAGAACACCGCTGCGTGCGCCGGCGGGTTCAGGTACAGCCCGATCACGTCGGCTGCCTTGGTCTCGAAGTCCGGGTCGTTGGAGACCATGTGCCGCTCCAACTGCTGCGGCTTGATGCCGTGCTTGCGCCAGATGCGCTGCACGGCCGAGACCGATACGTCGCCGAGTTCTGCTGCGAGCTTGTAGCTACTCCAGTGTGTCGAACCGTCGGCGGGTTTGTGCTTGAGGGTGCACTTGAGCACCCGCGCTTCCAGTTTGGCCGGTGGCTGCGTAGGCGCCCGCCCGCGGTGCCGGGCGTACATGCCGGCTAGTCGCTCGCTGAGGAAGCGCCCCGACCAGCGTGCGATGAAGCGCGAATCGCAACCCAGTGTGCGCATGATACTGTCGCGCGATTCGCCGTCCTCGAGCATCAGGATCAACTTTGCGCGTCGCACGTCCGCCGCACGCACCGTTCGGCTGCGCGCCGCCGACAACAGTTGCTCACGTTCGATATCTGTCAGGTTCATTTTGACCCATGACCTGTATCTGAACACAGACAGGGTGCTAATTCAATAACGCAGCGCAATAGGTGTCAATTTATCTCGGCATACGAACCGTATACAGTGCAGTGACATGGTCGTCACCTGTCCAACCGAAGATGAGATTGCCGGAATACCGAGCCAGGCTCGAAGAGATCGACCAATCGCTGCACCGGCGCTATTATCTCGACATGCCGCAAGCACCGAGTTCGGTGCTCGCCGACATCCTTGCCTTCGACGGCACGCGCGCCATCGGAGAGCCTACGAAATACACGATCATCTTCACGCATCCGTCGCACACCCTCTCGCGGACGGAATACATCGGCAATATGGCGACGTTCGTGATCCAGCCGCCACCAGTCGCGCGCGATGGCTCGACCGGGACCGAGCCGGCAAGCAAGGTCAAAGGCGTGATGACCGGCTTTGCTTGCTTGAGCCGCTCGCGGGACGAAAGCACGTATGAGATCGTCCTGGAATCCAGGCTGGCGCTGATGCACAAACGCCCAAAGTGCGCTTCTTCTATGACCTGACGATTCCCGAAGTCCTGATGCAAGTGCTCGAGGACAACGGCTTCGACCAGTTGTGGGCGTCCTTCGAATTCTTGACGTTCCACTACACCTACCGAAAGCATCCGATCATCACGCAGTGGGAAGAGGACGATCTGACGTTCCTTCAGCGCTTGTGCCGGCGAAGCGGCATCTGGTTCGTATGCGAGGCAGGCGAGCACTGCGAGGTGGTCGTGTTCGGCGATGACCTGACGCACTACCTGCGCGACGACAGTTACCACATGCCTTACCGTCCCGAGAGCGGCATGCACGACGGTGGCGTCGAATCGGTCGAGACACTGACCATGCGTGCGAGCAGCATTCCCAGGCGCTACTTCGTACGCAGCTACGCGCCCGAGAACGGGTACGAGCCCATCGACGCGGGCGCAATGATCCATGACGACGAAACTACCTACGGCGAAGCCTATACCTACGGCCTGGCGTACCAGACGAGGGACGATGCGGCTGACGAAGCGCGTCTGCGGCAACAGGCGGCGCTATGCAGCCAGATCCGCTACGAAGGCGAAACCAACAAGGTGAACTTCGGGCCGCGCTATGTCATGAAGCTGACGAACCGCGATCTGGCCGATGCCGAGCACGGCCTGGTGATCGTCAGCATTCACGTCGGCGCCTCGCGCAAGCAGGGTTACAAGGTGCGGTTCACCGCGATCCCGAACGAAGTGGAGCGGCCCTACCGCATGCCGCTCATGCAGGAGACGTGGCCCCGGATCGTCAGCACGATCACCGGCACGATCAAATCGCCCGACGACTATGCGCATCCGTTCATCACCGAGCGCGGCGGGTACGTGGTGCAGATCCATGCGGACCGCGATGGTCGGGAAACGGTGCGTGTTGTGCTGCAATCCACCGATCCCCAGCAACTCAAGACCTTGCACCAGGTGCTGGAAAAGCTTGAGGTGCATTGGCTGCATCCCGACAACAGACGCATGTGCCGCCGACGGGAAGCGTCAAGAAGCGTCCATCAGACCCATCTAAAGAAGCACCGAGCGAAGCCGAACTCATCGAAAAATGGCTCGAACTGCGCAGCAGTCGCGACTTCCATGGGCGCTACAAGCGAGGCTTCGAGGCGGCGCTGGTGGTGGCACTGCAACTGCACGAGATAGACGCCGCACCGACCTGTACCGAAGCCGCCGTGGCACTCCTGCTCACGTCGTACGACGTGGCTGGAAAGTACAAGTTCAAGCCGCAGGCGGCGCTGTTCCGTCCCGCTACCGCGGAACCGAAAGAACTGCCCCAGCGGCTGGAAGCGCTGCTGACCGCCGCGCCCGCGCCCGTGGAAAAGCTCACGCACCTCTGGACGAGCGGCTTCGCCACCCGGCTCGCCCACAACAACGTGAACGGCACGTTGCGCAATACGGAGCGGGAATGGACCCGGCATGATCTGAGCAAAGCCATTGGCCTGCCGGGTACGGCCAGCATATGGCTGATGCAGGCGCTGGCCGCACAGATGGTGACGCACGGACAGGGACCGCAGCTCGTGATCGCTCCGCACAGGGATGGCGTGATGCTGAACCTGCTGAGCAAACAGCGTTCGCACGTGGCAGGTGTGGCCGAGCCCGCGCCCTGCACTCACCCGATTTCAGCCACGCTGAGTTTAGGTTGCTTCGGCATGCTGCTGATGTTGCTGCTGGAACAGGCGAAAATCGGTAACGGGTGGTTCGTTGCCTTCCTCGTAATCTGGATGCTGGTTTTGTTTATTGGTCAGCCGATCGCCGGGATCCTGAAACGGCGGATGGTCGATGAAGATTTCTGGCTGCATGCACACTGAGTTCGCGCTGACTGTTCAGACACGCTCGAGGAGCGAACGTGAAGCAGCGTGACTGGACACGAGTTGAAGAGGATCAAGGGCGGCAACATGGCATGAGCCGCTGTGCGCGGCCAGTGTAGAAAACCCCGCACGAGGCGGAGCACGAAACACTACAATCGTCGTGCGTACGAATGAATTCGACGGCCTATCGGTCTTTACGCGCGTCCCACAAGCTATCCAAAGACGCACCCGCAAAACCCGCGGACAACCGCCCACGCTCACCTTATCGGCTGCCCACCCCTCAACATCTGCACCGCCGTCGCCGATTCGAACCGCGCGTGCACCATGTCCCCCGCTTTCAATCCCGCGAGCGAGACGTCCGGCGTGGCCGTGAGCGTCACCGTGCGGCTCGGCCCGCGCAAGGTCACGCGCCGATTCTTCGCATCGACGCGCTCGATCGTCCCGATCACTTCGACGATGCGCGTCTGCGCCGTCACGCCGCCCGATGCTGGCACTGCCGCCTCGCTATCGATGCGCTCGCGGATGCCGTTCGACTTCACCTTGGTGGCCTGCACGAGCAGCGCGTTGCGATACTCGATGTTTACCGTGTCGCCGAGCTGGAGCTTTCTGACATCGCCGATTTCCGGATTCACTGCCACTTCCGCGATGCGCCCAGCCGGCCCCTGAAGCATCACGCTGTTGGTCACGGGGTCGATGCCGACCACGCGCGCCTGCACCTGCCGCGCCGCGCGCCTGCGGACTCGAGGCGGCGTCCTGAGCCGACGCGCTCCCTGTCGCGATACAAGCGACGACGAGTGCCGCACACGCGATGGACACGCGCGGCCATCCGTTGCGCGAACGTTGCGACGGTTGAGATGAAGTGCGATACATGCCAGGCCTTCTTCGCCGGAAAGAGTGCTTCGACAAACGTGGCGCGCACGCAGTCAGCGGCGCGATTTCGACAGCAAATGCCCGAGTCCGAGATCGGTTGCGATCTGCCAGACATAGACGCGCGAGTAACGCACGCCGTAGCGCCGTTCGATCAGCTCGCGCAGACTCGCATTGGTCCACGCATCGCTCTCGGAACCGTGCTCCCGCGCCGAACCCTGCAGGGCCGCTGCAATCCAGTCGAGTGCCTCGCGGTCGAGCACCGATGCGCGGCCGCCCACGCCCATCTTCGCGAGCGCATCGAGGCCGCCCTCGGAAACGATGGCCCTGTAGCGCCGTACCGTCTGCGCCGACAGATGCAGCTGCTCGGCCACCGTTTCGACCGATGCGCCTTCGAGCAGCATGCGGCCGGCCGTCATGTGCCGCACGACGCTCGGAAGGGTATGGGGACGTGAGAGCATGACGCGCGGCGCTCGATCGTTCGGATTACGTTCGATTGCCCGAAGCGTCATGCACGGCCGCGCGGAACCGAGAGGGCCGGCGCGCGCTCTCGCGCCGGGCAATGCGCTTGCGCGCCGGATGCAACGTTGCGGCGTCCGTATGCGTTCATGCGTGCCCCCTTGTCGAGTGGAGACTGCGGGACTGGATCGGGCGTGCCTGACGTAAGATCGATGCGCGGCTGACCTGCATGAGCCGGCTTACCGAGCTATACCAATAAACGTTTTCAGGCTCGGTGAGCAACCGTTGCCGAAAATTTTTTGGGCTTGATTAATCTGTGTGGATTGCCTATGAAAGCAGCCTGTTGGCAAGCAATCGGCGCACGAACGGCACGCGGCGTGCAATGCTGCACGCGTCTGTTTCGTTCCGCGCTAGCAGCCATGTGCGGCGCTCTTCGAAACGACGATGGACCGCGAACGAACGGGAACGCGATTCGATGCGGCACAAGGCGGTACGCACTCGCGCTCGAGCGTGAATGTCCTCGTGACGTCGGCATTCGGCGGCGACGCCTCAGCCGCGCCTCAAACGCGATAGAACTCGATGTCCTGACCGGCGTGCACCGCGCGCTTGAGCCACTCGGGCATATCGCCGAGTCCGTCCCACGTATCGCCGTTCGCGTTGCGGAATATCGGCCCGCCCCCCGCCGATGGAGGCAAGGAGGGTAATTGCGGCATGGGCCGCCTTGCCTTGGGCGCGCCATGAGCCCCGTTGGTCTTGGTGAAGGAAGGCGGCGGCTTCGCCACCGGCGCTTCGGCCAACACTCTTTCCGTAATGCCGAACTCAGCCATTCGACTGCGCAAATACGCAATGATGCTGTCTCGCTTTCTTTCGTCCACGGCTT
The DNA here is from genome assembly GCA_001189345.1 of Candidatus Paraburkholderia kirkii. Classification (GTDB taxonomy): domain Bacteria; phylum Pseudomonadota; class Gammaproteobacteria; order Burkholderiales; family Burkholderiaceae; genus Caballeronia; species Caballeronia kirkii_B. The sequence continues at coordinate 177,950 of LFKV01000010.1, forward strand.
CCCTGATTCAGCTTTTTGATTATCAGAAGACGAACCGACACCCGCGCGGACCGGAGCGGTTCAATGACTTGCATATGTATTTTTATGAAGCGTGGCGCGTTGCCTGCCTCGCGTCACTATTAGTATATTTACCGCACGATCGATTAATTTGCCCGGACATGTTTGCCTTTAATTCCGGCATTTGCCCCAAATGCGAACGTTCGCCCGCCCGAGCATCGCCGCGGCGGACGCGCGAAAAGAGTGCGCGCGGGACGCCACGTCGGGGAGCCACGAACCGCCGAATGCGAGGCCGTGGCCGCCAAACTTGCCCGGCCGCCGAATACCTCGCTTAAGCGATATTGTATGCTGCTTATCGCAAGCGTTAAATCGTTTTAACGACTGTGTTGTTCTCCCGGTAATTCCGCACCGTGAGCCCGAATGGCGGCAATCAGTTCCACAGGCGTAATTTCATAACGCACTTCACGGTGAATACCGGGTTTGCGCTCGTCGATTTCGATCAGCAGAACGGCCTTGCCGTCCGCCGCGGGTTCGAGGCGCAACGAACGCACTTCCTGCCCGCTGGTTTTGTCGTATTCCGTCAGGAGCGTCATGGCGCCGGTGGCGGCGCTTCTCGGCATTGACATTCTTCCTCCCATCTTGCGACGTCGTTGTTATTGTAATCACCGTGCCGCCCCCCCCCGGGCGTGCACGAAATTCGGGCATGCTCGACGGGATTCCAACTTGGCGAATGACGCGGACGCGAAGGTCGCCGCCGCGAGCGACGTCCCTCTGTATCCCTCTGTATCCCTCTGTACCTCATATTATTGCCCGTCAAAACCGCGCGCGTCCAGCGCAGGGATGTTCGGCGGCCGCCCGGGCCGGGGCCGCGCCTTGCCCGGGCGCTCCAGCCATCGGGCCCTCAGACGCTCTTGCCGATCGCGTCGCGGACCTGGCTTGCGATCTCGAACGAGCGCAGCCGCTTCCGATGATCGAAGATCTGCGCGGTGACGATCAGCTCGTCCGGGTCTGGTCGATGACCGAGCGCAGGCCGGCCTCGACATCGGCCGGATCGCCGATGACCGAGCACGCGAGCGAATGCTCGACGCCCGCGCGCTCGGCATCCGTCCACGCGATGGATTCGACCGGCGGCGGCAACTGGCCCGGCGTCCCGCGCCGCAGGTTGATGAATTGCTGCTGCAGCGAGGTGAACAGAAAGCGCGCTTCGTCGGCGGTATCGGCGGCGAAGACGTTCACGCCGACCATCGCGTAGGGCTTTTGCAGCGTCGCCGACGGACGGAACTGCGAGCGATAGACCTGCAGCGCTGTGAGCAGATTCCGGCGCGAAATGCGACGCGAACGCGAACGGCAGCCCGAGCGCCGCCGCGAGCTGAGCGGAAAAGAGCGACGAGCCGAGCAGCCAGATCGGCACCTGCAGCCCGGCGCCGGGCACCGCGCGCACGCGCTGGCCTTCCACCGGATCGGCGAAGTAGCGCTGCAGCTCGACGACGTCGTCCGGGAACGATTCGGCGTTGCCCTGCAGGTCGCGGCGCAGCGCCCGCGCGGTGGTCTGGTCGGTGCCGGGCGCGCGTCTCAGCCCGAGGTCGATGCGCCCGGGAAACAGCGAGGCGAGCGTGCTGAATTGCTCGGCGATCACGAGCGGCGCGTGATTCGGCAGCATGATGCCGCCCGATCCGACGCGGATCGTCTTCGTACCGGCCGCGATGTGGCCGATCACGACCGCCGTCGCCGCGCTGGCGATGCCCGTCATGTTGTGATGCTCGGGCCAGTAGCGCAGGTAGCCCCAGCGTTCGGCGTGCCGGGCGATCGAGGGAATGGGCGAAGGCGTCGGCCGGGGTCGAGCCTTGCGGAACCGGAGAAAGGTCGAGTAGCGAGAAGGGAATCATTGCGGCTTTCCGAAAGCGTGGCGGCTCGCCATGCCGACGGGCGTCGCGCGGCCCCGCGGCACGCGTGCCTGGACTGCCGGCCACGCGCTAAAAAACCAATTGTGCCGAAACTCCGGAAAGTCTGCCGGAACGGGCCGGCGCGCCGCCTCAGGCGAGCCGCGGACAACCGCGCGCGACGGCTTCGCGTTCGTAGTCGAGGATCGTCGCGAAATCGGCGGGCGTGCGCTTCACCACGCCCTTGAGCCGAAGCCGCCGCGCCAGCGACGAATCCTGTGCAGGACGTCGCCCAGCGCGCGAAAGAGGACATCGATCGCCTCTTCCGGCACGCGTTTCGATGCGATGAACGGCAGGGCGCCCGTGCTCGCCGTCGCGCCGATCATACGGACTTCGGCCGCCAGATCCGGCAAATGCGACTGCACGAACGCGAACGTGACGCAATCGATTGCCGCGACGTCCGCGCGCATCCCCGCGAGCGCGCGCAGCGACGCGAGGTGCGAGCCGGTCCGCGTCACCGACGCGAAGAATCGTCCGTCCCGCGCGAGCGGCGCGATGGCGTGGCGAAAGAGGTTCATGCCGCTGTTGGAATCGTCGGCGTTATAGACGGCGCGCAGCCCGCGGCAGGCCTCGATCGAGCGCGCCGGGACGTGCACGCCCGCGACGAGCACGCTGCGGTACGTGCCTTCATCGTAGCCGGGAACGTTGAAATCCGGCACCGCGACGAGCCGCATGCGCCCGGCGAGCGCATGCACGAGCGGATAGCCGCAGGTCTGCGACAGGAGGAGATCGTCGCGCAGCCAGAAGGCGGTGAGATCCGGTCCGGGATCGACGATCCCGAGCGTTTCGCCGCGCGCGCCCAGCCAATCCGCGAGACGGGCGCGGACGCGCTCGAGCAGCGTGCGCCAGTTCGCGGCGAGCGCGGGCGTGACGTCGTACATCGGCAGGGCGGCGATCCAGGGCATCGTGAGCGAGCGGCGGGACGCGGACGAACCCGCGGCATCCCGAATCGTACAGCGCGCAGCATCAGTTCGCGAGGCGGCGTGGAGCAAGCGCGAGATCCTCGTTCGACCGGTCCGGCTCGCGCGGATCCGCGAACGGATGCACCGGCTCGGCGGCCTGCGCGAATGCATGGCGGCTCGCCCACTCGCCGTAGCCGCGCACGACGAAGCCGCCGTTACTCGCGCGATAGCCGTCGCGCCGGCGCGCGTAGATTTCGCCGAGCGCGAACCACGGCACGCCGGGCAGATCGTGATGCACGGCGTGATAGTTGTTGTTCAGAAACAGCAGGCGCCACGGCCAGGCGGCTTCGTTGATGACGGCACGCTCGTTCCGCCGCTCGGATGCGCGATGCTCCTGAAACGAGCGCACCGACGCGAGCGCGAGCGAGGCATAGCCGACGCCGAACACGAACGCGCGCCACGGAATGCCGCAGCGCGCCTCGAGCCAGTGCGCGAGCACGGCCAGCGCAACGAGATGCGCCGCCCAGCTCGCGACGATCCGCCAGCGCCGTTCCGCGACCGCCCGCCCCGCTTCGCGCCACAACGCCGCGATCGAAAACCACGGTCCGATGAGCACGCGCCCGGCGAACGTGTTGCGCGCGGCGAGCGCGGCGCGCAGCACGGCACCCGCGTTCGCCCACTGCTGCGGCGTCACGTAATAGCTTTCGGGGTCGGAGCCGGGTTCGGTCAGATGCGCGTCGTCGTGATGGCGCAGATGCGAGTCGCGGTAGACCTCGTACTGAAACCACACCGCGAGCGGCGCGAGCCCGAAGAGCAGGTTGACAAGCGGCCAGCGCGTCGGGTGCCCGTGGATCAGCTCGTGCTGAAGCGACATGTACCAGCACGACAGCACCGCGAGGAGCGCGATCGTCGGCGCGAGTCCGAGCGTGCGCGCGTTCAGCGCGACGCCGAACCAGCCGCCGTAGAACGCGACGATGACCGCCCACGTCGGCCATTCGCTGCGCCAGCGCCATGTCGCGCGCTGGCATTGCAGTTCGTGGCGTTGCGTGTCGTCGAGATAGCGGGGCATGGCGGACTTCGCGAGTGTGTCGGAAAGCGAAGCGCCATCGTAGCGGCGCGGCCCGCGCGTTCAAACCAACGATTCCGTCTAAGTTTTTCTTGCCAGGCGGAATAAACGTATTCTCGATGCAGCGATTTTTGGCCGTGAGGCCGTGCAGGGTATGCTTGTTCGCCTTGTGACCCCGTGCGTGCGCATATGACCGAACCGAGCCCGCTTCCGCGTCCCACCCGATTCCCGCGCGTCGCACGCTGCCGCGCAAGTCCGCGCGCCTCGTGGCCGAGCTGATCGCCTTCAATGTGCTCGCGTGGCTGTGGGCGCTCGCCGCGTTCCGGCACTATCCGCTCCTGCTCGGCACGTCGCTGCTCGCCTATTCGCTCGGGCTGCGCCATGCGGTCGACGCGGACCACATCGCCGCCATCGACAACGTCACGCGCAAGCTGATGCAGGAGGGCAAGCGCCCGCTCTTCGCCGGCTTCTTCTTTTCGCTCGGGCATTCGACGATCGTCGTCGCGACCACCGCCTTGATCGCCGCGACCGCGCTGGCCGCGCAGGGGCGCTTCGCCGAATTCCGCGAGATCGGCGGGGTCATCGGCACGTCGGTGTCGGCGCTCTTTCTGTTCGTCATTGCGGCGATCAATCTCTTCGTGCTGCGCGGCGTGTGGCGCGCGTTCGCGCGCGCGGCGGGGCGAGGCATGTCGCGAGGATGACGCCGACCTGTTCGCCGCCGGCGGCCCGCTCGCGCGCCTGGTGCGGCCGCTCTTCAGGTTCATCGGCAGGAGCTGGCACATACATGAATCCGCTCGGCTTCCTGTTCGGCCTCGGCTTCGATACGGCCACCGAAATCGGCTTGATGGGCATCGCCACGGCGGAGGCGGCGCGCGGCATGCCGGTCTGGTCGATCCTCGTGTTTCCGGTGCTTTTCACGGCGGGCATGTCCTTCATCGACACCGCTGACAGCCTGCTGATGACGGGCGCATACGGCTGGGCGCTCCGGAATCCGATCCGCAAGCTCTACTACAACCTCACGGTCACGCTGGTGTCGGCAGTAATCGCGGTGCTGGTGGGCGGCATCGAGGCGCTCGGGCTGATCGCGGATCGCCTGCAACTGAAGGGCGGACTCTGGGACGTGGCCGGCTCGCTGTCCGACCACTTCGGCATGCTCGGCTACGGGATCGTCGCGATCTTCGCCGGTTGCTGGCTCGTGTCCGCGCTCGTATACAAGTGAAGTGGCGCGGCTACGACGCCCTCGACGGCAGCGTGGCCCGCTAGAGTCTCGGACATGCCTCCTGCCGCGCGGATGCGCCAGCCGCTCGATGCCGAGCGACGCGATCGGCGGCGTGCCGCGCCCGGAAATCCCGGGCACGCCGCGGCAGCGTCACGACCGAGCCCGGCGCGGCCTCACTTGTTGTTGCCCGCGCCCGTGCCGTACAGGCCGTTTTCGAAGCCGCCGCTGCCGTCCGCCTTGTGATCCTTGCCCGCGGTCGCGGCGCGCCCCCTGGCGGCATCCTTCGATTGCGGCCGCTGCGATTCGTGCACGGCGGCGCCGGACGGATCGGCTCGCGAAGTCGAATCGGACTGGCGGCCCTCCTGATGCTCGGATCCGCCGCCGCTCGTGATCTGCGCGATGCCGTGCGGGCTGAACGTCGCGACGAGGGTGGTGAGAAGCGCGTTCGCCGACGCGCGCCGGAATCGGCGCGGGTTGCGTGCGCGGTGGTGACGAAACATGAACATGGCGACTCCGGGCGTGCTCGAATGACTTGCTTTCGAGCAGAAACGGTGCCTGACGTACCGGGCGAACGCGTTCGAAACGCTCGTGCGCGGTGAAGCGGCGCACGGTTGGATTGCCGTTGCGCGCCCGGCTCGATGTGAGGCGCGGGCGTGAACGTGGGGTCGCGCCGCGGCGCGAGTGGCGAAAGCGGCGGTCAGGCCGCTTTCGCCCAAAGCCTGTTGGTCGATTTCCTGCCGCGGCTGCCGGCGCCGCCGCGCGGACCGGCGTCGACCGAGTCGAGCGCGATGCGCAGCGCCTCCACGCGCTGCTTCTGCGCCGGCACGAGCGCATAGCCCTTCGCGACGGCCGCGAGCCGCTCGCGCCAGTAATCGACGTTGAGCGTGCCGGAAGACTGGTTGTGCATCGTGCGAAGCTGCGTGAGCGCGCGTTCGATTTGCTGAAGTTCGACGTCCGCCATCGCGGAGGGCAAAAGGCTGCCCTTGGTCTCGCTTTTCTTCTTGTTCATCTGTGGTCTTCCTCTCGGTCGTGCGGCGCATGATCCGAGTGTCGGATCATGCGCTGCCCAGGCACCCCGTTCACCCGCACATTTTTTTTGAACTCGTCGCGGGCGGCCCTTGCTCTTTTCTTCGGATGACCGATCGCTGCTTGTTATCAAGCGTTGCGACCGTTATCAAAAATGTACGCAACGCGGGCCGGATGGCTCCGTCTGTCATCGCACATTCATGGGGGAGGAAGACGCGGCTTTCGATGCTGCGGCGCGCCAGCGGCGGCGCGGGCGGAAGAGGGAAAAGCGGCTAGTACAATATCCCTTAAATGGCTTTAATAATTATCGCGCTGCAAATATGGCTGTAGGAGCGTGACGACGATCTCGGCCATCTCGTGGAGCGAACCTGTGCCCGGCAGCGGTTCCCATCGGCCGGTTTGGCTGCGAAAGGCTGCACTATAACGATTCCGGGCGAGCTCGGTAAGGCGCGCCACAACAGTCGGTTCGTCATCGTCGAGACGTTTGATCAGCAGGTGCCGCCCGTAGGTTTGTGTGACGATCTGCTCATGGCCGAGCAAGCTGCGCAGTTGACGCTGGAGTTCAGTCGCGTAATGCTTAGTGGGTATGGCTGGCATGTCTGTCTCTCGATTACGATGTGCCCGTTTGCAACGGATAGCCCCGGAAAGTTCATGTGTAGGGGCGTGCTGCCTGATTATGCTCGTGCATAAACTGCTCGGTGCGCTCGCGCAGATGCGCCGTGCTGGTATGATTGGCATGGCGTAGCACCCACCGCGTATAGCGGGCAAACCACAGTTCGATCTGATTGACCCAACTCGCGTGCAGCGGGGTGAAGTGGAAGTGAAACCGCTGATCATGCCGCTCGTTGAACGCCTGCCAGACAGCCTGAGCGCGATGCGTATTGAGATTGTCCCAAATCACGTGCACCTGTTTGCCCGGGTACGCAACCGCCACGCGCTCCATGAAGGCGACCAGGTCGTCCTGGGTGCGCCGCTCGCGGCAGTCTGCCAGCACCTGACCAGTATGCACATCAAGCGCGGCAATCAGCGCCTGAGTGCCGTGCCGGATATATTCAAACTCCCGACGACGCAGCCGTCCCGGTGCTGGCGCGCGCCCCGGATGCTTGCGCTCGATGGCTTGAATGCCTGTCTTCTCGTCGATGCTGAGCACCACCGCGTTTTTGGGCGCCTTGCGGTACAGCTTGCAAATCACATTGACCTTCTCGCGAAAGGCCGGGTCGGGACTGTGTAGCCATTGCCGGGCCCGGTGCGGTCGAACGTCGCCAGCCTGCAGAATGCGCTGCACATGGCTGCGGCTGATCTGTTCGACAATGCCACGCTCGATCGCGCGCGCCACTATCTCGTCCAGTGTCGGCGTAACCCGTCCCTCGGGTTCGTGTGCTTCACATGCCAACGTAATCAACTGCAGTCGCGTTTCTTGCGTTGTGGCGCGACAATCCGGATGAGAGACGCGCGACAATCAAGTTGAGAATGTCGCGGCAGAAATGCTGATGCCGATGTTGATTGACGCTGGCAAGCGTTTATTGATTGACGCGCGGAGTTGATTGACGCGGGCGAGTGGGTGTTGCGCGACAATCAAGATGAGAATGTGGTGGCGGGAAGGTGATGCTGCGGTTGATTGACGCGGCTAGCTTTGCCTGCGAGCCGCGCGTCAATCAGGACGAGAACAGCGGATCATTCGGTGAGGTCGATGCCGTGCTGATGCTCCTGTGTCGGTGGCACACCAACGTTCTTTGGTGTCGCTCTACTGGCCGGGCGTCCCGGTCCCTGCTGCTTGGGCTGCAGGGCAGTACGGCGACGGTAGCTTTCGACGTTCAGCTCAAAGATGGTCGAGTGGTGGACCAGCCGGTCGACGGCGGCCACCGTCATGGCCCGGTCGGGGAAAACCTTGTCCCATTCGCCAAACGGCTGGTTGGCCGTTATGCAAAGGGAACGGCGCTCATACCTGGCGCTGATGAGCTCGAACAGCACCGACGTCTCTGCCTGATCCTTGCTGACATATGCGAAATCGTCCAGGATGACCAGGTCGAAGCGATCCAGCCGGTTGACGGCGGACTCCAGCGCGAGCTCGCGGCGCGCGACCTGCAACCGTTGCACGAGGTCGGTAGTGCGAGCGAAGAAGACCTTCCAGCCCTTCTCCAGCAGGCTCAGTCCGATCGCCGACGACAGGTACGATTTGCCCCCTCCGCTAGGCCCTAGAAGAATCAGGTTGGTGCCGTTACGCAACCAGCCGTCGCCCGCGCAAAGCGCCGAGACGTGCGCGCGCGACACCATTGGCACCGCGTCGAAATTGAAGTTCTCCAGTGTCTTGCCCGGCAGCAGCTTTGCGTCCCTGAGGTGACGTTCGATTCGGCGTCGATCGCGCTCGGCGATCTCGTGTTCGGCCAGCGCCATCGGCAGGCGCGCTGCCGGCCATCCTTCCGTGTCGGAGCGCTCAGCAAAGCTGGACCAGATCTGCTTGATGGCGGGCAGCCGCAAATCGTTGAGCAGCAGCGACAGGCGGGTGGCGTTGATGTCGAGACCATGCCGTCACCTCCGTCGCCATGTCGTCAAGCAGGGCTTCGTAGTCGCTCAGCGGTGCCAGCTGGACGTTCACCTCCGGCATGCTGTTCGTGCGCTTCGCTTCGAAACGCGAACACAGTGCGTCCAGCTCGGGTAACTGTCCATCGTCCAGACTCTGCTGCAGCGCCTGGGCCAGTTGCGCTTCGCAGTTGTGCTCGTGGGCCAGGCTGAGCAGTTCAATCATGGTCCTGCATGCCTGGCGCTGCGGTAGCTGCTCAAGCAGGCGATCGAAGGTCAACGCGCGTTTCCTCGTAGTCGCACGTACGCTGGACCGGAAGCGGCTGAAGCAGTGCCCGCTCGAGCTCAATGCGTTTGCCATTACGCGCGTTGATTCGACCGACGATCTCGTCGATGAAGCGGCGATAGGAACCGAGATTGTCGAAGTCGTGACTGCCGCGCAGAAGCAACGCATCACGCACTGCGCTCTTGAGGTGGCCATGAGGGCTCTCGATGGCGCCGTTCTCGTGGGTGGGCCGGCGAACGTCAAAGCATGGGCGCCGCGTCCGCCGTTAATTCGAAGGGAGCTTTCTGGTTTGCGACGTATGAAGGGGCATTTAGAGACGGTTTCATAAAGGCTGTTGAGATTGCCGAAGAGTGTTCCAGCAGATCAAGCAACAACCGAGTTTGAGGAACGCTTCATGAATGTCCGCACGACGTTCGAAGCGAGTACGTAGACGGCGGAAGTTATGCAACCAGGCATGTGTACGTTCGACGACCCAACGGACTTTCCCAAGGCCGCTACCGTGCGGGTGACCGCGCCGCGCGATGCTGGTGGGAATGTTGCGCGCGTGAAGGAGGCACCGGTACTTGTCATGATCGTAACCGCGGTCGGCATAAACACAGCCAGGGCGACTCAGCGGCCGGCCGCGCACGCCGCCAATCGGTACGATGGCCTCGATCAACGGGATCAGTTGGGTGACGTCGTGACGATTGGCGCCGGTCAGGATTGCCGCGATCGGCGTACCGTTGGCGTCGGTGGTGACGTGGTGCTTGGAACCGGGTCGTGCTCGGTCGGTGGGGTTCGGGCCAGTTTTTCGCCCGCCCCAACCGCACGAATCGACGATGAGTCGACGACGACGCGGGAGAAGTCGATCTTCCCGGCCGCTCGTAGTTTCGCCAGCAGCAGTGCGTGCAGTCGATCCCACACGCCGGCTTGCTGCCAATCGCGCAGCCTGCGCCAGCAACTGACGCCAGAGCCACATCCCATCTCCGCTGGCAGATCTCGCCACCGGATGCCGGTCTTCAGCACGAACAAGATGCCGGTCAGCGCAGCCCGATCCGGTACCGGCTTGCGGCCCGGATACTTGAAGCGGCGCGGCTTCGCTGGTGGTAGCAGTGGCTCGATCAGTGCCCACAGTTCGTCGTCGATGATTGGTTTGCCCATCTCCTCGATCCTGTTGTCACAACGATCGAGGTTAACAGGTTGCGTTACGGGTTAACAGCCCCTAAGACGGGTTAACAGCCCCTAAGAGATCTTTTTGAAACTACTTCTAAGTGGCGAGTTGTTCGTCGAGTTGCTCAAGAAGTTGATGTTTCATCGTAAAAGAGCGGTTCATTTGATCGTCGACGGATTGCCAGCGCATAAGAAAGCTATCGTTAAGGACTATGTCGCGAGTACGCAGGGCAAGTTGACTTTGCATTTTCTGCCCGATTACGCACCGGACCTCAATCCAGATGAACTGGTGTGGAGTCACGTCAAGCGGACCGGCGTTGCGCGACGCCCACTTCAAAAAGGTGAAAAGTTGGGCTCAAAAATTCACGAGCAGCTTTCACAAATTAGCCGCGATCCGTGCCTTGTTCGATCATTTTTTAGGTATCAATCTGTCCGCTATATTGCTGACGTGTGAGTAAATACCGCTCGCCGCGGGAGTTTCGTCGGCAAGCAAATTCTCCAACCTAAGCGTGACCGGGTGTTCGGTTATGCGGGGGCAAGTCCACACGTCGGCGGTGGTGAATCTCGGCGCGGCGCTGTCCGTGCACGGCAAGGATGTGCTCGTCGTCGACGAGCATCGCAATGCGGGATCGGTCAGCCGTCTCGCGGAGCCGTCTCGCGGGTTTCTCCGATGCCGGCGCGCTTGCCGCCGTGATGTCGGGCCGCCGGGCGCTCGCGGATGTCGTCGAGCGCACGCCGTTCGGCTTCTCGCTGATCGCGGCCCCGTGCGACGAGCGCATCAGCCACGACGCCGCGCAGTGCCGCGCGTTGCTCGACGGTCCGGCGGACATCGTGCTGATCGATGCGCAGCTCGATCGCAACGGTTCGCTCTCGTCGCTCGTGGCGCAGGCGCATGACTTTCTCATAGTGACGCGAGTGGCCGCGTCGGCGATCACCGAGGCGTATGCGTGCATGAAGCGTCTGCACTACGCCCACGCAATCGGCCAGTTCCGCGTGCTCATCAATCACGTGCAGAACCCGGCCGACGCGGCTGTCGCGTTCGACAACCTGTCGGGCGTCGTGAGCCGGTATCTGGCCGTGTCGCTGGTGCAGGCAGGGTATGTGTCCGAGGATGCGCGCGTCGCTCGGGCGAAGGAGTTCTCCCGCTGCGCAGTCGAAGCGTTCCCGGCCACGGCCACGGCCACGGCGCGCGACTACCGTGCGATCGCGGCGGAGCTCCTGCACTGGCCGATGCGTTCCGCGCTGTACATGCGCGCGGCGGGCGGACCGGCGGACGCGCGTATTGCGGTTGGCGACGCGGAACAGGGCGGGCGGGAGGCGGCGCGACGTGCGGCCGCGCTTCACGATTTTGCAATGAGCAGCACGGCGTCGATGTGATCAAGACAGGTGACCAAGATGTATAACGCCCAAGGCAAACTCTCACAGTCGGACGTGCTGACGAAATATGCGCGCTCGTTCGCCGGCTGGGGCTTCAGCTCGTCGCCAAGATGCCGGCGAGCGTCGATCTCGACGACCTGATCCAGGCCGGCATGATCGGCCTGATGGATGCGGCGAGCCGCTACAAGGAAGATCAGGGCGCGCAGTTCGAAACCTACGCGAGCCAGCGCATTCGCGGCGCGATGCTCGACGAGCTGCGCGCGAACGACTGGCTGCCGCGCAGCATGCGCAAGGCGTCGCGTGAAGTGGAGTCGGCGGTGCACAAGGTCGAGCAGAACCTCGGCCGCGCCGCGAGCGAGACGGAGATCGCCAAGCACATGAACATGCCGCTCGACGAGTACCAGTCGATGCTGCAGGATTTGCACGGCAGCCAGCTGATCTACTACGAGGACTTCGATCGCTCCGCCGACGACGAGCCGTTCCTCGACCGCTACTGCGTCGATCGCTCGGACCCGCTTTCGGCGCTTCTGGACGACAGCCTGCGCAGCGCGCTGATCGACGCGATCGACAAGCTCCCCGAGGGCGAGAAGCTCCTGATGAGCCTCTACTACGAGCGCGACTTGAACCTGCGCGAAATCGGCGCGGTGATGGAAGTGAGCGAATCGCGCGTGTGCCAGCTGCACAGCCAGGCAGTGGCGCGTCTGCGTTCGAAGCTGCGCGAGCAGTCCTGGACGAGCCGTCGACGCCTGAGGATTCTTGTCCGCCCGAGGGCGGGCAAACGAAGTTGCCTAGCCCGATTCGAAGTCGCGCGTTTCGGCGAATACGGTCTTGCCTTCGCCAAAGCTTTTTGCGCGATACATCGCGCGGTCGGCGGCGCGCAGCAGGGCGGTCATGTCGGTCCGGCGCGCGGCCGTGGCGCTGGAAAGCAGGCACGCGCCGATGCTCGCCGATACCGAGACCGGCCGTTTCTGCACCGACGTGATCGTGCTCAGGACCGAGTGGATGCTGTCGGCTACCGACAGCACCGCGCCGCGGTCGCGGACCTGATGCGCGAACACGACGAACTCGTCGCCGCCGAGACGCGCGAGGGTGTCCGTCGCGCATGCGTCGCGCGAGCAGTTGCGCGAAGGATTGCAGCAGCATGTCTGCCGACGGCGTGACCGTAGGTGTCGTTCACTTCCTTGAATCCATCCAGATCGATCAGCAGGAGCGCGCTGGCGCCGCGGCCGTCGGCTTCCGGCGCGAGCATTGCGCGATTGACGATCTGCTCCAGCGCGTAGCGGTTCGACAGGCCCGTGAGCGGATCGGTCGATGCCTGGCGCGCCAGGTCGCGGTTCGCGTTGCCGAGCCGGTCGACGAGCACGCTCAGATACACCGATGCGGCCAGCACGCTCAGTCTCAGTCCTATCGCGGCGGGAAGGTTCGCGTTCCACCACGGCTGGCGGATCCCGAGCGCCACGACGACGCCGAGCGCCGTCACGCAGGAAACGGCAAGCGTGCGCTTGCCGTAGCGGTATCCCGAACCGATCAGAAACCAGAACATCACCCAGAGCAGCGGCAGCGCGGTCGCGCCGCCCTCGGCGAGCGCGAGCCCGAGCAGCGCCTGATCGGCGATGGTCGTGAAGGTGAGACGCGTCAGCGACGGCGCGCTCGTGCGGCTCAAGACGAGCAGCGTCATCGCGCCGTAAGCCACGTAGAGGGCGATGAGGTGCGTGACCAGCGACACGTCGTGCGACGGATGTAACCATGCGAAGACGCCGTAGGGCAGAAGAACCGCCGCGCCCATCCAGACCCGAAGCGTGGCCTGCTCGCGTTCGGGATTCCGGCCCGGACCATGCGAAAGCATGAGCCCGGCGTGCCGATTGATGCGCCCGCTCCATACTGACCCCTGGATGGTGATCTCTTGCGGTTTTATCTTGCTGTTATGTCATGCGGCCCCGTTGCGTGGCATCGGTGACGGAGTTGCATCGAGTTGCACCGAGCGAGCGACCCGTTATTTTGCAACTTTTTGCGAGGACGCTGGGTTTCGTGTAAGAACGGCGTTCGGGCTTCTTTTTACGATTCACCGTGATACGCGACGGATCTCTTTCTCTGGCCGGCGAATGGTTGCCGGTGTGCAATAGCGAGGACGTGCCTACGGGCGGCGCGCGCGGGTTCGTCGTCGCGGAGGAGCGGATCGTCGTGTGGCGCGACGGCGTCGGCGCGGCGCATGTCTGGCGCGACTACTGTCCGCACTGTGGAGCGCAGTTGTCGCTCGGCTCCGTGATGCGCGATCGGATCGCGTGTCCGTATCATGGCTGGAGCTATGAGATCGAAGCGAAGGGCAATGCCTGCGGATTCCGTCGAATCCGTCGCTACGTCCGAGCAAGCGCGTGTGCGCGACGACGTTCGTCAGTGAGGAACGGTACGGCGTCGTCTGGATGTGTTTCGGCGAGCCCGCGCATGCGCTCGATTTCTTCCCCGAAGCCGCGATTCCCGGTGGCAGGCGGATCAATCTCGCGCCGCAGACGGTGAGGTCATCCGCGCCGCGTGTCGTCGAGAATTTTCTGGATATGGCGCACTTCTCGTTCGTGCATGTGGGGATTCTGGGCGAGCATGCGCATGCGGAGGTGCCGGATTACGAGGTCGTTCAGATTCCCGATGGCGGACTGGAGGCGCGGCAGTGCCGTTACTGGCAGCCTGCGGGAATGCCAGGGCAGGGTGGCGGCGCGATGATCGACTACGTGTATCGCGTGAAGCCGCCGTTGATCGCGTGTCTCACGAAGATGGCGTCGGGCGGGCAGGGCGCGCTGCATATCATGCTGGCGGCGTCGCCGGTCACGCAGACGGAAACGCGCGCTTGGCTCGTGTCGATTCACGAAGATGACACGACGCATGACGATCAGGCGCTTTATGATTTCAACATGGAGATCCTGATGCAGGACACGCCGATCGTGGAGTCGCAATGGCCGAAGTGCTTGCCGCTGGATCTGGATGTGGAACTGCATCAGAAGTGCGATCGGATGTCGGTGGCTTATCGGCGGTGGCTGGCGGGGATGGGGTTTGGGTGGGGGACGGTGGCTGGAGCCCGGCGCTAGGCCGTGGCGAGTGATTCCGCCGATGGGAACGGCGGTCCCGTGTCTGGTTGCGGGGAGGTCGATCGCAATCCATCGATGTGTTCGTTCAAACCCGCAGGTGCCGACTGCCACTTGGGATCGAGGATGAAATCGATGCCTTCGCGGCTGGCACGAGGTCCGCATCGCCGGCGAGAAGGTCGAGGCGCAGCGCCAGCTTTCTCTTCTTTCTCAACGAGTTCGAGGCGAAACACGTCTCCGGATGTGAAAATGCCTCAAGGCGGCGTGTCCGGGATAGGAAGCGGCGAGTTTCGTCGAGTCGGACTCTCGAGTCGGACTCATTTGGCGCGCCCGGCTGGGATCGAACCAGCAACCCCTGCCTTCGGAGGGCAGTACTCTATCCATTGAGCTACGGGCGCATCGGAGAAGGGTTCTTGCGGAGAAAGACACGCCTTGCGGAGAAAGACACGCCGAAAGGCGGCTGCAAGGCCCATGCGAATCCGGAAGGATACCTGTTTTCCGTGACTTCGTCCATCGCGCGGGCCTGCGCCGCGCGTGCGCAAACAGTCAGAAAGCATCACACGATTCGGGTAAACGCCCGTTCCCCCGCCACACCCACCTCGCGCCGACAGTTAAGCGTTCCGTCTATAATCGACCGTGCCTTTCCCAAGGCGCGCCTGAGCGCAATGCGGTAGCTGTCACGCTGTCACTGAACCGACCCACACCAAAAAACGGGAGACGAGACAAGCATGAGCGAAGCACCCCACGGAGCCCCGATCAAGACGCCCGGCCAACTCATCGCCGCGGTCATCGCGGGATTCGGCATCCCGGTCGCCATCATCATCCTGCTCGCGGTGTACGTGAACAACGCGACGCGCACCGGCGCGGGCACCGATCTCGAAGCCTCGGTGACGGAGCGCATCGCGCCGGTCGCGCAGGTCGATATCCGCGACGCCAACGCGCCGCGCGTCTACAAGACCGGCGAGGAAGTCTTCAAGGCTGTTTGTTCGGCCTGTCACGCCGCCGGAACCGCGGGCGCGCCCAAGTTCGGCGATGCCGGCGCGTGGGCGCTGCGCATCGGCGAAGGCTACGACACGCTCCTGCACAACGCGCTCAACGGCAAGGGTGCGATGCCCCCGCGCGGCGGCACCAGTCCCGACGATTACAGCGACTTCGAAATCGCGCACGCCGTCGTCTATATGGCGAACAACAGCGGCGGAAAACTCGCGGAGCCGGCGCAACTCGCGCCGGGCGCGGTGGCGAGCGCGGACGCGTCGGTCCCGGCTGCCTCGGGTGCCGCAGCCGCGCCGGTTGGTGCAAGCGCGAACGAAAACGCACAAGCAGCGGCCGCCGTGGTGGCGCTGGCATCGGTGCTGCAGGCCGCGCCGGCCCCGGCAGCAGGCGCGCAAAGCACCGATGCCGCGCAAGCCGGCAAGGCGCTCTACGAACAAGTCTGCCAGGCCTGTCACGCGGCCGGCGTGCTCAACGCGCCGAAGTTCGGCGACAAGGCCGCATGGGCGCCGCGCTTGAAAGACTCGATGGACACTGTCTACAACTACGCGCTGCACGGCAAGGGCGCGATGCCGCCGAAGGGCGGATCGAACGCACCGGATGCGGACGTGAAGGCCGCCGTCGATTACATGGTGAACGCGGCGAAGTAACGCTTCGGCTTCGGCGCGCGATAAAAACCCTGCGTCGCGGCGCAGGGTTTTTTATTGGAGACCCCGAAAGCATCAGGTCTTCTGCAGCATCGCCTTGAGCATCGCCATGCGGTCCTTCGGCGTGAGCGGCTTTTCCTCGGCCATGGGCGGCGGCGCATCGTCGAGCAGCATCTCGGGGATGAAGCGCGACGGCTCGCACACCACCGTCTCCCGCGCGCGCTTGCGCTTCTTGCACCAGTTCAGATGCAGGCTGCGCTGCGCCCGCGTGATCGCGACGTACATCAGCCGGCGTTCTTCCTCGATGCGCGAATCGTCGATGGGCGCGTCATCGTCCGAGCCGCCGCGATGCGGCATGATCCCTTCCTCGACGCCTACCAGAAACACGTGCGGATACTCCAGCCCCTTCGACGCATGCACCGTGGACAGACGCACCGCATCCGGATCTTCCTCCTTGCCTTCGAGCATCGACATCAGCGCGACGGTCTGGATCAGGCCGAGCAGATTCTTGCCTTCGTCGCCGAAGCCGTCGGCGGTGTTGTAGTCCGTCTGCTCCGTTTCGGGCGCGGGCTCCGGTTTCGTGCCCTTGCGCTTGAGCCATTCGAGAAACTCGAGCACGTTCTGCCATTTCGATTGCGCCTGCCGCTCGTCGTAGGCATCGTAGAGATACGACTCGTAGTGGATGGCTTCCATCATGTCGTCGAGCACTTCGGTCGCGGGATCGCGCGCCGCGCGGTCCGACAGGCGCCGGATCCACTCGCAGAAGGTGCGCAGCGGCTCCACCTGCCGTGCCGACAGACGTGCCTCGATGCCGCCCATGAACACGGCCTCGAACAGCGACACCTTCGCCGCGCCCGCGAACGCGCCGAGCGCTTCGAGCGTCGTATTGCCGACGCCGCGCCGCGGAGTCGTGATCGCGCGGATGAACGCGGGATCGTCGTCCGGATTCGCGATCAGCCGCAGATACGCGATGATGTCCTTGATCTCGGCGCGGTCGAAGAACGACTGTCCGCCCGACAGCACATACGGAATGCGCTCGCGTCGCAGCACCTGCTCGAAGATGCGCGCCTGGAAGTTGCCGCGATAGAGAATCGCGTAATCGCGAAACTGCGTGCGCCGCTCGAACTTGTGCGCCGAGAGCCGGAACACGACCGATTCCGCCTCGTGCTCCTCGTCGTTGCAGCCGGTGACGGTGATCGTGTCGCCCATGCCGTGCTCGGACCAGAGCTTTTTCTCGAAGAGCTTCGGATTGTTGGCGATGACGTTGTTCGCCGCGGTCAGAATGCGCACCGTCGAGCGATAGTTCTGCTCCAGCTTGATGATGTGCAGCTTCGGGAGGTCCTTGCCGAGCTGAGCGAGATTTTCGAGCGTGGCGCCGCGCCAGCCATAGATCGCCTGATCGTCGTCGCCGACGGCCGTGAACGCCGCGCGCGGACCGGCGAGCTGCTTCAGCAGCTCATACTGGCAGGCGTTGGTGTCCTGATACTCGTCGATCAGCAGATACCGCAGGCGGTTCTGCCACTTGTCGCGTACCTGCTCATTTTCCGCGAAAAGCTGCGCGGGCCGCAGGATCAGATCGTCGAAGTCGAGCGCCTGATACGCGTGCAGCGTCGCCGCGTAGCTGCGATAGACGATCGCAGCCTGATGCTCGTCCTCGTTGCTCGCCAGCACGGCGGCCTGATCGGGCGAGACCATCGCGTTCTTCCACAGCGAGATAATCGACTGAATCTTGCGGATCAGGCCCTTGTCCGTCGTGCCGAGCTGCTCCTGAACCATGCCGAAGCAATCGTCGGCATCCGTGATCGAGAACTGAGGCTTCAGTCCGACGTGCTCCGCCTCCTGTCTCATGATCTGCACGCCCAGCGAATGAAAGGTGCAGATCGTCAGCTGATTGACCGGAATCTTGCGGCCTTCCTTGCCGGGCGTGGTAAGCGTCTTGCCTTCAAGCAGCTTCGCGGTGCGCTCGCGCATTTCGAGCGCGGCCTTGTTCGTGAAGGTGAGCGCGGCGATGTGCTTTGGCTCGAAGCCGCGTCCTTCGATCAGATGCGCGATCTTCTGCGTGATCACGCGCGTCTTGCCGCTGCCCGCGCCGGCGAGCACGAGACAGGGACCATCGAGATAGCGCACCGCTTCGCTTTGCGCGGCGTTTAGACCTGCGGACATCGTTCTGGGCTTTGGATTCTGAGGCGCGCGGCAAAAAGCCGGCGCATGGAGGAGTGCGCGATGTTAACATGATAGAATGCGCGCGGTTCGGGCCCTCGTTCCCGTCGGGGCGGAATCGGGCGCGTGCCGCCGTGCCACAATAACGAACCGATTTCACGACAGGATGCCCGCATGAGTTCAGCACTGAAAGTCGGCGTAATGGGTTATGGCCTCGCCGGCGCGACGTTTCACGCGCCCGTCATCGAGCACTGCGGCCGGGCGGAAGTGACGGCCATCGCGATGAGCCAGGCCGAGCGCGCGCAGGCCGATTATCCGAATGCGCAGATCGTCGCGGATTTCGACGCATTGCTCGCCGTCGATGGGCTCGAATGCGTCGTCATCGCAACGCCGAACGACACGCACTTCGATCTCGCGCACCGCGCGCTGTCGGCGGGCAAGCACGTGGTCGTCGACAAGCCGGTGATGCTCGCCGCGCGCGACGCCCGCACGCTCGCCGATCTCGCGCGGCAGAAAGGTTTGCTTTTCGCGCCGTTCCACAACCGCCGCTGGGACGGCGATTTCATGACGGACGGTACGCGCGCTGCTCGAGAGCGGGCGTCTCGGGCGCGTCACGCATTACGAATCGCATTTCGACCGCTTCCGCCCGAAAGTGCCGCAACGCTGGCGCGAGGAGGCGTCGCGCGGCGGCGGTCTGCTGTTCGATCTGGGGCCGCATTTGATCGATCAGGCGCTCACGCTGTTCGGCGCCCCGCAGACGGTGACCGCCTTCGTCAAGGCGCATCGCGATCACGCGCACGCGCCGGACTACGTGCACCTCGTGCTCGGCTACGGCGACAAGGAGGTGATCCTGCACGCGAGCGCGCTCGCCGCGCTCGATCCGCCGCGTTTCGCGATCCACGACACGCGCGGAAGCTACGTGAAGAGCGGCCTCGATACGCAGGAGGACCAGCTGTGCTCGGGCATGCGGCCGGGCAATCCGGAGTTCGGCAAGAATCCGCCGGGCTTGCTGCGCGAAGTCGACGGCGACCTCGATCTGCGTCACGAATTCGCCACGAAGGATGGCGCGTATGTCGAGTTTTATCGCGCGCTGGCGGCGTCGATTCAGGACGGCAAGCCGTTCCCGGTTTCGCCGCAGGACGCGGTCGACACGATGACGATCATCGAACTGGCGATCCAGAGCGACGCGGAAGGGCGCAGCGTTCCTTTTCGACGGATCGGCTGAACGCCATTCAGCGGGCGTGTGCGGTGTCCATCGGACGCGCCCGAATCCGTTTGACAACCCCAATTCGGTCGCGTAAATTCTGCCGCACGCGTCGGGAGAGCGCGTGGCCGCCGCTTGTCAGCACGACAGCGAAAGCCGCGCCGCCGAAGGGGCATACCCGCAAACTCTCAGGCAAAAGGACCGACGGCGTCGAGGAATTCAGTTTCCTCGCACTCTGGAGAGCGGCAGCGGCCTCGTCGAACGAGCCAGTTGCCCACCGAAGGGGCGCGCGATGAACCGCGGCACGAACGTGCACACGGTTCGCGCAATCTCTCAGGTACCGAGGACAGAGGGGTCACGCATCGCAACCGCTACGCGGCATGAGCTTTGCGCGCTGCATCCGGCAGCACGAAAAGGCGCATTCCGTCACCGAAAAGCGCGCTGCGTGGCCTTTTTTGTTTCGCGAACCGAGGCCCCCGATGACCGAACTTCAACACACGCCCCTGCACGCCGCTCACCTCGCGCTCAACGCGCGCATGGTCGACTTCGGCGGCTGGGACATGCCCGTCAACTACGGTTCGCAGATCGACGAACATCGCGCCGTGCGCACCGATGCGGGCATGTTCGACGTATCGCACATGCGCGTGGTCGATTTCGAGGGCGAAGCCGTCCGCGAATTCTTCAAGTACGCGATCGCCAATAACGTCGACAAGCTGACGACGCCCGGCAAGGCGCTCTATTCGTGCCTGCTCAACGGCAATGGCGACGTGATCGACGATCTGATCGTCTACTATTTCTCCGAGACGAGCTTTCGCGTCGTCGTGAACGCGAGCACCGCGGAGAAGGACATCGCCTGGTTCGGACAGTTGAATGCCGAAGGCGAGTTCAATCTTTCCATCACGCCGCGCCGCGATCTCGCGATCATCGCCGTGCAGGGCCCGAACGCCCGCGAAAAGGTCTGGCAAGTGCTTCCGGACACGCGCGCGCAAACCGAATCCATCAAGCCGTTCAACGCGGTGCAGTTTCCGTCGACGCAATTTGGCGAGCTGATGCTTGCCCGCACCGGCTACACCGGCGAGGACGGTTTCGAGATCGTGGTGTCGGCGACGCACGTCGAAGCGCTTTGGAACGCGCTGCGTGACGCAGGCGTGAAGCCGGCCGGCCTCGGCGCGCGCGACACGCTGCGACTGGAGGCGGGCATGAATCTCTACGGCCAGGACATGGACGAGAACGTCTCGCCGCTCGACGCCGGCCTCGCGCGGACCGTCGATCTGAAGGCGGAACGCGATTTCGTCGGCCGCAGCGCGCTCGAGGCGAACGGCTCGAAGGCGAACTTCGTCGGGCTCGTGCTCGTCAAGGAAAACGGCCGAGCAGGCGGCGTGCTGCGCGCGCATCAGAAAGTCGTCACGCAGCACGGCGACGGCGAGATCACGAGCGGCACGTTTTCCCCTTCGATGCAGGAGTCGATCGCGTTCGCTCGCGTCCCGGCCGCTGTTGCCGCGGGCGACACGGTGCAGGTCGTCATCCGCGACAAGCAACTTCCTGCACGCGTGGTAAAACTTCCGTTCGTGCGCAACGGCCGTGTGCTGGTAGACCTGTCATAAGGCCGTCGCGCCCGTTCCCTCCGATCAAGAACCTACGAACGAATCACGCAAGGAGCATCCAATGAGCATCTCGGCCGATCTGAAATACACCGAATCGCACGAATGGGTCCGCACCGAATCCGATGGCACGCTGACCGTCGGCATCACCGATCACGCGCAGGAAGCGCTCGGTGACATCGTCTTCGTCGAGCTGCCCGAGGCGGGCAAGGCCGTTGCGGCGGGCGACGCCATCGCCGTCATCGAATCGGTGAAGGCCGCCTCCGATATTTACGCGCCGGTTTCCGGCGAGATCATCGAGTCCAACGACGCGCTGACCTCTGCGCCCGATCAGGTGAACGGCGCGCCGTACGAAAGCTGGCTCTTCAGGATCAAGCCGTCGAGCGACGCCGGCCTCGAAAAGCTGCTCGACGCCGAAGGCTATGGCAAGTCGATCGGCGGATAACTCTCTATTGGACGAAGGCGGTTTTTCGCGCTTGCGAGAGCCGCCGTTCGCAGGAATTCACATGAAGCTCGAACACCCGGATCGCCTGATGAACCGCACCTCCCTGTCACTCGCTGCGCTCGAATGCCACGATGCGTTCGCGGAACGGCACATCGGCCCCGACGAGACGGACCAGCGCGCGATGCTCGACGCGCTCGGCTTCGCATCGCGCGCGGCCTTCATTGACGCGGTGATTCCTGAATCGATCCGCCGCAAGGAAACGCTGCCGCTCAGCGCGTTCACGCAGCCGAAGAGCGAGGCGGAAGCGCTCGCGTCATTGCGCCGGCTGGCGGACGAGAATCTGGTGTTCCGGACTTACATCGGCCAGGGTTACTACGGCACGCACACGCCGGCCGTGATCCTGCGCAACGTGCTCGAAAATCCGGCGTGGTACACGGCCTACACGCCGTATCAGCCGGAGATTTCGCAAGGGCGTCTCGAAGCGCTCCTGAATTTCCAGCAGATGGTGATGGATCTGACGGGTCTCGCGATGGCGAACGCCTCGCTGCTCGACGAAGCCACCGCCGCCGCCGAAGCGATGACGCTCCTGCAGCGCATCGGCAAGCCGAAGTCGAACGTGTTCTACGTCGCCGACGACGTGCTGCCGCAGACCATCGAAGTGGTGAAGACGCGCGCGAAGCCGGCGGGCATCGACGTGAAGGTCGGCCCGGCCGAGGACGCCGCGGGCGCGAACGCGTTCGGCGTGCTGCTGCAGTATCCCGGCGCGAACGGCGATGTGCGCGACTATCGCGCGCTCGCCGAAGCGATTCACGCCGCGGGCGGTCATGTCGTCGCGGCGGCGGATCTGCTTGCGCTGACGCTCATTACGCCGCCGGGCGAATGGGGCGCGGACGTGGCGATCGGCAACACGCAGCGCTTCGGCGTGCCGGTCGGCTTCGGCGGTCCGCACGCGGCGTACATGGCCGTGCGAGACGAATTCAAGCGCCAGATGCCGGGACGTCTCGTCGGCGTGACGGTCGATGCGCAAGGCAATCCCGCGCTGCGTCTCGCATTGCAGACGCGCGAGCAGCACATCCGCCGCGAGAAGGCGACCTCGAATGTCTGCACGGCGCAGGCGCTGCTCGCGATCATGGCGAGCATGTATGCGGTCTACCACGGTCCGCGAGGGCTCAGGACGATCGCGTTGCGCGTGAATCGCGTCGCATCGATCTTCGCGGCGCGCATCAGAAAGCTCGGTTACACGATCGCCAACGACGCCTTCTTCGATACCGTCACGATCGACAGCGGCGCAAGCACGAACGCGCTGCATCAGGCGGCCTACGCCGCGCATGTCAATCTGCGTCACGTGAGCGCCACGCAAGTCGGCGTGTCGCTCGACGAAACCACCACGCGCGACGACCTGCTGAAGCTCTTCGCGCTGTTCGCGGAGGTCGCGGGCAAGACCGAAACGTTCGATATCGACGCGCTCGACCAGGCCGCGCCCGATTCGCTGCCGGCCGGGCTGCACCGCACGACCGATTACCTGACGCATCCGGTCTTCAACCGTCATCATTCCGAACACGAAATGCTGCGCTACCTGCGCAGCCTCGCCGACAAGGATCTCGCGCTCGACCGCACGATGATCCCGCTCGGCTCCTGCACGATGAAGCTCAACGCGACCTCCGAGATGCTGCCGGTCACGTGGCCCGAGTTCGCGCAGATTCACCCGTTCGCGCCCGCCGAGCAGACCGTCGGCTATCGCACGATGATCGATCAGCTCGAACAGATGCTCGTCGCGTGCACGGGCTACGCGGCGGTCTCGCTGCAGCCGAACGCGGGTTCGCAGGGCGAGTACGCGGGCCTGCTCATCATCCACGCGTACCACGAGTCGCGCGGCGAAGGGCATCGCAACGTGTGCCTGATTCCGGCGTCCGCCCACGGCACGAATCCGGCGTCGGCGCAGATGGCGGGCATGCAGGTGGTCGTCGTCGCATGCGACGCGAACGGCAACGTCGATATCGAAGACCTGAAGGCGAAGGCCGAAAAGCATTCGTTGAATCTCGCGGCAATCATGATCACGTATCCGTCGACGCACGGCGTGTTCGAGCGCAACGTCCGCGAGATCTGCGACATCGTCCATTCGCATGGCGGCCAGGTATATGTCGACGGCGCCAACATGAACGCGATGGTCGGGCTGTGCGCGCCCGGCCAGTTCGGCGGCGACGTCTCGCACCTGAACCTGCACAAGACTTTCTGCATTCCGCACGGCGGTGGCGGACCGGGCGTCGGTCAGGTCGCGGTTGGCGCGCATCTGGCGAAGTTCCTGCCGAACCAGGCTTCGACCGGTTACAAGCGCGACGAAGCGGGCATCGGCGCGGTGTCGTCGGCGCCGTACGGCTCGGCCGCGATCCTGCCGATCTCGTGGATGTACATCGCGATGATGGGCGCGCAAGGGCTCACTGCCGCGACCGAAAGCGCGATTCTCGCGGCGAACTACGTCGCGAAGCGCCTGGCGCCGCACTATTCGGTGCTCTACAGCGGCCCGGGCGGACTGGTCGCGCACGAGTGCATTCTCGACGTGCGGCCGATCAAGGAGTCGAGCGGCATCTCGGTGGACGACGTCGCCAAGCGCCTGATCGACTACGGCTTCCACGCGCCGACGATGAGCTTCCCCGTGCCCGGCACGCTGATGGTCGAGCCGACCGAATCGGAATCGAAGGAAGAACTCGATCGCTTCATCGACACGATGATCGCCATCCGCGAGGAAATTCGCGCGGTGGAGGAAGGCCGCGCCGACCGCGAGGACAACGTGCTGAAGAACGCGCCGCACACGGCCGCCGTCGTCGCGTCGGACAGCTGGGAGCACGGATACACGCGCGAAGCGGCAGCATATCCGGTGAAGTCGCTGGTGACCCGCAAGTACTGGTCGCCGGTCGGCCGCGCGGACAATGCTTACGGCGACCGCAACCTGATGTGCTCGTGCGTGCCGATCTCCGACTACGCCGAATGAGCACGGAGTGAAAACGGCAGGCCGCCCGAATCCGTAAAGCATTGTCGGGCGGTTTTGCGGCGCGCCTCAGAACGGCTAACATCTCACCCCGGACCAAGCCAATCAAGGAGTTCGCATGGCGCTGGAGGTGCGTGAGGTGAATGGGAGCCGTTTCAGGACGCGCGCACGGCAGGCCGTGCTATGTGCGCTGACGCTGGCCGCGCCGGTCGCGCATGCGGCGATGAATTTCTGCGCCGCGCCCGCGATGCAGACGAGTGAGCGCACCAACGCCGACCCCGGCGTGAAAGCGCTCGTGAAGATGGTGCAATCGCACGTCAACGACCAGCCGAAGGCGCGCGCAAAACTGCACACCGAGGGCACGCTTTCCCACGAAGGCATCTACGACGAAAGCATCGAAGCGGAGAAAGATCTCGGCCTAATGCGCGACGCGGCGCTCGCCTGGCGCGCGACCGGCGACGAGCGCTATCTGCGGCTGGTCGACCGGTTTCTTTTCGCGTGGACGACGACTTATCAGCCGAGCTTCAACCCGATCGACGATACGAACTTCGAATCGCTGATCCTCGCCTACGATCTGACGGCCAGCGCCCTGCCGGTGAAGACGCGCAACGCGGCCAACGCGTTCATCACGAAGATGGTGACCGGCTATGTCGCCGACATGGACAAGCAGCCGCGGCCGCTCGCGGGCACGTATCGCAACAACTGGCAGAGCCATCGCGTGAAGCTGGTGGCGATGGGCGCGTTCACCATCGACGACCGCAAGCTCATCAACGCGGCGCAGCGGCTGTTCGTCGAGCATATCGGCGACAACATCGCGCCGGATGGTTCGACCGTCGATTTCACCGAGCGCGATGCGCTGCGCTACGTCACCTACGATCTTCAGCCGCTCGTGACGGCGGCGCTCGCCGCGCGGCGGCACAACCGCAACTGGGTCGCGGAGCGCGCCGTCGGGCGCGACGCTCGCCGAGGCGCTCAACTGGCTTACGCCGTATGCGTTCGGCACCCGGACGCACGAGGAATTCGTGCATTCGTCCGTGCCTTTCGACGCCAAGCGTCGCGAGGCCGGCTTGCCCGGCTTCTCGGGACCGTGGGACCCGAAGAACGCGGCCGAACTCTACTATCTGGCGGCCTGCATGGACGGCCGCTACGCCCCGGTGGCGTTGCGGCTCGCGCCGACGTCGCCCGCCTGGCTCGCGGTGTGTCTGCCGCTGCCGGCGCGCTAATCTCTACAGGCAGGAGCAGTCATTGGCAGTGAGCGTATTCGACCTCTTCAAGATCGGCATCGGACCTTCCAGCTCGCACACGGTCGGACCGATGCGCGCGGCGCTGATGTTCGCGCAAGGGCTCGAGCGCGACGGGCTGCTGGATGCGGTAGCGTCGGTGAAATGCGAGCTGTACGGTTCGCTCGGCGCGACGGGAAAGGGCCACGGCACCGATCGCGGCGTGATGCTCGGCCTGATGGGCGACGCGCCCGACACCGTCGATGCTCGCACCATCGTGCCGCGGCTGGAGGCGGTGCGCACGTCGAAGACGCTGGCGCTGCTGGAGAAGCACGCGATTCCGTTCACGCTGAAGGAAAACCTCGCGTTCTACCGGCAGGCGTTGCCGGAGCATCCGAACGGCATGAAGCTCCATGCGTTCGATGCGAACGGCGCGTTGCTGCGCGAAGCGACCTACCTGTCGGTCGGCGGCGGGTTTGTCGTGACGGCGGGCGCCGCGAATACGGTGGTGCTGACGGCGCACGAACAGTTGCCGTATCCGTTCCAGACAGGCGACGAGCTGATCGCGCCGCTTGACCTGAAACGGCCCGGGCAAGTGCCCTTCCGCTTCCGGATTGCCGATGCCGTACCCGCGCGCGACGCAATCCTGCATCACATCCCAGATGCGCAGCAGCCCGGCGCGAATTTCCTCGTCGCTGCGCCAGATGCGCTCATTGTCCCACATCAGCTGCGCGATCGACTTGCCCGACTCCGCGCACATCGCGCGCCGCAGTTGTACAAGGTGCTGGCCGGCAAGCCCGAGCAGGCGCTGCGCGATCCTCTGTCGATGATCGACTGGATCAATCTCTACGCGATCGCGGTGAACGAGGAGAATGCGGTGGCGGCCGTGTCGTGACGGCGCCGACCAATGGCGCGGCGGGCATCGTTCCGGCCGTGCTGCATTACTACGATCGCTTCGTGCCCGGATCGAACGTGCAGGCGTGATCGACTTCCTGCTCACGGCTGCGGCGATCGGCATTCTGTACAAGATGAACGCCTCGATTTCCGGCGCGGAGGTCGGCTGTCAGGGCGAGGTCGGCGTCGCCTGCTCGATGGCCGCGGGCGCGCTCGCGGCGGTGCTGGGCGGATCGCCTGCGCAAGTCGAGAATGCCGCCGAGATCGGCATGGAGCACAACCTCGGGCTGACCTGCGATCCGGTCGGCGGAATGGTGCAGATTCCGTGCATCGAGCGCAACGCAATGGGCTCGGTGAAGGCCGTCAACGCGGCGCGCATGGCGATGCGCGGGGATGGATCGCACTATGTTTCGCTGGATTCGGTCATCAAGACCATGCGCGAGACCGGCGCGGACATGAAGACCAAATATAAAGAGACTTCGCGCGGCGGGTTGGCGGTGAATATCGTGGAGTGTTGAGGGCGCGGGCTTGCGTCGGATCGATGTCCGGCGCAAGCCGTCCATTCGGTGGATTTTCCATTCCGCGCCGATTGCTTAGCATGACGACATAAATGACATGCGAAACAAATAATGCTTGACGTCACTCGCAGTAACACTGAAAACAAGCTGTGCGTGCTCAGCGTCCGATACGAAGGAAGCGAATCAGGACGGGAGCCTATCGGCGGTCTGCCGGCGAGCACGTGGTGCCGGCATCTGACCTAGCCGAAGCAATGAAGCAGATTCGCGAGCTGCAGCGATTGCTAGGAAAGAAGACGATGGAGGTAGAAATCCTCCGTGAAGCAGTGGAGTATGGTCGAACAAAAAAATTGACTGCGCTCACCATTGCTGCCGGGGGACGACCGTTGAAGACGATCTGTGAAGTCCTGGGGGTGTCGCGCTCGAATCTCGCAGTCAAGTCGAAGCGGCCGGCTGACTGGGTCGACCGGCGCAAGATGCCCGTGCTCGACGACACGGCGCTTGTCGCCGAACTTCATGAGTTGTTAGGCGACGCGCCGACGTATGGATACCGAGGTGCTTGGGCGTTGCTGAGGCGAAGCCGGGACATGCTGGCTCAACCGCGAGTAAATGCAAAGCGCGTGTATCGCGTGATGCGTCGCCACGGCCTGCTGCTTGAACATCGCCCTCGGCACGCCTCGTCTACGCGTCGGCATGACGGCAAGGTCGCGGTGGATAGCAGCAACATGCGCTGGTGCTCGGATGGCTTCGAATTCCGCTGCGATGCCGGTGTCCCATTGCGTGTCGTCTTCGCACTCGACTGTTGCGACCGCGAAGCCATGAGTTGGGCCGCGAGCACAGGCGGTTACACTGGCGATATGGTGCGTGACGTCATGCTTCAAGCCGTCGAGAACCGCTTCACCGGCGCGTTGAAGGCCGAAAGGGAAGTCGAGTGGTTAAGCGGCGATGGTTCCTGCTACATTGCCGATGACACATTGAAGTTCTCTCGAAAAATCGGACTGAAGCCAGTAACGACACCCGTCAGAAGTCCGCAAAGCAACGGGATGGCCGAGAGCTTCGTTAAAACGATAAAGCGTGATTACGAAACGATAAAGCGTGATTACGTTTCGTGGATGCCGAAACCCGACGCCAGGACGGCGCTGCAAAATCTGGCCATCGCGTTCGACCACGATAACGAGTCACACCCGCATAGCGCCCTTAAATACCGCTCGCCGCGCGAGTTTCGTCGGCAAGCAAATCCTCCAACCTAAGCGGGACCGGCTGTCCGGTTATGCCGTCACGACGCTCAACCCGAAGAGCATCATTTTCTTCGTCGCGTTCGTTCCGCAATTCGTCGATCCGCATGCCGCGAGCGTGTCGCAGATCGCGATTCTCGAAGCGACCTTCATCGGACTTGCCGCGGTCAATGCGTTCGCGTACGCGCTGCTGGCGTCCGGCGCGCGCAAGGCGATCCACAAGCCTGCCGTGCAGCGCGCGGTGAAACCGCATTGGCGGCGCGCTTCTGATGGGCGTGGGCGTCTCTTCGCGGCAGCATGGAAGAAAGCGGCATGAGCCAGCTCGAGGACTGGACCGCGAGCGCGCGGCGCGTGTATTTCGGCTTGCTGGAGGACTGGAACCGCCAGGATGCGCCCACGATGGCGGCGCGCTTCACGGAGCGCGGTAGCCTGGTCGGCTTCGACGGGAGCCCGGTAGACGGGCGCGCGTGCATCGAAGCACATCTTCAGCCGATCTTCGCGCAGCATCCGACGCCGCTTTTCGTCAGAAAGGTGCGCGAAGTGAGGCGCATGGCGAACGGACAGACGCTGCTCGTGCGTGCGGTCGCGGGCATGTGGCCGCGCGGCGCGACGGCGCTCGATCCGCGCTTCAATGCGATCCAGACGATGGTGCTCTCGCTGTGCGACGGCGTATATTGGATCGAGATGTTTCAGAACACGCCCGCGGCGTTTCACGGGCGGGCGGAAGAGGGCGAGAAGCTCAGTGCGGAGTTGCGCGCGGTCGGTCAGCCGCAGGGCGGCTGACTTCATTTTCCAATGCAGAAGCGGCTGAAGATCACGCCCAACAGATCATCGGACGTGAATTCCCCGGTGATTGAATTGAGATTGTCCTGCGCGAGCCGTAGTTCTTCCGCGAAGAGATCGAGCACCTGAGACTGCTGATCGGCATGCTCCGCGGCGAGCGCGAGATGGTCCCGGGCCTCGCGCAACGCGATCAGATGCCGTTCCCGCGCGAGATACACGCTTTCCGCGCCCGCCTGCCAGCCGGCGATCTTAAGCAGTTCGTCGCGTAGCAGCGCGATCCCATCGCCGGTTTTCGCGGATAGATTGACCTCGCGCGCCTTGCCTTCGGCATTGCGCACCTCGGCCGGCGCGCCCGCAAGATCCGTCTTGTTCATCACGCGCACGACCGGCACGCCTTGCGGAAAGCGCGCGGCAATGACCCGATCCTCGGCCGTCGAACCGACGCGCGCATCGAGCAGATGCAGCACGACATCCGCACGCTCGATCTCGCCCCACGTGCGCTCGATGCCGATGCGCTCCACTTCGTCCTGTGTCTTGCGCAACCCCGCCGTATCGATGATATGCAGCGGAATGCCTTCGACCTGGATGGTTTGCGCGACCTTGTCGCGCGTGGTGCCGGCGATCGGCGTGACGATCGCGAGCTCCGTGCCCGCCAGCGCGTTCAGCAGCGACGACTTGCCGACGTTCGGCTGCCCCGCGAGCACGACCGACAGTCCTTCGCGCAAGAGCGCACCCTGGCGCGCATCGGCGAGGACGGCATCCAGCCGTTGCCGGATCCGCGCGAGCTTGCCGCGCGCGTCCGCCGCTTCGAGAAAGTCGATTTCTTCCTCGGGAAAATCCAGCGTCGCCTCGACGAGCATGCGCGGGGTGATCACGTCTTCGACGAGCGCATGAATTTCGCGCGAAAAGGCCCCTTCCAGCGAGCGGCCGGCCGAGCGCGCGGCGGCCTCCGTGCTCGCTTCGATCAGATCGGCGACGGCCTCCGCCTGCGCGAGATCGAGCTTGTCGTTGAGAAAGGCGCGCCGCGTAAACTCGCCCGGCTCGGCTAGCCGCAGGCCGAAGTCGCGGCCCACCTCGATCGCGCGCTGCAGAACCAGCTGCAGGACGATCGGACCGCCGTGGCCCTGCAGTTCCAGCACGTGTTCGCCCGTATAGGAATGCGGCGCCGGAAAGTAGAGCGCGATGCCGCGATCGAGCGCTTCCCCCTTGCCGTCGATGAACGGCACATAGCTGGCGTGCCGCGGCGCGAGCGCCTGACCGCACAGCGCGTGCATGGCTTTCTGCGCGGCGGCTTCCCCGGCGCGCCCGAACGACAGACGCACGACGCCGATTCCACCGCGTCCGGACGCGGTGGCGACTGCGACGATCGGATCGGTGTCGTTGCTCAACATGACGGCGGTTCAAACGGGTGGTTTCGGAGTGCGAGCATTGTAGCGCGACGGGCAGTCCCTCACCCTCCGACACCAGGCTTAGGAAGATTCTTGCGTTATCTTATTTAAGATACGCGATTGAATCGATTTCCAAGAGAATGTCGTGCTCGGCAGATGAAGCGATGCCTCGACCACGCTCGCTACGAGTGTCCATAACGCTGCCAAAAGGCAATTATAGAAAACGCTCACATAAGATAAATGTATGCGGGGATGGGCCAAATCTAGCGCAATTGGTTGACTTGTAAGCAGCAATTGGCTCGTACAATCCAGCCCATGCCTACATAAGAAAAGGCCGATTTCTCCGAACGGCTCAAATTCTCGATGACCCGCGCACACGAAAAGATGCGCGGCGCGACCGATCTCGCACTGCACTTCAATCTGCGTTACCACGGAGAGCCGGTTTCGCCCCAGACGGCGCACAAGTGGCTCACCGCGCGTTCGATTCCGACCGTCGACAAGCTGAAGACGCTCGCCGAATGGTTCAAGGTCGATCAGCACTGGCTGCACTACGGGCCGCCGCCGAGCGGCAGTCCGCAAGTGACGCCGAAGCCGCTCGCGCACGACGAGCAGTACCCGGCGTCGGAGGAGACGCTCGAGCTGGCGACGAAGATCGAGGCGCTTTCGCCGCATCACCGGTATCTGCTCGAAGAGCTGGTCGAACAGTTCTATGGATCGATGAAGCGGTGAACGCCGCGCCCTGACGCTTTCTGACGGTCCGCGGAAACGGAAACGCCCAGCAAGCCGGGCGTTTCCACATTCAGATCCAGCCAGAAGAAGTCTCAGGCCACTTTTTTCTTGCTCTGTTCCATCATCCGCGTGATGTAGTACTGCTGGGCGATCGACAGCACGTTGTTCACCACGTAGTACAGCACCAGACCGGCCGGGAAGAAGAAGAACATGACCGAGAACGCGATCGGCATGAACATCATCATCTTCGCCTGAACGGGGTCGGGCGGCGTCGGGTTCAGCTTGGTCTGCACGAACATCGAGACGGCCATCAGCACCGGCAGGATGAAGTACGGATCCTGTTGCGACAGATCGTGAATCCAGCCGATCCACGGCGCGCCGCGCATTTCCACCGACGACAGCAGCACCCAGTACAGCGAGATGAACACCGGAACCTGGATCACGACCGGCAGACAGCCGCCGAACGGATTCACCTTCTCGGTCTTGTACAGCTCCATGAGCTGCGCGTTCATCTTCTGCGGGTCGCTCTTGAAGCGCTCGCGGATCTGCTGCATGCGCGGCGTGATTTCCTTCATGCGCACCATCGACTTGTAGCTCGCCGTGGATAACGGGAAGAACACCGTCTTGATGAGCAGCGTGAGCAGCACGATCGCCCAGCCCCAGTTGCCGACATAGCCGTGGATCTTCTCGAGCAGCCAGAAGAGCGGCTTGGCGATGATCGTCACCATGCCGTAGTCCTTCACCAGCTCCAGACCCGGCGCAATGCCTTCGAGCATGCGCTCTTCTTCCGGGCCGGCGAAAAGATGCGCGTCGACGTTCACGCTCTGCCCCGGCGCGATGGTCTGCACCGCCTGTGTGACGCCTACGCGGTACAGGTCCGGATCGATCTTCTGCACGTAGATGTCGCGCTTCACGCCCTGCTGCGGAATCCACGCCGACGCGAAGTAGTGCTGCACCATGGCGATCCAGCCGTTATCCGACGACGGCTCGAACGATGCCTTGTTCTTGTCGATGTCGGAGAAGTCGATCTTCTGGCAGTACTTCTGATCCGTGTAGACCGCCGGCCCGATGAAGGTGTGCGAGAAACGCGGCGTCTCGACCGGCGTGTTGTCGCGCACGAGCTCCATGTACATCTTGGGCGAGACTGGCGCGGTGCCGACGTTCTCGATCTTCGTGTCGACGTTGATCACGTAGCTGCCGCGCGTGAACGTGTAGGTCTTGATGACCTTCACGCCGCCCTTGACCGGCGATTCGAACGTGATCTTCAGCGTCTTTTCGTCGCCCGTGAGCAAGGTCTGGCCGGGGACCGGCGTGAAGATGTCGTTGTGGTTTGGGAAGTCGCCGCCGAGCAGGCCGGTGCGTGCGAGGTACGTATGGTTCGCCGTGTGATCGAACAGCGTGATGTAGAGATTCGGCTGCTTGCCGTCGCCTTCCTTCATCAGCGCGAGCTTCGAGAGCGTGCCGCCGCGCGTGTCGATCTCACCGGAGTACACGTCCGTCGTGAACTTGACGAGTTGCGCCTGCGCCGTGGCGGGCGGCGTGGTCGAGCCGGGCGCGGCCGTGCCGGCCGGCGCGTTCGGCAGTTCGGACGGCTGCGCGCCCGACGCAGCCGTTCCCTGTGCGGGGTTGCTGGCGGTCTTTGCCGGTTGCGTCGCGCTCGGGAAGAACATCGACGGGCGCCCATGGTCGCGTTGCCAGTTGTCGAACAGCAGGACAACTGACACGAAGAAGATGACCCATAGGACGGTGCGTTTGATATCCATGCGTTTGTCTCAGTGTCGATCGGAAAGCGCTTCAGCGCCGTTTAGTGTTGCAAGCTTGTCTCGCGCGGACTGGCCGGAGGATGCGGAATCCGGACGCGATTCGGGCGTGTTGGGATCGCCGGCATGCCCGGGAGGCTGCGGCACGAGATCGACGCCGCCCGCCGAGAAAGGATGGCAGCGGCACAGCCGCTTCACGGCGAGATACGTGCCATGCGCGGCGCCATGATACTGGATTGCTTCGCGCGCGTAGTCGGAACAGGAAGGATAAAAGCGGCACCGCTTGCCGAGCAGAGGGCTCAGAGCAACCTTGTAGAAACGCAACAACGCGATGAGTGCCGTTTGCATAAGCTTCGCGCCGCACGCCCGGTTCGTCATGGTGGACAAACCCGGCGCATCCTGCGCTTCATGACCCTGATGAACCGGTCGGGCCGGATGAATCGTCGACGGCGGGCGCATCAGGCGGCGCTGCCACGGGTTCGGCCGAGCGGCGCGCTGCTTCGCGCACGGCACGGTCGAGCAATGTTTCCAATTCGCTGCCGATGAGCGCCCTGAGCGGCGGGGAGCTCGCGCTCGGCATCGCCCGGCGGTCGATCTTCGTGTGCAGCCGCACGAGAACATCGAAACCGTTCAGCCGCTGTCGGCGCAGCCGGAATGCCTCGCGCGCAAGCCGCTTGATCAGATTGCGCGTGACGGCACGCGGCGCCTGCTTCTTGCCGATCACCAGCCCGAGCCGCGCCGCGTTGCCCGTCGGCTTGCCGTACAGCACGAAGTGCGGCGAGCGTCGCCAGGGGCGCAAACGAAAAACGGATGAGAACTCATCCGTTTTCAGCAGCCTTGCGGCCTTGGGGAACGCGGCCTGCGCCGGCAACTGAACGATGTCCTGTCTCAAGACTTCTGTGCGGCGCGTGAGCGGCTCGTCGGCAGGAAAGCCGCGAGCGGCCCGTGTAGCGAACCGTTCCGGCAGACTTAAACGGCCAGGCGCTTGCGGCCCTTCGCACGGCGAGCGTTGATGACCTTGCGGCCGCCAGCAGTCTTCATGCGAACGCGGAAGCCATGGGTGCGCTTGCGGCGCGTCATGGAAGGTTGGTAAGTACGTTTCATGGTGCTCTCACTTGAGTTGATTGACCGCGCGGGCTGGCTCCAGTGTGATCACTGCAAGCGCGATGGCCGGAGGTTCAGGAATTCTATTTTCGCGAAACCCCTTATTTGAACCGTTTTCCTATTGACCGTCAATAGGTTAGCGAGAACAGACGCTCGGATAGAGGCATTCCGGCACCGTCCGG
The DNA here is from genome assembly GCA_001189345.1 of Candidatus Paraburkholderia kirkii. Taxonomy (GTDB): domain Bacteria; phylum Pseudomonadota; class Gammaproteobacteria; order Burkholderiales; family Burkholderiaceae; genus Caballeronia; species Caballeronia kirkii_B. The sequence continues at coordinate 212,349 of LFKV01000010.1, forward strand.
CGCGCTGATGTGGCCCTGTGGATAACTCGCGCGCCACCCCCGTTTGGCATTAGAATCTCGCCTTACTCCCAAATATCCGCCCGCTGCTTTGGCCGCCGTTCGCCCGCAAACCCTTGCGGCGCAAGCCTCCGGAGTACGCCTACTCGGCCGTGCCGGGACTTGCCGTGAACGGACGAACGTTCGGCAAGCACCGCCGGCAGATGCGCGGAGCAACCATACGACCGCATTCGATGAACGATTTCTGGGAACACTGTTCCGCATTGCTCGCGCGAGAACTTACGCCACAGCAGTACGTCACGTGGATCAAGCCGCTGACCCCGGTCGACTTCGATGCCGACGCGAACACCCTGCGCATCGCCGCTCCCAACCGCTTCAAGCTCGACTGGGTGAAGAGCCAGTTTTCGGGCCGTATCGCCGATGTGGCGCGCGATTTCTTCAGCGCGGCCATCGACGTGCAATTCGTCCTCGATCCGAAGGCCACCGCGCGCAATGCCATCGGCGGCGGCCTGAACGCCGCGCCGCGCGCGGCCGTGCCGCAAGCGCCATCGGTCGTGGCCCATGCCAATGCCACGGCCCACGTCAACGCGCTCGCCGCCGAAGCGGCGCAGCAGGCGCAAGCGACGCAGGATGACCAGGTCGACCTCGACCTCCCGAGTCTCGACGCCAACGAAGCCGCCGCAGGCCGGCGCACGTGGCATCCGGGCGGCGCTCTTTCGGCCGCCGGTGAAAACGATTCCGCGTACGAGCGATCGAAGCTCAACCCGGTGCTCACCTTCGACAACTTCGTTACCGGCAAGGCGAACCAGCTCGCGCGCGCCGCGGCGATCCAGGTCGCCGACAATCCCGGCATTTCGTATAACCCGCTCTTTCTGTATGGCGGCGTGGGCCTCGGCAAGACGCACCTGATTCACGCCATCGGCAATCAGCTGCTGATGGACAAGGCGGGCGCGCGCATCCGCTACATCCATGCGGAGCAGTACGTATCCGACGTCGTGAAGGCATATCAGCGCAAGGCCTTCGACGACTTCAAGCGCTATTATCACTCGCTCGACCTGCTCCTCATCGACGATATTCAGTTCTTCTCCGGCAAGTCGCGCACGCAGGAAGAGTTCTTCTACGCCTTCGAGGCGCTCGTCGCGAACAAGGCGCAGGTCATCATCACGAGCGACACGTATCCGAAGGAAATCTCCGGCATCGACGATCGCCTGATCTCGCGCTTCGACTCCGGTCTGACGGTTGCAATCGAGCCGCCTGAGCTGGAAATGCGCGTCGCGATCCTGATGAGGAAGGCGCTGTCCGAAGGCGTGAGCCTGTCCGAAGACGTGGCGTTCTTCGTCGCGAAGCATCTGCGCTCGAACGTGCGCGAGCTCGAGGGCGCGCTGCGCAAGGTCCTCGCGTACTCGAAGTTCCACGGCCGCGACATCACCATCGAGCTGACCAAGGAAGCGCTGAAAGACCTGCTGACGGTGCAGAACCGCCAGATCTCGGTGGAGAACATCCAGAAGACGGTGGCCGACTTCTACAACATCAAGGTCGCCGACATGTATTCGAAAAAGAGGCCGGCTAACATTGCGCGCCCGCGCCAGATCGCGATGTATCTGGCGAAGGAGCTGACGCAGAAGAGCCTGCCCGAGATCGGCGAGCTGTTCGGCGGACGCGACCACACGACCGTGCTGCACGCGGTGCGCAAGATCGCGTCCGAGCGCGGCACCGACGCGCAGCTGAATCACGAGTTGCACGTGCTGGAACAGACGCTGAAGGGCTAAAGGATCCGGCGGCGGGGGCGTGAAGAAGGTACGCGTCAGATATTGCGCGCGGGCGCCTGTTTTTTGATGAAAACGCCCCCCATTTTTAGGGAGCGCATCCGTTTTGAGGCACAATACAAGTTTAGCCGCTCAAGGCCTGGGCGACTTGGCGTCAAGCTTTCGCGAGTGACCGGCGGGGGCCGGCAACGCGGGTTACGAGGTTGTCCGTCGGCAATACGGTGGCGAAAACCGGCGGACGGGCCGTCACATCAACGAAGGAACTCCATGCAACTGGTCAAGTCTGAACGAGACAATCTTCTAAGGCCGCTGCAAACCGTGAGCGGTATCGTAGAACGCCGCCATACGTTGCCGATCCTCGCCAATCTGCTCATTACAAAGAACGGCGCCGATGTGTCGTTCCTCTCGACCGACCTCGAACTCCAGATCACGACCCGCGCCGATTTCGGTGTCGGCAGCGACCAGGTCGCCACCACGGTCGCCGCGCGCAAGCTGCTCGACATTCTGCGCGCGATGCCCTCCGGCGAGGTCGTGCTCGATCTCGCCGACAAGCGCCTGACCGTGCGTTCCGGCAAGAGCCGTTTCGCGCTGCAGACGCTCGCCGCCGACGAGTTTCCCACCGTCAACCAGGCTACTGACTTCGGCGCGAGCCTTTCGGTTCCGCAGAAGACGTTCCGCCAGTTGCTCGGCATGGTGTACTTCGCGATGGCCCAACAGGATATCCGCTACTACCTGAACGGCATGCTGCTCGTGGTGGACGGCGACCAGCTGATGGCGGTCGCGACCGACGGCCACCGTCTCGCGTTCTCGTCGATGAAGATCGAAGGCGCGTTTCCGCGCCAGGAAGTCATCATTCCGCGCAAGACGACTCTCGAGCTCCAGCGTCTGCTGGAAGACATCGACGACGAGCTCAAGATCGACATCGCCGCGACGCAGGTGAAGTTCACTTTCGGTCAGGTGGAACTGGTGTCGAAGCTGGTCGAGGGCAAGTTCCCCGATTTCCAGCGCGTGATTCCGAAGTCGCACAAGAACACGTTCGAGATCGGCCGCGAGGAATTGCAACGCTCGCTGCAGCGCGCGGCCATTCTGACCTCCGACAAGTTCAAGGGCGTGCGCTGCCTGGTCGAGCCGGGCCAGCTCAAGATCATGTCGACCAACGCCGATCAGGAAGAGGCGCAGGAAGAACTGGAGATCGCTTATCAGGGCGACACCGTCGATATCGGATTCAACGTCACGTATCTGCTCGACGTGCTCGCGAATCTCAAGGTCGATACGCTCAAGGTGAGCCTTGGCGACGCCAATTCCAGCGCGCTCATCACGATTCCCGAGAACGAGGAATTCAAGTACGTGGTGATGCCGATGCGCATCTGACGCGCGCATTTACCGTGAACACTCCAAGGGGCGGCGCGCCCCTTTGGCCTTTTTAAGGTGTTTCGAAAAGTTCGGGCAGTAACCCAGGCAGTGACGCAGAACCGGAAAAAATCCATGACTGGAAACACAAATTCGCAACCCGACAACAGCTACGGCGCATCGTCCATTCAGATCCTCGAGGGTCTGGAGGCCGTGCGCAAGCGCCCGGGCATGTATATCGGCGATACGTCGGATGGCACCGGTTTGCATCACCTCGTTTTCGAAGTGCTGGACAACTCCATCGACGAAGCGCTGGCCGGTTATTGCGACGACATTCACGTCGTCATTCACGCGGATAACTCGATTTCCGTGACCGACAACGGCCGCGGCGTGCCGACCGGCCTGAAGTGCGACGACAAGCACGATCCGAAGCGCAGCGCGGCGGAGATCGTGATGACCGAGCTGCACGCCGGCGGCAAGTTCGACCAGAACAGCTACAAGGTGTCGGGCGGCTTGCACGGCGTGGGCGTGTCGTGCGTGAACGCGCTCTCCGAATGGCTGCGCCTGACAGTGCGCCGCGACGGCAAGAAGCATTTCATGGAGTTCGCGCGCGGAGTCGTGCAGAACCGCGAGATCGTCGAAGAGGACAGCGTGCAGTATTCGCCGATGCCTGTTGTCGGCGATACGGAAAACCGCGGCACCGAAGTGCACTTTCTGGCGGATGCGACGATCTTCGGCAATGTCGAATTCCACTATGACATTCTCGCGAAGCGCATGCGCGAGCTTTCGTTCCTGAACAACGGCGTGCGCATTTGCCTGACCGACCAGCGCACCGGCAAGGAAGACGATTTCGCGTTTGCGGGCGGCGTGAAGGGTTTCGTCGAGTACATCAACAAGGCGAAGCAGGTGCTGCACCCGACCGTGTTCCACGCGACGGGCGAGCGCGACAACGTGACCGTCGAAGTGGCGATGCAGTGGAACGACAGCTTCAACGAAAGCGTGCTGTGCTTCACGAACAACATTCCGCAGCGCGACGGCGGTACGCACCTGACGGGTTTGCGCGCGGCGATGACGCGCGTCATCAACAAGTACATCACCGATAACGAGATCGCGAAGAAGGCGAAGGTCGAGACGACCGGCGACGACATGCGCGAGGGTCTGTCGTGCGTGCTGTCGGTGAAGGTGCCGGAGCCGAAGTTCAGCTCGCAGACGAAGGACAAGCTGGTGTCGTCGGAAGTGCGCGCGCCGGTCGAGGAGATCGTCGCGAAGGCGCTCGAGGACTATCTCCAGGAGACGCCGAACGACGCGAAGATCATCACCGGCAAGATCGTCGGTGCGGCGCGTGCGCGCGATGCCGCGCGCAAGGCGCGCGAGATGACGCGGCGCAAGGGCGTGCTCGATGGCATCGGCCTGCCGGGCAAGCTCGCGGACTGCCAGGAGAAGGATCCGGCGAAGTCGGAGATTTATATCGTCGAGGGCGACTCGGCGGGCGGGTCGGCCAAGCAAGGGCGCGACCGCAAGTTCCAGGCGATTCTGCCGCTGCGTGGCAAGGTGCTGAACGTCGAGAAGGCGCGCTTCGACAAGCTGCTTTCTTCCGAGCAGATCGTCACGCTGGTGACGGCGCTTGGGTGCGGCATCGGGAAGGACGATTACAACCTCGACAAGCTACGCTATCACCGCATCATCATCATGACCGATGCGGACGTGGACGGTGCGCACATTCGCACGCTGTTGCTGACGTTCTTCTATCGGCAGATGCCGGAGATCGTCGAGTGCGGGTATATCTATATCGCGCAGCCGCCGCTCTACAAGATCAAGGCGGGCAAGGACGAGCGGTATATGAAGGATGCGCACGAGCTCAATCAGCATATGTTGAAGCTCGCCTTGCAGGGTTCCGAATTGATCCCGAGCGAAGGCGCGGATCCGATTTCGGGCGATGCGCTGGGCGAGCTTGCGCGGGCGTATTTGCTGGCGCAGGCGGTGGTGGATCGCTTGAGCCGTATCTATGACGCAGCGTCGCTCGAAGCGGTGATGGATGGTGTGGTGATCGATCTCTCTTCGCAGGAAGCGGCCGAGGCTTCGGCGAAGCGGCTCGAGGAGCGGTTGCGTGCTGATCTGCTGAAGCCCGAAGTGACCGTCGAAGCGGCTTACGATCAGGTGCGCGAGCTGCGGTCGCTGCATATCAAGCGGCGTCATCACGGCAATGTGAAGGTTTCGGTGTTCGATGAGGACCTTCAGTTGACCGCCGACTATAAGCAGCTCGTTTCGACTGCGGATACGTTCAAGGGCTTGATCGGCGAAGGCGCGCTGATCAGGCGCGGCGAGCGGTCGATGGCCGTGTCCAACTTCAAGAGCGCGATGAAGTGGCTTATCGCGGATGCGGAGCGCAATGTCAGCAAGCAGCGGTATAAGGGCCTCGGGGAGATGAATCCCGAGCAGTTGTGGGAAACGACGATGGATCCGAACGTGCGGCGTCTCCTGCGCGTGCAGATCGAGGATGCGATTGCGGCCGATGGAATCTTCACCACGCTCATGGGGGATGATGTGGAGCCGCGGAGAGCGTTTATCGAGAGTAATGCGTTGAGGGCGGGGAATATTGATGTTTGATCGTGGTGTCGAATACCACTACTAGTGCAAAAAAGTCCCGCAATTAACGGAAATTGATTGCGGGTGCAAATAGTGGCTTTCCCGAAAGCGATTGGCATGCGCTATGGCTCTGCCTCGGGATCTTTGATTTTGTAATTGAGACGGGGGAGGCGTTCGATCCTCCTCCGCACAGCTGATCATCACCAACAAGAAAAAATCGCAGATTACTATGCGGAGCTGAATACTGGCTTTTTTCGGCGGCTACAGCGCCGCACCAGAGCGTGCACTCACACCGCCCTCAACGGCATCCAAATCTCCGTAACCAGATCCGCCGGCGCAGCCTCCCTCGGATCGTTCACATACACCTCGAACACAGGCGCCTCACCGGTTTCACGTCCCGATTTCGGCAGCCACTCCCCATACAACCACTGATACGCAAAACAAAGCTGCGCATACGCGCCCGACATGCGTGAGCACGGCAAATTCCCCGCCCGCGACCTCCACGCGCGACACCGGCGTCTCGAACTTCACCGCATCCGGCTCAAACAGCTCGCAACACGCCATCGACCGCAAATCTTCCTCGGAACCGCGGAAGGATCATCGAAATAAATCCCGAGCGACTGTGCGCGCGGATCGGCAAGCCCGCGCACCGCGAGCCAATGAAACAGCATCTCGAACGCCCGCCCGATAGTCATATACGACCCGCGATGCTCCATCGCCGCGACGGTGAACGGCCCCTGAGCGCGAATATTCACCTGATGCATGGCCCCACCCCCTGATCGAATTGAATCAAAGAACCCGAAGTACCCGAAGAATCCGGAGCACCCCACATCGAAGCCCCGCCTTCGTTCCTGAACTGCCCCGGCCCACCCATGCACGAGCTCATTCGCCGCCCGATGCAAGCGCAGCCGCCTGATGGTGGCCGCCGCCGTCTCCCTATAAAACCCGTGATAGATCCGATGCCAGTGATACGGCGACAAACAAGCCACTTCCGCGAGCCGATTGAGATCGAGTTCGTCATCGAGATGATCGTGGATATACGCGACCACGCGCGCAAGCCGCGCCTGATAGATCTCGCCCATCGCCCGCTCCGGAAAAGTAAACTCGATGCAGGAAAAGTAGCACGACCCGCTTTAGCATTTCTTGCGGACTTGCGCGGACCGCGCCGACACGAGACACGCGTACACTCTCGCCTTTGACCCGATCGAACGCGCCGCACCCCGCGCGCGATGCAAGAAAGAGAGCCATCACATGTTCACCTGTCGAAACCAGTCCTGCGGCGCACAATGGAACGTATCGGACGTCGTCATCAAGAACGAGGGCCAGGGCCTGCTGTTCCGCTGTCCGATGTGCGGCGCGCGTAACTACGTGGCGCGCCACGTCGCCGCCGACGGCGCGACCACCTACGAGCAGGTCACCGACATCCCGCCGCGCGGCCAGCACTGACACCATGACGACCGACACTTCCTTCAGCAGCTTGCCGCTCTCGCCCGCGATGCAGTCGAATCTGCAGCAACTCGGCTATCAATCGATGACGCCGATCCAGGCCGCGAGTCTTCCGCACGCGCTGGCGGGCCACGATCTCATCGCGCAGGCGAAAACCGGCAGCGGCAAGACCGCCGCGTTCACGCTGCCGCTGCTCGCCAGACTCGACCGCAAGGCAATACGCCGTGCAAACCCTGGTGCTCTGCCCGACGCGCGAGCTCGCCGATCAGGTCACGCAGGAAATCCGCCGCCTGGCGCGCGCCGAGGACAACTTGAAGGTGCTGACGCTGTGCGGCGGCATGCCGATGCGTCCGCAGGTCGCGAGCCTCGAGCATGGCGCGCACATCGTTGTGGGGACGCCCGGACGCATCATGGATTATCTGGAGCGCGGCACGCTCGCGCTCGATGCGGTGCGCACGCTCGTCCTCAACGAAGCGGACCGCATGCTCGACATGGGCTTCTTCGACGACATCGCATCGGTCGCGCGCAAGTGTCCGAAGGACCGCCAGACCTTGCTGTTCTCGGCGACGTATCCGGAAGGCATCGTGAAACTGAGCCAGCAGTTCCTGCGCAATCCGCGCGAGATCAAGCTCACCGAGCAGCACAGCAGCGCGAAGATCAAGCAGCGCTTCTACCAGGTCGAGGATCATGAGCGTCTGCACGCGGTCGGTCTGTTGCTCGATCACTATCGTCCGGTGAGCACGCTCGCGTTCGTTCTGCAACACCAAGCAGCAATGCCGCGATTTGCTCGACGTGATGCGCGCGCAAGGCTTCGAAGCGCTGACGCTGCACGACAAACTGGAGCAGCGCGAGCGCGATCAGGTGCTCGTGCAATTCGCGAACCGCAGCTGTTCGGTGCTCGTCGCGACCGACGTGGCCGCGCGCGGACTCGACATCGCGCAACTGGAAGCCGTGATTAACGTCGACGTCACGCCGGATCCGGAAGTGCATGTGCATCGCACCGGCCGGACGGGGCGCGCGGGCGAGGAGGGCTGGGCGCTGTCGCTCGCGAGCATGGACGAGATGGGGCGCGTCGGCGCGATCGAAGAGGCGCAGCGCGCGGAAGTGGAATGGCATCCGCTCGCGGAACTGACGTCGGCGGAGCCGGGCCACCTGAAGCCGCCGATGGCGACGCTGCAGATTCTCGGCGGCCGCAAGGACAAGATCCGTCCCGGCGACGTGCTCGGCGCGCTCACCGGCGAAGCGGGCTTCGACGGCAAGCAGATCGGCAAGATCAACGTGATGGACATGGTCACTTACGTGGCCGTCGAACGGAACGTCGCCGATGACGCCGTGCGCAGGCTGAGCGCGGGAAAGTTGAAGGGCCGCAAGGTCAAAGTGCGGCGGATGTGAGCCAGGCGGCACGCCTCAGGCTTTCTGAGGCGGCTCCCCGGCAATGCTCTCCGATGCCGCCTTCGACGGATTCCGCGTCACCAGCCGCAAGCCGCTCGCGATGCTGCCCGCGCCCGCGAACGCGGCACCCAGCGACAGCGCGAGCGTCGAACCATGCTTTCCGGCAATGCTGAAGCACAGCGCCACGAGCGCGGCGCCCGTGGCCTGCCCGATCAGGCGCGACGTCGCAATCATGCCGCTCGTACCGCCGCTCCGTTCGCGCGGCGTGCTCGACATGAACGCCTTCAGGTTCGGCGACTGGAAGAATCCGAAGCCCGCGCCGCAGATCGCCATGCGGATGCAAATTTCCAGCGCGTGCGGCTCCGCCGGCAGCAGCGCGAGCGACACCATCCCCGCGCATAGAATCGCAAGTCCGACGCCGCCCAGGAAGCCCGGCGCATGGCGGTCGGACAGGCGTCCCGCGATCGGCGCCATCAACGCGACGAGCGCGGACCACGGCGTCATCAGGAATCCGGTCTCGACCTGACTGCGGCCCAGCACGCTCTCGAAGAAAAACGGCAGCGACACGAACGCCAGCCCTTGCGCGGCGAACGAGCAGATGGCGATCATCGTCGAGAGCGCGAACATCGGGCGGCAAAAGAGATCGACGGGCAGCATCGGCGCCGGATGGCCGCGTTCACGGCGCAGCAGCAGAAGACCCGCGACCAGCGCGACGCAGAAGGCTCCGATCACGACCCGCGCGGGCGCGCGCTGTGCCGCTTCGCCGAGCGCGAAGATCAGCGAGGCGGACGTGACGACGTTGAGCAATGCCGCGATGCGATCGAAGCCGTGCCCGGCGCGCTTGGTCTGCGGCAGCGACGGCCACGCGATGCACAACGCGAACACGCCGACCGGCAGGTTGACCGCGAAGAGCCACGGCCAGGTGCCGAGCAAAAGCACGATCGACGCGACCGTCGGTCCCACCGCGAACGCGATGCCAACAACGAGCGCGTTCAGCCCGACGCCGCGGCCGAGCCGATGCGGCGGAAAGATCGCGCTGGTGAGCGTCGCGTTGACGCTCATGATCGCGCTCGCGCCGAGTCCCTGCAGCAGCCGTGCGGCGACGAGCGTCGGCAGCGACCACGAGAACGCGCACGCCGCGGACGCCACGAGGAACACGACCAGCCCGGCGAGATACACGCGCCGATGCCCGAGAATGCCGCCGAGCGCCGCGAAGGGCAGCAGCGTCGCGACCATCGCGAGCTGATATGCGTTGATGATCCAGACCGAGGCGGCGGGCGTCGTATGCAGATCGGCCCCGATGGCCGGCAGGGCGGTGTTGGCGATGGCGGTGTCGAGCGTCGCGAGCGCGACAGAGAGCAGGATCGCGGCCATGCCGCGGCGCTCGAGCGGGGTCATGGGGGCGTCGGCGGCGCGGGAGGAAGTGTCGAGGCGTTCTTCGGATGGCACGGCGGTGATTCCAGATTAAGCGGAAGGAGAATAATCCGACACGATACGGGAAGATGTACGGTTTCGCTGGGCACGCGTCGGGGAGCTTTCAAATCCTTTGGGCCGTCTCCCGCAAAAGCCGGACATGCGGTGACGCTTAAATTTTGAGGTAGTCTTCTGCCTATGTTTAAGCCTAGTGCACTGCGTTATTGAATTAGCACCCTGTCTGTGTTCAGATACAGGTCATGGGTCAAAATGAACCTGACAGATATCGAACGTGAGCAACTGTTGTCGGCGGCGCGCAGCCGAACGGTGCGTGCGGCGGACGTGCGACGCGCAAAGTTGATCCTGATGCTCGAGGACGGCGAATCGCGCGACAGTATCATGCGCACACTGGGTTGCGATTCGCGCTTCATCGCACGCTGGTCGGGGCGCTTCCTCAGCGAGCGACTAGCCGGCATGTACGCCCGGCACCGCGGGCGGGCGCCTACGCAGCCACCGGCCAAACTGGAAGCGCGGGTGCTCAAGTGCACCCTCAAGCACAAACCCGCCGACGGTTCGACACACTGGAGTAGCTACAAGCTCGCAGCAGAACTCGGCGACGTATCGGTCTCGGCCGTGCAGCGCATCTGGCGCAAGCACGGCATCAAGCCGCAGCAGTTGGAGCGGCACATGGTCTCCAACGACCCGGACTTCGAGACCAAGGCAGCCGACGTGATCGGGCTGTACCTGAACCCGCCGGCGCACGCAGCGGTGTTCTGCGTGGACGAGAAGACCGCGATCCAGGCACTCGATCGCAAGGACCGTATGCTGCCGCTGTCGCCCGGGCGCGCCGAGAGTCACGGCTTCGAGTACAAGCGCAACGGCACGCTCAGCCTGTTCGCGGCGTTCAATACTGCCACCGGCGAGGTGCTGGGCAAGACGGTGGCGCGCCACACCAGCGAGCAGTTCGTGGCCTTCCTGACCGACGTCGTCGCCAGCCAGCCCAAACGCCGGGAAATCCACGCGATCTGCGACAACGTCAGCAGCCATAAGACGCAGCGGGTTGCCGACTTCCTTGATGCGCAGCGCAACGTGCACCTGCACTTCACGCCGACCTACTCGTCGTGGCTCAACCAGGTGGAGAACTGGTTCTCGCGCATTCAGCGTGAAGTGATCGCTCGCGGCATCTTCACTTCGGTGAAGGATTGGGATCGCAAACTGATGCCGATACATCCGCGAACACAACAAGAACCCGAAACCGATCAAGTGGAAATATGACGATCCTTCGCGCCGGATTCGACCAGTTACAGGGAGCGCACCTTCGCACTGCTTTCAGTGCGGAAGCTTACTTCTTGCGCTGCGGCGGCAAGTCCGTGCAGACGCCTTCGTACAGCTCCGCGGCCATGCCGACCGATTCGCCGAGCGTCGGGTGCGGGTGGATCGTTTTGCCGATGTCGGTCGCATCCGCGCCCATCTCGATCGCGAGACACACTTCGCTGATGAGATCGCCCGCATTCAGGCCGACGATGCCACCGCCGATCACGCGATGCGTCTCTTCGTCGAAGATGAGCTTGGTGAAACCCTCATCGCGGCCGTTGGCGATCGCGCGACCCGACGCGGCCCACGGGAACACAGCCTTGCCCAACTTGATGCCTTCGGCCTTGCACTGGTCTTCCGTCTTGCCGGCCCATGCCACTTCCGGATCCGTGTAAGCGACCGACGGAATCTGCAGCGCATCGAAATACGTCTTCTCGCCGTGCGCCGCTTCCGCCGCGACATGGCCTTCGTGCACGGCCTTGTGCGCGAGCATCGGCTGACCGACGAGATCGCCGATCGCGAAGATGTGCGGCACATTGGTGCGCATCTGCTTGTCGACGTCGATGAAGCCGCGCTCCGTCACAGCCACTCCCGCCTTGTCCGCGCCGATCTTGCCGCCGTTCGGGCTGCGGCCCACCGCGAGCAGCACCAGGTCGTAACGCTGCGGCTCGGCCGGCGCCTTCTCCCCTTCGAAGGTGACGTAGATGCCGTCTTCCTTCGCCTCGGCCTTGGTCGTCTTGGTCTTGAGCATCACGTTCGTGAAGCGCTTGGCGTTGAACTTCTCCCAGACCTTCACGAGATCGCGGTCCGCGCCGAGCATCAGGCCGTCCAGCATTTCGACGACGTCGATGTCCGCGCCGAGCGTGGAATACACGGTCGCCATTTCCAGGCCGATGATGCCGCCGCCCACCACGAGCATCCGCTTCGGAATCTGACGCAGCTCCAGCGCGCCGGTCGAATCGACGACGCGCGGATCATCCGGGAAGAACGGCAGCTTCACGGCCTGCGAGCCCGCCGCGATGATCGCCTGCTTGAACTTCACGACCTTCTTGCCGTCCGCGCCCTGCACTTCCATGTGATGCGGATCGACGAAGTTGCCGACGCCCGTCACGACCTGGACCTTGCGCGCCTTCGCCATGCCGGCGAGACCGCCGGTCAGCTTCTTGACCACGCCTTCCTTGAAGCCTCGCAGCTTGTCGAAATCGATGGTCGGCTTGCCGAACACGATGCCGTGCTCGGCGAGCTCGTGCGTTTCGTCCATCACGAGCGCGATGTGCAGCAGCGCCTTCGACGGAATGCAGCCGACGTTCAGGCACACGCCGCCCAGCGTCGAATAGCGTTCGACCAGCACGGTCTTCATGCCGAGGTCGGCCGCGCGGAACGCCGCCGAATAGCCGCCGGGGCCCGCGCCGAGCACGAACATGTCGCATTCGACGTCCGCCGCGCCGGAGTAGCTGCCCGCCTGCGGCGCGGGCGTCGGTGCGGCGACGGGCGCCGGAGCCGCTTTTTGAGGTGCGGCAGCCGGAGCCTGAGCGCCGCCGCCTTCGAGCGTCAGAATCACGGTGCCTTCCGAAACCGTATCGCCGACCTTGACCTTCAGTTCCTTCACCGTGCCGGCGGCGGGCGCGGGCACGTCCATCGTGGCCTTGTCGGATTCGAACGTAATGAGCGACTGCTCCTTCTCGACCGTATCGCCCAGCTTCACGTGCACTTCGATGACGGGAATGTCCTTGAAGTCGCCGATGTCCGGCACCTTCACGTCCTGCACGCCACCGCCGCCAGCCGCTTTCGCAGGAGCAGCGGCCGGAGGCGGCGCGGCGGCGGGCGCCGCGGACGCACCCGCGCCTTCGGTCTCGACCATCGCGATGACCGAGCCCTGCAAGACCTTGTCGCCCTGCTTGACCTTGACTTCCTTGACGGTGCCCGCGACATCGGCCGGCACTTCCATCGTGGCCTTGTTGGTTTCGAGCGTGATGACGCCCTGTTCCTTTTCGATGACGTCGCCGGGTTTGATATTGACTTCGATGACATCGACATCGGAGAAGTCGCCGATGTCGGGTACTTTTAGTTCGACGAGACTCATGTTGTCCCCTAAGAGAAGAGCGGATGGAACCGGACCTGCCGGTTCGCCGTCGGCCGGATCGCGCGTTCGAGCCTGCGGGCCCGAACGCGCCGCGATCAAAGGATCAAAGAATGACGCGACGGAAATCCGCCAGAATCGCCGACAGATAAGCGTTGAAGCGCGCGGCCTCGGCGCCGTCGATGACGCGGTGGTCGTACGACAGCGACAGCGGCAGCGTGAGGCGCGGCACGAATTGCTTGCCGTCCCACACCGGCTTCATCTGGCCACGCGAGAGGCCGAGAATCGCCACTTCGGGTACGTTGATGATCGGCGTGAAGTTCGTCCCGCCGATGCCGCCCAGCGACGAGATCGAAAAGCAGCCGCCCTGCATCTGATCGGGCTTGAGCTTGCCTTCGCGCGCGAGCTTCGAGAGCTCGGTCATCTCCTTGGCGATGTCGACGAAGCCCTTCTTATCCGCGTCGCGGATCACCGGCACGACCAGACCGTTCGGCGTATCGGCCGCGAAACCGACGTGGTAGTACTGCTTGAAGACGAGGTTGTCGCCGTCGAGGCTCGCGTTGAAGGTCGGGAACTTCTTCAGCGCCGCGACCACCGCCTTGATGACGAACGCGAGCATCGTAAACTTCACGCCCGCCTTCTCGTTCTCCTTGTTGAGCTTCACGCGCAGCGCTTCGAGCTCGGTGATGTCCGCTTCGTCGTTGTTCGTGACATGCGGGATCATCACCCAGTTGCGATGCAGGTTCGCGCCCGAGATCTTCTTGATGCGCGAGAGCGGCTTCGGATCGATCGGGCCGAACTTCGTGAAGTCGACCTTCGGCCACGGCAGCAGGTTCAGATCGCCGCCGCCGGCGGGTGCGGCCGCCACGGGTTGCGCCGCGCCCTGGCCGGACATCACGTCCTTCACGAACGCGGTGATGTCCTGCTGCGTGATGCGTCCCTTCGGACCGGTGCCGCGCACGCGCGACACGTCGACGCCCAGTTCGCGCGCGAACTTGCGCACCGACGGCGACGCGTGGCTCGACGTGCGCGTGCCGTCGCCGGCGGGGATCACCGGCGCCTGCGCGAGCGCCGACGGCGGCTCTTTCGCGGGCGCGGGCTTGCTGGGCGCGTCGGACGGCACTTCGACCTGCTTGGCCGGTGCCGCGGCCGCGCCACCGGCTCCCCCTTCGAGCACGAGGATCAGCGAGCCTTCGGAAACCGTATCGCCGACCTTCACCTTCAGTTCCTTAACCGTGCCCGAGGCGGGGCTCGGCACGTCCATCGTGGCCTTGTCGGACTCGAGCGTGACGAGCGACTGCTCGGGCTCCACGGTGTCGCCCACCTTGACTAGCACCTCGATCACGGGGACGTCCTTATAATCGCCGATGTCCGGCACTTTGACTTCGATCGCTTGACTCATTATTAGTGTCTCCTGGGTTGCACGCGGCCTCCTTCCGCTTCGGAAAGAGGCCGCGTCACAACACACGGGGGCGATGCCTTTAGACGGTCATCGGGTTGGGTTTGGACGGGTCGAGGTTGTACTTCTTGATTGCCTCTGCGACGACCTTGCGCTCGATCGTGCCTTCGCCGGCGAGCGCGTTGAGCGCCGCCAGCGTGACCCAGTAGCGGTCGACTTCGAAGAAGTGGCGCAGCGCCTCGCGCGTGTCCGAGCGGCCGTAGCCGTCGGTGCCGAGCACCACGAACTTGTTCGGCACATAGTCGCGGATCTGGTCGACGAGCGCGCGGATGTAGTCCGTCGACGCGATCACCGGGCCTTGCGCGTCCTTGAGCAGCTTCGTGACGTGCGGCTGGCGCTTCTCTTCCGTCGGGTGCAGCAGGTTCCAGCGCTCGCACGCCTGGCCGTCGCGGGCCAGTTCGGTGAAGCTCGGGACGCTCCAGAGATCCGCCGTGACGCCCCAGTCGTTCTTGAGCAGCTCGGCGGCGGCGATCACTTCGTTGAAGATCGTGCCCGCGCCCATCAGCTGAACGCGCGGACCCTTGGCCGAAGCATCGGCCTTGCGGAACGAGTACATGCCCTTGATGATGTCCGCGGCGACGGAATCGCCTTGCGGGATCGCCGGATGCTCGTAGTTCTCGTTCATCACGGTGATGTAGTAGTACACGTCCTCCTGCTCCGCGACCATGCGGCGCAAGCCGTCCTGCATGATGACAGCGAGCTCGTAGCCGAAGGTCGGGTCGTAGCTCACGCAGTTCGGGATCGACGCCGCCCACAGCAGCGAGTGGCCGTCTTCGTGCTGCAGGCCTTCGCCGTTCAGCGTCGTGCGGCCCGCGGTGCCGCCCAGCAGGAAGCCGCGCGAACGCATGTCGCCCGCGGCCCAGGCCAGATCGCCGATGCGCTGGAAACCGAACATCGAGTAGAAGATGTAGAATGGGATCATGATCTCGCCGTGCGTCGAGTACGACGTCGCGGCCGCGATCCAGTCACACATGCCACCCGCTTCGTTGATGCCTTCCTGCAGGATCTGACCGGTCTCCGATTCCTTGTAGAACATCAGCTGGTCGGAGTCTTCCGGAATGTACTTCTGGCCGTCCTGATTCCAGATGCCGATCTGGCGGAAGAGGCCTTCCATGCCGAAGGTGCGCGACTCGTCCGGGACGAGCGGCACGACGCGCTTGCCGAGCACCTTGTCCTTTAGGAGGCTGTTGAGGATCCGCACGAACGCCATCGTCGTGGAGATTTCGCGGCCCTCGCCCGTGCCCTTGAACAGCGGCTCGAAGGCGGACAGCGCCGGCACCGGCAGCGATTCCGCTTTCTCGCGACGCGCCGGCAGATAACCGCCGAGGTCCATGCGCTTCTGACGCATGTACTCCAGCTCCTTCGAGCCTTCCTCGAAGGTGAGGTACGGCACGTCGGCGATCTGCTCGTCGGTGATCGGCAGGCGGAACTGGTCGCGGAACTTCTTCAGCGTGTCGATCGGCAGCTTCTTCTGCTGGTGCGTGATGTTCATCGCCTGGCCGTGCTCGCCCATGCCATAGCCTTTGATGGTCTTGGCGAGGATCACGGTCGGCGCGCCCTTCGTCTTGGTCGCGGCGTCGAACGCGGCGTAGATCTTGTGCGGATCGTGGCCGCCGCGGTTCAGGTTCCAGATGTCCTCATCGGACCAGTCGGCGACCAGCGCCTTCAGCTCCGGCGTGTTGAAGAAGTGCTCGCGCACGAACGCGCCCGACTCCGACTTGTACGTCTGGTATTCGCCGTCGACCACTTCCATCATGCGGCGCATCAGCGCGCCGGTCTTGTCGCGCGCGAAGAGCGCGTCCCAGCGGCTGCCCCAGATGACCTTGATGACGTTCCAGCCCGCGCCGCGGAACTCGCTTTCCAGTTCCTGGATGATCTTGCCGTTGCCGCGCACCGGGCCGTCCAGACGCTGCAGGTTGCAGTTGATGACGAACACGAGGTTGTCCAGACGCTCGCGACCGGCCATGCCGATCGCGCCGAGCGATTCCGGCTCGTCCGTCTCGCCGTCGCCGAGGAACGCCCAGACCTTGCGGCCTTCCGTCTTCGCGATGCCGCGCGCCTGCAGGTACTTCATGAAGCGGGCCTGGTAGATCGCCATGATCGGGCCGAGGCCCATCGAGACGGTCGGGAACTGCCAGAAATCCGGCATCAGCCACGGATGCGGATACGACGAGATGCCCTCGCCGCCCACTTCCTGGCGGAAATTGTTCAGCTGCTGCTCGGTCAGGCAGCCGAGCAGGAACGCGCGCGAGTACACGCCCGGCGACGAGTGGCCCTGCACGAACACGAGATCGCCGCCGTGATCCTTCGACGGTGCGTGCCAGAAATGGTTGAAGCCAACGTCATAGAGCGTCGCGGCCGAGGCGAACGATGCGATGTGGCCGCCGACGTTGGTGTCCTTGCCCGCGCGCAGCACCATCGCGATGGCGTTCCAGCGAGTGTAGGAGCGGATGCGGTGTTCGATGTCCTGATCGCCCGGAATCTTCGCCTGGGAGGCGACGGGGATCGTGTTGATGTACGGCGTGTTCGCCGAGAACGGCAGGTGCTCGCCATGCACGCGAGCGAATTCGATCTGTTTCTCGATCAGGTAGTGCGCGCGGTCAGGACCGACCGCAGAAATCACGCCATCGAGCGCGTCCAGCCACTCGGCGGTTTCCTGAGGATCGTCGTCCTTGGCGTTGGCGACATATTTGAGAACTTCGTCGGGTACAGCGGACATGCTCGTCTCCTGATGTGAGGAACACTCTAGAACCGCCGGCGCACGCCCGTGCGGTAAGCACAGACGGGCGGGCACTGGCCGCGTGCCGGCAATTCAATTCTAAAGAGGGTCCAGACCATGACGCAAAGATTTTTTCAAATTATGAGAGTTGATCTCATAATAAGAAAAATTGCTGCAACACACCGTCCGATAGGGGTTTTTTGATCAGATGTTTCTCCTCCTTTTTCCACGACTGAGCCTTCTTTTACCGTCTTTTTACGCCAATTAACAATCAGGGGCTGCGTTACAATCGCTTCCATGTTGACTGAACGGCTGATCAAACGCTTGGCGAGGGTCGCGCGCAAGCCGACCGAGTCATCGCCCACCCGCTGGCACCACGGACCGTGGTGGTCGAACTCCCATTTACTCACGCCGCTCATTTCGATCCTGGTATTCCTGGTCGTGATGAGTCTGATCCTCTGGAGCCTGAACCGGCGCGAGCAGCAGCAGCAGCAGCAGGAAGACACCCTCTATCGCAACGTCGCGTGGGCGCAGCAGCAAATCCGCCTGTCGATGACGGGTGCGCAAGAGCAGATTCAGGCGCTCTCGCGCGACATCGCGGGCGGCCACGGCGATCTGCAGACCTTCCAGACCTCGTCCGGCGACATCATGCAGGGGGCTCCCGAGATCCTCTACATGAACTGGTACACGAGCGTCCACAAGCCGCGCTGGCCCAATACGCCGCTACCCGTGCTCGGCTCGCGCCTCGCGAAGCCGAACGAAACCCAGATGGACGAGGCCATGCAGGCCGCCTTCGACGAGGCGCGCACCACCCGCCGTCAAGTTTACTCGCCGCTGCTCTACGACGACCTCGGCAACGGCTACATCACGCTGCAGACGCCGGTCTTTCGCGACCGCGAATTCCTGGGCTCCATCGTCGCGGTGTTCTCGATCGAGGGCATCCTCAAGCACGACATTCCGAGCGAGTTGTCGGCCAAGTACAAGATCTCCATCACGGATCTGAACAACCGCGAGCTCGCGACCACGTCGAGCCGCCCGCGCCTGCCGCGCGACATGTTCTACGACCTGCCGCTCGATCCGCCCGGGCAGGGCCTATCGGTGCGCGTGTATTCGTATCCGCAGCTCACGAACTTCACCAACAACACGCTAGTGTGGCTCGTCGCGGGGTTGTCGTGCTTCGTGCTGTGGAGTCTGTGGAGCCTGTGGAAGCACACGCGCCAGCGCTTCGAGGCGCAGCAGGCGCTCTATGCCGAAGCGTTCTTCCGCCGCGCGATGGAAAACTCGGTGCTGATCGGCATGCGCGTGCTTGACATGCACGGCCGCATCGCGCACGTGAACCCCGCGTTCTGCCGCATGACCGGCTGGGACGAAAGCGATCTCGTCGGCAAGAACGCGCCGTTCCCGTACTGGCCGCGCGATGCGTACCCCGAGATGCAGCGCCAGCTCGACATGACCCTGCGCGGCAAGGCGCCCTCTTCCGGTTTCGAGCTGCGCGTGCGCAGGAAAGACGGCTCGTTCTTCCACGCGCGCCTGTACGTCTCGCCGCTGATCGACAGCTCCGGCCGCCAGACCGGCTGGATGTCGTCGATGACGGACATCACCGAGCCCAAGCGCGCGCGCGAGGAGCTGGCCGCCGCGCACGAACGCTTCACGACGGTGCTCGAAAGCCTCGATGCGGCCGTCTCCGTGCTCGCCGCCGACGAAGCCGAGCTGCTCTTCGCGAACCGCTATTACCGGCATCTCTTCGGCATTCGTCCGGACGGCCACCTGGAGCTCGCGGGCGCGGCGTTCGACGGCGGCTCGCAGAGCTCGTCCGATACCATCGACATGGTCGACACCTACGCGGGCCTGCCCGCGACCGCGCTCACCGAGAGCTCGGCGGACGCACAGGAGGTCTATGTCGAAGGCATCCAGAAATGGTTCGAGGTGCGCCGCCAGTACATCCAGTGGGTGGACGGCCATCTCGCGCAGATGCAGATCGCGACCGACATCACGCAGCGCAAGCAGGCGCAGGAGCTCGCGCATCAGCAGGAAGAAAAGCTACAGTTCACGAGCCGCCTGATGACGATGGGCGAAATGGCATCGTCGCTCGCGCACGAGCTGAATCAGCCGCTCGCCGCGATCAACAACTACTGCTCCGGCTGCGTCGCGCTCGTGAAATCCGGCCGCATGACGCAGGAAACCCTTCTTCCCGTGCTCGAAAAGACCGCGCAGCAGGCTGTGCGCGCGGGCATGACCATCAAGCGCATCCGCGAGTTCGTGAAGCGCAGCGAGCCGAAGCGGCAGGCGACGCGCATCGCGGACATCGTCGCCGACGCGGTCGGTCTCGCGGAAATCGAGGCGCGCAAGCGCAAGATCCGCATCTTCACCGAGATCCGCTCGCGCATGCCGGTCATCTACGTCGATCCGGTTCTCATCGAGCAAGTGTTGGTGAACCTGTTGAAAAACGCGGCCGAGGCGATGCATGATGCGAAACCACATGCCGTCGATCCGGTGATCCGCGTCGTCGTGCATCGCATCGACGGCGGCTTCGTGTGCATCAGCGTGGTCGATCAGGGGCCGGGCGTGGACGAAGCGACCGCCGAGCGCCTCTTCGAACCATTTTACAGCACCAAGTCCGACGGCATGGGCATGGGGCTGAACATCTGCCGCTCGATCATCGAATCGCATCGCGGAAGACTTTGGGTGGTCAACAACGTCGAGGCGGACGGCCACGTGACCGGCGCGATTTTCCACTGCAGCCTGCCGCTGCCGATCGGCGAAGTGGACGGTTCGGGCACGAGCGACGACGCACACAACGAACATACGAGACAACAAACAGTTACGGGAGAACTATGAGCACAGTCACCACTCAGGAAACCGTCTTCGTCGTCGACGATGACGAAGCCGTGCGTGATTCCTTGCGCTGGCTGCTCGAGGCGAACGGCTATCGCGTCCAGTGCTTTTCGAGCGCCGAGTCCTTCCTCGACGTCTACCTGCCGATCTCGCACTCCGGCGCGATCGCCTGCCTGATCCTCGACGTGCGCATGGCCGGCATGACCGGCCTCGAGCTGCAGGAAAAGCTGATCGCCGAGAATTCGCTGCTGCCGATCATCTTCGTGACGGGTCATGGCGACGTGCCGATGGCCGTCTCGACGATGCAGAAAGGCGCGATGGATTTCATCGAGAAGCCCTTCGACGAAGCCGAGCTGCGCAAGCTCGTCGAGCGCATGCTGGAGAAGGCACGCAGCGAATCCACCAGCGTGCAGCAGCAGCGCGCCGCCGCCGAGCGGCTCGGCAAGCTGACGGCGCGGGAGCATCAGGTGCTCGAGCGCATCATCGCCGGGCGCCTCAACAAGCAGATCGCGGACGACCTCGGCATCAGCATCAAGACGGTGGAAGCGCATCGTGCGAACATCATGGAGAAGCTCTCCGTGAATACCGTCGCCGATCTGCTGCGTCTCGCGCTGTCGAACAAGCTGCAGCAGTAACCTTCCTTTCGCGCGCAGCGATCCGCGCGCCTTCCACGCGGCCGGCCGGCAACGACCGGCCGCGTGCGTTCCCACCTCCGCGCCGCCGCCGCGCGTCGCCCTTCCTCCCTTCGATCCTCGTTGTCTGCGCGGATGAAACGTGATATTGCGTTGATGGCGTTGACATGCCATGGAGCCGGCCCGTAACGTGACCGGACCCTATTACCGGATTCGGCCATGCGCGACACTGCGTCCGTCATACGTCATTTCGACAAGGCAAACGTTTCAAATGCGGTCCGCCGCGGCTGGCGCCATCTGTCGAGCGCGCCGCGCCGCTTCGCCCGGTCCGGTTCGTCCCGCTCATCTCCATTGTTGTTTTTGCCATTCGCTTTTCGTTCAATGCGAACCGCGTGAGCCCGGCTTTTCGCGGGCGCACGATCGTCCGCACGTTCCCAGCGCGAGGTAAAGGAGAATCCAACCTTGAAAATATATCCACACTCCGCCACACCAGTCCGCATGCGCCAGGCGCGCATCGTCGCGCTGTGCGCCGTGCTCTGCGCCGCGCCGCTCGTCGTGCTCCATGCGCCGCTCGCGCAGGCCCAGGCCCAGGGCGCGGTGCCCGCGGGTCAGAAACTCACGAATCAGCAACTCGATTCGCTGACCGCTCCCGTCGCGCTCTACCCCGACGCGCTGCTCGCGCAAGTGCTAATGGCATCGACCTATCCGCAGGGAGTCCAGCAGGCCGCGCAGTGGTCGCAGCAGAACCCGAACGTCAAGGGGGACGATGCCGCGAAGGCCGTGCAATCGCAGCCCTGGGATCCGAGCGTGCAATCGCTCGTCGCGTTCCCGCAAGCGCTCGCCACGATGGCGTCCAAGCCCGACTGGATGACGCAGCTCGGCAACGCGTTCATCGCGCAGCCGAGCGACGTGATGGATTCGGTGCAACGCCTGCGCCGCGCAGAGCGCGGGCAATCTCAAGACCACCGAGCAGCAGAAGGTGATCGTCCAGCAGGCGCCCAGCAGCACCACCACGACGATCCAGATCGAGCCGGCCAATCCCCAGGTGGTCTACATGCCGACCTGGTCGTGTACGGCACGTGGCCGTATCCCGCGTATCCGACGGTCTATGTGCCGCTGCCTCCGGGCTACGCGATCGCCACCGGTTTCGCCACCGGCCTCGCGTTCGGCGCGGGCGTGGCGGTCGCCAATTCGCTGTGGAGCAACTGCGACTGGAATCACGGCGATGTGAACGTCAACGTGAACCGCTACAACAACATCAACGTCAACGACCGTCTCAATGCGAACAGCAACAACGTGCGCTGGAATCGCAACGACCCGCAGTTCAATCGCAACAACGTGAACAATGTGGCCAACCGGCAGACACGTTCAATAACCAGAACCTCGCCGCCAACCGCGACCAGTACCGAGGCCGCGACCAGGCGCGCGCCCAGGCGGCTCAAACCTTACAGCAGCGCACGGGGCAGAACATGAATCAGCGCGCGCAGAACGTGAACCGTGACAACGCGCTGCGCGGCGCAGGCGACGGCAACGCCGCTCGCCAGGATTTTCAGCGCGGGGACAGCAGAGCCGGCAATCGTTCCAGAATCAGCAGCCGAATCGCATGGGTACGAACGGCGGCGGCGTGCAGCGCACGGGCAATGCGGGCGGCGGCTTCGGCGCGGGCGGCGGGGTGTAGCGCGAAGGCGGCTTCGGCCTCATCGCGTGGCCAGCAAAGTACGGCGAAACCGGCGTGATGTCCTCATGACCGACCAGGACGGATAGATCTACGAAAAGAACCTCGGGCCGAAGTCCGCGGCCGTGGCGTCGGCCATCAAGTCGTTCGATCCCGATTCGTCATGGAAGCCCGTCACGCCGTAACCTGACGTGATGGATTGATTCCAGCAGGCGAGGCACGCGCCGCCGCTCTTCGCTGCTCCGTCCGGTAGCCGGAAAACGCCCCAATCCTCGGGCGGTATAATTTCGCCCTTTCCGATGGCGTAAAAACGCCAAAACACGACGCGCAGCGCCATGCCGCGGCACTCGAGCCGCCCTGCTTCGACGCGACTGCCGCACCCGGTCGTACCCCTCGCCCATCCTCGATCCGATTCGCCATGACTGCCCAACTCATCGATGGCAACGCCCTTTCCAAGACCCTTCGCGCCGACGTCGCCGCACGCGCCGCCGCCCTCACCGCTCGCGGACGCAAGCCGGGACTCGCCGTCGTGCTCGTCGGCGACAATCCCGCTAGCGAAGTCTACGTGCGCAACAAGGTGAAGGCGTGCCAGGACAACGGCCTGCATTCGGTGATGGACCGCTTCCCCGCCACGCTCGCCGAAAGCGAGCTGCTCGCGCACATCGCGAAGCTCAACACCGATCCGGCGATCCACGGCATTCTGGTGCAGCTGCCGCTGCCCGCGCACATCGACAGCCACAAGGTGATTGAGGCGATCGCGCCGGAGAAGGACGTCGACGGCTTTCACGTCGCCAACGCGGGCGCGCTGCTGACCGGCAAGCCGCTCTTCCGCCCGTGCACGCCCTATGGCGTGGTGAAGATGTTCGAGGCCCATAACATCGACCTGAAAGGCGCGAACGCGGTGGTGATCGGCCGGTCGAATATCGTCGGCAAGCCGATGGCGCTGCTCTTGCTCGAAGCGGGCGCGACTGTCACGATCTGTCACAGCAAGACGCGCGATCTCGCGAAGCACACGCGCGATGCGGACATGATCGTCGCCGCGGTCGGCCGGCGCAACATCGTCACCGCCGACATGGTGAAACCGGGGGCGACGGTGATCGACGTCGGCATGAACCGCAACGAGGAAGGCAAGCTGTGCGGCGACGTCGATTTCGCGGGCGTGAAAGAAGTCGCGGGCTACATCACGCCGGTGCCGGGCGGCGTCGGCCCGATGACCATCACGATGCTGCTCGTCAACACGATCGAGGCGGCCGAGCGCGCGGCGCGGGCGTAGGCATCGGCGCGGGCGCCGTTAATCGGCCCCTTAAAAACAATCGATTGGAATTTGCCCTGCCCGCCCCAATAATCTCTGAAAGAGCCGGCGCGGGGTGCGACACCCGCCCGGGCTTCACCCAACACCAGAACGGGAGAGCCATGAGCGATACCACGTCCACCCTGGCAGCGGCCAATCCGCTGCTCGATTTCTCCGATCTTCCGCGCTTCGGCGAGATCAGGCCCGAACACGTCACGCCGGCGCTCGACGTACTACTGGCCGCGGCGAAAGCCGCCGTCGACCGCGCGACCGCGCCCGCCACGCCCGCCACCTGGACGGACGTCGTCGAGGCGGTCGAGCAGGAATCGGAAAAATTGTCGCGCGCGTGGGGCATCATCGGCCATCTGAACGCGGTCGCCGATACCCCCGAGCTGCGCGCCGCGCACGCCGAGAACCTGCCGCGCGTCACCGAATTATCCGCGAGCGTCGGCCAGAATCTCGCGCTCTACGAGAAGTACAAGGCGATCGCCGCGGGACCGGAGTTCGCGGGCCTGTCCGCCGAGCGCAAGAAGATCCTGGAAAACGCGCTGCGCGATTTCCGTCTTTCCGGCGCGGAGCTGCCCGAGGACCGCAAGCCGCGTTTCGCGCAGTTGCAGGAAGAGCAGGCGGCGCTGTCGAAGGCGTTCTCCGATCACGTGCTCGACGCCACCAACGTCTATGAATACGTCGTCATGCAGGAGAGCGACCTCGCCGGCCTGCCCGATGACGTGATCGAAGCGGCGCGCGAGGCCGCCCAGCGCGACGGCAAGGAAGGCTGGAAGTTCACGCTGCATTTCCCGTCGTATTTCCCCGTGCCGCAGTACGCCGAGCACCGCCCGATGCGCGAGGCGATGTACCGCGCATATGTCACGCGCGCCTCGGAGCTGGGCGAAACCTACTGCGGCGGCAAGCCCGAATGGGACAACACGGCGAACGTCGTCGAGCATCTCAAGCTGCGCGAGGAAGAAGCGCGCACGCTCGGCTACGAGAGCTTCGCGGAAGTGTCGCTCGCGCCGAAGATGGCCGAGTCGCCCGCGCAGGTCATCGCATTTCTCGAAGACCTCGCGCAACGCGCCCGCCCCTATGCCGAAAACGACTGGATGGAGCTGCGTGCGTTCGCCGCGACCGAGCTCGGCATGCCCGAGCTTCAGCCCTGGGACATCGCGTATGCGGCCGAGAAGTTGCGCGAGAAGCGCTATTCGTTCTCGGAAAACGAAGTGAAGCAGTACTTCCCGCAGGAAGCCGTGCTGAAGGGCCTGTTCAAGGTCACGGAGACGCTCTTCAACGTGTCGATCCGCCGCGACGAAGCGGCCGTCTGGAATCCGGACGTGCGCTTCTTCCGCGTCGAGAACAAGGACGGCACGCTCGTCGCGCAATTCTACCTCGATCTCTACGCGCGCGAAGGCAAGCACGGCGGCGCATGGATGGACAACGCCCGCTCGCGCCACAAGCGCACGCAAGGCGCCGTGCAGACGCCGGTCGCCTATCTCACCTGCAACTTCTCGGCGCCGGTGGGCGGCAAGCCGGCCTGCTTCACGCACGATGAAGTCATCACACTGTTCCACGAGTTCGGCCACGGCCTGCATCACATGCTGACGCGCGTCGACGAGCTTGGCGTGTCGGGCATCAACGGCGTCGAATGGGACGCGGTCGAATTGCCGTCGCAGTTCATGGAGAATTTCTGCTGGGAATGGGACGTGCTCACCGACATGTCCACGCACGTCGATACCGGCGAGCCGCTGCCGCGCGAGCTGTTCGACAAGATGCTCGCCGCGAAGAACTTCCAGAGCGGTCTCGGCACGCTGCGCCAGATCGTCTTCTCGATGTTCGACATGGTGCTGCACACGTCCTACGATCCCGACGACGCGACACAGAACGTAAACGACGTCGCGCGCGCGATCAACGAGAAGTTCCATGTGATCCCGCAGGCGCCGTTCTCGCGCTGGCCGAACACGTTCAGCCACATCTTCGTGGGCGGCTACGCGGCGGGCTATTACAGCTACAAGTGGGCCGAAGTGCTGTCCGCCGACGCCTACGCCGCGTTCGAGGAGGCCGCGAAGGTCGGCAACGGCTCGGTGCTGGATGCGAAGACAGGCACGCGCTATCGCCGCGAGATTCTCGAAGTGGGCGGCAGCCGCCCAGCGATGGACTCCTTCAAGGCGTTCCGCGGCCGCGAGCCGAACATCGACGCCTTGCTGCGTCATAACGGCATGTCAGGGCAGGCGCTGCACTGAGTCTTCCCGAAAAAACCCCGGCCGCTGCGGCCGGGGGTTTTTTTATCGTCTGTCGATCCTGAAATCCACTTCCGCCGCCCGCAGGCGGATTGCCTCGACCGGGTCGCGCGCGTCCAGCACGACGCAGTCCGCATGGCATCCCACGTCGAGGCCGTAGCCTTCCAGTCCGAGAATGCGCGCGGGTGTCGTCGTCACGGCTTCGAAGCACGCGCGCATCGCGTCCACGCCCGTCATCTGCGCGACGTGCAGGCCCATGTGCGCGACTTCCAGCATGTCGCCGGAGCCCAGGCTGTACCATGGGTCCATCACGCAATCGTGGCCGAACGCGACGTCGATCCCGGCCGCCATCAGTTCCGGCACGCGCGTCATGCCCCTGCGCTTCGGATACGTATCCGAGCGCCCTTGCAGCGTGATGTTGATGAGCGGGTTGGCGATCGCCGATACGCCCGCCTCGCGCATCAGCGGAATGAGCTTGCTGACGTAGTAGTTGTCCATCGAGTGCATGGACGTGAGACGCGAGCCGGTCACGCGCCCGTGCAGTCCGAGCCGGTGCGTCTCGGCGGCGAGTGTTTCGATGTGGCGCGACATCGGATCGTCGGATTCGTCACAGTGCATGTCGACGCGCAAGCCCTGCTCCGCCGCGTATTCGCAAAGAAGCTTCACGGATGCCGCGCCGTCCGCCATCGTGCGCTCGAAGTGCGGAATGCCCCCGACGACGTCCACGCCCATCGAGATCGCGCGCTTCAGGTTCTCGAACGCCCCCGCGCAACGCAATACGCCGTCCTGCGGAAACGCGACGAGCTGCAGATCCAAATAGGGCTTCACGCGCCGCTTCACCTCGACGAGCGCTTCGACCGCGAGCAGCCGCAGCTCGCACACGTCGACGTGCGAGCGGATCGCGAGCAGCCCGCGCACGACCGCCCAGTCGCAATACTGCAGCGCGCGCTCGACGAGCGCCTCCTGCGTGAGCTCGGGCTTCAGCTCGCCCCACAGCGCGATGCCTTCGAGCAGCGTGCCCGACGCGTTCACGCGCGGCAGGCCGTAGGAGAGCGTCGCGTCCATGTGGAAATGCGCGTCGACGAAAGGCGCGGTGATGAGCGCGCCGTTGGCATCGATTTCCTCGCGCGCGGCGGCGGAAAGATGCAGCTCGATCGCGGCGATGCGTCCCGCTTCCGTGCCGATGTCGACGAGTTCGCGCGAGTCCGCGAGCGCCGCGCGGCGAATGATCAAATCCATCTGCGAAACCTCCGGCGTGGGCTGTTCGTCCGATTGGTGCGTCGATTGTATCGGGACAGAAATGCCTGCGGAGGCTCGTTTCAGCGCATGATGCGTTTTCTGCCGACGATCGCGAAGCTGAGCGGCAGCGCGCCGCGCGCCGCCGCGCGTTCCGGTTCGGCGGCGAGCGGATAGGCGCTGCCTTGACGCGTGAGTGGCTCATAGAGATCCGGCCGACGCGCAGCCAGCGCGCCGGCCGCTGCTCGCCTCGGCCAACGCCGGCTTCACCTGCGCGACGATCAGGCCGTCCTGCGTCGCCGAGTGACGCGCGAGCACGCGGCCGTCCGGGCCGACGATCATCGCCTCGTCGCGCGACGGATGGCTGTAGGCGATGTACAAATACCGTTGTCGGCGGCACGTCGGGCCGCAGCGCCGCTCATGGGCAGCAGTGCCGCGCCCATGAGCGCCGTCATCCGCACGTTCTCGACGACGTCGTTGTCGGCGCCGATCAGGATGCCGATGCGCACGCCGAACGGCGCATCGAACACCGTGAAGCGGTTGCCGCCGTGCAGCCCGCGATGCATCGCATGCAGCTTGCGATGGCGCACGCGCGTGCCGCCGCCCTGGAAGCAGACCGCATAGCTGTCGTGGAGCCTTCCGTCGTCGGCGCGCTCGATCCAGCCGACGCCCGCCGCAACGCCCGTGTCGTCGACGGCGGCGACTGCGTCGATCGAAGGTCCGCCGAACGGTTCGGCTTGCGTTTCGTCCTCCGGACCGCTGATGCACGACTGCGGAAACACGGCGGCCGCACGCCGCTTTTTGCGGCCTGCGAAAGCTTGCCGGCGATGAGAGCGCAATTGCCCGCGGCATCGCCGTGCCGCGATTCTGACGCAATGACGGTGATGCGAAACGAAGTAGCGTCCAAGCGAGGCTCCGGACAAACGAGTAGACGGCCTCATTGAACCGCTCGCGCATCGATAAGTAAAATGAATGTTTCGATCGATTCGATCGCCGATTGGAATCGAACGCCATATGGAACTGAGGCTCCTGCGCACCTTCCTCGCGATCGCGGACCTGCGTCATTTCGGCCGCGCGGCGCCGCATTGCACCTGAGCCAGCCCGCGCTCAGCAAGCAGATCGCGGCGCTGGAAGCGAGCCTCGGCACGCGGCTTTTCGAGCGCGGCCGCCATGGGGCCGATCTGACGACGTTCGGCGCGAGCTTCCTTGCGGATGCGCAAATGCTCGTGCGTGACGCCGACGCCGTGCTCGCCCGCGCGCGCGACGCGGCGAGCGGCGCGCGCGGATTCCTGCGCGTGGGCCTGTGCCTGTCGACGCTCACGCACGTGCCGAAGCTCATCGCCGAGTTCGGCGCGCTCCATCCGGGCGTGAGCATCACACTGCACGATCTTTCCTCGCACGAGCAAACGCGCCGCCTTCTCGCGGGCAAGCTCGACGCGGGATTCATGCGCATGCCCGCCGGCCCCGGGCTCGCGGGCTTCACCGTGCTCGACGAAACGCTCGCGCTGGCCGTGCCCGAGCACGCGCGCCATACGCGCCTGCCGGCGAACCTGGACGAGCTGAACGAGCCGGGATTCATCGCGCTGTCGCGAACGCGCGGGCCGGGCCTGGCCGCGCAGATCGACCGCTGGTGCGCCGAGCACGGCTTCGTACCGCGCGTGATTCAGGAGGCGGACGACATCCAGTCCGTGCTCGCGTCGGTGGCGGGCGACGTGGGCGCGGCGTTCCTGCCGTCGCGCGCGCAGTATCTGTTGCGAGATGCCCGCGTGCTGACTCTGCGCGACAGGTCCACGCGATGGCGCGTCGGCCTCGCATGGGAAGACGAACGCGATGATGCGGTCACGCGCCGCTTCGTCGCGTTCATGAAGGCGCTGCAGGGGCGCGCTACGCTCGACGATTGAGCTTCGAGCGCAGCATCGCCTTGATGCCGGGCCATTCGTCGTCGATAATCGAAAAGCGCACCGAATTGCGCTTGCGGCCATCGGGCACGATGCGTTCGTGCCGCACGATGCCCTCCTGTTTCGCGCCGATGCCGAGTATCGCGGCGCGCGACTTCCCGTTGAGCTCGTCGGTGATGAACTGCACGCGCACGCAATGCATGGTTTCGAACGCGTGGGCGAGCGGCAGGAATTTCGCTTCCGCGTTGCATCCCGTGCGCTGCGCCGATGCCGCGAGCCACGTATGGCCGATCTCGAGCTTCCGGTTCACGCGATCGATCTTCCAGAAGCGCGTGCTGCCGACCACCCGCCCGTCATGCCGCCGCACGATCACGAATGGCATGACGGTGCCCGCCTCGCGGCCCGCGAGCGCCGTGTCGACGTAGCGGTCGATGGTGTCCTCGCTCGGCACGACCGTCACGCTGAGATTCCAGAGCGCGCCGGCGGCGGCGTCGAGCAAGGCGGCGCGGTCCGCGCGTTGCAGCGGGCGAAGCTGCACGCGTTCGCCCATCAATGTCGGCTGAGGGTTCGCTCATCGATCGGGTTCGAGGTTCTGACGTGAGCGGACATCATAAGGCGCGACGCTGTCGCGCGCTGGCGAGCCGGCGTCCGGCACGCCGGTTTCACGCTTCGCCCGCTCCCAGCGCCGCCCTCGATTCGACTTCCTCGTCGGGCGGCACATCCTCCGGCGGCGCCTCGTCGGCGGGCAGCGAGAACCAGAAGCGCGCACCGAGCACGCGGCCGCTCGCGTCCATGCGATTCTCGACGCCGATCTTCCTGCCGTGCGCCTCGACGATCGCGCGGCAGATCGCGAGGCCGAGCCCGATGCCCGGTTGCGCGGATTCCTTCTCGCCGCGCGTGAACTTGTCGAAGAGGCGGCTCTGCATGCCGGACGGCACGCCCGGACCTTCATCGTCGATGCATACGCGCACGAAGCGGGCGTCGCCGTCGCGCTCCAGCGCCGCGCCGATCCGGATCGGCGTGCCCGGCGGCGTGTACTTCGCGGCATTCTCCAGCAGGTTGGCGAAGAGACGCTCCATCAGCACGGCGTCGAGCTGGAGCAACGGCAGATTCGCCGGCACGCGCACCTGCACGGGCCGGCCTTCGAGCACGCGGCGCGATGCGGCGAGCGCGGCGCCGACGGTTTCCTCGAGCATCGACCACTGAGACGGTTCAGACGGATCGAGCCCGCCTGCAGGCGCGCCATGTCGAGCAGATTGGTCACGAGCCCGCTCATGCGCAGCGCTTCCTCGTGAATCGCGTGAACGAGCTCCTGCGACGCACCCGTATCGCCGCCCGCCTCGCGCGCCTGCTCCTCCAGCACCGAAGCGAAGCCGACGCTCGACGTGAGCGGCGTGCGCAGATCGTGCGAAATCGCGGACAGGAGTGAGTTGCGCAGGCGCTCCGACTCCATGTTGACGAGCGCGTCCTGCGCGATCTCGACGTAATGCACGCGCTCCAGCGCGAGCGCGAGCGCGATCTGCGCTGCGAACGTCTCGATCATGCGGCGCTGCTCGGGCACCGCGAGCTCGGCTTCGCGCCCGGTCACGAGCGCGAGCACGCCGCGCGCACGCATCGGCGCCTTCAGCGGCAGATAGAGGGCCTGGCTCGCGGGCAAGGTCTCCGTGCCGCGCCCCGCGGGCTTCTGCTGGTCGTAGACCCATTGCGCGATGTCGAGATCGAGTTGCCCGGCATCGAGCGTCGTGTCCGGATTCGGCTCGCCGACTTTCTGGCGCACCTTTTCGGCGGCATCGGGAAGGAGAATCGCGACCTTCGCCTGAAAGACCTCGGCGACGTGCCGCGTGCCGATCTCGATGATCTGCTCGGTCATCAACGCGGCGGCGAGCTCCTTGGTCATCGCGACATGGCGCCGGTGCGGCGTTCGCGCTGCGAGGTGATGCGCGCCTCGCGCCGCAGGCTCGAGGTCAGATGGCTGATGGTGAGCGAGGTCAGGAGCATCACGATGAAGGTCAGCAGATATTGCGTATCCGCCACCGAGAACGAGAGCTCCGGCGGCACGAAGAAGAAATCGAACGCGGCGACCGAGAGAAACGACAGCATCACGCCCGGCCCGCGTCCGAGGCGCACCGCCGCGAAGATCACGCCGAGCAGGTAGAGCATCACGAGATTCGTGATGGCGAACTGGCGCGCGGCCAGCATATCGGCGACGAGCGTGATGCCCGCGCCGAGGGCGAGTTCGCGCAGCGCGATGAGATTGCCTTTGCGGAAGAAGTTGCGTACTGTGTGCTCGGCCTGCTGCGGCAGATAGACCTTGCCTTCGCGCAGGCGGTCGAGCAGTTCTTCGGGTGGCAGATTGACGAGCGTGACTTCATCGGCGAGATCGAACACGCGGTTGGGCACGGTTTCCCAGACGCGAATGCTGGTGATGCGGCCGACGATGTCGTTGAGGCTCTCGAGATGCTGGACGTTGACGGTCGTATAGACGTCGATGCCTGCGTCGAGCAGTTCCTGCACGTCCTGCCAGCGTTTCATGTGGCGCGAGCCCTGGACGTTGGAATGCGCGAGCTCGTCGACGAGGATCAGTTGCGGCTTTCTGGCGAGGGCGGCGTCGGGGTCGAATTCGGCGAGCAGGCGGCTGCGGTATTCGATGCGCGCGCGCGGGCGGCAGGATTTCGAGCCCTTCGAGCAGCGCTAGCGTTTCCTTGCGGCCATGCGTTTCGACCACGCCTACGACGACTTCCACGCCCTCGTCGCGACGGCGGCGCGCGGCCTGCAGCATCGCGAAGGTTTTGCCGACGCCAGCGGAGGCGCCGAAGAAGATTTTCAGCGTGCCACGCTGGCGTTTTTCTTCTTCGCGATGCAGCTTGTCGAGGAGTTCGTCGGGGATTGGGCGAGGCATCGTTGATTTTTTTGCTGGCGCGATGGGGTGTTGTTTGTTTGCTTGCTTGTTTGGGCTTCTATGGAATCCTGTTTTCTTAGTGGTCTATTGGCACTGCCCCTGTGCGGGGCGGCAGTGCCAATAGATCACTAAGAAAACAGGATTCCATAGAAGCCCAGGCAAACGAATCAACCAACCCATCACGGCGCAGCCTTCCCACCAGCATCCAACGCAAGATTCAATTTAAGCACATTCACCCTAGGCTCTCCGAGCACGCCAAACTGCCGCCTATTCCATTGCGTCATTGAATTGGCACTGGTCGAATCCGGCGCGAAGGATCGTCATATTTCCACTTGATCGGTTTCGGGTTCTTGTTGTGTTCGCGGATGTATCGGCATCAGTTTGCGATCCCAATCCTTCACCGAAGTGAAGATGCCGCGAGCGATCACTTCACGCTGAATGCGCGAGAACCAGTTCTCCACCTGGTTGAGCCACGACGAGTAGGTCGGCGTGAAGTGCAGGTGCACGTTGCGCTGCGCATCAAGGACGTCGGCAACCCGCTGCGTCTTATGGCTGCTGACGTTGTCGCAGATCGCGTGGATTTCCC
The DNA here is from genome assembly GCA_001189345.1 of Candidatus Paraburkholderia kirkii. GTDB lineage: Bacteria > Pseudomonadota > Gammaproteobacteria > Burkholderiales > Burkholderiaceae > Caballeronia > Caballeronia kirkii_B. Next base: position 245,154 of record LFKV01000010.1, read on the forward strand.
GGCGTTTGGGCTGGCTGGCGACGACGTCGGTCAGGAAGGCCACGAACTGCTCGCTGGTGTGGCGCGCCACCGTCTTGCCCAGCACCTCGCCGGTGGCAGTATTGAACGCCGCGAACAGGCTGAGCGTGCCGTTGCGCTTGTACTCGAAGCCGTGACTCTCGGCGCGCCCGGGCGACAGCGGCAGCATACGGTCCTTGCGATCGAGTGCCTGGATCGCGGTCTTCTCGTCCACGCAGAACACCGCTGCGTGCGCCGGCGGGTTCAGGTACAGCCCGATCACGTCGGCTGCCTTGGTCTCGAAGTCCGGGTCGTTGGAGACCATGTGCCGCTCCAACTGCTGCGGCTTGATGCCGTGCTTGCGCCAGATGCGCTGCACGGCCGAGACCGATACGTCGCCGAGTTCTGCTGCGAGCTTGTAGCTACTCCAGTGTGTCGAACCGTCGGCGGGTTTGTGCTTGAGGGTGCACTTGAGCACCCGCGCTTCCAGTTTGGCCGGTGGCTGCGTAGGCGCCCGCCCGCGGTGCCGGGCGTACATGCCGGCTAGTCGCTCGCTGAGGAAGCGCCCCGACCAGCGTGCGATGAAGCGCGAATCGCAACCCAGTGTGCGCATGATACTGTCGCGCGATTCGCCGTCCTCGAGCATCAGGATCAACTTTGCGCGTCGCACGTCCGCCGCACGCACCGTTCGGCTGCGCGCCGCCGACAACAGTTGCTCACGTTCGATATCTGTCAGGTTCATTTTGACCCATGACCTGTATCTGAACACAGACAGGGTACTAATTCAATAACGCAATGGACTAGTCGTCGCCCTCGCGACAAGCTCCTCGACCTGCGAAGTCGACAACCCTCTTGCCTTCGCAACCTGCGCCACCTGATAAGCCGCCGCCGCGGGGCTGATATCCGGATCAAGTCCGCTCCCCAACGAAGTCACGAGATCAACCGGCACCACCGCGTCATTCCCCCGATCAGCGTCATGCAACGCGGCGATCCGCCCCTTGACCTCATCCGCGAGAGCAGGATTCGTCGGCCCGAGATTGGAGCCGCTCGAACTGCCCGCGTTATACGGATTCGGCGTCGTCGCCGACAAACGCCCCCAGAAATACCCCGGCGCGTCGAACTGTGCTGGCCGATGATCCCGGAGCCGATCACCCTGCCATCGTGCTCGATCAGACTGCCGTTCGCCTGGTGCGAAAACGCCGCCTGCCCGAGCGCCGTGACCACCGCAGGATAAACCACGCCCGTCGCCACCGTCAGCGCGACGAACAGCACCAGCATGGGACGCAATAAATTCTTCATGATGTACGTACCTCGGAAAAAATGCGATCAGCTCCAGCCCAGCGCCGTGATCGTCATGTCGATCAGCTTGATGAACGGAAACGGCAGCACGATCCCGCCCAGCCCATAGATCAGCAGATTTTGCCGCAACAACGAAGCCGCGCCCAGCACGCAATACTTCACCCCCTTCAGCGCCAGCGGAATCAGAAACACGATGATCAGCGCGTTGAAGATCACACCGCCGACAGAATCGCCGACGACGGCGACGCGAGATGCATCATGTCCAGCACGCGTAACTGCGGATAGGTCGTCGCGAACGCAGCGGGAATGATCGCGAAGTACTTGGCGACGTCGTTGGCGATCGAAAAAGTCGTGAGCGAGCCGCGCGTCATCAGCATCTGCTTGCCGATCTCCACGATCTCGATCAGCTTCGTCGGGTTCGAGTCCAGATCAACCATGTTACCCGCTTCCTTCGCCGCCTGCGTGCCCGTGTTCATCGCCACCGCAACGTCCGCCTGCGCGAGCGCCGGCGCATCGTTGGTGCCGTCGCCCGTCATCGCGACGAGACGTCCCTGCGCCTGATGCTCGCGAATCGTCGTGAGCTTGGCCTCGGGCGTCGCCTCCGCGAGAAAGTCGTCCACGCCCGCCCGCCGCGATCGCCGCGGCCGTCAGGCGGTTGTCGCCCGTCACCATCACCGTCTTGATGCCCACCTTGCGCAGCTCCGCGAAATGCTCGCGTATGCCGCCCTTCACGATGTCCTTCAGCTCGATCACGCCCAGCGCGCGGGCCTTTCCGCCGACGCTTTCCGCAACGACCAGCGGCGTGCTGCCGCGACGCACGATGTCATCGACCGCGTTCTGCACTTTCTGCGGGAAACGCCCGCCGCGCTCCTCGATATACTTCTTCACCGCATCGGCCGCGCCCTTGCGGATTTCGCGATCCGACAGATCGACACCGCTCATGCGCGACTGCGCCGAGAACGCGAGGAAGGTTGCATGCAGCGTCGCCATGTCGCGCTCGCGGATGTTGAAGCGCTGCTTCGCCAGCACGACGATGCTGCGCCCCTCCGGCGTCTCGTCCGCGAGCTGCGCCGCATCCGCGAGATCGCGCTCGTCGATGCCCGGCGCGGCGCTGAACGACGACGCCTGGCGATTGCCCAGCGTGATCGTGCCGGTCTTGTCGAGCAGGAGCACGTCGACGTCCCCCGCGGCTTCGACCGCGCGGCCGGAGGTCGCGATGACGTTCGCCTGCATCATGCGGCTCATGCCCGCCACGCCGATCGCGGAAAGCAGGCCACCGATGGTCGTCGGGATCAGGCAGACGAGCAGTGCCACGAGCGCGGTGATCGTCACGACATGCCCGGCTTTGGCCGCTTCCACGGAGAACATCGAGAACGGCAGCAGCGTCGCCGTCGCGAAGAGCAGCACGAGCGTCAACGCGACGAGCAGAATCGTCAGCGCGATCTCATTTGGTGTCTTCTGACGCTTCGCGCCCTCGACCATCGCGATCATGCGGTCGAGAAAGGCCTCGCCCGGATTCACGCTCACGCGCACCACGATCCAGTCCGACAGCACGCGCGTGCCGCCCGTCACCGATGAGAAGTCGCCGCCCGACTCGCGGATCACAGGCGTGGATTCGCCCGTGATCGCGGACTCGTCGACCGAGGCGACGCCTTCGATCACTTCGCCGTCGGCGGGAATCACGTCGCCGGCTTCGACGAGCACGATATCGTCACGGCGCAGATCGGTGGACGTCATGATGCGGATCGGCGACTTCGGATGCGGCTCGTTGAGCTTCTTGGCCATCACGTTGTGCTTCGCCTGGCGCAATGACGCCGCCTGCGCCTTCGAGCGCCCTTCCGCGAGCGCCCCGCGAAGTTCGCGAACAGCACCGTGAACCACAGCCACAGCGCGATCGCGAGAATGAAGCCCGCGGGCGCCTCCGCCTGGCTGGCGAGCGCGGTGATCCACAGCACCGTCGTCAGAATGCTGCCGACGTAGACGCAGAACATCACCGGATTGCGCAGCTGCGTGCGCGGCGCGAGCTTCCTGAACGCATCGACGATCGCGGGCCTGACGAGCGCGGGATCGAACATCGAGCGTGCCGCCGTGCACGCCTGCCCGAGATTCTCCGGGGGATACAGCGACTTCGGAGAAGCCGTGCGCGCCCGGATTCGCGATGCCGGCGACGCCCGCCGCCGTGAGCACGGCGATCGACGTGCCGACGAGCACGATCAAGGGCGTGAGCAGGATCGCGATGGACACCATCTTCATCTCGAACGACTCGATCTTCTTGCCGACGTACTCGGGCGTGCGTCCGATCATCAGGCCCGCGACGAACACCGCGAGCAGCGCGAACACCAGCATGCCGTAGAGACCCGAGCCGACGCCGCCGAAGATCACTTCGCCGAGCTGGATCAGCAGCATCGGCACGAGGCCGCTGAGCGGCGTCAGCGAATCGTGCATGTCGTCGACCGCGCCGCACGAGGCCGCCGTCGTCGCAACGGTGAAGATGCCCGACTGCGCAATGCCCAGGCGCGTTTCCTTGCCTTCCATGTTGCCGCCCGCCTGCCACGCGGATGCCTGCGTGTCGACATGCAGCGACGCGTAGAGGGGATTGCCCGCCTGCTCCGCCGAGATCTCGCCGACGCACGCGGCGCCGTAAGCGCTCGATCAGTACCATCGAGGGTCGACATTGACCTTTGAAGGCGGCGCTGCTAGCGAATGGAATCGATGTGCGCGGAGGCGGGCAACACAGGAGCGACGTTCCAGGGTAACAGGTCGTCGATGCGGTTTATCGGGTAATCGGCAACGCGCTCGATGACGTAGTGCAGATAGGCTTCGGGATCGATACCATTCAGGCGTGCTGAGCCGATCAGGCTGTACATCGCGGCTGCACGTTCGCCGCCTGTGTCTGCGCCGGCAAACAGATAATTCCGCCTTCCAATTGCGACGCCGCGTAGCGCCCGCTCGGCGATCAGATTGTCGATCTCCGCCTGACCATCACCGCAGTAGTAGACAAGCGCAGGCCAGCGATTCAACGAGTACTGGATCGCCTTGGTGGTGTCCGATTTCGCGGAGAGTGTGAGAATCGTCGCTTCGAACCACCGCTTCATATCCTCAAGCAGCGGCACCGCCTGCGTCTGGCGAACTCGCAGCCGTTCCCCCGGAGGCTTGCCGTGAATGTGTTCCTCTATGCCATAGAGCGCGCCAAAGCGCTCGAGTGCTTCGTTGGTAATCGACGACGGTCGCACAGCGTGCAGATCGTGCAGCTTTCGACGTGCATGTGCCAGGCACGCAGCTTCCCGGATCTGACCACCGGCGTAGAGTTCCGCGTAGCCGGCAAACGCGTCAGCCTGCAGTACGCCCTTGAAGCTGGCAAGGTGTCGCTGCGGATGTTCGCCGCGACGATCCGGTGTATCAGCGAACCAGACTGCTGGAGCCTCAGTCGAACCACTGGGCCAATCATCGCGCACATATAGATCCATTGCAACAGTTTACGACTGTCTGCTGCACGCGGATCATCAGGTAACTGACGTTTACAAAGCGCTGCGCGGGCGTGCTGCCTCGATCGGTTCGCGCCAGTCAAACCCTTCGAGAAGCAGCGCCAGTTGAGCCGTTGTCAGCGCCACAACACCAGTGTCAGCACGTGGCCATGCAAAACGTCCTTTCTCAAGGCGCTTTGCAAACAGACATAGGCCGCCATCGCTCCAGTACAACGCCTTCATAAGGTCACCACGGCGCCCTCTGAAGATAAAAACCTGGCCACCGTACGGATCCTTCTCAAGCACTGTCTGCACCTTCGCTGCAAGCGCATTAAAGCCGGATCACATGTCAGTGACGCCTGCGGCGATCCAGATCCGCGTATTTGCAGGGTAAGCGCTCGATCTGTACCATTGTCTCGTTCTATTGCACTGCGTTATTGAATTAGCACCCTGTCTGTGTTCAGATACAGGTCATGGGTCAAAATGAACCTGACAGATATCGAACGTGAGCAACTGTTGTCGGCGGCGCGCAGCCGAACGGTGCGTGCGGCGGACGTGCGACGCGCAAAGTTGATCCTGATGCTCGAGGACGGCGAATCGCGCGACAGTATCATGCGCACACTGGGTTGCGATTCGCGCTTCATCGCACGCTGGTCGGGGCGCTTCCTCAGCGAGCGACTAGCCGGCATGTACGCCCGGCACCGCGGGCGGGCGCCTACGCAGCCACCGGCCAAACTGGAAGCGCGGGTGCTCAAGTGCACCCTCAAGCACAAACCCGCCGACGGTTCGACACACTGGAGTAGCTACAAGCTCGCAGCAGAACTCGGCGACGTATCGGTCTCGGCCGTGCAGCGCATCTGGCGCAAGCACGGCATCAAGCCGCAGCAGTTGGAGCGGCACATGGTCTCCAACGACCCGGACTTCGAGACCAAGGCAGCCGACGTGATCGGGCTGTACCTGAACCCGCCGGCGCACGCAGCGGTGTTCTGCGTGGACGAGAAGACCGCGATCCAGGCACTCGATCGCAAGGACCGTATGCTGCCGCTGTCGCCCGGGCGCGCCGAGAGTCACGGCTTCGAGTACAAGCGCAACGGCACGCTCAGCCTGTTCGCGGCGTTCAATACTGCCACCGGCGAGGTGCTGGGCAAGACGGTGGCGCGCCACACCAGCGAGCAGTTCGTGGCCTTCCTGACCGACGTCGTCGCCAGCCAGCCCAAACGCCGGGAAATCCACGCGATCTGCGACAACGTCAGCAGCCATAAGACGCAGCGGGTTGCCGACTTCCTTGATGCGCAGCGCAACGTGCACCTGCACTTCACGCCGACCTACTCGTCGTGGCTCAACCAGGTGGAGAACTGGTTCTCGCGCATTCAGCGTGAAGTGATCGCTCGCGGCATCTTCACTTCGGTGAAGGATTGGGATCGCAAACTGATGCCGATACATCCGCGAACACAACAAGAACCCGAAACCGATCAAGTGGAAATATGACGATCCTTCGCGCCGGATTCGACCAGTGCCAATTCAATGACGCAATGGAATAGTGTACGCCCGTTCCCTCCGCTTTCGGCATGCCCGCGGACCGTTGCCGCCTCAGTGAGCGTGACCGCGCTCGTGCAGCACGCACGTATGGCAGACCTCGCCGAACTCCACCTGCACGGTCGCATGATCCATCGAGTAATCGCGGCGCAGCGTCGTGACCACACCCTGCACGAACGCGTCGCCGGGATGGCCCTGCGGCATCACGAGGTGCACGGTGAGCGCGTTTTCGGTCGTCGAAAGCGCCCAGACGTGCAGGTCGTGCACGTCGCGCACGCCGGGAAGCTGCGCGAGATAGCGCTCGATGCGCGCCATGCCGACGGAAGGCGGCACGGCCGCCATGGCGAGGCGCATCGCGTCGCGCCCGAGGCCCCAGGTGCCGTAGACGATCACGGTCACGACGATGAGGCTCATCAGCGGATCGAGCCGGCTCCAGCCGGTGAACAGGATGGCGAGACCGCTCGCCGCGAAGGCGGCGGAAATCGCGGCGTCGGCGGCCATTTGCAGGAAGGCGCCGCGCACGTTGAGGTCTTCCTTGCTGCCACGCATGAAGAGCCACGCGGAGAAGCCGTTCACGACGAGGCCGAGCGTCGCGACGATGAACACGTCCAGCCCCGCGACCGGCGCCGGCTCGATGAGGCGCTGAATCGCCTCGAGCACGATCGCGCCGCACGCGAAGAGCAGCAGCGCGGCATTGGCGAGCGACGCCAGGATCGACGAGCTGCCGAGGCCGAAAAGGTATAGCGCGCGCTCGGCTGGCGTCGGCCGAGCCACACGGCGCCCCAGGCGAGCAGGAGGCCGAGGACGTCGGAGAGATTGTGGCCGGCGTCGGCGAGCAGTGCGGTGGAATGCGCGAGGAAGCCGTAGACGGCCTGCACGATCACGATCAGCACGTTCAGGCCGACCGCGAGCGCGAAGGTCCGGCCCTGCCCCGCCTGCGGCGCGTGGTGATGATGGTGATGCCCGCCCGGTCCGTGGCCGTGGTGGTCATGCTCGTGCCCGTGCGCATGTTGATGTTCGTGTGCTTCGTGCTGGTGCGTGCTCATCGGCGTGCTCGTCGTTCGGTTTTTCAGTCGATGTCGGCAGGCTCGGACTGCGGCTCGGCAACGTGCTCCAGCAACTCGCCGAGCATCGCGCTGATGTGGCGGTCGACGGCCACGTAGAACACCTGCTTGCCCTGGCGTGCGGCCCGCACGATGCGCGCCGCACGCAACAACCGCAGGTGATGGCTCACCAGCGACGGCGACAGCCCGAGCGATTCCGCGATCGCCCCGACCGCGCGCTCGTGCTCGACGCACGCCAGCACGATGCGCAAACGCGTGGGGTCGCCGAGCAGGCGAAACAGGTCGGCGAGCGGTACGACGCGGTCGTCGGCGGCGGCCGCGACGGCGGCGGAAGACGAAAGGACAGCCATGGCTTTCAATAAATAATTGAATATGTGCTCATATGTTAAGTGCCATCGCTGCAACATGTCAACGGCGGTTTTGGAAGTCCGGGGCCTGCGGCGTGGGAAAATGCGAGGTTTGCAATCCGGGCCAAAAGTCTTTTTTCCCGTCATGGACACCGTTTTCGCCCGCGGTTTCGCGGCCCATCGTGACGGCCGCCTGACCGACGCGGAGCGCGACTATCAGGCCGCGCTCGCCGCCGAACCCCATCACGTCGACGCGCTGCACTATCTTGGCGTGCTGCGCCATCAGCAGGGCCAGCACGCCGAAGCGGCCGAGCTCGTGCGCCGGGCCGTGGACCTGCGCCCGACCGACGCCGGCCTGCAGCTGAACCTCGGCAACGCGCTGAAAGCGCTCGGCCGCATCGACGACGCGATCGAGCGGTTCCGCAACGCGCTCACGCTCGCGCCCGGCTTTCCGCTCGCACAGTACAACCTGGGCAACGCCTACACGGCGGCGGGCCGTCACGAGGATGCCGCCGATGCCTTCGAGAAGGCGCTGCGCCTGCAGCCCAACGACCCGGCTGCCTGGAACAACTTCGGCAACGCGCTTTCCGCGCTGCGCCGCTTCAAGGATGCGGCGCACGCGTTCAAGCGGGCGCTCGCGCTGCGCCCGCGTCATGCCGGCGCGCACAACAACCTCGGCATGGCGCTGAACGCGCTCGGCGACACGCACGGCGCCATCGAGCACTTTCGCGCAGCGCTCGAAGCCGAACCGAACTACGTCGCCGCGCATTTCAATCTCGGCAATCTGCTCGACGCGAACGGCAATCCGGAGGACGCGCTGCCCGCGCTGCGCAAGGCGGTCGACCTGCAGCCGCACTTCGCGCCGGGACATTTCGGGCTCGGCCACGCGCTCGCCAGGCTCGGTCGCCATGCGGAGGCCGCGCCGCACTTCGAGCGCGCGGTCGGCCTCGATCCGAAGTACGGCGTCGCATGGCTGTCCCTCGGCAACGCGCATCTCGCGCGCAGCGCGCACCAGGCGGCGCTGCGCGCGTTCGATCAGACCTTGCGCCTCGACCCGGGCATGCCCGCCGCGCATCTGAATCGCGCCCTCGCCTTGCTGACGACCGGCGACTATGCGCGCGGCCTGCCCGCCTACGAGTGGCGCTTGCAGACCTCCGGCAGCGAACCCGCGCCGCCCTTGCCGCGCTGGACGGGCGAACCGATGCCCGTCCGCACGCTCCTCGTGCGCGCGGAGCAGGGTTTCGGCGACACGTTGCAGTTCGTCCGCTTCGTGCCGTTCGCGGCGAAGCGCGTCGGCAAGCTGGTGCTCGAAGTGCAGCCCGCGCTCGTTCTGCTGCTGGCTCCCGCGGCACATGCCGCGCGCGTCGAGCTGAAAAGCAAGGCGGATGCCCCCGCGACGCACGCAGACGCCTTCTGTCCGCTGCTCAGCCTGCCGCTCGCGCTCGGCATCACGTCGCCCGATGCCCTTCCGGCGCGCGCGCCCTATCTCGTCGTGCCCGCCGATTACCGGCGCAAGTGGCGCGGCTCGCTCGGCGGCCAGCACAAGCGCAAGATCGGCATCGCGTGGTCGGGGCGGATGCAGCCGGGCGAAACGCGCTCCGCGCCCGTCGAGGCGCTCGCGCCGCTCTTCGCGCTGGAAGGCGTCGACTGGATCGTGCTTCAGCCGTTTCTCACCGCGCGCGAGCGCGACGTGCTGCGGGCGCACCCGAACGCAAAGTCGATTCACTGCCTGGAAGGACGCCTGGAGAATTTCGCGGACACCGGTGCGATCGTCGACCGGCTGGACGCCGTGGTTTCCGTGGATACGTCGGTCGCTCACCTGGCGGGCGCGCTCGGCAAGCCGGTCTGGGTGATGCTGCCCTTCGCCGCCGGCTGGCGCTGGGGCGTCGATAGCGCCGAGAGCGCGTGGTATCCGGGCGCGCGGCTCGTGCGTCAGCGCGCGCCGGGCGAATGGCGGGAAGTGATCGAGCAGACGGCGGCAGCGCTGCGTGCCTGAAGGTCAACTGGCAGGCGATCCCTCAATTCGGTGACAATACGCGGCTCCCATGCTTAGCCGCGCCCGCTGTCAGCGCAAACCGATTCAATGGAATTCAGAAAAGATATAAACGGGCTGCGTGCCGTGGCCGTGACGGCCGTCGTACTTTTTCACTACGGCGTGGCTCAGACAGGCGGCGGTTTCGTCGGCGTCGACGTGTTCTTCATGATCTCCGGATTCCTGCTCACGTCGATCGCGCACCAGCGCTTGAAGGAACGGCGCTTCTCCGCGGCCGCCTTCCTGCTCAATCGCATGCGCTGCATCTTTCCGGCGCTCGTCGTGCTCGCGCTCGCGTGCGTCGTCTGGGGCGGCTTTCGCTATCTGCCGCCCGACACATGCGCCTCGTGCGCAACGCCACCTCCGCCCTGCTATTCCGCTCGAACTACGCGTTCGTCAGCGACGCGGGCGGCTACTTCGCCCCCGACGCACATCGCAATATCCTGCTGCATACGTGGTCGCTCGCCGTGCGCCGTGGAGTCGCAGTTCTATCTCGGCTTCGCGCTGCTGTGCCGCTTCTTCTGACCAACGGCGGGACGCGTCGCCCGCGCATCAGGCTGGGTCCTGTTCGGGGCGCTGTTCGCCGCGTCGCTCACCTGATGCTTGACATGCACCTCGCACGATCAGCCGGCCGCCTTCTATCTGCCCTTCACGCGCGCGTGGGAATTGGCGGGCTCGGTCGTCGCGCTCCTCGCGCCATGCCGCCGCGCGGCGCTCGCGAACGCGGCTTCCCTGGCGGGTACGGCGCTCCTGCTTGCCGCGATCACTGGATTCGGTGCGGGAGATCCATACCCTGGCTGGCGCGCGCTCGTTCCGGTGATCGGGACCGCATTCATCATCTACGCGCGGCAAGGCGCTGTGTCACGCGTGCTGTCGGCGCCGCCGCTGCAATTCGTCGGCGACGTCTCCTATTCGGTCTACCTGTAGCACTGGCCGATCCTGCTCGCGTTTCGCGAGCAGACGGACGAGCAGCCGACATCGGCGCAGACCGCGATGTTGATCATCGCGTCGATCGCGGCGGGCTGGCTCTCTTAATCAGTTGGTCGAGCAACCGACGCGGCGCCGGGTCCGCAACGCGGCGATGGTCGGGATCGTGGTTGCTAGCGTCGCGTCGGGCTTCGCTTTCTCCGCGGCCCTCAATCGCGCCGACGGCTGGGTCGGGTGCCTGCCGCCCTATCTCGCGTCAGCCGCGAATGCGATGACGAGCGAGAATCCGCGCCGCGACGAATACATGCGGGACGTCGACGGCAAGCCTCGTGCGGGCCAAGATTTCTGTGCGCTCGGAAGCACCTCCCAGCCGGACGCACCCGTGATGATGCTGTGGGGAGATTCGTTCGCCGACATGATCCAACCCGTCGTGGATCGCACGGTGGACCAGTTCGGCGTGCCTGGCATCGTCGCGACGCAGGGCGGCTGTCCGCCGTGGCGCGGCAAAGTGTTTCCCGGCTCGGGCGCCGAAGTATTCGCAGGCTGCGAGCGCTATGCCAACTTCGTGTTCGATTACTTCGCGAAGACGCCTTCCATCCGGCTCGTGGTAATCGCCGGCGACTGGCAGCGCTACGAGTCGGTCCACGAGAGTCAGGTGCTCGCGGAGATCGCGCGGATTCTCGCCGTGCGTGGCGGGTGCCTCGTGCTCATGAGCGCGGTGCCGAATCCGCGCGCCGAACGTACCGCGCGTTTGGGCGCAACGACAAATCGAGGCGGGCCGCGCGCTGCCGGACCTATCCGTCGCGCGCGCGGATCAGGCGGCTGTCTTCGAACACGGCGAGGAGATTGTGGCCGCGGCACAGCGGGCAGGAAACGTGATCATCATCGATCCGTTCCGTTCGATGTGCGATGCGAACACCTGCTCGATCGTGAAGAACGGCCGGTCGCTCTTTCGCGACACCGACCACCTGACGATGGACGGCGTGCAGACCATCGCGCCGGACCTGTCGGCGGCGGTCGCGTCGGCGTATCAGTCGATTGCACAGGAGCCGCGTTAAGGGAGGACACCGGATTCTTGCCTTGAGTCGCCGACGCACGCCCAGCGCTCGCACACGGTCAAAAGATCGGGCTGCACCGCCCAGTGTCCCGCAACAGCCAGGTTAGCGCTGCCGAAGCGCATCAGGCAACTGCCGCGCGCGGTGGCTTTCGGCGTTGGGTAAGCGGTAATGGGCGCGCATGGCCACGGTATCGCCACGGCGAGACTAGCCAGTGTATTCGACCTGGCTCCCATCAATTTGCGATAACGCCCCCGAAAAGATCGGACGCTCGTCCGACTTTCGAGGGTCCGTTCAGAAACGAGAGTTTGTCTTCCGCGCTTGTTCAGGCCGTCTTGTACTGATTGCGCGCTTCCGGCGAGCGATACAGCACGAGCGTCGCGATCAGGCCGCAGATCGCGGCAAGGCCCATCCACAGCCCAGGCGCCGCCTTGTTGCCGGTGACGTTGGATCAGATACGTGGAGATCGCCGGCGTAAAGCCGCCGATCGTCGTCGCGAGGCTGTATGCCATTGAAAATCCGGTGGTGCGCACATCGACGGGCATCACTTCCGGTCAGCGCCACCACCATCGCGCCGTTGTAGCTGCCGTACAGGAACGAGAGCCACAGTTCGACCATCAGCAGCCGCGCGAACGACGGATCCGCGACCAGCCATTGCACGGCTGGATACGACGTGAGGATCGTGAGGATAGTGAACACCAGCAGCACCGGACGGCGGCCGATACGGTCCGACACCGCGCCCATCATCACCGACAGCCAGACGAGATTCGATATGCCGACGCACACGGTAACGACGAGCGCATCGATCGCGGAAAGCTTCAGCACTTCCTTGCCGAAGGTCGGCGTATACGCGGTGATCATGTAGAACGACACGGTCGTCATGATCACCATGCCCATGCCCGCGATCACCACGCCCCAGTTCTGCGCGATCGAGCGCGCGATCTCCCCCATGCTCGGACAATGCTTCTTCGCGAGGAACTCGTCGGTCTCGCGCAGCGAACGGCGGATGATGAAAAGGAACGGCACGATCAGGCAGCCGATCAGGAACAGCACGCGCCAGCCCCACGCCGTCATCTGGTCGGGCGGCAGGAGGCGGTTCATGAAGACGCCGATCAGCGCCGCGAACACCACGGCCACTTGCTGGCTGCCGGACTGCCAGGAACAATAGAAGCCCTTGTTGCCCCCTGGTGGCGATCTCGGACAGGTACACTGAGACGCCGCCCAGTTCCACGCCCGCCGAGAACCCCTGCAGCAGGCGCCCGCCCAGCACGATGACCGGTGCGAGCGCGCCGATGGTCGCATAGCCAGGCACGAGCGCGACGCACACAGTGCCGATCGCCATCAGCGTGAGCGTGAGCGTGAGAATCAGGCCCTTGCGCCGCCCGTGATGATCGATGTACGCGCCGAGCACGATCGCGCCGACCGGCCGCATCAGGAAGCCCGCGCCGAACACGGACAGCGCGAGCATCAGCGAGGCGAACTCGTTGCCGCTCGGGAAAGAGGTCTTGGCTATCGCCGAAGCGTAATAGCCGTAGACCATGAAGTCGTACATTTCAAGGAAGTTTCCGCTGACGACGCGAAATACCGTCTTCAACTTGGATTTGTTGGCGGGGGCTACGTGGGTCGTGGACATGACTTTCTCGAAAATCTGGAAGTGGGCGTAAGTCGGCTCTGCGAATATCGCAAAAATCTTACACGGCCGTGACGACGATCGGCCGCGCTGATCGAGGCAGAATCTGTTTGTTCGTTATGGATGCGGCGCCCTCAATCTTAACGCCTGAGCGCCCGTGTCTGCACGCAACTTCGCCCAATTCACCTCAATTAACATTAAAAAATATTACATATACCTAACTCAAAGCCGACAGTCAATTCGAACGCCACCGCGCGATGCGCGCTGCGCGAGGCGGCGTCGGCCGATGCCGCGCTCATCGCGTCGATGCATGCGCGCAGCTGGGCGTCGGCGTATCGCGGCATCCTGCCGGACGCCTATCTCGATCGCGACATCCATGCCGAGCGCGCCGCGCACTGGGACGCGCGCATGAAGCAAATCGACGCCGGCGCGGGGCGCGCGTTCATCGCCGAACATGACGGCGAGGCGGTCGGCTTCGCATGCCTGCTCGAGCCGGACGACACCGGCAGCGTGCTCGTCGACAATCTGCATGCGCTGCCGGGGCACAAGGGCCTCGGCACCGGCACCGCGCTGCTCGGCGAGGCGATACGCTGGGCGCGCTCGCGCGGCAACTGCCTCTTCATGCTGGAACGGAACGCGGCGGCGATCGGTTTCTACGAATCGCGCGGCTGGAAGCGCGCGTCGCGCGGAGCCGACCAGATGGCCGGCATCGATCTCTTTGCGCTTCGCTACGTCTACGCCCTCGCCTGATACCCAAATACGCCAGCCGAGACTGACACGATCAACAAAAACCAGTCAATAAGCATTCCTCTCAAAAATTCAAAATAGGAATGTTCTGGTCGTCGGAGACCAGGGCGTTTCGTATGATTTCGGGCCGAATTTTCGGCCTCTTCGCGCCAACCCGCGATGTCGTCTCCTGCGCCATGAAGGTCCGCGGCTGTCCCGTTGACCGTGTCCGGCGCACGCATGTGGAATCTTCATGATCGAACCCCTGATCGTTGTGGAAGGCAATCTGCGTCTGCCGACGGTCCGACTGCTGACGGACCCGTCCCTGAACTTCGGGTTCGAGTGGTCGCCCGCGCGCACGCGCCCCACATTCAATCGCAGTCGGAAATTCCGCTTTTCGCGGCGCGTTTCGAGACGGCTTACGTCCTGGGATTCCATCTGTCGGACACGAACTCGCCCTATCGCGCGGTAAGCCTGTGGGGCGTGTACGCCAAGGAGAGCATTCCCCGCGCCGTGCTCAACCTGATGCAGGGTCCTCGCGCCTCCGGCAACGCCGGGGACAGGCGCGCCGATCCGGTGCAGGTGGCGGTCGGTGCCGCGACGGCCGCCCCCGTGCGCAAGAGCCTCATCAGCAGGCCGGTGGCCGTCGCGGTGGCGGCCACCGCCGGCGCGATGCTGATCGTGTGGCTGCTGTTCGGATATGAGCCGAAGCCGTCGAGCGAAACGCCGCCGGCTCTCGCCAACGGAACCGACATATCCGCCCGACCGGGAACAGGCGCGCATTCGGCCGCGCCCGCATCGGCTCCCGTGACGATCCCTCGGGCCGAAACCGTGACGCCCGTTCGACCCACGGCATCCGCCGGCACCGCCGCGCTCGCCGCAGCATCAGGGCCGCTCGCGATTTCTCCCGAGCCACCCGCTGTCGCGCCGCCACAAACGTAATCCGCCGGCACGCGCCGGAGTGCCGCCGCGACCGCGCAAGCGCATCCGCCTCCGCGCAAGAACGTGACGAAGCAAGCCGCGCATACCGGGGAGTCCCGCAACGCCGCGAAACGGCGCAAGAACGGCGGCGCACGTTCGATGGCCGGCATGACAGCGCCCGAACATCGCCACCGCATGAGCGCCGAACCCACGCTTCGCACGGCTCACGCGACGGCGCGTGCTCATCCGGCCGACGAGCGCATCGCGGCAGTCGAGGCCGCATGGCGCGCTCGCGCGGAATAGCACGACACCAACAAAAGCCAGCCGCCGAGAGCGCCGGACGCGATGAATCCGGAGGCGTTCTACGCGATCCTCCAGCACTCGCCGACGCTCGACAGCAATGCGTCCGCGTCCGGCGTACGCAATCCGCGCATAGGAGGCGCAACTGGAAATTGACAGAGACGAACGGCCCGAGACGCGACAGAGCACACGCCTTGCCAGTCCGATCAACCTTTTCGGCCCCGACGCCAACATGAAGCAACCCAGCACAATCCGTTACGCGACGCTCGCGCTCGCCCTGTCCGTCTGCAGTCTTCTCGCGCCGTTCACGAGCGCGTTCGCCGCTTCGTCGCAAATGAAAGTCGCGACGAAGGCGAATCCGTCGAGTCAAGGCGCTCAACCCGGGAACGAGGCGTCCGTGCAAGCCGGCCCCGAAGACCTCTCCGACCTGAAAGCCGACGCGCGCGCCGCGCGTCGAGGGCAATATAGCCGAACTGCAGAGTCTCGTTCAGGCAGGCAGCCTCACCGCGTTGCGCGAGACGCGCAACGGCAGCTATGGCGCAAAACTCTTCTTCCTCGCGCAGGACATGCTGTTCTACGTGGCGCTCTCGCAGGACGATCGCTGGTGGAGCGTAGTGAAGACGCAGGACCCGGGCCGCGCGGAGTCGATCTATGCGCAGTTCGCCCGCAAGAGCTTCGACCTCGCCGACGGCGAGATCCGCCGCATGCAGTTGGCGGCGCAGAAGGCGCTGCTCGAGCGCGTGATCGAGAAATCGGCGGAGCGCGCGAACCGCCTCTCCACCAACCTCGCGTTCGCACAGCAGCAGGACTCGCAGGTATCGCAGCGACAGCAGCAACTGCAGGTCGATCAGCTTCAGCGGCAGACCGAGGCCGGACTCGCGCCGGTAAACGTGATGCCGTCGCGCTGATCACCGCGTTTCGCATCCGAGAAAGAAGAAGGCCCGCTCGAGTCGAGCGGGCCTTCGTGCTTATGGCTTTCCGCAACGCGCCGGATTCAGAAGCGCGTTTCGCGTGCGACGCGCAGGAACGTGTCGAGCAACGGCGTGCAATCGAGCAGCTCCGCACCGCCCGCCCGGTGAAACTCCGGGTGCCATTGCACGCCGACAACAAACGGCGCCTTGCGATACCGCACCGCCTCGATGATCCCGTCCGCCGCCGACACCGCCTCGATGTTGAGATCGCGCCCGAGCGTCTTCACCGCCTGATGGTGGATCGAGTTGACGATCGCCTCGCGCTGGTTCGGGAACATGTTGACGAGCGTCGAGCCGTCCGGGAAGCGGATCGAATGTCGATGCTGGTCGTATTGCTCGTTGACGTGGATGCCGGCCGTCGGCACGTCGGTCGCGATATCGCCGTAGAGCGTGCCGCCGAACGCCACGTTGATCAGCTGACAGCCGCGGCACACGCCAAGCACGGGCTTGCCCGACTCAACGAACTCGTGCAGCAGCTCCAGCTCGTACATGTCGCGCACGCGGTCGCCCGGCCATTCGGGACGCGTCGTCGCTTCCTCGTAGGACTGCGGCGAGACGTCCGCGCCGCCTTGCAGCAGCAGGCCGTCGAGATGCTTCGCATAGTCGCGCAGGCGGATGTTGCTCGGATGCAGCATGCCCTGATGTCCGACCGTCGGAATCATGAAGACGAGCACGTCGCGCGACATGACCCAGTGCGCGATCGATTCCTCGAGATACTGCAGCGTCTTGCCGCGCAGTCCTCTCGCGCCCGGCTCCGGGTGGAAGATGCGCGCCGACACGCCGATGCGCAGCGTGCGCTGCGTGATGCGCTGCCCCGCGCGGTCGAAGAGCTGCCGCGCGCGCGCCGCGATGATGCGGCCGAACACCGACCACGCCGAGTCGGACTGCTTCAGATAGGCGGGCTGCGCCGGTGCCACCTGTTCGGACACCGGCAGCGGCGGCGGATTAAGCTTGGCGAAATCCGCCGCATCGGTTAGGTCGGGAGGCAGGCCGATCGCCGGCGGCGGAGCCGTGCGGCCGGTCGGGGAATCGCTCGCGGCGGATTGCGCGTTGGCGTTCGCGGCTTCCGCTTCGGTCGCGGCTTCGAGATTTTCCGCGAGGCTTCCCCTGGGATCGGCGGATGCACGGCGCTTTTCGCGCACCGCTGCTTCCTGCGCAGCCGTTGCGCTCGCCGCCGATGCGCGGGCTTCGCTGGCGTCTTGCTGCGCTTCGTCGCGCCGGGCCTGAGTCGTGTCGACCGGTTCGACGTTCGAGGTGCTCGAAGGCGCATCCGTCGATGCCCGCTCGGTCGCGCTCGCCCTGGGACCCGGCGCCGTGGGATTCGCGGTCCGCGGTCCGCGTTGCGCGGATGGCGCGCCGTCCTGCGAAACCCCTGCTGCCGAGGAATCGGCGCCATGATGGCGCGCGTCGGTGCTGCCTGTGTCGTTGGACGTTTTGTTATCGCTCATTCCGATTCGGGCGCCCGAGCGCCGTAAGGAGCATACACAAGCCTCGATTATCCGCCTCTGAACAGGACGGGGCAAACCAGCACACAATTGTTCACATTGGCTCACATTATCGCGGGAACCGGCAATACGCCGCTCTCGGGGCTATCCCGTTAAAAAGCCGTCAATGATCGCGCGGCTCCTCGAAGGTCTCGCGCAAGGCGATCTGCATCGTCGCGTGGATCTTCGCGCACCAGCGCCACAGCACCGTCAGCAAGAGCGCCACGCACAGCAGCACGCCGATCATCAGGCCGAACGGCGGCAGGATGCCGCCCGAAAGCGCCGCGACGAGCAGAAAGACGCCGGACATCGCGACGATCGGGATGAGCTCGGAAATCGCCGAGCGGATCGCGCGCGTGAAGCGCCCCGCCTTCACGGGCTGCACGCCCACCTCCGCGAGCAGCAGCGCGAGCGATTCGAGCTTGCGATACACGGCGACCAGAAACGGCAGCGCGACGATGAGCGCCGCGCTCCACAACGCGACGCGCTGCGCGTTATCGGTTTCGAGCCAGCGTGCGAGATGGGCGGACGCGAACGGCGCCGCATACGACGCGCCCAGGAAGATCACCGCGACGAGCGCGAGATTCACCGAGATCTGCAGCACGATGCGCTTCTTCATCGAAAAGAGCGTCGGGCCGCCGGACAAGGGCGTCAGGCTCGCGAGCCATTGCGAATAGAGGCCGAAGGTGTTGGCGAGCGGCGCGGGCATCGCGCAGGCGAGGCGCATCGTGAGCGGGTCGGCGGTGCGGATCAGATACGGCGTGAAGAGCGTCGTGACCGCGGACACGGCCACCGCGATGGGATAGAGAAAGCTGCTCGTGACCTTGAGCGAGAGCCCGAGCGACGCGATGATGAACGAGAACTCGCCGATCTGCGCGACGCTCATGCCGACGCGCATCGCCGTGCGCCCGTCCTTGCCCGGGAGAAAGGTGCCGAGCCCGCACGACACGATCTTGCCGAGCACCACCGCGACCGTGATGACGGCGATCGGCCACGCATACTCGAGGAGCACCGCCGGGTTCAGCAGCAGGCCGATGGTGACGAAGAAGATCGCTGAGAACATGTCGCGCACCGGCGCGATAAGATGCTCGATGCGCGCGAGGTGCTTCGACTCCGCCATGATCGCGCCGATGAGAAAGGCGCCGAGCGCGATCGAATAATCGAGCTTCACGACGAGCAGGCAGAAGCCGAGCACGGTGACGAGCAGCATCTCGTCGCTCCTCGCGCGCGCGACGTACGTAGTTGAGCGCGCGCGGCACGGTGAGTATGCCGACGACGAGCGACACCGTCATGAATGAAGCAGCAATGAAGCAGCAGCTTGCCGAGCGTCACGACCGCGATGCCCGCGCTCACCGAGCCCGTCTGCGCGATGCCCGACAGCAGCACGAGCATCGCGATGGCGAGAATGTCCTCGACGATCAGAATGCTGAACATGAGCTGCGCGAAGCCCTCGCCTTTCATGCCGAGCTCGGAGAGCGCCTTCACGATGATGGTCGTCGACGAGATCGCTAGCATCGCGCCGAGAAAGAGCGAGTCCGTCGCGTTCCAGCCGAACCAGCGCCCGATTTCGTAACCGATCCAGATCATCAGCACGATTTCCGAGAGCGCGGCGACGAAGGCCGTCGCACCGACCTTGAACAGCTTGCGCAGGCTGAATTCGAGCCCGAGCGAGAACATCAGGAAGACGACGCCGAGCTCGCCGAGCGTCTGGATCGTCGCTTCGTCGTGGATGAGATTGAACGGCGGCGTGTACGGCCCGATGATCACGCCCGCGATGATATACCCGAGGACGACAGGCTGCCGCATGCGGTGGAACAGCACCGTCACGACACCCGCGATGGCCATAATCACGGCGAGATCCCGAATGAAGCCGATCGCGTGATGCATCAAACAAATCCTTACAAAAATATAACCAGGGGCCGATGTTACCGCATGGATGGGTAAATCCCTCGGCAGACAAGCGATACGGCTGAAAAAAATCGGGGACGACGACGCGCATCGCGCTGGTGCATGCGCGGTCGAGAGAGCAAAACAGGAAGGCACAGCGAGCCCGCTCGGACGAGCGGGCGGATATGTACGTCGGCGGGAATCGAAGCGCTCAGACCGCGGCTTCGTTTTCCTCGCCGGTGCGGATGCGAATGACGCGCTCGACGTCGGCGACGAAAATCTTGCCGTCGCCTATCTTGCCGGTGCGCGCCGCGCCGATGATCGCGTCGATCACCTGATCGGTCTGATCGTTCGCGACGACGACTTCGATCTTCACCTTCGGCAGGAAATCGACCACATACTCTGCACCACGATAGAGCTCCGTATGCCCCTTTTGACGGCCGAAGCCCTTCACTTCCGTGACCGTGAGACCCGTGAGTCCCACTTCGGCGAGCGCTTCGCGCACTTCGTCGAGCTTGAACGGTTTGATGATGGCGGTGATGCGTTTCATGGCGTGCCTCGCGTAAATATCGATCCAAGGGTTCGAAAAAGGTCGTGTCCCGCGTGGGACAGATGCTTTCGATTCTAGCCGCGTTTCATCGAGCAAGCGGTCCGATAAACCGCGAGACAACGATTCGCACGAACGACACCCGACCTCACTCCGTCACGGGAACGCGCTCCAGGTCCGTGAGCCACACCGTTGCCTGCGCATCGCTCGGCGCTCGCCAGTCGCCGCGGGGAGAAAGCGAGCCGCCCGACCCGACCTTCGGCGCATTCGGTATGCATGAACGTTTGAACTGGCTGGTGCGGAAGAAGCGGTCCAGAAAGATCCTGAGATTCTTGCGGATCTCGGCGAGGCCGTACTGGTTCCGGGTGACGGTCGACCCCTCCGGCCACTCGCCCGCATCGCGGTCGCGCCATACCGTAAGCGCCAGGAACGCGACCTTGGTGGGCGCGAAGCCGAACCGAAGCGTGTAGTACAGGTTGAAATCCTGCAGCTCATAGGGGCCGATGACGCTCTCCGTCTTCTGCTCCACGGCGCCGCTCGTCTTGCCGGGGATGAGCTCTGGGCTGATGTCGGTGCTCAGGATGTTTTCGAGCACGTCGGTTCCGGTGCTGCCGATCTGCCCTGATTCGGCGACCCAGCGAACCAGGTGCGTGATCAATGTCTTGGGCACGCTCGCGTTCACGTTGTAGTGGGACGTGTGATCGCCCACTCCGTAGGTGCACCAGCCGAGTGCCAGCTCGCTCAGGTCCCCCGTGCCGATGACGATGGCGTTGTTGAAGTTCGCCAGCCGGAACAGGTGACTCGTGCGCTCTCCAGCCTGCACGTTCTCGTAGGTGATGTCGTATTGCTCGCTCCCCGTACTGTGCGGATGGCCGATGTCGGACAGCATCTGCACGCAGCTCGGGCGAATGTCGATTTCGCCGGCCGTGCAGCCGATGACTTCCATCAGCTCGCGCGCCTGGCCGAGCGTCCGGTCGCTCGTCGCGAAGCCGGGCATCGTATACGCCAGTATGTTGGAGCGCGGCAGGCCGAGGCGGTCCATGGCTTTCGCGCACACGAGCAGTGCATGCGTCGAATCCAGTCCACCGGAAATGCCGATGACGACCTTGGAAATGCCCGACGACTGAAGCCGCTGCAGCAGTGCCTGCACCTGGATGTTGTACACCTCGTTGCAGCGCTCGTCGCGCCGCGCGGGGTCCGCGGGGACGTAGGGAAAGCGCTCGACGCGCCGCTCGAGCGGCAGCTTCCCGCTGGCCGGCACGGCGATCGGAAATTCGATCACGGTGAATTTCCCGACCTCGTCGGCGTGCCTGTGCGTCGAGCGGCCGAAGGTGGTTTGCCTCATGCGTTCGCGGGAAAGCCGCTCCAGGTCTACGTCGGCGAATATGAGATGGGACTCGCCGGAGAAGCGCTCCGATTCCGCGAGCAGCTCGCCGTTCTCATAAATGAGACCCTGGCCATCCCAGGCCATGTCGGTAGACGACTCCCCGTTTCCCGCCGACGTGTAGAGATACGCGGCGATGCAGCGGACGGACTGCTGCCCGACGAGCTGATGCCGGTACGCCGACTTGCCCACGACGATGTTCGAGGCAGACAGATTCACGAGCACCGTCGCGCCGGCGAGCGCCGCGAACGACGAAGGCGGAACCGGCACCCACACGTCTTCGCAGATTTCGACGTGAAACCTGAAGAGCAGAAGGTTCTCGATCTGAAAGAGCAGCGACGGTCCGAACGGCGCGTCCTGCCCGCAAAGCGAGAGCGTGCGCGTGGTCGCGGCATCGGCCGGGCTGAACTGGCGCGCTTCGTAGAACTCGCCATAGTTGGGCAGGTAGCTCTTCGGAACGACGCCGCGAATGATTCCGTCGGCGATGACGATCGCGCAATTGAAGAGCTTGTGCTCGGCTCTGACCGGCGCGCCGACGATCAGCGCCGCGTTCAGCCCTTTCGATGCGTCGAGAATGCTTTTCAGCGCGTCCTCGCAGGCATCGAGCAGTGCTCTTTGATGAAACAGGTCGTCACAGGTGTATGCGGAAATACCGAGCTCGGGAAACGCGACGAGCACCGCGCCGCGCGCCGCCGCCTGCTTCGCCAGCTCGATCGTCTGCGCGGCGTTGAACGCCGGATCGGCCACTTTGCAGGTCGGAACGCCGACCGCGACGCGCGCGAAGTCATGGCTGTATAGGTTGAAAAAGTCTTTGCTCATCGTCGACGTTACCTGCGCGTGTTGACCGGTGCTCAATGCGCGGCGCCGCCGGCAGGGTCTGATGCGATATCGGTATGAAATGGGGCAAGAACCCGCAATGATTATCGCATGCGGGTTCAGGCCTTCTTGCGGAAAGGCGTATGCGCTTCCAGCTCTTCGATGTGGTGATCCATCGCTTCGGTTTCCGCGTCGAGAAACTCGGCAATCGCGTGCGCGAAGCGCTGATCCGCGATCCAGTGCGCGGACCGCGTCGGCGTCGGCAGCAGACCGCGCGACATCTTGTGCATGCCCTGCGCGCCGCCTTCGAAGCGCGCCAGTCCGCGTTCGATGCAGTATGCGATGCCCTGCATGTAGCACGTCTCGAAGTGCAGGCTGGAGACGAATTCGCGCGTGCCCCAGTAGCGGCCGTACATCGTATCGCCGCCGATCATGTTGAGCGCGCACGCGAGCCGCTCGCCGTCTGCCTCCGCGATCACGAGCAGCATGCTGTTCGGCGCTTCGGCATGAATCCGGCCGAAAAACTCGCGCGTGAGATACGGCGCGTTCCAGTGCTCGCGATACGTGTTGTCGTAGCAGTCGTAGAAGAAGTCGAGCGCGCCCTGATCGATCTCCGCGCCGTGCAGCCATTTGTACGTCACGCCCGCTTCCATCACGCGCCGCCGGTCCTGCTTGATCTTCTTGCGCTTGTCGTGGCTCATCGTCGCGAGGAACGCGTCGAAGCTCCCGTAGCCATCGCCGGGCAGATTCTCCCAATGGAACTGCACGCCTTCGCGCAGCATGTAGCCCGCATCCGTCAGCGCCTCGACATCCTGCGCGTGCGGAAACAGCACGTGCAACGACGAAAGCTCGAGCCGGCGCGTCAGCTCGATCGCCCCGCGCGCGAGCAACGCGCGATCCTCGTGATGCGTCGCGATGAGGCGCGGGCCCGTCACGGGCGAGAACGGCACCGCGGACAGCGCCTTCGGGTAGTAGCGCAGGCCGTGGCGCTCGAAGGCGTCGGCCCAGGCGTGATCGAAGACGTATTCGCCGCGCGAGTGCGACTTGAGATACAGCGGCATCGCGCCGGCGAACTCGCCGCCGCGCTTCAGGATCAGATGATGTGCGCGCCAGCCGGTGCGCCTAACCGCGCATCCCGTTTCCTGCAACGCCGAGAGAAACGCGTGACGCACGAACGGATTGTCGCCGGCGATCCGGTTCCAGTCGTCGGCCGGGATCTCGTCCAGCGCGTCG
Source organism: Candidatus Paraburkholderia kirkii (assembly GCA_001189345.1). GTDB lineage: Bacteria > Pseudomonadota > Gammaproteobacteria > Burkholderiales > Burkholderiaceae > Caballeronia > Caballeronia kirkii_B. The sequence continues at coordinate 268,774 of LFKV01000010.1, forward strand.
ACCACATGAATTTCGACCTCGCAATTCAACAGGCTTTACCTCGCTGAAATAACGGCGGGCGCGGGCGATGCGAAAACGCGCGACGAACCGCGCCCGAAAGCGGCTATTCTCGCGCAAGTCCGCGAATGCCGCCCGCGCGCCCATGCGCCGCCACTGCCCCGGCACGGTGCTTTCGGCGATAATGCGCGGCGAATCCTTTCCTTGCGCCCCTACAACGCGATGCCGTGGTTCCTCTATCTGATCGAATGCGCCGACGGCAGCCTCTACACGGGCATCGCGACGGATGTCGAGGCGCGCTTTCTCGCGCACGCGAGCGGCAAGGGCGCACGCTACACGCGCGCGAGGAAACCCCCTCAGAGTGCCCCTCAGAGTGCTGGCGTCGTTCGAACTGGCGGGGAGATCGGAGGCGCTGCGCACCGAATATCGGGTGAAACGCCTGAGCGCGCAGCAGAAGCGCGCGTTGATCGCGGGAGAGCGATCGCTCGAATCGTTGTTGCCCCGGATCGAGGCAAGCGAGGAAGAGTGACACGCCGCCGCGCTTCGGACACACGGCGGCGCCATGCCGAAAGCGCCGCTTACTTCCTGTAGTTCGCGACGCCTTCCGAGATTCCCTTGTGCGCGGCGTCGATGCCCGCCCAGCCCTCGGCCTTCACCCACTTGCCCTTCTCGAGCGCCTTGTAGTTCTCGAAGAAGTGCTTGATCTGGTCTTTCAGGTACTCGGGCACGTCATCGATCGACTTGATGTTCGCCGTCATCGGGCAGACCTTGTCGTGCGGCACGGCGATAAGCTTGGCGTCGACGCCGGACTCGTCCGTCATCTGCAGCATGCCGAGCGCGCGCGCGCGCACGACGGCGCCTGCCAGCAGCGGGAACGGCGTGATGACGAGCACGTCGACCGGGTCGCCGTCGCCGGAAAGGGTCTGCGGAATGAAGCCGTAGTTGGCCGGATAGCGCATGCCGGTGCTGATGAAGCGGTCGACGACGAGGAGGCCCAGCTCCTTGTCCGCTTCGTATTTGACAGGATCGCTCTGCGCGGGAATTTCGATGACGACGTTGAAATCCTGTGGGAGATCCTTGCCGGGAGGTACGGTGTTGAAGCTCATGAGCACTCTCTGGAAAAGTTGAGGTAGAAGACGGAATCGCACGGGCGGACGGTCCCTTGCCGGAACCGCTGCGCTCATCGCGCATGCGGGTGCGTGACTGCGTCCATTATAGCCAATCGAGCCTCGCCACCCGTCGCGACGGGCGGGCGCCGGGCATTGGCGCGATAATCGGATACGGCGCCGGAAAAACATCGAATTCCATCAGCCGGCTCGAGGCCGGATGCGTGCGTCGTGAAGCCGGCGGAGGATGCGTGCCTGTCGCTCCTGCACATCGCGGAGCTGGCGGCAGAAGTGGGCTTGCCGGAAGGCGCGCTCAACATCGTGACCGGCTACGGGCATGAGGCCGGCGCGGCGCTCGCGCGCCATCCGGGCATCGATCATATTTCGTTCACCGGCTCGCCCGCGACCGGCGCGGCCGTCACCAAGATGGCCGCCGACAACCACGTGCCCGTCACGCTGAAGCTGAGCGGCAAGTCGCCGCAGATCGTTTTCGCCGATGCCGACTTCGACGCCGCCCTGCCCGTGCTGGTCGCCGCGATCGTGCAGAACGCCGGACAGACCTGCTCGGCGGGCAGCCGCGTGCTGATCGAGCGGGCGGCGTACGAGCCGCTGCTCGAGCGGCTCTCGCAGGCGTTCGCTGCGCTCAGGGTCGGCCCGAGCAAGCTCGATCTCGACTGCGGCCCGCTCATCAGCGCGAAGCAGCAGCGTGTGTGGGACTTCCTGTCCGATGCGCAGCACGACGGCATCCCGATGGCCGCGCACGGCGAAGTCGTCGCGGAGGCGCCCGAAGCCGGCTTCTATCAGGCGCCCACGCTCCTGCGCGACGTGCCGCCGACGCACCGTCTCGCGCGCGAGGAAATGTTCGGGCCGGTGCTCGCCGCGATGTCCTTCGACGACGAAGACGACGCGCTCAGGCTCGCGAACGGCACGGATTACGGACTGGTGGCCAGCATCTGGACGCGCGACGGCGCGCGCCAGATGCGCCTTGCGCGGCGCGTGCGCTCAGGGCAGGTGTTCATCATCAACAACTATTGCGCGGGCGGCGGCATCGAGTTGCCGTTCGGCGGCGTGAAGCATTCGGGACACGGACGCGAGAAGGGCTTCGAGGCGCTGTACGGCTTCACGACCTTGAAGACCATCGCGATCAGGCACGGCTGACGACCCTCTCGACAACGAAGGAGACAACATGCGACTGCAAGGCAAGACGGTGATCGTGACGGGCGGCGGCTCGGGTTTCGGCGAAGGCATCGCGAAGACCTTCGCGCGAGGACGCGAACGTCGTCGTGAACGATCTGAACGGCCCCGTCGCCGAGCGCGTGGTGAGCGAGATCGCGCTCGCCTCGTCGCCGGAAGCCGCGCACGGCCGCGCGATCGCCGTGCAAGGCGACGTGACGAAGCGCGAGGACTGGCAGAAGCTGCACGACGCAGCCATCGAGGACTTCGGCAGCGTGCAGATCGTCGTCAACAATGCGGGGACGACGCACCGTAACAAGCCCGTGCTGGAAGTGACCGAGGCCGAGTTCGACCGCGTCTATGCGGTAAACGTGAAGAGTATCTACTGGAGCGTCGAGCAGTTCGTGCCGTATTTTCGCGAACAGGGCGGCGGCGCGTTCATCAACGTCGCGTCGACGGCGGGCGTGCGGCCGCGCCCGGGCCTCGTCTGGTACAACGGCAGCAAGGCGGCGGTGATCATCGCGAGCAAGGCGCTGGCGGTCGAACTGGGGGCTGACCGCATCCGCGTGAACTGCATCAATCCGGTGATGGGCGAGACCGGGCTGCTCTCCGAGTTCATGGGCATGGAGGACACGCCCGAGAACCGCCGCAAGTTCCTCGCGACCATTCCGCTCGGCCGGCTCTCGACGCCGCAGGACATCGCGAACGCCGCGCTCTATCTCGCCTCCGACAAAGCCGAGTTCATCACCGGCGTCGCCCTCGAAGTAGACGGCGGACGCTGCGTCTGACCGCCCGACTCGCGCGCCGCGCTTTCGGGTGCGGCACGCCCCTCAGCATCGGTGCTTTCCCTAGCAAAAACAAGCGCTTGGCGTCGATGACGAACGGCTAGAATTCTTACGTGTCTGTAATCGCGAGCGGGCCCATCCGCTCGCGGATGCGCAATGACCAGAGGAGACAACAATATGGCCAGCACCGTCAATCCCATGCCTCGCCCCGGCGCGGGCGCGCTGTCCGCTTTCGAGGAGGTCACCTACCGCAAGGTCGCGTGGCGGCTCTCGCCGCTTCTTTTGATCTGCTACGTGGTCGCCTATCTGGACCGCGTCAACGTCGGCTTCGCCAAGCTGCAGATGGCCGCCGACCTGCAACTGTCGGACGCCGTGTACGGCTTTGGCGCGGGCATCTTCTTTTTCGGCTACTTCATCTTCGAGATTCCGAGCAACGTGATCCTGCATCGCGGGCGCGCGCGCGTGGATTGCGCGGATCATGATCTCGTGGGGCATCATTTCCGCGCTCACGATGTTCGTCACCACGCCGACGATATTCTACGTGATGCGTTTCCTGCTGGGCGCGGTGGAAGCGGGCTTTTTCCCCGGCATCATTCTCTATCTGACGTACTGGTTTCCGGCGCGGCGGCGCGGGCGCATGACGACGCTCTTCATGACGGCGATCGCACTGTCGGGCCTGATCGGCGGGCCGGTGTCGGGCTGGATCATGAAGTCCTTCGACGACGTGAACGGCTGGCACGGCTGGCGGTGGCTGCTGTTGCTCGAAAGCATTCCGTCGAGCCCGAAGGTGTGGCTGATGAGCCTCATCTACTTCTCGTTCGTGAGTCTGCCGACGGCGTTTCTCGCGGGTACGGGCGCGGCGGCGAGTATCGCCATGATCAACTCGCTTGGCAACCTGGCGGGGTTTTTGAGTCCTTATCTCGTTGGGTGGCTCAAGCAGGCCACTTCCTCGAATGCAAGCGGGATGTATATGCTCGCGGGGTTCATGGTTCTGGGCGCGTTGCTCGCGTTGAGCGTACCGGCGCGGATGGTTAATCGTTAGGGTTCTTTTTGCCCCCGCCCCGGGGCATATGTCCCCTTGGCATAACCCTTGCGGAAAAACGCCGGCAATCGTCATTGCCCAAACAAACACATCGGCAAGGGGAACACACTCATGAAACGTCGCAGTCTGCTGAAGTTCGGCTCCATGTCGGGCGCACTCGCCCTCGCGGGTCAGCTTCCGATCTCGAAGGCCCAAGCCGCCGATACCGGTCCGATCAAGGTCGGCATCCTGCATTCGCTGCCCGGCACCATGGCGATCTCCGAGACGTCGCTCAAGGACACGGCGCTCATGACCATCGCGGACATCAACAAGGACGGCGGCGTGATGGGCCGTCAGATTCAACCCATCGTCGATCCCGCATCCAACTGGCCGCTCTTCGCCGAAAAGGCCGCCAGCTTCTCACCCAAGACAAGGTCACCTGCATGTTCGGCTGCTGGACCTCGGTCTCGCGCAAGTCCGTGCTGCCGGTCTTCGAGGAACTCAACGGCCTGCTCTTCTATCCCTTTCAATACGAAGGCGAAGAGATGTCGCGCAACGTGTTCTATACCGGCGCGGCACCCAACCAGCAGGCGATCCCCGCCGTCGAATACCTGATGGGACCGGAAGGCGGCAGCGCCAAGCGCTTCTTCCTGCTCGGCACCGACTTACTGTACCCGCGCACGACCAACAAGATCCTGCGCGCATTCCTCCACTCCAAAGGCGTCAAGGATGCGGACATTCAAGAGGTCTACACACCGTTCGGACATAGCGACTATCAGACCATCGTCGCGAACATCAAGACCTTTGCCCAAGGGGGAAAGATAACGGTCGTCTCTACGATCAACGGCGATTCGAACGTACCGTTCTACAAGGAGCTCGGCAACCAGGGCCTGAAGGCGACCGACGTGCCCGTCGTTGCGTTCTCCGTCGGCGAAGAGGAATTGCGCGGCATCGACACCAAGCCGCTCGTCGGCCACCTCGCGGCATGGAACTACTTCATGTCGGTGAAGAACCCGAACAACAAGAAGTTCGAAACGCAGTTCGCCGAATGGGTCAAGTCGCAGAATCTGCCGGGCGGCGACAAGCGCGTCACGAACGATCCGATGGAAGCGATCTTCGTCGGCATCCACATGTGGAAGCAGGCGGTCGAAAAGGCAAAGAGCACCGACGTCGACAAGGTACGCACCGCGATGATCGGCCAGAGCTTCGCCGCGCCCTCGGGCTTCACGCTGACGATGGACGGCAACCATCATCTGCACAAGCCCGTGATGATCGGCGAAATTCGCGGCGATGGCCAGTTCAACATCGTGTGGAAAACCAAGACCGCGATCCGCGCGCAGCCTTGGAGCCCGTACATCGCCGGCAACGAAGGCAAGCCCGATGTGGTCAGCTCGATCCCCTCGTTCCTGCGCCGCCAGCGCGTGCGCGCCGCCTGACGCGCTGACGGCTTGAAGCAGCAAGGCCGCGCGCCCGCAGACCATGCGCGCGGCCATCGACGTCTCACAAGAAAGGCCAACATGACCGGTTCGCTCGCCTCACCCTTCGTGCGTGCGTTGCTCGCCCTCTTCATTGCGATCGCGCCGTTCAGCGCCCGGGCGCTCACCAATGACGATCTCGCGCCGCTCGCGGGCGACGACTTCGAAGCCAAATCCGCCGCCATCGACAAGCTCATCGCCAACGCGGATGCGCCCTCGGTCGCCGTGCTGAGCGCGTTGTCTGACGGCTCCGCTGTCGCGACCGACAATGGCCGCGTCTATCTCCAGACCGACGACGGCAACAAGGATCCCGTGACGAGCAAGATCGTCGAAGCACCGGATGCGCAGGCGATCACGCTCTCCAACATCCTGCGCACGAAAGTGGCGGGCGCACTGCCCGGCCTGCAGCTCGCATCGCCCGATGTGGCGAAGCGCCGCGAAGCCGTCGCGAAGCCGTCGCGGCATTGCTGAAGAATCCGGACGCATCGATGAAGCCGATGATCGACCGCGCCCGGGCCGTCGAAAAGGATCCCGCACTGAAGAAGCGCCTCGACACCCTCTGGGCGATGACGGCGCTTCACGATCCCGACGTCGGCAAGCGCCTCGAGGCGGCGCAGCTCGTCGCCGCGTGCCACGATCTCGACATGTACGAGTGCGCCCGATCGTCGCGAAGAAGGCCGACGGCACCTACAACGAGCCCGACGAGCGCGTGCGCAACACGGCGCAGGAAGGCATCTACGCGCTGGATTTAATCCAGCGCCGCAGCGAGATCCTCGGCACGATCTTCGCGGGCCTGTCGCTCGGCAGCGTGCTGCTGCTCGCGGCGCTCGGGCTCGCGATCACTTACGGCCTCATCGGCGTCATCAACATGGCGCACGGCGAATTCCTGATGATCGGCGCGTACGCGACCTACGTCGTGCAGAACCTCGTGCAGCACTACGCACCCGCCGCGTTCGACTGGTATCCGCTGTTCGCGGTGCTCGTCTCGTTCATCTCGGCTGCGCTGGTCGGCATCGTGCTGGAGCGGCTCGTGCTGAAGCATCTTTATGGCCGGCCGCTCGAAACGCTGCTGACCACTTTCGGCATCAGCCTGATCCTCATTCAGGCAACGCGTACGATCTTCGGCGCGCAGAACGTGCAGGTAACCCCTCGTGGATGAGCGGCGGCGTCGCCATCATGCAGAACCTCATCCTGCCGTACAACCGACTGACGATCCTCCTCGCGTTCTCGTTGATCGTGGTGCTGATCGCCTGGGGCGTGCTGACGCACACGCGCGTTGGTGTTCGTGCGCGCCGTGATGCAGAACCACCGCATGGCCGCGTGCGTCGGCGTGAAGACGGCGCGCGTCGATTCGTATGCGTTCGCGTTCGGCGCGGGCATCGCGGGACTCGGCGGCTGTGCGCTCTCGCAGATCGGCAACGTCGGGCCGGACCTCGGCCAGAGCTACATCATCAATTCGTTCATGGCGGTGGTGCTGGGCGGCGTCGGCCAGCTCGCGGGCACGGTGATCGGCGGCTTCGGGCTCGGGCTCGTGAGCAAGGCGGTCGAGCCGTTCTGGGGCGTGGTGCTCGCGAAGATCGCGGTGCTCGTGCTGATCGTGTTGTTCATCCAGAAGCGTCCGCAGGGCATGTTCGCCCTGAAGGGCCGCAGTGCGGAGGCCTGATCGATGACCGCCTCGACCAACATCGGCGCGAATCTCGATATCGCGCCGTAACCCGACGCCGGCGCCGCGCGCGCGGGCTTCGCGCTCGGCTTGCCGCCGCGCGACGCGCTTCTGCCGCGCAACGGCTGAATCGCGCTGATCGCGCTCATCACCGCGATGGGCGTCTTCGTGCCGGTGTCCGCGCTGGTGCTGCCGGAGACGAGCGCGTTCCACTTGTCGGCGTATGCGATGACGCTCGTCGGCAAGCTCATGTGCTATGCGATCGGCGCGCTCGCGCTCGATCTCGTGTGGGGCTACTGCGGCATCCTGAGCCTCGGCCACGCGCTCTTCTTCGCGCTCGGCGGCTACGCGATGGGCATGTACCTGATGCGTTCGATCGGCCGGGAAGGCGTGTACAAGAGCGACCTGCCCGACTTCATGGTGTTTCTCGACTGGCACAAGCTGCCCTGGTACTGGGAAGGCACCGAGCATCTCTGGTATGCGCTGCTGCTCGTCGTGCTCGTGCCGGGCGTGTTCGCGTGGGTGTTCGGCTTCTTCACGTTCCGTCCGCGCGTGAAGGGCGTGTACCTGTCGATCATCACGCAGGCGATGACCTTCGCCGCGATGCTGCTCTTCTATCGCAACGAGACGGGCTTCGGCGGCAACAACGGCTTCACGGACTTCAAGCGCATCGCCAGTTTCCCGATCACGCATGCGGGCACGCGCACTGCTCTCTTCCTCATCCCGTTCGCGGTGCTGGTGCTCGCGTTTCTCGCGGCGCGCTGGATCGTCACGTCGAAGCTCGGGCGGGTCGTGACCGGCGTGCGCGACGGCGAGGCGCGCCTGATGTTCCTGGGCTACAGTCCGCTCGCGTACAAGCTGTTCGTCTGGACGGTGTCGGCCGTGCTGTGCGGCATCGCGGGCGCGCTGTACGTGCCGCAAGTGGGCATCACCAATCCGAGCGAGATGTCGCCGGCGAATTCGATCGAAATGGCGATCTGGGTCGCGATCGGCGGACGCGGTACGCTGATTGGGCCGATCGTCGGCGCGTTCGCGGTGAATGGCGCGAAGAGCTTCTTCACTGCGTATTTCGCGGAATACTGGCTGTTCTTCCTCGGCCTAATCTTCACGCTCGTGCCCTTGCTGTTGCCCAACGGCATCATGGGCCTCATCGATCTCGCGCGTCGCGGGAAGACTGCAGGAGATTCGGCTGAATGACCGCACATCACGCCTTGATCGTGGATTTGCCGCCGATTCCGCCGGCGCCGGATTCGCCTGAATCGAGTCACAAGAACATCAACGTCGTCTCGGGTCTGGGTCATGTGCTCGCGCCTGGCGAGATCGACGTATCGCACGGCACGATCCTCTATCTGGAGGACGTGACGGTGAGCTTCGACGGATTTCGCGCGCTGAACAAGCTGACGCTTTCGATCGACGTGGGCGAGCTGCGTTGCGTGATCGGCCCGAACGGCGCGGGCAAGACGACGATGATGGACGTCATCACGGGCAAGACGCGACCGGACGATGGCAAGGTCTTTCTCGGTCAGACGTTCGATCTCACGCGCATGTCGGAGCCTGTCATCGCGCGCACGGGCATCGGCCGCAAGTTCCAGAAGCCGACGGTGTTCGAGAATCATCCGGTGTGGGAGAAACTGGAACTCGCGATGAAGACGGACAAGCGCTGGTTTGCTTCATTGCGTGCGAGTGGACTTGCCCCCGCACAGGGGCAACGCTTATAGACCACTAAGAAAGCAAGTTCCACGAAAGCACAAGCGAACAAAACCCATCCAAGCAACAAACCAACCGCAACCAAATGATGCTAGAAGTCGAATCCCTCAACTAATATTACGACTACGGCGGCAGCCACATCCTCCGCGATGTGAAGATGACCGTCCCCACCGGCACCCTCACCGCGCTGCTAGGCCGCAACGGCGTTGGCAAGACGACCCTGCTCCGCTGCCTGATGGGCGTCGTGCCGACCAAAAGCGGCACCATCACCTGGCGCGGCGCGAAGATCTCCTCTCTGCCGACTCACGCACGCGTCGCAAGCGGTCTCGCCTATGTGCCGCAAGGGCGCGACATCTTCGGGCGTCTCACTGTCGAGGAAAACCTGATGGTCGGCGCCGCAAGCCGCAAGGCGCCCTCGAAGATCCCCGACCGCATCTACGATCTTTTCCCGATGCTGCGCGACATGAAGCATCGCCGCGGCGGCGATCTCTCCGGCGGCCAGCAGCAACAACTCGCAATCGGCCGCGCGCTGATGAGCGAGCCGCAACTGCTGATCCTCGATGAACCGACCGAAGGCATCCAGCCGTCGATCATTCGCGACATCGGCCGCACGCTGCGTCAGCTCGTTGATGAAATGGGCATGACGGTGCTGCTCGTCGAGCAGTATTACGACTTCGCGCGCGAACTCGCCGACCGCTACTGGGTCATGAGCCGCGGCGAAATCGTCGCGGGCGGCGCTGGCTCGGAGATGGACGCGCATGGCGTGCGGGAGTTGATTGCGGTCTGATGTTTCGCCGTAAGATGAAGGCTCACCTCCACTTCGCATCGCAACCGCATCGCCCATGCACCACGGATCACTCGCGACGCTCGCCGCCGCGCACACCGACGCCGATACCTGGTGCGGCAGGCTCGAACTCGGCTTCGCGCGCCAGCACAGCCGCACCGCGTTCGCGCATCGCAAGCACGAAGGGCCCCTGCGCCTGCAACGCCCGCTCTATCCCGAAGGCAACATCTGTCACGCCGTGATCGTGCATCCGCCAAGCGGCGTCGCGGGCGGCGATCGGCTGTCCATCGACATCCGCTTGCAGGAGCACGCGCACGCCGTCATCATGACGCCCGGCGCAACCCAAGTGGTACAAAGCGAACGGCAAGCTCGCGACGCAGCGCATCGACATCGATCTCGCAGCCGGTGCGAAGCTCGACTGGCTTCCGCAAAACAACATCGTGTTCGAATCGTCGAACGTCGAGCTCGACATGAATCTCACGCTCGATGAAGGCGCCAGCGCCATCGGCTGGGATGCGATGCTGCTCGGCTACGCCGCCGCCGGCGAGAAGTGGGCGCAAGGACATATCAAGGCGGTATCGCGTATCGCGCACCGCAACGGCAGGACGCTCTGGTTCGAGCGCACCCTGCTCGACGCGAACGATCCGCTGCGCGAGGGCGCACAAGGACTCGCGGGCTTTCCCGCATACGGAACGCTATGGGCCATCGGTCCCGCCTGCGACGATGCGCTCGCCGAAGCCCTCACCGCGCAACTGCCCTTCGACGACGACTTGCGCGCGGCGGCATCGTGCGTCACCCAGGGCGGGCTGATCGTGCGCGCGATCAGCCGTTCGATGGAGCCGCTGCAACGCGTGCTCGCCGAATGCTGGACGCGCCTTCGTCCCATCGTGCACGGCGTCGATGCGCGGCCGCTGAGGCTCTGGACCACCTGAACGCGCACCACGGCGGCGCATGCGCGCGCCCCGTCGTTGTGCGCGCCCTCACGCACCGAATGCCCGAACCGGATAGAACAAGGGTGAGCGATCGATGGCACGACTCTCGCTCTGATCCTCGGCCCAAGAACCGCGCTTTCCAACGCGGCCGCTCAAGACCGAAGGATTATCGATGCTCACTCAGTTCTCCCGTACGCGACGCACGGCGTTCGTCGCGCTTCTTTTCGCTTTCGCTCCCTTTTCCGCGCACGCCGACGCTCTCGACACCATCGCGAAGAGCGGCACGCTGCGCGTGACCGTGCCCGAAGACTACCCGCCGTTCGGCTCGGTCGGCGCCGACATGAAACCGCAAGGCTACGACGTGGACATGGCGGCGCTCCTCGCGAAATCCATGAACGTCAAGCTCGAGCTCGTGCCGGTCAACAGCGCGAACCGCATTCCCTATCTCACGACCAACAAGGTCGACCTCGTGATCTCCTCGCTCGGCAAGACGCCCGAACGCGAAAAGGTGCTCGACTTCTCGACCGCTTATGCGCCCTACTTCCAGGGCGTGTTCGGCCCCGCCGACCTCAAGGTGAGCGGCCCGGCGGATCTCACCGGCAAGACCGTGGGGTGACGCGCGGCGCGCTGGAAGAGATCGCGCTGTCGCAGATGGCGCCGAACGCGACCATCAAGCGCTTCGAGGACAACAACGCGACCATCTCCGCATTCCTGTCGGGCCAGGTGCAGCTGATCGCCGCTGGCAACATCGTCGCGGCCGCGATCCTCGCGAAGAATCCGCCGCGCCGGCCTGAAGCGAAGTTCATCATCAAGGATTCGCCGTGCTACGTCGGCATGAACAAGAACGAGCCGCGCCTGATGGCCAAGGTCGACGACGCCATCGCGCAGGCGAAGAAGGACGGCACACTCAACACCATGTCGAAGAAGTGGTTCGGCCAGCCGCTGCCCGCAAGCCTCTGATCGACGAGCGCCGCATCGTATGGCCTATGAACTTCAATTCACCGATCTCGCACAATACGCCGGCATGTTCGCGAGCGGCGCGGCGACCACGCTCGCGCTGGCCGCCGTCTCGACGGCACTGGGCGTGTCGCTCGGCGTGCTCGGCGCCGCCGCGCGCGACAGCCGGCACGCATGGCTCGGCGCGCTCGCCGGCGGCTACGTCGAGGCGATCCGCAACACGCCGTTCATCGTGCAGCTGTTTTTCGTGTTCTTCGGCCTGCCTGCGCTCGGCATCCATCTGAGCGAATACGTCGCGGCGATTCTCGCGATGACGCTCAATCTCGGCGCGTACTCGATCGAGATCATTCGCGCGGGCATCGCAGCCGTGCCTATTGCACTGCGTTATTGAATTAGCACCCTGTCTGTGTTCAGATACAGGTCATGGGTCAAAATGAACCTGACAGATATCGAACGTGAGCAACTGTTGTCGGCGGCGCGCAGCCGAACGGTGCGTGCGGCGGACGTGCGACGCGCAAAGTTGATCCTGATGCTCGAGGACGGCGAATCGCGCGACAGTATCATGCGCACACTGGGTTGCGATTCGCGCTTCATCGCACGCTGGTCGGGGCGCTTCCTCAGCGAGCGACTAGCCGGCATGTACGCCCGGCACCGCGGGCGGGCGCCTACGCAGCCACCGGCCAAACTGGAAGCGCGGGTGCTCAAGTGCACCCTCAAGCACAAACCCGCCGACGGTTCGACACACTGGAGTAGCTACAAGCTCGCAGCAGAACTCGGCGACGTATCGGTCTCGGCCGTGCAGCGCATCTGGCGCAAGCACGGCATCAAGCCGCAGCAGTTGGAGCGGCACATGGTCTCCAACGACCCGGACTTCGAGACCAAGGCAGCCGACGTGATCGGGCTGTACCTGAACCCGCCGGCGCACGCAGCGGTGTTCTGCGTGGACGAGAAGACCGCGATCCAGGCACTCGATCGCAAGGACCGTATGCTGCCGCTGTCGCCCGGGCGCGCCGAGAGTCACGGCTTCGAGTACAAGCGCAACGGCACGCTCAGCCTGTTCGCGGCGTTCAATACTGCCACCGGCGAGGTGCTGGGCAAGACGGTGGCGCGCCACACCAGCGAGCAGTTCGTGGCCTTCCTGACCGACGTCGTCGCCAGCCAGCCCAAACGCCGGGAAATCCACGCGATCTGCGACAACGTCAGCAGCCATAAGACGCAGCGGGTTGCCGACTTCCTTGATGCGCAGCGCAACGTGCACCTGCACTTCACGCCGACCTACTCGTCGTGGCTCAACCAGGTGGAGAACTGGTTCTCGCGCATTCAGCGTGAAGTGATCGCTCGCGGCATCTTCACTTCGGTGAAGGATTGGGATCGCAAACTGATGCCGATACATCCGCGAACACAACAAGAACCCGAAACCGATCAAGTGGAAATATGACGATCCTTCGCGCCGGATTCGACCAGTGCCAATTCAATGACGCAATGGAATAGGCTTAAAACATAGGCAGAAGACTACCTCAAAATTTAAGCGTCACCGCATGCCCGGCTTTTGCGGGGGCAAGTCCACTCTGCTCGTCGAGCGCTTCGATTTCGGTTCGGCGAGCGCGGTGTTCGACGTCGCTCCGAGCGGTCAGGTCGCACTCGCCTCCGATACGAATTCCGCGCGGAGGCGTCTGGGCCTGCTCGTGCTGGACGGCGGCACGTTCCTGTCGAGCTGGTTCGTGAAGGAGGGCAGCGCGCCACCCGCCGGCGGCGTGAGCGTGATCACGCGCGGCGCGGCGCCGGGACAGGTGATCGAGCGGGACATCGTCACCGGACTGGGCAAGCCGGTCGGACTCGCGGCAGCTGGCGACATGCTCTATATCAGCGACCAGGCCGCGAACCGCATCTACAAGATGGATCTGCAGACGGCGCGCGCCGCAAGCGCGCCGATAGCCGCGAGCGATGTCTTCGCGACCGTCGACGCGCCCGACCTGCTGGCCGCGACGCCCGACGGCACGCTCTACACCAAGTGCGGCGCGCACGCCGTGTGCAACTTCTCGAAGTGCGGCCGCCCGACCGTCATCGCCGACGATCTCGACGCGCCGCGCGGCGTCGCGGTGGATGTCGCGCGGAAGCGGCTCGTCGCGGTCGACCGCTCGGGCACGCCGGACAAGCCGAGTTCGCTGCGCGTGCTGCCGATCAAATGAGTGCGCTCGACGCTCAGCGCGGCGACGACCAGCCCTTGTAGCTGCCCACGTTCTCGCGCGTGACGAGCGTCGACGGCATGAGGATCATCGTGTTGCCGGGTTTCTTGCCGTTCATCAGATCGTAGCCCACGCTCACCGCCTGCTGCGCCATCGACCACGGGTCCTGGCTCGCGGACGCCTGGATCATCGTGTCGCTCTTGAGCGCGGTTTCGATGTCGGGCGCGCCGTCCACCGACGTGATCACGATATTGCCGCGATGCAGTTGCTTCGCCGCGAGATCGGTGCCGATCGCTTGCGGATCGTTGATCGCGAACACACCATCGAGTTTCCGGAAGCGCGTGAGATAACCCTGCATCGCGTTCATGCCGCCTTCGCGCGAGCCCTTGCCGTCTTGGTCGTCGGAGAGAATCTTGATCCCCGGGTTCTTCGCGAGCTCGGCCTTACAGCCCTTCACGCGGTCGATCACCGCCGACACCTGCGGCCCGTTCTCGATCACCACGTTGCCCTTGCCGTTCAGCTTCTTCGCCATGAAGTCGCACGCGAGCTTGCCCGCCTGCACGTTGTTGGTCTGCACGGTCGCATCCGCGCCGGCCGCCGCGACGTCGACCGCGATCACGACGATGCCCGCGGCCTTCGCCTTCTTCACCGCGGGTTCGATCGCCTTCGGATCGACGGCATTCAGGAGGATCACGTCGACGTGCGCCGAGATGAAGTTGTCGATCTGCGTGAACTGCTTGTTCATGTCGTAGTCGGACGATACCGCTATGACCTTGACGTTCGGGTTGATCTGCTTGGCCTTCGCTTCCGCGCCCTTCGAGATCGTCACGAAGTACGGATTGCCGAGCGAGCCGACCGTGATGCCGACGGCCTTCAGCGGCTTGTCGGCGGCGTGCGCGGATAGCGACAGGGTGAAACCGAGAGCGAGTGCGACGCTGGCGAAAAGCTTATTGTGCTTGCGCATGTTGTTGTCTCCAGTTGGTCCGTTCGTTTGGGCGGGCGCGAGCGGACCTGCAGGCGCCCGGTGTTTGAAAGACGGAAAGTTCAGGTGCGGGCCGAATTGCGCTGACGGTAGCGATCGAGCGCCACCGCGCCGATGATCACGAAGCCCTTGATGATATACTGCCAGATGTCCGACACGCCGAGCAGCACCAGGCCGTTCGTCAGCACCGCGATGATGAGCGCGCCGACCAGCGTGCCGACGATCGAGCCGACGCCGCCGACGAAGCTCGTGCCGCCGAGAATCACCGCGGCGATCGCATCGAGTTCGTACGACTGGCCGAGCTGCAGGCCGTTGGCGGCAAAGAGGCGCGCGGCGGACATCACGGCGCCGAGACCCGCGAGCAAGCCCGAGATCGCGTAGACGAAGAGCTCGATGCCCCAGACCTTGATGCCGGAAAGACGCGCCGCTTCCGGATTGCCGCCGACCGAGTAGATGCGCAGGCCGAGCACGGTGCGGCGCAGGATGAACCACGAGGCGATCACGACGAGAATCGCGATGATCACGAGCCAGGGCACGCCAAGAAGCGTGTCGTTGCCGATGAAAGCGAACGACAGTTGCGGATTGAAGATGGTCGTATCGTGACCGATCAGGCGCGCGATGCCGCGCACGGCGGTGAGCGAACCGAGCGTCACGATGAAGGGCGGCAGCTTGAGCAGCGCGATCAGCAGGCCGTTGACGACGCCGAAGCCGAGGCCCATCGCGAGCGCCGCGGGCACGCCGAGCCAGCCCATGCCCGGAATGTTCGACGCGAGCAGGGCGGTGACCGCCGCCGCGGACAGCACCGAGCCGACCGACAGGTCGATGCCGCCCGTCAGGATCACGAAGGTCATGCCTGCCGCGAGCACGATGTTGATCGACGCCTGCTGCGCGACGATCGACAGGTTCTGGAGGCTGAAGAAGCCGTCCGTGACGATGCCGAAGCCGATGCACAGCAGGATCAGCACGGGCAGCATGCCCGCCGTGCGCATCAGCACCTGCATGCGCTCCCGATGTTCGATGCGGTTCTGCCGTTGCGTCGCGCTACCGGCCTTTGCAACCGGCGCCGCGCCGGTGTCGTGATGCTTCGTGGTGTTAGCCATGTCTCTCTCCGGATATGCTTCAGGCGGCCTGATCAAGCGCGATCTTCGAACCCGTCGCCAGTTCGATGATTCCTTCCTGGGAAATCGGCTTGCCCGAATGGCCGCCGAGCTCGCCCGCGATCTCGCCTTCGCGCATCACGAGCACGCGATCTGCGACGCCGATCACTTCCGGCAGCTCGCTCGAGATCACGATGATCCCCACGCCCGAGCGCGCGAGATCGTTGATGATTCGGTAAATCTCCGACTTCGCGCCGATATCCACGCCGCGCGTCGGCTCGTCGAGAATCAGCACTTCGGGCTTGGTTTCGAGCAGGCGCGACAGCAGCACCTTCTGCTGATTGCCGCCCGAGAGCGCGCTCACGTTCACGCGCATGTTCGGCACGCGGATGGTGAGCGCGGCGATCGCGTCCTTCGCGCGCGTGTTGCCGCGCGGCAGGTCCATCACGCCCATCCTGGCGTCGCGCCCGGCGATCGTGATGTTGATGTTGTCGCGCACGCTCATGTCGAGGAACAGTCCCTGGCCCTTGCGGTCCTCGGTGAGATAGACGAGACCCGCATCGATCGCGTCGCGCGGCGTGCGCAGCCTGAGCGGCTTGCCGTGCATCGTCACCGCGCCGCGCGCCGCCGGCTCGGCGCCGAAGATCAGGCGCGCGAGCTCCGTGCGCCCCGCGCCGACGAGTCCCGCGATGCCGAGCACTTCGCCCGCGTGCAGATCGAGGCTGCAGCCGCGCACGCGGTTGCCGTCGGCGATGTCGCGCACGGAGAGCACGACGTTGCCCGGATCGTAGGGCGCGTGCTCCTTCTTGTAGAAGCCGGAGATGTCGCGGCCGACCATCATCTTGACGAGGCTGTCGGCGGAGAGCGCCTCGCGCATCAGCGTGCCGACGTACGCGCCGTCGCGCAGCACGGAGACGCGGTCGGAGAGCTCATAGATCTCCGCCATCCGGTGGCTGATGTAGATGATCGCGATGCCTTCCTCGCGCAATTGCCGCACGAGCTCGAACAGGCGATCGGTTTCGCGCGAGGACAGCGGCGTGGTCGGCTCGTCCATCACGAGGATGCGGGCATTCGCATGCACGGCGCGCGCGATCTCCACGAGCTGCCGCTCCGCGATCGACAGATCGCCGACGAGCGTATGCGGCCTGAAGTTCGCGCCGAGGCGCTTGAGCACGTCCTCGCTGCCGCGCTCCATGCCCGCGCTGTCGACCAGCCGGCCGCGCCGCAACTCGCGTCCCGCGTAGATGTTTTCCGCGACGGAAAGATTCGGCGCGAGGCTCAGTTCCTGGTAGATCACCGCGACGCCGAACGCGCGCGCGGCGAGCGGCCCGTCGATGACGACGGGCTTGCCGTCGATCAGAATCTGGCCGCCCGCATCCGCCTGGTAAGCGCCCGACAGGATCTTCATCAGCGTGGACTTGCCTGCGCCGTTCTCGCCCATCAGCGAGTGCAACTCGCCGGGATAGACCGAGAGGCGCACGTCGTTCAACGCGCGCACGCCGGGAAACGTCTTGCTGATGCCGCGCATTTCTAGCAGCGGCGGACGCGACGAAGGAGAAGAAGCGGAGTCATGCAGCATGGTGCACCTCTTGCGTTTTTGTCCCCGCGTGGCGAAGGCCCGCCGCGCGCGGTGAAAAGTTGAAGAACATCGGCAGCGTGGCCGCGCCGATCGCGCCCGCATCCGGGCCGAAGGTGCCGCGCACGAGCGTCGGGGTGCCGCGCGATTCAGGCGCATTGGCGGCGAGCGTCGCGGCGAGACGGTCGACGAGCCGGTCGAGCAGGCCGCCGTCGATGTCGGAATCGATCACGACCATCGGCACGTCGAGCACGCAGAGCGTCGCGCGCAAGGCGGGTGCGAGCGCCTCGATGCAGTCTTCGATCCATTCGTCCACGGCGGGCAGGTGACGCTCGATGCACGCCTGCAGGTCGACGCGATTGTCCGCCGCTGCGCCGGAGTAGTTGAGATGCCGCACGAGCGCATTGAGCGACGCGCGCGACAGCAGAATGTCCCACGGGCCCGGCGGCTGCGGCGCGGAGGGCAGGCGGCTCGGCGGCACGGGAATCACGCCGATGTCGCCCGCATTGCCCGACGCGCCGCGCAGGCAGTCGCCGTTGATCGCGATGCCCCCGCCGATCGCCGAGCCGAGGAACAGGTAGACGAAGTCGTCGCAGCGTCGGCCGTGGCCGTAGAAGAGCTCGGCGGTTGCGGCGGCGTTGCCGTCGTTCTCGCTGAAAACCGGCAGCGATAGCGCGCGGCCGAGTTCGTCGGCGAAATCCGTCTCGTCCCAGGCGCGGAAGGTTTCGGCGGGCAGCGCCAGTTCGCGCAGCCAGCTGCCGAGATTGAACGGCTGGGCGATGCCGACGCCCGTCAGCCGCTCGCGCTCCGCCGCCGATAGCATCCCGAGCATGTCGCCGATATCGCGCTGCACGATCTTCAATACGGCCGACGGATGCGGCAGCACGGTATCGAGCGCGCTGCGCGCCAGCACGTCGCCGGCGAAATTGACGAGCACCGTCTCGATGCCCGTGCGATCTAGTCGCACGCCGACGCCGAACGCGCCGCGCGGATCGAGCCGGATCAGCGACGCGGGCTGGCCGCGCTGGCCGTCGAGGCGGCGCCCCGTATATTCGATCAGCCCCGCGCGGCCCAGCGACTCGACGATGCTGCCGACCGCCGTGCTCGTTAGATTCGCGTGGCGCGCGAGATCGGCCTTCGATGCCGGCTCGGCGCGGCGCAGCGCCTGTAGAAGCAGGCGCTCGTTGTACCGGCGCACGTTCGCGGGATTGCTTCCTCTGCCGCCGGGGGATTTCACGCGCTGTCTCCGAAAACCGGCCATCGAGACGTGGCCATTAATTAAATTAAGTTGATTTATTTAAGACTGGCAACGCATCGAAGTAAAGCAGGGAAATCCCGGAGCGGGATTTAAACGGCCAATGAAAAGCGGGTGCGTGAAGCGCGCTGCCCGGCCGCTGCAAGTCACGGATCCGATGCGCTTTCACACTAGGCCTGCGTCCGGCAGTGCCAAGGAGCGCGGCAATGCTTTGCGGCGAGCTTTCGGGCAGCGTAAGCGAGCTTTCGGGCGGCGGCGCGGCGGGAATCGTTGTGCTATCGTCGACGACACCTTTTCACATTGCGCGCGCTGTCCGCGGCGCGCCGCCATTCCTCATCGTCATCATGTTCTCGATCTCCCAGGCCGCTCATGCCACCAAGGCCGCCCAGTACGACGACCTGCTTCAGCAAACCCGCTCGCTCATCGCCGACGAGACGGATTTCATCGCCAATGCCGCGAATTTTTCATCGCTCGTCTACCACACGCTGCCCGATCTGAACTGGGCGGGCTTCTATCTGTTCGACGGCACCGAGCTCGTCGTCGGGCCGTTTCAGGGCAAGCCCACGTGCGTGCGCATCGCGCTCGGGCGCGGCGTATGCGGCACGGCGGCGCGCGAGCGGCGCGCGCAGGGTGCCGGACGTCGATGCGTTTCCCGGCCACATCGCGTGCGATTCGGCATCGCGCTCGGAGATCGTCGTGCCGCTCGCCGCCGCCGACGGGACGCTGATCGGCGTATGGGACGTCGACAGTTCGGTGCCCGGCCGCTTCGACGACGAAGACGCGCTCGGCATGGAAGCGCTGTGCACGGCGTTCGTCGCGCTCGCGTGGGGCAAGCGCGCGGGCCGTTGATACACTCGGAGGCATCATGTCCGCCGACTCGAATGGCAATGGCGTCGTCACGATCGCGAGCGCGCATGGCGCCGTGGCGAGCGCCGACAGGCTCGAAGCGCTGATCCGCGCGCGAGGGCTGACACTCTTCGCGCGCATCGAGACTTCAGCGGCGACGCCGCGCGCGCCGGACTCGCGATGCCTTCGAGCCAGTTGCTGGTGTTCGGCAACCCGCGGGCCGGCACGCCGCTCATGCAGGCGGTGCCCACCGCCCTCGATCTGCCGCTCAAGGTGCTGGCGTGGGAGGACGCGGACGGCCGCGCGTGGCTCTCCTAAAAACGCGACAGAGTATCTGCGCGCGCGTCACGGACTCGATGACGCGCTGATGAAACCCGTCAGCGGCGTGCCCGCGCTCGTGGAAGCGGCGGCGCGCTGAATCGCGGGGACTTGCACGAACAGGCCGACCAAGCACGACACGTTGTTGTCCTTCGCCTTGCCGAGCAGGAGCGCGCTGCGGCCCTCGATGTCGCGCAGATTCACGTCGTTGCCGAGCGTCGCGCCGACGATCTCGCCGCGCGCGTTCACCGCGAGCACGATCTCCGGCTCGGGATTGTTCCATTGCGACGTCGGGTAAAGGCCGACGTCCGCGCCGAAGCCAACCGACGACATCGGCTGCGACTTCGAGAATACTTCCGCATCCGGCCCGATGCCGACCGCCATGTATTGCGACCACGCGCCGCTCCAGCTCGGCTTTCAACCGGGCCGCGCTCTCGGAACCGGGCTTGATCTTCGAGAGATCCGCGCCGATCAGCTTGTTGATGGTGTCGCGCACTTCCCGAGCCTTGCTCGCGTCGCCGCCCGCCTGCTCCTCGATCACGCGCTCGAGCAGGCTCACCGCGAACGTGACGCCGCACGCCTTCACCGCCTGCACGTCGCAGGGCGCGCGCTGCCGGGCGCGGCGTCCGTCGAGCGTGGCCTGCAGCAGATCCTGCACGCTGCCGAGAGATTCGCCTTCGGCGTTGCGGGCGACGTCGAGCGCATCGGGGCGGTTGAAGAGATCGGCCGTGGTCGGCGTGGCGCGCGTGATGTCGAACACTTCGCCATGGCGCACCGCCACGATGGCGGGACCGTTCACGGGCGCGGGACGCCACGTGCGGCCGATCAGCACGGCGTCGGCGAAGTCTTCGGGCAGGCAGGAGGAAACGGAAACGGGCTGCATGGGCGGATCACCGGGGCATCGAAAAAAGGAGAATCGATCGTAGCCCGCGGGTTGCATGTTTATCCAACCTGTTGGAATAATGCCGCATGCCCACCTTGCAGCGAATGCCGATGGAAAAAGCCTACGACGTGCCCGCGCCGCGCGAGCGACATTCTCGAAGTGCTCGCCGCCGCCGCGAAGCCGGTGCACGCCGCGGCGCTCGCGGAGCACACCGGCCTTTCGCGCAGCACGCTCTATCTGATGCTGGAAACGCTCGCGCGCATGCAATGGATCGAGAAGCGCGACGATGGCTACGTCGTCGGCGTCGGCCTGTTCGAGCTCGGCAACGCCTACGTGCGCCACGACAAGCTGCAGGCGGGCGGCGTTTCGCGAAGGCGCGGGCGCGTTCATCAACAAGCGCAACGAGGTCGTGCAGCTCGCCGTGCTCGACGGCGTGCACGTGGTGTACGTGGCGCGCGAGGATGCGCATCGTCCGGTAAGGCTCGTGTCCGATCTCGGCTCGCGCCTCGCCTGCCCGCGCATTGCTGCGCCCTCGGCAAGGCGCTGCTCGCGGGCCTGGCGGACGATGCCGTCGCCGAGCGGCTGCCCGAGCGTCTGGAAGCCGTCACGCCGCGCACGATCACGCGGCGCGCAGTGCTCTTGCGCGAGCTCGGCGCGATCCGCAGCGGGCTCGCCGTCGAACGCGAGGAAGTGGCCGAAGGGCTCGCGTGCTTGACCTATGTCGGGATGACGCCGGCGGGCAAACGCGTCGCCGTCTCGACGAGCGTGCCGGTCGGGCGGCTGGATGCGAAGCGCGAGAAGAAGATCTCGATCGGCATCGTGCAGCTTGCCGCGCATTTGCGCAGCGCGCTCTGACGCGCGCTGCGTTCTCCTCACATCATGTGAGCCGCATCGGCATGAATCCCGGCGGGCGACGCAATCAGCACGTCGCACTTCGTCCGCGCGCACACGGCATCGCGCAGGCGCTGCCCGCCGTGCCGCCAGCCGGTGTCCGCTTCGCCGCCCAGCACGATCAGGTCCGCGCCGAGCGCCATCGAGGCCTTCGCGATCGTCTCGCCCAGGCTCGCATTCGGCGGCAGCTCGATGCTGCGCACGGTTCCGTCGATGCCCGCGCGCTCGATTAGCCGCGCGCTGTGGCGCGTGACGGCGCGGGCGTGATCGTCGATGACGGCGAGCGTCTGCGCGCGGTTGCAGTCCGCCGTGACGACGGCCCACCATGGCACCTGATCGACGACATGCAGCGCGGTGAGGCGCGCGTTGCACTCGAGCGCGCGGCTGATCGCGGTATCGAGGGCGCTTTCGCTGAAGCCCGGTCCCACAGCGACGAGGATGTGCTTGTACATGGTGCATCTCCTTTCAGATTCGATTTCTGCTCGGGATGCATCTTCGCCGGCGAAAGTTAGCCACGAATGAGCAGGCAGCGCGGGCTGTGGAAGATTTACCAGGGAACTCGAAAAGCGGCGCGTTTCCTTCGTTTCGCCAAACCGGTACTTTCGTGCCAACCCGCACGCACGTTCGCTCGCCGCCGGACGGCCCGCGAAAGGAACGCCGCTTGCTTGAATGACACCGCTCGAAGATCCACGCGTGAGCGACCTGGCGTCCGCCCTTCATTCATGGGATTGCGGAAGCGAGTGACGACACCCAGCGAGCGGCAATGCCAGATTCAGACGATACCCAGGACGCAGCACATGAGGGCGCGCGCACGAGCGCCGCCGGGCGCGGCCCTGCGCGGGATGCGCAGGGCAATGACGACGCGGGCGTCAAACCGAGGCTCAAGGCCAGGGCAAACGAAAGGAACGACGAGGACAACGGCGGCGGCGATGCAAAGGACAACGGCAACGGCCGCAAGAAACCCGGCAAAAAGCCGCTGATCATTCTCGGCGTCGTGGTGGTGATACTGGCGATCGGCGCGTTCATCTGGTGGTTCGTGACGCGCAATCAGGTAAGCACCGACGACGCTTACACCGACGGCGACGCGGTCATCATCGTGCCGAAGGTATCCGGCTACGTGGTGGCGATGAACATTGGACTTGCTCCCGCATAACCGGACAGCCGGTCCCGCTTAGGTTGGAGGATTTGCTTGCCGACGAAACTCGCGCGGCGAGCGGTATTTAAGGGCGCTGTGCGGGTGTGACTCGTTATCGTGGTCGAACGCGATGGCCAGATTTTGCAGCGCCGTCCTGGCGTCGGGTTTCGGCATCCACGAAACGTAATCACGCTTTATCGTTTCGTAATCACGCTTTATCGTTTTAACGAAGCTCTCGGCCATCCCGTTGCTTTGCGGACTTCTGACGGGTGTCGTTACTGGCTTCAGTCCGATTTTTCGAGAGAACTTCAATGTGTCATCGGCAATGTAGCAGGAACCATCGTCGCTTAACCACTCGACTTCCCTGTCGGCCTTCAACGCGCCGGTGAAGCGGTTCTCGACGGCTTGAAGCATGACGTCACGCACCATATCGCCAGTGTAACCGCCTGTGCTCGCGGCCCAACTCATGGCTTCGCGGTCGCAACAGTCGAGTGCGAAGACGACACGCAATGGGACACCGGCATCGCAGCGGAATTCGAAGCCATCCGAGCACCAGCGCATGTTGCTGCTATCCACCGCGACCTTGCCGTCATGCCGACGCGTAGACGAGGCGTGCCGAGGGCGATGTTCAAGCAGCAGGCCGTGGCGACGCATCACGCGATACACGCGCTTTGCATTTACTCGCGGTTGAGCCAGCATGTCCCGGCTTCGCCTCAGCAACGCCCAAGCACCTCGGTATCCATACGTCGGCGCGTCGCCTAACAACTCATGAAGTTCGGCGACAAGCGCCGTGTCGTCGAGCACGGGCATCTTGCGCCGGTCGACCCAGTCAGCCGGCCGCTTCGACTTGACTGCGAGATTCGAGCGCGACACCCCCAGGACTTCACAGACCGTCTTCAACGGTCGTCCCCCGGCAGCAATGGTGAGCGCAGTCAATTTTTTTGTTCGACCATACTCCACTGCTTCACGGAGGATTTCTACCTCCATTGTCTTCTTTCCTAGCAATCGCTGCAGCTCGCGAATCTGCTTCATTGCTTCGGCTAGGTCAGATGCCGGCACCACGTGCTCGCCGGCAGACCACCGATAGGCTCTCGTCCTGATAGAGCCTGCGCCAGACCGAAGACTTCGTTCGCATTCACTTGAGACGTCGAGGTGTCGAAGAAGGTCGTCGAGTT